>NZ_CP150918.1:2475000-3857500 GCF_039908635.1 Pseudomonas purpurea
TAACGACAATGGGTGTGAAAAACACCCACGCCGAAAGACCAAGGTTTCCTGCGCAACGTTAATCGACGCAGGGTTAGTCGGTCCCTAAGGCGAGGCTGAAAAGCGTAGTCGATGGAAAACAGGTTAATATTCCTGTACTTCTGGTTATTGCGATGGAGGGACGGAGAAGGCTAGGCCAGCTTGGCGTTGGTTGTCCAAGTTTAAGGTGGTAGGCTGGAATCTTAGGTAAATCCGGGATTCTAAGGCCGAGAGCTGATGACGAGTTACCCTTTGGGTGACGAAGTGGTTGATGCCATGCTTCCAAGAAAAGCTTCTAAGCTTCAGGTAACCAGGAACCGTACCCCAAACCGACACAGGTGGTTGGGTAGAGAATACCAAGGCGCTTGAGAGAACTCGGGTGAAGGAACTAGGCAAAATGGCACCGTAACTTCGGGAGAAGGTGCGCCGGTGAGGGTGAAGGACTTGCTCCGTAAGCTCATGCCGGTCGAAGATACCAGGCCGCTGCGACTGTTTATTAAAAACACAGCACTCTGCAAACACGAAAGTGGACGTATAGGGTGTGACGCCTGCCCGGTGCCGGAAGGTTAATTGATGGGGTTAGCTAACGCGAAGCTCTTGATCGAAGCCCCGGTAAACGGCGGCCGTAACTATAACGGTCCTAAGGTAGCGAAATTCCTTGTCGGGTAAGTTCCGACCTGCACGAATGGCGTAACGATGGCGGCGCTGTCTCCACCCGAGACTCAGTGAAATTGAAATCGCTGTGAAGATGCAGTGTATCCGCGGCTAGACGGAAAGACCCCGTGAACCTTTACTATAGCTTTGCACTGGACTTTGAATTTGCTTGTGTAGGATAGGTGGGAGGCTTTGAAGCGTGGACGCCAGTCTGCGTGGAGCCAACCTTGAAATACCACCCTGGCAACTTTGAGGTTCTAACTCAGGTCCGTTATCCGGATCGAGGACAGTGTATGGTGGGTAGTTTGACTGGGGCGGTCTCCTCCTAAAGAGTAACGGAGGAGTACGAAGGTGCGCTCAGACCGGTCGGAAATCGGTCGTAGAGTATAAAGGCAAAAGCGCGCTTGACTGCGAGACAGACACGTCGAGCAGGTACGAAAGTAGGTCTTAGTGATCCGGTGGTTCTGTATGGAAGGGCCATCGCTCAACGGATAAAAGGTACTCCGGGGATAACAGGCTGATACCGCCCAAGAGTTCATATCGACGGCGGTGTTTGGCACCTCGATGTCGGCTCATCACATCCTGGGGCTGAAGCCGGTCCCAAGGGTATGGCTGTTCGCCATTTAAAGTGGTACGCGAGCTGGGTTTAGAACGTCGTGAGACAGTTCGGTCCCTATCTGCCGTGGACGTTTGAGATTTGAGAGGGGCTGCTCCTAGTACGAGAGGACCGGAGTGGACGAACCTCTGGTGTTCCGGTTGTCACGCCAGTGGCATTGCCGGGTAGCTATGTTCGGAATAGATAACCGCTGAAAGCATCTAAGCGGGAAACTAGCCTCAAGATGAGATCTCACTGGAACCTTGAGTTCCCTGAAGGGCCGTCGAAGACTACGACGTTGATAGGTTGGGTGTGTAAGCGCTGTGAGGCGTTGAGCTAACCAATACTAATTGCCCGTGAGGCTTGACCATATAACACCCAAGCAATTTAGTGACTCGAGAGAGCGCCAGATTGCGGTGTGTGAAGACGAAACGAACCGAAAGTTTGCGATTCACAAAGCACCGAGATCTATCACATCCCCATTCGCTGGAGCGTGAACCGAAAGGCACACGAGCTGGCTACCGAATTTCTTGACGACCATAGAGCATTGGAACCACCTGATCCCATCCCGAACTCAGTAGTGAAACGATGCATCGCCGATGGTAGTGTGGGGTTTCCCCATGTGAGAGTAGGTCATCGTCAAGATTAAATTCCGAAACCCCTATCTGCGTATGCAGGTAGGGGTTTTGTTTTGCCTGCGAAAAAGTCATCAGCGGAAATGGGTCTTCATGATCTGCAGGTCGAGAGGTATTCTGCGCGGTCTGTTCCTTTGGTGATTGATCCAGGAGATCCCATGCAACGTATTGATCATCCACTGCCTTGGAGCCACTTGGGCACTGAGCGTAGCCTCAGCGTATTCCGTTTCGGTAGTGGCTCACGCAAGGTCTATATCCAGGCCAGCTTGCACGCCGATGAACTGCCGGGCATGCGTACCGCCTGGGAGTTGAAGAAGCGGCTTGTTGAACTTGAAAGCCAAGGTCAGTTAAGGGGCATCATCGAATTGGTCCCCGTGGCCAACCCCATCGGCTTGGACCAGCACCTGCAAGGTAGTCATCTGGGCCGCTTCGAATTGGGCAGCGGAAAAAATTTCAACCGGGCGTTCCACGAGCTTGGCGGGCCCGTGGGTGAGTTGATCGGGACGCGTCTGGGCGCCGATGCGCAGTCCAATATTGCCTTGATCCGCCAGGCCATGGGGCAGGTCCTCGATCAATTGCCAGCGCCGGTCTCATCACTCGAAGCCTTGCACCGACTGCTGCTGCGCCATGCTTGTGATGCTGATATCACGCTCGATCTGCATTGTGATTTTGAGGCCGTCATTCACCTCTATGCCTTGCCGCAACATTGGCCACAGTGGCAATCGCTGGCAGCACGACTGAAGGCTGGTGTCGCGTTGCTGTGTGAAGACTCAGGCGGCAGTTCTTTCGATGAGTCTTGCTCATCGCCGTGGTTGCGCTTGGCCAAAGCGTTCCCGCAAGCAGCCATTCCTCCGGCTAACCTGGCAACAACCCTGGAGTTGGGCAGTATGGGTGACACCCGTGTGGTTCAGGCGCAGGCCAATTGCGAAGCCATTCTCGGCTTCTTCGCCGAGCAGGGATTTATCGACGGAGACTGGCCGTCAGCGCCGAGTGATTGTTGTGAAGGCATGCCCTTTGAGGGCACGCAGTACCTCTTCGCACCGCATCACGGGGTTGTCAGTTTCCTGCGTGAGGCAGGGGAGTGGGTGGAGACGGGCGATGCGCTGTTCGAGGTGGTTGACCCGCTGAGTGATCGGGTCAGTACCGTGTGTGCCGGAACCAGCGGGGTGTTGTTTGCCCTTGATCGCGGGCGCTACACGCAACCGGGAATCTGGCAAGCCAAGGTCGCAGGGCGCGACGCGATTCGAGCCGGAAAGCTGATTAACGATTGAGCCCCATTGTGTAACCCCCCACTCCCCACACCGAGAAACTCTGCCGCACTCATCGGTGAAACTGAAGGAACCCCCATGCACAAGATTCTTGGGTTGTTGATGCTGATGGCATCTTTCGCCGTAAACGCCCAGACACCTTTGCACACTGACCTACCGTTGCCGTATCTGGAGCAAACAACACCCGCTCCACAGAACCAGCCGTTGGTGATTTTCCTCCATGGTTCTGGCAGCAATGAAGAAGACCTGTTCGACATCAAGGACACGTTGCCCGCGACGTATACTTTTTTATCCGTACGCGCACCGCAGATGCTGGAAGACGGGAGTTACCAGTGGTTTCGCAAGAAGGGCGAAGGAGCCTACGACGGTGAGACCGATGACTTACAGGGCAGTACACAGTTGATACTGGACTTCGTGGTGCAAGCGGCGGAGAAGTATCGCACCCAAGCGGACAAGGTTATTTTGGTCGGGTTCAGTCAGGGCGCAATCATGTCCTATGAAGTCGCCCTGACTCATCCTCACGCTGTGCGCGCTTGAGTGGCAAAGTCCTGCCGCTGCTCAGTGAGAACCTCAAGACAGACCCCAGACGTGAGTCGTTGGCCATTTTCATTGGGCATGGCACGGCGGACTCGCGATTGCCCTACACCGATGGCACCGAAGCCTACAGCCTATTGCAGGGGCTTTCACTCAAGCCTGAGTTTCATGCCTATCCGGGTATTGGCCACACCATCAGCGGCACCGAAATGCAGGACTTGAACGCCTGGATGCGGCGGATCAATCAATAAACGGGGGCCGCCTGGCGGCTCCCGTTTTTGCTTACTTACCGGCAAGAATTTGCTGGACCAGCACGCCATGCCCGGTTTTGTCGTCGGCGCGGGAAATAATCTGGATCAGTGCCATGCGGTTGCCGGAGCCGGCCAACAGGCTGGTGTTGAGAGTCTGGCCACCGCCCTGTGTGGCCGTGCTGTCGATCTGGCGCAGCCCAAGACCTTTCACTGTCAGGCTTTTTTCACTCTGTTTATTGAAGTCAGGCAAGGCCTGGCGTTGTTGGGTGGCAAAGCCCGATACGGACTGGTCGAGGAACGCGGAGTCGTTGTCCTTGACCGTCACACCATTGGGGATGGTGTTTTCGGCGACGATTACCACGGTTTTTGTAGCCTGATTGGTGTACATGGTGCCGGTGGCGCCAGCCGTTCCGCTGGCTTCATCGCCGGCTGACAGCGGGTTGGCAATGAACCCTTTGGGCAGGGTGAAGCTGAACTTGCCGCTCAGCACCGAGACTTTTTGTGCGGGAGTGGTGTTCCCTGTGTTTTTGGTGGCCGCATACGTGTTGACGGTGCCGAAACTGGCGACCGCAGTCAGCAACAGGGCAACGGTTTTTTGGCGGAACAGTGACATGCAAATTCTCCGGGGCTACACGCAGTGGCGGCGATCATCCCACGGCAGGCATGGATCACTCCAGTGGTGGCGCGTTCAAGCAAGAGGTGATATCCAGAAGCGCTGCCGCGATGATCAGGAGATGGCTGCCATTCATCGTACCTCTCCACCGATGGATGGATTCAAGTCACCAGGCTCTGGTTTTGATAGCCACCGTTTGCTCATAAACAAAACCCCCAGCGAAACCCCCACCCCCAACGGGAATGCCAGTAGTCCCAGCGTCGGCAAGGCCAGTGCCAGTACCAGACAAAACGCGGCAAAGGAATACAAGCCGGTGGCGATGGCCCGGAGCAAGGTAGCGGTGAAGGCCGGGCCGTGGCTCTGGTGCGAGAACACCGCCAGCACGCTGGCGAGTACCGGGAACACTGCCAGAAACCCACTCCAGCGTTCGCCCACGGAGCTGGCCAACAGGGTGACTGCGAGGGTCAGAACGCCACTCGCGAGCATGCGGTAGATCAACCGGTCGGATCGGGGCGCAACTGGCACAGTGAGCGGTTGGACCTTGGGGAACAGGTACGGCGCGCCGACCAGTGCGGTGGTTGCAGCGGCGATGGAAAACCCCAGTGATGTCGGCACCAGCGACAACAGCGCCGCGCAGAGCGCCCACACCAATACCGCCAAAGCCAAGGCGCTGGGCCAACGCAAGCGTTGCGCGGCCTGGGCGTAGACGATGCTGAACGCGATCATTGCAAACAGTGCCGACAGCGCGGCAGTCGACGCCTGGGCGGCAAATGCCACGCCTTGTTCGAGGGCGAGGAAAAACAGGATCGGCCCCACGACCACCGGGAAGCCCCCCAGCCAACCCGCAACACTGGGTCCCCAACGTTTACCCGCCAGGGAAATCAGCAGCAAAAAACCAGGAACCACCAACAGTTTCAGCATCAGCACGGCAACATCCTTGTACGTGGGCAGAAGGTAGGGCACAGGGGTTACAACTCAACCCCGATCATCGAGAAACCGGTCCTGATGCGCAGGGTCTGGCAACAGGCACACATCGCGACGACCGAATAGCCGATAGCGATTGAGTGCTACCCGGTCGTAAACCCAGTCACGCACGGGGCGTGGAATCACCCGGATTGCGCTGAGCGCCCGCCATGGCCACGGCAGGTGACGCATCATTCGAATAAAGGCGTCCGAGCGTTCGAACACGGCGTTATTTTCGATGAACGCCATGCTCTGGAACTGCTCGGTGGGCAAGTTGAACCAATTCAACAGCGCTTGACCCTGGATCGATTGCATTGAGGCCAGTTTGATTTTCTGGTGAGGGTCATGGGCGATCAGGAAGCGCACCGAGCCGTTGCACAGTGTGCAGACGCCATCGAACAACACGACGCGATCGCCAGGGTGCAGATAGGGTGGGCAAGCGGTTTTCATCGGGTTCCTCTGATCGGGGCTCTGCGCGGCAGGCCGCCAAAGCATACCTGCCTTTGGCGCGATATTTCAGGTTAGAAAAGGGTGTGCACCTCACCGGCGGGCGTCGACTACGCTTTGCTCTGAGTAACGACCGTTCTCGCCGTTAGGCAATCTGCGTTCAGGTGCGGGCGGTCGGTGCTTCGGGCATGGCTGTATGGCGGTGTCCGGACGACCCTCACACTGGAGTCAGACTGATGAAAGCAGAAACCTGCGCCTGCCCCAATTGCACCTGCAAACTGGGAGAACATTCGATTGTTCGCCACGGCAAGCACTATTGCTGTGAAGGCTGCGCCAAGCACCATGAACACGGCGAAGCCTGCGCTGGCAGCGGTTGCAAGTGCGCCAAGGGCGCTCATGGTTGACCGCGACGGCCTGAACGTGGAGCTCGTCGGGGCTCCGCGCTCAGTGCCGGGCTGATCGCGGGTTAACGCGTCGGCCGCCAGGCAACGTTTTCGATGCCGAACTTTTCCGCCAGCGGCCGGGTGGTCTTTTTCACCTGTTCGCGACCGAAACGTCCAATCCGGCCCACCCCCGCATCACAACTGGCCCAGTGCCAGGCTTCGGCGTTGTCCATCTTCTCCTGGCGGATGATGAAAGACTTGGCAACGCCATGCAGGGTGTACTCGATGACGAAAAGTTTTGCGTTGTTCATAGCGCCCGTATTCCTCCTTGTTGTTATAGAGGGATCGCCGCCCTGCTGAAAAATTCACTCTGATTGCCGAGCGGAACGCTTTGCTGGCGGGCATCGGACTGCCTCGTTACCATGAACACGTATACCCCCAACCTCGATACGTGCCCATGGCCCTTGCCGCTCCCCCTGACCTGAGTGACTTCGATGTGCCGGTGCAACCCTTGGCACGGACCTATCCGCGCGGGTTGTTTATCGAGCCTCACGCGCATGAGTGGGGCCAGTTGCTCTATGCCATGAGCGGTGTGATGTGGGTCGAGACGCCGACCGAAGCGCTGGTCGTGCCACCGCAGCGCGCAGTCTGGTTGCCACCGGGCGTGGTGCATGGCATTCGGGTGGTTTCCGATTTGCAGATGCGCAATATCTACCTGCGCCCTTCGTTGGCCGCAACGCTGGACAGCCGCGTTCAGGTGATCGAGGTGGGCGGGCTGTTACGCGAGTTGATCCTCGGGTTGGTGGCGCAGGGCGACAGCGGTCCAACCGACTATTACGAAGCATTGGTGGGGTTGGCGCTGCTGGAGTTGAAACGGGCAAAACGTTCGCTGTTGAAGATTCCCATGCCGGACGCTTCGGATCGCCGTTTGGTAAGCCTGTGTCAGGCGGTCATGGCCGCGCCTTCGCTGGAGATCGCCTTCGAGCAGCATGCTGAACATGCCGGTGCCAGCGTGCGGACCCTGGCCCGCCTGTTCAAGGATGGCCTGGGCATGGGGTTTGCCGAGTGGCGGCGTCAGGTGCAACTGGCGGTGGCCGTGGCCGAACTGATCCAGGGTGCGCCGGTCGGCGCCATTGCCCGTGCGCTGGGTTACTCGCCGAGCAGTTTCAGTGACATGTTTCGTCGGGAACTGGGCGTGGCGCCATCACAGTTCACGGTGTCTCCCGGCTCAGTTGTCCGAAATCCAGAAGCGCTTGGCCGATAGCCGTTGCGGGCACTCTCTACACTGTGTGCATTCCCCATTTGCATCGTCGCATGACGCCAAGCGCACGGAGTTCGCCATGAATTACCTCATGTCACTGGTCATTGGCCTGGGTGTCGGCGTGCTCTATGGCGCGCTGGACTTTCGTTCGCCCGCGCCGCCAGCCATCGCGTTAGTGGGGTTGTTGGGCATGCTTGCCGGCGAAAAGCTCTGGCCAATGGGCCGGCAGTTGCTCGCAGGCTGGATCTCTTGAACACCTTTTCACTTTTTTGATGGAGCCTCCCATGAAAGCCCTGCAATTCGATAAAACCGGTGACCTTGCAGCGTTGCGTTACGTTGAGGTGCCGACCCCGGCCACGGGCGCGAATGAAGTGCTGGTGCAGATCAAGGCGGCCGGCCTGAACCCCAGCGATGTGAAGAACGTGCTCGGGCGTTTTCCCTACACCACGCTGCCGAGGATTCCCGGACGGGATTTTGCAGGTGTCGTGGTGGAAGGCCCGCAGGCATTGATCGGCCAGGCTGTCTGGGGCACTGGCCGCGAGTTGGGTTTCTTCGCCGACGGCTCCCATGCGCAATTCGTCAAACTGCCGGCCAATGGCGTGGCGCTCAAGCCGAGTCATCTGAGCTTCGCCCAGGCCGCCAGCCTCGGCGTGCCGTACACCACGGCGTGGGACGCGCTGGAACGCAGCCTGGTGAAGGCCGGAACCCGGTTGTTGGTGATCGGCGGCGGGGCGGTCGGGAGTGCAGCGCTGGCGCTGGCGAAGGTCCGTGGTGCCCAGGTGCTGGCAGCGGCGCGACGGCCGGAGCAGGTCAACGCTTTGCAGGCTCAGGGCATCAAGACGATTGAGTTGGGTAAGCCTGAGGATCTGCCGACGCAGGTCAATGCGGTGTTTGCCGGGGGCGCAGAGGTGATTTTCGACACCACAGGCTTCTGGCTGCCGGCTGCCGTGCCGGCACTGGCGACGTTCGGGCGGATTGCGATCATTGCCGCTCCGGTTGACGGTCATGTGCAGTTGCCTGCATTGGCGCTGTATCGCCGGGGCGGCTCGGTGGTGGGGATCAATTCGTTGCTCTATGGCGTGCAGGCGTGTGCGGCGATGCTCGACCAGTTCGGCCGGTTCTTCGACGAAGGACTGCTGCCGCTGCCCGAAGGCCTGGTCGAATCCCCATTGGCCGAAGGGCTGGACCGCTATGGCGAAGTGAATCAGGGGCGTGGCGACAAGATAGTGCTGGTGCCTTGAGACGCGTACCCAATCGATACCGTTGTGCGACCGCTGCACGGTTGATCGCGGGCAAGCCTCGCGCCTACGGCGATTACGGTGTGTAGGCGCGAGCGGTGTGGCGATCCGACTTGCCCGCGAAGGCGTCGGTTCGATCAATGCAGCATCACGCCTCAGGCACGCCGTTTTCCCACGCTGACCAGTTGTCGAGAATTTCCTGCACTAACGGGTTACCCGTGCGGTACAGGTTTTCCAGGGCCGGGACAAACCCGCCCTGATCCGCGTACTTGAGCAGGTTGTCCACTTCGCTCGCGCCCGGTGCCGGCCGGTCGAAATCCGACCCGGCGCGCACCACTGCCAGACGCTGGACATCCACCAGCCCCTCACGGCTGGCTCGCAGCAGCGCCTCATAAGTGGAGTTGTCTTCTTGCTGGGTCGTGCAGTAGGCGCCTTTGTTATCGGTCAGGAGCCTGGTCCAGACTTCCGCCCGTTCACTCAAACGGGTCCCGGAAAACCAGGTGTTGCCTGCCAGCGTGTCGCATCGGGTCACCACCGGCGGTTGATTGGCCGGGGCAGACGGGTACTTCAGGCGCCAGGCCGCCGATTGCGCGCTTTCGCTCAACGGCACGTTTTGGCTGAGGGCGAAGGCCTTGGCCTGCAACTTCGGGTTGAGCTCAAAGACTTCGGTCTTGTAGTCCAGCGGCGGTTTTTCGTCAGGGCCCTGGGTGTTGATCCCGGTGTAGCCGGTCGGCCAGTCTTTCGGTGCGTCCCGGGAATCCAGCTCCCACTGGGTGCCAAACTCCACCAGGTAATGTGCCCACGCGGCGGTGCCGAGGGTGCCGTGTTTTGGACTGATTCCGGCGATCCCGGCAATCACGAAGTAGCTTTTGCGCAGGTCGAACATTGGCGACAGCGCCAATGCCAGGGTGGACGCTGCCGCATTGGTCTGGCCCATGCCGGTCACCATCAGGCACACCTGTCGGGTGTTGCAGCGGATGTTCGGGTACTCGGCGGACAGTCCGGGCACGCGGACCTGCTGCTTGAGCTCCAGGCGATCGATCCAGTGTTGCGCTTCGGGGGCGAACATGGTGATCAGCATTACTTTTGGCTGGATCGGTGTTTCAGCGGCCCACGCGGTAGAAGCGAGGAGGGTGCCGCAGGCCAGGCCCACGGACAAACAAAGACGAGTGATTGTGTGCATCAGAATCTCCCTGACTGAATGCAGGACAAGCTGCTGGCAGCTTGTCGATTGAAATGTGCCGCTCAGAACTGATAACCGACCCCGGCGTAGTAACCCCAGCCATCGGAACGTGCACGGAAGTTGCCATCACCGAAGTTCAACTCGCTGCCGTCGTCCCAGTTGCCGCCGTTGTGGAAGTAACGCCCGACCAGGGTGAAGCGCAAGTGGGTGAAGGAATAGAGCAACACATTGGTGGCCACCGTGGCATTGGCGGTGCGCGCCGGATTGTCCTTGTGCAGGTCGGACCCGAAATCGAAGTTGGTAAAGCCGATGTAGGTCAGCGATGCACCATTGCTGAAACTGCTGATCGGCACGATGTACTTCAACTGTGCACGATAGCCGTCCCAGGAGTATTCGTTGCTGGCGCCGTAGTTCTCCCACTGGTAGCGCCCATAGAAGTTGGCCGACAGGTTCACCCGCGAGTGGGTGTCGATGTCGGTGCCCAGCCCGCTGTACAAGGTGTTGGCGCGGTTGGCGGTGCGGCTGCCGTGGTCGTAGATCCAGTCGAAGGCCACATACCATTCCTTGAACGGCCCGATGGCCAGGCTGCGGCCGGCCAGGTAGTCGATGGAAATGCGCGGCTCGTGCTCCATGAACAGCGGCGAACCGTGGTCCCAGACGCCTTTGTCGTGGCTGTTGCCGATGTCGAAAATCTTCGGGATGTCGACGTAGCCATAGAGTTCGAACGGGCCCTTGCGGCCGAAGTATTCATATTCCAGGTAGATATCGTCGGCCGGTTGCGGCCCGAAGCTGATGTCCTTGCTGCCAATGATCATCAGGTCCTGGTTGAACCAGTCCGACAGGTAAGCGCCTTTTTTCGGCGGGCTGGCTTCGGCGCTCAAGGCTTCACCCTGAGCGGACTCATCAATGGTGGTTTCTAGCGCCAGGGCGCTGTGGCTGAGTAGTCCTGTAACGGTGCTCAGTAGCAGGGAAACAGCAAAACGGTTGCGCGACGCGGGGCGTGGGGAGGTGAGGTGCATTGAAAATCCTTGTTCGTGCGGGGTTTGGCGAAGCGGGAACGGACGTGTCGGGATGAACCGTTCAAGCAACTGACGCAAACGTTTGCATGTGTCGTACCAATTTGGAACAGCCCATTGAAAAAATGACGGATTTTGTGTGTTGGCTGACGTTTTGGTTAGAGCGCGGGGCGCGGTGGATCGACAGCGGGACAGTAGGGTGTGGCGGATTGCCACAGCAGTCGCTTCAGTGAATCGTCGTTTTCTATAACTAATTGAAAGTTAAGCTGGTTATTGCATATTTCAGAGAGTTAACAGATCACTTTTAACTAAAGTATTAATGCTATTTAACAGACCCGAAAGTTATGCAGAAGGTGAAGTCTCGTCTAAGTTGCTGAGCAATGATTCATTGTCGTCACGGTCAGGTGTTCGAAGTTGATGCGTGTTGATTCAAGGTGTTGATGTGGGTTGTACACGCATTCATGGATGAAGAGTTTGACCCTACAAGGAGTTGAGCGTGGGTAAACGTCAGGTCATGGATGTTGTCGGTCATATTTCCCCTCTTTCCATGGCTGTGCGCCTGGGGCTTGCCGGGCTGCTTCTGGGCCTTGCCAGCCCGCAAGCACTGGCGGCCTGCTCTCCGGCCAGCCCGGCAGCGGGGGGCACGGTAACCTGCACCGGTGTTCCGACACTGCCATTACTGCTCAATACCTTTTCCAGTTCGGTCGATGACCTGACTGTCAACGTGGCCAGCGGCGCCGGGATCAACGCAGTCTTGGGCGGGAGTGCGTTGAACCTGATCGGGAACAACATCACGCTGAACAACGCCGGGACCATCGACCCGGCGTTTGCCGGGTTGATTACCTTGCTGAGCAACGGTGTCGTGATCGGCAACGCGGCCGCCTCGACGGTCAATGTCAGTAACGCCGGCACTGGCGTTCTTCGCGGCTCGTCAGGCGTGCTGAGCCTGAACCTGACCACCCTCGACGGCATGGCGCTGAACATCAATAACGGGGTCGGCGGCACGACGAACATTTCCAACAGCGGCACCATCGATTCATCCGCTTTGCTCGGGTTGACCCTGACCGGGTCCGATGCACCGGTGGTGGCGGTGTTCGGCGGCTCCCAGGTCTCGATGGTCAACGCGGGTTCCATTGTCGGGCGCGTGGCATTCGAGACCTCGGCGGGTGGCAACTCCTTCATCAACACCAGTGCCATCAGCGGCAGTGTGTCGATGGGGGCCAACAGCACCAACACGTTCACCGCGGTGACCGGGTCGAGCATCTCTGCCGGGGGCGGTTCCGGGTCGAGCCTGGGTGGTCTGATCGGTATCGACCTGACCTTTGCGCCAACGGGCCAGATCGACGGTGGTGCCGGTGGCAGCAACAACCTGATCCTGCAAAACCCGATCGGGGTCGGCGGCGGCACCTCGGGTGTCGGCTCGGCGTCCAGCGCCAACTACATCAACTTCAATAACCTGCGGGTCGACAGCGGCACCTGGACCCTGCAAGGGGCCTTGGTCAGCGGCAGCGCTACGCTGAACGGTGGTGTTTCGCTGTTCAACAACAACGCGACATTCGGCAGTGGCGTGCTCACCGTCAATGGCGGGATTTTGCAGGCCAGCAACGCCGGTCTGAACCTGAGCAACCTGATCACTCTGGGCAGCAGCGGCGGGACCCTGCAAGGGGCTAACGGCGTGACGTTGTCCGGCGTGATCTCGGGCAGTGGCGGCCTGACCAAGAACGGCACCGGTCAACTGACGCTCAGCGCGGCCAACACTTACGGCGGCAACACCACGATCAACAGCGGTTCAGTGCTGCTGGGCAACAACCTGGCGTTCAGTACCGGGACGGTGACCTTCGGCGGTGCGGGTACGTTGTCGGCACCGGGGACGGTCACGCTGAACAACCTCATCACCCTCAATAACAACATGACCACCACCGGCACGGGCAGCCTGACGCTGGCGGGGCAGATCAGCGGCAGTGGCGGGATCAACAAGAGCGGCAGCGGCAGCCTGACGCTCAGCGGCAACAACACCGGCTACACCGGCACGACGAACCTGAACACCGGCACTCTGACGGTAGGCAACAACAATGCGCTGGGCACCGGAGCGCTGATCGTCAACGGCGGCGCAAACCTGGACACCACCGGGGTGGTGAGCCTGGCCAATAACGTGACGCTCAATGCCAACCTGAGCACCGTCGGCAGCAACGCACTGACGTTGAGCGGTGTGATCTCTGGCGCCGGGGGCCTGCTCAAGAATGGTTCGGCGGACCTGACGGTGACGGGCAACAACACGTACCTGGGACCAACCTCGCTCAATGGCGGCAAGTTACTGGTCGGCTCCAACACCGCGCTGGGGACGGCAGCCCTGAACACTGCCGCAGGCACCACGCTGGACGCCACCACCGGCGTCACCCTGGCCAATAACGTCAGCATGGCGGCGGACCTGACCCTCGGTGGCTCCCAGGCACTGGCCCTCACGGGTTCGCTCACCGGTGCCGGCGGGGTGATCAAGAACGGCAGCGCGGCCCTGACGCTCAGCGGCAACAATGGTTATCTCGGCACCACCTCGCTGAATGCGGGTTCCCTGATTGTCGGTTCGAACACGGCGCTCAGCCTGGGAAGCTTGAGCGCGGCAGACAACACCACGCTGGATGCCAATGCGACGGTGGCGCTGAGCAACGCGCTGAATCTTGCCGGCAACCTGAACCTGGGCGGCAGCGCCGACCTGACCCTGAGCGGTGTGATCGGCGGCAACGGTGGCCTGACTAAAAATGGTGCGGCCAACCTGATTCTCAGCGGCGCTAATACCTTCCTCGCGGGCACCGCGCTCAACGCCGGGACCCTGACCGTGAACAACAACGCGGCGCTGGGCAGTGGCGCATTGACCGTTGGCGGTGCAGCCACCCTGGCCAACAGCGCGGGCATTGCCGTGGCCAATGACGTTGTACTCAATGCCGACCTGACCCTGGCCGGCACCAACGCCCTGACTTTGGGCGGCGTTATCAGCGGCGCCAGCCAACTGATCAAGAACGGCGCGCAAAACCTGACCCTCAACGGTGCCAACACCTTCCAGGGGGGCACCACCCTGAACGCAGGCACGCTGACGCTGGGCAATGCGGCGGCACTGGGCACCGGTGCCCTGACCGTGGCCGGCGCCAGTTCTCTGGACAGCGGTAGTGCGCTGACGGTGAACAATGCCGTCAACCTCAACGCCAACCTGACCGTTGCAGGTACCAATGCCTTGACGCTGGGCGGTGTGGTCGGTGGCGCGGGAGGCCTGATCAAGGCCGGCAGCTCAAGCCTGACCCTGACCGGCAACAACACTTATCAGGGCACTACGGCACTCAACGGTGGCTCGTTGATCGTCGGCTCCAACACGGCGCTGGGCACCGGGGCGCTGAACGCTGCGGCTGGCACGACCCTCGACGCCAGCACGGCGGTGACCCTCGGCAACAGCGTCAACCTGGGTGGCAACCTGACCCTTGCGGGCACCAGCGCCCTGACCCTCGGTGGCGTGGTCAACGGCGTCGGCGGGTTGATCAAGAACGGCTCGGCGGACCTGATCCTCAACGGCGCCAACGGGTATCTGGGCAACACTGCGCTCAACGTCGGCAAACTGATCGTTGGCAACAATAGCGCGCTCGGTAGCGGCGCCCTGAACGCCGCTGCTGGAACAACGCTGGACGCCAACACGGCCGTCACCCTGAGCAATCTGGTGAACCTGGCCGGTGCCCTGACGGTTGGCGGTACGGCCGACCTGACCCTGGCAGGGCTGGTCAACGGCGCGGGCAGTCTGGTCAAGAACGGTGCGGCCAACCTGATTCTCACCGGTGCCAACGGTTTCCTCGGTGGTACCACGCTCAACGCCGGGACCCTGACGGTCGGCAACGGTGCGGCGTTGGGGAGCAGCGCATTGACGGTGGGCGGGGCAGCCACTCTGGACAGCACCACCGCCGTCACCCTGAACAATGGCGTGGCCCTGAATGCCGACCTGACCGTCGGCGGCACCAATGGCCTGACGCTGAGTGGCGTCATCAGCGGCACCGGCCAACTGATCAAGGACGGCGCGGCCAATCTCACGCTCGACGGCATCAATACTTTCCAGGGCGGCACCGCCCTGAACGCCGGGACCCTGACCCTGGGCAATGGCTCGGCATTGGGCACGGGCGCACTGACCGTCGGCGGCGCAGCCACCCTGGACAACAGCGCTGCGTTCACACTGGGCAACGCGCTTGCGCTGAATGCCGACCTGAGTGTGGCGGGCAACAGCGGCCTGACCTTGAGCGGCGTCATCAGCGGCAGTGGTGCCCTGATCAAGAACGGTCTGGACAACCTGACCCTGAGCGGCACCAACACCTTCACCGGTGCGCTGAACGTGGTGAGCGGTAGCGTAAGCACCGCCAGCACCGGCGCCTTCGGCAACACCTCCGGCGCGAACATCAGCGCCAGTGCGAGTCTGAACATAGGCGCCAACGGCAACCTGGCGGGCCTGACCGGCAGCGGCGGGGTGCTGATCGGGGCAGGCAACACCTTGAGCGTCGGCGGTGCCAGTACCACCAGCACGTTCGACGGCGACATCAGCGGCAGTGGCAGCCTGACCAAGGTCGGCACCGGTACCTTCAACCTGACCGGGATCAACGGCATTACCGGCAACACCGTGATCAATGGCGGGACCTTTAACCTCAGCGGGTCACTGGGCAGTTCGACCGTCGCCGTCAACACGGGCGCTACCCTGACCGGCACCGGCTCGTTGCTGGGGGCGGTGAGCATCAACAGCGGCGGGCACCTGGCGCTGAGTTCCATCAGCACATTGTCGGCAGGCTCCTTGGTGATGAGCAGCACCGGCAACATGGACGTGAGCCTGGGCGCGCCGTCCACCACGTCCTTGCTCAATGTCGGTGGCAACGTGACGCTGGACGGCCTGCTGAACGTGACCGATGCCGGTGGCTTTGGCACGGGCGTCTATCGCTTGATCAACTACACCGGCAGCCTCCTGGACCTGGGGCTGGACATCGGCAGCATCCCGGTGGGTTTCAGCCTGGGGGATCTGCAAGTGCAGACGTCCATCGGCAACCAGATCAACCTGGTGGTCGCGGCCTCGAACCCCAACATCCGTTTCTGGGACGGCAGCCAGACCACGCCTAATGGCACCGTGGACGGCGGCACCGGCACCTGGAATCTCGGCAGCACCAACTGGACATCGGCCAACGGTACACTCAATCAAACCTGGGCCAGTGACTACGCGGTGTTCCAGGGCACGGCGGGAACGGTCACCGTGGACGGCACGCAAGCGTTCACCGGCATGCAGTTCGTCACGGACGGCTATAACCTGGTGACGGGGGCTGCGGGTCAACTGACGGCGGTCAACGGGACGGGCGGCAATGCGGCGATTCGGGTCGACCCGGGTTCCACCGCGACCCTCGGCGTGGGCATCAATGGCTCCGGCACCCTGGCCAAGCTCGACAGCGGCACTCTGGTACTCAACGGTGCCAACAGCTACACCGGCGGTACGTCGCTCAATGGCGGTACGTTGGTGGTGGGCAGCAACACCGCACTGGGCACCGGCCTGCTCACCGCCGCCGCGGGCACCACGCTGGACAGCAACACCGCGGTTACGCTGGGCAACGCCGTGAATCTGGCGGGTAACCTCACGGTGGCCGGCAGTAACGCGCTGACCCTGAACGGGGCGATTGGCGGCACGGGTGGTTTGATCAAAACCGGTGCGGCCAGCCTGACCCTCGGCGGCAATAACACCTACCTCGGCCCTACTGCGCTGAACGCGGGTGGGTTGATCCTGGCCGCCAACACCGCGCTGGGTTCTGGCGCGCTGAATGCCGCCAACGGCACCACACTGGATGCGAGCAGTGCGGTCAGTATCAGCAACGTGCTGAACCTGGCCGGTAGCCTGGGCATCGGCGG
This sequence comes from Pseudomonas purpurea, assembly GCF_039908635.1. Classification (NCBI taxonomy): domain Bacteria; kingdom Pseudomonadati; phylum Pseudomonadota; class Gammaproteobacteria; order Pseudomonadales; family Pseudomonadaceae; genus Pseudomonas; species Pseudomonas purpurea. Next base: position 2,491,964 of record NZ_CP150918.1, read on the forward strand.
CACCGCCAACCTGACCCTGGGCGGCGCCATCAACGGTGCGGGCAGCCTGACCAAAAATGGCGCGGCCAACCTGATCCTCAACGCGGCCAACGGTTACCTTGGTGGCACCACGTTGAACGCCGGGACCCTGACCGTCGGTAATGCGGCGGCACTGGGGCTGGGCAATGTGACGGTCGCCGGGGCGTCGACCCTGGACAGCAACGCCGGCCTGACACTGGGCAATAACGTTGCATTGAACGCTAACCTGGCCGTTGGCGGCAGCAATGCGCTGACCCTTGGCGGTGTCCTCAGCGGCACCGGCGCCTTGACCAAGAATGGCAGCGCCAACCTGACCCTGAATGGCGTCAACACCTTCCAGGGCGGCACCACACTGACCGCCGGGACACTGACTCTTGGTTCCGCTGCGGCGTTGGGCACGGGCGCGCTGACTGTCGGCGGCGCGTCGACTCTGGACAGCACCTCAGCGCTGAGCCTGGTCAACGGCCTGAACGTCAACGCTGCCCTGAGCGTGGCGGGCAGCAACAACCTGACCCTGTCCGGCGTGGTGGCCAGCACCGGCACCCTGACCAAAAATGGCGCGGCTGACCTGACCCTCAGCGGGGCCAACACTTTTGGCGGGTTGTTCAACGTGCTCGGCGGTAGCCTCACTACCCTCGGCGGTTCGGCCCTGGGCAACAACGCCGGGGTCAACCTGGCGACCGGCACCCAGCTCAACCTCGGCGGCTCGGCCAGCATCGCCAGCCTGACCGGCAGCGGTACGGCACTGATCGGCGCCGGCAACACGTTGAGCATTGGTGGCAACAACCTGGGCAGCACCTTCGACGGTGTGCTGACCGGCACGGGCCTGCTGAACAAACTCGGCACCGGCACCTTGAACCTCACCGGCAACAGCACCCTGACCGGCGACACCAGCGTCAACGGCGGTACGCTTAACCTCAGCGGTTCGCTGGCCAGTACCAACGTGGCGGTGAACAGTGGCGGGACCCTGACCGGCACCGGCAGCCTGGGCGGTGCGGTCACGGTCGCCAACGGTGGTCATCTGGCCCTGAGCAGCGGCAACACCTTGTCGGTGGGCTCGCTGGTGTTGGCACCCAGCGCCAACCTGGATGTCGGTCTTGGCGTTCCGGTGTCGGGCGGCGGCACCTCGTTGCTCAATGTCGGCGGCAACCTGACCCTGGACGGCACCTTGAACGTCAGCGACATCGGCGGCTTCGGCAGCGGCGTGTATCGGCTGATCAACTACACCGGTGCCCTCACCGACAACGGTCTGGTGGTCGGCACCGTGCCGGGCAGTGTGGTGCCGGGTGATCTGCAAGTGCAGACCGCAGTCAGCAATCAGGTCAACGTGCTGGTGACGGCGCCGAACACCACGGTGCAGTTCTGGGACGGCGGCCAGTTGGTCGGCAACGGCGCCATCGACGGCGGCACCGGGACCTGGGGCAGCGGCACCACCAACTGGACCAACGTGGACGGTACGCTCAACCAAGCCTGGGGCAACAGCTTTGCGGTGTTCCAGGGCGCGGCGGGCACGGTCACGGTCAACGGTGCGCAAAGCATCACCGGCCTGCAATTCGTCACCAATGGCTACAACGTGGTGTCGGGTTCGAGCGGGACACTGACGGCGGTGAATGGCGGCACCGGCAACACCGCGATTCGTGTCGATCCGGGCGTGACTGCCACCCTCGATGTGGCCATCAATGGCACCGGCACGCTGGCCAAACTCGACAGTGGCACCCTGGTGCTCAATGGCGCCAATGGCTACACCGGGGGCACCGCCCTCAATGGTGGCAGCCTGGTCGTCGGCAACAACAGCGCGTTGGGCAGTGGCGTGTTGACCGCCGCCAATGGCACCACGCTGGACAGCAACAACGCCGTCAGCCTGAGCAACGCCGCGGTGCTGAATGGTGCACTGAACGTGGCGGGCTCTAATGCACTGACCTTGGGTGGCGTCGTCAGTGGCACGGGCAGCCTGATCAAGAATGGCGCGGCGAGCCTGACCCTCAATGGCGTCAACACGTATCAGGGCGGCACTCAACTCAACGGCGGGCAGCTGATTCTCGGCAATAACGCGGCAATAGGCAGTGCTGCCCTGAGCGTGGGCGGCAATGCACAACTCGACAGCCCGGTGGCGCTGCAACTGGCCAATGCGTTCAATCTGGGCGCCCAGTTGACCCTGGCCGGCAGCCAGGACCTGACCCTCAGCGGCGTCGTCAGCGGCACCGGCAGCCTGGTGAAAAACGGCAGTGGCGTGCTGGTGCTCAGCGGCGCCAACACCTACAGCGGCGGCACTATCCTCAACGGTGGCAGCACCAGTGGCAACACCAGCAGCCTGCAAGGGGCGATCTTCAACAACGCGTCGCTGACGTTCGCGCAAAACAGCAACGGCACGTACAGCGGCAACCTCACCGGCACGGGGACATTGATCAAAAGCGGCAGCGGCGATCTGTTGCTGACCGGCACTAACGCCCTGACCGGTGCGACCAACGTCCAGGCCGGTGGCTTGCTGGTCAATGGCAGCCTCGGCAGCACCAGTGTGAACGTTGCATCGGGTGCCAAACTTGGCGGCAGTGGCCAGATTGCAGGTGCCGTGCAACTGAGCAATGGCGCGAGCCTGACGGCGGGGGGCGCCGCGACACCGTTGTCGGTGGGTGCATTGAGCCTGGCGTCTGGCAGCACGCTGGACTTCACCCTCGGCCAGGCCAGCAGCTCGACCACCGTGGTCAACGTGGCCGGCAACCTGACCCTCGACGGTACGCTGAACATCACCCAAGGCGATGCCTTCGGCACCGGTATCTATCAACTGTTCCGCTACGGCGGCAGCCTGACCGACAACGGCTTGAGCTATGGCACCTTGCCGGGCGGCGTACTGCCCGCGAGCCTGTTTCTGCAAACTGCAGTGGCCAATCAGGTCAACCTGCTGGTGCAGAACACACCGGGTGAAGTGCAATTCTGGAACGGTGGCAAGACCAATGCCGACGGCACCATCAGCGGTGGCAGCGGCACTTGGGGGCCAGGCACCAACTGGACGGACCCCAACGGCACGCAGAGCCAGGGTACGAACAATCAGTTTGCGGTCTTTGGCGGGCAGGGCGGCACGGTCACTGTGGTTGGCAATCAAGGGTTCACCGGGTTGCAGTTCCTCGACTCCGGTTACACCCTGGTCGCGGGCAGCGGCGGCAGCTTGAGCCCGACCAATGCGGCTGACGGCACGCTGGCTGCCGTGCGGGTCAATGCCGGCGTCACCGCTCAGATCGACGCGCCATTGGTGGGCAGCGGCGGGATTGAAAAACTCGATGCCGGTACCTTGTTGCTGACCGGTGCCAACACCTACAGCGGTGGCACCACCATCAGCGGCGGCACCCTGGCCGGTAACACCACCAGCCTGCAAGGCCGCTTCCTCAACAACGCGCGGATGTTGTTTGCGCAGAACACCGATGGTCGTTTCAACGGCGTCATCAATGGCAGTGGCAGTCTGGTCAAACAGGGTGCAGGGCTGTTGCTGATCACCGGCAACCAGCCATTCAGCGGGACCGTGTCGGTGGAGCAAGGTGTGCTGCAAGTGGGTGACCGCAGCAATCCGACCACGTTCGGCGGTCAGGTCACCGTGGCCAATGGCGCCGGTTTGAGCGGCAACGGCAGCGTCGGTTCGCTGACCAACCATGGTCTGGTGCAATCCGGTGCCTCGGCTGGCACGCTCAGTGTGGCGGGTAACTTCAACAACGCCGCGGACGGTGTGCTCGACCTGACGGTGACATCGCCAACGAGTACCGCGCTCGCGGTCGGCGGCACGGCAACCCTGGGGGGCGGGCTGCAAGTGCACACCCTGGTGCCTTACACCGGTGACAAGACGTACTCGCTGATTACCGCCGGCGGCGGGGTCAACGGCACGTTCAGCGCCATCAGCCTGCCGAACCTGGCGTTCCTCAACACGGCGCTGGTGTACAGCGCCAATCAGGTCGGGCTGAGCGTCACCCGCAATCAGACGACATTCGCCCAGGTGGCCAACACCCCTAACCAGGGCGGTGTCGCCGGAGCATTGGATGCTTATGTGGGGGATGACGATGATGACGCCGAAGCGCTGAATTACCAGATCCTCAATCTGGACCAGGCTTCCGCCCGTTCAGCGTTCGACAGCCTGTCGGGGGAAATCCACGCCAGTACCGTCAGTGCGATGCTTGAAGACTCCCGGTACGTACGCGATGCGCTCAACGACCGTATGCGTCAACCGGGTTGCAGCGCCCAGGACGATCCACGGCGCACGCTGGCCTCCAGCGAAAACCGCTTGAGCAGCGAAGGTTGCCAGGGAGAAATGGTTGGCTGGATGCGCGTTCTTGGTGGCTGGGGTGACATGGACGGCGATGGCAATGCGGCCAAGCTGGACCGCAACCTGTCCGGTTTCATGCTCGGTACCGACCGTCAGCTCGACGAACAATGGCGCGCCGGTGCGGCCGTGGGTTACACCCGCAGCGACCTGAGCGTGGACCAGCGTCGGTCCGATGCCTCGGTGAATACCACGCACCTGGCGGCGTACGTCAACTCGCAGTTCGATGCGGTGGCGGTGCGTCTGGGCGCGGCGTACAGCTGGCACAAGATCGAAACCAAACGAGACGTCAGCGTCGGCAGCTACAACGATCGCCTGAAAGCCGATTACGACGCGCAAAGCGCGCAGGTGTTCGGTGAAGTCGGTTACGCACTGGAAACTGCCGGTGTGGCGCTGGAACCTTTCGTCGGTCTGTCTTACGTCAACTATGACAGTGACACCGGCAAGGAGAAGGGTGGGGCCGCTCGCTTGAAAACCGATGCCAGCCAGGACGTTACTTTCTCCACGGTCGGCCTGCGCGCCGGTAAGCGCATCACCTTGTCCAACGGCTCGCAGATCACCCCACGCGCAGCACTGGGCTGGCGCCATGCCTACGGCGATACCCAACCCGATGCCGACTTGACCTTCATTGACAGCGGCACCTCATTTACCACCCAGGGTGTACCGATCGCCAAGGACAGCGCACTGGTCGAGGCCGGTCTGGACTACCAGATCAGCCCCGCCGGCAAGCTGGGTATCGGTTACTCCGGCCAGTTGTCCCACGACAACAAGGACCACGCCATGACCATCAGTTTCAGCCTCGGTTTCTGATTCTGCCGAGGACTGACCGCCGCCCTTCAGGGCGGCTTTTTTTTGCTGCTACAGTTGTTTTTTTGATGGAACTTGACGGCCATGGACCTGCATCACCATCTGCTGTACCTCGAAGCACGGCTTCAGGAGCCGGCAACACGGGCTGACGCCCAGGCGCTATCGCAACTGATTGCCGATGACTTTCTTGAGTTCGGGGCCAGTGGCAATGCCTGGAGCAAAACGGACGTCGTCCAGCGCCTGCCTGACGAGCCGTTTACCGAGCGCACCATCAGCGACTTTTCGGCCCGGCTCTTGTCCGAGTCCGTCGCACTGGTGACCTACCGTTCCCGGCGTGCGGCAGCCATCGGACAGTCGGAACAGGTGTCTTTGCGCAGCTCGGTCTGGCGCAAGCAAAAGGAGCAGTGGCAAATGGTCTTTCACCAAGGCACGCCGCAATCGTAAATCGCCCCCAAACACCGGACGCGGGGCGCCGATGAGTGCCGGCAGGCTCGAGCGCTCTGCTAGAATCGCCCCCTTGACTTGACGAGGTGCACCCCATGAGCGAGCCGATTCGCCTGACCCAGTACAGCCACGGCGCCGGTTGCGGCTGTAAGATTTCCCCGCAGGTGCTGGAAGTGATTCTGGCCGGTAGCGGCGCGCAGAACCTGGACCCGAAACTCTGGGTCGGCAACGCCTCGCGCGATGATGCGGCGGTGTATGCCATCGACGACGAACGCGGCGTGGTCTCGACCACCGATTTCTTCATGCCGATCGTCGACGATCCGTTTGATTTCGGCCGCATCGCGGCCACCAACGCCATCAGCGACATTTACGCCATGGGTGGCGATCCGCTGATGGCGATTGCAATCCTTGGCTGGCCGGTCAACGTGCTGGCGCCGGAGATTGCCCGGGAAGTGATTCGGGGCGGCCGCTCGGTGTGTGACGAGGCCGGTATCCCGCTGGCCGGTGGGCATTCGATTGACGCCCCCGAGCCGATCTTCGGCCTGGCGGTGACCGGCCTGGTGCAAAAGCGCCACATGAAACGCAATGACACCGCCACCGTCGGGTGCCTGTTGTACCTGACCAAACCCCTGGGCATCGGCATCCTCACGACGGCCGAGAAGAAAGGCAAACTGCGTGACAGCGACGTGGGCCTGGCCCGTGACTGGATGTGCACCCTGAACAAACCCGGCAGTCGTTTCGGCAAACTGGACGGGGTGACCGCCATGACCGACGTCACCGGGTTCGGGTTGTTGGGGCACCTGGTGGAAATGGCCGATGGCAGCGGGGTGACTGCGCGCATCCACTATGACCGCGTGCCACGCCTGCCAGGCGTTGAATATTACCTGGACCAGGGCTGCGTCCCCGGTGGCACCTTGCGTAACTTTGACAGCTACGCCGACAAGCTCGGTCGCGTGCAGGAACTGCACAAGCGGGTATTGTGCGATCCACAGACCAGCGGCGGCTTGCTGATTGCCGTCACGCCGCAAGGCAACGAAGCGTTCCTGGCGATGGCCGCCGAACTGGGGCTCGACCTGGCGCCGATCGGTGAACTGATCGAGCGACAGAGCAACGCGGTAGAGGTGATCTGATGCCTGTCGACATCACCGACTATCGCGACATTTTCCTCACCGACCGACCGATGATGGACACCCGTGCGCCGGTGGAATTCAGCAAGGGTTCGTTCCCCGGCGTGGTCAACCTGCCGCTGATGAATGACAACGATCGTGAACAGATAGGCACCTGTTTCAAGCAACACGGCCAGCAGGCGGCGATTGCCCTGGGGCAACGGTTGGTGTCCGGTGAAGTAAAGGACCAACGTGTCCAAGCCTGGATGGAGTTTGTTCAGGCTCATCCCGATGGCTACTTGTATTGCTTCCGCGGCGGTCTGCGCTCACAGATCGTGCAGCAATGGATCAAGGAAGAGGCAGGAATCGACTATCCACGTATCGGTGGTGGATACAAGGCGATGCGTACGTTTTTGCTGGACACCGTCGATCAAGCGGTTGATCAGTGCGACTTCGTCCTCTTGGGCGGCATGACCGGAACCGGCAAGACTGAAGTGCTCGCGCAGTTGACCAATGGCCTCGATCTAGAGGGGCACGCCAATCATCGTGGTTCCAGTTTCGGCAAACGCGCGACAGGGCAACCGACCAACATCGACTTCGAAAATCGTCTGGCGGTGGATGTGTTGAAAAAGCGCGCCGGTGGCATCGTGCAATTCGTGCTGGAAGACGAAAGTCGCATGGTCGGTAGCTGTGCCTTGCCGTTGCCTCTGTACCAGGGCATGCAGGGTTTTCCGATGGTCTGGCTGGAAGACAGTGTCGAAGGACGGGTTGAGCGGATTTTGCAGGATTACGTGATCAACCTGCACGCCGAGTTTGTCGAGCTGTATGGCGAACAGGGCTTCTTGCTGTATGCGGAGCGTTTGATCTCCAGCCTGAACAATATTCACCGGCGTCTAGGTGGCGAGCGTCACCAGCGGATGCTCTTGCAGATGGAATACGCGCTGGCGGAGCAGGCACGAACTGGTTCGGTTGAGCTTTTTCGGGACTGGATCGAAGGGTTGCTGAGCGAGTACTACGACCCGATGTACGCCTTCCAGCGTGAGAAGAAAGGCGTCCGCATCGAATTCGCCGGGGAGCAGGCTGCCGTGCTCGAGTACTTGCGTGAGCGCAGCAGCCAGCGGGGCTGAGGGTTAAAGCAGGGCGGCGGCGATCAGCCCGCTGATCACGCCGATCAGCATGGTCAGCAGGGCAACGGTCACCAGCACCCGGGTGTCGAAATCCTTGCGCAGCATCAGCAGCGACGGCAGGCTGATGCTCGGCAGGGTCATCAGCAAGGCCACGGCCGGTGCGGTACCCATGCCCAGCGCCATCATGGTCTGCACGATCGGGATTTCAGCAGCGGTAGGAATCACGAACAACGTGCCGACGATGGCCAGCGGCACCAGCCACAGCAGGCTGTTGGCCATGGCACCGTCAACGTGCGGAAACAGCCAGACCCGAGCCGCCCCCAGCACCAGAACGGCCAGCACGTAAATCGGGATGGTGTTCCAGAACAACTGCCACAAGGTGCGCGCCCAGCGAGTGAGGAACGGCTCGCTGTCGACGTTGCTGGCGGCGGTCACGGCGTTCAGCGCGGCTTCCGGCAGTTGCTCGGGGCGCGCGACGCGTTGGGCCACCCACGACACCCCCAGCACCAGCACAATCCCGGCGACCAGACGCAATGCGGTGAACCCCCAGCCGAGCACGAAGCCCATGAACACCAGTGTCGCGGGGTTGAGCACCGGGTTGCCGATCCAGAAGGCCAGCGCTGCGCCCACCGAGACGTTCTGCCGACGCATGCCTGCCGCAACCGGCGCTGCGCAGCAGGAACACATCATCCCCGGCAGGGCGAACAGCCCGCCGCGCAGGGTCGAGGCGAAACCGGCGCGACCGAACAGCCGCAACAGCCAGTCGCGAGGGATCAGCACTTGCAGCAGCGAGCCGAGGATGACCGCCAGCACGGCGGCTTTCCAGATGGCCAGGAAGTACACCTTGGCGTACGCCAGGGCGGCGGCCAGCGGAGCGCTTTGTTCATCGTTGAGAATCGAGGCGCCAATGCTGTGATTTTCGGCGGCGACAAACACCTTGAGGTAGTAGGGCGACCACTTGACGTAGTACAGGCCCACGCAGGCGACCAGCAGGAAGAGGGCGGGTTTCCACCAGAACGACCAGCCCCGTTGAGGGGCGGCGAATGAGTTGGGCATGGAGAGGTTCCGGGCAGTCAGGACAGATGCGGCATCATACCCCAGCACGGTTTCATCCATGGCCTCGATGGCGTGTGGGCGCAAGTCACTCGATTATGTCGGACATGTCTGCTGGCCGTTATCCAGCCCTTGCTTGTAGCTGTGGCTGAGCAGGGTGGCCTTGCCGTTGTGCCAGGTCAGTGTCAGCACAAACAAGGTGTCGAAATCGCTGGATTTCCAGTCGTCGGTGATCGTGCGTTTTTCGCCGAGGGCTTCTTCGGCCACTTTGTTGATCAGTTCCGGCAGGTAACCGTGGGACCAGGCCGTATAGATGGTGGCGTTGTGGTACTTGTCGTGCATCAACTCGTCGGCCAGGGCGCTGGTGTCGTTGGCCGAGAATTCGATGTTCACCGGCAGGCCGAGCTTGATGGCACTGGGGCTGATGGTCATCAGGGGGCGAATGTAGCTGTAGGAGTTGTCGAACTCGCCCTCTTCAACATTGCGTGTCGGGTTGGCGGCGAAGACATAATTGGCCTTGCCGAACTTGTCCGGCAACAGTGTCGCCAGGTCGATGGCACGGTTCAGGCCCTGGCAGTTCAATTGACCCAGGCCACCGGCAGGTTTTTCCGCGTGGCGCAGGAACACCAGGGTTTGCGTGCCGTCAGCCGGCTGGGCGCGGCTTTCGCTCGATTCCAGCGACAGGAGCAGGCCACCCACCATCAGCATCGACGGCACGAACATGTAGCTGCGGTGCTTCAAGCGTTTGGCGAGGTTCAGCAGGTTGGTCATTGAATAGTCGATCTTCAGCACATTCGATTAAGGCTGACACACCTTTGCACCACGAGCGCCCTGCATCGGGTGGGTTTCCTTGTCATTGAAGCGGTCCGTCTCCCCAAAGGGCATTGCTCAGAGTCCCGTGACGCACTTTGGTTCGATGAGGGCCGGTGCGTGGCACTTTATCTGCTGTTGTGTCAGGGCTGGGCGCAGGTTAACCACAGGATGTTTCGGATTTAAGAATCCTGTGCCCGTGCAGTGCTTATAATCACGGCGCCCGACTGCCAGGCTCCAGTGGCCATGGCACTGTCTCACCCTTGAATTGTCACCGGATGTTGACCATGACCGATCTTCGCGACTTCCCGATTACCCGAAAATGGCCCGCGCAGTTCCCTGAATGGCTGCAGCTCTACTCCTTGCCGACCCCCAATGGCGTCAAGGTCTCGATCATGCTCGAAGAAACCGGCCTGCCCTACGAGGCGCACCGGGTTGGCTTCGAGACTCAGGATCAGTTCTCGCCCGAGTTTCTCTCGCTCAACCCCAACAACAAGATTCCGGCAATCATTGACCCTCATGGCCCGGGCGATGAGCCGCTGGCGCTGTTTGAATCCGGGGCGATCCTGATTTACCTGGCAGACAAGACCGGCCAGTTGCTGGCCCAGGAATCGGCGGCGCGCTACGAGACGATTCAGTGGCTGATGTTCCAGATGGGCGGTATTGGCCCGATGTTTGGTCAGTTGGGTTTCTTCAATAAATTTGCCGGCAAGGACTACGAAGACAAACGCCCCCGCGATCGTTATGTCGAGGAGAGCAAACGACTGTTGGGCGTGCTGGACACTCGCTTGCAAGGACGCAACTGGATCATGGGCGAGCGCTACACCATCGCCGATATCGCGATCTTCCCTTGGGTGCGCAACCTGATCGGTTTTTACGAAGCCGGGGACCTGGTGGGCATCAACGATTTCCCCAACGTGCTGCGTGTGCTGGAGCGCTTCGTGGCGCGGCCGGCGGTGATTCGGGGGCTGGAAATTCCCAGGTAGCGCCTGAAGATTGTGTATCTCGCAGCGCCGTGGGAGGCTTGGCGCCTTTGATTGAGCCAGGCAGGGAGTGGGGCGTTGAGTCGATTCGAATTTAAACAAGTGGACGTGTTCAGTCGCGTTCCGCTCAAGGGCAATCCGTTGGCCGTGGTGCTCGGCGCAGATGAGTTGAGCGCTGAACGCATGGCCGCGTTCGCGGCCTGGACCAACTTGAGTGAAACCACGTTCGTGCTGGCGCCGCGAGATCCGGAAGCCGATTACCGGGTTCGAATCTTCACCACCCTGGAGGAACTGCCGTTCGCCGGTCATCCGACCCTGGGCAGTTGTCATGCCTGGCTGGAGGCCGGTGGTATTCCCCGGGGTGAGGAGATCATTCAGGAGTGCGGTGTGGGCCTGGTGCGCATCCGTCGCCGGGGTGGCGAGCTGGCGTTCCTCGCGCCACCCTTGCTCAAGTCCGGTCCGGTGGACGCGTCGCTGGTGGAACGTGTGCGGCTGGGGTTGGGGCTTGAAGAAGGGGTCATCCTACGGGCGCAATGGGTCGATAACGGCGCTGGCTGGCTGGCGGTCATGCTCGCGGACCGGGCGCAGGTGCTGGCGTTGCAGCCCGATCACTCGCAAATGATGGGGCTGGCGGTTGGCGTGATCGCACCGTGGGATGCCGAGCGCGACGGCGATGCCGCGCAGTTCGAAGTGCGGGCGTTCATTTCTGGCGACGGCATGCCCGAAGACCCGGCCACCGGCAGCCTGAACGCCGGGGTTGCGCAATGGCTGTTGAGTGAAGGGCTGGCGCCTGCCTCTTATGTGGTGAGCCAGGGCCTGACCATGGGCCGCGCCGGACGCATCCAGGTCGAAAAAGTGGGCGATGAAATCTGGATCGGTGGCTCGACGGTGACCTGCATCGAAGGCACCTTGAATCTGTGAAGGATGGCACGGGCTGAGCGTATCTGCCCGGGCCAACGGTTCAGCGATTACCCACCGCCAGTTTGATGCCAAAACCGATCAGTGCGAGGCTCGCCACCCGTGACGCCAGTTTTCGGGCCAGCGGCAGGGTTTTCAAACGGTTGGCGGCGGCATTGCCGATCAGCACCAGCGCGCCCTGGTAGAGGAGGCTGATGAGCGAGACGTGAACCATCATCGCCACCAGCGTTGCGCTTGATGAGTCCGCGTGCAGAAACAGCGGGAAAAAGGCCACGAAGAACAGGATGACTTTCGGGTTGGTCAGGCTCACGAACAGCGCGTTGCGAAAGTAGCGTCGCGCCGAGCGTTTCGGTTCCAGGGACGCATCGCCTCGGGTCGCGGACGACCGGAGCATTTGCACCCCCATCCAGCACAAATAGGCTGCGCCAAACCATTGCAGGACCTGAAACAGTACAGGGTTGGCATTCATGATCGCGGCCAGGCCTGCGGCAGCGGCAATCATGTAGGTGGCATCCCCCAACAACGTACCGAAGACCGCCGCGAAGCCTGCGCCAACGCCGTTTCTGGCGGTGGCATTAAGGATGGCGAACGTGCCGGGGCCGGGCATCAACTGAAAGATCACAATCGCGGCGATAAAGCTGCCGTAGTTTTGAATGTCGAACATGCGGGTTCACTCCTGATCCTTGGGGGCTCATCGCCGGTTGCGCCACGCGCGCCTTCCACGGCCAACCCTACAACGCGGCTTGAGGACCGGCAACTGTGCCAGGCATCAGGCGCAAACAGGGTGTTCGATTATTGCAGTCGCTGTAATAAACTGTTCCACAACCTGCGTTTGTGTCGCTGTCGGCCAAGGGCATAAGCTTGCACCCTCTACGGCTTTCGTCTCGTCCATGCCTTTGGACTTTTTTCAGGAAAACCCATGTCCAGCCAGTTCCCCGAAGCACGTCCACGCCGTCTGCGCCGCTCGCCTGCATTGCGCAGCCTGTTCCAGGAAACCGAGTTCAGCCTCAATGATCTGGTGTTGCCGATCTTCGTCGAAGAAGAAATCGACGACTTCGTGCCCATCACCAGCATGCCTGGCGTGATGCGTATTCCGGAATCGAAACTGGCCGGTGAAATCGAGCGTTATGCCCGCGCCGGTATCAAGTCGGTGATGACCTTCGGCGTTTCCCATCACCTGGACGGCACGGGCAGTGACACCTGGAACGAGCGGGGGCTGGTCTCGCGCATGGCCGGGATCTGCAAGGATGCGGTGCCGGAGATGATCGTGATGTCCGACACCTGCTTTTGCGAATACACCGACCACGGCCACTGCGGCGTGTTTCACGGCGGCGAAGTCGACAACGACCAGACGCTGATCAACCTGGGCAAGCAAGCCGTTGCCGCTGCCCGTGCCGGGGCCGATGTGATTGCACCGTCGGCGGCCATGGACGGGCAAGTCCAGGCCATTCGCCGGGCGCTCGACGAGGCCGGTTTCACTCAGACGTCGATCGTGGCGTACTCGACCAAATTCGCCTCGGCGCTTTACGGTCCGTTCCGCGAAGCGGGCGGCAGCGCCCTCAAGGGTGATCGCAAAAGCTACCAGATGAACCCGATGAACCGCCGCGAAGCCGTGCGCGAATCGTTGCTCGACGAGCAGGAGGGTGCCGACGCCTTGATGGTCAAACCGGCCGGTGCCTACCTGGACATCATTCGCGATATCCGCGAAGCCTCACGCTTGCCGCTGTCGGCGTATCAGGTCAGCGGTGAGTACGCGATGATCAAGTTTGCCGCCCAGGCTGGCGCCATCGACGAAGACCGCGTGGTGCGTGAAAGCCTGGGGGCGATCAAGCGCGCCGGAGCCGACCTGATCTTCACCTACTTCGCGATGGACCTGGCCTTGAGCGGGATCTAAACGCCTGTGCAGGTTCAACTGAAGTCCAGTGTCATCCGGCGATCCTTGAAGTAGCGCTCGATGACTTTCGGGTCTGCCGACAGGTCCGCCAGCGCCACGTAAGTGTCGGGCCTGAGCAGGTAGAACCCGTTGCGCGCCAGCCCGGCCGCTTCAAAGGCCGGGTCCCAGTCGAACACGTGCAAGGCCAGACCCTGTTCGGCGCACCAGCGGCGCATTTCGTCGCTGGTGTCGCCGTACACCTGCACCTGCCAATTCATGCTCGACAGTGTGTCGAAGTTGTCCACGCCAGGCGCTTGCGCCCAAGGCAGCCGGTCTCCGCCATGGACATGCCCCTCATTGCCCGCGCTCAGGGCTGATCCCCGGTAGTTCAAGGTGATTTGCGACACGGTGCGAAAGAGAAATTCGCGGGCCGGTTCCAGTGCGGCAATTTTCGGGATCAGCAACGGCGCGAGACGCGTGCGCAGCAAATCGGCCATCTGGCCTTCGGCGGTGACGAAGCTGAAGACCCGGTCGGTGGTCGCCACCAGCCGTCGGGCGAAACCGATGCGTTCTGCTTCATAGGTGTCGAGCAAGTCGTCCGAGGCCTTGCCGGCCAGGACGGCGGCCAGTTTCCAGGCCAGGTTGATCGCGTCGCCGATTCCGGTGTTCATGCCTTGGCCACCGGCAGGGCTGTGGACATGGGCCGCATCGCCGAGCACAAATACTCGACCACGCCGAAAATGTTCCGCCACGCGGTGATGAACCCGGTAAGTCGAAAACCAGTTCACCTGATGGACCTGCACCTTGAGGTGGTCGATGGCGCGGCGGCTGACGTCCTCGAACTGCAACGACTCCAGGTGCTCGGTGCGTTCGTCGCGCACAGTGCCGATCAGGCGGGCATGGCCTTCACCGGCCAACGGGAACACCGCGAGAAAGTCTGCTTCATCAAGGTCCGCGTGCAGTTCGCCGTTGATCGCCGGGCCCGAGGCGTTCACATCGGCCACATAGAACACTTGTTGGTAAGTGCCTCCAGGGAAATCCAGCCTCAAGGTTTTGCGCACAATGGAACGCGCGCCATCGCAACCGGCGAGGTAGCTGGCCTTGCAGGTTTCGTCCCGGCCTTGCGCGTTGCGCAGGTGGGCGGTGATGCCGTTGTCATGTTCGTAGAACAACGTTAATTCTGTGGTGCGCTCCACGGCGACGCCGAACTGCTCAAGCCGCTCGATCAGCAGTTGCTCATGTTGGTCCTGCGGGAATATTTCGAGGAAAGAGTAGGGCGTCAGGCCCTTGCCGATCTGTTCGAAGGACAGGCGCGCCGCCGGGGCACCTTTGACCCACAGATTGACTGCCGGCACTTTGTGGCCGTTTTGCACCACCGTCTGGCTGAGGTCCAGTTGCCGATACAGCTCCAGGGTTCGCGCCTGGACGGCCAGCGCCCGGGACGTGGTACCGGGCGCGGCGGTCTTGTCGACGATGCGCACCTTGACCCCAAACTTGCTCAGCCACAGCGCCAATACCAGGCCGGTCGGGCCGGCGCCCACGATCAGCACATCGCAGTGGTTCATGGCGCGTTCCTCTTTCAGGCGTGCACCCAGTGCGCGCGCTGTTCTATTGATTGAAGGACATCGGCGCCGGCTTTTCCAGCGTCCTGCCCGAGCGCGTTGAACAGCCTGGCGTCAGCACGGTCGATATCCGCGGCGACCCGCCTCGGGGTATCGTCTGGCCAGCGTGGGGAGCGAGCGAGGGAACATGCGCACACATCGAATGATCATGGCGTTCGCGGCGCTGCTGGCGCTGGCCGGTTGCGGGACGCAGCGTGGCCGCGAGGCGCCCGAGGTTAACCCGGCACAGGTCAAGGCTCAGATTGTCCGGCTGTTGCCGGCCAAAACGACTGACCGCGAAGGCTGGGCGAACGACATCTACACCGCGTTTGCCACACAAGGGCTTGTCGCCAATACCCGGAACCTGTGTGCGGTGCTGGCGGTGACCGAACAGGAGTCGACGTTCCAGGCCGACCCATCCGTGCCGGGGCTGGGCAAGATCGCCCGCGATGAAATCGATCGGCGCGCTGCCAGGGTGTACATCCCCAGTGTGCTGGTGAGCGGCGCGTTGCAGGTGCGATCTTCCAGCGGTAAAAGCTACAGCGACCGACTGAAGGCGGCGCGCAGTGAGAAAGAACTCAGCGCCATCTTCGATGACTTCATCGACCGGGTGCCGATGGGCCAGACATTGTTCGGTGGTTTCAACCCGGTGCATACCGGCGGGCCGATGCAGGTCAGCATCGCCTTCGCCGAGAAGCACGCGCGCGGTTATCCCTATCCGGTGGACGGCACGATCCGGAACGAAGTGTTCAGCCGGCGCGGGGGGATGTATTTCGGTATCGCCCACCTGCTGGGGTATCCGGTGAGTTACACCCAGCCGCTGTACCGTTTTGCTGACTTCAACGCCGGTTGGTACGCCAGCCGCAATGCGGCGTTCCAGAATGCGCTCAGTCGTGCATCGGGCCGCCCCTTGGCGCTGGACGGCGACCTGATCCGCTACGACTCGATCATGCCCGGCACCACGGAGTTGGCGGTGCGTACGCTGGGGCAGTCACTGGGCATGCGCAATACGACCATTCGGGACCAGTTGGCGTTGGGCAATAGCCTTGAGTTCGAAAACAGCACGCTCTACCAGCGAGTGTTCGAACTGGCCGAAAAGAAACAGGGCAAAGCGCTGCCCCGTGCGGTCCTGCCGGGAATCGTGCTGCAAAGTCCGAAAATTACCCGTCAGCTCACCACAGCCTGGTTCGCCAAACGGGTCGATGAACGTTATCAGCGCTGCCTGACGCGGGCGTCAGGCAGCTGAGGCTCAGGCAGCCGTGGGCCGTTCCCGTTCCACGTGTTGGATGTAGTGCTCGGGTGTGCTGCCGTTGAGGGGTTTGATCATCATGATCAGGGTATTGAGGCGCTTGCCCATTTCGACGCTGTCGCGGCGCCGGATCTCCGAAAAGCCCTGGCGCTGCCAGAAGCGTTCGGCGGGCACGTTGCCGTGGACCACCGCCAGGCGCAGCCACTGCGCACCGTTGGCCAGCGTCCAGTCCTGAAGATCCTGATAAAACGCCTGAGCGTCGCCGGTCCCGTGACGTCCGGGCGCCACCATGAACAGGCCGAGCTGCCAGACAGCAGGCTCCATCAGGTCGCTGACCAGTTGCGCAACAGCCACCAACACGCCATCGCAGTCCTCAAACCCCAGCGTCCACTTCTGACTGAAGGTAAAACCGGGCGGCAGTTCGTGGAGCAACTCGTTGCGGGCCTCATCCGGTGTGGCGGGCTCTCCATGAATCGTCAGGAAATACCCGGGGCTTTCGTCGAAGAAACGCTGCAGGCGTACTTCGTCGTCGCTGCCCAGTTCAACAACGCGAACATTGGGGCGCGAAGATAACGGTAGGTTCATGTCAACGTCTCCATGACAAACAGGGTCGGCCTCAGGCACGCCGACGGATGAACTTGCGCCACAGCCAGACCCACAGCATCACCAGCGGGAACGTCAGGACGATGAACGGGAATGCGTAGCTGAATTTTTCCAGGGCATCGACCACGCCTGAGGTGAAGTTATCCAGCATGTTGCTGAAGGCCCTGCCCAGTTGCGAGGAACGGTTGCTGCTGCCCGTCGGTGCGAAATTCAGGGTCACCCGGTTGGTGTCCAGACGCATCTGCTGGCCCGCCGCGACCTGAGCCAGGGCCTGCAAGTCGTTTTCGATACCGGCCTGCTCCTTGCTCAAGGCAATCAGGTCACCGACGCTGATGTCGGTGCGTGTCGCCAGTGTGTCGAGGCGTTGTTGCTGCGCCTTCAGGCGTTCGGTGCGCCGACGCACGTCGTCCACGGCATCGGCCAGGTCTTCGGCGCTGGTCACCCGTTGGCCCAGTTCACCGCCTTCGGCGGCCATCGACACCAGTGGTTCAACGCCACTTGGGGCAATGCGCACGGTGATTTCGGCACGGTTCGCGCGTTGTTCGATGCGCAGCACGTTACACGTACCGAACCGCGCACTTTCGCAGGCTTCGCGAGTGGCGGTCAGGCGCGGTTCGATCAACGCCTGGGGCAGTTTCAGGTCCAGTTCGTGTTCATAGGCCAGTTGTGCGCCGCCGGTGCTTTTTACACCGTTGACGGTCACCGCAGAGGAAGGATGATTACCGGGCGAGCAGGCGCTCAAGGCCATGCCGGCCAGCAGAATCAATACGCTGGCGCGTAGTGGTGTGGGGTTGCCATCCTGTTGGCGCATCAGGGTTCCTTAACAATCGTCGATAGGTGCCGGTCGGGCCGGGGGCGGAACTGTATCGGGATTGGTCATCAAAAATCCAGTCGTTCAGGTGGACGGGCACGTGCTGCGGTGGCTGGTGGCTGCCTGGAGGATCAGCGCCGCGAGTTGTTTGAGGTTGTGCTGATGGGCCGCGACCAGATCGTCAAGGGTTGCCCCGGACGGCGTTTGCAGGGTGCTGCGGCAGGTCAGCGAGGTGGCGTTATCGCTGCGGCGCAGGCGCCATTGGGTGTCCAGCAGCGCGTACTGGCCGGGGACCGTGTCGAAGCGCTGCACGTCCACCCGCAACAGGACTTTTGCGCCGGAGGAGGTGCTGGCCAACTGATCGACCAGCGCGCTGCGCAGTTCTTCGCCGAGGCTGGCGCCCCACCATTGGGTTTCGAGGATGGCCAGGCCGCTGTTGCCCTGGCGCACCACGATCTGCGGCCGGTCGACCTGCGGCGGTACGCTGACGCTTTCAATCTGGATCTGGACGCCGTCGTTGCGCGCCGTGCCGCCCGGTTGTACCGGGGTCAGGGTGTGGTACTGAATCGGGTCGCTGCGGCAAGCGCCCAGCAGCAACAGTAAACCGATCACGGGGATTTTCAGCGACAAAGCCATGGCACGATCTCCTGTGATCAATTGCGCGCAGACGGTTGCAGGTCCTGCGCGGACGCGTCTTTGGGACGGCCGCGCAGCAGCGATTCGGGGTGCCGGCTCAGGTAGTCGGACAGTTCACGCAATGAGCGCGACATGCGGCCGAGTTCGTCCAGGGTCTTGGTCAGTTGTTCACGTTGCGGCGAGTCTTCGGCGAGGGTCGAGCTGGCCGATTGCAGGGTCTTGCTTACGTCCTGCAAGGTGGTTTGTACACCGGGCAGGGTCTGGGCGTTGAACTGCTTCAGGCCTTTGCGCATTTCCGTGAGGTTGCCGTCGAGGTTGTTGGCGATGCGCTCGATGGGCAGTTTGTTGAGTTTGTCGACCATGGCCTGGAACTGCTCTTGCAGCTGCTCAAGGCTGGCCGGGAGGGTCGGTATGCTCATGGGGCGTGCTGTGGGGTCAAAGGCCACTTTTTCAGCTTTCGGGAAGAAATCCAGGGCGATGTACAACTGGCCCGTCAGCAGGTTGCCGTTGCGAGCCTGGGCGCGCAGACCGTTACCCACAAAGGTGGACATCAGGCGGCCGATGGCCTGTTCGTCATCGGGATTGTGTTCCAGCACCTTGAGCATCTTGGTGTGAGCCCGGCCCAGGCGTTGCGGGTAAATCACGATGCCCACGTTGACCGGAAAGCTGCGCCGCTGTTCATCGAAATCCAGGTTCACCGCGACCACTTTGCCGATTTCCACGCCGAGGAATTCGACGGGTGCGTCGACCTTGAGCCCGCGCAATGCCTGATCGAAGCGCAGTGTCAGGAACTGTGCCTTGCCGTTTGGCGGGGCGAGGGCACTTTGCTGGTCGACGAACAGGTCAAAGGCCTTGTCTTCGACAGCGGACTGATCGTTGGGGTTGTAGTCCGGCGCCCGGAAGGCAATGCCCCCGAGCAGCAAGGCCGAGAGTGATTCGGTTCGCACCGAGACACCGTTGGCGCCCACGTCGAAATCGATGCCGCTGGCGTTCCAGAAACGGGTGTTATCGGTCACGAAGGTGTCGTTGGGCGCGTGCACGAAGATTTCGATGTTCACCCCTTTGCCGTCGGCATCCAGGGCATAGGACACCACTTGGCCTACCGGGATCTTGCGGTAGTAGACCGGCGAGCCGATGTCCAGCGAACCAAGGTCCTGGGTATGCAGGGTGAAACGCTTGCCCGGTTCGCCGTAGGTGATCGCCGGGGGCACTTCCAGCCCGATGAAGGTCTTGGCGCGACCATCGTCTTGCCCGGCGTCGGCACCGATGAAGTCGCCGGACAGCAGCGTGTCGATGCCGGACACGCCACCTGCGCCGATCCGCGGCCGCACGACCCAGAATTTAGAGTCCCTGCGGGTGAAGGATTCCGCCTGCTTGGCAAGTTTTATCGTGGCGTTGACGCTTTTCTGATCGCCGCTCAGCTCCACGTCGGAGACTTGCCCGATCACCACGTTGCGGTATTTCACCTCGGTTTTGTTGGCCGTCAGGCCCTGGCCGGTCTTGAAGTTGATGGTGATGATCGGGCCTTGTTGCAGCCAGTTGTGCACCACCAGCGATACCCCCACCAGCACCGCGACGATCGGCACCACCCACACCAGCGAAATGCTCCAGCGACGGGTCTTGATGGCGGCCTGGCCGGGCAATGGTTGCCCCTCAGTGGCGTGCGACTTCATCCATGACCTCCTCGGATGGTTGGTTTTCCCAGATCAGGCGCGGGTCGTAACTCATGGCCGACAGCATGGTGAACACCACCACCAGACCGAAGAACAGAATCCCCGGACGCGGCTCGATATCACCCAGCGCCTGGAATTTCACCAGCGCCGCCACCAGGGCCACGACCAGCACGTCGAGCATCGACCAGTAGCCAATGAGTTCGACGAACCGGTAGAGCTTCGAACGCTCGCGGCGCGCCCAGAGGCTGCGGCGCTGGGCAGTCACCAGCAACAGCGTGAGGGCGACAAACTTGACGCCCGGCACCGCAATGCTGGCAATGAAGATGATCAGGGCGATGTCCCAGGCGCCGTGCTCCCAGAACTCCAGCACACCGCTGATGATGGTGCTGTCGGAACCGCTGCCGAGCATGCTGGTGTTCATCACCGGCAGCAGATTGGCCGGTATGTAGAACACCAGCGCCGCCAACATGTACGCCCAGGTGCGGGTCATGGAATTGATTTTGCGCGGATGCAGCGGCGCGTCGCAGCGGTCGCACGTGTCGGCGTGGTCGGAAATGTCGCAGGCTTTCCCGCAACTGTGGCACAGGCAAAGCTTGAGGTCGCTGGCCACTGGCGGGGTGTTCATAGGGTGTCCCACAGGTCGCGCACATCGCGACCGGCAATGCGGATCAACAGCAGGCTCAGGGCCGCGAGGGCGAACAGGGCCGATGCCGGGCAGCACATCCAGCAGGCCGGCGAGTTTGAACACCGCGACCATCGCCCCCAGCAAACACACCTCGAGCATGCTCCAGGGCCGGAGGGTTTCCAGCCAGCGCATGCACACCTTGAACGCCGGCGAGCGCCGGTTGGCCAGGGCAAAGCTCAGCACCCAGACCAACAGCAGGAGCTGGAAGACCGGCGCAATGATGATGGAAATGGCCGCGACCAGCGCAATGAAGGTGATCGGCCCCTGGCTGAGGGCCAGCACCGAATCCCACAGGGTGGCGCTGTTCTTCAGGCCTTTGAGGCTGATGCTCATGACCGGGTAGAAATTGGCAAAGATCCACAGCACCGTGGCCGTCAGGGTCAGGGCCAGGCGTTGTTGGACCGTCAGGCCGTTGTAGCGTTGCAGGACCGCGCCGCAGCGCAGGCACAGGGACTTTTGGTGCTTGGCGAGCGTGGCTTTTTCATACACGCAATCGCAGTGCTCGCAGATGATCAACTGCTCGGTGTTCATCATGAGTCGCGCTCGGCAGCAGGGCAGGGAACGGCAATGGACTCACTCAATATAGAAGTGCATCGCGATAGAGCAAATTCTGCGCGTGCGATAGCGGGCGTCGCAGCCACCCGGTCGTGTACGGGCGACCGGGCGGCTCGTGGCGGCGGGCGGGTTATTCGCCGCGGATGTATTGCTCCAGCTGCTGAATCAGCTCGGCCTGCTCGGCAATGGCTTCCTTGACCAGGTCGCCGATGGACAACAGCCCCAGCAACTGGCCGTTCTCCACCACGGGCAAGTGGCGCAGGTGCTTGTCGGTCATGATGCCCATGCAGGTCTCGACGGTTTGGTGCGAGTCCACGGTGATCACGGGCGAGTTCATGATTTCCTTGACCGGTGTACCGACCGAAGACCGGCCCTTGAGTACGAGTTTACGTGCGTAGTCACGTTCACTGATCACGCCCACGATCTCGCCATTTTCAACGACGGGCAGGGCACCGACGTTTTTCTCGGCCATTTTCATCAGTGCTTCGAGCACCATCTGATCAGGTTTGATGGTGTGAACCTGTTGGTTCTGGCTGGCCTTTAGTTTCAGCAATTGCGCAACGGTCTTCATGAGGCCTCTCCACTCTTGTTATCGGGGCAGCCGCAAGCCGCCCGGTCGGTTATTACAGCATCGTAGACGTACGCGTGTCGGGCAAGGTCCAAAGCGGCACATATAGGGTAGAAAAGCGTCATTGGTGGAGGTTTTTCAGCGAAACCGGTCAATCCGCACCGTGCGCAGGATGCGGCGGGCTATCGACGCCGAGGGCGAGTAGAATTGCCGGCTGAAACGGGCATGTGAGGTTGCAGTGGTGGATTTACAGCAAGGATTCGTCTTGACCCGGCACTGGCGCGACACGCCCGCCGGGACTCAGGTCGAGTTCTGGCTGGCGACGGATGCCGGCCCGCGTTGCGTCCGGTTGCCGCACCAGCCATCGGTAGCGTTTATGACGGCGGCGCAGCGCGAGCAGGCCGAGCCGTTGTTGCGTGACGAGCGCGGGGTCGAGCTGCGTCCGCTGGCCCTGCTGGACTTTCATCATCGCCCGGTGCTGGGCCTCTATTGCCAGCAGCACCGCCAGTTGATGCACCTGGACAACGTCTTGCGCCGGGCCGGCGTGGATGTCTACGAAGCTGATATCCGACCGCCGGAACGCTATCTGATGGAGCGTTTCATCACCGCCCCGGTGTCGTTCAGCGGTACCCCGGACGGTGACGTGCTGTTAGTCGACGCGCAGATGAAACCGGCGCCAGACTATCGGCCGCAGCTCAAGCTGTGTTCGCTGGACATCGAAACCACCGCGCAGGGCGAGCTGTACTCCATCGCGCTCGAGGGCTGTGGCCAACGGCAGGTGTACATGCTCGGGCCGCCGAACGGCGACGACAGCGCCGTGGATTTCGCGCTTGAATACTGTGATTCCCGAACCCTGTTGCTGAAAAAACTCAACGAATGGCTGGCCCTCCACGACCCCGACGCAATCATTGGCTGGAACCTGGTGCAGTTCGACCTGCGCGTGCTGCATGAACACGCCCGTCGCCTGGCAGTGCCGCTGCGTTTGGGGCGCGGTGGCGAGGAAATGCAGTGGCGCGAGCACGGTTCGGGCAATAACCACTATTTCGCGGCGGCTGCCGGCCGATTGATCATCGACGGCATCGAGGCGTTGCGCTCGGCGACCTGGAGTTTCCCCTCATTCAGCCTGGAGAACGTCGCCCAAACGTTGCTGGGTGAAGGCAAGTCGATTGATAACCCGTACCAGCGCATGGACGAAATCAACCGCATGTTTGCCGAGGACAAACCGGCTCTGGCGCGCTACAACCTCAAGGACTGCGAACTGGTGACGCGGATCTTCGCCAAGACCCAGCTGCTGACCTTCTTGCTGGAACGCGCCAGCGTCACCGGCCTGCCGGCCGACCGCAGCGGCGGCTCGGTCGCGGCGTTTACCCACCTCTATCTGCCGCTCATGCACCGCCAGGGTTTTGTGGCGCCGAACCTGGGCGAACGGCCGCCAGAAGCCAGCCCCGGCGGTTTCGTCATGGACTCGCAACCAGGGCTCTACGAATCGGTGCTGGTGCTTGATTACAAGAGCCTGTACCCGTCGATTATCCGCACCTTTCTGATTGACCCGGTGGGGCTGATCGAAGGCCTGCGCCACCCCGATGACCAGGCGTCGGTGCCGGGTTTTCGTGGGGCACGCTTTTCCCGCTTGCGCCACTGCCTGCCGGCCATCGTGGCGCGGGTGGCCGAAGGGCGCGAAACCGCCAAGCGCGAGCACAATGCGCCGTTGTCCCAGGCCCTGAAAATCATCATGAACGCCTTCTACGGCGTACTCGGTTCCAGCGGCTGCCGCTTTTTCGATACGCGGCTGGCGTCGTCGATCACCCTGCGCGGGCATGAAATCATGCTCAAGACACGCAAACTGATCGAAGCCCAGGGCCACACGGTGATCTATGGCGACACTGACTCCACCTTTGTCTGGCTGCGGCGCGCCCACGGCCAGCAGGAAGCGGCGCAGATCGGCCAGGCGCTGGTCGCCCATGTCAACCAATGGTGGCGCAGCCATTTGCGGGACGAGTTCGGGCTGGACAGCGCCCTGGAATTGCAGTTCGAAACACACTTCAAACGCTTCCTGATGCCGACCATTCGCGGCGCCGAGGAGGGCAGCAAAAAACGCTACGCCGGTCTGGTCACCCGGCCCGACGGCACTGACGAGATGGTCTACAAGGGCCTGGAAACCGTGCGCACCGATTGGTCGCCGCTGGCCCGGCAGTTCCAGCAGGAACTCTACTTGCGCATTTTTCACCGCCAGCCCTATCAGGACTATGTCCGCGACTACGTGCGCCGGACCCTGGCCGGCGAGTTCGATGAGCGATTGATTTATCGCAAGCGGCTGCGCCGGCCTCTCGATGGGTACCAGCGCAACGTGCCGCCCCACGTGCGGGCAGCAAGGACCGCCGACGACTACAACGACCGGCAGGGACGGCCCCGGCAGTACCAGAACGGTGGCTGGATCAGCTATGTCATGAGCGTTGCCGGGCCCGAACCACTGGAAATCCGCCAGGCACCCATCGACTACGACCATTACATCACCCGGCAACTGCAACCGGTGGCCGACGCCATTCTGCCGTTCGTCAACGACGACTTCGCCACGTTGATCGGCGGGCAGTTGGGGTTGTTCTAGGGCATTGAAGGCGTGATCGCCGGGCACACGCGATTGCGCCCGTTCTGCTTGGCGCGGTACAGCGCACGGTCGGCGGCTTCGATCAGCGGGCTCGCGACCATTACATCAGGGTTGAACGAATCCAGAGTCGCGACGCCAATGCTGACGGTGACGTGCCCGGTCTCGCAGCGTGCGTGGACCAACCCCGCTTCCACGACATGGTGGCGCAGCCGTTCGGCAATGTGCCGTGCAGCGTCGGCGCTGGTGTTGGGCAAGACCACCGAAAATTCTTCACCGCCATACCGGCACACGGTGTCGCCGGGACGCATCAGGCTGGCCCGAAAGACCTGGGCGAGGCGGCGCAGGCAGTCGTCGCCGGCCTGGTGCCCGTAGTGGTCGTTGTAGGCCTTGAACTGGTCGACATCAAGCATCAGCAGCGAGAGTGGACGCTGCTCGCGGGTTGCCAGTGCGATCTGGGTGAGCAGCATTTCATCGAACCGACGGCGGTTGGGCAGGCCGGTGAGGTAGTCGTTTTCCGCCAGTTCACTGAGCCGGGCATTGACGGCGGCCAACTGCTCGTAACTGCGCGCGAGGGCCTCGCGCATGCGCTGTTGTTCGCTGACATCGGTCAGCGCGATAGTCATGCCAATGACGTGAGCATTGGGATCGCGCACGCTTTTGACGGTCAGCAGGTAGCTGTGGTCGTTGCGCTCCAGATAGCTTTGCGCAACCGTGCGACCCAATTCCATCTGCGTGAACGCCTGGGGAATGTCCGCCGTGGCGATGGGCAGAAAGTCCTGGGCGTTGCGGCCCGGCAGCAAGTTGGCGTCGACCCCGAGCAACTCGGCCAGGGCATGGTTGGCATTGACGAACAACCCCGCCCGGTCGATCAACCCCAGTGCAATCGGCGCGGCGGCGTACAGCGCTTCAAGCTGAACGACGCGCGTGCTCAAGGGGCCAATGGACGGCGAGATGTCCCGGTCGATGCCGCGATAACCTTTGAACACGCCGTTTTCGAACACGGGCACGCCGCTGGTTTCCAGCAACACCAGCGTGCCGTCGGCGCGCACGTTGCGATTGATCAGGCCACTGAAGGGTTTTTGCTGCGCAACAATCGCTGCAAACGTCTCGGCCAGACGCACGGCTTCGTCCGCAGGCATCAGGTCGAAGGGCGTGCGGCCCAGCACTTGTTCGGGGGTATACCCAAGTAACTGCCGAATGTGTTCAGAACAAAAGGTATAGCGACCCTGGGTGTCCACCTCCCACAACCAATCGGAGTTGTGCGCAATCATCTCGCGCAATTGCTGGATTTCGAGCTGGTGCACATTGGTCTGATCGGTCATGGATGTCTTCGAGCGAAGGATTGCAGCCGGACGGCCGCACCGGGCTGAGCTTAATCGAGGGTTCTGGAAGCAGCAATGTGCGCCGCGCAGAGGACGGTGTATTCCTGACAAGGCCGGGGTATTTGCCTCGGATCGGATGTTTTTGCAGGCGGATTTTGGCGCACTATTATATTTAAATGGAATAACTAGAGACTTATTCATTCCTTTGTTAATGGTTTCTTCGGGTGCATGTTAGAGGCCTGCCCAGCGATCACGATGGGTTCACCCAGACAGGAAGCCTCGCCATGACCATCAAAGCAATCAACGTTCGCAACCAGTTCAGAGGCGTCGTCAAGGAAATCGTCGAAGGTTCGGTGGTGTCTGAAGTCGATGTGCAAACCGCGTCGGGCATCGTCACCTCGGTCATTACCACGCGCTCCATTCGGGACCTGGAACTGGTGGTCGGCAGCGAAGTCATTGCCTTCGTCAAATCCACCGAGGTGTCGATTGCCAAGCTCTGAGCCACGCACGTTCAAGGCTCTGGGATCCAGGGCCCGGTCAGCTCCAGCAACCCCCGGCCGCCACGGCGCAGGCAGGCCAGCACCGATAACCAGGGCAGGTCGGTGAGGATGACCTGCGTCGCGGCTACCAGCCGAACATCACCCGCCGTGCCGCCTGCCGGGCCACCATCGGCCACGTACACCGTGAGCCAGTGACCCTGTGTTTCGAGCACCAGGCACACTTGCAAGCCCTCATCCACGGTCAGCAAACCGACTTTCGCACCCTCGACGTTTTCCATGCCGGCAAAACGCGCGGTGGCGTCTTTGAGCAACTGATAGCCCGGCAAGTTGCCCAACACGTGCTCCTCCAGTGCGCTGAAGAGCTTTGCTGCCGGTGCGGTTTTCGCCAGCAACCCGGCAAAAAAACACACCAGGATCAGCACCAGTAATGTCACCAGAGTCAGCACGGCGACGCCGGCAATGTCGTAGCCGGCAAACATCGGCAGTAGTTTGTGCACGGGGCCGCGCAGCAGGTTCAGGGCTTTTTCCAGCACAACGGCAATCAGCAGCAGCGGCAGGATAAACAGCAAGCCTCCCGCCACCGTGGTTTTGATGAATCTGAACATGGGCACTGCCTCGCGTCGTACCCTCCGGGCACTGGTGCTCCAAGGCTAGCTGATGAAGGCGAGCAGGGCCGAGCCGATGATGTTGGCGGTTCAGCTGTTGAATGCCGGGCTCAGGCGAGCGGCGCAGTCGGGCAGTGAGGGATCAGTTCACGCACTTCTTGGGCGGAGTCGCGTTGCCCCAGTGACTCCAGCATCGACGCCAGGATCTCCAGGTAAAACCTCTCCATGGCCAGGAACTGATAGCCGTTCGGCGGCCCCCAGAAGCCATAGACTTCGACCTGGCCGTCGGGAATGCAGAGCTTTTCCACTTCCCGTTGGTACTCGTCCAGGTCCTCGGGATAGATCACGCCAAAGCCACCGTCGCTGTCTCCCCAGCCAGAGCGCTCCCTGGCGAACCCGGCCAGTTGATCAATGCCTTGAAATACACCAATGACTTCACGAATTCTGTTCTCGTCTTTTTCCATGACAGGCTCCCAGGCCAGATAATCTGGCGCGGATGATACCTGTTCCCGTCAGGTGACCGGGTGCGTCAGGCCCATCGAGAGACAGGCGCTGACGTAGCCGGCCGAGGGTCAGAAGTTGTATTTGAAACTGGTCATGATGTTGCGCGGCGCCCCGTAGTTACCGTAGGAGCCGGCATAGCTGTAGTACTCGCGGTCGAACAGGTTGTTGAGGTTGACCGAAGCGCTGAGCTGTTTGCTGATGTCGTAGCGCGCCATCAGGTTGGTGATCGCGTAGCTGCCCTGGGTGAAGGTGTGCAGGTCGTTGCCCACTTTGCTTTGCCAGTTCACGCCACCGCCCAGGGTCAGTTTGTCGAACGCGCCCGGCAGGCGGTAAGTGCTGAAGGTCTTGAGACTGTGGCGCGGCAGGGTGGTGTTGATGCGTTTGTCATCGGCGTCAGTGGTCACGGTGTAGGCATACCCGGCGCTGGCCTGCCAGCCTTCGGCCAGTTCGCCATTGAGTTCGAACTCCATGCCTTGGGACGTGGTGTCTTGCTCGGACTTGTAGATGTTGCTGCCCGGGAATTCGGCCTGCCACACGGCGAGGTTGTCCTGCTGGAGTTTGAACAGCGCCATGCTGGAGTTCAGGAGACCGTCGAAGTGTGTGCCTTTCACACCCAGCTCATACCCTTTGCCTTGCATTGGCTCCAGTGACCGGTTGTTTTTATCGCGTACCCAGGAGGCTTGCGGGTTGAAGATGCTGGTGTAGCTGGCGTACACCGACCAAACGTCGGTCAGGTCGTAAACCACCCCGGTGTAAGGGATGAACACCCCGGTTTCGCGGCTATGGGTTTCACTGCGCGAACCGTTCGGCCCCTCTTCGGTATCGCGTTTCCAGTCGACCAGACGTCCCCCCAGGATCAGGTTCAGATCGTCGGTCAGGTGGAACCGGCCGGTGAGGTAGGCGGCGTACTGGGTTTCCTCGGTGGACGACTTGTCGACGACCGGGAAGTCCGGTTTGGAGTTGTTGCCGTGGTAGTTGAACAGGTTGTCGATGGCTCCGGCACTGGAGCCCGAATAGTCATAACGCCAGCCGCCGTACCTCGGCACGTTCTCGTTGTAGTTGGACAGGGTCAGCCCGCCGATCAACTCGTGTTCACGGCCAAACAGGTTCAGTGGCCCGGTCAGGTACAGGTCCAGGTTGTCCTGGCGCGGAATACCGGAGAACCGCACCGGCAACAGGCTGGTGCCACTGCCGTCGGGTTGCAGGGTGCCGTTGAGGTAGGTGAACAGCTCATCGAATTTGTTTTCGGTGTGGGTGTACTCGATCTTGCCACTCCAGCCGTTGCCCAGTTGTTGCTCGATGGAGGTGAAGTAACTGGTCTGCTCATGGTCGTTATAGGACCAGTCAGGCGAGCCATTGGTCGAGCGGCTCAGGTCGGTCCGGGCACCGTTGGGCAAGCGTGTTGGCAGGCCGGAACGCAGGGGCGCGTCGACGTCGGTGCGCAGGTAACTGAAGCCCATCGTCAGCAAGGTGTCTTCGGTCAGGTCGAATTCGGTGATGCCGTACAGCAACTGCGATTGTTCTTTAAAACGGTCGATCCAGGCACCGCCAGTTTTGTAGTCGGCCACCAGTCGGCCACGGACGTTACCGCTTTCGGTCAATGGGCCGGAGACGTCGAACCCGGTGCCATAACGGTCCCAGTTGCCTGCTTCGCCAGTGACGCTGGCCTGCGCTTCATCGGTCGGGCGTTTGCGGATCAGGTTGATGGTGGCCGCCGGGTTGCCCAGCCCGCTGATCAGGCCCGTGGCACCGCGCACGACTTCTACACGGTCGTACTGGGCCATGCTTTGGGAGTAGTTATCCATGCGGGTGACGGTTGGCACGCCGTCGATTTCGACGTTCTGGATCTGAAAACCACGAGACCAGAAACTATCGGACTCGGTGCCCATGCCATCGCGGAGCACAATGACTCCGGGGGTGGCGTCCAGGGTGTCGACCAGGTTCGTCAGGCGTTGGTCGTCGAGGCGCTGGCGGGTCATCACGGTGAGCGACTGCGGCGTTTCGCGCGGGGTCAGGTTCAGGCGCGTCGAGCTGCTGGAGGACTGCGTGGTGTAGGAACCGGTGGCTTCGGTGGTCGAACCGGGGGCCTTGCCGGAAATGGTCAAGGCGTCCAGTTGCATGGCGTTTGTGCTCGGGCGTTCGGCGATACGGTAGGCACCGTTGGCACCTGGCACCGCTTGCAGGGCCGGTGCCGCCGAGTAACACTTCCAGGCCACTGGCCACGTCAAAGTGTCCGTTCAGACCTTGGGTCTTGCGGCCCTCGGTCAATTCGGCAGGGTAGCTGACCAGCAAATGGGCGGTCTCACCGAATCGCGCCAGCGCTTCGCTCAATGGCCCGGCCGGGATGGCGAAGTCGAGCTGGTTTTGCGCAGCCTGTACCTGTGTTGACGCCAGCCACAGCGGGCTGGTGGCGGTCATGCAAACAATGCCGTGCAGCACCGCGGCGGCCAGTTGCTGTTTGAGCGGGCGTGTTTGATTCGGGTGGTGCATGGGTTGTTCCCCAATGAAGTGGTCGTTGGGGATACAAGTCTCGCGAGAAACGAAAACGGCTCACCCACCTGCAAACAAAATCAGCTGTAAGCGTTTTTTGGTTTCAGCGTGACCCAGTAACGGGTCATTCGGTGGATGTCCAGGGCAAAGGTTTCGCCCAGGGCTGTCAGCACTTTATCGGTGTCGTCCAGCGGAAAAGTCCCGGAGATTCGCAGCTCTGCAATCAATGGGTCGCACCCCAGATGACCCGGGCGATAGCGTGCAAGGTCCGCAAGGAAATCAGCCAGGCGTTGGCCACGCGCAACGATCATGCCTTGGGTCCAGGCCAGTTCGCCGGCATCCTGAGGGCGCCGGGCCAATTGGCCTTGCCTGTCGAAGCTGATGATTTCGCCGTGGGGCAGCGGGGCGAGGGCGGTCGATGGCGCCAACGGAAACACGCCGAGGCCGCCCTGTACCGCGCTGGCCTGGGTAAACCCGTTGCGCTGGCGTACGGCAAATCGTGTGCCCAACGCCTGAATCCGGCCCTCGGCGGTTTGCACCCACAATGGGTGCCCGTCGACAGAGGCGACATCGACGATGATTTCCCCGCGGCGCAAGCGGATCAGCCGTGCCTGAGGATCGAAATGCACGTCAATGGCGCTGTCGGTATTGAGCTGCACCGTCACGTGTTCGGCGAGTTGCAGCGTGCGGCGTTCACCCACGGCGCTGCTGAAATCACTGGACCAGTCTTGCACCAGCGCGGTGTCCCTGGCGCCCCAGGCAACCCCTCCGGCGGCGAGCAGCACCGCCAGATTTTTCAGGGTGCTGCGGCGCGACAACATCGGTGACAACGTGGCGCTGGCCAACGCTTTCTGGTCGGGCGAACGCAGCGCGCTCATGCGCAGCGAAAAGGCGTGGGCGCGCTGCCAGGCCTGTTCGTGCAGCGGATCGGCCTGACGCCAGAGCAACCAGCGTGCGCGGGTTTGCTCCGACACCTGCGGTTCTTGCAATTCCAGCAACCACTGCATGGCCTCTTCGGCGATGTTCAGCGGGATAGCGCCAGCGCCGGGCGCACGTTGAGGCGCGCTCATCGCCGGGTCAGCCCCAGCCAGCGTCAAGGGTGATGCACAGCGCACCGGCCTTGACGATATAGCGTTTGACGGTGGCGATGGACACGTGCAGGCGTTCGGCAATCTCGCCGTGGCTCAACCCTTCGAGCTGGGACCAGAGAAACGCCTTGCGCACCGGCAGCTCCAGACGTTCCAGCACGGCGTCCAGCTCCAGCAGGGTTTCCAGCAAAATGGCTTGGGTTTCGAGGTCTGGGGTTACGGCTTCAGGCAAGCTCGCCAACGTCAGTAAGTAGGCTTTTTCGAGCTTTTGCCGACGGAAGTGATTGGACAGAACGCTCTGTGCCACCGTCGCCAGAAAGCTTCGCGGCGCCCGAATCTCGATCGGTTCGGCTTTGCTCAACACGCGAACGAACACGTCTTGCGCCAGGTCCGCCGCACTGTGTGAACAACCCAACCGGGACCTTAGCCAGCGTTGCAGCCAGGAATGCTGCTCGCGGTACAGGGCCGCGAGACCGTAAAGGCTTGCCGGAGGAGTCGAAGGCATGGAGTACGCACAGAGTGAGATGAGAGGGGGTTGCTAATGATAATGGTTATCATATTGGCCGCCGGGAAACCTGGCAAGCGCCGGTTCTCGCGTCCCTCTCTGTTCCTGCGCAGGATTACTCTGGCTTAGGCTCGTGTTTCACCAAGCGCGCAGCCACCAGGAACGTCACCAGCATGGTGACACCACCCCACAGCGCTGGCCCGACTGTCGGGATGGGACGCAACAGCAGAAAACCGACAGTCGATGCCGCGATAGCTACAATCACCGCCAGTTTCTTGTCCGCCGTGATCGAAAAAAACTGGCCGCAACCTTTGCACTCACGGGCACCGCCCGGTTTGCTCGGGCCCATGAGCGCACGTGAAAAAGGGCTGATGTTTGTAGCGCAGTGAGGGCATTTCATTGAATAACTTCCTTGCTATAGGGATGAGTACTAAAACGGTGTAACGGACAGGGTAGGGCGCTATCTTCGGGCATTAACGCGTGACGGTTGGCCGAGGGCTTTGTCACAACCTGCCTGAAAATGCGGGCGGCATTATAGAGGCGATTGGATCCATTTGTCGTAGCGCAGGGCTCACTATTTCCCGGTTTTGAGGACTGGTTCCGCAGGCTTCTCAGTTGTTTCGGTCAACAGAGTCTGCTTGGCCGCCTGGAAAACTTCCTTCGCAGTAGCTTTCCCAGAGGTTGTTGACGAATTCAATGTCTGCCTTGCAGTCGAATGCCATTGCAATCAACCCGAAGTCATCCGACACATACCCCGCCAGGTCGGCATTCTGGGTTAGGTGGAAGACTTGCTTGAATACGGATTCCCTTATTGATGTGGTTGTTTCGCTCTCGGAGTATTCACCCGTGTTGAGCGTGTCATGGCTGGTGCGCCAGGGACTATCGAACTCGGTAGAGTCACGGGTATCCAGATTTTCGTTCCAGTCAATGTTTCTGCTGAAAATACGCGCCAGGAAGGTGTGGTTGCTTACTTTTTTGAGGACTTCATTTTGGGTTGTCATGTGTGGGCGATTCGATCTGTGTCATTAGTGATACCGTTGATGGTTGGGTTGTCTGTATGAAAGGCTTTAGTCATTGCAGGCTACTGTTGAAAAACCCACTTTCAAACTCTGTGGCACTGATCGTTGGGTTTGTCGTACTGGTAATGCACCTGTTGAACCTGGGCGTCGGCAAGGTGTACGGGGTATGTATGAGGTATTCAGTACTCCTCCGTTATGGATATCGTTGCTCTTGGTATCCGTTTGGGAATACATTAGTGATTTTGATCATCTCGCCATCTAAATACTTAAACAAAACCTGGTGGCTGGAGTAATCGTCTTGATCATGCTCTTTTTGCTTGATCGTAATCGACGTAAGCCTGTTGTTTTCATACAGGTAGTTATAAGAGCTCTCGCCATATTTTCCAAAGTTGATTTCCTGCACAATCCTGCCCGTATCAAGCGAGCTGAGCATTATATTTCTTATGCTGCCTCCGGAATTAAAGCAGATGCTTTTAAATTCATTGGCCTCGTAAAAATAAAACGCTCTGTTTTTAATTTTTCCTGATTGCCCATAAATCTCAGTTAATATAACTCTTTCTTCTATGTCGAAATAATATATATGAGTGTTTTTGATGTTCTTGGGTAGTGCTTTAAGTTCTTTGCCCAATTTAAAGCCGGATCTCTGGATCTCAAATGGCCTCAGGTTGTATAGCGCGCCTTTGCTTATTACATTTCGTACGGCGCGTGTTTTGACGCTACTTAGATAAGTGTCCAGAAAAGAATCAGCTTTAGGCTGTATCTCGTGGAATTGCTCATTAAGCCAATGAAGTTCGTTCATGCCAGGTTACGTCGCTCTGTGTGTTGCTCCTGGGGTAGGCGAAGACGCCTTGCCAGAGCAAGCGGGTGTGTTGGGTTTGCTCGTTTTGGGTGACCTGTTTGCCGATGCGTCGGCCGACGGCGTCGTACTGGTAACGGGCCCTCGCTGCTCAGGGTGGTGCCTTGCCAGGTCTGGGCGTGGATGAGGCGGTTTTCACTGTCGTAGTGAAACCGTTGCATCGCGCCGCTTGCGCTGGTTTTTTCGCTGAGGTTGCCCCAGGTGTCATAACTGAAACGCAGGTCTTTGAAGGCCAGGATGCGGTTGTCCGGGCGGTTGGCTGCGGTGTCAGAATCGCTGAGTGCTTCGTAGTGCTACTCGACACTGAAGTCGCGGCCGACAAACCTCGCATCGACCTTCGGTTTAGAGAGTCTGCTCACTACACTCGAGTACTTCGCGGAGGGGGTTGATCACTTGTTGCACTGATGAAACCCATACCCAGCATCAGTGATACTGAGCGGCAACATCGCTTCATTGAGACGCTCATGCCTTGGCATATTGAGCAGTGCACGACGAAGTGACACTACAACCGCACGCGAGTTGTGCGGGCTCAAACACCATTGGGCGCCCATCATGAATCGCAGTCCCATCACCACCGGACACCAATGGGAAATTGCCTTTGTGTGCTGGGCAAAATGCTTTGTCACCCAGCAGGCATTGCAGAATGCCATTCACCGGAAAACCACTGGCTTCAATCATGGTCCCACCGCCGGAATGCTGATCTCCCAAGCGGATTGCGCCTCGTCCAGACATGGTTACTTCCTTTTAGTATCAATCGATAGGAGCAGTTGTGGTCGTGTGGTTATCGCTCAAAACCCCGATGGCAAAACATGCGGATCACGCTGGCGCACGATGGCGAGAAATTGATCGAGCAACTCGTCGTGCTCGGTGATTGCACCGGGCAGGCAGGTGATGGCGGCATAAGGCGTCTTCAT
This sequence comes from Pseudomonas purpurea, assembly GCF_039908635.1. Classification (NCBI taxonomy): domain Bacteria; kingdom Pseudomonadati; phylum Pseudomonadota; class Gammaproteobacteria; order Pseudomonadales; family Pseudomonadaceae; genus Pseudomonas; species Pseudomonas purpurea. The sequence goes on from NZ_CP150918.1 coordinate 2,526,195, forward strand.
CAGCGGGTGATCGATTTCGCTCGGGTTGGGCAGGTCAAGTAAATCACGTAGGCGTAATACGGCGAGGATCTCGGTGGGGTGTACGGCGAGGAACACTGAGCCGAACTCAAACTTCCCGCTGTCATCCTCACGCTCAGTCAAGGCAATGCGCTCAACGTGGGTATCGCAAGCAACCAGCAGCGCCGGCAGCAGTGCGTCAGGATCGGGGGTGCGCCAATTGGCAACCAACTGCCCCCAGGCGGGGTCACGTGGCAAAGCGTGTTTTTCCAGATCGAGGGGTTGGCCCAACCAGTCGCCGATGATAGTCAGGCCGAAGGCGGCGTAGCGCAGTGTTGTGCCAAGCGGTAGATCATGACCATCGCTGATGCCATAGCCGCCTTCGATACTGGCGAACAATGTCTCATGGTAGGATTTTACGAGTTCAGTTTGCCCTGTGGCGATTGCTCCCAGCATCAGGTGAGTGGCCCCATCCAGATCGCCAATTTTTATACGGTTAGAGCCTTTTCCGTTGTTGATGTCGATTATTTCCGCATACAACATGCGTGCAAAACCATGGGCCAGATGCTGGTTAGCTGATGCCCATTGCCCTGTCCCAGCGGCTAGTAGGCTTTGCTTTATCTCCTTCATCCCCAATGCAAACAATCCGAAGATTCCATCAACGGCTGCCCCAACATCACCGTGGCCTTCAAGATACTCCTCAAAGTCAGTAATCGGAAAAGAGCGCCCTGATGCCCATTCTTTTGTTCCACGCAGACTCTTTTTTAGCCTGTCCATAGCATTTTTGGCCATTGTTTTTATCGCGTATTCAGTTGTATGCCGGAGTCACTAGAAACTAGCTAACTCAAGCCACCTTAGCGTTGATAATGTAGGTGGCTTGCAGGGGAGATGTCGTTACCGTTCACAACCCAGGTGGCAAAACATGCGGATCACGCTGGCGCACGATGGCGAGAAATTGATCAAGCAACTCGTCGCGCTCGGTGATTGCACCAGGCAGGCAGGTGATGGCGGCGTAAGGCGTCTTCATCAGTGGGTGATCGATTTCGCTCGGGTTGGGCAGGCCAAGTAGATCACGCAGGCGTAATACGGCGAGAATTTCGGTGGGGTGTACGGCGAGGAATTCGGAGCTGAATTCAAACTTTCCTGTATCGCTCTCGCGTTCAGTCAGCGCGATGCGTTCCACGTGAGTATCGCAAGCAATCAACAGTGCGGGCAGTAGTGCGTCAGGATCCGGGTTGCGCCAATTGGCAACCAGTTGCCCCCAAGCAGGGTCACGTGGTAAGGCGTGTTTGTCCAGATCAAGGGGTTGGTCTAGCCAGTCGCCAATGATGGTCAGGCCGAAGGCAGCATATCGTAGCGTCGTGCCAAGCGGTAGATCATGGCCGTCGCGAATGCCATAACCTCCCTCGATAGCGGAAAACACTGTTTGGTGAAAGGGTTTCACGAGTTCTGGCCGGCCCATTGCGATAGCGCCTAGCATCAAATGAGTGGCGCCATCTAGGTCATCGAACAGCATACGCGTGGAGTTCTTCAGATCGATTAAATCAACAGTCTCCGAGTAAATCATACGCGTAAAGCCATAGCCCATATGTTGGTTGGCTAGCTTCCACTGTCCTGACTCTGCGGCCAGCAGACTTTTCTTTATCTCCTGCAGTCCCAATGCAAACAACCCGAAGAATCCACCTACGGCGGCCCCAACATCACCCTGGCCTTCGAGATACTCCTCAAAGTCAGTTGTCGGAAAAGAACTCCCTGATGCCCATTTTTTTGTTCCACGCAGACTTTTCTCCAGTCTGCTCATAGCGTTCTTTGCCATTATCTGTCACCACGTATTAAGTTGTATGCCTGAACCGTTGCCAACCAGTTTGCTCAAGTTTCCCTGCGAGTCGAAGAATATCTGAGCATGGAAGTACTCAATCCTTCCATTGCGTTGAGCGCTATCAATGGCTTTCATTTTTTCGCGATAATTTGGCTCAACCTCGGCCATCTTCTCGGGTGTCCATCCACTTTTTTGCGAGCTGATTTTCTTTCTCAAACTTTGAAGCTTTCCCGCCCCACCCCCTTGCTGAGTACTGTTGAACCTAGGCGTCTTCGCTCCCCCCAAGGTCGACTTGGTCTCAATGACCAACAGCGTATCCTCTGTAAAGGTAAAGGTCTTGGTGGGCGCTATACCATTGCTGCCGTCGATCACGTGACGCATGGCATCCGTAGGGGTGCGTACGGTTATAGAGGGTGGCGGTGGCACCCAGACCAGCATATCGAGACCATGGCCGCTCTTGTTGGACAGCCCGAAGCGGTTGGGGATTTTCGCATTGTTGCTATAGCCGAGGATCCGACCGGGGAGCACGCCCCATTGCTTGATCAGGGAGGCTGCAAATGCTTCTTCGCCTGCATCCCCGACCATCTTGCATATACGGCCCACGACCTTGAGGCTACCGCAGTGCTGAATGATCAACAAACTCAGTCGGGATTGCAGGGAGTTGGACATGACGGCGTAGTTGGCTTTGCCCATTGGGGTGGAGTAGCCAACCTGACTGCTATTAGTGTCCAGCGAAGGGCGGTCGAACCATTCGCCAGGGCCAGTCTCGTTACCGCTGTTTTTGGCACTGGCGCCGGTCTCGCGCTTGGTGCCGCGCAGTTCGATGGCCAGAGGTTCGGCCGAGGTATGGCCACCTAGTCGCTTGCGCTGTTCTTCGTTCAGTACCTTGACGTCGAGTGCGGCTGACGCTGGTGCACGCCGTATCTTGCGCAGGATCCAGCGCGCCCCGCCAAACGCAGCCGGCGTCAACATCACGAGGTTGATGAACATGAACACCTGACGGCCACGCTCGCCCCCGTCCTTGGGGTCGGCGAGTCTGCCCAGGCTTGCGAAGAGCTTTTCCCCGACATCGATGTTTTCGCCGGTGATGAGCTTGGTACTACCGCTGCCGATGGCATTCAAGGCCAGCGCCGTGTCAATGGCGGCAATGGCATAACGAATACCCTTGTAAGCTCCGAAGAGACCACGGCCCATTGTGCCCACGACGGGGACGAGCGTCAGGACGCCGAAGACGATTTCCGTCACGGCATAGACCTTCATCCAGGTCTTGTCGATTTCCTTGGCCCGTTGGTAGTGCTGTGCCAGGTCCCGGGCTGCTTTAGCTGGGTCGTACTGGCCGGTGATGGTCCAGTCGAAGTGGGGCAGCGCAGAGCGCTCTCCACGTGGACCGATCGATCGGTCATCGACATAGCGGGCGGAGGTAAAGGTCCAGAAATAGATGCGACCGCTGTGGAAGACGAAATTGCTACTGCCGCACGCAATGGTTGGGGGTGTCGGTTGGATACCAGCAACCTCGGCCCAGAAACGCGGAGTCACGTAATCTTCGGTTTCAATCTCGTCGTCCATACAGACGAACTCATAGCCCTTGGCCGCCAGAAAAGAATAGAGCTCAGCGAGATAAGCCTCCCCATGTGTCTTCCCGAGACTATCAATGACCTGCAACAAGTAGCTGTCACGGAAATTCTGGACCTTGTCCTTGATCCATTTGTTACTGGTAAACCAGTCCGCAGTAGCCGCCTTCTCGTTGGAGGGGATACCCAGCAGCAAGTCCGCATCACGCGGCCCCGATGGGCCGTTGATAGCGAAGGGCACTCCCAACTCAGCGCACGCTGTGCAGGTGACTTTTGGGCGTGGCGCTTGGTCATCCATTGCGTCCTGAGCCATTTTCTCGTAGCTGGCATTCACTGCTTCGTTAGCCATGGGCAGGCTCCGTGAGGGCGTTCTGATGTTGCTGTAGAAAGGTCACCAACGCACTGGTTCGCGCAGGCAGGTTGGCCGCGTCGCTGAGGGATTGATGCAAGGCTTGAAGCAGTGGATTGACGTGATAGAAGCGACCAAAACTCGCCGCCAGCAAGACATGGTGGGTCAACAGGATCAGGCTATCGCGCTCCATGTCTTTGAGTTCATCGGTGGGCAGAGGCAGCGGTATTCCCATTTGCTCATAACCCAGGCGTTCGTACGCCGTCAGCTTTTTGCGCTTGATCGGGGGTAAGCCGAAGTACTCGCAGGCGTCGGCTTCGTACAGCGTGAGGATATGTAATACGTCTTGCGCATCGACTACGCCGCGCAGTTCGGCCAAACGCTGAAAGGCGGACCACATGTCGTGCTGGTTGAGTTGTTCAATTGGAATGAACAGGGTTTCGAGGGTCACGGCGTGCATGCGGGATTGCACGGCTTCGAGCTGCTGGCGCAGTTTGATCGCGGTGTTCAAGGCCATATCCAGGCGTGAGTCTTCTGCCATGCCTTCATCGCTGAAGATCAGAGGCACCAAGGCGTATGCAGGGTCATGCTCCCAATTCAGCCCCAGCAAGAAACTGATCATGATATGGATGCTGTACTGGCGCCCCTGATCGAACTGTGCGGTTGTGGCGTTGACGCTGGCCAGGTCAACGAAACCCGGCACGCACTCCGGTTCACTGGGCAGGCGGGGCAGGACGGGGGCCATGGTTTCGCACAGGTAGCGGGCCAGCCGGCGATTGGCCTGTTTACGCTCTATGCGCTCCATGGCGCCAAGGTCTATGGAGGGTAAGGCCATCAGACGGCCTCCTGCACAACGACGTCATACCAGACAAGGGAACCGTCGAATTCGGCGACGGTGTCACGTTGTTGCTCGAACAGAGGTTGCACCCGCTGTGACAGGGCCGGTTTGCGGATCATGAAAATAGAACTCTTCGATGCCACCGTCGGCAAAGAGCCGCGCTACGGTCACAGGCGTGTGAGCGATTGAGGCCACGTACAGATGCAGAGAGCCTGGACTGCCAATACGCAGGAAAAAGTACCGCCCCTCGTTCTCGAATTTGCTGAAGCGACGCAAGTGTTGCCAGAGATCGTCGAAGGACATCCGGGTGAACAGCCAGGTCAAGGCAACCTTGTCGTAGTTGTCGCCCAACCAGGTATCGAAATCACCTCCTGGTTCGATCTGACACAGGTACGGGGCGTGTTTTTCCAGTTCGCTCTGTGACTCCAGACGCCACAGTGAACGATGGTTGACAGAGTGGAACTCCAAGCGGGCCAACAGATTGCGGTCGGCTAAGGCCTCTATCAGGACGAACATCCGTACGTTACTTGCACGACTCGCCAGCCCACGATCATCGAGATGCTGATAGGCACTCATGCTTTGTCCCCTTTGGCGAAGGGGCATTGTTCGATCAGCGGCGAGCCTTGGTTAATGGCCGCCTCGATGGCTTGAACCTGGTCGCCGGCAGGAGCAACGATACTCACGTTCCCCTTGAGCCGGATGTTGGGTGCATCCAGGGTGATGCCACTGCTGTCGAGAAGGATTTTTCCAGCTGGCCCACGAATCAGAATGCTGTCGGTGCCCTGTAGCTGGTACTCGCGGGTGAGGGTACGCAAGGCCGTTTTGACCTCGATGGATTGCACACCCTCGATCACGATTTTTTCGTTTTCGCCGACCGTCACAAAGTGGCTGGCGGTGATGTCCTCTTGCAGTGTGTTACCGACCTTGCGCACTTCGTTGCGATCAATCGTGACGAAAACATCCTGGCGAATGTGCTCCTTGCGGTTACGACTGACAGTGTTGGTCTCGTCCTGGCCGATGGTTGTGATGCGGTCGCGCACGACGCCGATGGTCTGGTCATTACCGATAGAGACCGTCTCATCATTGTTGACATGGATATTCTGGTCTTTCTGCGCGTGAACGTAGATCTCTTCCTGCCCGGCTTTGTCTTCAATCCGTAGTTCGTTGTAGCCACCGCCGCCCAGGCTGCTGTTGGTCTTGAACACGCTACGGGTTTTATGCGCCGGCAGCTCGTAAGGGACTGGCGTTACATTGTTCGGCACGCAACCAGTGATCAGCGGTTTGTCCGGGTCGCCTTCAAGGAAGGTGATGAACACTTCCATGCCGATGCGCGGGATGACCACCTGGCCGTAACCGGGGCCTGCCCAACTGGACGCCACGCGCACCCAGCAACTGCTTTGGTCGTCGTAGCGGCCGTCGCGGTCCCAGTGAAACTGGACTTTGACCCGGCCGTGTTCGTCGCAATAGATTTCCTCGCCCTTGGGCCCGGTCACGATGGCGGTCTGGCTGGCCAGCACGGGTTTGCGCGGTGGCAGCGGTGGCCGGTAGAAAGTGGCCCAGGGGATGGCGTTGAACGTGTTGCGGTAACCCTGGACAAAGCCGTCCGAGACTTGCACGTCGCTGGTGATGGACTCTTCGAGGACTTGCGGTTGCTTGCCTTCATGGCACACCTCGGTCAGCAGCCACAGGTCGTTCCACTCGGTGCGCGGGTGCTCGCCCAATTGCAGAAAGTGGCCGCAGACCAGAGTCGGCTGGTCGCTTTTACCGGCGACCTGGCGGTAGTCGGCGCGATGACGTTCCAGAGCGTGCTGGCTGAGCAACTTGCCCCGCTCGCGATCAATGAACTGGCCTGGGTAGTCGTAGTCTTCCAGGTCAGGCTGTTTGGCGTCCTTTTCCGGCTCGTAGTCAGACTCCAGCAGCATTCGCGGTTTCTTGAAGTCGTAATCGCGGCGGGTGGTGCGGCTGGTGCGTGCTTCCAGGCGCAGGTCGAACGCCTTGATCACCGGCTCGGTGGCGGCCATGCCGCTGTCCGGCTGGTAGGCGGTGGGACGGCCGAGTTTGGGGAACACGGTCTGGTCGTCGCCAAACACCAGCACATGCCCGGTGCGGCTGTGCTGAAAGTGGTAGTGGATACCTTCTTCCTCGCACAGGCGCTGGATGAATTGCAGGTCCGATTCGTCGTACTGCACGCAGTAGTCGCGCGAGGGCAGCGCGGTACTCAGCGCAAACCGATAGGCATTGCCCAGGAGGCCGTGCTCTTCGAGGATCTGCGCAATGATGCGGTTGACCGGCAACTGCTGAAAAATACGTTGGTTGTGGCGTTGGCTCAAATAGGCGAGTTGCGGCCTCAGCGTCACGCTGTAGCGGGTCAGGCGTTTGCCGCTGGCCCCTTGGGCGACTCGGTAGACTTGCCCGTGAATGCCGCTGTCGGTGTCGTTGAAGGCCAGAAAGGCTTGCTTGTGCAGCAGGCTTTCGAGGTCCAGGTCCGGGCGTTCGCTGACCAGTTCCACTTCGAAGGCAAACGGCGTGCTGAGCGCCTCCTTGCCGGTAAAGGAGAGCACTTGAAGGTCATGCGCAAGGTTGTCGATAGACAGGCTGAAATGCGTCTGGTGGGCAGGGCTGAACATCCATTGTTCCTCAAGCGCCGAAGTGACATCGACCAGCAGAGCTGGCCGATGTGTTGTAACGGTCGGCCAGACTTAGCCAGCGACCGGGGAACGCCAGTCATCGGAACCCGAAGTACCGGATACTTCGTGGGTCCAGGTGATTTTGCGGTAGGTGAAGTGCACGTCTTCCAAGTGGGTGAAGTGCGAGTTCGCCGGGTCCTGGCAGTTGTGCATGTAGTCCTTGATGTCCACGATGATCGCGTCTTCAAGTTTGGTGGTGTAGTAGTGCTCCTGGGTGCCGGCAGCGGAGGTGCGGTACCACTTGATTTCGATAGTGGTCATGCGCTCGCCCGAGGTCAGGGCAGCCAGCAGCAGTGGGGAAGCCTTGTCGAAGACTTTGGTGATAACCACGGGTTTGTGAACGCGTTGGCCGGTGGGTTGGCCGGATTGCGGGTCACGCGGGATGATGACTTCGTGGCTGAAACCCTGAACCATGACCTGGTCTTCGTGACCTTCCTGGTAGGTGTTGCCAACGGAGTCAGCGGTGAAGGCGCCGGCGGTGATCAGGCCTTGTTTTTCGCCGGTGACGGACATATACGCTGGTGTTGCCATGGATGCTCTCCTTGCTGACATAAATGAGATAGCCCGGGGGCGAAATCGCCCGGTGGGTGATCTTTATGTATCAAGGTTTGTGCCATGTATTAAAAATACTATTTAAATCAAATAGTTATGCGTCAAAGGCGTAAGAATTTGCCTTGTTGCGCGTAGGAAAGGTCGCCAAAGTGCGCAAGAAGTTGCGCAGTACTGCGCAAGAAGTTGCGCACTCGGCTACAGGTCAGGTGGGCCGTGGGCTGTAGGGGATTTACGAGCGGGTTTCTGGAAACAAGTGCGCAAGAAGTTGCGCAGTTGTGTTTTTCTGTCTGGACCAGGAAAGGCCCCGCCCTGGTTGGCCTCGACCCGTGCGTTTGAGTGCCTTTGGCGGCGTCGGTTCGGATCAGCGGCCGGGTGGGCTGTCGAGTGTTTCCAGCAGGTCGTCGAGGCGATCCCGAAGCTTCGGGGTCTTCGATAACACGATGACTTGTGTGGCGGCATCGACTTCGACGATGTAGAGGCTGTCGCCCACATCAACGCCGAGCTCCTGGAGCGCTGCATCCGGAATGCGGATGACTCCGTCCCCATTCCAGTCTTCGATGGTGACTTTCAAGCTGTTCATGGTCATCTTTCCTGTGGTGCTTTTTAAGTACAGGGTATCGGCCGGGGCAGGGTACCAGACACGCACAATTCGTCCGACAATGGCGTTGAAGATCTACAGTGATTCTGACCCATGCCGGTCCCATCCGGTCGAGGGTCGGGCCGGGGACTTCATGCGATTGCCTGATAACAAATACCGCTTGTCGTGACGCGTAGCCATTTCGAGCGTCTTTACCTTGGACAAATGACACTATGCCGCCCGTGCCGGCGTTTAGCCTATTGGAAAAAGGAGATCTTTAATGATCATCAAACCGCGTGTACGTGGCTTCATCTGCGTGACAACTCACCCGGTTGGCTGTGAAGCCAACGTCAAGCAACAGATTGACTACGTGACCGAACAAGGCCCTGTCACTGACGGGCCGAAGAACGTTCTGGTGATCGGCGCATCGACCGGCTACGGCCTGGCCGCGCGCATCAGCGCAGCGTTTGGCAGCGGCGCCAATACGCTGGGCGTGTTCTTTGAACGTGAAAGCGCCGAAGGCAAACTCGGCACGGCCGGCTGGTACAACAGCGCCGCCTTTCACACATTCGCCGAGGCCAAGGGCCTGTATGCCAAGAGCATCAACGGCGATGCGTTCTCCGACGAAGTCAAACGCCTGACCATTGAAACCATCAAGCGTGACATGGGCAAAGTCGACCTGGTGGTCTACAGCCTCGCAGCCCCGCGACGCACCCACCCTAAAACCGGTGAAGTGTTCAGCTCGACACTCAAGCCATTGGGCAAGTCGATCGAAATGCGTGGCCTGGATACCGACAAGGAAGTGGTCAAGGTCACGACCCTGGAGCCTGCCACTCAGAGCGAAATTGACGGCACTGTCGCGGTAATGGGTGGCGAAGACTGGCAAATGTGGATCGACGCACTGCTTGAAGCCGACGTGTTGGCCGAAGGCGCCAAAACGACCGCGTTCACCTACCTGGGCGAGAAACTGACCCACGACATCTACTGGAACGGCTCCATTGGCGCAGCCAAGAAGGACCTGGACCAGAAAGTCCTGAACATTCGTGATCAACTGGCCACGCTGGGCGGTGATGCACGTGTGTCGGTACTCAAGGCCGTGGTGACCCAGGCCAGCTCCGCGATCCCGGTCATGCCGCTGTATCTGTCGCTGCTGTTCAAAATCATGAAAGAGCAAGGCACCCACGAAGGTTGCATCGAGCAGGTGTACGGTTTGTTCAAGGACAGCCTGTACTCGTCGTCGCCAGTGATCGATGCCGAGGGCCGCTTGCGCGCCGACTACAAGGAACTGCAACCGGAAGTTCAAGAGCGCGTGCAGGAGTTCTGGAATCAGGTCAGCAACGAAAACCTCTACGAACTCACCGACTTTGTCGGTTACAAGACCGAGTTCCTGCGTCTTTTCGGGTTTGAAATTCCAGGCGTGGACTACGAGGCCGACGTTGAGCCGAATGTGCGGATCACCAACCTGATCCAGGCGTGATAACGCGCCAGGGGCAGGGCCTGTGACGGCGCAGACTCAAAGAAAGGAATCACCGATGCGCGAACGCAAGTCAGCAAGACTGCTCGTCGTCAGCCCGGCCCGCAAGGTGCTGCTGTTCCGCTTCCTGCACAAGGATGGAGCCCTTGCCGGGCACGACTATTGGGCCACGCCCGGTGGCGGCCTCGAAGACGGTGAAACGTTTGAGGTCGCTGCTGTTCGTGAGTTGCTTGAAGAAACAGGCATTCAGGTTCATGCGGTGGGTACATCTGTCGCTGAACGGGTGTTCCCGATGATGCTGCCCAGCGGTGAAATGGTCAGGTCCGTCGAGCGGTATTTTGTCGTACGTGCCGCCGATGAACGGCTTTCAAACAGTGGCTGGACGGCGAGCGAAGTCCAGGTCATGGCCGATCATCAGTGGTGGTCTGAATCAGACCTGCGGCAGACTCGGGACGTGGTATGGCCCGAAAACCTGATTGACATGCTGGAACGCGCCGCAGCTTTCCAGCGAGATTAGTCGACCCCGCCATCCGGCCACTCCTGTGTGGCTGGGTGACGACTCACTCAAGTATTTTCAGATTTCCTGCCGGGCGTTGCGGCAGGCCTCATGCCAGTTGTCGCTTGGCTGGGCGCCTGACGGATACCAGTAAAAACCACACTCCAGTCCACCGTCATCCTCGGTATGCCATTCTCTGGATTCCGGACGAAGCCGTGAACGTGTTGCGCCAGGCACGGGCCTTTCTGTGCTGCCTATACTCACATCAGCGTGGTCGTCAGCGCAGGGTGTCGGGTTCGCCGGGCGTTGGCCTGGACTGCGGTCGAATCTCTTTCGGGGGGCTGCGATCTTGCGCCAGCGTTCCTTGATCGTTGCCTTGTTGGTGGTGTTGGCGGGATGCGCCAGCCCTCATCACACCCTCGAAAAAACCGCGCCAGTGGTGGTGTCCCCAAGCACCTGGCGGCAGGTTGACCGGGAAATCGTCACGGCCTCGCACTCTGCAACCAGCCAGGCAAAGGAGTATGCACACGGCACCATGGAGTACTGGCGCACCCGAGTCTTTGAACAGACTGAAGAGCGCTTCATTCCGTGGTTCAGCAGTTACTGGACTCAGGAGTGGCTGGAAATCAAGGTGAGCTGGTACGCGCTGAGCGCTTCGGGTGAGAGTGACCGGTCGGCGACGCGTTTGGCGGCTTACTTGCAGGAGCAGTACAACGACCGTGTACTGGCACCCGTCGCCGTTGAGATAGACCCGGACGCGATCATGGCACAGACGACGGAGTTCTATGTCCAGTTGCTGGGCAAGCAGTTGCAGGATATCGCTCAGCGCTACCGACTCCCGGCGGATCAATTCAATCGGCGACTCAATGACGTTCCAGCGATTGCACTGGCGCCACCTCCCACCTACAACGCTTCGCTCTATCAGCTCGTTCATGCCGAGCCGCTGGCCAAACTGCCGGCCTATCAGGCGCTGATGGCGCGGATACTGGTGTCTGCGGGCGGTACGGAGGTCGGCGCATCGCAGGCCGCGATCTCATCCGTGGCGAAACGCACCAGCGAAAAGCTTGAGGCACAGTTTGCCACCCGAGGCATCGGAGGGGCGATTGCGGCTGCGGTGGGTCGGGTCGCCGGCCTGGTCATTTCCGTGGGCATGGCGGGCGTGCGCGCCATTACCCATGAGAGCGAGCGGCCGGACATGGAAGCCCAGCTTCGCCAGAACCTGAGTGCAGCCTTCGACCAGGCGTGGCTGGCCATGCTGCAGAACCGGGCCACGGGCGTGATGGCCGGGGTCAATTATCTGGCCGGGCAGGTTGAAGGTCATTTCGCCGAACCACCACCGTCGGCACCACTTGAGACACCTGTACCAGAAGAGTCGCCGCACCCGGACGCAGAGATGTCTGGCGAATACTGGCGTTCTTGGTGACGCCTGTGGCCGGTCGCCAGAGCCAGGACCTGGCGATGGGCCGTTCATGCCGAACGTGTCAGCTGACCACCTGATAGCAAGGCACATACGCGGCGCCACCCGGCAGCTTCATGCGGTGCTGCGCGACGAACGCTTGCAGCAAACGATCCAGCGGTTGCATGACCGCGACGTCGCCCTTGATCTGGTATGGACCGTGTTTTTCGATCAGACGGATGCCCTTGTCTTTCACGTTGCCGGCCACGATGCCGGAAAACGCGCGCCGCAGATTGGCGGCCAGTTCATGTGCCGGCAGCTCGCGGCTCAGTTGCAGGTCGGCCATGTTGGTGTGGGTAGGGTCGAACGGACGCTGGAAGCCTTCGTCGATCTTCAGCAGCCAGTTGAAGTGGAAGGCGTCGTTACGTTCGCGACGGAACTGTTTGACGGTCTTCAGGCCAGCGGTCATTTGCCGTGCCACTTCAGCCGGGTTGTCGATGATGATCTGGTACTGGCTCTGCGCGGCTTCGCCCAGGGTTGCGCCGACGAACGCGTGTAACTGCTCCAGGTACGGCGCTGCGCTTTTCGGCCCGGTGAGCACGACGGGGAAGGGCAGGTCCTGGTTGTCCGGGTGCATCAAGATGCCCAGCAGGTACAGGAACTCTTCGGCGGTGCCGGCGCCTCCGGGGAAAATGATGATGCCGTGACCGACGCGCACGAAGGCTTCCAGGCGTTTTTCGATGTCGGGCATGATCACCAGTTCATTGACGATCGGGTTCGGTGCTTCGGCCGCGATAATGCCCGGCTCCGTCAGGCCCAGGTAGCGACCGGTGGTGATCCGTTGCTTGGCGTGGGAAATGGTGGCGCCCTTCATCGGCCCTTTCATCACGCCAGGCCCGCAACCAGTGCAGACGTCGAGGCTGCGCAGGCCCAGTTCGTGGCCGACTTTCTTGGTGTACTGGTATTCCTCGGTGCTGATCGAGTGACCGCCCCAGCACACCACCATTTTCGGCTCCACGCCGGGACGCAGGGTGCGGGCGTTGCGCAGCAGATGGAACACGTAATCGGTGATGCCCTGGGAGCTGTCCAGGTCGATGCGCTGGCTGCCCAGCTCATTCTCGGTGTAGACGATGTCGCGCAGGGCGCTGAAGAGCATCTCGCGGGTACTGGCGATCATCTCGCCGTCGACAAAGGCGTCGGCCGGTGCATTGAGCAGTTCCAGGCGCACGCCACGGTCCTGTTGGTGAATGCGAATTTCGAAATCCTTGTAGGCCTCCAGGATCGTCTTGGCGTTGTCGACGTGGGCGCCGGTGTTGAGAATTGCCAGGGCACATTGACGAAACAGGGTGTAAGTGCTGCCGGAGCCGGCTTCGCTGAGTTGCTGGACTTCGCGTTGGGACAGTGTCTCCAGGCTGCCTTTGGGGCTTACCGAAGCATTGATTACGTGTCTTGCGGTCATTCTGGGTTCCTTGAAAACAATGTCACCGACGCAGCAGGCCCTGGGCATCAGGGGCGTGAGCGCCGAAAACGGTCGCGTGTGGCGGGCATTTTGTCCGGCGTTCGGGCGGGAAAGCAAATCGTCAAGCTATTCGTTTTGCGGCGGGCGCGTTGCGCAGTATTGGTCACAAAACCCGCCATTGCCCGAACGTGCCCGCAATAAGCGTGTGTGTGAGGGCATCAGAGGTGATAATGCCCCGCCATTTATCAAGGAGTGCTGAAGCGATGTTCGAGATCAAACCGTTCGATCCCGAGTCTTATCGACGTCAAACGCGAAAGAGCACCCTGGTCATTGTCCTGCTCTTCGTGTCGCTGGCGATGGTCTTGTCGACAGCGGCCGTGCTGGTGTTCGGCGAATCCGGCGGTGACAATTTCCGCTTCAATCTGGGGGGCGTTCTGGCGGCACTGGCGGTGTGCGCGGCGCTGATGCGGCTCAAGTTCTGGTCGCAACCGTGGATGGCGGCGGCCGTGTATGGCTGGCAGCTCAAGCGCAGCCTGATGAAAGTCACCAACGTCATGCATCAGGTGACCGATGCCGTGCAGGCCGGCGATGCAGCCGCGATGAAGTTGCTGCGGTTTTACCATTTGGGGGTGACGCAGATGTATCAGTTGGACGCCAACTCCAGCGCCCTGAGCCAGATGGTCCGTGAAATCGACCAGCATAAAGCGGCCATGCAAGCGCAGGGGCTGGAGGTCGATCAGAACCGTCTGGACCCCGCCTGGCTGGAATCGGTGAAGCAGGGTGCGACGGCTAAAGACACCTCGCGCTAACCCGGCGTCAAACCCGTACGGCAGCGCCCGCGCCTCACTTCTTCGAGGTTCTGCCGTTGCCGGGCAGGTGCAGGTAGGACATCACGCTTTCTGTCAGCTCGGTCGCCAGTTTCACGGTTTCCTTGTTGCGCGCCATCACGCCTGCGACCAACCCTTCGATCAACGCCAGTACGGCAACGTTGGAACTGGTCAGCACCGGGTGGTCGGCGGCGGCGAACAGTACGTGCTGGGCAATGGGCGTCAAGGGCGAGGCGGGTGAATCGGTAATCGCCAACACCGTCGCCCCGCGCTCATGGGCGAAGCGCGAGAGTTGCAGGGTGTCGAGGGAATAGCGCGGCAATGAAATCGCCAGCAGCACGTCCTTGTCGGTGATGGCGGCCAGTCGGTAGGCCGCGTTTTCGTTGCCGCCCTCCATACTGATCGCGGTGGCGTCGGCGCAGAAGGGCATCAGGGTCGAGGCCGCAAGGCCAGCCATGTAGACGCTGTTGCCGAAGCCCAGGATGTAAATCTTGCGCGCCTGCGTCAGGCAGGTCACCACCGCCTCGAAGGTCTCGGGGTGGTTGAGGGTGCCCGTGGTGCCGAGGTTGCTGGTCGCGCTCTGGACTTGCTCATGCAGGCCGAACGCACCACCGGGGCGGTGCGCCAGTTCGTTGCGCAGCTTGTCCACCGGCGACACCATTTGCTGCAAGGTGGCAACCAGTTCGGCTTTCATGCCGGTGTAGCCCCCCAGGTCCAGGGCCTTGGCCAACCGGTTGACGGCGGCGGGCGAGGTGGACGTTTCGTGGGCCATTTCTTCGATGGTCAGGGTCGCGGCTTTCAGGGGGTGACGCAGGATAAAGTCGGCGACCTTGCGTAGCGAAGGCTGCAAGTCACCCAGTACTTCGGCCAGTTTGCGCATGACCGGGGCGGCGTAGACGGTGGTGTTTTTCGTCGGGTTCGGCATATCCGGCTCAACATTCCTGAAGGTTAGAAGGGACCGTGCCGGGTGCCCTTGGCGTGAGTGCGGGCCAGTGTATCCGAAGCCGACCGTGGGTGTGCAGCACAGCGCCAACGGTCGGCGAACGGCTTACTTCAAGCTGCCGGCCAGAAACTGCTGGAGCCGCTCGGACTGCGGATTGACCAGCACTTCCCGCGGATTACCGCGCTCCTCGACCTGGCCTTTGTGCAGGAACACCAGTTGATTGGAGACCTCGCGGGCAAACCCCATTTCATGGGTCACGACCACCATCGTCCGGCCTTCCTGTGCCAGGTCCTGCATGACCTTGAGTACGTCGCCGACCAGTTCCGGGTCGAGCGCCGACGTTGGCTCGTCAAACAGCATCACTTCCGGTTCCATCGCCAGCGCCCGGGCAATCGCCACGCGCTGTTGTTCGCCGCCGGACATGTGCGCCGGGTAGGCGCCCATGCGGTGCGCCACGCCGACTTTATTGAGGTAGTGCTCGGCTTTTTCCCGGGCCAGCTTCTTGTCCATGCCTTGCACGTGCACGGGTGCTTCCATGACGTTTTCCAAGGCGTTCATGTGCGACCACAGGTTGAAGTGCTGAAACACCATCGCCAGTCGCGAACGCATGCGTTGCAACTGTTTCGGCTCGGCGGCCTTGAGCCCGCCCAGTTTGGTGGGGACCAGCTTCAGTTGTTCGCCATTGAGCAGGATGTTGCCCGCGTTGGGTTGCTCCAGCAGGTTGATGCAACGCAGGAACGTGCTTTTGCCGGAGCCGCTGGAGCCGATGATGCTGATCACGTCACCGGCCTTCGCTTCCAGGGACACGCCCTTGAGCACTTCGTGGCTGCCGTAGCGTTTGTGCAGATCCTGGATTTCAAGTGTGTTCATGGTGTCGATTCTCTTGAGTCAGTCGCTGAGCAGGCGACCCTGGCGAATAGGTGTGCTGCCGGCGACCTTGGCCAGCCACAATCCGGGCTGGGCAAAGCGCAGGCGTTCGCGGGCATAAAGAATGCCGTCGGTGGTGGCGGTCACCACGCTGTGGCGGTCGTTCAGCGGGTCGATGACTTCGAACAGCGGGTCGCCCACCTTGACCTTGGCCCCCAGCGGTTGCAGGAAACTCACCACGCCGGGGTGCGGCGCATAGGCGTATTGCGCGCCGGCGAACGGCGTTGCTTCGCAGCAGGTGGACGGCGCATCCGGCCAGTCGCCGCGGATCAGCCCTTGCTCGGCGAGGTAACCCAGGATCTGCTCGGCGCTGACCATGCACGGCTCGCGCTCGGTGTCGGCCATGCCGCGCAACTCGATGGTGGTTGCCACGCACGCCAGGGGAATGTTGGCCAGCGGGAACAGTTCAGCCAGGCGCAGCCACGGTATCGCGCAGGCTTCATCGAAGGCATTGCCGCCCGCGTCCTCGGCCAACAGCACGGCGCCAGCCTCCAGGCGCGCCGCCAGTGAACGCAGGCGCAGCCAGTTTTGGGGCAGGGCGTAAAGCAACATGATGGATTCGAAGTCGCAATGCAGGTCCAGCACCACATCGGCATCGCAGGCGTGCTGCAACAGCAGGCGACGCAAACCGTCGAGTTCCGATTCGGCCTGCGGCATGTCGGCGATGACTTCAATCATGGCGCGACGGATCAACGCCACGTTGGCGTCGGCGTCATCGCCCAGTTGACCTTTCAGATGTACCGCAACCGCTTCGGCCAATTCCGGGAAGTCACGGTTGAAGTTTTTGCCGCTGTTGAACTCGAAACGGCCCTGATGGGTGGCCTGGAACATCTGGCCGATCCCGATCGGGTTGGCCATCGGCACCAGTTCAATCACGCCGGTCAGCCGGCCCTGTTCTTCCAGTTCCCGCAGACGGCGTTTGAGTTCGACGGCAACGCGCATGCCGGGCAATTCGTCGGCATGCAACGAAGCCTGGATGTAAGCCTTGCGTTTGCCGCTGCCGAACCGAAACAACGACAGCGTGCGTTCAGTGCCGCTGGCGCTCCACGGCAGGACGTAGTGAATGTGCTCCATGGGATTTCCTTAATGTTTGCGTGGGGCCAGATACGCCAGCCAGTGGCGTTCGGCGAGCTTGAACAGACGCACGAGAATGAAGGTCAGGACCAGGTAGATCAGGCCGGCGGTGATAAACGCCTCGAATGGCAGGTAAAACCGCGCACTGACCGTGCGTGCCGCGCCAGTGATGTCGACCAGGGTGACGATGGACGCCAGGCTGGTGGTTTGCAGCATCATCAGCACTTCGTTGCTGTACTGCGGCAATGCCCGGCGCAACGCTGACGGCAGCAGAATCCGCCGGTACAGGGTGCGGCGCGACATGCCCATGGCCTTGGCCGCTTCGATCTCGCCGGCCGAGGTGGATTTGAGGCTGCCGGCCAGCAATTCCGCGCTGTAGGCGCTGGTGTTGATCGCAAACGCCAGGCACGCGCAGAACGTCGCGCTGGACAGATACGGCCACAGCACGCTTTGGCGTACGGCTTCGAATTGCGCCAGGCCGTAGTAGATCAAAAACAGCTGCACCAGCATTGGCGTGCCACGGATGACGTAGGTGTAGAGCCACGCCGGGAAGTTGACCAGCGGCGAGCGGGACACGCGCATCAACGCCAGCGGCACCGCCAGCATCAGGCCGAAGGCCAGGGAAATCAGCAGCAGTTTGAGGGTCAGCACCGCGCCACTGAGGTACAGCGGCAGGTTTTCCCAGATCAGGGTGTAATCGAGCATGGTCGGTCAGCTCCCACTCACAGGTCGGCGGCTTTGATGCCGACCGAATAGTGTTTTTCCAGGTAGCGCAGCAGCAGCAACGAGACGCTGGTGAGCATCAGGTACAGCGCCGCCACGGCGAGGAAAAACGTAAAGGGTTCATGGGTCGCATCGGCGGCGTTCTTGGCCTTGAACATCATGTCCTGCAGGCCGATCACCGAAATCAGCGCAGTGGATTTGGTCAGCACCAGCCAGTTGTTGGTGAAGCCCGGAATCGCGAAGCGAATCATCTGCGGCACCAGAATCCGCCAGAACACCTGGGCGCTGCTCATGCCGTACGCCGCGCCAGCCTCGGCCTGGCCCTTGGGAATGGCCATGAAGGCGCCACGAAAGGTTTCCGACAGGTAGGCGCCAAAGATGAAGCCCATGGTGCAGACGCCTGCCACAAACGGATCGATGTCGATGTAGTGGGTGTAACCAAGCCCGAGGGCGACGCGGTTCACCAGGTCCTGGCCGCCATAGAAAATCAGCAGGATCAGTACCAGGTCGGGAATGCCGCGAATCACCGTGGTGTAGCCTTCGCCCAGGGTTGCCAGCCATTTGAGCGGTGACAGCCGAAACGCTGCACCGATCAGCCCCAGCGTAATGGCCAGCGCCATGGCGCTCAGGGCCAGATTGATCGACAGCCAGGCGCCATCGAGAATGCTCGATCCGTAGCCGTGAAGCATGATGAAGTTCCTCACCCGAAACGCCGGCAGGCGTGCGGGACCAGCAAGAAAAGTGGCGTCGGCGACGGGCCGACGCCAGCGTTACAGGAAGGCTTATTCGCCGTAGATGTCGAACGCGAAGTACTTGGCCATGACCTGCTGGTACTTGCCGTTGGCGCGGATCGCGTCAATCGCGGCGTTCAGGCGTGCGGCGTTCGCGCCATCACCCTTGCGCACCGCAATACCGGCGCCCCGGCCGAAGTATTTCGGGTCGTTGATGTCCGGGCCCACCAGCGCAAAACCATTCCCGGCCGGGGTTTTGATGAAGCTTTCATTGGTGTTGACGATGTCGGCGAGGGTGGCGTCCAGTCGGCCCGACACCAGGTCCAGGAACGCTTCGCTCTGGGCCGAGTACCGCACGATCTCGACGCCGGCCGGCGCCAGTTGCTCGGTGGCGTAGCGGTCATAGGTCGAAGAGCGTTGTACGCCGAGTTTCTTGCCTTTGAGGTCGACGGCGGGGTCGTTGATCACCTGGCCGGTCTTCATCGCGAACTTGCCGGGGGTGTGGTAGTACTTTTTGCTGAAGTCGACCGATTTCATGCGGTCTTCGGTGATCGACATCGAGGACAGCACCGCATCGATCTTGCGCACTTTGAGCGAGGGAATCATCCCGTCGAATTCTTGGATGACCCACTGGCATTTGACCTTCATCTCATCGCACAAGGCGTTGCCGATGTCGTAGTCGAAGCCACTGATGTTGCCTTCCGGGGTCTTGAAGGAGAAGGGTGGGTAAGCCGCTTCGATCCCGATCCGCAGACTGTCTTCGTCGGCGTGGGCCAGGCTGCCGAAGGCGCAAAGTGCCAGTGCAGCGAGAAGTCCGGTCTTGTTCATATTGTTGACTCCTGGGTAAGGCGTAGAGGGCTGATCCGGGTAAAACCCCGGCGTGGGTGTTTTACGGTGTAGCGATCGGCCCGAATTGTTGTTGTGGGTGCCTTCCGGTCTGGCGGGGTGTGTCGGTTGTTGCGTTCCAGTGGAGGCTATAAATGACATGTTTTATTTCAGAAATCAATTTAATGAAAATAAAAACGTCACCGCCGGTCCGGACATTAAATCGGCACGATCGTGCCGATTGGTGGGGCGCGCAGGGCTGGCGCGAGGCTAAATGGCAACTGCGCAAGATTGTTCAAGACAGACGCGTGCGCGGCTGACACAGTCAGCAACCCTTTTGCGATGTGTTGAACGTTATGTCCGCCACTCTTTTACCTCGCAGCGCTTTTCTGCGCGGCGCCGCTGCCGTAATGCCCCTGTCCCTGGCGACCGCGCCGTGGGGATTGCTGGCAGGTTCCATGGCCATCGAGGCCGACCTCACCCCCCTGCAAGGCCAGGGCCTGTCGAGCATTGTGTTTGCCGGTGCGGCGCAACTGGTTGCCATCGGTATGCTCAAGGGCGGCGCGGGGATTTTCTCTATCCTGCTCACCACCGTGCTGCTGACGTCGCAGCATCTGCTCTATGGCATGAGCATGCGCCCGGTGATTTCCGGGTTGCCGGGACGCTGGCGGGCGGGGCTGGGTTTTCTGCTCACCGACGAGTTGTTCGCGCTCACCAGCCAGCATGACAAGCAGCAATTCAACCGCTGGTATGCGCTGGGGGTCGGCCTGACCTTTTACGTGGCATGGAACCTCTTCACCCTGGCGGGCATTGTGCTGGGCAGCAGCATTCCGGGCCTTGAACACCTGGGGCTGGACTTCTCGATTGCGGCCACGTTTATCGCGCTGATCACGCCTGTGGTGCGTAACGTGCCCACGGTGGTTTGTGTGGCGGTGTCACTGTTTTGCTCGGTGCTGTTCACCTATTGGCAATGGGGTTCAGCGCTGGTCCTGGCCGGGTTGCTTGGCATGAGCGCCGGGTTTGTCTGCAACAAGTTTTATGGAGCGCGCACATGATGGTCTGGGCTGTCATCGTCGGGATGGGGTTGCTGGTGTTCCTGAACCGCTACGTCTTTTTGGAACCCCGGCTGCCGGTGCGCCTGAGCAGCAACGCACGGCAATTTCTCGGCTTCGCCGTGCCAGGCATGCTCACGGCCATTTGCGGCCCCATCGTGTTCATGCCCGACCACCAATTGAACCTGCATTACGACAATCCGTACCTGCTCAGTTCGCTGGTCGCCATCGGCCTGGTGCTCTACACCCGCAGTACCTTGATCAGCATGTTGTTGAGCATGGGGTTCTTCTTTGTGTTGCGGTGGTGGTTGTGAGCGGGGTGTATCGGACATGGCGTCAGGTCACCCTGGCGGGAACGGACTAAACTCATTGATCTGCACACACGGGAACACCTGCTGTGTGTTGTTGATCTCGAACGCGTTGTTGTTCGAGCGCTCGTGGTTCAGGCGACGGCCCGCAGCATTGCGTCCGCCGACCTGGTCATCCAACCGGCCACACTGTCGAGCGGAAACCCTCCCGGGAGGTGGCCTTGCTACAGGAGGACACGCCATGGACGAGGCCAAACTTAACGATTTCATGGGTAAACTGGTGAGCGACATGGGCGCAGCGGCGCTGCTCGCCAATGTCATCCTCGGCGAAGAGCTGGGGCTTTACCGGGCAATGGCCGACAGTCAACCCATCACGCCCGAAGCACTGGCCAGCAAGACCGGTTGCAACGCCCGGTTGCTCCGCGAGTGGCTAAGCGCTCACGCGGCGGCGGGATACATGGAACACCTGGACGGCCAATTCCGCCTGCCGGAAGAACAGGCCCTCGCCCTGGCCATCGAGGACTCGCCGGTGTATGTCGCGGGCGGTGCGGTGGTGATCGCGGCGCTGTTTCATGACAAGGACAAACTGGTCGCCGCCATGCGTGGCAATGGCGCCCTGGCGTGGGGCGATCACCATCCGTGCATGTTCAGCGGCACCGAACGTTTCTTCAGGCCCGGCTACCGGGCGCATCTGGTCGCCGAGTGGCTGCCGGCCCTTGAAGGCGTGGTCGACAAGCTTGAGGCGGGCGCCAAGGTGGCAGACGTCGGCTGCGGCCACGGCGCTTCGACGGTGATCATGGCGCAGGCATTCCCGGCATCGAGCTTCGTGGGTTTCGACTACCACGCGCCGTCTATCAGCACCGCCACCCAACGTGCGCAGGAGGGCGGGGTGGAAGACCGGGCAACTTTCGTCAAAGGCACGGCCAAGGACTATCCCGGCAACGACTACGACCTGATCTGTTACTTCGATTGCCTCCACGACATGGGCGATCCGGTCGGCGCCGCCCGGCATGCCTACCAGTCACTCAAACCGGACGGCACGGTGCTGCTGGTAGAGCCTTACGCCAACGACCAACTCGACGATAACATCACCCCGTTGGGGCGATTGTTCTACGCCGCGTCGACTTTCATCTGCACGCCTAACTCGTTGTCCCAGGAAGTGGGCCTGGGGCTGGGGGCACAGGCAGGTGAGAAACGCCTGCACGACGTGTTTACCGAGGCCGGATTCACGCATTTCCGCCGGGCGACGCAAACACCGTTCAACCTGATTCTTGAGGCGCGCAAGTGAGGAAGGGCGGCTGAACACACCCTTGAAAAAGGCCCTGAGGGCATGGCGATGCGCTCAGGGCCGATCAGTTGTTCAGTGTTGGAGGAGGCGGGTGCTGCGATCAGTTTTGCGCTGGCTGCACTTGTGTGGGTGGTAGCGCATCAGTTTTGGCGGGTTGTTCTTTTTTCGCAGGCAGGGTCAGATTCAGGACCTGCTGATAAATCGCTTTTCCCCATCCTTGCAGGCGATTGGCTGACTGATGGGCCTCGATGCCCACCCCTAACATCTTGATAGCGGTGACTGTCGGGATCAGGAATGCAGGTATGAACAGCAACACCATCAACACGCATCTGAGCTTGACCTTCAATGTTGTGGAGTACTCACGCATGATGAAGTAAACATCCTCCGGGTACTTCACGATACCGTCCTCGAGTGCGGCCAGTATCTGCTGGTCTCCTTCCAGATACGGTGCTTCAACAACAAAGGGTTTGGTTTTCTTGCGTGCAGCGATGCTTGCAAGCACGTCTGCCGCATCGTAGCGCAAGCAAATCACACCACCCTCCTTTTCCTTAAGGTCCTGGAACGACGAGAACTGATAGACCTTCGGGGCACCAGCCTTATAGATCGCGAGAAAGAGAAAAAGAAAAATACCGCTGATCCAGTACAGATAGAGGGTGAAGGGGAGCAAGCTCGTTGCGCCGGAGGCTTTGGAAAAGCTCACGGCAAGCGGCACAAAAGTAAAGGCCACGGAGATGAGTATCACAAGCTTGCTGTTGGCAACCAGTGCTAGAAACTTCCAGTCGTCAACCAACCCGAGATGTTGGGCATGCCATGCTCGAAGCCCTGCTAACAGGGCGACTACCAACATTGGGACCGCGTAAAAAAACCAGGGAATCAGAAGCTCAAGACTCCACTCGAAAACCACATAAAAGATAGCCATGGTCATTAAGGCCGCGGTAATCGCGATCATTATGCTTCGTGGCCAGCGGTCAGAATTTGAAGTTTTTTCTGCACTCGTGCTGTTATCTGTGTGTTCGCCCTTCAGCATTTCTTCTTCCCTGGTCTCGATGGTTTTCAAAGCTTGCGAGTGTATAGGATTTGTTAATGCCCAAGGTCTTGCGCTGCGATGTGCAAGCCCCAGGCCCCGTCAAACGCAAGGGTTCACGGTCCTGAGCAATGTTGAGAAGCCCCTCGCTCGGACGAAGGCCTCAGGCATCGCGCAGAAGATCCTGAGCGTTGAGCAGTGCGTAGAGAATTTCCGGACGTTCCTCCAGGCGGCGGCGGATGGCCGTGGGGATCGATTGGCGGGTTTTACGGCACAGGCCGGGGAGTTCGTCGATCTGGATATCGATGCCGCGCATGCTTCGCACGGTGCTGGACTTGGGGCTCATGCGCAGACGGATGCCTAACAGCTTGTACATCCGGCGTTGCAGGTGTTCGAGGTCGGCCAGGCTGTCGACTTGTTCCAGCCGATCGAGCAGGCGCTTTTCCTCTTGGCGGGTGAGGCTGAGGATGCGTACATCCGCGCCCGGCGTGTCCAGCAACTGCTCACGCTCGCAGTTGCAGGCACCGGGTGGGCAGGGTTGTCGGACCGCAATAGTGGACGTCATGGGCTCCAATCATAGCTACCGGCGCGTGCCTTTGCCGAACAGGTTTTAAACGATCCGACTTGCCGTCACCTCACCGACTCAGAGCAACCGCGTCATCAGCCATTGTTCCTTGTCCCACGCTTCAAACTGCTCCTCCACGATCCAGCCGCGCTTGGCGTAGTAATCACGGCGGTCATGGGTGTGCAGGTACAACTTCGTGATGCCGATCGACTTGGCGTGGGTGCAGATACCTTCGATCAACTGCTCCGCGAACCCCTGGCCCCGTGCTTCGGGCGTCACGTAAACGCACGCGAGCCAGGGCCCAAGATCGTGGCGCTCCGCCAGGTCATCCCGGGCGAGGGCCGCGCCACCCAGCAGTCGGTCCTGATCCATGGCGATCAGGCAGCGCCATTTGCCATTGGTCTGGCCAGCGGTAAATTCGCGTTGCCAGTCGGCCAAGGGTTGATCTTCAAACTCGTAGCGAAATTGCGCATGAACCCAGGCAGACATCGTGTCGCAATGGGTCATGTGATTTTCAAGCCAGTCGATGCGAGACATGGGCAGTCCTTTTCCAGAATGAGTGACCAATGAGACAGGCTGCGTGAAGGTCGGCGCCTGACTGACACCAGGCGCCGACCTTCATTGCTTAAACCCTGGTTAACTGCCGCGCAATCGTAGGGTCGGTGATTTTGTCGTCATCGATCAGCAGCAATGCCTTGGACAGAATGATCGACAGCATGTTGTCACCTTCGAAGGGCAGGTACTGAGGTTCGGATTTGGACCGGGCCTTGGCGTCGGGGACGATGCACAGGTAACGGTCTTCAGGCAGCATGAGGATGTTGCCCGAGCCGAGGTGGATCTTGTAGGTCCGCAGCTTGCCGTTGATTTCCAGGAAACGCCCATGCAGTACCCACTTGTCCTTGAGACGGGTCATGCGCGGCAGCAGTTTCTCCAGCAGTTGCTTGCGGGTCTGGGCCGTGGCACCCAATTCGCCGAACGAGTGGTTGTGCCAGTAATCGCGGTAGCGGCCGTCCGGCCCGCCGTCAGCCCACAGCGGGTCGTTGGCCAGGGAGGCCACGCCGACGAAGAGGTCGACATCGCGCATCACTTCACTGAGGGCCAGTGCCGGCACCTGGTCCAGCGGCACGGGTGGAGCGTCGACCGCGTTGCGCCAGGTTTCCGGTGCATAACCGCCACCACCGGCATGGGCGCTGCGTTGCTCGGCCCCGGCGTGGTAGAAGCGCACCTGGTCGGTGCTCAGGCGCAGGAACGTCCCGGAATCGTTGGTGTCCTGGTCATAGTCATCACCCACGCCCTCAATCCAGAACTCGGCCCGCAGGCCGAACGTCGGCAGTTCCTTGGTGGCGGGCGGGTAGGTGTCGTCCACCATCATGCGCAGTTTGTTTTTCCAGCCACGGGCAGCGGCCAGCGCATGGAACTGGTGCTGACGCAGGATGTGCGCCGCGAACCGGTTGGAGTAGTTGGCGGTGTGGCGCTCGGCGTCGGTGAGCAGGTACACCTCGCGGTGCGCCTGCTTGAACGGCTGGGTGATCTGCAAGGTTTCGAGCCGGTCACGCCAGGCCAGAATCTCTTCGACAGAACGCCCGATCGGGTGCCAGAGCCGGACGTGCGCTTCAGGCGACGGCAACAACGGCGCGCCTTCGAGGGTCTGCAGTTGACCGTCCGAAAACACCACCGCGCTGCTGCGCTCGCCGTCCTGGATCGTCCAGATCAGCCGCCGTGCCAGCGTGCCGATCAGCGGGTGATCGAGGTAGCGTTCTTGCCACACGGCGAAGGGCCAATGTTTATCCAGCAGGAACATGGCATCCAGGCGCTCGGCCTGTGCGGGCAGGAAGGTGGCGATGTCCTTGGCCGCGCCTTGAAGTTCCTTGAGGGCTTCCTTGTCGTCGGTCTTGACCTTGGCCGGCACTGTTTTTTGGGGCGTGCCGTCGGCGCGAAACCAACACAGTTCGACGTTCTTGCCATCGACCCGCAACTCGGCCACGAACGCCCCTTCAGCGAACGTCTCCCGACGCAGGCCAACGCTTTCCATGCCGTACACGGGAATCCCCAGCTCTTCGATTTGATCGCGAGGCAGTTGCAAGGCTTCGGCGGCGGCATTGAAGGCTTTTTCGATTTCTTTTTGCGCCGTACCGAATTTGACCCGCACCTTGAGCAGGGCCAGTTGCCCTACGGCGTCGATGGTCGGGATCTGCGAAAGGGCGTAGATCGTGGCATTGCCCACTTTCGGCGCCCGCGGACCCACGCCGCGAATCTTGCGATAGGCACTCAACGACAGTTTGGCGATGGCCCGGGTGAGTTCGCCGTCGACGATGTTCGGGGTCAACCACAGTAAACCGCGCAGAACCGTGGCATTGAGGTCATGCATGCGTGCGCTGTCGTCGTTGTTTTCCCATGACAGGCTCAACAGCGGCGTGGTGCGCCCGGCATCGACTTTCGGGAACCAGCGCAGCAGGGCGGCGCGCAGGGCCTCGTCGCCGATCTTCGCCAGCAACGCTTGCGCCGTCTTCTGCCATTTGGGTGAAGGGCGTGACGATGTGGCGGTGCTCATGTGTTTGATCAGGGCGATCCAGTCGGCGCGGGCGTCAACCGGCAGTGCGTCAACGTCTTCCAGTGCTTGTTGCGTCCACCATTCGCAGGGGGCCAGCACCTGCCAGATGCCGGCGCCCAGCAGCAGGTCGACCTTGGCCAGTATCTGATCGCCCAGATTGATATCGTGGCCCAGTTCGGCGCATTGGCTGCGCAGCAGCATGAGCTGTTGGCGCAGGGAATCGGTCAGCGGCACCTGCGACGAGTGCTCGGCCAGCCAGTCCACCACGCACAGCACGGGCAAGGTGCCGTAGTAGGCGAAGCGATAACTGCTGAACCACTCCACCACGGGTTCGGCGAGCTGTGCCATGTCTGCGCCAGCCTGCATCAGCACGGTCATCGCGCCCGGCAGGGTGCCATAGTCGAACACGGAGCTGAATTGATGCTCGGTACTGCCGACACTGAGGTTGCCGTCATAGGCAAACGTGCGCTCGAGCATCGCCAGCACGAGGCGCGTGCGCTGGGCGTCATCGCATTGATCGGCGTGAGTCAGGGCGCGAATCGGTCCAAGCTTTCCCAGGGTGGCGAGCATGACGCCTGTCTGGCAATGCACGCCGTTCAATAGGGGCAGGAGTTCGCCAATCACCTGGTGTTCATGGCGCAAGTCCGAATCGACCAGCAGCGGGTAGCCGTCCGGGCCGACCCGTTCGATCGGGCCGAGCGTGTCCTGAGGAAGGTTGTGGCGAAAGGCGCGCAGTTGTTCAAGTGCCATGGTCGTTCAGCCCCCTACCAGCGGTGTCAGCTTGATGAAGTTGACCACGCTGTCGTGGCGGATGGTCAGCGGCTCATCCAGGCTTTGCGCCTGACGGTCGTCGAGCAGAATGAAGAAACCGTTGCGCTCGAATGCCTCGAACGCGATCTCCACCTGCTTGCGCCAGTCGATGGGGTGGGCCGCTTCCGGTGCCTTGCGTTCGCCGTTGAGCAAAACCTCTTGCGCCTCGGGAACCACCAGATAGTGTCGGCCGCTGGGGCTCGCCTGTTCTTGGCCTTGCACTTCCTGATAGACGCGCTCGCGGATCAACTGGCGAACCGTGATGGTCTCGGTGGGAAATTGCAGGGCAAACGAATCGAAAATCTCACCCGAAACCGATTCGTCGCGGACGGTAAGCGTTGCCATGGAACACTCCTTTTCTGGCAATGGGCACTGTACGAAGGGGCGCAGATTAACAGGCCAGGCCGGGGATTTCGATGCGCCGGTGGCTACGCCGGCAAGCGTTCGTGCGCAGGCCTGGCCTGAACCTGCTCGACCTCGCCGAGCGCGCGGCAAACGCCCCGCACGATCATGTCCACTTCGCGCTCATCGAGCATCAAGGGCGGCAACAGGCGAATGGTCTTGCCCCGGGTCACGTTGATCAGCAGGCCATGCTCGCGGGCGGCGATCAGCGTCAGGTCGCGCACGGGGCGGGTCAGTTCGATGCCGATCATCAAGCCTTGGCCACGGATTTCCAGCACCTGCGGATGGTCGCTCAGTTCGACGCGCAGCCGGGCAAGCAAGCGATCACCCTGACGTTGGGCGTTGGCCAGCAGGCCTTGTTCCTCGATGATGTCCAGCACCGTGCAGCCGACCCGGCACGCCAGTGGATTGCCGCCGAACGTGCTGCCATGGCTGCCGGGCGTGAACAACTGCGCAGCCTTGCCCCGGGCCAGGCAGGCGCCGATAGGGATGCCATTACCCAGACCTTTGGCGAGGGTCATCACATCGGGAACGATGCCTTCGTGCTGAAACGCAAACCACTGGCCGGTGCGGCCGATGCCGGTCTGAATCTCGTCGAGCATCAGCAGCCAGCCGCGTTGGTCACACAGCATTCGCAGCGCTTGCAAGTAACCCGGTGGCGGCAGTTGCACGCCGCTTTCGCCCTGGATCGGTTCCAGCAACATGGCCACGATACGCTGACCATAACGTTGATGCGCCCGGCGCACGGCATCCAGGTCGCCGAAGGGCACTTTGATAAAATCGCCGGGCAACGCCTGGTAGCTCAGCCGCACGGCCGGGCCATCGCTGGCGGACAGGGTGCCGAGGGTGCGTCCGTGAAAGGCGTTTGCCATGACCACCACCAGAGGCTGCTCGACGCCTTTTTGCCAGCCGTACAGGCGTGCCAGTTTCAGTGCGGTTTCGTTGGCCTCGGCGCCGGAGTTGTTGAAAAACGCCCGGTCCATGCCCGACAGCCGGGTCAGTTTCTGCGCCAACCGCTGCTGCCAGTCGATGCTGTACAGGTTGGAGGTGTGCAGCAGCAAACCGGCCTGTTCGCTGATCGCGGCGACCACCTTCGGGTGGGAATGACCGACATTGGTCACCGCGACGCCCGCCACCGCGTCCAGGTATTCGCGACCGGTGTGATCCCACAAGCGTGTGCCCAGGCCTTTGACAAAACTCAGCGGCAAGGGTTGGTACGTGTTCATCAGGCAGGTGGCGGTCATGACATCAGGCTCCATCATCGGTCGGTGTTTATGCAGTATCGTTAGCCACCTGAACTGGATAAACGTGCTGGATCTTCAATCATTTTAAAGTTGAGCTTGATAATGGACTTATTCCAGGCGATGTCGGTGTACGTAAAAGTGGTGGAAACGGGCAGCATGACGGCCGCGGCGCTGGAGTGCGGGGTGTCCACCACCATGGTCGGCAACCACCTGCGCGCACTGGAACAGCGCCTGGGCGTGCGATTGTTGAACCGCACCACGCGGCGCCAACGCTTGACCGAGTTTGGCGCCGAGTACTATCAGCGCTGCCTCTCGGTACTGGGGCTGGTGGCCGACTCGGAACGTTTGGCCGAGCAGGCACAGGGCGAGCCGGCCGGGACTTTGCGCATCACTGCGCCGCTGACCTTTGGCACAGAACGCCTGGCGCCGGCGTTGAGCGAATTCTCGCGGCGATGCCCGCAGGTCAAAGTCGATGTGGTGCTGACTAACCGTCGTCATGATCTGATCGATGCCGGCTTCGACGTCGCCATTCGCTTGGGCAATCTGGTGCCGCCCGGTCTGGTCGCCCGACCGCTGGAGGACTACACCCTGACCCTCTGCGCATCGAAAGCGTACCTGGAACGTCGCGGCACGCCGCAACATCCCGAAGACCTGCAACACCACGATTGCCTGGTGTTCGCGTATCCCGCCGGGGATGAGTGGAGTTCAGCCGAGAAACAATGGCGCCTGAGCGGTGCCGACGGCGAGCGGCTGGTGCCGGTGTCCGGCCCGTTGATGATCAACAGTTCCGCCGGCCTGCATCAGGCGGCGCGGGCAGGAATGGGCGTGGTGATGTTGCACGATGCGCTGGTCAATGAGGACTTGCAGCAGGGACGGTTGGTGGCGCTGTTGCAGGACTATCAACTGCCGCGCCGCCCCATGAACCTGATCTACGCCCAGGATCGCTACCGCTTGCCGAAACTGCGGCGCTTTGTCGATTTCGCGCTGGAGCAATGGGGGCGGCCGGAGTAGGTGCATGCGTCACCTCACCGGGTGTCTGCCGGGGCGTTCAAACCATCGCCAATGGGTGCTTGCGTTTGGGCGCGCCGAATACGCGGTCGATGGCGATGACCGAGTCCTGACGCCGTATCCACGCCAGTGCAAGGGCTTGAGCCGGGTCGACCGATAGAAATAGCATAAGCCGTCATGTGTTGAGCGCAAACCGGTTGCGTATTGGGCGTGCTCGCCTAAGCTTTCGAGCAGCGTGGCACACAATTCAGGGCTCGGTGCCTGGACCTTTTGCCGCGATGCGCAATCATAAAGCGTGGATATCTACAGGAGATGCGCATGTTCATTCGGTCACTGACCCTCGCTACTCTGCTCGCTGTCGCCGGCCCCTTGTTCGCCGCCGACAACGACACGCCCCTGGCCCAGGAACGCGGCAAGTCCCGCCCCCTGATCGTCATTGCCCCCAGTAGCATCGACCCGACCCTGGTCGCCCTGAAAAAAGCGCTGGACGAACCGGCCAACCGCCAGGCGTTCACCGAACGCAATATGGTTTTGTACACGGTGGTCAACCTCATGGGCCAGCGTGACGGCAAGGACCTCGACGCTCAGACCACCATGGCGCTGATCCGCGAACTCAAATTGGGGGTCAGCGGTGCGACCAAAGTGATTCTGGTGGGCAAGGACGGCGAGAAAAAAATCGACCACACCGGCCCCATCGAGCCGAAGGAAATCTTCAGCACCATCGACCAGTTGCCCGCCGCCGAAAAAGAAACCGCACCACCGGTAGTCGCCATGCCTGAAGCCGTACCGGCCAAGGGTGGCAAGGCAGCCAAACCCGGCAAGGCCGCAAAACCTGCGGCACCGGCGCAACCGCTGGATGACTGATGGCGTTTGCCGCACACCACAAAGAAAAGGCCTCGCTGTGATTGTGCAGCGGGGCCTTTGTTTGTGTGGGTATAGGGAATGTGAGGCGCTAAGCCTCACCACGCTCAAGCCGCCGTCACCGAAAACCTGTAAATCAAATCGTCTACCGGCTCATTAGCCAGTGAGTACGCCAAGGGTTTGCGCTCGCTGAATACGAAGCCACATTTCTCCAGCACTTTGCAGGACGCTGCGTTGCCGTCGGTGACGGTGGCCTGCAGGGTGTCGATTCCGAGGGTTTGGGTGGCGTAAGTGGTGAGGGCGCTCAGCGATTCCGAGCCGTAGCCTTTGCCATGATGTTGATGCAGCAACAGATAGCCGACTTCGGCTTCTGTGCCGGTGTGATCGCTGAGCCTCAGGCCTGTTACACCGAGGGACTCGCTGGTTTGCCGGTCGCGCAGGGTCAGGCACAGCCAGTGGCTGGACGCCAGGCTCCAGTGCGGGAGCCGCGAGTCGAAGCGTTCGCGAATGTGTTCCGGGGAGAGTTCGTCGAGGACGTAGCGCATCACATCAGGCTGTTGATGCAGTCTGAGAAATATCGGCCAGTCGGTTTCGGCGAGAGGGTTCAGGAGCAATCTTGGGGTGTGAAGTGCGTGCATGAGTTCATCCCTGACGTTCTTGTTGAACCGCACAGACTAGAAGCGAATAGGGGCGCCGACAATCCCGCTCACGGGAGCCAGGGCTTTGTCTGAGGCAAAAAAAGACCCGGCGTCACCGAAGTCATGCCGGGGGTGTTGCCAGGCAACGCACGGATATCGTGGGTCCGGACGTTGCCTGTTGAACCTGCGTCGGTTTACGCCCGCTCAATCGCCAGCGCCACACCTTGGCCGCCACCGATGCAGAGGGTCGCGAGACCTTTTTTGGCGTCACGCTTGATCATTTCGTGAAGCAGCGACACCAGCACCCGGCAGCCCGAGGCGCCAATCGGGTGGCCCAAGGCAATGGCGCCACCGTTGACGTTGACCTTGCTCGCATCCCACTCCAACTCTTTGCCGACGGCCAGTGACTGGGCGGCGAACGCTTCGTTGGCTTCGATCAAGTCCAGTTGGTCCAGCTTCCAGCCGGCCTTGTCCAGGCAACGGCGAGTGGCCGAAACCGGGGCAATGCCCATGATCGCCGGGTCGACGCCGGCATTGGCGTAGGCGGCAATTTTGGCCAGCACTGGCAAGCCCAGCGCTTTTGCCTTGTCGGCGCTCATCAACAACACCGCAGCGGCGCCATCGTTGAGTGAAGAGGCGTTGCCAGCGGTGACGCTGCCGTCCTTCTTGAACGCCGGTTTGAGTTTGGCCAGCGACGCCGCGGTCGTCTCGGCGCGGGGTTGTTCGTCGACCGCGAAGGACAGCGGGTCACCCTTGCGCTGGGGAATCAGGATTGGCGTGATCTCGTCGGCAAAACGCCCGGCCTCGATGGCGGCCGTGGCTTTTTGCTGCGAGGCGGCGGCGAAGGCGTCCTGTTCCTCGCGGGTCAGGTTGTATTTGTCCACCAGGTTCTCGGCGGTGATGCCCATGTGGTAGTCGTTGAACGCGTCCCACAGGCCATCGCTGATCATGCTGTCGACCATTTTTGCGTGGCCCATGCGCAGACCGGTGCGAGCGGCCGGCAACACGTACGGCGCCAGGCTCATGTTTTCCATGCCGCCGGCGATGATCACTTCGGCGTCACCGCAACGGATCGCCTGCGCGCCCAGATGCAAGGCCTTGAGGCCCGAGCCGCAGACTTTGTTGAGGGTCAGCGCCGGCACGGCATGAGGCAGGGCCGGCGAGGATCGACGCCTGGCGCGCCGGGTTCTGGCCCGAGCCTGCGGTCAGTACCTGACCGAGGATCACTTCATCAACCTGATCACCGGCCAGGCCGGTTTGCGCCAGCAACTGGCGAATCACCGCTGCACCGAGTTCCGGTGCCGGAATGCTGGCCAGCGCACCCTGAAAACTGCCGATGGCGGTACGGGTGGCGGCAACAATCACAACTTCTTGCATCGAATTTCTCCTAAGGCTGCGGTTCAGGCGAATTGCATTTCTGGAACGTGGTCGGGAACGATCAGCTTGCCAGCGGTTTTGCTGACGATTTCCTCGACGCTCACACCTGGTGCACGTTCCTTGAGGATGAAGGCGCCGTTTTCGATTTCCAGATAGGCAAGGTCGGTCAGCACGCGTTTGATGCAGTTGGCACCGGTCAGCGGCAGGCTGCAACGCGGCAGCAGTTTGGACTCACCGTCCTTGGAGGCGTGGGTCATGGTGACGATGATGTTGTCAGCGCCGGCCACCAGGTCCATTGCGCCGCCCATGCCCTTGACCAGTTTGCCGGGGATCATCCAGGAGGCGATGTTGCCTTGTACGTCGACTTCAAAGGCACCGAGCACGGTGAGGTCGATGTGGCCGCCGCGAATCATCGCGAAGGATTCGGCGGAGGAGAAAATCGAGGCGCCGATGCGGGCGGTAACGGTTTGCTTGCCGGCGTTGATCATGTCGGCGTCGACTTCATCGTCGGTCGGAAAGGCGCCCATGCCGAGCAGGCCGTTTTCCGATTGCAGCATCACTTCCATGCCGTCGGGGATGTAGTTGGCGACCAGGGTCGGAATGCCGATGCCGAGGTTCACGTAGTAGCCGTCTTGCATTTCGCGGGCGACGCGCTGAGCCATTTGTTCGCGGGTAAGAGCCATTGTTATTCTCCGTTGTTCGTCGGGCTGGGGGCGAGGGTCACTTGCGCACGGTGCGTTGTTCGATGCGTTTTTCGAACGTGCCGCAGATGATCCGGTCGACGTAGATGCCAGGGGTGTGGATCTGCGAGGGGTCCAGCTCGCCGGGTTCGACGATCTCTTCGACTTCAACCACGGTGATCTTGCCGGCGGTGGCGGCCAGCGGGTTGAAGTTCTGCGCGGTGTGGCGGTAGATCACGTTGCCGAAGTGGTCGGCTTTCCAGCCTTTGACGATGGCGAAGTCGCCGGTGATGGACTCTTCCATCAGGTACGGACGGCCCTTGAACTCACGGATTTCCTTGCCTTCAGCCACCGGAGTACCAACGCCCGTCGCGGTGAAGAACGCCGGGATGCCCGCGCCGCCCGCGCGCATTTTTTCCGCGAGGGTGCCTTGGGGGGTCAGGACGACTTCAATTTCGCCGCTCAGCAGTTGTTTCTCGAACAGGGCGTTTTCACCCACATAAGAAGCGACCACTTTGCGGATCTGCCGGTCTTCCAGCAGCACGCCCAGGCCAAAGCCGTCGACGCCGCAGTTGTTGGACACCACGGTCAGGTCGCGGGTGCCTTTGCGCTTGATCTCGGCGATCAGGTTTTCCGGGATACCGCACAGGCCGAAGCCCCCGGAAATCACGGTCATGCCGTCTTCAAGACCGGCCAACGCTTCCTCATAGGAAGCCACGCGTTTGTCGAAACCTGCCATAGGCACCTCTTTTATTCTTGGTGGACGGCTGGCTAGCCGTATGGGGTGGAGTGTCTCGCCGTCGTATTAATTTGTTAAGTTGTTTTTTTGCTTGAATTGATTAATAAAGCTCATTAAAGCGCTGCGTATTTCTTGCAGCTTATCGCTTACCACCGGAGCAACGCGACCATGACCGTCAAGCAGATACGAGCATTCCTGGCCGTGGCGCAGAGTTTGAGCTTTGCCGTGGCGTGCGAGCGGCTGCATCTGTCGCAGTCGGCGTTGAGCCTGACCATCAAGGCGCTGGAGGAGGGCCTGGGAGGGCGTTTGTTCAGCCGTACCACGCGCAACGTCACGCTGACCCCGGAAGGTGAATCCCTGTTGCCGCTGGCTCGACGGCTGATTGCCGATTGGGACAATACCGAGGACGAAATGCGTCAGCGTTTCACCCTCCAGCGCGGACGAGTGACGTTGGCGGCCATGCCATCGTTTGCCGGCAATCTGCTGCCGCCGATCCTCAAGACGTTTCGGGCGCGCTATCCCAAGGTCAACGTGACCGTGAACGATGTGATCAACGAGCATGTGCTGGAAATGGTCCGCGATCGTCAGGTGGAACTGGGTGTGGCGTTCGAACCGATGCAAAGTTCCTCGCTGGCATTCACGCCGCTGTACATCGACCGTTTTGTCGCGGTGGTGCCCAGTGACTCGCCATTGGCCGAGCGCGCTGAAATCGATTGGGCAACCTTGCTGGAGCAGCCGTTTATTACGTTGCAGCGCCCCTCCACGGTGCGGGTCATGCTGGAAGAGCACTTGCAGGCGCGGCAGATGAAGTTGCCGGTGGAGTTTGAAAGCCATCAGTTGGCGACAGTCGGGCGCATGGTCGCCAGCGGACTGGGCGTAAGCGCCATGCCGGCGTTGTGTGCCGGGCAAATGCGTGAACTCGGCGCCCATTGCATCACCCTGCGTGACCCGGTGATCGAGCGGGCCATCGGTGTGCTGACCAAGCCCGGGCATGAATTGTCGGCAGCGGCGCAGGCGTTGTTCGATATTCTCAAGAGCCAGAGCCATCCATAGACACGCTTGCTCCTGCGAGTGTGTTCGGTTTTGTCCCGTGGGCAAGGCGTCCGTCAACAGCGGTAGCCACTGTTCACAGGCGCGGGCTTGAAAGCAAAACTGTGATCTGCGCACGGCGTGCAACGTCTAGCGAGAGTGTCCCCGCAGTGGTACGGGGCGTGAATTCGGAACCCGGCATGCAAGCGTTGTTGAACGAGATCCTTGAGACGGTTCGCCCCCTGATCGGACAGGGCAAAGTGGCTGATTACATTCCTGCGCTGGGCAGCGTGCCGGCCAATCAATTGGGCATTGCGGTGTACGGCAATGACGGCGAACTGTATTGCGCGGGCGATGCGCACACGCCGTTCTCGGTACAGAGTATTTCCAAGGTGTTCAGCCTGGTGCAGGCAATCGATCATTCCGGCGAAGCCATCTGGGAGCGTCTGGGGCATGAGCCGTCCGGTCAGCCGTTCAACTCGCTGGTGCAACTGGAGTTCGAACGCGGGCGGCCGCGCAATCCGTTCATCAATGCCGGGGCGCTGGTGATCTGCGATATCAACCAGTCACGTTTTGCGGCACCGACACTGTCGATGCGTGACTTTGTACGGCGCCTGTCCGGCAATCCGCAGGTGATGGTCGACGGGAAAGTCGCCGAGTCGGAATACCAGCACCGTGCGCGCAACGCGGCCATGGCGTACCTGATGCAGTCGTTTGGTAACTTCCACAACGATGTGGAAGCGGTGCTGCGCAGCTACTTCAGCCATTGCGCCTTGCGCATGAGTTGCGTCGACCTGGCCCGGGCTTTCTGTTTCCTGGCCAATGACGGGTTCTGCAAGCACAGCGGTGAGCAGATTCTCACGGCCCGTCAGACCCAGCAGGTCAATTCGATCATGGCCACCAGCGGCCTGTATGACGAGGCCGGTAACTTTGCCTATCGCGTGGGGCTGCCGGGCAAGAGCGGCGTGGGTGGCGGCATCGTGGCCGTGGTGCCGGGGCGGTTTACCGTGTGCGTCTGGTCGCCGGAGCTGAACGCGGCGGGTAACTCGCTGGTGGGCATGGCGGCACTGGAGCTGCTGAGCCAGCGCATTGGCTGGTCGGTTTTCTAGACATCGCAAGGACCCGTCGTAGGAGCTGTTGCAGGCTGCGATCTTCTGGCGGTGTTACACCATGGCGAAGATCAAGATCAAAAGATCGCGGCCTGCGGCAGTTCCTTGTATCTCGACTATCGCTCTGTCAGGAGCGATAGCTCTCGACTGATTTCGCTCGCGCCCATCATTTTCGGAAGCGCCCTACAGCCAGCCACGAAGTAGCGTATTAACCTGTCTTTCATATTTCTCTTGGTTGAGAAAACTGTAAGCACTGTGTATTGCGTGTGCCAAGGAAGTTGTGCGCGGGTGGTTCGCATGTATTTATCGCCCTGTTGCGTGCTTGGCATTTTGAATGGACTCTTTTTGATACCGGATAACTCTCTTGAATCCTGTCATTTTATTTGCGCCTGCAAAAATTCTACTTCAACACTCCGAAGCAGAATGGCTAAGTGTATTGGGTAACAGCGGCCTGATTTATAGCGACTTGTCAGCCAAGGAATTGCTGACACAACAGTTTCCCGCGCTGACCTCAGCTTTGCGGCTCTATGCAAACTTCAATGACTCGGGCGTGGTTGAACTGGATGCGCTAGCCGCCGCAAAAGAACTAGGAACCAACACTCTGGTGGCACTGGCGGAAGTCGATTTGTTGCGCGTGGCGCGGATCAAAGACCGGCTCAGCGGCTCGACGACGCGCTACGAAGAGATGACCTTGCTGTATCGGGACAAATTCCTGATGAAGCAAAAACTGGCGGAATATGGCATCCGCATCAACCCCATGGCGGTCGTCCGCTCTGCATGCGAAATCAATGACTTCGCTGAGCAATGTGGTTTTCCGGTAGTGGTGAAGCCCCGCGACGGCCGCGGCTCCGGTGGGGTCCGTGTGCTGCACGATGACGCTGAACTTCGCAGTTACCTGCACGAGCAGGACAGTACAACGCTACACAACCTGATGGTCGAAAAGTACATCGATTCACCGCTGCTGAACGTCAACGGGCTCTACATTGACGGCCGACCGGTGATCATCTCTCCGGTGCGCTCAACGGTGACCTGCCTGGATTTCCTTGACGGTAAAAGTCTCGGTTTCCAGATGCTGGCCGAGCATAATCCGCTTCACCAACAATGCGTGAAACTTACCCGGCAGATCGTTGAGCAGGCACTGCCGCGACTCGGCACCATGCTGTTTCATCTCGAGGTTTTTCTCGACGGTGAAGATCTGGTCGTCTGCGAAATCGCCTGTCGCCTTGGCGGTTGCAGCGTTAACCAGGAGTTGACCGACGCTTACGGTTTGAACCCGCGCTTGACCCTGATTGACGCGGAGCGGGGCGGGAAATCGGCATCGCTCAAAGAATTGATCAAGCCGCGCCGCTTGCTGGGACAACTGAATATTCCTCCGCGCACCGGCAAATTGATCGAGTACCCGGCACACATCGACTTGCCCTTCATTCGTTATTGCTCAGTCACCGCAAAAAAGGGCACGGACTACGTCGGGATGAAGTTGACCAATGGCGAAATCGTCTCGGCGATTGTCGAGGGCGATAGCGAAGAAGCTGTCAGCGATCACCTCGCGCAACTCGATAGCTGGATCAGAGACACGTTTATCTGGGAATAACGGAATCTTCCCACCCGATGCATTAACGGAAGACGAAAGGTCTCGTCACCCCCGTCTGCCTTCCGCAAAAGGCCGGCTGACGGTCACCCTCGTCAGCCGGCGTAATGTTGCATGCCATGATCTGGCATTACGACGCACACCAACAGGCGTTATCGCGCTCGCTGGAAACCGATCTAAGGATAGATATGGGCAAGGTAGCAGTGGTCGGAATGGGCTATAGCGGCGCCATTCTTGTGGAGCGATTAAAACACCTGACACCCGCATTGAAAGTGGATGTCTACGATACAACTGGCAGCACTGGGTCTGGTCAGGCCTATCAACAGGACAGTTTGAGCAACCTGGTCAATCGCCCGGCCAGCCTGATGTACCTGCGCGAACTCGGCGATTTCAAACATTGGTTGCGCGAATGTCCCGTGACGCAGGCCAAATCTTATCAGCCGAGGCCGGTGTTCGGCAGGTTCATCGAAGAGACACTCAAGTCATCTCTGCGCGCCCACAGCGCTATCCAGTATCACCGCGAGCGGGTGATGGGGATGACTGCAGAACAGGGGCGCTACTCCCTGAAAACCGCCAGCGGCGAACGCGCGGGCTACAGTGCTGTGATTCTGGCGACCGGCAACTCCGAGCCGACCGATATCTATCGGCTCGAAGGCGTCGAGGGCTACATCAACAATCCCTATCCGACGACCAAGCTTGCCGACATCCGTTCAGAAAGTATCTGTGTGCTCGGCAATCAGTTATCGGCCATCGATGTGGCGCTAACCCTGCTCGACGCCCATCCTGACAACCACGTCACGATGCTTACCCGACGCAGCAAGATTCCCAACTACAGCGAGCACTACCATCCGCGCCCGCTCAAGGTGCTGAACGAGAGCAACCTCAAGCAACGACTGCGGGGCACCGGCTCGGTACTGAAAATCGTACAGGCAATGTTCGACGAGGAGCTGGGCGCACACGGCATTCACGTCAACCTCGAGGCCTTGATGCGCGATCACACCCAGGCCTCGGTTGCCCGAGAGGCGATCTACTCGGTGCTCTCATCGACCAATCTGATCGTGCCGATGATCTGGAACCTGTTATCCGAGCGCGACCGAAAAGTCTTCGTCGGACGATACCGAAGCGCCTGGCGCCAACTGCGTGTGCCGATTCCCAAGGAGAACTGGACCAGGATTCATCAACATATCCATTCCGGGCGGTTGGTTTGCAAAACCGGGTTGGCGGATGTCAGCGTCATCGAGGATCAATTCGTGGCACGCGGGCGGGATTTTCAGTGCTCGTTTTCCAACCTGGTTAATGCGACCGGCGCCGGCGATGCGATGGAGGGCGCGTTGTACCAAAACCTGACGGCCTCCGGTATGTGCATCCAGCATCAGTACGGCGGAATCGATGTGCGCTTTGACGACTGCCGGGTGATAAACGAACAGGGGCCGACCAATATCTTTGCAATCGGCGCCCCTACCGCGGGGGTGTTCTACGCGGTCAGCAATATTGATGTTCTGCAGATGCAGGCTGAAATCATCTACAAAAACCTTCGTGCATTAGGCGCTTGAGAAACTATGAAAACCTTACTGTGTTTGCTGACCGCCACTGCGGTGGGCACTGGTTTTCAGTATGCCGGCGTCCCGCATGGGCCTGTTGCTGGGCTCGATACTCGCGACCGCATTGATCGTCAGCAACCGCCAATTTTCGCCGAGGATGCCGCTCGGTCTTGGTTACGTACAAATCGTATTGGGGATCGCCACCGGCCTGATGTTCGAGGCCTGGGACAGCCAGACAGTCGCCGCGCTGTTGCCCAGTCTGGGCTTGTTGCTGCTGTGCCTGACAGCGCAGATTGTCGCGGCGGGTTTGTGGCTGCGCAAAGTGTCGGGATGGAACCTCAAGGACTCGCTGCTAGCCGTTTACCCGGGCGCGCTCGCGGCAGTGTTCGATTTGCTGGAGTCCGAGCGGGCGTCGAGCAAGGTGATCGTCGTGCACCTGGTCCGCCTGTTGTCGATCACCATGCTGGTCAGTTTTTGCATCCCCGGGCCCGTCGACGCGGTGCTGGTCGAGAGCAGCCCGCTGGGCATCAACACCGTGTTGACGTTGTTGTCGCTGGTCGCTCTGTGCCTGGTGCTCGGGCTCATCCTGTTGCGCATCGGCGTCCCGGCACCGTTCATGCTCACCGCGATTGTCGTCACCGGCGTCTACGTCAAACAGGGTTATCTGCAAGGCTTCCACATGCCGGCATGGAGCGTCGATGCCGCCGCCGTCATCCTTGGTGTGCTGATCGGCTCGAAGTTCAAGGACATTACCCCGGCGGAGTTCGTGCGCCACGGCCGTGCCGGGTTGATGTCTGTCGCGCTGATGTTGCTGGTCGCCGCGGCGTTTGCCTGGGTAGCGGGGCGGTTGCTGGGCAGCGATCCCTTGGCTTCATGGTTGGCGTACATGCCGGGGGCCATCGAAACCATCGCGATTGTCGCGTTCAGTGGTGGGCTGAACGTGGTGTTCATTCTGTCCCACCACTTGGTGCGGATGGTCGTGTTGCACTTCGCCCCCGCCTTGATTGTTCAGGCGCGTAGACGGCGGGAAAATGCCTGATCAGGCAAAGGAAACGTAGCCTGTTGATTAGTTACTGCGGCTCTGGCTGATCGAAACTATCCAGTGACGCTGTGCGCCGTGTGTCCGGCTACCAAACCCGATCGCTGATAATCAGCGACACGGAAACAATAGAGGCGAGGACCAAAGCGCACAAGCCGGCGGATTCTGGCGCAGGTGTAGGCCGTGGCGCAAGGCGTTGTAGCCTCTGGTGGGCACTGCGTAGGCAAGCTTAAACACCCGTAGCAGCTGCCGAGCCCGCGAGGCTGCGTTCGAGGACGAAGTCCTTGCAAATCCCGCTCACGCGGTTTACCTGACAGAACGTGTTGCATGATGTTACGACTGCTCCGCGGCCGAACTCAGCCTCGTAGGCTCGGCAGCTGCTACGGGCTACGGGCTTATATTGAGCGATTGTCGTTGTTTGGGCAGGGAAATTAAGCAGTGTTGAGGTGGGCCTCATTGCGGGACGCCTAGCACTTGCTCACGATGGCGTCAGTGAAATTGCCATCGCAAGCAAGCTTTGCTCCTACAAGGCAGGTTTCGCTTTGCGTTGGGTGGCCGGTGCGGTTTTGCGCTTGGCAGTCTTGCGTTTGTTCTTCCACGGCGTTGCGCCTTTACCCGCCGGGCTGGCCGGGCCGCTGATGGTCAGGCTCAGGCCGGTGCAGCGGCCGACTTGCTTGCTCATCCAGGCGGCTTGTTTGGCAACAAATTCCTCAAGGCTCATTTCACCACTCTGGACCATGTCCAGTGCCTGTTCCCAGATGGCCGTTGTGCCGGGGTCGGCGATGGCGCGGGGCACGGCGTCGATCAGGCTGAACGCTGGCGGCGTGGCCGCCAGGGCTTTGCCGTTCTTGATCAGGTAGCCACGGTCCAGCAACCCTTGAATGATCCCGGCGCGGGTGGCTTCAGTGCCGATGCCGGTGGTGTCCTTGAGTTTTTGCTTGAGCAGGGGATCTTCGACCAGCTTGGCGACGTTCTTCATCGCCTTGATCAGATCGCCCTCGGTGAACGGTTTGGGTGGCTGGGTCCAGAGGTCTTTCAGGTTCACACCCACAACGGCGCACTCGCAGCCTTCGGTCAGCGCCGGGAGAATTTGCGGCGCAGGGGCTTCGCGGCCCTTGGCCGGGGCCAGCGCTTCGGGCAGCGCACGCTTCCAGCCGGGCTCGACGATCTGCTTGCCCACCGCCCGCAAGGCATAACCTGCGCAGTCGAGGTCGGCCTGGGTCCTGTCGAACTCGTGATTAGGCAGGAATTGCGCCAGATACCGTGCGCGGATCAAGGTGTAGACCGCACGGTGTTTACCGGTCAGGCGTTCGAGGTTTTTCGCGGCGCCCGTGGGGATGATGCCGTGGTGAGCGCTGACCTTGGCGTCGTTCCAGGCCCGCGAACGGCGCTGTGGCTCAAGGTGTTCCAGCAGACCGCTCAAGCCCGGATCTGCACGGCCGAGGGCGGCCAGAATGCCCGGCGCCTCGCTGTGCTGGCTCACCGGCAGGTAGCCACAATCGCTGCGTGGGTAGGTGATGACTTTATGGGTTTCATACAATGCCTGCGCAACGTCCAGGGTTTC
This sequence comes from Pseudomonas purpurea, assembly GCF_039908635.1. NCBI lineage: Bacteria > Pseudomonadati > Pseudomonadota > Gammaproteobacteria > Pseudomonadales > Pseudomonadaceae > Pseudomonas > Pseudomonas purpurea. Next base: position 2,567,877 of record NZ_CP150918.1, read on the forward strand.
CTGGGCACCGAGGCCGAGCTTTTTCGAGCAGACTTCCTGCAACGTGCCCAGGTCGAATGGCAGCGGGGCGGCTTCGCGTACCCGCTCGGTGCGCAATTTGATCAGCCGTGCGCTGTTGGCGCTGTTCATGGCTGCGGCGGCGTCCTGGGCCAGCGCCGGGTTCAGGCAGCGGTCCTGGTCATCGCAGGCATCGGCTGCCGCGCGCCAATGGGCGATGAACGTGTCGCGACCGTGACGCAATTGCACGTCGATGGCCCAGTACGCCACCGGTACGAAGTCGGCGATGCTGCGGTCGCGGTCCACCACCAGGCGCAAGGTCGGGGTTTGTACCCGACCCACCGGCAACACACCCTGATAGCCGGACTGGCGACCCAGCAACGTGAACAAGCGACTCATGTTCATGCCGATCAGCCAGTCGGCCCGCGAACGTCCCAGCGCCGAATGGTAAAGGCTGAACGTTTCGGCACCGGGCTTGAGCGTTGAAAGCGCCTTGCGGATGGAAGCATCGTCGAGTGCAGACAGCCACAGGCGCTTGATCGGCCCGCGATAACGGCAATGTTCCACCAGTTCCCGGGCGATCATTTCCCCCTCGCGGTCGGCGTCGGTGGCGATCACCAGTTCATCCGCTTCACCCAGCAACCGCTTGACCGCTTTGAACTGGCTGGCGGTCTTGGGCTTGACCCGCATTTTCCACTTGTCGGGGACGATTGGCAGATCGGCCAGCACCCAGCGCTTGTAGCGGGCGTCGTAGGCATCCGGCGGCGCGGTTTCCAGCAAGTGGCCGATGCACCAGGTCACCGTGATGTTCGTGCCCAGCCAGCAACCGTCGCCACGGCGGCTGGCGCCGAGCACGGCAGCGATGTCTTTGGCCTGGGACGGTTTTTCACAGAGGAACAGCTGCATAACCACCATCATGGTTCGGGTTGGAAAGGTCGACAGCATGAGCGGTGAAGACGGATCGGGCAATCTTTATCTGTATGGATGTACAGCTAAAGCTGTTGCCATTGATTGCGCTCGCGGTGTGCCCCAGACGCGGGAAGAAACAAGGCGCGGGCCACGCTGACAGAATTGTAATGCGCCAATCATCTCCACGTTATCTCCCGGTTGTAAGGATACCCCCCGGCAGCCACGGGGCCGTTCGTGGCCCCGGGAGAATAAAAAACAGCCGAAATCCAATGGCCGATAACTCTGGAGTGATCGATGAAAAACACCACACACATAACGATGGCCGCGCTGGCGGCAATAGTCGGCTGCGCGCCGGGCCTGGTGTCCGCCGAAGAAACGGTTGAAGGCTTTATCGAAGGCAGTCGCTTGAACGTGCTCAACCGCAACGTCTACTTCAACCGTGACCACCGGGACGGTCAGAAAAGCCCCACGGGCAATGGCTATTCCGAAGCCTGGGCGCATGGGGTGATTGGCAAGTTCGAGTCCGGCTTTACCCAGGGCACCGTGGGCGTCGGGGTCGATGCATTTGCCATGATCGGCCTGAAACTCGATACCGGTGACGGTCGCAACGGCGGGCGCAGTTCATTCGATGTGCTGCCGGTGGACCGCAAGGGGCAGGCGCGGGACGAATACACCAAGGTGGGTGGCGCGGCCAAGGTTCGGGCTTTCGATACGGTGCTCAAGGTCGGTGACGTGTTTCCCGCCAACCCGGTGGTGACGGCCGGGGATTCGCGGTTGCTGCCGGAAAGCTTTCGCGGCGTGACCGCCACCAACACCAGCCTTGAAGGTTTGACCCTGCAGGGCGGGCGCCTGCATGCCATGAGCCAACCGGTATCGAGCAATATGCGCGACAACTTCGCGACCTTTTATGGCGGGCCGGTCAATTCGCCGTGGGTCGGCTACTTTGGCGGCGATTACACGCTGAACAAACAGGTCAGTTTCAGCCTGTATTCCAGTCGGCTAAAGGACGCCTGGAACCAGTACTACGCCGGTACGGCCTTGCGTTATCCGCTGTCGGATGACCTCGAAGTGTTCGGCGGCCTCAACTATTACAAGGCCGTGGACGAAGGCAAGCAACTGCTCGGCCAGTTCGACAACAACATCTGGAGCGCCAAGGTCGGCGTCACGTTTGGTGCCCACACCCTGGCGTTGTCCCATCAGCGAAACAACGACAACGATGACTTTGACTACTTGCGCCAGTCGGACTCGATCTTCCTCGACAACTCGATCCAGTACAGCGATTTCAACTCGCCCAAAGAGCGTTCGTGGATGGTTCGCTATGACCTGGACATGACCACGTTCGGTGTGCCGGGGTTGTCGTTCATGACGCGTTACGGCCGAGGGTCGGGGGCTGACTACGCCAACGCTAACGCCGTTTACATGCGCCGCGATGCCGAGGGCAATCCGCTGACCGACCAGAAGCGCTGGGAGCGCGACATCGAGGTCAAGTACGTGGTGCAGACCGGCTCGCTCAAAGACCTGTCGTTGCGGGTGCGTCAGGCCAATACCCGGGCCACCGCGTTCGAGTCGGACCTGGACGAAGTTCGTTTGATTGTCGAATACCCGTTAGCCATTCTTTAATGGTTTGAACGCTGTTTATTCAGCGTTTAAGCCAAAGATGTCAAGAATGTAATGTCCCGCCCATGCTCCTGTTAGCTTCGCCTTTTTATAATTCACGGGAACCTGAAGACGGGTTGCTGAATAAGCCACCGGGTCGACGCCATGACTGTAAGAGGATGCTAACCATGAAACTGTTCAGGATGTTGTTTGTCGCGATGATTGCCGCCAGTGCCGGCACTGCGTTTGCCGAAGGTGGCGCGGAGCGCTCCCAGGAGTTTTGGAAACAATTCAAACTCAGCCAGGAGCAAGTGCACGGCAGCAAGAATAATACGGTCAATGCTCAAGCCACGGTCAAGGCCGACTCGGGCGATCAAGTAAAGTCCGCCGGGAAGTCGGAGGGTTAGTGAGCGGTTGAACGGTTTGGCCATTCACCTTTAGAAGCGCTTTGCTCCTTTGGAAGAGGTGGATTTTTTGGGCGTCCTTCGGGGCGTCTTTTTTTTGCCGGTCAAAAATACAGGCACAAAAAAGCGCTGGAAGTGGGTACGTCCAGCGCCTGGGTACAGGAGGGTTGACGGCAAGAGAGCTTAGCCGCCGCGTGTACGGCATTCCCCGGCCACGCTGTAACGCAAGGTCGTGAGCTGCCCCCGGGAGTCTTCATACGTCATCTGGGACGGCACCACCTCGCAGGACTTTATCGGTGGCGTGACGCTCACCACTTTAACCACGTCGAGTTTCATCCCGTATTGATAGTCCTTGACGATCGGGGCGCTTTTACCTTCCTTGGCGGCGTATTTCTGCATTGCGGCATTATTGGCTTGCATCATCTTTTCAAAGACCTTATCGCCACCACTTTCGGCCATGACCGACGTGGACGCGATCAATACGCTGGTTAAAGAAATGATCCTGGACAATTTCATCTTGAATGCCTCGTTAAAAACCTGTCGAGAGCATATCAACCGACGCCTTTCATCAAGGTTGCGTCGACATTACAGATAGGTAATGCATGGGGTGTTTTAAATTTCAATGTGCTCGAAACGCTTCCATTTATAGATGGCGGCCGACACCAGCCAACTGAGGATGAACACGCCGATAATAACGTAGCCAATCATTCCGAAGTTGTCGTTCAGGTCGCTCACGGTGTCCCAAAAAGTGCCACTGAGCCCCAACGTATCGGCCAGCAAGCCAAGCCCTTCGACGCTGCCCACCAACAACGCCACCAGCACCGAAACGCAGGTGATGGTGATGTTGTAATACAGCTTGCGGATCGGCTTGATAAATGCCCAGCCGTAAGCCCCCAGCATCAGAATGCTGTCCGTGGTGTCGACCAGGGTCATGCCGGCAGTGAACAGCACGGGAAATACCAGGATCGACCAGATGGGCATGCCCTGTGCTGCGCCGGCAGCGGAGATGCCCAGCAGGCCGACTTCCGTGGCGGTGTCGAAGCCCAGGCCGAACAGAAAACCCAGAAAATACATGTGCCAGCTTTTGTTGATCAGGCCAAACAGCGGACGAAACAGCCGTGCCAGGAACCCTCGGCTGGCCATCAGTAGGTCGAAGTCTTCCTCGACGTAGGGCTTGCCCTGTCGGACAAGGCGAAAGGCACGAATGACCGAGCGCAGAATCACCAGGTTCATCAGGGCGATGGCAAACAGAAAGGAGGTCGAAACGAGCGTGCCGATGATGCCGCTGATCGCTTTGAAACCGGCCAGTTGACCTTGCAGGGCCATGGCGGTGGCCGCGATGCCAATCGATGCGAGCACCACAATGGTGGAATGCCCCAGCGAAAACATCAGCCCGACGGAGATTGGCCGTTTACCGGCCTGCATCAGTTTGCGGGTAACGTTGTCGATGGCCGCGATGTGGTCGGCATCCACGGCATGCCGCAGCCCGAACGAGTAGGCCAGGACGCTGGTGCCCATCAGCAGCGGGTAGTTGTGGAAGGCCAGTAAGGCCCAGGTCCAGGCGGCGACGTTGAACAGAATCAGCAGCGCATAAATGGCGATGATCTTCTGCTTGAGCTGACCACGTTCATCGCCGAACAACGCCTTTACGATCATTGTCTGACCCCTTGGGATCACATGAAGCGGCCAGGCAATGAGGGGCGCTCTGGCGGCACGGCGTTGCCGATACATTGAAGCGTAATACGCGCTGGGCAATCCGCCCTGCACTAGCCTGACTTTCAGACGAAGCATCGTGACGGCGGGGGAGATGCGGGCCAGGTGCTGGCCTGGCCCGCGAGTGCTGCACTAGCTTGCCGGTTGCTCTTCAAGTTCCTCGTCGTCTTCACGCCGGTGCGCCCAGTGATACAGCGCAGGCAATATCAGCAGCGTGAGCGCGGTCGAAGAGAGAATGCCGCCGATCACCACGGTCGCCAAGGGGCGTTGCACTTCGGCACCGGTTCCGGTGGCCAGCGCCATGGGAATGAACCCAAGGGATGCCACCAGTGCCGTCATCAACACCGGGCGCAAGCGAGTCAGGGCCCCTTCGTTGATTGCGGCGCTGAGGGAACGGCCTTCCTCACGCAGGTTACGAATGAAGGCAATCATCACCAACCCGTTGAGCACTGCCACGCCCGACAGCGCAATAAACCCCACGCCCGCCGAGATCGACAGCGGGATGTCCCGCAGCCACAGCGCCATGATTCCACCCGTCAGCGCAAACGGGATGCCGGTGAACACCAGCAAGCCGTCCTTGAGGTTGTTGAACATCATGAACAACAAGGCAAACACCAGCAGCAAGGCCACCGGCACCACGATCTGCAAGCGTTTGGCGGCCGATTGCAGTTGCTCGAACTGGCCGCCCCAGGTCGTCCAGTAGCCGGCCGGAACCTGCACCTGCTGATCGATCCGCTCGCTGGCCTCCTTCACAAACGAACCAATGTCGCGGCCGCGCACGTTGGCGCTGACAATCACCAGGCGCTTGCCGTTCTCGCGGCTGACCTGATTCGGCCCCAGCACCAGGTCCAGGCTGGCGACGTCCGAGAGGGCGATGAAACCGATCTGGTTGGCACTGCCGTTGAGCAAGGCCGGCACCGGAATCAGCAGCTTCGACAGCCCGTCGACATCCTGGCGCATGGCATCGGGCAGCCGCACCACCATGTCGAAGCGCCGGTCACCTTCATACAGCGTCCCGGCCTGACGACCGCCGACGGCCACGGCGATGGTGTCCTGCACGTCGCCGATGTTTAGCCCATAACGGGCGGCCTTGTCGCGGTCGATGTTGATGGTCAGCACCGGCAGGCCGGTGGTTTGTTCGACCTTGACCTCCGAGGCGCCGCTGACCTGTTGCAGCGTGGCGGCAATGGTCGCGGCGGTGCTGTTGAGCACGGCCATGTCGTCGCCGAACACCTTGACCGCTACATCGCTGCGCACCCCGGAAATCAGTTCGTTGAAGCGCAGCTGGATCGGTTGTGACAGTTCATAGTTGCTGCCCGGCATCATCGCCGTGGCGCGCTGGATATCAGCGATCAACGCTTCTCGGGACTTGTCCGGATCGGGCCATTGCGCCTTGGGCTTGAGCATCACGTAGCTGTCGGAAATGTTCGGCGGCATCGGGTCCGAGGCGATTTCTGCGGTGCCGGTGCGGGCGAACATTCGCTCGACCTCTGGCACGTGCTCCAGCACGCGTTTTTCCAGGCGTTGCTGCATGTCCACCGACTGGCTCAGGCTGGTGCCGGGCACGCGCAAGGCTTGCAGGGCAAAGTCGCCTTCGCTGAGGCTGGGCACGAATTCGCTGCCCATGCGGCTGGCGACCCCTGCGCACACGGCGATCAGCGCAAGCGCCAGGGCAAAGGCCAGCGTGCGTCGGCCCATGACCCACACCAGTGCGGGCGCATACACGCGCCGCGCGCCGCGCATTACCAGGTTTTCTTCTTCCTTGACCTTGCCGGTGACGAACAGCGCAATCGCCGCCGGGACGAAGGTCACCGAGAGCAGCATGGCGCCGAGCAACGCAATGACCACAGTGAAGGCCATGGGGTGGAACATTTTGCCCTCGACCCCGGTGAGGGCAAAGATCGGCAGGTACACGACCATGATGATCAACTGACCGAAAATCAGCGGCCGTCGCGCTTCCTTGGCCGCCGCGAACACTTCGTGCAGGCGTTCTGAGCGGGTGAGGATCCGACCGTGATGCTGTTGGGCATGGGCCAGGCGCCGGATGGCGTTTTCGACGATCACCACGGCGCCGTCGACGATGATGCCGAAGTCCAGGGCGCCCAGGCTCATCAGGTTGGCACTGACTTTGTGGGTGTACATGCCGGTGAAGGTAAACAGCATGGCCAGCGGAATCACCATGGCGGTGATCAGCGCCGCACGGATGTTGCCCAGAAACAGGAACAGAATCACGATCACCAGGATCGCGCCTTCAATCAGGTTTTTCTTCACCGTGGCAATGGCTTTGTCCACCAGCGTGGTGCGGTCATACACGGTCACGGCGACCACGCCTGCCGGCAGCGAGCGGTTGATCTGTTCCAGCTTGCCAGCCACGGCCTGGGACACGGTGCGGCTGTTCTCGCCGATCAGCATGAACACCGTGCCGAGCACCACTTCTCGGCCGTTTTCGGTGGCTGCGCCGGTGCGCAGTTCACGGCCGATGTCGACGGTCGCGACGTTCTTGATCCGGATCGGCGTGCCGTCGACTGTGGTCATGACGATGTTGGCGATGTCCTCGGGGGTCGCCACTTGGCCCGGTGCGCGAATCAACAGTTGCTCGCCGCTGCGCTCGATATAACCCGCGCCGACGTTGGCGTTGTTGCGTTCCAGTGCGGTCACCAGATCGGCCAGGGTCAGTTTGTAGGCCGCCAGCCGTTTGGGATCGGGCGCAATCTGGTACTCCTTGGCGTAGCCACCGATGGTGTTGATTTCAGCGACGCCGGGCACGTTGCGCAGTTGAGGTTTGATGATCCAGTCCTGAATCACCCGCAGGTCGGTGGGCGTATAGGCGCTGCCGTCCTCCTTGACCGCGCCTTCGCGAGCCTCGACCGTCCACAGGAAAATCTCCCCGAGGCCGGTGGAAATCGGCCCCATCACGGCTTCGACGCCTTCGGGCAATTGTTCCTTGGCCACTTGCAGGCGTTCGTTCACCAGTTGGCGGGCGAAGAACAGGTCGGTGCCTTCCTTGAAAATCACCGTGACCTGCGACAAACCCGAGCGCGACAGCGAGCGGGTCTGTTCCAGCGCCGGTAAGCCGGCCATCGCGGTTTCAATCGGGAAGGTGATGCGTTGTTCGGTTTCCAGCGGTGAAAACCCGGCAGCCGCTGTGTTGATTTGCACCTGTACGTTGGTGATGTCCGGCACCGCGTCGATCGGCAGCTTCTGGTAGCTGGCGATGCCGAGACCGGCCATGAGTAAAACCGCGAGCAGCACGATGATGCGCTGCTCGATAGCGAATTGGATCAGGCGTTCGAACATAAGGAGCTTCCAGGACGAATGACGGATCAGTGAGCGTGCTCGGCCGAGGCCTTGCCCAGTTCTGACTTGAGAATGAAGCTGCCAGCCGCAGCGACCTGCGCCCCGGCAGCAAGGCCCTGGGTGATTTCGACCTGACCGGCTGCGCGGCTGCCGAGCACCACGGGCTGCGCCTTGAAGCCGTCAGCGGTGCGCACGAACACCGAGGGTTTGTCCTCGACGGTCTGGATCGCGGTTTCCGGTACGGCGACCCGCGCCTGGCGGGTTTCGGTGGCCACCCGCACGGTCACGAACAACCCCGGGCGCCAGGCGCCTTGCGGGTTGGCCAGGGTGACGCGGACCGTGGCGGTGCGGGTTTGCTCGCCAAGCAGGCTGCCGACGTAGGTCACGGTACCCGCGACTTCGGCGTTCAGTTCGGTGGCACTGACGTTCACCGATTTGCCCACCAGCACCTGGTTCAGGTCCTTGGGTGACACGCCAAACGTCACCCACACCTGCGACAGGTCGGAGAGGGTGAAGACGCTGGTGCTGTCGTTGACCACCTCGCCGAGGGCCAGGTGTTTTTCCACTACCACGCCATCGAACGGGGCGCGTAGCTCATAACGATTGCCGCCACTGGCCACGGTACTGCCGCTGAGCACGCTGATTTTCTGCCGGGCGTTGCTCAGGGCAATCTCGGCTTCTTGCAAGGCTTGGCGTGCCTGGAGGAAATCCTGCTCGGCAGAAATCTTGTCCTGCCATAGCGAACGCTCGCGCTCGAACGTGGTGCGGGCCAGTTCGACCCGGCGTTGCGCCGCAGCCTGCTCGCTGCGCTGATCAGAGATTTGCTGGCTGGCGATGACGGCCAGCAACTGGCCTTTTTTCACCGATTGACCAAGGTTCACCAGCACCTGTTCGACCACGCCAGCGGCACGTGGCACGACGTGGGCGGTACGGTCTTCGTCGAAACGGATTTCACCGGGGAAGGGCAGCGACAGGCCGATGTCCTGCGCCCCGGCATCGGCTAGCTGAATGCCGGCCGCTTGAATCTGTTCAGCGTTCAGCGTCAGGTGGTCTTCTTCCTCGGCTTCGCCTTCGGCATGTGCGTCAGTTGCGGGCGTTGCGTCTTCGTCGCCGTGCTCGGCATGCGGCTGCTCCTGGGCGCTGGGTGTTTGCGCCTGTTTCGTCAGCAATGACCCCAGGCCGACGCCTGCAATCAGGGTCAGCGCGATGGCGAGGATGGTTTTTGTGTCCATGGATACTCCCGACACTCCATTGCCTGCGGCGAATGGGTGTGAAAAATCGTGGTTTGAAAAGGCTTCAAGGCGTGTGGGTGAACGCGTTCATGTCGCCGAAGATGCGTTCGATGCGCACCCAGGCGCTGGTGGCGTCCGCGATGGCCTGGATGTACTGGCTGCGGGCGTCGATCAGGGTGCGCTGTGCGTCGAGCACATCGAGGAAGGCGAACTTGCCTTTCTCGAACCCTCGGGTGGCGGTGTCGACGGCGCTTTGCGCGGCGGGCAGGATCGTGAGCGTGTACGCGTTCATCTCAGTGCTCGCCGTGGTCCATTGGTCGAGGGTGGTCTGGACTTGCGCGCGCAAGCGCAGTTCGGTGGCGTTGCGCAGGTCCCGCGCCTGATCGGCTCGACGAGCGGCCGCCAGCACGTTGCCCTGATTGCGGTTGAACAGCGGAATCGGCATCGACAGCCCGACCACGTTGACGCGCTCGCGGTCGGTCTCGCTGTACTGGCTGCCGACGCTCACGGTCAGGTCGGGAATCCGCTGCGCTTTCTCCAGGCCCAACGATGCTTCTTTCTGGCTGATCTGTAATTGCGCCAGCCGCAGCTCGGCGGTCTCGGCCAACCGCCCCAGCAATTGCGGCGAGGAGGGGGCTGGCGGCACCGCGCCGGCCGGTTCCTGGACACGTTCGAAACTCGCTTTCGGTGAACCGGTAACGTGGGCCAGTTGCTGGTAGGCCGTGGCCTGGTCGCGTTCGGCGCGGCTCAACTGCAAGCGTACTTGTGACAACTGCACCTGCGCGCGCGTGGCTTCAACCGGTGATGACTGGCCTGCATTGACCCGGCCTTGCGCAACATTCAGCCCGCGCTCGGCGAGCGTCAGGGACTGGCGCGTCAGCAGCAAGCGCTGTTGCGCCGTGGCGGAGCCGTAGAAGGCTTCGATCACATCGGCCCGCAAGCTGTTGCGTTGGCGCTCCAGTTCGACATCCGCCGCCGCTTGGGCGCGGCTGGCCACGTCAATGCGTGCGCCGCGCTTGCCGCCCAGTTCCAGCGGCTGGTTGAGCATTACGGTGGTTGTGCGCGAATTGCGCCGCGTGTCCTCGGCCTGCCACGATACTTCGGGGTTGGGAATCAGCCCAGCCTGTTGACGGTCGCCTTGGGCAATGCCGATTTCCCATTGCGCGGCCGCCAGATCCGGGTTGTTGGCAAACGCGGTGGCCAGTGCCTGATTCAAGGTGAGTGCGGGTTCTTGCGCGGCGGCGTTCAGTGTCAACAGCATGGACAACAGGCCCACACAATAGAGGGAAGTTCTGATGCCTGGCGGTCTGTATAACGTTATAGGCCCATACACTTTTGAGGGTTCCTTCATACGGTAATGTCTATGCCGCGAATGTAGTGGGCCGTGCTTATCAGAAAGGTGACTGGATAATTACAAATACGTTATCCGCCGCTGCGTCATAACGTTTTGCATTAGCATGGAAAGTGTCGGGGGGTGAGAGGGCAATATCAAGAAACAAATAGCCGGCTGTTATCCGCCGAACTGCACTTGTTAGATTTATTTATCCATGCAAGAGCAAGAGAATTAACCGGTATATTGCGTCAATGCCTGCGGCATTTCGTCGCAAATCCTGATTTAAGCCCTCAAGCACGGCTGTCTCGATTGACCTTGTAGTCACTTCAGGCTTTAGGGTTGCAGCCCTTGAAGGCAGCAAATGACTTTGCTCAAGGTGTAGCCAATACCACTGTTTATTTGCCTGGAAAGCCAAACAAGAAATCACTCTAATTTTCCGGGTTAATTCATTATTTATTTATCTGTATTTATTTAAGGGTGAAAACGTATGCGAATCCTTGTGATTGAGGACGAGCTGAAAACTGCCGAGTACTTGCACCAGGGTTTAACGGAAAGTGGTTATGTCGTGGATGTTGCATCGACCGGTGCCGACGGTCTTCATCTGGCCCGCCAACAGGCCTACGACCTGGTTATTCTGGATGTCAATCTTCCCGAGCTGGATGGCTGGGAAGTGCTCGAACATATTCGCAAGAGTGGTAACACGCGGGTGATGATGCTGACGGCCAGAGGGCGCCTGGCCGACAAGGTCAAGGGGCTCGACCTGGGCGCCGATGATTACCTGGTCAAGCCGTTCGAGTTTCCCGAACTGCTGGCGCGGGTCCGTACCCTGATGCGGCGCAGCGAACACATTCCCTTGCCGCATGTGTTGAAAGTGGCCGACCTGGAGCTTGATCAGGGCCGCCACCGCGCGTTTCGCGGTGAACAACGCATCGACCTGACCACCAAGGAGTTCGCGCTGTTGCACCTGCTGATGCGTCAGTCTGGCGAGGTACTCTCGCGCACCCAGATCATTTCGCTGGTGTGGGACATGAATTTTGATTGCGACACCAATGTGGTAGAGGTCTCGATTCGGCGGTTGCGGGCGAAAATCGACGACCCGTTCGAGACCAAACTCATCCATACCCTGCGCGGCGTGGGCTATGTGCTGGAGGCTCGGGAATGAAGCCGGCGAGTTTGTCGATGCGCCTGGGTTTGACGGTCAGCATCATGGGCGCGGTGCTGGTGGTGTTACTGGCGATCCTGGCGTTTCTGGCGCTCACCCATGAACTGGATGGCCTGGCCAAAAGCAGCCTGGAAAAGAAAATGGCGCAGATCCAGCACAGCCTGTCGATGGACATGAGTGCCCGAGATATTTCCCGCAAACCCCATTCGCTGCTGGATCAGGTGATGGGGCACGACAACCTGAACCTGACCATCCTCGACAAACAGAACCCGGCGCAGCCGTTGCTCAGTTATGGGACCACGCTGCCAAACCCGGCCTTGGCGCAGACCGAAGCGGCCACCGCGACTGTCGACAAGCTCTCGTACTTCAGCCGCTCGGACGGGCAGGGCAATCATTTCCTCACCGCATCCCGGCTCATGCCATTGAAGGACGGCGAGACGGTACCGGTGTTGCTGTCGATTGATCGTTCCAATGACGAAGCGCTGCTCAGCGCCTACCTCAGTTCAACCATCGTCGCGTTGCCGCTGCTGTTGATTGTCATCGGCATCAGCGCGTGGGCGATTGTCCAGCGGGGGCTGGCGCCACTGCGCGAGTTTCGCAAGGTGGCCGCCATGGTTTCGACCCAGGACCTTGGCCATCGGCTGTCGGTGGTCAACATGCCCCAGGAACTCAGCGAATTGGCCCATGGCATCAACTTCATGCTGCACCGTCTCGACAGCGGCGTGCAGCAGTTGTCGCAATTCTCCGATGACCTGGCCCATGAGTTGCGTTCGCCCATCACCAACCTGATGGGCAAGGCGCAGGTCACACTGTCGCGCGAGCGTCCGCCCGAGGCATACAAATCGGTGCTGGCGTCATGCACCGAAGAGCTGGAGCGGGTGAACCGGATCGTTTCCGACATGCTGTTCCTGGCGCAGGTCAGCCATCCGGCGGCGTTCGTGCCGTTTGAAACCATTGTTCTGGAGGACGAGGCGCGGAGGGTCGTGGAGCTGTTCTCGCTGTCTGCCGAAGACAAACGCATCACGCTGAAGGTCTCGGGCAGCGCCAGTACGCTGGGTGACCGGTTGATGATTCAGCGGGCTATCTCCAATTTGCTGTCCAATGCGATACGCCACTGTCCGCCCGGTAACGTCATTTCCATCGTGATCGAGGCCCACGCCGAACAGGTCTCGGTGCTGGTCGGCAACCCTGGCGCGGGCATCGGGGCGCAACACTTGCCGTACCTGTTCGACCGCTTCTACCGGGTCGACAACAGCCGTTCGCGTGCGCAGGGCGGCACCGGGTTGGGCCTGGCGATTGTGCGCTCGATCATGAGCCTGCATCAGGGTTCGGCCGACGCCCAGAGTCTGCCCGGCAGCGCCACGGTGTTTCGCCTGGTGTTTCCGGGCGGCGATGCACCGGGGCACCCAGAGCACGGTGTAGTGCGTAGCTGATTCGGTATGGCTTAGACTCGGCGTCTCAATGGAAAGAGCAACAACGCCATGGCTCGCGGCACACTCACCGTTCTCGATGCTCCCTCCAATCTGGGGCTCAGCCCGCCGGATTCCGGCAGCGTTCCGGGGTGCTATAAACTGCCGTGGGCCTTGCGTGATCGTGGCCTGCTCGGGTTTTTGAACGCTGACGATGCCGGGTGCGTGGTGCCGCCGCGTTACAACGCCCAATGGACGGTTGGGGAGGGCGACCGCAACGCCGTCGCGATGGCGGATTACTCGATTCGCCTGGCCGACCGTCTCCAGCCGCTGATCGAGCAAGGTCGCCGGGTGTTGGTGCTGGGAGGTGATTGCAGCATTCTTCTGGGCAACCTGCTGGCCTTGAAGCGCCGGGGGCGTTATGGCCTGGTGTTTCTGGATGCCCACAGCGATTTCCGTCATCCCGGCAACGCCGACGAAATCAGGGCCGCGGCGGGCGAAGACCTGGCGATTGTCACCGGGCGTGGCGATGCCCGTCTGGTCAACCTCGAAGGGCGCGGGCCTTACGTGCAAGAGGCGGATGTGCATGTTGTCGGGGTTCGGGCAAACGATGAATACCTGGCTGACCTGACCAGCACCGCGATCACGCTGACCACCAGCCAGACAATGGCGGCGCAGGGCATCGAACCGTTGATTGACCAGGTGCTGACCACGGTCGCCCGGCACACCGAAGGTTTCTGGATTCATCTGGATCTGGATGTTGTCGATGGCGCCGAGATGTTTGCGGCGGACTGTCCGGAGCCGGACGGCCCATCATTTGCGAGACTGACGCAGTTGCTCGCGGGGTTGTTCAGGTCGCCACACTGCATCGGGATTGACGTGACGATCTACGACCCTGACCTCGACCCTGCGGGCGTCTGTGCCGAGCGAATCGTGCAGTGCCTGACGCTGGCATTGTCGTCTGACTGAACGAAAACAGGGCCCGTTGCTTGAGGCAAACGGGCCCTGTCGTTTAACGCCGGGACATCACGGCGTCAGGTGGCGACTCAGCAAAACCGGTCGATGACCCGGACTTCGTTGGGGGTCTGCAACGCCTGCCATTCATTGCGCAGGGTTTGCAGGACGCGCCCGATGAAGTCCTTGTCGGCGGCGGCTTTCTTGCCGACATAACCCTGGCCGCGACGGTACATCTTCAGTCGGGCGCACAGGTCGCGGGTGTTCTGTTCGAACTCGGCCTCGTGGGCGTGGGGCGACAGGCAGTCGATATGCACCTGGCCCGACGTCGACACCCAGAGGATATGGCTGTCGTGGCTGTCTTTTTGCGCTGCGAACATGCGAGCCAGTTCATCAATAGTTGGTTGATTGTTCAGATTCATGTGTAAGCCCCTTGACCAAATGGTGATCTGTTCTGGTTGGTTCGCTGAAACGTGTAGCCCTTGCGGTAAATAAACCCTGTTACCGCAGCCAGGACGACAGGGCTGGCCTGTCGACTACACAACAGGCACCGGGCCTGAGATGTAGTCCTGCTGAGAAGCTGCTACGCAATGACGTCACAAGGGACAAAAGCCGCGATCCGCCTGGAGGTTGTTGCCGACATTCGGCCACACATGCCGTGAGGGTTTCGCCAATGCTTCTTGTCCAGGTTGCGGACGCTCATGCCAGGTCAACTTCATCAATCTGCCTTGTGGGCAGTACCTTTACGGTCGAACAGCTCGGCGGTCGGACGAGGCTGCTCGTTAACACTTTGCCTGTACTCCCGATCAGGGAGACGTCCGCATCATGCAAGGGCAAATTGAAAGCGTCAACGGCTTTGTAGTGTTTTTTTAATGGCACTACATATTTATTTTCCGCCACTGAACGCACGCTCACAGGCGCTGTCCAGAGCCTTTCCTGGGGCAAACGGAGGTTGAGGAAAGTTTGCAGGGGGCGAGTATTAAAAGTGACCGGCTGGCCGGGGTCTGACTGACGCTATCTAAAAATCAAATAGGCTGCGGGTTTCAAACTGTGTCAGTTTCATGGCGCCTGTAATGGGGCGAGTGATAGGACGATCTCGCTAACGGGGTCGCCGTGGTCTATCGGAAACCGACTATTTGAAACAAGGACGTAAGTGATGTCGCAAGCCAAAGCAAAAGCGGTTGTATCTTCAGGCCAGGTCAGCTCGGCCTACTCTCAGGTCGACGCCTTCAGCCATCTGTATGATCGTGGCGGTAGTGAGTTGATCAATGGCAAACCTTCCTTCACCGCCGATCAGGCGGCTGATTCCATCCTGCGCAAGAACATGTCCTGGCACGATAAGGACGCCAACGGCAAGGTCGAGCTGAGTTTCAGCTTCATGAACAAGCCTCCTGCCAACTACGACCCGAAACTGGGCACCTTCAGCGAGTTCAGCGACCTGCAGAAAGAGCAGGCGAAACTGGCGCTGCAGTCCTGGTCGGACGTGGCCAACGTGAGCTTCAAAGAAGGCGCGGCCAGCGGTGACGGTCACCTGAGCTTCGGTAACTACAACGTCAGCACTGGCGGTGCAGCGTTCGCCTACCTGCCGTCGGGCGGCAGCTATGACGGTCAGTCCTGGTACCTGATCAACGATAAGTACCGGGTCAACGAGACGCCGGGCACCAACAACTACGGCCGTCAGACCCTGACCCACGAAATCGGTCACAGCCTGGGCCTGTCCCATCCTGGCGTCTATAACGCTGGTAATGGCAACCCGACCTATAACGACGTGACCTACGCCCAGGACACCCGTGGCTACAGCCTGATGAGCTACTGGAGCGAGAACAACACCGGCCAGGACTTCAAGGGCGCATACGCGTCGGCGCCGCTGATGGATGACATCGTTGCCGTGCAGAAACTCTACGGTGCCAACCTCAGCACCCGTGCCGATGACACCGTGTACGGTTTCAACTCCAATGCCGAGCGCGATTTCTACAGCGCTACCTCTGCAGCTTCCAAGCTGGTGTTCTCGGTGTGGGATGGCGGTGGCAACGACACCCTGGACTTCTCCGGTTTCGCCCAGAACCAGAAGATCAACCTCAATGAAGGTTCGTTCTCCGACGTGGGCGGCCTGGTCGGCAACGTCTCCATTGCCCATGGCGTGACCGTGGAAAATGCTATCGGTGGTTCGGGCAACGACCTGCTGATCGGTAACGCGGCGGCCAACCTGATCGAAGGCGGTGCCGGCAACGACATCATCTTCGGTGGTGGCGGCGGCGATTCCTTGTGGGGCGGGGAAGGCGCGGACACCTTCGTGTACGGCGCGGCCTCCGATTCGACCATGACGGCGCCAGACTGGATCATGGATTTCACCAGCGGCCTGGACAAGATCGACCTGTCGGGCATCAAGGAGTTCGCAACCGGCGCGGCCACGCTGAACTTCGTCAGCGGCTTCACCGGCCATGCCGGCGACGCGATCCTGACGTACTTCGCCGAAACCAATCAGACCAGCCTGTACATCGACCTCACCGGCCAGGGCGCCGTTGATTTCGCGGTAGGCACGGTTGGTCAGGCAGCAGCGACTGACTTTATCGCCTGATCCACGTACACGGGGAGCGGCGCGTCATGCGTCGCTCCTTGAAGGGTGATAGCGCGGGCACCTGCCTATTGCCAACTCCAGAGTGCTACATGACAATGCGATTCATTATCACTAGTGAATTTTCATCGTCATGCCCGTCAACGACCTTTCTCTGCGCAGTGCCGTCAATGACTTGTACTGCGAGCATCACGGCTGGCTGCTCGGTTGGTTGCGCAAACGCCTGGCCAGTGCCTGCGATGCCGCGGACCTGACGCAAGACACGTTCGTGCGTGTCATCAAGGCCCGCAACGCCACGGACATTCGCGAACCACGGCCGTACCTGTCGAGAGTCGCCAAGGGTTTGCTGATCGATTTGTTTCGCCGCCGTTCGCTGGAACAGTCCTACCTGGACGTCCTGGCCTGTGCGCCTGAAGGGGAGCAACCGTCCCTCGAAGAACAGGCGATCATGCTGCAAGCCTTGCTGGAAATCGATCGAATGCTCGAAGGCCTGGGTTCGAAGGTCAAGCAGGTGTTTATCCTGTCCCAGTTCGAAGGCCTGACCTATCCGGACATCGCCGGGCGGCTGGGCATTTCGACGCGCACGGTGAACAACTACATGGCCAAGGCCATGGAGCATTGCTGCCTGATGCAACTACAGATGCCGTTGTCATGAAGTCCCCCAAATCCCCTTTGTCAGCCCTCGAATCGCAAGCCTTGAGTGCGGCGGCGCACTGGTACGCTCGGCTTGAATCGGGACAGGCCAGCGACGAGGACCGCCAGAATTGGCGCGCGTGGCAAGCCGCCGACGCCTTGCATCAGCGGGCCTGGCAGCGGATCGAGTCGGTGCGCCAGCAGATGGGCCGCGTGCCGGGTGCGTTTGTCGCGCCGACCTTGCAGGGCGCTGATCGATCGCGGCGCCAGGTGCTGCGCAGCGTGGTGGTGCTGGCGTCGGCCAGTTCGCTGGGCTGGTTGAGTTGGCGCAGCGAGACGGCTCAACACCTGCTGGCCGATTACCGTACGGCAGTCGGTGAGCGGCGGGAGGTGCGGCTGGCCGATGGCACCTCGCTGATGCTCAACACCGACACTTCGGTCAACGTTCGCTTTGACGGCGGGCAGCGCTTGCTTGAATTGCTCTGGGGGGAAATCCTCATCAGTACGGCGGCAGACCCACTGAGGCGACCGTTCCGGGTAAACACGCTCCATGGTCAGGTGCAGGCCCTGGGGACGCGCTTCATTGTTCGCTCGCAAGTCCGTGGCGGTGAGGTGGCGGTGCTGGAGAAAGCGGTGCAGGTCAGCCTTCCCGGCGGTGGCCCGACGGTGCGACTGGAAGCCGGGCAGCGCCTGAGCTTCAACGCCCTGACGCTGGGAGCCATCCGCCACAACGATGCGTCAGTGGGCGCCTGGCAGCAGGGCAGCATCATTGCTGTCGACCGGCCACTGGCCGAGTTGCTGGACGACCTGTCCCGTTATCGCCCCGGTGTGCTGCGTTGTGACGCGGCCGTTGCCGAGCTGAAAATCTCCGGTGCCTTCCCGGTCGATAACACCGACCTGGCACTGGCGGCGTTGCAGAGTGGTTTTTCCCTCAACATCACCCGCTACAGCCGTTACTGGGTCAGGGTTTCGGCCTAGCTCTGCCAGGTTCTTGAGAATATTTTTAGCTTTTTGCACTTTTCATTGGCGTTGTTCGGCTCATCCCTCAGTGAATTCAAATGATGGTTATGGGGGAGGGTAAGCATGTCTTTTGTGTACAAGCCGAGTGCGGGTCGCCTGTCGAGTGCGGTGAGGGGTGGGCTGCTGGCGCTGGCAACTGTCAGTGCCGGATCGTTGGCGGCGGTGCCGGCGTCGGCGACCGAGCAGCATTTGGTGCAATCGTTTGATATCGCCGCAGGTAACCTGACCGAGGTACTGACTCGTTTCGCCAGTGCGGCCGGCGCGGCCATTTCATTCGACGCCCGACAAACCGAAGGGCTGCATTCGCCGGGGTTGAAGGGCTCGTTCGGGATCGGCGAAGGGTTTGCCCGGATCCTCGGCAACAGCACGCTGCAAGCCGAACCGCAGGCCAATGGCAGTTATGTACTGCGCCCCCGACCTGCCAACGGCTCAGCCCTGGAGCTGGGCGCCACGAGCATTAATGCGCAAATGCTCGGTGCGACCACCCAAGACAGTGGCTCCTACACCACGGGTGCAGTCACCATCGGCAAGGGCGAGCATTCGCTCAAGGAGACCCCGCAATCGGTCACCGTGATGACCCGCAAGATGCTCGATGACCAGAACCTGAACACCATCGATCAGGTCATGGAAAAGACCCCGGGCATCACCGTTTACGACTCGACCATGGGCGGCAAGTATTTCTACTCCCGTGGTTTCCGCATGAGCGGCCAATATCAGTACGACGGCGTGCCGCTGGACATGGGCAACAGCTATGTCCAGGCCGACAGCTTCAGCAGCGACATGGCGTTTTACGACCGGGTTGAAGTGCTGCGCGGCGCAGTAGGCATGATGAAAGGCTCGGGCGGCACGGCAGGCGGTGTGAACTTCGTGCGTAAACGTGGCCAGGGCACCGCGAAAACCGAACTCGATTTGTCGGGCGGTACGTGGGACAACTATCGCGGGCAAGTGGACACCGGCGGGCCGCTTAACGAGTCCGGCACCTTGCGCGGCAGGGCGGTGATCGCCGAACAGAGCCGGCATGCCTTTTACGACAACGACAAACGCAAGGATCAGGTCTACTACGGCGCGCTCGATTACGACCTGACGCCCGAAACGGCGCTAGGCCTGGGGATCGCTTATGAAGACGTCGACGCCAGCCCTTGCTGGGGCGGCCTGCCAAGGTACAAATCCGGTGCGGACCTGAAGCTCAGCCGCTCGACCTGCCTGGACCCATCCTGGAACACCTGGCGCAGCAAGCGGACCACTTACTTCGGTGACCTGAAACACCAGTTCAACGATGATTGGGCACTCAAGGTGGCGGGGGTCTATACGCAGAATACCCAGGACACGAAATACGCCTTTGCTGCCAGCTCTGTGGCTCCGGGTACCAGCAGCACTCGCCTGCTGGGCAGTCTGTATGATTACGATCAGGTCGATTATGGCCTCGACGCTTATATAGACGGAAAGTTTGAAGCCCTCGGCCAGCAACATGAACTGGTGCTCGGGGTGAACGCCAGCCGTTCGAACAAGGACGACTTCTATGCGGTCTCCTTCCTCAAACAGAACCAGAACGTATTCAATCCCGACCGGCATGTACCGCAACCGGACGACAGCTACTTCATCGACAACGCCTCACGCGGTGGGCCGGTCAAGTCGATCACCAAACAGTACGGCGCCTACTCCACGCTACGGTTGAAGGTGGCGGACCCGCTGACCTTCATCGTCGGCAGTCGGGTGAGCTGGTACAAATCGGACACGGATTCGTTCTTCATCGACTCGGGTATCGCACAAACGGCCAAGACGACGGAAACCGGTCAGGTCACACCGTTTGCCGGCCTGTTGTTCGACCTCAACGAGCACCTGACGGCCTACGCCAGCTACTCCGACATCTTCACGCCACAAGGCAATGCCAGAACCCAAAGTGGATCGGCACTGACACCGCTGCTGGGCCAGAGCTATGAGTTGGGTATCAAGGGTGAGTGGTTCGACGGTCGCCTGAACAGTGCGTTCAACGTGTTCCGTACGGTGCAGAAGGATCAGGCGCAAACCGACTACAACTCGTCCTGCGCGTCCTCGGATGGCTACTGCTATCTCAACGCCGGCAAGGTCCGGGCCCAGGGCTTCGAAGCCGAAGTCAGCGGCGAGGTTATCGACCGCCTGCAACTGTTGGCCGGTTATACCTACACCCAGACCAAAACCCTGGAAGACATCGACAGCGGCAAAAACGGTGCGGCGTTCAACACCTATGTGCCACGGCACATGTTGCGGATGTGGGGCGATTACAGCCTCAGCGGTCCGCTGGAGCGCTTCTCGATTGGCGCCGGGGTCAATGCGCAAAGCGACAACTTCCGCAGTTCGCCGGCAACCGGCAACCGCATCACCCAGGCCGGCTATGCCGTCTGGAGCGGTCGCATCGGCTATCGCATCGATGACACCTGGTCGGTGGCACTCAACGGCAACAACCTGTTCGACAAGCGCTACTACCGCACCGTTGGCACCGAAACGTTCGGCAATTACTACGGTGATCCGCGCAACTTCATGGTGTCGGTCAAAGCCGATTTCTGATTGGCAGCACTTGTGAAAACGCTCCGCAATGCGGGGCGTTTCTGTTGTTGGCGGGGGCTGCCGGGGCCCCGTGGTGTCAGGCCGCTTGTGCGGGCAGACCGTGTCAGTTCTTGTCCAGGTTCACATCCTTGGTTTCACGCAGGCAGATCATGCCCACGACCAGGCTCACCCCGGTGATCAGCACCGGATACCACAAGCCGTAGAAGATATCGCCGGTGTACACCACCAGCGCGAACGACACCGTCGGCAGGAAACCGCCGAACCAGCCGTTGCCGATGTGGTAGGGCAGGGACATCGAGGTGTATCGGATGCGCGTCGGGAACAACTCGACCATCAACGCCGCCAACGGTCCGTAGCACATTGCCGAGATGATAATCAGCGCCACGATCAGCGCCACGATCATCGGTTTGTTGATGAGTTGGGCGTCGGCCGTTTGCGGGTAACCGGCCAGGGTCACGGCGCCGCGCAGGGCTGCCTCGTCGTAGCCGTCGATTTTCACATCACCAATGCTCACCTGCACGCCGCTGCCAGCGGGGGCGGCTGCACTGCTGTAGGGCAAGCCCTGTTTGACCAGGAACGTCTTGACCTTGTCGCAAGGGCTGTCGAAACGTGCCTTGCCCACCGGGTCGAACTGGAAGGTGCAGGTGGCCGGGTCCGCCAGCACGGTGATGGGTGCCTGTTGGCTGGCGCGGTCGATGGCCGGGTTGGCGTAGTGGGCCAGGGTCTTGAAGATCGGGAAGTACAGCACGGTGGCCAGTAACAGGCCGAGCATGAGGATCGGTTTGCGCCCGACCCGGTCCGAGAGCCAGCCAAAGAAAATGAAGAACGGCGCGCCGATGATCACGCTGACGATCAGCAAGGTGTTGGCCAGGGCCGGGTCCATTTTCAGGAACTGGGTGAGGAAGAACAGCACGTAGAACTGCGCGGCGTAGAAGGTCACCGCTTGCCCGGCGTTGATGCTGAACAACGCGATCAACACCACTTTGAGGTTCTCCCATTGGCCGAACGACTCGCGAATCGGCGCCTTGCAGACCTTGCCTTCCTCTTTCATTTTCAGGAAGGCCGGCGACTCATGCAGGCTCAAGCGGATCCAGGTGGAAATCCCCAACAGTACGATCGACAGCAGGAACGGAATCCGCCAGCCCCAGACTTCAAACTGGTCCCCGGTGAAGTAGCGGCACCCGAGCACCACCAACAGCGACAGCAGCAAACCAAGGGTGGCCGTGGACTGAATCCAACTGGTGTGGAAACCCCGTTTGCCAACGGGCGCATGTTCGGCAACGTAGGTGGCCGCGCCGCCATACTCGCCGCCCAGCGCCAGGCCCTGGAGCATGCGCAGCACCACCAGAATGATCGGCGCGGCGATGCCGATGCTGGCGTAGGTCGGCAGCAGGGCCGACGCAGAACGTTGCCAGGCCCATCAGGATGATGGTGGCGAGGAAGGTGTATTTACGCCCGATCATGTCTCCCAGCCGACCGAACACCAGCGCGCCGAATGGCCGCACGATGAAACCGGCGGCGAAAGCCATCAGCGCAAAAATGAACGCGGTCGTGTCGTTGACCCCGGCGAAGAACTGTTTGCTGATGACCGCCGCGAGGGCGCCGTAGAGAAAGAAGTCATACCACTCGAACACTGTCCCGAGCGATGAGGCGAAGATGACTTTCTGGGTGTCCTTGCTGGTGCCGGCGCTGAGTGTCCCCGCGATGGCTGGTGCCTGTTCTGACATATCGGTATCCCTCACAGTGATTATTTATTGTTGTTCCACTGGTGCCGCCATGATTGGCGCGATATCGGTGAAGCTCCTACACGTGCGGTTCGGTGATCTGTTGTGTTTGCGGGGTGAGACTCCTTGTCGATGAGGCCAGAATCAGCTGCGCCGCTTTTTCGGCGATCATCAGCGTGGGTGAACAGGTATTGCCCGAGGTAATGCGCGGCATGATCGAGGCGTCGGCGATGCGCAGCCCCGGTATGCCATGAACGCGCAGTTGAGCGTCGACCACGGCCTGTTGATCGTGGCCCATTCGGCAGGTGCCCACCGGATGGAAAATAGTAGTCCCGATTCGCGCTGCGGCTTCGTGCAGTTGCGCTTCGTTGCGCAATTCGGCGCCGGGCAGGTACTCGAACGGGTTGAACGGTTGCAGGGCCGGGGCGGCGACGATGCGCCGGGTCAGGCGAATGGCGTCGGCAGCGACCCGCAAATCTTCGGGGTGGCTCAAGTAGTTGGGCTGGATCAGCGGCGCTTCCTGCGGGTCGGCGGATCGGATGTCGACCCGGCCACGGCTCTGCGGTCGCAGGTCGCAGACCGAGGCGGTGAAGGCCGGGAACGCATGCAACGGCTCGCCGAAACGCTCCAGGGACAATGGCTGCACGTGGTATTCAAGGTTGGCCGAGGTCTGTTCCGGGCCGGAACGCGCGAACGCGCCCAGTTGGCTCGGCGCCATCGACAACGGACCGCTGCGGTTGTAGAGGTAACGCAGGCCCATGCCCATCTTGCCCCACAGGCTGCCGGCGATCTGGTTCAGGGTGCGGGCGTTTTCCAGTTTGTAGATCAACCGCAACTGCAAGTGATCCTGCAAGTTGCCGCCGACGCCACTGAGCTCGTGGGCCACGCCGATTCCCAGGCGTTTGAGCAGGTTGCCCGGGCCGATGCCGGAGCGTTGCAGGATGCCCGGCGAGCCAACGGCACCGGCGCAGAGAATGATTTCCCGGCGCGCGGTAAAGCGTTGCGCCTGGCCTTGCCAGCGCGCACTGACGGCTTGGGCGCGGCCGTTTTCCAATAAGACGCGGTCGACCTCGACGTCGGTCAGCACCGTCAGGTTGGGGCGTTTACGCGCCGGTTTGAGAAACGCCTTGGCGGCATTCCAGCGCACGCCGGCCTTCTGATTGACCTGAAAGTAGCCGCAGCCTTCGTTGTCGCCGGTGTTGAAGTCATCGATGCTGGCGATGCCACTTTGCTCGGCCGCGTTGCGAAAGGCGTCGAGAATCGGCCATGACAGGCGCTGACGCTCGACCCGCCATTCACCCGCCGCACCGTGGTACTGCGTGTCGCCGGCAAAATGGTTTTCGCTTTGCTTGAACAGCGGCAACAGGTCATCCCAGCGCCAGCCCGGATTGCCCTCGGCTGCCCAGCCGTCATAGTCACGGGCCTGGCCGCGCATGTAGATCATGCCGTTGATGGAGGAACAACCGCCCAGGACCTTGCCGCGTGGGTAACTCAGCGCACGACCTTGCAGGCCGGGTTGGTCTTGGGTCTTGAAGCACCAGTCGGTGCGCGGGTTGCCGATGCAGAACAGATATCCGACCGGAATGTGAATCCACGGATAGTTATCACGCCCGCCGGCCTCCAGCAGCAGCACCCGGTGTTGCGGGTCGGCGGACAGCCGATTGGCCAGCAGGCAACCGGCCGGCCCGGCGCCGACCACGATGTAATCGTATGCATCAACGGCAGGTTGCATCCATGACCTCGCAGCGTGTTGTTCTTATTACGGTCCATCCTAGTTGTTAGTTTTCGGCAAAAGAATGTTAGTTTTTGCTCAGCTGCTGTGCGTTTTTAAACAGCGTTGTCTCTTGGCATCGGCAAGGAAGGCTCATGTTCGA
Organism: Pseudomonas purpurea; assembly: GCF_039908635.1. NCBI lineage: Bacteria > Pseudomonadati > Pseudomonadota > Gammaproteobacteria > Pseudomonadales > Pseudomonadaceae > Pseudomonas > Pseudomonas purpurea. The sequence continues at coordinate 2,592,253 of NZ_CP150918.1, forward strand.
CTGGAATGACTTGCGGTTTTTTCTGGAGTTGCAGCGCAGCGGCCGCTTGCTGACCGCCGCCCGCCGCCTGAAAACCACCCACGCCACCGTGGCCCGGCACATCGAGGCCATCGAGACCAGCCTCGGCACTGCGCTGTTCGTCCAGCATGCGCAGGGCTATGAACTGACCCCGGCCGGCGAAGCGCTGCTCAAGCATGCCGAGGCCATGGAAAACGTCGCTTTGCTGGCGCAGGAAGAAATCACCCAGTCCAGCGCGCCACTGGGCAAGATCCGCGTCGGGGTTACCGAAGGCCTGGGCATCATGTTTCTGGCCAGCCGCATGAACGGGCTGTTCGAACGTTATCCGGGACTGGAAGTGGAACTGGTGGCCGTGCCGCGGTTTGTCAGCATCCTCAACCGCGAAGCGGAAATCAGCATTCACCTGGAACGGCCCGCCGCCGACATGCTGGTGACCCGCAAGCTCACCGATTACCGCCTTGCGCTCTACGCCAGCCAGGCCTACCTCGACCGTTCGCCACCGCTGCGCAGCCGCGAAGACCTGGCGCGACATGCCTGGATCGGCTACGTCGATGACCTGTTGTTCAGTCAGGAACTGATGTTCCTCAACAGCTTCTGCCGCAGCCCGCAGCTGGTGTTTCACAGCACCAGTGTCATCGCCCAGCAACAGGCTGCCCGTTCGGGGCTCGGCATCGCGGTGTTGCCGTGTTACATGGCCAGCAGTGATCCCGGACTGGTGCCGCTGCTGCCGGCCGAAAGCATCCAGCGCAGCTACTGGATCAGCACCCGCCGCGAGTTGCACAAGTCCGTGCGCTTGCGGGTGTTGTGGGACTACGTGGTGCAGTTGTGTGATCGCGAGCAGGATCTGCTGCTGGGGCCGCTGATTCAACCTTGAAGCAGTCTTGAAGCGTTGCGGTGATTGCTGCACCATCCGCCGCTGACGAGTGAAGGCGCCCGCGTGCGCCAGGCAAGGGATGTGCAGATGAACGCAGTGGCGTCGTGGATGGAACAAGGCAAAGCCTTCGAATTCGAGTTGCCGGACGGTACGCCGGTGATTCGCCTGGGGCTGATCGTGACGCTCTATTTCAAGGAGGGTTACACCGCCGCGAAAAAACGCGCCGTGGTGAACTGCTTCGAGCGTTTCTACGATGAGTTCGCCAGCGTGCTCAAGTCGCAGGTGTATGAGCGGTCGAAAAAACTGACCCGCACAACCTTCGACGCCTCCCGCGACAAACTCCTCTCAAGCACCCCGAACAGCCAGTACGAGTGGTGCGTGAGCAGTGCCACTGGTGTGACGGATGTCGGTGAGACCAGCCTGTTTGCCATGAACACCTTTGAGCTGCATGGCGATAAAATCCGCTCGGTGATCAAGCTGACGTTGCCGTGGTCGCTGTTGGCCGAGGCCAACGGGGCTGCGCGTTTTCTTCAGTGGTTGGGGTTTCTGTGTGAATCCATCGAACCGGAACATGGTTACGCCGGCCCCTCAATCCTCCAGCCTTACGACAGACCGGGTTACCTGGAGATCGAGACGACGCTGGCCCAGCAATTCCTCGGGGTCGAACCGGACAACGAGGCGGGCGGGCTGACTCGTCAGTTACTGGGCTGTGTCAAAGGCATGAACTGGTGCACCGTTCTGAGTACGGCGCTGGTGGAACAGCTTGGCGGGGCGCAGCAACTCCAGGCCAGTCTGGTCGATGCCCCGGAGGTCAACCTGTTGCCCTTCAACGCGGGTCTGATTTTGCAGGCGGGTGATCTTCCGGCGCTGATTCCGGCGGGCAGCGAGATCCCGCAGGCCTACACCGTCGTCAATGCTTTGATTCGGCCGATACGCTGCGCCGATATCGACGCGATCCTTTGCACTCAGGGCACGCCTTTTTTCGACAGGCAGGTCACCCGGCGCTGGCAGACACGCTTGGACCTCGACCGTCCCGAACCAGCACCGCTGACCCGCGTCGGCGGCCATCAACCCTGCCCGCAAACCGGTGACTGGCAACGCTGGGAATGCACCGACATCCGCCATCACTTCGTCGAGGGAGAATTGATGCCGGTGTTGGATGGCGACACGCCCAGCCAGACGCTTTGGTATTGGTCCGCGGAGTGTGCGAGATGAAGGCATTGCGAGGTTTGTTGGGCGCAATGATGTTGCTGGTGTCGGCCTCGCAGGCCTTGGCCGATTCCGCTGTGCTCAAGCGTATTGCCAGTTGCAGGCTGGGTGCGCCCGATGTCCGGATCGAGCTGTTACGCGGCATGGACGGGACCCATTCCTGGGTGTACGCCTTGCGTGACTCGGGCCCGCAGCACTGGTTGTACGACAACGCCGAGGACTCCCGGGGAGGTTCCGTCCACTGGCAATGCGCCGGCAGCGAGCAGGGGCAGGGCGTGTTGGTGCTGTCGGGGGAGTTCACCTCGAACTACCTGCAAGGCGCAGCCTTCTACGTTGACCCGGTGAGCCATCGCATCGAGCGGATCGCCTTCGCCGAAAGAAACCGGCCACGCTGGGTCATGGTTTCCGAGCGCGGGACCTACGTGGTGTTCGAAAACACCGGGCACGAAAGCTCAAGCAAATACCTGTTGTACGCCAAGGACGACGGGTATCAGGAGGTCGATGAACTGCCCACGTTGTCTGCCGCGAAACATGAACGGATGATCGACCTCAGGGCCTGGAAACGTTAGGCCAGAGTCTCGAGATGCGTGCTGCCCAGGCGTTCGCGGGTGGTCAGTTCGCGAACCTGCTGGTTGCGCACACTCACACCTTGCCGGACTCTTCTTCCTGTTGATCCGCTTCGAACAACCGCGCCAGTTCCGCTCGTGCTTCCTGAGCGGTTTGCATGACTTTGGCGGCATCGTCGTAGACCGCGTGCTGAGCTTCAAGCACCTGTTCGTCGTGATCCTTGAAACGCTCTATGCGCGTATCGGCCTGGGTTTGGGTCAGGCCCAGGCCGACCAGCGTCCGGCGACTCATTTCCAGGCTTGAATAATAGGTTTCCCGCACCGCTTGTGCGCCGACGTCGACCAAGCGGTGTACGTGCTGGCGGTTACGGGCGCGGGCGATGATTTTCATGTGCGGGTAGAGCTTGCGCACCAGTTCGGCAGTCTTGATGTTGGTCTCCGGGTCATCGGTGGCAATGACGAAGAACTCGGCCTGTTCGACCTTCGCTGCGTTGAGGATCTCCGGGCGCATCGGGTCGCCATAAAACACCGGCACACCGCCGAAGCTGCGCGACAGCTCGATGGTTTCCACCGAGGTGTCCAGGGCCACGAAACGGATGTTCTGCGCCCGCAGGATACGCGCGACGATCTGCCCCATCCGGCCCATGCCGGCGATCACCACCCGAGGCGTTTCGGTGTCGATTTCACGCAGGTGCGGCGGCACGGCCACCGGTTGCACCTTGGGTTTGACCAACCGGGCGCAGATCAGCAGCAACAACGGCGTCAGCGCCATGGACAGGGTGATCGTCAGCACCAGCAGGTCGTACAGGCGCGGTTCGAACAGGCCTTGATCGCGACCGATCTTGAACACCACGAAGGCGAACTCACCGCCCGCCGCCAGCACGATGCCCAGGCGGATCGCATTGACCCGGCCCAGACCACCGGCCAGCCGTCCGACCACAAACAGCAACGGCAGCTTGATCATGATCAGCAGCAGCGTCAGCCCCAGCACCGCGACGGGCGCACTCAGCAGCAGGCTGAGGTTGGCGCCCATGCCGACACTGATGAAAAACAGCCCCAGCAGCAGGCCCTTGAACGGTTCGATCTGCGCTTCCAGTTCATGGCGGTACTCGGAGTCCGCCAGCAGCAGACCGGCGAGAAACGCCCCCAGCGCCATGGAAACGCCGACCTGATCCATCAACCACGCCGTGCCGATCACTACCAGCAACGCAGTGGCGGTGGACACCTCCGGCAGACCGGTTTTGGCCACCACCCGAAACACCGGGCGCAACAGATAGCGCCCGCCGATCACCACGACCGCGATGCTGCCGAGCACCCGCAGGCCATGGTTCAAGTCATCGGCGGTGCTGGTGTTGTGATCGCCGCCGGCGAGCAGCGGCACCATGGCAATCAACGGGATTGCCGCGATGTCCTGGAACAACAGAATCGCGAACGCCAGCCGCCCGTGTGGGCTGGTCAGTTCCTTGCGTTCGGCCAGGCTCTGCAAGCCGAACGCGGTGGAGGACAGCGCCAGGCCGAGGCCCAGGACGATGGCGCTGTTCAGCGGTTGGCCAAACACGAACAGCGCAAGAACGCCGATCACCGAACCGGTCAGCAGCACTTGCGCCAGCCCCACGCCGAACACCGATTTGCGCATCACCCACAGCCGTCGCGGCGACAACTCCAGACCGATAATGAACAGCAGCAGGACCACCCCCAGCTCGGAAATGTGGCTGACGCTCTGCGGGTTGCCGATCAGCCCCAACACCGACGGCCCGATGATCACCCCGGCAAACAGGTAACCGAGCACGGCGCCCAGTTGCAGGCGTTTGGCCAAAGGCACGGTGAGCACGGCCGCGAACAGGAACACGACAGCGGCTTGCAACAGATTGCCTTCATGGGGCATGGGCTTACTCCGGGGTGACGGTAGAACGGTCGACGAAAAGGCGCAGAAGGACCGGGTTGCAATCCTGGACGCAGCGCTCAGGATAAAGGCTGAACCTGGATCCGTCAGTCTTGCGCTGCAATTCTCGGTGTTTGGGCGACGGTGTGGCGTTCAGGCCACCGCCTGTTGTTGTGCGCTGTTGAAGGGCGTTCCCAGCAACGGCGGCATCGGGCAGTCCAGCAAATCGGCCACGGCGCGCATCAGCTCGGCCTCGGCGGCGCTGACTTTGCCGTCGTGTTCGATGCAGCGGGCCATGGCGCGCAGGAGCAGCAGTTTTGCTTCAGGCTTGAGTTGGCGCAGGCGCTGGAGTGCGGTGTCGAGGGTGTTCAGGTCCAGGCTGACGTGTTCAGGCGCGTCGAAGGGGAAGAGCACCCAAGCGTGGGCGAGGGTTTTACGCGCCCGATCGGGGCGTTGTTGTCCCACCGTGGCCAGCACGCCGAGCAGGGTGGCGATTTCGTTGGTGCATTCGCTCAGGTTGAATGTGAACGGCACCGCAGTCGCGCCCAGGACGTTGCGATCGATGATCCGCAACAGCGTCCACTCCAGCAGTTCGACGTTCTGGTCCATCTGGATGAACGACTCAAGGTTGTCCCGAAATTGCTTGAATTGCTGCTTGCCCAGGCGCTTGAGTGCCGGGATCGCCAGGTCGATCAGCGGCAGGCGCAGGCCTGGGTCCAGCGCCGCCAGCGCAATGCCTTGGCCCTGCATGGCATTGACCATCTCCACACCGATTTTTTCCTGAAAGCGAAAATAATCATCCATGTGCACCGCCCCCGCGCGCGAGAACCACAGGCTGTACACCAGCGCCTGCGCGCCCTTGCAGCGGTGGGCCGCGTCTTTCAGTTCCCGGGGCAAACGTGCGAGTACCTGCTGCGCCTCGGCCAGATGCGCGGGTTGAGGATCACCGATGCGGGCAATCGATTGCTCGATGGCCTCCATGTCGAGAATCACCGCCGTCGCTTCACTGGATAACAGGTTGAACGTCGCGTTCCACTCCAGCGGCGGTACGCTGATGTTTTCCGCCGAGGGCAGGGCGGCAATGCTTGGAAGCGTGCCATCCCAGTGCGGGTCAACGCGCAGGATGCGCTTGCGCAGCGACGGGTGAGTGGCGCTCCAGCAGCTGAGCCCTGCGGCGAGTCCCGGGCCAAAATACAAATGGCTGAATTCGGCAGCGTGTTCGGCCGTCAGTCGAGAGCCTTGTGCATAGCCGCCGATTTTTTTCAGGGCGCCGGCGATGCTGTCCGGGTTGCGAGTGAACTGCACGGCCGAGGCGTCGGCCAGGTATTCGCGCTGGCGGCTGACGGCGGCTTTGATCAACCCGCCAAACAGCGTGCCGATAAAACCCGCTACGCACAGGACCAACCCCACCGCACCCAGCGCGCCGTTTTGGCTGTTGTTGCTGGAGGAGGTGTTGCTACTGCTGTTTGAGCGTCCCTGGCCGCGCAACAACACGCGCCCCACCAGGCCCAGCATCAGAATGCCGTGTACCAGCGCCACCAGCCGGGTGTTGATGCGCATGTCACCGTTGTAGATGTGGCTGAACTCGTGGGCGATCACCCCTTGCATTTCATCGCGCGAGAGCAGTTGGATCGCGCCTTGCGTCACGCCGATCACGGCGTCCTGAGGCGTCAGCCCGGCAGCAAAGGCGTTGATGCCGGTGTCCGGCAGCACGTACACCCACGGCACGGGTGTGCCGGAGGCCAGGGCCATTTCTTCGACGATGTTGAGCAGGCGATGTTCTTCCGGGCTTTGCTGAACGATGTTCAGCAGGCGTCCGCCCAGGCGTTTGGCGATGACCTTGCCGCCGTGTCGCAGCTCGTACATCTTGGCCAGGCTGCCGACCACCACCACGCTCACCACGATCGCCGAGGCGATGGCCACGGTTTGCCAGTCCGGCGTCATCCAGCCTTTCTTGAAACCTTGAAACTCGGCCCATACCAGCGTCACCGCAACACTGGTAATGGCGATCAGGCAGATAACGGCCAGCGTCATCAGGACGATCAAGAGGCCGGTGCGCCGTTTGGCGTGGCGCTGGTGCTGGAAAAAATTCATCAAGCCATCCGTGGGCAGAAAGTCAGAACGATACCTTGGGCGCGGCTTGAATCAGCGGGCTGTCGGCGAACGTCAGCAGGCTGGCGTCGCTGCCGTGACCGAATGCGCCGGCCAGCAGCACTGGCGGGAACATCTGCTTGTAGGTGTTGTAGGCCATGACGGCATCGTTGAAGGCTTGACGGGCGAAGGCCACTTTGTTTTCGGTGCTGGTCAGCTCTTCGCTGAGCTGCTGCATGTTCTGCGAGCCTTTAAGGTCCGGGTAAGCCTCCAGCGTGACACTCAATCGGCTGAGCGCGCTATTGAGCGCGCCGTCGGCCAACCCCAGTTGCGCAAGGTGCCGGGCATTGTCCGGTTCGGCGGCCGCCGCCTGAAGCCCGCTTAACGCCAAATTGCGTGCGGCGGTGACGGCTTCGAGGGTGCCGCGTTCATGGTTCAGGTAGGCCTTGGCGGTTTCCACCAGGTTGGGGATCAGGTCATAGCGGCGCTTGAGCTGGACTTCGATCTGGGCGAAGGCGTTGCGCCATTCGTTGCGGCGGCTGACCAGGGTGTTGTAAATGCCGATGACGTAGAAAATCAGACCGGCCAGGACAAGCAACGAAACAATAGTTGAAACAGCCATACGGATGTCCTTATCAGCGTGCAGGAGGGCGCGCGATGTTAACCGAAATGCTGGCGGGTTGCTTTTGGACGTTGTGGGGCCGTCGTTGGTGCAAATCATCGCTACAGTTGAAGTGAGCTTTTCAACGATTGACCGCGATTGTGGTCACAGGCATTCACTGGAGGAGTCCCGATGACCCACAACACGTTCTTCGTCGCCATGACCATGCTTGCCGCCATTGTCGGCACCAGCCCGGCGGCGCTGGCCGACGATCCACCGGAAAGAACCGCCCAGGCATCCATCGCCAACCTGCGCAGCTTGCACGTCGGCGACCGCGTGCCGGACGCTTACAAACGCGGTGAAAAAGCGCTGGCCAACTGGCAGCAGCGGGGGTTGAAGACCCCGAAGAGCCTGAGCCAATGGGTGCAGGTCAATGACCGATACATGATGGTGCGCATCACCGATGGGCAAATTCTTGATGTCACGCCAATTGAGCGTTGAACGTTTGAATTTTTAGGGTATCGTCCGGCCCGGATCTGTGGGGTGGCCAAGGGCTGCCCCTTTTTATTGACTGGATGTCAGGAATACCTGTTGGAAAAGAAACCGCTGTACAGAAAGGTCAACACGACCGCTCATGGCGCCCATCAAAACCTGGCCCCCTATTACCAGTATCAGCGTAACGCCAAGGTGGTGGCCGGAACCGAGGACAAGGACCGGGCTTCCATGCATGCGCCTCAACGGCGCGGTCTGGACTACACGCCACTGTTCAAATTTCTGCTGTCGCGGGTCGGTGGGCGGTGGGACGAGATTTTCAGTGAGGCGGTGGGGCGCCTGGATCGCCCGGACCCGATCTTCTGGATGGTCGCATTGCATGAGCATGAGCGGGAAGAGTCGGTGGCTCTCGGTCAGTCAAGCTTTTACAGCGGCCTGTTTGTCGACAGTGACGGTCTTCTGAAAAAAGTGAACCCGGACTTCCGGGCCGAACACATGAAGCGCTACTGCCGCTGCTGTACCCACACCTTCAACGGAGTCGTCTACGGTCAGAACGCCGTGTTCGACTGACGACTCGCCCCAGGGGCGCGAGTAAACGAGAGCAATCAATGAACAACGAATTACAGGTCATCGACCTTGAGTTGGGCGATGGCAAAGAAGCCGTCAAAGGTGCCCTGATCACGACCCAATACCGTGGTTTTCTAGAAGACGGTACGGTCTTCGATTCCTCCTGGGAGCGTGGCAAACCGTTTCAGTGCGTGATCGGCACCGGGCGCGTGATCAAGGGCTGGGACCAGGGCCTGATGGGCATGAAAGTCGGCGGCAAGCGCAAGCTGTTGGTGCCGGCGCACCTGGCCTACGGCGAGCGCTCGATGGGCGCGCACATCATGCCCAACTCCAACCTGGTCTTCGAAATCGAACTGCTGGAAGTGCTGACGCGCGATGATTGACGAGTACGGCGTTATGCTGCTGCTCGGAGGGTGAGCAGCGCAAGTGACTAACGGCTGGCAGTGGCCATGAGCAGGCCAAATCCAAAGAAGGTCATGCCGGAGATCTTCGCCGCGAGCCACGAACCCTTGGGCGTCGATAGCCATCGTTTGGTGGCGCTCGCGAGCAGGGCATAGGTGCCATGAATCATGATCAGCAACACCCCGTAGGACGACATCAGTATGAAAAACTGACGGGGGTATGGCTCATGGACATCGATGAATTGCGGAAACACCGCCAGAAAGAAAAAGCACGCCTTGGGATTCAGCAGTTGTACCGACAGGGCGCCGATGAAACGCCGCCAGGGGCTGGTGCTGCCCTCGTTGCGGTCGAGAATGAACCGGTCGCTGCGCCAGGTTTTGTAGCCCAGATACAAAAGGTAGGCCGCACCGGCATATTTGAGCACGGTGAAGGCGCTCGCCGAGGTCGCCAGGATCAGGCCAACGCTGGTTGCACTGATGCCGGCGACGATGAACGAGCCCAGGGCAATGCCCAGAATGCCGGGCAGGGAGCCAGCCCAGCCGTGGCGCAGCGCGTTGGACAGGGTCAACACCACGCCGGGGCCCGGGCTGAGAATGGTCAGGGCGGCGAACAGTAAAAATAATCCGTAGCTGGTCATGTCTCACTCCATCCAATAACGCCGACTGCGTGGCGTGAAGAGTGGCGTTGCTGACCTGGCGTGACAAACGCTTTAATTGCGCCCTATATGTGACTAAATTAGACGCATGATTAATTCTCTCCCTCCCTTGAATGCTGTTCGTGCCTTCACCGTTGCCGCTCACCACCAGAGCATCACGCGGGCGGCGCAAGCGCTGCATGTCAGCCACAGTGCCGTCAGCCGCCATATCAAACTGCTGGAAGAACACCTCGGCGTGCTGCTGTTCGAACGGCGTATTCGCCAATTGGTGCTGACCCCCGCAGGCCAGCAGTACTTTGAGCAGGTCAGCGCCGGTCTGTCACAGATTGCCGACGCCACTGCAACCCTCAAACAGCACGCCTCGCTACGCACAGTAACGATCAATGTCCGGCCGACCTTCGCCATGCTCTGGCTGGCGCCCAGGCTGCCGGAGTTCGTGGCGCTGCATCCGGACATCCAGCCGAATGTGGTGACCAGCACTCAGGCGCCCGACCACGCCCGAGACGGCTTCGACGTGGTCATTCGGCGCGGCCGCGACGGTTGGGCGCCCGCGATTGATGCGCAGGTGCTGTTTGAGGATGACCTGGTGCTGGTCGCGGCGCCTTCGCTGCTTGAGCGTCTGGCACTGGAAGACCTTGACGCCCTGAGTCGCCACACCCTGCTGACCGCCAAGACGCGTCGCGAGGACTGGCACCACTGGGCCCGACAGTTTGGTGGCGCGCAGTCAGAAACCCAGGCCACACTGCAATTCGATCACATGCACCTGGTTCTTCAGGCCGCAGCGCAGGGACTGGGCGTTGCCTTGTGCCCGACTTCCTTCCTGGGTGATGATCTGTCGAATGAACGGCTGACCTGTCCGCTGCCGCAGTGGCGTATGCCGTTGCCGCGTTATTACTACGGCGTCGCGCCGCAGGTGACAGCACAGACGCAGGTTTTTCTGGACTGGCTGTTTTCCCGGATTGAACAGGACGCTACTCAAGCGGACCGTGTATGTGCACCGATCAAGGAAGCCTCATGCTGATTGTCTTCTCCGGCTTGCCCGGCACCGGGAAAACCACCATTGCCCGCGAACTTGCGTCGCGTACTGGCGCGACTTACGTGCGGATCGACAGCATCGAGCAAGCGATTCGCAACGCGCAGGTGCTGGCGGGCGATATTGGCAAAGCGGGCTATGACGTCGCGAATGCACTGGCACAGGCCAATCTGGGGCTGGGGCGTACGGTGATTGTCGACGGCGTGAACCCGGTCGCCGAGAGTCGCCAGGCCTGGCGCAAGATTGCCGATCAGCAGGGGCGGCCCTTGGTGGACATCGAAATCGTGTGTTCTGATCTGGCGGAGCATCGGCGTCGGGTTGAGTCCCGCGTGGTGGATGTCCCCGGTCTGCGGGCAGTGACCTGGCAGTCGGTGCTCGATCACGACTATGAAGCCTGGAACAGCCAGCCGTTGCGGCTCGACAGCGCGGTGCTGGTTCCCGAAACGGCCGTAGCGCTGATCCTGGAACACCTTGGCACACAGGTGTGACAGGCAACAAAAAGCCCACCCGCCGCGCAAGCGATGGGTGGGCTTTTTAGTGCCTCAGCGTTGGGTCAGACCTTGACGATCCAGCCCGCTGGCGCTTCGATGTCGCCGGTCTGCACACCGGTCAGCTCTTTGTAGAGCTTCTGGGTGACCGGGCCGACTTCGGTTTCGCTGTGGAACACGTGCAGCTTGTCGTTGTAGCTGATGCCGCCGATTGGCGTGATCACCGCGGCAGTCCCGCAGGCGCCGGCTTCCTTGAAGTCGCCGATTTTGTCGATGAGCACGTCACCTTCAATGACTTCCATACCCAGGCGCGATTGTGCCAGTTCGATCAGCGACAGGCGGGTGATGCCTGGCAGCACCGAAGGGGACTTCGGCGTGACGAACTTGTTGTCGTGGGTGATACCAAAGAAGTTGGCCGAGCCGACTTCTTCGATTTTCGTGTGGGTCATCGGGTCCAGGTAGATGCAGTCGGCGAAGTGTGCCTTCTTGGCCTGGGAGCCGGGCATCAGGCTGGCGGCGTAGTTGCCACCGACCTTCGCCGCGCCGGTGCCTTGTGGGGCGGCACGGTCGTAGCTGGAGATCAGGAAATTGTGCGGGGTCAGGCCACCCTTGAAGTAGGCGCCGACCGGGATGCAGAAGATCGAGAAGAGGAACTCGGGCGCGGTGCGCACGCCGATGTTGTCACCCACGCCGATCACGAATGGACGCAGGTACAGCGCGCCGCCCGTGCCGTACGGCGGGATGAAACGCTCGTTGGCCCGCACGACCGCTTTACAGGCTTCGATGAAGTCTTCGGTTTCCACATGCGGCATCAACAGGCGCGAGCAACTGCGCTGCATGCGCAGGGCGTTCTGGTCCGGGCGGAACAGGTTGATCGAACCGTCCTTGCAGCGATAGGCCTTCATGCCTTCGAAGCATTGCTGGCCATAGTGCAGGGCGGTCGAGCCTTCGCTGATGTGCAGCACATTGTCGGAGGTCAAGGTGCCCTTGTCCCAGGTACCGTTGCGCCAGTAAGACAGATAGCGTTTGTCTGTCTTGATGTAGTCAAAACCCAGCTTGTCCCAATTGATGCTTTCGTTACCCATGACACCCTCTATCACTTAACAATCGCCTGAGCGGTTCAAGGCTTCTGACGTTTTTTTTGGATGGGGACAACAATACTTCATTCCAGGCCCATTTCGCAGCCCGGACTACCGGCGGATTGGCAGATTTCTTAGGTTGCTCATGAAATTTGCCGCCGATTCTTCATTGTTCGAAACCCTGTGGCGAGGGAGCTTGCTCCCGCTCGGCTGCGAAGCAGTCGCAAATCCAGACAGCGCGGTGTGCCTGGGAGTCAGCAAGGGGCCGCTTCGCGACCCAGCGGGAGCAAGCTCCCTCGCCACAGTTGATAGCGGTTACAGGTGCAACGCGTGGCCCAACGCGCGCAACGCCGCTTCCTGCACCGCTTCACCCAGTGTCGGGTGAGCGTGGATGGTGCCGGCGATGTCTTCCAGGCATGCGCCCATTTCCAGGGACTGGCCGAACGCCGTGGACAACTCGGAAACCCCGACGCCCACCGCTTGCCAGCCGACAATCAGATGATTGTCACGCCTCGCGACCACCCGCACGAAGCCGCTTTTCGATTCCAGCGTCATCGCCCGGCCATTGGCCGCGAACGGGAAGCTCGACACGATGCAATCCAGGCCGGCGGCCTTGGCTTCGTCCGGGGTCTTGCCGACGACCACCAGCTCCGGGTCGGTAAAGCACACGGCAGCGATGGCGGTCGGGTTGAACTCGCGGGTTTTACCACTGATCAGCTCGGCGACCATCTCGCCCTGGGCCATGGCCCGGTGAGCGAGCATCGGCTCGCCGCTCAGGTCGCCGATGGCCCAGACGTTGCGCATGCTGGTAGCGCAGCGCTTGTCGATCTTGATCGCCGAGCCGTTCATGTCCAGGTTCAGCGCTTCAAGGTTCCAGCCCTGGGTGTTGGGTTTACGCCCGACCGCCACCAGCACCTGATCGGTGGCCAGGTTCAGGGTTTCACCGTTCGGGTCGCGCACTTGCAGGGTATTGGTTTGTGAATCAAAGCCTTCAACGCTGTGCTTCAAGTAAAGCTTCACGCCGAGTTGCTTCAAGGCTTCGTTGACCGGTTGGGTCAGTTCCGCGTCGTAGGGCCGGCAGGATGCGATCCTGCGCTTCGACCACACTGACCTCGGCACCGAGCTTGCGGTAGGCAATGCCCAGCTCCAGCCCGATGTAGCCGCCACCGACCACGATCAGCCGTTTCGGCACGCTTTTCGGCGCCAGGGCTTCGGTGGAGGAGATGATCGGCCCGCCAATCGGCAGCATCGGCAGGTTGACGCTTTTCGACCCGGTGGCCAGCAGCAGGTGCTCGCACTGGATGCGGGTGTCGCCGACCTCGACGGTCTTGCCGTCGATGACCTTGGCCCAGCCGTGAATGACCTGGACCTTGTGTTTTTTCAGCAGCACCCCGACGCCGGTGGTCAGGCGGTCAACGATGCCGTCCTTCCACTCGACGCTTTTGCCGATGTCCAGGGTCGGTGCCGAGACGTTGATCCCGAGCGCCGAATGCTGGCTGTGATGTTGCGTCTGGTGAAACTGCTCGGCCACATGAATCAGCGCTTTCGACGGAATGCAGCCGATGTTCAGGCAGGTGCCGCCCAGAGCCTGGCCTTCCACCAGAATGGTGTTGATGCCCAGTTGGCCCGCGCGGATCGCCGCCACGTAACCGCCAGGGCCGCCGCCGATGATCAGCAGCGTGGTGTTCAGAGTCTGTTGCATGCCTTGCTCCACAAATACTTATTCCACAAACAGCGTGGCGGGTTGTTCGAGCAAGCCACGCAGGGCCTGAATGAATAGCGCCGCGTCCATGCCATCGACCACGCGGTGATCGAAGGAACTGGAGAGGTTCATCATCTTGCGAATCACGATCTGGCCTTTGATCACCATTGGCCGCTCGACGATTTTGTTCACGCCGACGATGGCCACTTCCGGCAGGTTCAGCACTGGGGTGCTGACGATACCGCCCAGCGCGCCGAGGCTGGTGAGGGTGATGCTGGAGCCGGACAGTTCATCGCGGCTGGCCTTGCCATTGCGGGCGGCGCTGGCCAGACGGGAGATTTCCGCTGCGCTGTCCCACAGGCTGCGCGCCTCGGCGTGACGCACCACCGGCACCATCAAACCGATGTCGCTTTGGGTCGCGACACCCACATGCACCGCGCCGAGGCGGGTGATGACCTGGGCTTCGTCGTCGTAACGGGCGTTGATCTGAGGGAAGTCGCGCAGGGCGACGACCAGGGCGCGTACCAGGAACGGCAACAAGGTCAGCTTGCCGCGAGTGGCGCCGTATTTCTCGTTCAGGTGCGCCCGCAGTTCCTCCACCGCAGTCACGTCGATTTCTTCGACATAACTGAAATGTGCGGCGCGTTGGGTGGCTTCCTGCATGCGCTGGGCGATCTTGCGCCGCATGCCGATCACCGGGATTTGCTCTTCGTCGTGACGTTCAGCGTACGCGGCGCCAGCGCCGGTTTTGGCTGACGGACCTTGGGCCAGATACGCCTCCAGGTCTTCATGCAGAATCCGCCCGGCAGGGCCCGAGCCCTGGACCAGACGCAACTGAATGCCGGCGTCGAGGGCATGTTTGCGCACGGCCGGGGAAGCCAGCGGACGTTCATCGGCCTCGCGAGCCACTGGCGCTTGTGCCGCAGGGCGGCTTACCGGCGCGGGTTTGCTGGCCGCCACGGTTTCAACGGCTGGCGCTGCAATGGCGGTTTTCGGTGCTGCTTTGACTTCTGTGACCGCTTGCGGCTGGGACGATTCTTTGACGTTGCCCGCGCCTTCGACTTCGATGCTGATCAGGATGCTGCCCACGGCCATGACTTCGCCGGGCACACCGCCCAGCGAAATGACTTTGCCGTGCACGGGCGACGGAATATCGACCATCGCCTTGTCGGTCATCACATCGGCCAGTACCTGATCTTCAACGACCATGTCGCCGACCTTGACGTGCCACACCGACAGTTCAACTTCTGCAATGCCTTCGCCAATGTCCGGCATTTTAATAACGTGCGTGCCCATTCAGACCTCCATAACCCGTTTCAAAGCCGCGCCCACACGGGACGGTCCAGGGAAATACGCCCACTCTTGCGCGTGCGGGTAGGGGGTGTCCCAACCGGTGACGCGTTCGATAGGCGCTTCCAGGTAGTGGAAGCAGTGCTCTTGCACCAGCGACACCAGCTCGGCGCCGAAACCGCAGGTGCGGGTGGCTTCGTGAACGATCACGCAACGCCCGGTTTTCTTCACCGACTTGACGATGGTTTCCAGGTCCAGCGGCCACAGGCTGCGCAGGTCGATAACCTCGGCGTCGACGCCGGATTCTTCAGCGGCCACTTGCGACACATAAACGGTGGTGCCGTAGGTCAGGATGGTCACGTCCTTGCCCGGACGGGTAATCGCGGCAACGTCCAGCGGCACGGTGTAGTAACCGTCCGGCACTTGCGCGGCCGGGTGTTTCGACCACGGGGTCACCGGGCGGTCGTGGTGGCCGTCGAACGGGCCGTTGTACAGGCGTTTTGGCTCCAGGAAGATCACCGGGTCATCGTTTTCGATGGAGGCGATCAGCAGGCCTTTGGCGTCGTACGGGTTGGACGGCATGACCGTGCGCAAGCCGCAGACCTGAGTGAACATCGCCTCGATGCTCTGGCTGTGAGTCTGGCCGCCGTAGATGCCACCACCGCATGGCATGCGCAGGGTCATCGGGGCAGTGAATTCGCCGGCCGAGCGATAACGCAGGCGGGCAGCTTCGGAAATGATCTGGTCCGACGCCGGGTAGACATAGTCGGCGAACTGGATCTCGGCCACCGGGCGCAGACCGTAGGCGCCCATGCCCACGGCGACGCCGACGATACCGCTTTCGGAGATCGGCGCGTCGAACACCCGTGAGGTGCCGTACTTGGTTTGCAGGCCTTCGGTGCAACGGAACACGCCGCCGAAGTAACCGACGTCCTGGCCGAAGACCACGACGTTGTCATCACGCTCAAGCATCACATCCATGGCCGAGCGCAGGGCCTGGATCATGGTCATGGTGGTCGTGGTCATGGCGGTTTCCAACTGAATATTGTTGTTGTGATCGTTCATGTCAGATTCCCAGTTCCTGACGCTGGCGCTTCAAGTGCTCCGGCATCTCTTTGTAGACGTCTTCGAACATCGTCGCGGCGCTAGGGATCTGGCCACCGGCGAGGGTGCCGTACTGCTCGGCTTCTTTTTGCGCGGCAATCACTTCGGCTTCGAGTTCGGCGCTGAGGGCGGTGTGTTCCTCTTCGGACCACTGACCGGTTTTCACCAAATGCTGTTTGAGGCGTGCAATTGGATCGCCCAACGGGAAGTGGCTCCAGTCGTCGGCAGGGCGGTACTTGGACGGATCGTCAGATGTGGAATGCGGGCCGGCGCGGTAGGTGACCCATTCGATCATGGTCGGGCCGAGGTTGCGGCGGGCGCGTTCGGCGGCCCAGGCCGAGGCGGCATAGACCGCGACAAAATCGTTGCCATCGACCCGCAGGGAGGCGATGCCGCAACCGACGCCACGCCCGGCAAAAGTCGTGGCTTCACCCCCGGCAATCGCCTGGAAGGTCGAAATGGCCCATTGATTGTTGACCACGTTGAGGATCACCGGCGCACGGTAAACGTGGGCGAAGGTGAGGGCGGTGTGGAAGTCCGATTCAGCGGTGGCGCCGTCGCCGATCCACGCCGACGCGATCTTGGTGTCGCCCTTGATCGCCGAAGCCATGCCCCAGCCCACGCCTTGCACGAACTGGGTGGCGAGGTTGCCGGAAATGGTGAAGAAGCCGTGATCGCGCACCGAGTACATGATCGGCAACTGGCGACCCTTGAGCGGGTCGCGCTCGTTGGACAGCAGTTGGCAGATCAGGTCCACCAGCGGCACTTCGCGGGCCATCAGGATGCTTTGCTGGCGGTAAGTCGGGAAACACATGTCGTCGATGTTCAAGGCCAGGGCCTGGGCGCTGCCGATGGCTTCTTCGCCAAGGCTCTGCATGTAGAACGACATTTTTTTCTGACGCTGGGCGACCACCATGCGGTTGTCGAAAATCCGCGTCTTGAGCATGGCGCGCATGCCTTTGCGCAGGATCTCGACCGGCACGCCTTCAGCCCATGGGCCGAGGGCATTGCCCTGGTCGTCGAGCACGCGAATCAGGCCTTTGGCCAGATCAGCCGTGTCGGCCGGTTCTACGTCGATTGGGGGTTTGCGGACCGTGCCTGCATCGGTCAGGTGCAGGTAGGAAAAGTCTGTTTTGCAACCAGGACGACCCGATGGTTCAGGCACGTGCAGGCGCAGCGGTTCATACGCTTGATTCATGGCTTCTACGCTCGATCTTGTGAATTTCTTGTAGTGAGCTGACTGTCATTCTTCGGTAAAAGAAATCTTGTCCTACAACAATCATAGGCCCGGCCGAGAAGAATATTTCTCTCTGTTTCGTTGCGCTTTAGGCTATTTGCGGATAAAAAATCTGCATAAACATAAAAAACAGGTGGTTTGTTCTCATGCGTAAGCTGGATCGTACGGACATCGGGATTCTCAACAGCCTTCAGGAGAATGCCCGCATCACCAACGCCGACCTCGCGCGCTCGGTGAATTTGTCACCGACACCGTGCTTCAACCGGGTCAAGGCGATGGAGGAATTGGGACTGATTCGCGAGCAGGTGACCTTGCTCGATGCCGACCTGCTGGGGCTGCACGTCAACGTGTTCATTCACGTCAGCCTGGAGAAGCAAGTCGAGGAGGCGCTGGCACAATTCGAGGCGGCGATTGCCAACCGGCCGGAGGTGATGGAGTGCTACCTGATGGCCGGCGACCCGGACTACTTGATCCGCGTGCTGGTGCCGACCATTCAGTCTCTTGAGCGCTTCATGATGGACTTTCTGACCAAGGTCCCAGGCGTCGCCAATATCCGCTCAAGCTTTGCACTCAAGCAGGTACGCTACAAAACCGCGTTGCCGCTGCCACCGGGTGGAATGATGCTGAACAAATAGGTGGGACAGACGCTGTAGTGCCCGTGGCACCGCCGCCCTGAGCGACGGCGCCACGGGCATTACGCAGGACTACTTGAGTTCGTATGCCACAAGATCCCACAAGGTTTCAAAGCGTTTTTGTTCCCCTGCCTCCTTGGGATAGATCAGTTGAAGGGCGATGTGCAGTTCTTGACCCTTCGGCAGGGAGTAAGAGGGGCCCGATGGCCTTCTAAATTCCATCAGGCCTTGACTGCCATCGTGCACGATGGCTGCCCATGTGGACGTGAACAATCTTGTACCGAACGGAAGTTGCGTGAATGAAGTTTTCCATTGCTGGACATCAGCCTGGGTCGCTTTCAATGTGAGGGTATAGCTATACACCCAGCTGTCACTTTCAAAGTCTTTCCATTTTGCGCCAAAGGAGAACTTTGACTCGACCGGCGCCTGTTCGGTGATGAGTACCTTCAGTGGGCTGCTGGCTCCCGGTGAGCCGTTATTATTGAAGTAAGTCAGTGAGCCGACAGTGAGTTCTCGCCCGATGACGGCAGCGGGTGGGATGTCGACGGACACGGTATACGTTTTCCCCCAGGGTGATTGTGTATGGGGAGCTACAGTCAGGGTGCCGGTTGTTCCGGCTGGTGATATGTCGACGAGCTCGCGAGACGGAATGGATAGCATGTGTGTGATGGTCGCTTCATCATCAACGTTCAACTCTATCCTTGCATTTTGGACGTCGTCGCCGTTGGTCTCTAGGGAATAAGTGAAGGTCGCAGAGGAACCCGGTTGTGCAATGGGCATGGGTGTTGTATGAATGCTGGATACTGCATCGGCCATCTTTACTTTGAAAACGCGACTGACGCCAGGCGTATTTAATCGATCAAAGTAAGTAAGGGTGCAAACATCCAATTCGCTTCCCGGGCTGACGAAAGTGCGGAGTTGAACACTGATCGTACGTTCGCGCTGCCAGGGTTGATTATTATTGCTAGTGATCGTCACCGCTCCCTTGAGGTTGTCAGGGGACGATAGGAACGTTACTGCCGGGGGGCTGCTTGACATGTGATTGATCAAGCCTCCCAGGGAAGTCGCTTCGAGTCTTGCCCCTGGGTAATCGACCCCGCCATTTGTGTCCATGACGAAGTTAATAAGGGCGGCTGCAAATTGATTGACGGTAGGAACGGTTTGTCTCAAGTCCGAAACAATAGTGCCCGCCATGCCTGCTTTTAGAGTGACACTAGGGCCGGGTATATTTAATCTATCGAAGTACGTGACTGTCGCCAATGTTACTTCTGTTCCAGGTGTCGCTTCAGGTGTGCTTTCGAAGTCGACGGTCAGTGCGTACGGCCATGCGAGGGCATTTTCTGACGTCACAGTTACTGTGCATTTGCGGCCATCGGGAGAGACTATCAGCTCCGTCCCCTGAGCCGGACTGGACATACTAACCAGTTTCGAACCGTTTGCAGCCAACGCTTCAAGCCGTGCGCCAATAAAATCGGGGACTCGATTGGCGTTCATTGTAAGGGAGATGTTCACGGGTCCGCCGGGCTCTACATCGGGTACCCACAATTGGGAAATGCTGGTCACTGTTGTTTGTGCAATACGGACATTTAAATCGACAGTGGCCTGTGGCTGATTGCTGCTGTTGAAGTAAGTGATTCTTCCCAGGGTGACTTCACTGTTGGGTATGGCCGATGCGGGGATCTGTACGGTGACTGTTCTATTGGTTGGCCAAGGTACGAGGTTCTTTGGGGTAACAGTCACTGTGCCTATGCTTTGATCGGGGCTCATACTAAAGGTTGTGCCCGGCAGGGCGTTCGACATGGATACTAATTTCAAGTTGTTTGCTGTTTTGAATTCAAGTCGTGCACCAGGATAATCCGGGAGGTCGTTGCTATTCAGTCTAAAGTCAATAGTCGCTGTGGCACCCCGAGCGACAGTAGGTACTGCTGTTTGTTCGAGGCTGTGGATGACGGGGGCCCAAGGTGTTCCTCGCGTCAGCTGTTTGACGTGAATGTCGTCCAGGTAATAGTCATTACCGGCACCGCTGTCTTCGTCACTGTAAACTCTGAACAGGTTTGAGTGTTTTGATGCGGTGAAGGTGCCCGTTATTGTGTGCCACTCCAGATTTCTGGGTAGCGTGAAGGTTTTGGTATTCAAGTCACTTTCTACGGATAGCCGAAACTTCGGCATAATGTCTTGAGCGCCAAAGAAATAGTTCCGGGCGATCATTGAAAATTGATATTCGGCACCTATTTCAAGAAATAAAGTCCTCTGGTAAATGACACCGCTAAATCCGTTAATACCTTGAGTCAGGTGCATTGCGGTGTAACCGCCCAAGAAAAGGTCCTTTCCAGCACGACCTCGTATCCAGCCGTTGTCGGAGCGATCATTAAAGTCTGTCAAATAATCCAGTACCGCAGGTGTCATGGTGTCGGTGTCAGTAAACATGGCGGGCCCTGAAGTAAAAACTCAACGTATAAATAGTTGAATAAGTAGGCGCATTGTCGAGCGCATTGCAGGGAGTATTTGTTGTGAGGGCGGGGCGTGGCTACTGATAGAAATGACAGTTTTTTAGAGTATTTTATTATGGGTTTCAGGTTTTTTATTCTTTTGTAAAGGTTTTATGTCGCATGGAAGTCGAGGCTTATGCGTGTTGCATAAGCCTCGTTAAGTTCTTGATTCAACTGTGAGCAAAGGAGAAAGCATTAGGCCGTGGGCGCGCTTGGCGATTAGCTGTTACAGCTCGAATGAGCTATTTCATAACCGATTGACCGGAATCTTCAGGTAGACCACGCCGTTGTCTTCGGCGGGCGGCAGGTTACCGGCCCGCACATTCACCTGAATCGCTGGCAGCAGCAGCGTCGGCATGCCCAACCCGGCATCGCGGTGGGTGCGCATCTCGACGAACGTCGCTTCGTCGATGCCATCGTGCACATGAATGTTGCTTTTTCGCTGCTCGCCAACGGTGGTCTGGCATTGTGAAACGCGACCTTCGGGTGGGTAGTCGTGGCAGATGTAGAGGCGGGTGTCGGCGGGGAAGGCCAGCAGTGTGTGCATCGAGGCGAACAACTGCTGAGCATTGCCGCCGGGGAAGTCGCAACGGGCGCTGCCGACATCCGGCATAAACAGCGTGTCGCCCACCAGAATCAGCTCATCTTCGATCAGGTAGGCCATGTCTGCCGGGGTATGGCCAGGCACATGCAGTGCCTTGGCCTTGAGCGTGCCGATGGAAAACACTTCATCGGGTGC
This sequence comes from Pseudomonas purpurea, assembly GCF_039908635.1. NCBI lineage: Bacteria > Pseudomonadati > Pseudomonadota > Gammaproteobacteria > Pseudomonadales > Pseudomonadaceae > Pseudomonas > Pseudomonas purpurea. The sequence goes on from NZ_CP150918.1 coordinate 2,613,403, forward strand.
GAACAAATGGTCGAATTGCGAACCGTCGATGGCGAATTCCGGTTCAAGGTTGAACAGGCGCTTGAAGACGTTTTGCACCTGGCTGATCGCCTGGCCGATGGCGATCTTGCCGCCCAGTGCGCGACGTAAATAAGGCGCGGCGGACAGGTGATCGGCGTGAGCGTGGGTTTCCAGCAGCCATTGGGTGTGCAACTGATGTTCACGGACGAAGGCAATGACCCGGTCAGCCTGAGTGGTGGCCGTGCGGCCGGACGCCGGGTCGTAGTCGAGGACCGAGTCGACAATTGCACAGTGCCCACCGTCGTGTTCGTAGATCACGTAGGTGAAGGTCTTTGATGCGTCATCAAGGAAGGCTTGGATCAACGCTGACATAGAGACGGGCCCTGGCTGAATGACGGGAAGACAGTAATGGGTTGCAACACTTTATGTTTAAACATAATGTCGGCAGCTTAAGTGACGTTCAAGGTCCCCTGCAAATGCAATCCAGTTTGAGCGAGTGTGAAGTGGCGCAACTGCGTGCCTCGGCCTCCAAGGCCTGTGCGCTGCTCAAGGCGTTGGCCAATGAAGATCGCCTGTTGATTCTCTGCCAGTTGACCCAGGGTGAGCGCAACGTCGGCGAACTGGAAACCATGACCGGCGTGCGTCAGCCGACCTTGTCGCAGCAGTTGGGCATTTTGCGCGACGAAGTGCTGGTCAGCACCCGCCGTGAAGGCAAGTACATTTTCTACGGGTTGGCCAGTCACGAAGTGATTCAGGTGATGAAAACGCTCTCCGGCCTGTATTGCGGCGCGGTGATGAAAAGCTGGGCGTGACGCCTCACCGGCAACGACCCTTGCGTGCAGACACAGAGGCAACAACCTATGAACGATCAACACTGGGGCCAGACCATCAGTGCCGACATCGTGGTGATAGGCGGCGGAACGGCCGGTATCGGCTTCGTCGCCAGCCTGCTCAAACGTGATCCGGGCCTGGACATCACCGTCATCGAGCCCAGCGCCCAGCACTATTACCAGCCTGCCTGGACTCTGGTTGGCGGTGGTGCTTATGACCTGAAACACACCGTGCGGCCGATGTCATCGGTCATGCCGCGTCAGGCGCAATGGCTGCAAGCCGCCGTCAGCCACATCGACCCGCAAAGCCGTCTGCTGACCCTCGATGACGGGCGCAGTGTCACCTATCAAAACCTGATCGTGTGCCCCGGTCTGCGCCTGGCCTGGGAGAAAATCGAAGGCTTGCAGGAAACCCTCGGCCAGCACGGTGTGACGTCCAATTACAGCTACCAGCACGCGGCCCTACACCTGGCAACTGGTCGAAGGCCTGCGTGGCGGCAAGGCGATCTTTACCCAGCCGGCCATCCCGATCAAATGCGCCGGGGCACCGCAAAAAGCCTTGTACCTGTCGTGTGATCACTGGCTCAGACAAGGTGTGCTGAAGAACGTCGACGTTGAGTTCAACCTGGCCGGTGCCGCGCTGTTCGGCGTGGTCACCTTCATTGCACCTCTGATGAAGTACATCGAAAAGTACCGTGCGCGGCTGGTGTTCAACTCGAACCTGGTGAAGGTCGACGGCCCGGCGCAAACCGCCTGGTTCGAAGTCAAGGACACATCCGGCGCGGTGACCCTGCAAGCGAAACAATTCGACGTGCTGCACGTTGTACCACCGCAGGTGTCCCCGGACTTCATTGGCCAAAGCCCACTGGCCGATGCGGCGGGTTGGTGTGAAGTGGACGTCCACCATTTGCAGCATGTGCGGTATCCCGAGGTATTTGCCCTCGGTGATGTCTGCTCCACCAGCAACGCCAAGACGGCGGCAGCAGTGCGCAAGCAGATTGTCGTGGTGGCGGAGAATCTGCTGGCCCTGCGCAAGCACCAACCGCTGCCGCTCAAGTACGACGGTTACGGCTCCTGCCCGCTGACAGTGGAGAAGGGCAAGGTGATCCTCGCTGAGTTCGGCTATGGCGGTAAGTTGTTGCCGACGTTTCCCCTCGACCCGACCGTGGCGCGACGCTCGGCGTGGTTTCTCAAGGCGACGGTGCTGCCGTGGTTTTACTGGCGCGGCATGCTTAAAGGTCGTGAGTGGCTGACCCGCGTGTCCAAGGTCGATTGAGAGAACACTATGCTGCTGGCGACATTGTTTGGTGCGGTAATGGGGTTGGTCCTGGGATTGACTGGCGCGGGCGGCGGTATTCTTGCGGTGCCGGCCCTGGTGCTCGGGTTGGGCTGGACGATGACCCACGCGGCGCCAGTGGCGTTGTTTGCGGTGGGCAGTGCGGCGGCGGTCGGCGCCATCGATGGCTTGCGTCATGGGCTGGTGCGCTATCGCGCGGCGCTGCTGATTGCCTTGCTCGGTGCGCTGTTTTCGCCGCTGGGGATCTACGTTGCCCATCAGTTGCCGGAAAAAGTCCTGATGATCCTGTTCAGCCTGCTGATGGTCATGGTGGCCTGGCGGATGCTGCGCCGAGAAAAGCAGGAACCGGGGCCCAGTGACCATGGGCACGCTAATTGGGGGCAGAAAAACTGCATGCTCGATCAACAGACCGGACGCTTTTCCTGGACCGCCAAATGCACCGCGACCCTGGCGACGCTCGGGGCGGTGACCGGGGTGGTATCAGGACTGCTCGGGGTCGGGGGCGGATTTCTCATCGTGCCCGCGTTCAAGCAACTGACCGACGTCCAAATGCGCGGCATCGTCGCCACATCCTTGATGGTCATCAGCTTGATTTCGGCCATCGGTGTGATCGGCGCGTTCCATGCCGGCGTGACCATTGACGGGCAGGGCGCGGTGTTTATCGTGGCGAGCATCGTCGGCATGCTGGTCGGCCGTCGGCTATGCGCCCGGGTTCCGGCCCGGGCGTTGCAGGTAGGGTTTGCCGGTGTCTGCCTGGTGGTGGCGGGTTACATGTTGCTCAAGGCTTAGCGGTTCAACGCCGTTTTTTAGCCTCCGCCAGCAGCGGACGGCTATAGGGGCGCGACCATCGGCGGCAACGTGCCCAACAGGGAAACCGCTGCAACCGCACCGATCCCCAGCAGCCATTCAAGCGTGACGCTGGCGCGCAGGGTGCCCAGGCGTTGCTCGCAGCCGTTGATGCGGACCCGGTTAAACAGCGCGAGTCCGAGCATGGCGCAGACCAACAGGGCCTTGATCAACAGAATCAGCGCAAACCCCGAGAACAAAGGCGTTGGCCAGAGTTCGCCGGTCAACACCCGGACGTTGATCAGACCGGTCACCAGCAAACCGGCCACCAGGCCGTAGCCGATGCCGCTGAAGCGTTGCAGGATCGGGCCGACAGCATGAGTCGCCGGTTGCCGCAGAATCATCACCAGCAGCATCAAGCCGCCCAGCCAGGCACCGACGCAGGCCAGGTGAATCACTTGGTTGAGGATCAGCAACTGACCGCTGAGGCCGTCGAGCATGGCGCCGTGGCCGACCGGGGCCAGGGTGATCAGCAGCAGGCTGGTCAAACCCAGGCGCAGGGTAAACGAGTGTTTCAGCGGGCTTAGCAAGCACGCCAACAGCAGGGCATTGAACAGCAGGTGCCAGCTCCAGACCTGACCGAAGAACGTACTGCCCAACACCAATTGAAGGGTCGGCCCGTCAAACGCTGCCGACAATGAGCCGGCCATGCTCACGGTGATCAACAGCAGCCAACACACCCCGGTGATCAGGGCGAACCCGGTGAGCCATCGACTCAGCCCCGCGAGGCGTCGATCGATTGCCGCGAGCGCTGGGCCGAGCGGCGCATGGCGCAACAGCAGGGGCCTGAAAACACAGGCCCCGAACAGCATCAGCACGACGGTGAAATGCAGGAAACGGCACAGGACCAACGCGCTCGACATCGATTACTGGCTCACGTTGAAGCGGTAGTCGCCATCGCTTTTATGGGTGTCGACCGACACTGCATGCCATTCAACCTTGTAGTCACCGGCTGTCAGCGGAGCGGCGGGGGTCACGACCAGGGTCTTTTTATCGGCGCTTTCGGTGGCGATGCTTTTCACGGCAACGGCTGCGCCGTCCTTGGTGATCGCGACTTTGGTGAAACTGGCTTCAACGCCTTCGGAGAACACCAGCCGCAGCTCTGCCGGGGCGGCTACGCTGCTGTCGGCGGCCGGTGTGGCGTTTTTCAGGTGCGCGTGGGCGAACACCGAGGAGGCGGCGAACAGCGAGCCGAGCAGGGCAACGGTGGTCAGGGTTTTTTTCAGTTGCATCGTTAAATACCTTGAGTGAATACGATGGGGCGTTAATAGAACATGAACCAGAGGTCAGGGAAACCGCACATTGGTTTCAGGATTGTTTGAGCACCATGTGCACCCACGGAAAAGGGCGGCCCTGGCCATCGGTCTCTGAACGGCTGACGTCTACGAAGCCGTAATACCGGTAGAAACCATGGGCCTGGGGGTTCTGCTCGTTGACATCGACACTGAGCGTCGGGTGCCGGGATTTGACATGGTCCAGCAATCGCCGGCCAATGCCTTGCCCGCGCTGGTCGGCTGCAATGAACAGCATCTCGACGTTATCGCCACCGGTGGCAATGAAACCGGCGGGCGAACGGTCAGGGTTTTCGTACAGCCATACTTCCAGGCTGGGCAGGTACGCATCCCGCACGTGAGGTAGCAGCAGTTGTATGTCGTCTTCGCTGATGAAGTCGTGGGTCGCCCGTACCGAACGTTCCCACAGGACACTGAGGGCATGGTCGTCGCTGGCGGCGCGCAATCGGATGTTCATGGCAATGGTCCGTCGAGGCGTTTGAAAAGATGTCGGAGCCCCAGCATGCCCGTGTCGCGAATACGCGCTTGGACGGAACACCTCAGGCGCGCCTGGAAAGAGGGGCGGCGATGCTAACCAATCCGTTTTGTCCGGGGAAGCCTTGTGTACGAAGTTTCGTTTTCGGTTGTCGCCCCGATCCAGAGCCGATGCTAGTCTTGGGCAATGCCGGTGCCAGGGAGCCCTCATGGGCAATCACAAGATCGAGATTCGTCGCAGTAACGTCGAGAAAATCCTGCTGGCTGCCGAGAAGGTCTTCGCCGAGAAAGGTTTTGGCAGCACCGCAATGGCTGACATTGCTAAAGAAGTGCAGTTGCCGCGCTCCAATCTGCATTACTACTTCAGCACCAAAAACGAACTGTACAGCGCGGTGCTGTTCGACTTGCTGGAAGTCTGGAAGCAGGACGCGCTGTGCTTCGAGATGTTCGATGACCCGCGGGTAGTGCTCAGCAGTTACATCCGCGCCAAGATGAACCACTCCCGCAGCCGGCCGTATGGCTCGAAAGTCTGGGCCAATGAAATCATCCACGGCGCGCCGACCCTGGGTGAGGCGCTGGACGCCAGCCTGTACGACTGGGCCAAGATGAAAGAAGCGAAAATTCGCCAATGGGTGGAAGACAAACGCATCCTGGCCGTGGAACCTTCAAGCCTGCTGTACATGATCTGGGCCTCGACCCAGCATTACGCCGACTTCGACCATCAGATCAATATCCTCAACGACCACCGGACCCTCTCGGACATGCAGTTCGAACGGGCGGTGCAAACCGTGACCAGCGTGATTTTGCGGGGGATCGGGTTGGAACCTTGAGGTTTGTGGTGTAACGGATGGCCTCTTCGCGGGCAAGCCCGCTCCCACAGTTGAAATGCGGTCCACTGTGGGAGCGGGCTTGCTCGCGAAGGCGTCCGTTCAGGCGCCCATGGTTTCAAACGGCCACGTGATACGGATTCCTCGGATCATGGTTCCAGTCCAGAAACGGCTTGCCATTGTCCAGGGCGACCATCTCGATGCAGTCCTGCACCGGGCAGGTGATCTGGCACAGGTTGCAGCCCACACATTCGTCGTCGATCACTTCATAGGTGTGGGTGCCGTCCGCCTGTTTCAGGCTGGCGATGGCCTGGTGCGAGGTGTCTTCGCAGGCAATATGGCATCGGCCGCAGCCGATACAGGCCTGCTGATCGATCCTGGCGATCACTTGATAGTTGATGTCCAGGTATTTCCAGTCGGTGGTATTGCCCACGGCACGCCCGGAAAAATCCTGCACGCTTGAATAGCCTTGGCTGTCCATCCAGCGTGAGAGCCCGTCCTTCATGTCCTCGACGATCCGAAAACCATGGAGCATCGCCGCCGTGCACACTTGCACCGCGCCGCTGCCCAGCGCCATGAATTCGGCGGCGTCCCGCCAACTGCCGATACCGCCGATGCCACAGATCGGCAGGCCCCGGGTTTGCGGGTCGCGGGCGATCTCGGCAACCATGTTCAGCGCAATCGGCTTCACCGCTGAGCCGCAGTAACCGCCGTGGGTGCTCTGGTTGCCGACTGTCGGCAAGGCGACCATGCGGTTGAGGTCGACGCTGGTGATCGAGTTGATGGTGTTGATCAGCGACACCGCGTCGGCGCCGCCTCGGTGGGCCGCCCGTGCGGCAACGCGGATGTCGGTGATGTTCGGGGTGAGTTTGACGATCACCGGCAGCGAACAATAGGTCTTGCACCAGCGGGTGACCTGTTCGACGTATTCCGGGACCTGGCCGACCGCCGCGCCCATGCCGCGCTCCGGCATGCCGTGGGGGCAGCCGAAGTTCAGCTCGATGCCATCGGCGCCCGTGGCTTCCACCAATGGCAGGATGCTTTTCCAGGATTCTTCAACGCACGGCACCATCAGCGAAACGATCAGGGCGCGGTCCGGCCAATCCTTTTTGACTTGGGTGATCTCCTGCAGGTTGATCTCCAGCGAGCGGTCGGTGATCAGCTCAATGTTGTTGATGCCCATGACCTCGCGATTGGCGCCAAAGTGCGCGGAGTAGCGCGACGAGACGTTGACCGCTGCCGGGTCTTCGCCCAGGGTTTTCCAGACCACGCCGCCCCAGCCGGCCTCGAACGCGCGAACTACGTTGTAGGCCTTGTCGGTGGGCGGCGCGGACGCCAGCCAGAACGGATTGGGGGCTTTGATACCGGCGAAGACAATCGAGAGATCGGCCATTTACGCAGCCTCCACGTTGAGCATGAGTTGGGCATGGATTGCTTCAGCCGCCCGCTTGCCGTGCTGCACGGCTTGCACGGTGAGGTCCTGATCAAGGCTGGTGCAATCGCCACCGGCATAGACGCCAGGGATGCTGGTGCGCATGTGTTCGTCGACCTGAATTCGCCCGCCCTGACGTTTCAGCTCGCGGGCCAGCGGATCGCTCAGCGCGCTGTCATCGAAGCGCTGGCCGATGGCTTTGAAAATCGCATCGGCGGCCAGTTCGAAGGTTTCCCCGGTAGTGACCAGCCGTTCACCGTCCATACGGGTGCGGGCGAAACGCATGCCGCGCACCTGGCCTTTGTCGTCGAGCAAGACTTCCTGCGGTTGTGCCCAGGTCATCAGCCTGACCTGATTGGCCTTGGCGATGTCCTGTTCATGGCCGGTCGCGCCCATGTCTTCAAGGCCTCGGCGGTACACCAGGTTCACGTCGTGAGCGCCGAGACGGGCCATTTGCACGGCCATGTCGATCGCGGTGTTGCCCGCGCCAAGGACGAGGCAATGCTCGGCCAGCGGCAGCTGGCTCAAGTCGTCGGCCTGGCGCAGTTCGCGGATGTACTCGGTGGCAGCCAGCAGCCCGGGGGCGTCTTCGTGGGTCAGGCCCAGTTGTTTGCTGGCGGCCAGGCCGAGGCCGAGGAACACCGCGTCGAACTGTTGATGCAGGTCGCTGAGGCTCAGGTTATCGCCGAGTTTTTGCCCGTGACGGATTTCGATTCCGCCGATTTCCAGCAAAAAATCCAGCTCGCGCTGGGCAAAGTCGTCCACCAGTTTGTACTTGGCAATCCCATATTCATTGAGGCCGCCAGCCTTCTCCCGCGCTTCGAAAATCACCACGTCGTGGCCATGCAGGGCGCTGCGGTGCGCGCAGGACAACCCGGCAGGCCCGGCGCCGACCACGGCAATGCGTTTGCCCGTGACGGCGGCGCGTTTGAACGGGTGTTCGGTGAAGTGCGCATTGTCGAGGGCATAGCGTTGCAGCAGGCCGATCAGCACTGGGGCGCATTCCTCGGCTTTGTTGCGCACGCAGGCTTGCTGACAGAGGATTTCGGTCGGGCAGACCCTTGCGCAACTGCCGCCGAGGATGTTTGCCGACAGGATTTTCTGTGCCGCGCCCTGAATGTTTTCTTGATGGATGTTGCGGATGAACGACGGGATGTCGATCTCGCTCGGGCACGCGTTGACGCACGGAGCGTCGTAGCAGTACAGGCAGCGCGAGGCTTCGAGTTCCGCTTGCCGGGCGTTGAGTGGCGGCGCCAGGTCGCTGAAATGGCCGGCGAGGGTGGCCGCGTCCTCATGGGGATGGGGAAGGTGGTTCAAAGTCTTGATCACGGTGTTGGCCTCACGGTTATTTGAGGTATTGCCTCTGATGGGCATTGTTTTTTGTACATGACGCAAATAGGTGATTGGCAACGCCGCAGCCTGTGGCGAGGGAGCTTGCTCCCGCTCGGGTGCGTAGCCCCCGTAATCCAGGCAACCCGGTCATGCAGACAGAACACATTCGACCGGTTTGGGAGCGCTTCGCACTCCAACGGGAGCAAGCTCCCTTGCCACAGGGGTCGCGTCAGCGTTTCACTGCAACCGGCTTGTGCAACTCGGCGCGCTTGCTCAACAGGTCGAACACCGCCGGGTAAGCCGGGCGCTCGATATAGCGCCCCGCACCCCGTTCGGCGCGCAGGTCGCCATCGGCCCAGACCAGTCGGCCCTGGCTGATGGTGTGGCTGGGCACGCCGCGCACAGTCTTGCCTTCAAAGATGTTGAAGTCGACGCGCTGGTGGTGGGTCTTGGCGGAAATGGTGCGGGTGCCTTGCGGGTCCCACAGCACCAGGTCGGCATCGGCGCCGACGCGGATCGCGCCTTTGCGTGGGTAGAGGTTGAAGATCTTTGCGGTGTTGGTGGAGGTCAGTGCGACGAAGTCCTGCATCGACAAACGGCCCGTGTTGACCCCTTCGTCCCAGAGCACCGCCATGCGGTCTTCGATACCGGCCGTGCCGTTGGGGATCTTGCTGAAATCGTCGCGGCCGGCGGCTTTTTGATCGGCACAGAAGCAGCAATGGTCGGTGGCGGTGGTGTGCAAGTTACCCGATTGCAGGCCATGCCACAGGGCGTCCTGATGGCCACGAGGCCGGAAGGGCGGGCTCATCACGTAACCGGCAGCGGTTTGCCAGTCCGGGTGCCGGTACACGCTGTCGTCCAGCAGCAAATGCCCGGCCAGCACTTCGCCGTAGACCGGTTGACCCTTGCTGCGGGCGTAGGTGATTTCATCCAGCGCCTCTTTGGTCGAGACGTGCACCAGGTACAACGGCGTGCCCAGGGTTTCGGCGATACGGATAGCCCGGCTCGCGGCTTCGCCTTCAACCTGGGAGGGGCGCGACAGCGGGTGCGCTTCCGGCCCGGTGATGCCCTGGGCCATCAGTTTGCGTTGCAGGTGATAGACCAGCTCGCCGTTTTCTGCGTGTACGGTCGGCACGGCGCCCAGTTCCAGGCAACGCTCGAAACTGGCGACCAGCGTGTCATCGGCCGCCATGATTGCGTTCTTGTAGGCCATGAAGTGCTTGAAGCTGTTGACCCCATGCAGGCTGACCAGTTCGGCCATTTCCTCGCGGACCTGTTCGCTCCACCAGGTGATGGCAACGTGAAAGCCGTAGTCGGACGCCGACTTCTCGGCCCAGCCGCGCCACTGATGGAAGGCTTCGAGCAACGATTGCTGCGGGTTGGGAATCACAAAGTCGATGATCGAGGTGGTGCCGCCAGCCAGTCCCGCCGCCGTGCCGCTGAAAAAGTCCTCACTGGCAACGGTGCCCATGAAGGGCAGTTGCATGTGGGTGTGCGGGTCGATACCGCCGGGCATCAGGTATTGGCCACTGCCGTCGAGAACTTCGCAGCCTGCGGGAGTATTGAGGTGATGACCGATGGCGTTGATGACGCCGTCGGCACACAAGACATCAGCGCGGTAACTTTCATCATGGGTAATAACGGTGGCGCCACGGATCAACAGAGACATTCCGAGTTCCTCGCAGGCTTGACCGACTTGTGCCGGCTCTCAATGTTTTTATATGAAGCAGGCTGCGGAACTTGTATTCCTGTCAGCACTGTCAGGAATAAACGCTAGCTGGAGTTTATTGATTGGGCAAGAATATTTTTTATAAGCTTATATCTTTAGTAACTTGTTGAATTAAAACAATTAATTTATAAAATCAGCAAAATAGTGAAGCCCCTCACCCTTTTGACGCACTTGACAGGATTGAAATATGGTCAAGATTTCCTATGTGAAATCAGCCATTTGAGGTGTGCCTGTGGCTGACGGGAAAAATACAAGACCAAGGTGGCGCACCATAATTGAGCCCAGAAGGTTTCAAACAACTTGCTGGCATTTGGCCTGAGTGTTCATGCAAGTATTCGTGGGCTTGATAGTTGTGAAAATAAAACTGATGAACATCAGTTGTTTACATGGATCTTGCCAGCCAGCAAAAGAGTCAGTGGAAGATACGGCACGTTTATTGAGTGCCGCCGCTGATACCTTGGCCGGTCGGCAAGAGTCGTAAGTTCTCCGGCCATCGTCAGGCTTGCGGTCAATCCGCTGGCCAGTTCGATGAGCACAATAATCAAAAGAACAGTGGAGCGGCCATGCAACAGATCAGATCGCAAGTGACCGAGCGTGAAGGCTTGTACGAGCTGGAAGCCGGCAGCGACGTCCTCGACAGTCCCCGTTACAACCACGACATCGCACCGACCAAGGTGCACGAACGCACCTGGAATAAATGGCACATCAGCGCACTGTGGATCGGCATGTCGGTCTGCGTGCCGACCTACACCCTCGGCGGGGTGCTCACCGCGTACTTCGGGTTGACGGTGGGCGAAGCGCTGTTGGCGATTCTGCTGGCCAACGTCATCGTGTTGATCCCGCTGACCCTCAATGCGTTCGCCGGGACCAAGTACGGCATTCCGTTTCCGGTGCTGCTGCGGTCGTCCTTCGGGGTGATCGGTTCCAACGTTCCCTGCCTGATTCGTGCGTTGGTGGCGTGCGGCTGGTTTGGCATCCAGACGATGTTCGGCGGGTTGGCGATTCACCTGTTTCTCGGTTCGGTTTTCGAGGGCTGGAAGTCCCTCGGCGGCACTGGCGAAGTCATCGGGTTCATGCTGTTCTGGGCGCTGAACCTGTGGGTGGTGCTGCGCGGTGCCGAGTCGATCAAGTGGCTGGAAACCTTGTCCGCGCCCTTGTTGGTGCTGGTGGGGCTGGGCTTGCTGGTGTGGGCCATGCCGAACGTGTCGTTGACCGAACTGCTGGCCATCCCGGCGAAACGCCCGGAAGGCGCCAGCGTGTGGGGCTACTTCTTCGCCGGGCTGACGGCGATGGTCGGGTTCTGGGCGACCTTGTCATTGAACATTCCGGACTTCAGCCGCTACGCCAAGAGCCAGAAGGACCAGATACTGGGGCAGATTTTCGGCTTGCCCTTGACCATGTTCCTGTTCGCCTCGCTGGGGGTGGTGATGACCGCTGCGTCGGCGAAACTGGTGGGCGTGACCGTCTCTGATCCTGTCAGCCTGATCGGCCATATCCAGAGCCCGGTCTGGGTGGCGGTGGCCATGGCGTTGATCATCATCGCCACGCTGTCGACCAACACCGCCGCCAACATTGTTTCGCCGACCAACGATTTCCAGAACCTGGCACCCACAGTCATCAACCGCACCAAAGCTGTGATGCTGACCGGGCTGGTAGGGTTGGCGCTGATGGGCCACGAGTTGTTGAAGAAGCTCGGCCTGATCGTCTCCGACGTCAGCCTGGAGACGGTCTATTCCAACTGGCTGCTCGGTTATTCCAGCCTGCTCGGACCGATTGCCGGGATCATGGTGGTGGACTATTTCATCATCAAGAAACAGCAACTGGACCTGGCCGGGTTGTACCGCGATGACGTGTACCCGGCGTGGAACTGGAACGGCTTCATCGCCTTCGGCGTGCCGGTGGTATTGACCTTGCTGTCACTGGGCAGCGATGTGTTCAGTTGGTTCTACAGCTACGGCTGGTTCACCGGGTCGGCCCTTGGCGGGCTGATTTATTACGGGTTGTGCGCCATGCGAACAAGTCCGTCTGTTGCGAAATCTGCGGTGTGATCAATGGCTTCATCGCGAGCAAGCTCGCTCCCACATGGGGTTTGTGAACACTGGAGCTCCACTGTGGGAGCGGGCTTGCTCGCGAAGGCGGCTTTAAATACACCAACGATTTGCCTGAGAAAACCTATAACAATTGCCTGAAGGAGATCACCATGAACGCTGCCGTCGACGTTCTGCAGTCCAGCCATCAGCACATCAACCGCGACCGCCTCTGGCAGTCGCTCATGGAACTGGCCAGGCTCGGGGCTACGGTCAAGGGCGGGGTCTGTCGCCTGGCCCTGACCGACCTTGACCGCCAGGCGCGGGACATTTTTGTCCGATGGTGCGAGGAGGCGGGCTGCACGGTGAGCATCGACGCGGTCGGCAATATCTTCGCCCGGCGCGCCGGTCGCAACCCGCAACTGCCCCCCGTGATGACCGGCAGTCACATCGACACCCAACCCACGGGCGGCAAGTTCGACGGTTGCTTTGGCGTGCTGGCCGGTGTCGAGGTGCTGCGCACCCTCAATGACCTCGGCGTGGAAACCGAAGCCCCCTTGGAAGTGGTGGTCTGGACCAACGAGGAAGGCTCGCGTTTCGCCCCGTGCATGATGGGTTCCGGCGTGTTTGCGGAAAAGTTCACCCTGGAAGAAACCCTGGCCAAGACCGACGCAGCGGGTGTGACCGTGGGCGAGGCGTTGAACGCCATCGGCTATGCCGGCCCACGCAAGGTCAGCGGCCACGCAGTGGGGGCCTACTTTGAAGCGCACATCGAGCAAGGGCCGATTCTGGAAGACGAGCGCAAAACCATTGGTGTGGTGATGGGTGCGCTGGGCCAGAAGTGGTTCGACCTGAAGCTGCGCGGTGTCGAGGCCCACGCGGGGCCGACACCAATGCATCTGCGCAAGGATGCACTGGTCGGCGCCGCCGCCGTCGTGCTCGCGGTGAACCGCGCCGCTCTCGGCCATCAGCCGCACGCCTGCGGCACCGTCGGTTGCCTGCAAGCCTATCCGGGTTCACGCAACGTGATTCCCGGCGAGGTGCGCATGACCCTGGATTTCCGCCACCTGGACCCGGCGCGGTTAGATTCAATGATCGCCGAGGTGCGGCAAGTGATCGACAGTACTTGCGACGAACACGGCTTGAGCTTCGAGCTGACGCCGACCGCCGATTTCCCTGCGCTGTACTTCGACAAGGGTTGTGTTGACGCCGTGCGCAGCGCAGCGCAAGGGCTGGGCTTGTCCCACATGGACATTGTCAGCGGGGCAGGGCATGACGCGATCTTCCTCGCTGAGCTGGGGCCGGCCGGGATGATCTTCGTGCCGTGCGAGGGTGGCATCAGCCACAACGAAATCGAAAACGCCACGCCGGATGACCTGGCCGCCGGCTGTGCCGTGTTGTTGAGGGCGATGCTGGCGGCATCGGCGGCGATTGCCAGCGGTCAAATGGCAGCCTGAGTGCCCGATGGGTTAACCGGTTCTACAGCGACAGGGCGGTCCATGTCGCCGTAGAACCAGTCCTCGCGCAGGTTCGCCGGGCAGCGTCACCAGAGCGCCCGGACATAGTTGAATGGTGCATGGTCGGCAAGGCGTCGGGTGACGACATTCCCGGGCTGCGGCTTGTAGTGGGCCTCATAGAACTGCACCGCCTGCTGCTGGTCATGCGTCATGAACGGCTCACTGGGCGAGAGGTGAACAAACCCGTTGAGGTCGACGTAGTGCAACTGCCCGACGTGCTGATAGTCGAGAAAGTCAGGCGGCAGGGACGTCACCAGGTCACAGCAGTCGACGATGCGAATACTGTGCAGCCCCGCCAGGCTCGCCACGAAGTCGGGATCACCCACTCGCGGCGAGCCCAGCGTCACGAGCAAGTTCGCTGACGCGGGTTTGGCCAGGAGTGTGGCGATGGCAGCCCCCAGGCTATGGCCGCAGATGATCAACCGGCTACGCGAGAGGGCTGGTCCTTGCAGCCATGCCGACACCTGTGCCCAGAGGTTGATCGCGGTCATCTTGAAGCCCCGGTGAACCTGACCGGTGCCCAGGCTCCAGTGCGCGTGGAAGAACTGCAGATTGGTGAGCAAGTCCAGCAGGTGGTCCGGTTGGGTGCCCCGGAACACCAGCAATGCCGTGCCCATGGCGTTATTCATCACACCAAAACCGGCACCGTCGGTGGCCGCATCGACGAAATGCGTCAGTTTATGATTGAACCCCGCCAGATCCAGTGCGTCGGCCAGCTGTGTACGCTCTGTTGTCGACTCTTCGAAGCGCAGGTACGCCAATCTGGAGGCTTCGGTGCACAGTTGCAGGTCATTGAGTACCGGCGAAGTGAAGACGCTGGGTCGTTCTTCGGGTCGATACAGTGCTCTGCGGCCCGGATCATAGGGAAGTGTCATGGCGACAACCTTTATCGAGCTTCAACATTCATGCCTGCGGGCCGGACACTGCTGGAAGTCGGGCGGTTGCGCGCTCCAATGCCTGTTCAGAAAAACAGGGCCGGGCGCTTCCATTGACTGTAGAACAGCGCCTGCCGAACGCAGGAGAAAAAACACCGGTCGTCATGAACGCCATGACCTGGCCCCGACGCTCAAGCACCCGGTGCGCAATGCCTCTGCGGTTTCAATCCGTGTCCAGCAAGCGTTGCCGACAGTCGAGACTTAACCGGGCGCCACCGAGTTCACTGCTGCCCACTTCAAGGCTGAAGCCGTGCAGGTTGACGATCGCGGCGACGATGGACAGTCCCAGGCCGAATCCGGCGTGCTGCGCGCTGTCGTCCACGCGATAGAAACGTTGGAACACCGCTGTACGTTTGTCCGGCGGGATGCCGGGGCCGGAGTCGAGGACTTCGATTCGCGTGCTGCCGCCGTGCCGTGAGCCACACAGGACCACCTCGCCACCGGGCGGAGTGAACTTGATCGAGTTGCTCAACAGATTGGCCAGCGCTTCGAACAACAAGGCGCGGTCGCCGGTCACACTGGGCAGTGAGCCGGGGGCATGCAGGCTCAGGCGCAACTGGCCTTCTTCGGCCAGCGGCAGGTAGAAGTCATGCAGTTCATGCAGCAGCGCCAACGGGTCGAGCACCACAAAGCCTGCGCGGCGACGCTGGTCTTCCAGTTCGGAAATACGCAGCAACCCGCGAAAACGCGCCATCAAGGTGTCGGTTTCGGCGATCACCTGATCGAGTTGCAGCGCCTGGGGCGATTGTTCATCGGCCTGTTGCTGAATCCGGTACAGCTGCGCGCGCAAACGGGTCAGTGGGGTGCGCAGGTCATGGGCAATATTGTCGCAGACGCCTTTGACCTCATTCACCAGGCGCTCGATCCTCTCCAGCATGGCGTTGACGATGGCCGCGAGCATGTCCAGTTCATCGCGCCGGTTCGACAGCGGCAAACGCTGGTTCAGGTTGCCGGTGACAATGGCTTCGGCGCTGGCCTGCAATTGGCGGATACGCCGTAGCGGGCGTCGTCGCAGCAGGTGCCAGCCGGCGATGCCGGGGATGATGGTCAGCGACACACCCCAGAGCAACGCGTGGAGGATGATCCGTGTCACGGCGAACAACGAACCGTTGTCGCGGACCAACAGCAGCCAGCGCCCGTCCTGGGTGTAGCTCGCCACGGCGTCGCAACTGTCGGACGGCAGGCCGGGGTCGTCGGGGTCCGAACAGTCGCGCAGTTCATGGATCTTGCCGTCCAGCGGCAGGCCGGCGGGGATCATGCGCACCGGCCCGCTTAGCGGGCGCAGGTGTTCGTCGAACAAGCCATACGCGTCAATGCCGCGCTGGTCGAACGTCAGGCTGGTGGCCAGCGCATCATCCAGTTGCTCGCCATGGAAGCGTGAAAACAGGTGCTGGCGTTGCATCAGCGAGTGTTTGGCCAGGTTGTCCAGGTAGCTGGAGACCTCGTAATACATCACGCCCATGAGAATGCCGCTCCAGGCCACGAACAGCGCACTGTAGAGCGCAAGCAAGCGGCTGCTGGAAGAGCGCCAGCCGTTAGACGGGTTCAGCAATGACATACCCCGAGCCTCGCACGGTTCTAATCAGCGGGATCAGGCCGGGCGGGTCGATCTTTTTGCGCAGGCGACCGATGTGCACGTCGATCAGGTTGGTGCCGGGGTCGAAGCGATAACCCCAGACTTCTTCGAAAATCATCATGCGCGACAGGATCTGCCCGGTGTTGCGCATCAGGAATTCGAGCAACTTGTATTCGGTGGGCAGCAGGCTCAACAGCTGTCCGGCGCGGGTCGCCTCATGACTGATCAGGTTCAGTTGCAGGTCCGCGACCCACAGCGCGGTGTTGAGCTGGGTCCCGGTGTTCTGGCGACGCAGCAACACCTCTACCCGGGCGGCCATTTCATCGGTGGCAAACGGTTTGGTCAGGTAGTCATCGCCACCGGCGCGCAGACCACGGACTCGCTCATCGACATCGGAGAGGGCGCTGATCATCAGGATCGGTGTGTGCACGCCCAGGGTGCGCAAGGTGGTGACAATCGCCAGGCCATCGAGCTCCGGCAGCATGCGGTCGAGGGTGATCAGGTCGTAATCGCCGCTGGCCGCCCGGGCCAGGCCTTCACGGCCATTGGCGATCCAATCCACGTCGAGGCCGTTGCGGGTCAGCTCGGTGACGATTTCCCTGGCCGTCACTGCGTCGTCTTCAATGGTCAGAATGCGGGGCATCGGGCTTTCCTGGTGAGAGGTTCAGAGGGCAGGGCGACAGTCTGCCAAGGATTGAGTGTGGGTCATCTAAAAAATATTTCATCTCGCCGGGCGTTTATCCGGCATCGAGACCGGACGCCGTCCTGGCGCCCAATCCTGGCTCATGGATGTTTATACTGCGCCGCCTTCGGGCTTCACCCTGGCGAAAAGGACATTGGCAGCATTGAATATCAAAAAAAGAATGGTGGTACCGATCATTGTCGGCTTCTTGCTCATCCCGTTGTTCAGCGTGCTGCTGCAACCCGATGTCAAGAGCGGCATCCGATTCGCAATCAGCGCCACCCTCTGTTGGTTTCTCTATAAAGGTGCCTCGTGGGCGCGCTGGGTCATGGGTGTTCTCTGCGCATTGGGCGGTCTGGCGTCTGCCTACTTTGCCTTGGCGCAGTCGTCTTCGGCGGCGCAGTTTATCTTTGTGGTGCTGATGGTGTTTTACCTGCCTTCGGCGTTTGTCTTGCTGACAGGGGCTTATCTCAAAGTCCCGCCTCGGCTCTGACCGGCGAAGTGCGATGGTTTGAGGCTTATACCTAAAACCCGCTGAAACCGACCTGTCTTGCACAGTCGCTTGCCCAACACACGATCCCGCTCATTATTTTGATTGCGCTGTTCGTGCACGGATACTGGCCTTTTTGCACCACGCCGCCACTGCCTCGCAGTGGCGGCTTTTTTATTTTGTTTGCAGGAGAGGGCCGGGCCAGAGCCTTTGCTTGTGGTCAGGTGGTTTCCGGGTTTCAAACCCTGGCAACAGCCTGCGTTTTTACTGGCCTGGATCAATATTCGAATGGGTTATTTGCCTTAGGGTAAAAGATCCTAGCCCTTTGCAAGACATGGACTACATTGTCTGGCTTGCTCTTGTTGCATAGTCGATGAGCCCTTGCAAAGCAGCCGGTTTTTCTGACCGCGATCCTGCAAGGGGGGAGTGCAATATGAAGCTGATAACCCTTACCTGAACCTCTTCACGGATGAAATGAGTAATGCATCGCCTAGACCGACCGTTTGACATCCAGCCGCTTCAGCAGGCGGATATGACCATCCAGATCAATGGCCAACCGGTGAGTGCCGCTATCGGCGAAACCGTACTCACGGTCATTCAGTCTTTGGGAATGCGCCAGGTTGCGCGCAACGACCACGACCAGGTTTCCGGCGCCTATTGCGGCATGGGGGTTTGCCACTGCTGCCTGGTGAAAATCAACGGACGACACAAGCGCCGCGCCTGCCAGACACTGGTCCGGCCGGGCATGCAGGTCGATACCGCCGTCAATCGCATTGCCGAGCAGGAGGCACTATGAACCTGCAACCGGTGATCGTCGGCGGTGGCCCGGCGGGTATGGCGGCCGCGATTGAGCTGGCTGAACACGGCGTGGCCTGCACGTTGCTCGAAGAGGCGTCGCGACTGGGGGGCGTGGTCTATCGCGGGCCGCTGCGCGACGGCGTGCAGCTGGATTACCTGGGGCCGCGTTACTCGGAAGCACTGGCCAAACTGCACGGTGGTTTCCAGGTCAACGCCGGGCTGATCGATGTCTGCCTGAACAGCCGCGTAATCGGTGCCGAAGGGCACCGTGCACTGGTGCTGCTGGATGCGGACGAACGTTTGCAGGAGGTCGAGTATTCGCATCTGTTGCTGGCCGCCGGTTGCCATGAGCGCAGTGTGCCGTTCCCTGGCTGGACCTTGCCGGGGGTGATGCTGCTGGGTGGTTTGCAACTGCAGATCAAAAGTGGCGTGGTCAAGCCGCAGGGGCCGGTGGTGATCGCCGGCACCGGCCCGTTGTTGCCGCTGGTGGCCTGCCAGTTGCACGCATCCGGGGTGACGGTGGCGGGTGTCTATGAAGCCTGCGCCTTCGGCAAAATCGCCAAGGAAAGCCTGGCGCTGCTGAACAAACCGCAACTGTTCCTCGACGGTTTGAGCATGTTGGCTTACCTGAAAATGCACCGCATCCCGATGCGTTACGGCTGGGGTGTGGTGGATGCCTACGGGGAGGGCGAGCTGAGCGGTGTCACCGTTGCGCCGTACTCGACCACCTGGCAACCGGACGCGAGTCGCGCCCAGAAGATCCCGGCGCAAACGCTGGCGGTCGGCTACGGTTTCATTCCGCGCACCCAACTCAGCCAGCAAATGGGCCTGGGCCATGGGTTCAGCGATGACGGCTATCTGCGCGCCACCACCAACACCTGGCAGCAAAGCAGCGAGCCGCACATTCACATGGCCGGCGACATGGGCGGTATTCGCGGTGGCGAGGCGGCGATGCTCAGCGGGCGGATTGCCGCTGTGTCGATACTGCTGCAACGCAATGTGCTCAAGGAAGACCAGGCTTTGGCGCTGCGTGAGCGCTATCTGGGCAAGCTCAAGGCTATCGTGCGTTTCCGGGCGGCGGTCGACCGCTACACCGAGCGCGGCGCCGGGCAAACTGCGCTGCCGGCAGCCGATACCGTGATTTGCCGTTGCGAGCACGCGACGCGCGCCGACATCGATCGTGCCTTGAGCCAGGGTGTTCAAGATATGGCCAGCCTGAAGATGCGCACTCGCGTGAGCATGGGCGACTGCCAGGGACGCATGTGCGTGGGCTACTGCAGCGACCGTTTGCGTGAGGCCACCGGCCGCGCCGACGTGGGCTGGCTGCGCCCGCGCTTCCCGATCGACCCGATTCCTTTTTCGGCCTTCCAGACCACCAGCACGGATGCGTTGAACCATGAGTAAGTACTACGACGTTGTAATCGCCGGCGGCGGTGTGATCGGGGCGTCCTGCGCCTATCAACTGTCCAAGCGCAAAAACCTGAAAATCGCCCTGATCGACGCCAAGCGCCCCGGCAACGCCACGCGCGCGTCTGCCGGTGGCCTGTGGGCGATCGGCGAGTCGGTCGGCCTGGGCTGCGGGGTGATTTTCTTTCGCATGATGTCGTCCAACCGCAAGCGCGAGGCGCAGGGTTCGGCGGTGGCGGTCGACTCCAGCACGCCGCACATCCTGCCAGACTCGTTCTTCGACTTTGCCCTGCAATCGAATGCGATGTACCCCGAGCTGCACCGTGAGTTGCAGGAAAACCACGGCATGGACTTCAAGTTCGAAAAGACCGGGCTCAAGTTCGTGATCTACGACGACGAAGACCGTTTGTATGCCGAGCACATCGTGGCCTGTATTCCACACCTGTCCGATCAGGTGCGCTGGCTTGACCAGGCAGCCCTGCGTGAAGCCGAGCCGAGTGTCAGCCATGAGGCGCGCGGGGCGCTGGAGTTCCTCTGCGACCACCAGGTCAGCCCGTTCCGGCTGGCAGACGCTTACACCGAAGGTGCGCGGCAGAATGGCGTCGACATGTACTTCAACACCAACGTGACGGGCGTGCTGCACAAGGGCACGCGGGTCAGTGGCGTACAGACGGCCGAAGCCGGGCTGTTCAACTGCGACACCCTGATCAACGCCGCCGGGGCCTGGGCCGCAGACCTGAGCCTGATGGCCACGGGCGTGAGCATTCCGGTGAAACCGGTCAAGGGCCAGATCCTGTTGACCGAGCGCATGCCCAAGTTGCTGCAAGGTTGCCTGACCACCAGCGACTGCTACCTGGCGCAGAAGGACAACGGCGAAATCCTCATCGGCAGCACCACCGAAGACAAAGGCTTCGACGTGACCACCACCTACCCGGAAATCGCCGGGCTGGTGCAAGGCGCGGTGCGTTGCATTCCGGAGCTGGCTGACGTGAATCTCAAGCGCACTTGGGCGGGTTTGCGCCCGGGTTCGCCAGATGAGTTGCCGATTCTCGGTCCGATGGCGGGCGTGGACGGCTACCTCAACGCTTGCGGGCATTTCCGTACGGGCATACTGACTTCGGCGATCACCGGCGTACTGCTGGACAAACTGGTGAACAACGAGCCGCTGCCACTGGACATCACACCGTTCCTGGCGGACCGGTTTGAAGCGTCACCGGTGGTAGAGAAACCACAGGCAGAGCTGGCCTGATGAGCGCCAGTTTGACTGTGTGATCGTTCATCGTTGGCTCGCTCCCCATCAAGTGCGGGAGCGAGCCTGCTCCGGGCGGCGTCCGACGATCGCGTTTGAAGGGTTGGAATCAATCCTGGGTCATCGGTGTGCTGACAAACGCGGGCAACTGTTCCGCGTAAGCAGTGAACGCACTGATCTTCGGAAAGCGCGCGGCATCCACCTGATCCGGCACCACCAGGTTCGTGAAACTCCAGGCCACGGCAAGGCTGATGCCGTCCTGGTTGAGTGAGCCGTCCATCTTCAACGGCTGCTTTTGCAGTTCCTGCTCCAGCGCCCCATATGCCGCCAGCAACTGCCCGCTGACGCGCTCCAGCCACGGCTCATGCTGTTTCTCGGCAGGCCGCAGGTTCCTTTCGTAATAGATCTGCACCGATTTCTCGCAGGCCGCCAACGCCAGGCCGATCAGCCGCAACGCGCGCAGGCGCTGGTTCAGATCCACTGGCATCAAGCTGTTGCCGGGCCCCGCCAAAGCTTCCAGGTAGTCGAGGATCAAGGTCGAATCCATCAGCACCTCACCATCGTCCAGCACCAGCGTGGGGGCCTTGACCACAGGGTTGATCTGCTGGAACTGGTCAAAGCCCCTGAACACTGAAATCGAGGCGTGTTCGAAGGGGATGTCCAGCGATTTAAGGCTAATGGCGACACGCCTGACATAGGGTGAGTCGAGCATTCCGATCAGCTTCATGTACGGCTCCTTGGGTGATGGGCAGTAAACAATCATAGGCAATGCGCCGCCAATTTAGCGGCAAACCGATGAGCTTCGCCACTGTCACGCCGGCGTAACAACGAGGTGCGAAGGTGCCTGGATTTGGCAGCAGGGCCATTGGCCCGACAGGGACGTTATGATCATTGTGACTTCAGGCTCGGCGTATCTGGACATCGACGCCTATGCCGGCTGTATCGCCTACGCCGAGTTGCTCAACCTGACGGGGCGCCCGGCACGGGCGGTGAGCCGCGCACCGCTGAACCTGAGCATCAGCCCTTCACTGCGCGACGGCGGCAAAGGTCTTGATTGCCACGTGCCGCAACCGGACGACGAGTTTGTGCTGGTGGATGTCAGCGACCCTCGGTATCTGGACCGCATCGTGAAAATCGAGCGGGTGATCGAGGTGATCGACCATCATCCGGGGTTCGAAGCGTTCTGGGTCGAGCGATTGGCGGAGCGGGCGGACATTCGAGTCATTGGTGCGGCCTGCACCCAGGTCTACGAGCGCTGGGTCGCGTCCGGGTTGCTGGCCTCCATCAGCCCTAGCAGCGCCACCTTGCTGGCGGCCGGGATTCTCGATAACACCTTGAACTTCGGTGCTCTGGTCACCACCGAACAGGACATCCAGGCCTACGCGGCGCTGGCCCGGTTGGCGGGGTTGAGTGACGATTGGCCCGCGCGGTATTTCATGGAGTGCCAGGAGGCGCTTGAAGGCAAGCTGCACGTCGCGTTGCTTCAAGACTTGAAAACCATGGAGCAAAGCGACCTGTTGCCGCGTTTTTTTGCGCAGCTCTGCGTCTGGAATGCACAGGTACTGCTGCAACGCCAGCGTCCACGCATTGCCCTGGAGCTGGGCAAGTTCAGTGATGACTGGCTGCTGAATATCATCAGCATCCAGGAGCGCAAAAGTCATTTGCTGATGGGCAGCACGCTCAGTACGCAGAAAATCATGACCTTGCTGGACCACCCCGGCCATGACGCAGAAATGGTGCTGACCCCGCCGATCCTTCGCAAAGAGTTGGTGGCCAAAGCGCTGGCGAAGGCGGCAGGTTGAAGGTCAGTCCTCGAACCCGACCTGCTCGTGAATCTCGTCCATCTTCAGCTCCAGGCGATACGCCACGGCGATGAACAGCGCCTGACACAGGCACAACGTTGCACTCAGCGAGCGGAACGCGAACGAGCTGCCTTCATTGACCAGCAGCACGGTGTTCGCCCGTTTGGCCAGGGGCGAGAGGTTGCTGTCGGTGATGATCAGGGTTTTCGCCTGATGGTGCTGGGCGATGCGCAGGCAGTGCTGGGTTTCCTTGGCGTAGGGCGTAAAGCTGATGGCGATCACCAGATCGTTGGGCCGCACGCTGCGCATTTGCTCGCGGTAGCTGCCGCCCAGCCCCGAGACCAGGTGAATACGCTTGTTGGTGTGTTGCAGGTTGTACACCAGGTAATCGGCCACCGCGAAGGAGCGGCGCACGCCGACCACGTAGATGTTGTCGGCATTGACCACCAGGTCCACGGCCTTGTCGAAGGCCTGGTCATCGAGTTCCAGGCCCAGGCGTTCGATGCCTGACAACGTGGCGTTGATGCACTCGCGCGCTAGGTCGCCGCCGCTGGCTTTCTGCGACTTGTTGGCGATCATGCTGCGAATGCGTTGCTGGTAGTTCTGTACCGGGGTGGTCTTGTGCGTATACGCCTCGCGGAACAACGCCTGCATTTCGCTGAACCCGCTGAACCCGAAGCGCTGGGAGAAGCGCACGATGGCCGAGGGGTGGACTTCGCATTCACGGGCGATGTCGCTGATGCGGTCGACCATGATCCGGTCGCTCTGCTGGCTCATGTAACTGGCGATGCGTTTGAGCTGGCGCGGCAGGCTTTCGTATTCGTTGGTAATCAGCTGCAGCAAGCGCTCGGCATTGATCGGGGGGCTGGCGAGGTCGCTCTCGGGCGTGGTCTCGGCGGTAGCCGGCTGATCGGTGCGGGACATAAATAATCCTTCTGGCTTGTTCTTATAGGGCCGCTCGATAACGGGCTACCCCTGACAATAGGTTGGCTGTGCGCAGTCTACAGGGTAGGCGCAAATAAAATCTTGAGCCTTGGGTCGGCCAGACAATTGCTGAAACGATGCACTGTGTCTGCCGGGGTGTGTCAAAGTTTATTGGAAAAAATATTCCATGTAAAAATTTAATGGAATAAATATTGATTTGTCGCTCGCGTACGTTTTAGTCTGCATCCACCAAGAGTGTTCGGCGCGACTGCACGCCCGAACGCAGGCTGATAAAAATAACAGGAGCCAGCATGGGCCAGACTCGTTTTGCCAGTGGGCGTCAATTGGATCTGATTTGCCTGGGGCGCCTTGGCGTCGACCTTTATGCGCAGCAAGTCGGCGCACGGCTGGAGGACGTCTCAAGCTTCGCCAAATACCTGGGCGGTTCGTCCGCCAACATTGCCTTCGGGACGGCGCGGCTGGGGTTGAAGTCGGCCATGCTCAGCCGGGTGGGCGACGACCACATGGGGCGGTTCCTGCTCGAATCCCTGGCCCGCGAAGGGTGTGACGTCAGTGGCATCAAGGTCGATCCGGAACGCCTCACCGCGATGGTCCTGCTGGGCCTCAAGGACCGCGAAACCTTCCCGTTGGTGTTCTACCGCGAGAACTGCGCCGACATGGCGCTGCGCGCTGAGGACATCAGCGAAGCCTTTATCGCTTCCAGCAAAGCCTTGCTGATCACCGGCACTCACTTCTCCACGGACGGCGTCTACAAGGCGAGCATCCAGGCGCTGGATTACGCCGAGAAACACCACGTCAAACGTGTGCTCGACATCGATTACCGCCCGGTTCTCTGGGGGTTGGCGGGTAAAGCCGATGGAGAAACCCGGTTTGTCGCCGACCAGAATGTCAGCCAGCACGTGCAGAAGATCCTTGCGCGTTTCGACCTGATTGTCGGTACTGAAGACGAGTTCTTGATGGCTGGCGGTTCCGAGGATTTGCTCACTGCGTTGCGCAATGTGCGGCGCCTGACGCCAGCCACGCTGGTGGTCAAACTCGGGCCGCAAGGCTGCACGGTGATTCACGGGGTGATTCCGGTTCGTCTTGAAGACGGCGCGATCTATCCCGGCGTGCGGGTGGAAGTACTCAACGTACTGGGCGCCGGTGATGCGTTCATGTCGGGCTTTCTCAGCGGTTGGCTGGAGGACGCCACTGATGAGCGCTGCTGCCAGTTGGCCAATGCGTGTGGCGCTCTGGTGGTGTCGCGCCACGCCTGCGCCCCTGCGATGCCGACCCGCGCCGAACTCGATTACCTGTTCAATAGCCCGGTGCCGATCACCCGGCCGGATCAGGACGCGGTGCTGCAACGTTTGCATCAGGTCAGCGTCCCGCGCAAGGCCTGGAAGCAACTGTTCATCTTTGCCTTCGACCATCGCGGGCAACTGGTGGAACTGGCGCAAAAGGGCGGTCGTGACCTGAGCAGCATTGGCCAGCTCAAGCAGTTGTTCATCAACGCCGTGGAGCGGGTCGAAGCGGATTTGCGTGAGCGGGGCATAGATGCCGATGTTGGCGTGCTGGCTGACCAGCGCTTTGGCCAGGATTCGCTGAATGCGGCGACCGGTCGTGGCTGGTGGGTGGCGCGGCCCGTCGAGGTGCAAGGTTCGCGGCCGCTGGCCTTCGAACATGGTCGCTCGATTGGCAGCAACCTGATCGCCTGGCCGCAGGAACAAATCATCAAATGCCTGGTGCAGTTTCACCCGGACGACGAGCCGCTGTTGCGCCTGGAGCAGGAAGCACAGCTCAAGGGTTTGTATCAGGCGGCGCAGGTCAGCGGCCATGAGTTGCTGCTGGAAATCATCCCGCCCAAAGATCACCCGTCGCCTCATCCGGATGTGCTCTACCGAGCGATCAAGCGCCTCTACAACCTCGGGATTTTCCCTGCGTGGTGGAAGATCGAGGCGCAAAGCAGCGAGGAGTGGAAACAGCTCGACGAGCTGATTCAGGAACGCGACCCGTACTGCCGTGGCGTGGTGCTGCTGGGACTGAACGCACCGGCCGCGACGCTCGCCGAAGGGTTTGCGCAAGCGAGCCAGAGCCAGACCTGTCGAGGGTTTGCGGTGGGCCGGACGATTTTCCAGGAGCCGAGCCGAGCGTGGATGGCCGGGGAAATCGACGATGAAGCGTTGACCCGGAGAGTGCAGGGCACCTTCGTCGAACTGATCGACGCCTGGCGCACTTCCCGGAGTTGAACATTTTCAATGTGTGAACACTGAACCTGTGGGAGCGAGCTTGCTCGCGATGAGGCCTTCAAGGGTGCCAAAAGCATCGCGAGCAAGCTCGCTCCCACAGGGGGCCGCGCCACGTTCAATGGTTATGTAAAAACAATAAAAGGTGCAGCCATGCCCGCTATCCGAATTGGCATCAACCCGATTTCCTGGAGTAACGACGACCTGCCGTCCCTCGGCGGCGAGACGCCGCTGAGCACTGCGTTGAGTGAAGGCAAGGCGATCGGCTACGAAGGCTTTGAGCTCAACGGCAAGTTCCCCAAGGACGCCAAGGGGGTGGGCGATGTGCTTCGGCCTTACGACCTGGCGCTGGTGTCGGGCTGGTATTCCAGCCGTTTGGCGCGGCGCTCGGTGGCCGAAGAAATCGACGCCATCGCCAGCCATGTCGAGCTGCTGGCGCAGAACGGCGCCAAGGTGCTGGTGTACGGCGAAGTCGCCGACTCCATTCAAGGCCAGCGCACTCCGCTGGTTGAGCGTCCGCGCTTCCACACCGGGCAAGCCTGGCAGGGCCTACGCCGACAAGCTCACCGAACTGGCACGTTTCACCCTGTCCCACGGCGTGCGTCTGGCCTATCACCACCACATGGGCGCCTACGTCGAATCACCCGCCGACATCGACCAATTGATGGCCCTGACCGGCAGTGAAGTCGGGTTGTTGTTCGATTCCGGCCATTGCTACATGGGCGGTGGCGAGCCGCTGGAGGTGCTGCGCAAACACATCGGGCGCATCTGCCACGTGCACTTCAAGGACGTGCGCAAACCGGTGGTGCAACTGGCGCGCAACAATCTCTGGAGCTTCCCTGATTGCATCATCAACGGCACGTTCACCGTGCCGGGTGACGGTGATATCGACTTTGCCGCGCTGCTCGACGTGCTGCTCGCCGCCGACTATCACGGCTGGCTGGTGGTCGAAGCCGAGCAGGATCCGGCGGTCGCACCCAGCTATGCCTACGCCAAGAAGGGTTACGACACCTTGCATGCCTTGCTCGATCACAGGAGCGGACAATGAGCCTGCTGATCAAAAGCAATGCTTGTGGCCAGACCATGGTCGAGCTGGCGGCCGGTACGCTGGAGTACGTCGGTTTCGCCGCGTATCGCTTGAGCCTGGGCGAAACCCTGCCGGTCAATGCCGGTGATAAAGAACTGTGTCTGGTGCTGCTCAGCGGTCGGGTCGATGTCAAGGGCGAAGCGCCAGGGCAGGGGGCGTTCAACTGGGACAACATCGGCGACCGCCACTCGGTGTTCGAAGATAAATCACCGTTTGCCACCTACCTGCCGCCCGGCAGCCAGGCGCAGGTGGTTGCCCTCAGCGACGTGCAAATTGCCGTGTGCGCCGCGCCTGGGTCGGCCTCGGCCAACCTCTGCCCGCGCCTGATCAAGCCCGAAAACATGCAGCGCAGCGTGCGCGGCAAGGGTGCCAATACCCGTTATGTCTGCGACATCCTGCCGGACACCGAGCCGGCGCATTCGCTGCTGGTGGTGGAAGTACGCACGCCGTCCGGGCATTCGTCGAGCTACCCGCCGCACAAGCACGACACCGATGATTTGCCGCACCAGAGCTTTCTCGAAGAAACCTACTACCACCAGATCAACCCGCCCCAGGGCTTCGTGTTTCAGCGGGTCTACACCGATGACCGTTCCATCGACCAAGCCATGGCCGTGGAAAACAGCGACCTGGTGGTGGTGCCCAAGGGCTATCACCCGGTCAGCGTGCCTTATGGCTACGAGTCGTATTACCTGAACGTCATGGCCGGCCCGAAACGGGTCTGGCAGTTCCACAACGATCCGCAGCACAGCTGGCTGCTGGACCTCTGAGTTCTGAAGACTGACTGGAGAACAAGAATCATGAGCCAGCCCCTGCGTTTCGCCCTGAACCGTATGGTCGCCCCACGTTTGTCGCTGCCGGATTTCATTGAGTTGGCGGTGACCCTGAAAGCCGACGCCATCGAGATCCGCAACGACCTCAAGGGCATCGAGATCGAAAACGGTACGCCGGCCTCGCACGTCCGTGAGTTGTGCGCGGCGCACGGCATCACGGTGTTGTCGATCAACGCGTTGTACCCGTTCGATGTGTGGAACGACGAGCGCCGTGCACAAGCCCTGAAGCTCGCGGCGTACGCCCGTGATTGCGGCGCCTGGGGGCTGGTGATGTGCCCGTTGAATGATCGCGCCGACTCACGCAGCGAAGCCGAACGCGCTTGGGGTTTGCGCACTGCATTGGCTGAACTGGCGCCGATCCTGAGGGAGCACGGCATGCTCGGTTTCATTGAACCGTTGGGTTTTGAAGAGTGCTCGTTGCGCCGCAAGCGCACAGCCGTGGACGCGATCAAAGCCATGGGTGGCCTCGATGTGTTCCGCTTGGTGCATGACACCTTTCACCATCACCTGGCCCGTGAGCACGAGTTCTTCCCGGAACTCACGGGGCTGGTGCACATCTCCGGTGTCGAGGACGCGCAAGCGCCGTTGGCGACCCTGTGCGACAGCCACCGGGTGCTGGTGGGCGAGGGCGACATCCTCGGCAACGCAGCGCAAATTGAAACCTTGCTCAGCACGGGCTACCGCGGCTACCTGTCGTTCGAGCCGTTTGCCGACAGCGTGCATGGGCTGGCGGATATCCGGCAGGCCATCGGCGCGAGCATGGATCACCTGCAAAAATCCCTGGCCTGACATTTTGCTCAGGCCAAAGCAGATCAAAGGTGGGAGCGAGCTTGCTCGCGAAGATGGCAGCACATTCAACATAGATGTGACTGTCAGGCCGCAATCGCGAGCAAGCTCGCTCCCACAGGGTTTCTTCGTGTATTGAAGGATCGGACATGACCACAACAAGACTGACCATGGCCCAGGCCCTGGTGAAATTCCTCGATAACCAGTACGTCGAGGTCGATGGGGTTCAAAGCAAATTCGTCGCCGGGATCTTCACCATTTTCGGTCACGGCAATGTGCTGGGCCTCGGCCAGGCACTGGAGCAGGACAGCGGCGACCTGATCGTCCATCAGGGCCGCAACGAGCAGGGCATGGCCCACGCAGCCATTGGTTTTGCCAAGCAGCATCTGCGGCGCAAAATCTATGCCTGCACCTCGTCGGTCGGCCCCGGTGCGGCCAACATGCTGACCGCCGCCGCGACTGCGACGGCCAATCGCATTCCCTTGCTGCTGTTGCCCGGCGACGTCTACGCCTGTCGCCAACCAGACCCGGTGCTGCAACAAATCGAGCAGTTCCACGACTTGAGCATCAGCACCAACGATGCCTTTAAAGCCGTGAGCAAATACTGGGACCGCATCAACCGCCCCGAACAACTGATGAGCGCAGCGATCCACGCCATGCGCGTACTCACCGACCCGGCGGAAACCGGTGCGGTGACGCTGGCCCTGCCGCAAGACGTGCAGGCCGAGGCCTACGACTACCCCGATTATTTTTTGCAAAAACGCGTGCGCCGCATCGACCGCCGCCCGGCCACCGAAGCCATGCTGGCTGACGCGGTGGCGCTGCTCAAAGGCAAACGCAAACCGCTGATCATCTGTGGTGGCGGAGTCAAGTATTCGGGGGCGAATGCGGCGTTGCAGGCGTTTGCCGAGCGATTCGATATTCCGTTCGCCGAAACCCAGGCCGGCAAGAGTGCGGTGGTTTCCAGCCATCCGCTGAACGTCGGCGGGATTGGCGAAACCGGTTGTTTGGCGGCGAACCTGCTGGCCAAGGAGGCCGATCTGATCATCGGCATCGGCACCCGCTATTCGGATTTCACCACGGCATCGAAATGGCTGTTCCAGCACCCCGACGTGGCCTTCCTCAACCTGAACATCAGCCCTGGCGATGCGCTGAAACTCGATGGCGTGCAGTTACTGGCCGATGCTCGGTCAGGCTTGCAAGCCTTGTCCGAAGCCCTCACCGGTTACCGCTCCAGATGGGGCGAGCAACCGTGTCAGGCCAAGGCGCAGCTGGATGAAGAGGTGGATCGGGTGTACCAGGTCGAATACCAGAGCGAGGATTTCGTTCCGCAAATCAACGACCACATGGACCCGGCGGTGCTGCGCGAATTCATTGAGTTGACGGGCTCCTGCCTGACCCAAAGCCGTGTGCTCGGCGTATTGAACGAAACCCTGGCTGACGACGCGGTGATCGTTGCCGCCGCTGGCAGCCTGCCCGGCGACTTGCAGCGCAGCTGGCGCAGCAAGGGCGTGAACACCTATCACGTCGAGTACGGTTATTCCTGCATGGGGTACGAGGTCAATGCCGCGCTCGGTGTGAAACTCGCGGAACCTGAACGCGAGGTCTATGCGCTGGTCGGCGACGGCTCTTACCTGATGCTGCACTCGGAGCTGGCGACCTCGATCCAGGAGAGACGCAAGATCAACGTGATCCTGCTCGACAACATGACCTTCGGTTGCATCAACAACTTACAGATGGAGCACGGCATGGACAGCTTCGGCACCGAGTTTCGTTTCCGCAACCCTGAATCAGGCAAGCTCGACGGCGGGTTCGTGCCGGTGGATTTCGCCATGAGCGCGGCGGCTTATGGTTGCAAGACCTACAAGGTGAACACCGTCGAGCAGTTACGAGCGGCGCTGGCCGATGCGCGGTTGCAGAGCGTGTCGACGCTGATCGACATCAAGGTTCTGCCCAAAACCATGATTCACAAATACCTGTCCTGGTGGCGGGTGGGTGTGGCGCAAGTCTCCACCAGCGCCCGCACCGATGCGGTGGCCAAAACCCTCAATGAACGACTGACCAAGGCTCGTCAGTACTGATTGCGCTGTCATTTCAACAGGAGTCTTCATATGTCTTTGCTCTCTCATTCCTTGAAGCTGGGCGTCATCGGCACCGGCGCCATCGGCCAGGATCACATTCGTCGTTGCAGCCAGACTCTGCTCAACAGTCGGGTGGTGGCAGTCACCGACATCAATTTGCAGCAGGCAGCGAAAGTGGTCGCCGACCTGAAACTCACCGCCGAGGTGTATCCGGATGGGCATGCGCTGATTCTCGCGCCGGAGGTCGAGGCGATTCTGGTCACCTCCTGGGGCCCGAGCCACGAAGCGTTCGTACTGGCGGCGATTGCGGCGGGTAAGCCGGTGTTCTGCGAGAAGCCGCTGGCGGTCACCGCCGAGGGCTGCCGCAAGATTGTCGAGGCCGAAGTGGCCTACGGTAAACGGCTGGTGCAGGTCGGTTTCATGCGCCCGTACGATGAAGGTTACCGGGCACTCAAAGCGGTGATCGACAGCGGCCAGATCGGCGAGCCGTTGATGCTGCATTGCGCCCACCGCAACCCGACCGTGGGCGAGAACTACAAGACCGACATGGCGATCACCGACACACTGATCCATGAACTGGACGTGCTGCGCTGGTTGCTTGCCGATGACTACGTGTCGGTGCAAGTGGTGTTCCCGCGCAAGACCAGCAAGGCCCTCGCTCACCTCAAAGACCCGCAAATCGTCCTGCTGGAAACGGCCAGGGGCACACGCATCGACGTCGAAGTCTTCGTCAACTGCCAGTACGGCTACGACATTCAGTGTGAAGTGGTCGGCGAGACCGGCATCGCCAGGTTGCCAGAGCCGTCCCAGGTGCAACTGCGCAGCGGGGCCAAGCTGTCGAACGCGATTCTGATGGACTGGAAGGACCGCTTCATCGCGGCCTATGACGTCGAATTGCAGGCGTTCATCGACGGCGTGCGTGCCGGGCAGGTCGGCGGGCCGTCGGCGTGGGACGGTTTTACCGCAGCGGTCGCGGCGGATGCGTGCATCGAAGCGCAGCAGAGCGGGGCGATCGTCAACGTCGCACTGCCAGAGCGCCCACGGTTTTACGGCTGATCACCCCAACCCTCTCGAAACGTCGGATCGCCCCAACGGGGCGAGGGGGCCTGAGCAGTTCTATTGGCAGCTGCAAGCTGCATTGCAAAGCGCTGGCCCATTGCCGGTCGAGGCCCGTGATGCACTGGTGGCGACCCGCGTTCTAGACACTGCGCGCCTGAGCCATGAGCGCCGTCAAGTGGTGGACATACAACCGGTTTGTGGTCATGAAATCGAATTGGAATTAAGTTCTAAAATGAGTTGATATAGAAATTATTTTCCAATAAAGTCATTTCAAGGTTACCGACTATCAACGTTCTACTCGCCTTCAAGCCAGCCTTGATGCCGGGCAGGACGAACAAAAAACAAGAAACAACGATAGGTACCGTTCATGCAAACCTTCAGCACTGCTCTGCGCGTCTTACGTACCGCGTGCCTTCCTCGCGTTCCAAGCCTTTTCTTTTTCAGGTTCCTTTGCGTTGAGCGCAAGGGGCCCGTGGTGTGCTGCATTCCCGGCGCGCCCATCGTTCGCTTGCCTGCTCACTGAATTCGTCCTGCGCCTTATCCATAAAACCAACAAGAATGTGGAGAAAGACTGTTCATGAAGACCAAGATCCGTTTCGCCTCGCTTGCCCTGTCCATGATGCTGGCCAGTGGTGCGGCTTTCGCTGACCTGAAGATTGGCGTGAGCATGTCGCAGTTCGATGACACCTGGCTCACCTACTTGCGTGAATCCATGGACCAGCAAGCCAAGTCCATGCCCGAGGGCGTCAAACTGCAATTTGAAGACGCCCGCAGCGATGTGGTCAAACAGTTGAGCCAGGTGGAGAGCTTCATCAGCCAGAAGGTCGACGCCATCGTGGTCAATCCGGTGGACACCGCCGCCACCAAAAAAATCACCGAGGCGGCGGTCAAGGCCGGGATTCCACTGGTTTATGTCAACCGTCGTCCAGATGACCTGAACCTGCCCAAAGGCGTGATTACCGTGGCCTCCAATGACATGGAAGCCGGCCAGATGCAGATGCAATACCTGGCCGAAAAACTCAAGGGCAAGGGTGACATCGTGATCCTGCTCGGCGACCTGGCCAACAACTCCACCACCAACCGCACCAAAGGCGTGAAAGACGTACTGGTCAAGTACCCGGACATCAAGATCGATGAGGAGCAGACCGGTATCTGGCTGCGGGATAAAGGCATGACGCTGGTCAATGACTGGCTGACCCAGGGCCGCAAGTTCGACGCCATCATCTCCAACAACGACGAGATGGCCATCGGTGCGGCCATGGCCCTCAAGCAGGCCGGGGTCGAGAGGGGCAGCGTGTTGATTGCCGGTGTCGACGGCACGCCCGACGGTTTGCGCGCAGTGAAGAAAGGTGACCTCGCGGTCTCGGTGTTTCAGGACGCCAAGGGCCAGGCCGTCGGTTCCATCGACGCAGCGGTGAAGATGGCCAAGAACGAGCCAGTCGAACAGGCCGTGTGGGTCCCCTATAGGCTGATCACCCCGGAAAACGTTGACCAGTTCAACTAGTCCGCCCATTCAAAAATAACAATAAGCACGCAAGGTAGCCCTGCCAACCTTGCTGATGGAGTACCTGATCATGTTCGCTTCAGCGACTGCTTCGAGCACCCCGTTGGTGGGTGTCCAGCCAAACGTCACGCCGGTTGATGAGCCGTACTTGCTGGAGATCATCAACGTCAGCAAGGGTTTCCCCGGTGTGGTGGCCCTGTCCGATGTGCAACTGCGAGTGCGGCCGGGGTCGGTGCTGGCCTTGATGGGCGAGAACGGTGCCGGCAAATCCACCCTGATGAAAATCATTGCCGGCATCTACCAGCCGGACGCCGGTGAACTGCGCCTGCGCGGCAAACCGGTGACCTTCGACACGCCGCTGGCCGCGTTGCAGGCCGGGATCGCGATGATCCACCAGGAACTCAACCTGATGCCGCACATGAGCATCGCCGAGAACATCTGGATCGGCCGTGAGCAGCTCAACGGTTTTCACATGGTCGACCACCGGGCCATGCACCGTTGCACCGCGCAACTGCTGGAGCGCCTGCGGATCAACCTTGACCCGCAGGAGCAGGTCGGCAACCTGAGCATCGCCGAGCGGCAGATGGTCGAGATTGCCAAAGCGGTGTCCTACGACTCGGACATCCTGATCATGGACGAACCGACCTCGGCGATCACCGACAAGGAAGTCGCCCACCTGTTCTCGATCATTGCCGACCTCAAGGCCCAGGGTAAGGGCATCATCTACATCACCCACAAAATGAACGAAGTGTTCAGCATCGCCGACGAAGTCGCGGTGTTCCGGGACGGTGCCTACATCGGCCTGCAACGGGCCGACAGCATGGACGGCGACAGCCTGATCTCGATGATGGTCGGGCGCGAGCTCAGCCAGTTGTTCCCGGTGCGCGAGAAGCCGGTTGGCGATTTGTTGATGTCGGTGCGGGACCTGCGTCTGGACGGCATTTTCAAAGGTGTTTCGTTCGACCTGCATGCCGGTGAAATCCTCGGCATCGCCGGGTTGATGGGCTCGGGGCGGACCAACATCGCCGAAGCGATTTTCGGCATCACCCCAAGCGATGGCGGTGAAATCCGCCTCGACGGCCAGGCTGTGCGCATCAGTGACCCGCACATGGCCATCGAGAAGGGCTTCGCCTTGCTTACCGAGGATCGCAAGCTCAGCGGGCTATTTCCGTGCCTCTCGGTGTTGGAAAACATGGAGATGGCGGTGTTGCCGCACTATGTCGGCAACGGCTTCATCCAACAAAAAGCCCTGCGCGCCTTGTGCGAAGACATGTGCAAGAAGCTGCGGGTGAAAACCCCGTCGCTGGAGCAGTGCATCGACACCTTGTCTGGCGGCAACCAGCAAAAAGCCTTGCTCGCCCGCTGGCTGATGACCAACCCGCGCATCCTGATTCTCGACGAGCCGACCCGTGGCATCGATGTCGGGGCCAAGGCCGAGATCTATCGGCTGATTGCCTACCTCGCCAGCGAAGGCATGGCCGTGATCATGATTTCTTCGGAGTTGCCGGAAGTGCTTGGCATGAGCGACCGCGTGATGGTCATGCACGAAGGTGACCTGATGGGCACCCTGGACCGCAGCGAGGCGACCCAGGAGCGGGTCATGCAACTGGCTTCCGGGATGACGGCGGTTCACTAGATTTCCAACGAATTGAGGTCGGTGGCGGTTTTGTTCGCCCCCGGCAACGCAATAGAAGGGTGAGTGGTTATGAACGCGATACTGGAAAACAAGCCTGCAACGGCGCCAGCCAAGAGCCGTCGACGCTTTCCGACCGAGTTGAGTATCTTCCTGGTGCTGATCGGTATCGGCCTGGTGTTTGAGGTGTTCGGCTGGATCGTGCGTGACCAGAGCTTCCTGATGAACTCCCAGCGATTGGTGTTGATGATCCTGCAAGTCTCGATCATCGGCCTGCTGGCGATCGGTGTGACCCAAGTGATCATCACCACCGGCATCGACTTGTCGTCCGGCTCGGTGCTGGCCTTATCGGCGATGATTGCCGCGAGCCTGGCGCAGACCTCGGATTTTGCCCGGGCGGTGTTTCCCTCGCTGACCGATTTGCCGGTGTGGATTCCGGTGGTCGCCGGGCTCGGGGTCGGGCTGCTGGCCGGGGCGATCAACGGCAGCATCATCGCGATCACCGGGATTCCGCCCTTTATTGCCACGTTGGGCATGATGGTTTCGGCCCGTGGCCTGGCGCGGTTCTACACCGAAGGTCAACCGGTGAGCATGCTCTCGGATTCCTACACCGCCATCGGCCATGGCGCGATGCCGGTGATCATCTTTCTGGTGGTGGCGGTGATCTTCCACATCGCGCTGCGCTACACCAAGTACGGCAAGTACACCTACGCCATCGGCGGCAACATGCAGGCGGCGCGCACCTCGGGGATCAACGTCAAACGCCATCTGGTGATCGTCTACAGCATCGCCGGTTTGCTGGCAGGGCTGGCCGGGGTGGTGGCATCGGCCCGGGCGGCGACGGGGCAGGCGGGGATGGGCATGTCGTATGAATTGGACGCGATTGCCGCGGCGGTGATCGGCGGCACCAGCCTGGCAGGCGGAGTGGGGCGCATCACCGGCACCGTGATCGGCGCACTGATCCTCGGCGTCATGGCCAGCGGGTTTACCTTTGTCGGGGTCGACGCCTACATCCAGGACATCATCAAGGGCCTGATCATTGTGGTCGCGGTGGTCATCGACCAGTACCGCAACAAGCGCAAAATGAAGCGCTGAACGTTTTGCTTGCTCGCGAAGGGCGTCACGCGGTTGACCTGCCACCCCAAAACCGTGATCTGAGGCGCTATTTTTACGACCCGTTACGCCATGCCGACCCGCATGGCGTTGCCGTTTGTCTTCTATATACAGCCGCTCGATTGAATTTCTTGCTATAAACGCACTCCGATAACCGCCCCAAAGCTTGCCGTAGAGCAATTTAAGGGCTTTGTCAGACAAATTCCCTGTCTTTTCAGTTGCTGAGGCTTCAAGTCGGCCTTAGACTGCCGCCCCTCGTAAATTGAGTGCCGGGTGGCGCTTGGAATGTATGGCGCCTTTCCGAGACCGCAACGGGTCGACCGGAACGCTCCCTAATTCGCCTTAATGCACGTATTTTTTATAGAGAAATCAATGACAAAGGAAAAGTTGCTGGCCATGCCGGCAGATGACTACATGAATGCCGAGCAACTGGCTTTCTTCACTGCGCTGTTGCAAGCCATGAAGGTCGAAACCCACGAGCGTATCGAGCAAAGCCGTGTAGCCATCGAAAGCCTGGACACGCCTGCCGATCCTGCGGACGCTGCTTCCGTTGAAGAAGAGCGTCACTGGCTGGTCAATGTCATCGACCGTGACCAACGCATGCTGCCTCAGCTGGAAATGGCCCTGGGCCGTATCGCTGAAGACACCTTCGGCTGGTGCGACGACAGCGGTGAGCCAATCGGCCTGAAACGCCTGCTGATCAGCCCGACCACCAAGTACTGCATCGAAGCTCAAGAGCGTCACGAGCAAATCGACAAGCACCAGCGTCAAGCCTGATACGGCGGCGTTCTCATCGCGGGCAAGCCTCGCTCCTACGGTTAATGACCGCAGGAGCAGGGCTTGCCCGCGAAGCTTTTTGCCGTCTTGAAGATATCCCGGCGCTTCTATTGATCTGCTTCAAGCCCCCGACTAAGGGACCATGGATAATGGCCTTCTAGTGGCGTTTAATGCAGGTACAACAAATAGAAGCCGTATGGGGTAATGAACATGACGAGAGATGGATCTCTGGCTGGCGCAGCACCGCAATGGGCGGCGACGTGCGGCGAGCGCAATCGCTGGCTGGCACCTACGCTGCAAAGCATCGCCCTGATGCTGTTGTTGTGTGGCATGGCTGTGTGGGAATGGTCACTGTATGTCGGCCTGCCTGTGGCCGTCGTGATTGTCTGGTTACCGCGCTTGCGCTCGCGGGCCGTCGCGCAATTGCCAGTCACCGATAACGCCGGTGCCCTCGGCGAATTGACTCGCGATCTTTCCTATAGCACCACTCATAACGCGCTGTCCGCCGCCGGCGTGGCCTTTTCGGTCAAGCAGTTGGCCGGCAAACTGCAATCCCAACTCGATGCCGCCGCCCGAATCGTCAGCAGCGCCGAAGTGATGATCGGCACCGAAAAAACCACTTCCCAGCTCAGCCGGCAGGCGCTCGGCGCCGCCAGCGAGGCGCATCAAAGCAGCGCCGAAGGGCGTACTGTGCTCGCCGACTCGATCGTGCGCATGCATCAGCTCAGTCAGCGCGCCAACGATAGCCGCGAGTTGATCGAAGCCTTGAGTCTGCGCAGCGAAGACATCCAGCGCGTGACCCTGGTGATTCAATCGATTGCCAGCCAGACCAACCTGCTGGCCCTGAACGCGGCCATCGAAGCTGCACGGGCCGGGGAGCATGGTCGTGGGTTTGCCGTGGTGGCCGACGAAGTTCGCGGCCTCGCCGGACGCACGGCGACCGCCACCGATGAAGTCGGGGTAATGGTGGCCGATATCCAGCAGCGTACGGCACAAGTGGTGGAGCAGATCCGCCAGTTGTCCAGCGACCTTGAAGTGGGCGTCGAGCGGGTGGAACTCACCGGCCAGCATCTGGAAAATATTGCGCGACTGGCCGCTGGTGTAGAAGGCCAGGTCAGCGACATCGCCAAGGGCGCAGACACTAACCGTGAGCAACTGGACAGCCTGTTTTACGCGGTCGAGCAAATGCGCAGCGATCTGGCGGTCAGCGATCAGCAGACTCGGCACCTGGCCGACGCGGCGGTGCAGATGGAGGGGCAGGCCGAAACCATCAGCGAGCGCCTGGCCGAAGTCGGGCTGGATGACTATCACCAACGCATCTACGACCTGGCGCGGGAAGGGGCGAGTCAGATTGCGGCGCGTTTCGAGGCCGACATCGAACAAGGGCGCATCAGCCTCGACGACTTGTTCGACCGCAACTATCAGACCCTTCCCAATACCACGCCGGCCAAGTACCAGACCCGTTTCGACCGTTACACTGATCAGGTCTTGCCAGCCATTCAGGAGCCGCTGCTGCCGCGTCACGAGGGGCTGGTGTTTGCCATCGCCTGCACGCAGCAGGGCTATGTGCCGACCCATAACGCGGTGTTCAGCCAGCCATTGACCGGCGATGCGCAGGTCGACAGCCTGCACAGTCGCACCAAACGTAAATTCGCCGACCGTACCGGCATTCGCTGCGGTAGCCATCAGAAGCCTGTATTGCTGCAAACCTACACCCGTGACACCGGGGAGCTGATGCACGACCTGTCGGTGCCGATCATCCTCAAGGGCCGCCAT
Organism: Pseudomonas purpurea; assembly: GCF_039908635.1. Lineage (NCBI taxonomy): Bacteria > Pseudomonadati > Pseudomonadota > Gammaproteobacteria > Pseudomonadales > Pseudomonadaceae > Pseudomonas > Pseudomonas purpurea. Next base: position 2,651,761 of record NZ_CP150918.1, read on the forward strand.
TGGGGCGGTTTGCGCCTGGGCTACAAGCCTGAAGGCGCGCACTGAGGAGCGGTTCCAGCCGCTGCGATTGTTACCGGATACACAAGAAAGCTGTGCAAGGTCCCAGCTGTTTCCCCACGAATGAGCGCCTTACTATGGCCACATAGTTAGGCGGCTAATTAAAAGATCGGGGTTGAGTCATGCAGTGCAAAGTCGATGTCGCGGTGATGATTGGCAGTGGCGTGCCGCAGGGGCTGCGGGCAATGGGCCAGAGCGTGTGCTGGGTCGTGCTGTTGAACGGAGAACAACGCGGCACGGCGTTCGCCAGTCGCGACGAAGCCGAGGAGTGCAGGGCTGCGTGGCTGGCGCAACTGCACGTCGAAAAGTCCGACAGCCTGCACTGAAAAGGCTGGCTGATTGAATAGATGCACACTCAGGTTCAGGTCGTGCTCGATAGGGTTTTTGGCCCCTGATTGTCTGGCGCCATACACGTGGCATCACGCCGACGTTTCGACCCTGCCGATGCCTGATACAGTGCGGTGGTGGTCATGGAGGTCGCGCGGGGGGAGGCCTCTTCCTTGAAGGCCGGTTACGCCAGTCAGACTTTCAGCGCGCCTTCATCAACGGCCAGTTTCAAGGCCTTGGCGGATTCTTTGGCGGCGGTAGCGGCCACATCGGCTGTTTTGAACCAGCGATCCTTTTCGACCTGGTGATACGTCACGGTGGTCAGCGGTGGTTTGGCGCGCATCACGATGACGGCTTGAAACTCTCCTTCAACTTCTCTGGCTTCACCGTGGATAAAAAATTCGCCAATATCAAATTCCGTCACGTAGCGCCTTCCCTTGAAGATTATTCTGTTGTTTTGAGCGCCGCCGCCCAGAGGGCTGGCTTTCAATGCTCGGGCAGTATGGCAGTTGTTGCCTGCCGGTGGCTGAGTTAAGTCAGCGCACTGACGAAACGAACGCATCGGCAGACAGCGTGAAACGGGTTCAGGTGCTGATCTCAAGGTTTCTGGCAAGAGCACAGGCTTCGTTGTGGTCGCCGCGAAACCCTCTTACCTGGCCTGTCGTGCTGTCCTTGATATGGAAAAACTCCTTCCCGGCCAGAACCACGCGGTAGCGCGGTGGTTCAGGTCGTTGAGGCGACAGTCGTGAAGAATAAAACGTATCGCAAGGCATCATTGGCGGGGTGTTCGTGCAATGGCCTGGCGCAGGTGTAAAGGTTGTCAGCGTGCACATATGAAGTCCTTTTCTGTAGTTCGCTGCGGTTGATCCGTCGCTTTTGAGTAGTCTGATAGAGTGTTGCTGAACTAGAATCACCTCCAGCTGTTGAAGGCTTGTGTTTATCTAAAGCAATTTTTTTCGGTCGATATGTCAGAAAAGTGCTTTTCTAAAAGAGTTTTTTCCCTAAAGTTGATAGTCAATTGTTCTCTGGCCGTTAGAAGGGCGTTTTCCTTCAACATCTGACGACTGCCAGGGAAGACGGGGCGAGCGGCCTTCCATTAGTCTTCTCCTGCCTTGCGATGAATGAGCATCCTGCTCGGTTCAAGGTTTCAGCTTGGGTCATTGTGGCAACACCGTCGGCGTAGCCGTTTTTTTGCTGTCCGTTTTTTTTGCGGGCAACGTCATTTACACATGTGGGGATGTTTCCTTGGCAGTAAGTAATCTCGATATGCACGCATTGTTTGTGTTGGGTGATCTGCGCGCAAAGCTCGTTAAACAGTTTCAGTCGCGCTTTGTGTACATCACCGAACAGACTCCCGAAGGCATTTATGTTGCCGAGATCGATACCGAAACGGCGCTGGTGGTGGATGACAAGCCGCGCCTTGAACTCAAGGTGGGTGATCATCTCCGTGCGGCGGTATTACCCAGCCGTGAAGGCGGCAAGTTCGAAATCAAGTTCCGAGAAATCAAACTGACGGTTTATGGCCTGGGTGACTACGCATTTGTGTCCACCGCCGACGGTCACGCGATTCTGTTCAAGGAAGGTCATAGCGTTGTCACCGTGTTTGCGGCCAACCAACAGTTGCAGGAAGGTCTGACCAAGACCTTGAAAGCCGTCACCGGTAAAGCCGCCAAGTGGCGCAAGGGCGAACTCGTGACCTTCAAGGCCAGCGAATAGTGACCCTTACCCGCGCCGGGTTTCATGAGCAGCATGCCCAGGGCGCCGAGGCAGAAGCCCAACGATTGTTCGCCCAGAAGCCGGTTTTGCAGGGCGCCTGGCTCAATTGGGTGGCGTCGCAGGTCTATATGTTGCGTCCGGCGGAGTACGCCAGCATGGTGCGACGTGAGCTGCAACGATTGCAGGACTCTTCCGAATCTTGATTCTTGAACCTCAAGCGCAGGAACCTCTACTACAGTCAGTGGACTGAGTATCCAGGGGCTCGCGGTCTTTGCCTGAAGGCCATCCTGCTACTTCTGTGAACGCCATAAGGTTCAAGAACGAGGTGCAATAAGCATGAAAGGATTTCGACAGTTACTGGTCGGTTTACTGGTCTCGATGGGTGTCTTGTTGTCACCGCTTCCGGTCTCTGCGGCCACGGCGCCGATTCACTTTGCCGATTTGAACTGGGAAAGCGGCAGCTTGATCACCGACATTTTGCGGATCATTGTCGAAAAAGGTTACGACCTGCCGACCGATACGTTGCCCGGCACCACGATCACTCTGGAAACCGCGCTGGCCAACAATGACATCCAGGTCATTGGCGAGGAATGGGCCGGTCGCAGCCCTGTGTGGGTCAAGGCCGAAGCTGAAGGCAAGGTGGTGAGCCTGGGGGACACGGTCAAAGGGGCGACCGAAGGCTGGTGGGTGCCGGAATATGTGGTCAAGGGCGACCCGGCCAAGGGCATTCAGGCACTGGCGCCGGACTTGCGCAGTGTGTCGGACCTGCCGCGTTACAAGGATGTGTTCAGCGACCCGGAGAGTCCGGGCAAGGGGCGCTTTCTCAACAGCCCGATTGGCTGGACCTCTGAAGTGGTCAACCAGCAAAAACTCAAGGCGTATGGGCTGACGGACAGTTACGTGAACTTTCGCAGCGGCTCGGGCGCCGCGCTGGATGCGGAGATCACCTCGTCGATCCGTCGTGGCAAACCAGTCCTTTTCTACTATTGGTCGCCGACACCCTTGCTGGGCCGGTTCAAGTTGATCCAGCTGGAGGAGCCACCGTTCGACGCCCAAGCCTGGAAGACCCTGACGGATGCCGATAACCCCAACCCGAAACCCAGCCGCTCGCTGCCCTCCAAGCTTTCGATTGGCGTGTCCACGCCGTTCCAGAAGCAGTACCCGCAAATCGTAGCGTTTTTCAGCAAGGTCGACTTGCCCATCGGGCCTTTGAACAAGGCCCTGGCCCAGATGAGTGAGGCGCATACGCCACCGCGTCAGGCTGCCGAAGCGTTCATGAAGGCGCACCCGGACGTGTGGCAGGCCTGGGTGCCCAAGGATGTGGCGGATAAGGTCTTTGCCGAACTGAAATAAGCGGATAGGCAGGCATGCTGTGGCGTGCCTGCTACCGCTTCGTCGCAGCTTTTAAAATCGGCTTTGCACCGCCAGCTCGAATGTTCGCGGGCTGCCCAGGTAGTACGCCGGTGAAACATGGGCAAACTCGGCATACACCTCGTTGGTCAGGTTACGCACCCGGCCAGTGACCGTGGTGTGCTGATCCACCTTGAAGCTCAGGAATGTCCCGAACAAGGTGTACGACGGCACAGTCAGGGTGTTGGCATTGTCCGCGTAGACCGAGGCCACATAACGCGCATCCACCCCACCTTGCAGGCGTGGAGCGAAGTCGTACGTCAGCCACAGGTTGGCGACACGGTCAGGGACGTTGGTGGGTGTATTGCCTTTGCGCGAGATCACCATGCCGGCTGCATTTTTTTCGTTGAAGTCGTCGTATCGGGCATCCACCCAGGCAATGTTGCCTTCGGCCAGGAGCTTGGGCGTGATCTTGAAGGAGCTCGCCAGTTCGATGCCTTTTGAGGTCTGCTGTCCCACCGGGATGCTCTTGGTCGGGTCCTGTAGATCGGTCACGGCGAAGTCACTGCGTTCGATGCGATACGCCGCCACGGTTGCCGAGCCGCGACCGTCGAGGTAGTTGAACTTGCTGCCGATTTCCCATTGCTTGCCTGTCGAGACATCAAAATCCTGAGTGCCGCCCGGTTGTTCAACGGCGGTGCTGTATTGCACGTAGGCATTGGCCGTGGGAATGAACTGCCAGGTCAGGCCGACACGCCCCGTAACCGGTTCCCAACTGCGCTTGAGATGGCGTGGATTGCTGGCGGTCACGGCTCGGTGATTGGTCACGTCCAGGGCGATATCGTCATAGCGCACGCCCGTCAACAGCGACAGGGTCTCGGTGAGCGCCAGGCGGTTTTCGACAAACAGTGCTCGCGTGGTGACCTCATTGGTCTTGTCGCTGACATACCCTGATTTCGTGCCGGGAATGTCGTAAAAGTGCCCCGGCTGATAGTGGTCGGGGTTAACCGAGCTTGCCCCTTTGACGTTCAATGGCGAATTGGTCGTCTGGTTGACCTTGTACTCGAAACCACCGGACCAGGTGCTGTCCAGGCCAAAGAGACGTGTGTCGTGGCTCAGTTCGAACTGGTTGCCGTTCTGTTCGCCCTGATGCCGGACCTGATACGCGGTGGAGCGGTTCACTGCGCTGTTGTCAGCGTTGTACTGGTAGGTTTCCAGGTTGCGGTAATCGCGTTGGCTGTCCAGGTGATACAGGGTGTTGCGCAGGCGGGTGCTGTCGTTGAGGCGGTAGTCGATGATCGAGCGCAGCCACAGTGTGCGCTGTTCATACCGACCGTCCTCGACGTTGTAGTTGTTGAAGCGGTTATGCCTGTCTATCTGCAACTCGCCCGCTTTTGGATTAAGTACTGGGGTGCCCCAGTAAGGACTGTCCTCATGTTCGTCCTGGTACTCCAGCGCCAGGGTGTGTGACAGATCGGGTGTCAGGTCGCTGAGCAGCGAGAACGCGGCACTCCAGGCGTCGCGCTCCTGGCGATCAATGTAGCCATTGCCGGTGTTGTGGCTGACATCCAGCCGCGCATAGTGCTGAACGTCCGAGCTGGCGTCAGTCAGTGCGTGGTTGACGCCGAACGCCGTCTCGGTGGTGTCGTAGCTGCCATAGCTGACCCGGCCTTCGGCCGCCTGCTCCTCGCGGGTGGCCAGTTTGGTGACGTAGTTCAGCGACCCGCCAACCGAGCCCGCACCGTTGATCAAGGACGAAGGTCCGCCGACCAGTTCCACTCGGTCATAGATCCACGCGTCCACCGGCCGTGCGAGGCCACCGGCAACATTGATGCCATTGAACATCTGGGTGATCTGGCTGCTGGTGAAACCACGATAGGACACAAACCCACCGAACCCCGGCGGGGCGCTGGCATTCACGCCGGGCAAGGTATTGGCGGCATCCTGAAAGTTCTGCGCGCTGTGGCGTTCGATGTCGTTGCGGTTGGCCACGGCTACCGACGCGGGTGTTTCGCGCACACTCAATCCAAGGCGTGAAGCCATGCCGCTGGATTGGTCGAGGCTCAGGCCCGCAGTGGATTCCTGTTCACTGGCATCGATGGTGGTCGGCGCCAGGTTGATGGTGGTTTGTGCCCAGGCAGGGGCGCACGCGCAGCCGAAAAGGCCTGCGAGCAGGGAAATATGTTTCATCGGTACATCCTGAAGACTTGGCTAGGAAGTCGCTCACACACGCACGCCACGCGTTGGCGCGGTGAGCAGAGCAAAAAAGGCGAAGGGCTTAAGCGACAGGAGGTGCGCGAGGGTTGGCCGACGGCCAGGTGAAGCGTGCAGGGATTTCAGCGTTGGAAACGGTCGCCGGTGGCAGGCTGTGTTGTTGCGCAAGCACCGCCAGGGTCAGGCTGGAGTTGAGCGCCGGGCCCATGCCGCCGGTGGAACACAGCGGACAGCCGAATGCCTTGGACAGGGTCGGCAGTTTCTCTTCCGTCGGACTTGATTGCGCAGGGGCCTGGGTTGCCGGGTCGACGGTACAGAACTGGCCGCCGATGCCGTTGAGCTGCATGCCGACCATTTGCCCGTGACCGAGGCTGCAGGCGAATACATTGAACAGGACGCAGCAATAGAGCATCCAGGCAATGAGCGAGCGGTCGGTTCGGGCGAGTTTCATGGGGCGGCACTTTAACATTACCCATGAAAAACATACTTACAAAAAATCTGTTCCAGGTCCATTCTTCTGCTTTCCAAATCAAGGAGGTCTGGTCATGACGTGGGTGGTTTCTCAAGGGATTGTTGTGTTTTTTGTGCTGATCAGCCTGGTTCATGTGTATTGGGCGGCTGGTGGCCAATGGGCCATCGAAGCGGTGGTGCCGCAGGTGAAGGGCGGTGAAGACGGGGCTTTGCGGCCCGCGTTCAAACCGTCAGCGCTGGCTACTTCGGCGGTTGCCGTGGCGTTGCTGGTGATTGCCGGGTTGGTGAGTCTGCGGGCCGGGTTGTTTATGGCGCCGATCAGGCATTGGGCGTTGCAGTGGTTGATCAGCGCGATTGCGATGCTGATGTTCGCCCGGGCAATCGGCGATTCCAATCAGGTGGGGTTCTTCAAGGAGAAGGTCGCGTCGACGTTTGCCCGTCTCGATACCTTGGTCTACTCACCGCTGTGCCTGATACTGGGGGCTGGATTACTGGTCATTGCCTGGGTCTGAAAAGCATCGTCGGCTCGCCGTCTGGACAGGCCCGCTCCGGGCGGCGAGCTGGCGATGAGGCCAGCCAGCCCTTTCGAATTCAGCTTCCGCTTTCAGTCCGCCGACTGCTGACTTCGGCTGGCACGTCATCGCCGGCCATGCGCTTGCGGAACAGCGCCGCCCGCGCCAGCAGCAACGTGGTCACAGGCATGGTGATCGACAGCAGCACCGGAATCAGCCAGGCGTGTATGACCGGCGACGATTTGAGTGCCGAAAAATAGATGATCGAGGCCAGCGCCACGCACCAGGCCCCCAGGGTCGAGGCCAATGCGGGCGGGTGCATGCGCTGGAAAAAATCCTTCATGCGCAGCATGCCCACTGCACCGATCAAGGCAAATAGGCTGCTGATCACCAGCAGCACCGCCACCAGTATTTCCGCCCACAGCGGCAAATTATCCATCGCGTTCATTCAATCACCTCGCCACGCAGCAGGAATTTCGCCAGGGCAAACGAGCCGACGAAGCCAAACAGCGCGATCAGCAGCGCCGCTTCAAAGTACGTGTCACTGGCATAACGGATTCCCAGCACCAGCATCATCAGCATGGCGAGGATGTACAGGTAGTCCAGCGCCAGAACCCGGTCCTGTGCCGACGGCCCTTTGAACAGGCGAATCAGGGTCAGGACCATGGCCACGGAAAACAGGAACAGGCTGAACACAATGGCGTTCGAGAGTAGGGCACTCATTCGAAAATCTCCATCAAGGGGCGCTCGTACGTCGTCTTGAAGTGCTCGATAAACTGCGCCTCGTCATCCAGGTCGAATACATGCAGCAGCAGAATGCTGCGATCCAGCGCCAGTTCCGACCACACGGTGCCGGGAACCACGGTGGTAATCATCGACAGCGCTGCGAGGCCGTTGGCATCGCGCAGGTCCAGCGGTACTTTGATGAACTGTGAGCGCGGCGGGCAGCGACGGGCGTTCAGCACGCCCCAGGCGACCAGAATGTTCGACACCAGCACATCCCGACCCACCAGGAAAAACAGCCGCACAATGATGCCGGGGCGACGAATGCGGATCGGCAACGGTCGCAGCTTGCGCATCATCAATGGCGCACAGAACCCCAGCAGCGCGCCGAGCAACAGGTTGCCAGGGCTGACCGACAGGTTCAGCACCAGCCACAACAGCCAGAGCGCCAGCGACAGCCAGGGTGCAGGGAACAGGCGTTTCATGGTTGCACCTCCTGCAGGGCGGTTTTGGCTTCAGGGCTAGGCACCGCGCGAGTGCCGAGCACGGCCATGACGTACTGTTTCGGGTCGTTCAAGGTGTCGGCGGCGGCCTGGGTATAACGCAGCAGCGGTTCGGCCTTGAAGGTCAGCAGAATGCTCAGGCCCAGCAGGGCGATGATGGGAATGCATTCGAAGCGCCGCAGCACAGGCGACGGGCGCTCCGCTGGCGTCCAGAAGCGCTGGATGCCCAGGCGCGAGAAGGCGATCAGCGACGCCAGCCCCGAGAGAATCAGCAGGGCGAGCAGTCCCCAGGCAGCGTTCGAGATCGGTTCGGGGTTGTCATTGCCCAGGCCCAGCGGGTTGAGCAGGGCGCTGAGCAGGCTCAGCTTGCCGATAAACCCTGACAACGGCGGCATGCCGATAATCAGCAGCGCACAGGCAATGAAGCTCAAACCGAGGAACGCCATGGTCCAGGGAATCACCTGGCCGACCACGGCTTTCTGGTCGTCATCCAGGTTGATGCCTTTGGTGGGCTGAGTGGATTCGAGCGGTCGCGGCAGGGCTTCGATTTCATCGTCCAGCGGCGCCTCGTTGACCGAGTGCGAGCGCTCGATCAACTCCGCCAGCAAGAACAGTGCGCTCAGGGCCAGGGTCGAACTGACCAGGTAGAACAGCGCCGCGCCGATCAGGTTGGGCTGCGCAAAACCGATGGCCGACAACAGAATCCCGGCCGAGACCAGAATGCTCAGGCTGGCCATGCGCTCCAGCCGCTGGGCCGCGAGTATCGCCAGCCCGGCGCAGACAATCGTGGCCATGCCGCCGTAGGTCAGCCATTCACCGCCAAAGTAGGCCGATGCACCGGCCTGGCCGGAGAACAGCAGCGTCCACAGGCGCAGCAAGGTGTAGACGCCGACCTTGGTCATGATCGCGAACATCGCCGCCACCGGCGCACTGGCCGCGGAGTAGGCTGGCACCAGCCAGAAGTTCAGCGGCCACATGCCAGCCTTGGCCAGGAACGCCACGGCCAGAATCGCCGCACCAGCGTGCAACAAGCCGCGGTCGGCTTCTGGCACCAGTGGAATCTTCAGCGCCAGGTCCGCCATGTTCAGGGTGCCCGTGACGCCATAGATCAGCGCCGCGCCAATCAGGAATAACGAAGACGCCAGCAGGTTGATGGAAATGTAGTGCAGGCCCGCCGACACCCGCGCCCGACCCGAACCGTGCAGCATCAAGCCATAGGACGCCGCGAGCAGCACTTCGAAGAACACGAACAGGTTGAACAGGTCCGCCGTCAGGAAGGCCCCGTAGAGGCCCATCAGCTGAATCTGGAACAGCGCGTGGAAACTTGCGCCGGCACGGTCCCAGCGGGCCATGGCGAAGAGCAGGGCGCTCACGCCGATGATGCCGGTGAGCACCAGCATCAGCGCCGACAAGCGATCGACCACCAGGACGATACCGAACGGTACTTGCCAGTTGCCCGGCAGGTACACGCCGATGGAGCCCGGCACGTCGGTTTGCTGGGTCCATTGCAGCAGCAACACGGCAATGCCCAGGCCCACGAGACTGGAAAACAGATTGATCCGGGCTTTGAGCGGACGATGCTTCTCGCCCAGCATCAGCATCAGCGCGGCGGTCAGCAGCGGCAGCAGGATCGGTGCGGCAATCAAATGAGGCATCAAGGTCATTCTTTAGGCTCCCGGCCATCCACATGGTCGGTGCCGGTCAGGCCCCGGGAGGCCAGCAGTACCACGAGAAACAACGCCGTCATGGCGAAGCTGATGACGATAGCCGTCAGCACCAGCGCCTGGGGCAGCGGGTCGGTGTAATGCAGCAAGTCCTGCGGCACACCGTCCTTGATGTTCGGTTCTTTGCCGATGAACAGGCTGCCCATGCTGAAGATGAACAGGTTGACCCCATAGGACAGCAGGCACAGGCCCATCACCACCTGAAAGGTCCGGGGGCGCAGCACCAGCCAGACCCCGGAGGCCGCCAGTACGCCGATGGCAATTGCGATGACTTCTTCCATCAGGCGGCTCCTGGCTTGGCAATGGGTTTGGGTTGGTAGCCCGGCTTGTGGCCACGCACCGACTGGTGAGCCAGGGCGGTGAGGATCAGCAAGGTCGAGCCGACGACCACGCCGTACACGCCGACGTCGAAGAACAAGGCACTGGCGATATGAATGTCACCCAGCACCGGCAGTGTGAAGTGCCAGGTGTGGGTGGTCAGGAACGGATAGCCGGCCGCCATTGCACCGAGGCCGGTTACGGTGGCGAAGAACAACCCGATGCCCATCCAGCGCAACGGCCGAAGGCTCATCTGCGCCTCGACCCATTGGGTGCCGGCCACCATGTATTGCAGGATGAACGCCACGGACATCACCAGCCCGGCGACAAAGCCGCCACCCGGCTGGTTGTGTCCGCGCATGAAGAGGTAGAACGACACCACCAGCGCAATCGGCAGCAGCAGCCGCACGAGCACAGCCGGGACCATCATGAAGCCCAGCGCGGTGTCGCTGGCCTGACGCGGGTTGACCAGATCGGTGACCACGTCCGGCGCCAGCAAGCGCTGTTGCGCCGGCAGTTGCATGCTTTCTTTCGGTGGGCGGAAGCGTCGCAGCAGGGCGAACACTGCGAGGGCTACGGCCACCAGCACAGTGATTTCGCCGAGGGTGTCGAAGCCACGGAAATCCACCAGCATCACGTTGACCACGTTGCTGCCGCCCCCCTCGGGCAAGGCGCGGCTGAGGTAGAACGAGGAGATGAAGTTGGGCGTCTGGCGCGTCAGCATGGCGTAGGACAGCACGGCCATGCCGACACCGACGGCAATCGACAGCAGCAAGTCGCGCAGACGGCGGACCCGGGCTTTCGGCACGCTGCTGGGCAGCGGCGAGACGTCTTCGATCCGGCGCGGCAGCCAGCGTAAACCGAGCAGGATCAACACCGTGGTCACGACTTCAACCACCAGTTGCGTCAGCGCCAGGTCGGGGGCCGAGAACCAGACGAATGTCACGCAGGTCATCAACCCGCAGACGCTGACCATGGTCAGGGCCGCGAGCCGGTGGTACTTGGCCTGCCAGGCGGCGCCCAGTGCACAGGCAATTGCCAGCAGCCACAGGGTGACGAAGACGATAGAGCCCGGAATCTTCGGCCGGTCGCCCCACGTCAGGCTGCTGTGAAGCATCGGAATCAGCCCGGCGAGGACCGCCAGCAGCACCAGCAGGAACAATTGGGTTTGCAGGCGTTGGGTGGTGACTCGCCGTTCAATGCGCCGGGCTGCACGCATCATGACCACCAGGCTGCGCTCGAACAGGCGTTTGCCGTTGAAGCGGCCGATGAGCGGCGGGTACTTGAAACGCCCGCGCTTGAGCTGATTGCGCAACAGCAGGTAAAGCAGAATGCCGCAGGACATGGCGATCAGGCTCATGATCATCGGCGCGTTCCAGCCGTGCCAGATGGCCAGGCTGTACTCGGGCAGGGTTCCGCCCACCACGGGCAACGCCGCTGCGGCGAGCAGCGGGCCCACCACTTGGGCCGGGAAAATCCCCACCACCAGACAGGTGAACACCAGCAACTCAACCGGCGCACGCATCCAGCGTGGTGGTTCGTGCGGGGTGTGGGGCAGGTCGGTGGCGGTGGGGCCGAAGAACACATCCACGGTGAACCGCAGGGAGTACGCGACGCTGAAGGTGCCAGCGATGGTCGCCACGATCGGCAGGCTCATTTCGACCCAGGCGGTGGCATTGATGAACACGGTTTCGGCGAAGAACATTTCCTTGGACAGGAAGCCGTTGAGCAGCGGCACGCCCGCCATCGAGGCGCTGGCCACCATGGCCAGGGTCGCGGTGAAGGGGATCAGTTTGATCAGGCCACTGAGTTTGCGAATGTCGCGGGTGCCGCTTTCGTGGTCGATGATCCCGGCGGCCATGAACAGCGACGCCTTGAAGGTGGCGTGGTTGAGAATGTGGAACACCGCTGCCACGGCGGCCAGTGGGCTGTTCAGCCCCAGCAGCAGGGTGATCAGGCCCAGATGGCTGATGGTCGAGTACGCGAGCAGGCCCTTGAGGTCGTTCTGGAACATCGCGCAATACGCGCCGAGCAACAGCGTACAGGCGCCAGCACCGCTGACGATGTAGAACCATTCTTCACTGCCGGACAACGACGGCCATAACCGGGCCAAAAGAAACACGCCTGCCTTGACCATGGTGGCCGAGTGCAAATAGGCCGAGACCGGTGTCGGTGCGGCCATGGCGTGGGGAAGCCAGAAATGAAAGGGGAATTGGGCGCTTTTGCTCAGGGCGCCGATCAGGATCAGGGGTAACAAAATGGGGTAGAGGGAGTGGGCGCGAATCAGATCGCCGGCGGCCAGGACCTTGTCCAGGTCATAGCTGCCGACGACATGGCCAAGCAGCATGACCCCCGCCAGCAGGCACAACCCCCCGGCACCCGTGACCATCAGCGCCATGTAGGCACCACGGCGGGCATCGGCGCGGTGGTGCCAGTAGCCGATCAACAGGAACGAGAAGAGGCTGGTCAGCTCCCAGAAAAACACCATTTGAATCAGGTTGCCGGAGATCACCAGCCCGAGCATGGCCCCCATGAACGCCAGGAAAAACGCGAAGAAGCGCGGCACCGGATCTTCCGGTGACATGTAATACCGTGCGTACAGCGACACCAGCGTGCCGATGCCCAGCACCAGCATCGAGAACAACCAGGCGAACCCGTCCATGCGCAGGACGAAGTTCAGGCCCAGGCTCGGTAGCCAGAGGAACTCTTCACGAATGACGCCGCCATGGGCGATTTGCGGGTACAGCAGGGCCACCTGGACGGTGCCGATCAATGCGACCAGGCCCGCCAACAAGGATTCGGTGTTACGCGCGTTGTGCGGCAGCAAGGCCGCCAGACAGCTGCCAATGAATGGCAGAAGCAGTAGAACTATCAGGGACATAGGCTTCTAATCTGCGGAAGTTTGTGAAGGATCATACGTGCCGGACCCCGGATCACCAACCGTCAAGCTGTGGCAGGATCCTACAAGGTAGGTGGAAAACTCCTGTTTATCCTTGTTTCCTGGGAATGGATTCACAGGAGCTGGTGCGGTCAAGACCCCGTTCAACCGCCTCTGGAAGTGGTATTTTGACGCCCGCCAAAAACGCAGGCCAAACGTGAAGGGAATACAGCGATGCACTTTTATGGATAAAACAGCCCTCAGTAAAAAACTCGCCTACCTGTTCATGGGCGTGGTGTGTGGCCTCTTGCTGGGCGCCGCCCTGATGTTGTTCAACGGTCCTTCAAAGATCTGGGGGCGGACAATGCTCAAGACTCAGGAGCCGTTCGTGATCGAAAGCCCCGATAACGATGGGCGTGATTACAGGTTGCCTGCGGGCACAGTGCTCTATCACGACCAGAACTATGCAGAGGGATTCACCCGGTACATCGTTTACTTCAACTATAAAGGCCCCATCGCGCATGACGAGGTGCCGATGGAGCCCAAGTATGGTGGCGTGCTGATCGCGCCATTGTGGTTGTCAGACGTTGAGGGGCCGGACGCTGCAGCAAACGTCCGGCGCCCGGCGATTTCCCGGGCCGATGTGGCGGCGGCGGTAAAGTCCGGAGAGATTACCCGCAAGGATCTGCAAGAGATTCTGCGTACTTCGGCACGGTGAACTCAGTCGTTCGAATCAACGGGCTCGCGCAGGGGGGCCTCTTGCGGCGCGGTATCGTTCTTGCCCTTGGTTTTCAGTTCGCTGACGATCACCGCCGCGACAATCAAGGCTGCGCCGAACAGCGCAAGCGCCGGCAAGCGTTCACCCGCGAGACGCCCGGCGATGCCCGCCCAGACCGGTTCGCCGGCATAAATCAGGGTGGCGCGGGTCGGTGAAACGCTTTTTTGCGCCCAGTTCATCGCCACCTGAATCGCCGCACTGGCGGCCCCCAGGCCCACGGCGCTGAACAGCAGCAACCAGGAAAATCCGGGAATCGTTTCCTGGGTCGGCACCACCATCAAAAATGCCAGCACTGAGGTGACCGCCAATTGCACGACGGTCACCCGGCGCACGTCGACCTGGCCGGCATACGTGCTGATCAAAATGATTTCGGCGGCGATGGCGACGGCACTGATCAGCGTGGCGATTTCGCCGGGGCTGAAATTCAGCGAGGCCCCGGCAGGTCCGGAGAGCATCATCAGCCCGGTAAACGCCAGCATGATGCCGATGCTCGGCATCAACCCAGGGCGCTTGCCCATGATCAACCATTGCAGCAGGGGCACGAAGGGCACGTACACCGCGGTAATGAATGCGGACTGACTGCTGGGAATGGTCTGCAAACCGACCGTCTGCAAACCGTAGCCGAGCATGATCGCCACGCCAATGAAGGCGCCGGCCCTTGAGTTCGAACAAGGTCAGGTCCCGCAGGCTGCGCCAGGAGAACAGCGCGACGATGCTGGCGGCGGCAGCAAAGCGCAGGCCGACGAAGAACATCGGCCCGCTGACCGTCATTGCATGTTGCACCAACAAAAATGTCCCGCCCCAGACCATGGTGATCAGCACCAGCACGCATTCAGCCTTGCTGAGCCGTGAAAACCGGGAGGACGGCTGGGAAGTGTTCGACGACGTCATGACCTTGCGCACTACCTGAGTGGGACGCACAATGCGCCCGAAGTTGGGCAGTATACTGCCCAACGTCACCCAGTGAGCAATATAGTGCACAACGATTCAACACAACGGGCGTCCGTCCTGCAACACGTCAGCCAGAATGTCCGCCGATTGCGGCATCTCTCCGGGCTGAGCCAGACCGCCCTGGCAGAAAAATCCGGGGTCAGCCGGCGGATGCTGGTGGCCATCGAGGCCGGTGAAAAGAACGTCAGCCTGACCACCCTCGACCGCGTGGCCGAGGCGTTGGAGGTGGCGTTCAGCGACTTGATCCAGGCCCCCGACGCGCGTGACCCGAGCCGCATCAACGAACTGGCCTGGGCCGGCCTGATCCCCGGCAGCAAAGCCGTTTTGCTGGCCAAGGCCAATGCCAGCCGCGAAGTCGAACTGTGGGAGTGGCGGTTGGAGCCGGGCGAGGAATACCTCTCTGAAGCCGATGCCGATGGCTGGAGCGAGCAGCTCTATGTCTTTGAAGGGGGCTTGACGCTGGTGATCGGTGAAGAGCGACGGCTGATCGCGCAAGGGGAGTTCGTCAGCTTCGCCAGCAATCGCCGTCATGCCTATCGTAATGAAGGCGCCGTGGCGGTGCGGTTTGTGCGCAATGTGGTGATTTGAGCGAAGCACCGGTGCTTCCAGCACGCATCTCTGCCTACGGCTTTCAGCCGGCGACGATGGCGACCTGATGCTACATTCCGTGTGCATGGAAGCCGCGATTTCTTTCTATCCCGGTAGCGCTGATCGGTGAACACAGCATGATTTCAACCTCTGACGGGCAAGACCGTGACGTTCTGCGCAACGCCGATGTGCTGATTGTCGGCGGCGGCTTGAGCGGCACGTTGCTGGCGGCGCAGCTGTTGCGGTTGCCTGGCGAGCGTCGGGTACTGGTGATCGAACCGCGTGCCGAGTTGGGTCGGGGCGAGGCCTACAGCGCCGTCGAGCTCGGCCACACGCTGAATGGCAACGCGGCGCGCATGAGCGTTGACCCGGACAATCCGGATGACCTGACTCAATGGCTGGCTGCATTTATCGCCCAGGGCGGTTGGCCGGAGTCGGATCAGCAGTCGGTGCCGGTGGCCGAGCTGTTCCCGCCGCGCGGAATTTTCGGTTTGTATGTGCAACAACGCCTGGCCGAGGCCCGGGTGGTGGGCGCGCCTCAGGGGGCAAGCGTCGAACACGTGCGGGGCGAGGTGGTCGACCTGCAAACCGAGGCGCAATCGGCGTTGCTGACATTGAGCGACGGCACCCGGCTGCGGGGGCGTGTCGCGGTGCTCGCCACCGGCCTGTTTCCTGCTGCGCGCACGCCACAAACCGAGTCCAGTGGCCTGAACGCGGCAGCGCTCGACCCTTGGGATGTGGCGGCGATGACGCAGCTTGATCCGCAGTCGACGGTATTGATCATCGGCTCGGGGCTGACCATGGTCGATGCCGTGGTTTCGCTGGAGCAGGCCGGGCATCGTGGGCCGATAGAGGTGTTCTCCCGTCACGGCTTGCTTCCCCATGTCCGCCGCCAACCGCCGGTGTGGGATGACTTTCTGGAACAGGACCACGCTATTCGCAGCCCTCGGCAGTTGGTTCGGGAAGTACGGCGTCAGTGTCGTGCGGCGATGGCCCAAGGTATCGACTGGCAAGCGCCATTGGATACGGTGCGCGCCCATATCGCCCGCTTGTGGAGCCAGGCGACGGATAGACAGCGGCGTCAGTTTGTGCGCCACGTACGGCCGTGGTGGGAGAGTCATCATCACCGTTCGCCACCCTTGAGCGCCGCCTTGGTGGCGCGTTTGCACAGCGAGGGGCGACTGCGGATCCAGGTCGCTTCCTTCAAAGGTCTGGCACTCTCGTTGGATGGCCGTGTGAGTGTTTGCATCCGGCGTCGCGGCGAAACCGAAGTGACGCAGGTATCTGGCGATGGGTTGATCAACTCCAGCGGTATCGAATATGACTGGCGTCGCGTCGCCCGACCGTTACCGCAGCAGTTGTTGGCGCGCGGGCTGGTTCAGCCGGGGCCGTTGGCGCTGGGGATCGCGGCAGATGCGGGTGGTGCGGTGCTGGATGCTGAAGGCCAAGTCTCAAATCGGCTGTTCGCCATGGGCCCGCCGTTGCGCGGGATGTGGTGGGAGAGCACGGCGGTGACCGATGTAGCGAGCCAAGCCAAGGCCCTGGCGCAGCGCTTGGTGCTCGGGTGATCGGTCCCGCCGACGAGCGTGTCAGATCTCTTCGATCCTGACCCAGCGTTGTTCCTGCGCCGCCATTCGGATCGCCGCCGCCAGTCGTTCCACTTCCCAGGGCCTGCTCGAAGTCAGTGCCGTCCCGGCCTTGCCCGGCCAGCGCCATGATCAGGGCGTGTACCTCCAGTGTTTTCAGTTCGTTGTAGCCCAGTTGATGGCCCGGTGCAGGGCTGAACGCGGCGTATCCGGGCAGGTTCGGCCCGGCCAGTATCCGCTGGAACCCGTCCTGGCCGGCGCGGTACAGGCGTAATTCGTTCAGACGCTCCTGATCGAACGCCAGGGTGCCGAGGGTGCCGCTGATCTCGAAGGCCAGGTGATTTTTGTAACCTTGCTTGAGCCAACTGCTGCTGACGGTGCCGCGGGCGCCGTTGGCAAAACGCAGGAGGGCGTGAACCTGATCGTCGACGGCAATCTCGCGTCGTTCCTGGCTGCCCGCCGTCGCGGGCCGCTGCCGGTGGACGGTCTGGCTATCGGCACACACGGCCTGAACATCGCCCACCAGATAACGCGCCATGGCCAGCAAATGGCTGCCCAGGTCCGCCAGGGCGCCGCCCGCCTGCGAGGCTTCGCACCGCCACGACCACGGCGACATCGGATCGGCCATGAAGTCTTCGCTGAACTCACCTTGAAAACTGATGATCTCGCCAAGGTCACCGTTGTGGATCAACTCACGAGCCAGCGTGATGATCGGGTTGTGCTGATAGTTGTAGCCCACCCGGGTGACGACGCCTGCCGCCTTCGCCGCCAAGCGCATGGCACTGGCCTGTTCGAGGCTGACGGCCAGGGGCTTTTCGCAATACACCGGTTTGCCTGCCGCCAGGGCCGCCATGGCCATGGGGTAGTGCAGGTGGTTGGGGGTGGTGATGGCGATCAATTGCACCTTGGGATTATCAATCAGCTGTTGCCAGTCGTTGTGGGTCTGTTCAAAGCCCCAGGCATTGGCGCAGTGAAGGGCGCGTTGCGGGTCGGCATCGGCGAGGGCCGTCAGGCGCACTGTGAAAGGCAGGTTGAACACTGCGCTGACGTTCCGAAAGGCCAAGGCATGGGCGCGCCCCATGAAGCCTGTACCGATGAGTACGATTCCGAGTGCTTGCATGATGGGGCCTCTGGCGTGGGTGTGGTCAGGAGGCTTACTTATGGAATATAAATTCATTTTAATCAATTTGTGGAATAAATATTCTTTATTCGGGGTTCAAAGATTTTCGGCAATCGGCATCAGGCCACTGCCCGACTGAATGGGCCGTCGGTGGTCGACGGCCCTTTGTGAATGCTTTGAGCTGAATGCAGTGCTTTAGTGGCCGGACACACCGTTCAGTGTGAGTTGATCAGAGGGCAGGTAAGTGAATGTCGCATCCTCCGAGGGGGATCGGGGCAAGGTGACGTTCAGGACTGGAACGAACCGTCCCGTTTCGGCATGGAATGCCTTTTGATCTTTTTGTGCGGCGTCAAGGCCACCTTCAATGTAAAAGAACGACATGACCGGAAATGCTTTTCCAAGGCCATTTGCCCATGTGGCGAGGCGCAATTCGTTATTGCTCTTTCCTAGAAGACCAAAACTTTCATCCTGTATGTATTGCATCGCCCGCAGGGTTTCAATGAACTCTTTTGCTGCGGGGCCGGTTGGGTTGGTGATGATGTCGAAAGAACATTGGCGATGATGTGACTTGTTATTTTTGACATAAAGGGCATACCACTGTTCGGCGGTGGTGATTCCTTGCTGTTGGCAACTGCTTTCAAATTCAGGGGTCAGGTTGGAGTCGTCGCACCCTAATACTTGCCGCTCATCAGTGCCGCCATCAATTGGGAACGCACAAATAACTTGTGTGCGACTCATTCCAGCAGGCATTTGATAATCCGGGTAGCGGATGAAGCCGTTGCGACCTCCCCCCGCCATTTCGTTGAACTTCGAGTCGGCCCTGAGGTAAGAGAACGATACTCCGCCGGAAGCTTTGGATTTTGGGCTTGGTTCCCACGAACGATAGGCATCCGAATAACGCGTGGACCTGATGATGACGCCTGAACAGGCGAAAGCCGGTTGTGCGTAGCCACGGCAGGAGTCACGGGTATCCGCATAGTTTGCGCTGACCTGTGCCCCGATCTTTGCGCCGTATTCATCATTGTTTGCGTAAAGATGTCCACTGAAGCCGGTTGTTATCAGGCAGGCCATGGTTAAAGAAAGTTTGAGTCGTAAGTTCATGAGTATGTTTCCGATTATATAAATGGCATGCGCGCTATTTCCTTTGTTTTTCGGGGTGGGAAGTGTTGGCGCATGAGTGTGGCGCAGCAAGTGGATTAATGATATTGGGTTGTTGAAGTGTCTGGCTGCGGGTTTGAGGCTAACGGGTTTTGTTGTAAGTAGTGCGGAGAATGCGCTTCTAAATGTTTAACTTAGTGCGAATGTGGTGCGGCAGTGATTGTTCTTACAGTTTTGGGGCTGGGCTGGAATGTTTCGATGCTTGTTTGAAGGGAGTGAATCAACTTGGCTGAATGACAGTGTCACGCTTATTACCTGAAGCAAAAATGCCTTGCCCGGTTGAGGGCAAGGCATTTTTGGTGTGCTGCTTATTGTCGCTACAGGTGTCGCTCAATAAAGGTCGATCACCCTTGAATGTCGGGTTTCAAGACAAGAACCCCCCATCCACATTCAACGAAACCCCGGTCGTATAACTCGACGCATCACTGGCCAAATACAACACCGCGCCGGCCATTTCGCTCGGATCAGCCACACGCTTGAGCGGAATCTGTTGCAGCGCGGTCTTCAAAATAGCGTCGTTCTTCACCAATGCCGAAGCAAACTTGGTGTCGGTCAGCCCTGGCAACAGGGCGTTGCAACGGATGCCGAATGGCGCGCATTCCTTGGCGAACACTTTGGTCATGTTGATCACCGCCGCTTTTGTCACCGAGTAGATGCCCTGGAACACACCCGGTGAGACGCCGTTGATCGAGGCGACGTTGATGATGCTGCCACCGCCGTGCTCGCGCATCAGCTTGCCGGCTTCCACCGACATGAAGAAATACCCGCGAATGTTGACGTCGACGGTTTTCTGGAAGGCGCTGAGGTCGGTGTCCAGCACATTACAGAACTGCGGGTTGGTGGCGGCGTTGTTGACCAGGATGTCCAGGCGCCCGAACTGTTCGCGAATGCCGGCGAAGACCTGGCTGATCTGTTCCATTTCACCGATGTGGCAAGCGACGGCGGTGGCTTTGCCGCCATCGGCGATGATCGCGTCGGCCACGTGCTGGCAGCCTTCGAGTTTGCGGCTTGAGACGATCACATGGGCGCCTTGTTGGGCCAGCAGTTTGGCGATGGCTTCACCAATGCCACGGCTGGCGCCGGAAACGAAAGCGATTTTGCCGTCGAGGTCGAACAACTGAGTCTTGGACATGGTGTTTCCTTGTGAGGGGCGTGGCGCCAGGCGCGATCAGAGGCTGGATTTCTGGATGACTTGCAGGCTCATGTGTTCCAGCAGTTTGTTCATGTGAATGAACTGCGCGAAGCGTTTGTCCTGGGTCTGGCCATGGAAGAAACGGTAGTAGATCTGCTGCACGATACCGGCCAGGCGGAACAGCCCGTAGGTGTAGTAGAAGTCGAAATTGTCGATCTGGATGCCCGAGCGTTCAGCGTAGTAGTCGACGAACTCGCGGCGGGTCAGCATGCCGGGAGCGTGGCTGGGTTGGCGGCGCATCAGTTGCACCGGCGCCGGGTCGCTGGCTTCGATCCAGTAGGCGAGGGTGTTGCCCAGGTCCATCAGCGGATCGCCGAGTGTCGTCAGTTCCCAATCCAGCACGCCGATGATCTGCATCGGGTTGTTCGGGTCGAGGATCACGTTGTCGAAGCGGTAGTCGTTGTGAACGATGCTCGACGTCGGGTGGTCGGCCGGCATTTTGGCGTTGAGCCAGGCCTTGACCGCTTCCCAGTCCGGCGCGTCGGGCGTCAGGGCTTTTTCGTAGCGTTCGCTCCAGCCTTTGATCTGCCGGGCGACGTAACCTTCGGGTTTGCCCAGATCGCCCAGACCACAGGCCCTGTAGTCGACGCGGTGCAGTTCAACGAATTTGTCGATGAAGCTCTTGCACAGGGTCCGGGTTTTATCGGCATCAAGGCCCAGCTCCGGCGGCAGTTCGGAACGCAGGATGATCCCGTTGACCCGCTCCATCACATAAAATTCGGCGCCGATCACCGATTCGTCGGTGCAGTGCACGTAGGCTTTTGGGCAATACGCAAAACCATCCTTGAGCTGATTGAGGATGCGAAATTCGCGGCCCATGTCGTGGGCGGACTTGGCCTTGTGGCCGAACGGCGGCCGACGCAGCACGAACTCCTGATCCGGGTATTCCAGCAGGTAGGTCAGGTTCGATGCACCCCCGGGGAACTGGCTGATCTGCGGCGTGCCACGCAAACCCGCGATATGTGCCTTGAGGTATGGGTCGATCAGGCTGGCATCGAGTTCTTCGCCCGCACGGATACGGGTGGACTGGTCAGTAAGCGCCATGCTTATCCCTTCTGCTTATTTTGGAGGCCAGACATCATTGGCTAATCTAATGGCGCGCCCGCAGAGCCACAAGCGCGGCAAGGCCTTATAGGTTAGCGTGTTGCCGGATAATCAGCGTTCCTGATGCGCAGTCGTCCCTCACCGGGGTGCCCCTAGGAGGCGTGCTCGGATTGGGTGGGCGGAGGCAGGGCAACAGGCGTCAACACCGGTCGCCCGACAAAGAACGCCTGCAGGTTTTTGCCCACCAGTTCCACGGTTGCCTGGGTGGCTTCCGGTGAGAGCCCGGCGACGTGGGGCGTAAGGATCACGTTGCTCAAGGTCTTGAGCGCGTCGGGGACTTGAGGTTCTGCGTCGAACACGTCCAGGGCGGCACCGGCAATCCGCCGTTGCTCCAGGGCGGTAATCAGATCGGCGGTGACCACGACACTGGCCCGGGCAATATTGACCAGGAAGCCATTGGGGCCCAGTGCGTCGAGCGCCTGTTTGTTGATCAGGTGGCGAGTGCCAATGCCGCCAGGGGTGGCGATGACCAGGAAATCAGAGGCCCGCGCCAGTTCCGTCGGGGTTGAGCAGTAGCGGTAGGGCACGTCGCTGCGATGCTGGCGATTGTGGTAGCTGACGCTCATGTCGAAGCCCAGGGTCGCCCGTTGCGCGATGGCCATGCCGACGGCACCGAGCCCCAGGACCCCCAGGTGTTTGCCGGCCAGGGACGGGCGCATGATTTTCGGCCACTCGCCACGACGTACCGCCGCATCGGCCCGGGGGATGTCGCGCACCAGTGCCAGCAGCAAGGCCATCGCGTGGTCGGCCACTGACGAAGCGTTGACCCCGGCGCCGTTGGTTACGGTGATACCACGGTTGCTGGCGGCTTGCAGGTCGACATGTTCGAAGCCGGCACCGATCACGCAGATGATCTGCAGCTGTGGCAGCGCGGTGATCTCTTCGGCGTACAGGCCCAGCGGGCCGCGTGTGAGCACGGCCTTGATTTGCCCTCCATGAGTGGCAATCGCCTGGGCGCGTTCGCTGGGCGTCGGCGCGAGAATCAGATGAAAGCCCTGATGCTCAAGAATCGGCAGGTAGTCATTGATGGTTTCAACCAGTACCAGAACGGTTGCAGGCATGCTGGGCTCCTGAGGGATGATCAAACGAAAAAGTGTGCCTGCGCGGCGTCAATGGCCAGGCTCAAGCCCGGGCATTGACGCCGTGTCTGGCAAGGATGTGCACTGCGCGACCGTGTGTCGGTCAGAATCTCACCTGCGCGGTGTCCAGCCGTTTGACCAGCGCTGCGCCAAGGGTTGCATTGTGATGCTCAATAATCATTTTGGCCGATAACTGCGGGGTGTCCATGCAGGTATGGGCATCGGCCACCAGCGTCACGTCAAAGCCTGATTCCACCGCGACCCGACATGTGGTGTCGATGCAAAACTGGGTTTTCATGCCGACGATCACCAGGTGCTTGATACCCACGTCGTTGAGCTGTTGCGCCAGTCCGGTTGCGAAAAAACTGCTGGGCCTGGTTTTGTCGAACAGGGTGTCCAGCGCCGGGTCCAGCTCAAGGGCGGGCAGCAGTTGCCAGAGCGCACTGCCGGCCGCGATGGGTGAACCGGCCGGGCCGGTATGACGAACGGCGAAGATCGGTGCCGAGGCTGAGCGGGCTTTTCGGATCAGTTGCTGGATGTTGTCCAGTACCCGTTCACCCTCATAGGGTTTTTCCGGGCCGTTGAATAGCCCGACCTGCATGTCGACAATCAACAGGGCAGAGCGGCTGGAAGCAGGGGATGCCATGGTTTTTCTCCTTGAAAGGCCAAAAGCAAGGCCAAAAAAAGACCCCGTCCATTGCTGGCGGGGCCTTGGGGTCACTGCGCTGTGTTCATATCAGCCAGCCACCACTCGACCCGCCGGGGGCGGTCGTGGTGGTGCGGGTGAGGTTCAGCGTCAAAATGTTCATGGCCCGATCATGCTGTGGCTGCAAAGGGCCTGTCAACTTCGTTGTTGCTGAATATTTCAAGCGTGGTGATTGCTGGTTACGCATCTTGCTTTTCTTGATTGTATTTCGGTGGATGGCCCGGTTTTCGCGGGCTGTGCGTCAAAAAGCCATCTCACATGAACTGATCCGCATAACCACTCCTCAGCTAAGTCTTTGCTTCTGTTGATTAATCCCGGACAATCGCGCCCCTGTTACGGCCGGGGCGCTGCCTGTCAGCCTTTTCTGACTCGTCCCGACTGTGTGGCAAATGACCGGAATGCGGAGATCCGACCGGATGAATGATCAGGCCAATAGCGTTGATGAACGCTTTGAAGCGGCGGCACCAGCTAGCCTTGCAAGCTGGAATCGCCATGACACCACCTGGATGCTGGGCCTGTTTGGCACGGCGATTGGTGCGGGTACCCTGTTTTTGCCGATCAACGCAGGCCTGGGCGGTTTCTGGCCGCTACTGATTCTGGCGGTGTTGGCATTCCCGATGACGTTCTATGCACACCGCGGTCTGACCCGTTTTGTGCTTTCCGGCCGTGAAGGCGCGGACATCACTGAAGTGGTCGAGCAGCATTTCGGGATCAAGGCCGGTGCCCTGATCACTTTGCTGTACTTCTTCGCGATTTTCCCGATCCTGCTGATTTACAGCGTGGCCCTGACCAACACCGTGGGCAGCTTTCTTGAACACCAGTTGCACATCATGCCGCCACCGCGGGCGATTCTGTCGTTCGTGTTGATCCTCGGCCTGCTGGGCGTGGTGCGTTGTGGCGAGCAGGTGATCGTCAAGGCCATGAGCCTGATGGTGTATCCGTTCATTGTGGCGCTGCTGTTTCTGGCGGTGTTCCTGATTCCGCACTGGAATGGCGGCATCCTCACCACGGCAAGCACGCTGCCTGAACCGTCGGCGTTGATGCACACGCTGTGGCTGGCGATTCCGGTGATGGTGTTCTCGTTCAACCATTCGCCGATCATCTCGGCGTTCGCGGTGGACCAGAAGCGTCGTTATGGCGTTCATGCCGAAGAGCGCAGCTCGCAGATCCTGTCCCGCGCCCACCTGCTGATGGTGGTCATGGTGCTGTTCTTCGTGTTCAGTTGCGTGCTGACCCTGTCGCCGGCCCAATTGGCTGAAGCGAAGGCGCAGAACCTGTCGATTCTGTCGTACCTGGCCAACCACTTCAGCAACCCGACGATCGCCTTCGCGGCGCCGTTGATTGCATTCGTGGCCATCTCCAAGTCGTTCCTGGGCCACTACATCGGCGCCAGCGAAGGTCTCAAGGGCTTGATCGTCAAGAGCGGCAAGCGTCCAGCACCCAAGACGCTGGACCGCATGACCGCAGCCTTCATGCTGGTGGTGTGCTGGATCGTTGCCACGCTGAACCCGAGCATCCTGGGCATGATCGAAACCCTGGGCGGGCCGATCATCGCGGCCATCCTGTTCCTGATGCCGATGTATGCGATCCGCAAGGTTCCAGCCATGGCACGTTATCGCGGCCAGGCCTCCAACGTCTTCGTGACGCTGGTGGGCCTGGTAGCGATTTCGGCGTTGATCTACTCGCTGACCGCCTAAGCCTGCGCTTGCTCAGCCTGGTGCGCCAGCGCTGAGCCGGACCGCAGGAATGCCTGATTGAGCGAATTAACGGCCGCTGACTGCGCATGAAGCGCGGCGCGGCCGTTTTTTTGATAGGCCGCAAAACTCAGTGCCACCACGTGATCGCGGTTCAACCGCTGTGGCTGGCCGAGCCGGCGCAGTTGCACGCCATGGTGCAGGAAGTAGCGTTCAAGCGAAGGGGTCGTGACTGCCACGACCTCGGTCGCACCCAGCGACCAGGCGCTGTGCAGGCTGTTCCAGAACACCCGCATGGGCAGTTTTCCATTCTCGAGTGCGCTGGCGGCAAAGCGTGAGATCTCCCAGGTATCGCTACGCCGGGGGACGGCTTGATCGCACAAGAAACCAAACACGTCGGACAGCAGGTACGGTTGAGTGGTCGGCAACAGCCGGGCGCAGCCGTGGACACGCTGGTCGCGGTCCAGGGCGATGATGTAGCGGGTATCGGCATGGTCGAACTGGTCGAACTCGCGGTCTGGCAATGGGCTGCTGGTGTTCAACTCCCAGCCCAGTTGCTTGACGAAAACGTTGTGCCGGTAGCGGCCGAGGTCGTCATGCAACGCAGGCGTGAGCTCCTGACGATGCCGTGATATCACGGTAATCATGGGTCGATATCCTTATCGTTGGGGGGTGGCGCTAGATCAAGCCCAGCGCGGCGCCATAGGCCGCTGCGAGGGTTTTATTGGCCGCGCCGAATTTTTTCTGAATGACCTTCAAGTGAAAATTCACGGTGTTCACCGAGATGCCGAGGATCAGCGCGATTTCACCCGAACTTTTACCATCGGCGGTCCATTGCAGTACTTCCCGCTCGCGCAGGCTTAGCTCGATGAGTTCCGACGTCGTTTGTTGATGGCCGATGTCAGCCAGGCGCGAGTTCAGTACTTCGACGATACAGTGCAGGCGCAGGCGTATATGCTCGCATTCCGCCGCCCCGATGGGGGTGTAGGTGCGGGCCAGTGACAGCACGCTCAAGGTGTTGTTGGGTGAACGCATCGGCAAGGTCACCCCGAATCGCAGCCCCCAGTCCTGTGCCTCGCTCCATAAACATGGGCTGTTCTCGAACAGCGCATCGTTCCAGAGCATCATTTGGGTCGAGCGCAGCCCGTTCATGATCGACGGATCGATTGTCGCGTAGTTGTTCTGCTGATAATGCTCTAGCCAATGCTTGGGGTATGAACCGTAGATGTCGGTTTTCGGGCGGGTGAAGGGGACCGAATGGCGCACACCGTAAGCGTAGTAATCAAAACCCAGCCGCTGAACTTCCTGCTCCAGAAGCGCAAAGATCTGTGGGGCTTCTTCTAGCTTGAGCATCTCCATGCGCAGGTCATTCCACCAGTGCATGAAGCCTGATTCCTTTTCCATGGTCGTCCGTCCTGCTGCCGTGCATCCGTGCACAGGAAGCAATCTAGTTCACGACGACCGTCTGTCAACGTTTCAAACGCTTATTTTTTCAAGGTGAACGCTCTGGCATGGGGTTCTTCACGACGCTGTGCGCAGCAGGCGCGGTTTTGTTGGCGGTCGGCAGCGTTCGATGATGCTGGCCGCGTGCTCGCAGGCCAGCGTGGCGGGCGGTGAAAGCTGGCGAGTGCGGGCGCAGGCCGCCACCATGCGAGCGTCCTCCAGCAAATCGATCAAGGCGTCACGCAGGCGGGCTTCGTCCAGCGGCAAACTCAGTTTGATGCCGCACCCCATGCGTACCAGTCGCTCGGCGTTGTCGAACTGATCGTGGGCGGCCGGCATGACGATTTGCCCGACACCGGCGGCCAGCGCCAGGCTCATGGTTCCGATTGCACCTGAATGGACCAGGCCCGCCGTGTGTGGCAGCAGGGCCCCCATGGGCGCGTGCTCGCGCTGCAACGCGCTCAGGGGCAGGCGTTTGAGGGGCGCCCGGTGCTCGCCGAGGAAAATCCCTCGTGCCCCGAGTTTTTGCAGGATCGACAGGGCCAGGGGGTAGAAGTGTTCGTCAAACTGCCGGGCCGCACCCGGTGCGAAGACGATGGGCGGCTGGCCTGCGCGAAGGAAGGCCTGCAATTCATCGTCAAGGCTTTCGTCGGTACGTTCGGACAGCGGAAAACCCGTCATGTGCAGCGGCTGCGGCCAGTCTTGCTGGACGGGGGCGAACCATTCGGGAAACAGGCAGATGACGCCATCGGGCGCGTGCATCCACTGACTGAACACGTGTTTTACCGTGCCCTGCAAACCTTTCTTGTGGCGCAGGGCATTGATCTGCGGGGCGCAGATCCGATCCATCTTGAGGTATTCAATCGTGCGGCAGAGCATTTTGCGCATGACCAGCGGAATGCCCTGCGGAACCTTGAACCGGGGGTGTACCGGTGGCAGGTGGGCAGAGATCAGCGTGGCGGGGGAGACCTGCACCGAGAGGTAAGGCATGCCGAATTTTTCCTGGGCGACCCGTGCCCCCAGCGCCCATAACGAACCCACGACAACGATGTCGTCGTGTCGCCGGGCGGCGATGTACTCGTAGACCGGTTCGAGCATGCCCGAGAGGGCTTTCCACCGCGCAGAAAACGAGGTCCTGGAGCCCCGGGGTTTCGAGTCGCTCATGGCCGCGTTGCCGGTCGTTTCGTCGCAGATGGCGGCAAACTCCAGGCCGTTGTGTTCAATTGTCGTGGCAAACGCGGGCAGGCTGCACACCGTCACAGGGTGCCCACGGCGCACCAGTGCCTTACCCAGGCTGATGAAGGGACGGACGTCGCCCTCCGAGCCGATGGCGATCATGATAATGCGCATAACTCCTCCTTGAGTTGCAGCGCCGGATCGAGGTGCAAGCGTGTCTGCGGGTCGCGTGCAGTGGGAGGGATTCTTATCCGCAGACCGGGTCGGGACAACTACCTGATCTGGTAGCGGAGCGGGTGCGCCGGGGTAAGCTGCGCCGTTGGTCGGCGATGGGCCGAATAGACGCTACACTCCCTCACCGACCCGAAAAGGCCTGATTGGAGACGCTAGATGGCTCGCGAACACTCGCTACTGACCACCGTGCCTCGTTGGGAGGCCTGCCTTTGCGCGGGCCAGGGAGGCCCGATTGCCGGCTGAGCCTTCCAGCGTCCGCGACCGGCCGAACCGTTGGCAGGACCTGTTGGCAGGGTTGTCGATTGCCGGTTTATTGCTGCCAGAAGCGGTCGCTTACTCGAGCATTGCCGCGTTGGCGCCTCAGGCTGGCGTCATTGCATTGTTTGCCGGGCTGCTGTGCTATGGGCTTCTGGGCACCAGCCGGTTTGCGATTGTCTCGGCGACGTCGTCTTCGGCGGCGGTACTGGCGGCGGCCAGCATGACGCTGTCAGGCGGTGATCCGGCGCTGCGCTCCACGCTGGCTTTCGGCCTGGTGTTGGTCACCGGCGGGTTCTTTTTACTGGCCGGGTTGTTCCGGCTCGGCAGCGTTACGTCCTTTATTGCCAAGCCGGTGCTGCGCGGGTTTGCCTTTGGCCTGGCGCTGACGATCATCCTCAAACAACTCGCCAGTGTGGTCGGTGTGCACTTGAGTGACGGCAACCTGATCCGCTTTTTGCCTCAGTTGCTGGAGCAACTGCCTCGGTGGAACTGGGCGGGCGCGGGTGTCGCGGCGGTGGCGTTGATGTTGTTGTGGTGCTTCGCACACTTCCGGCGTTTGCCCGGTGGACTGCTGGTGGTGATGATCGGTATCGGGGCGGGTCAATGGCTGAATCTGCCAGATCATGGCGTCCCGTTGATAGGTGCGATTGACCTCAGCCTGGAGGTGCCACGGTTGCCAGCGCTGCCCTTTGCCGATTGGCTGCGGCTGGGGGAGCTGGGGTTTGCCATGGTGATGATTCTTTACGCAGAGTCCTACGGCTCGATCAGCGCCTTCGCACTCAAGCACGGTGATCGGGTGACCTCCAACCGGGACTTGCTGGCCCTCGGCGCGGCCAATCTGCTGTCCGGGCTGTTCCATGGCATGCCGGCGGGGGCGGGGTATTCCGCGACGTCCGCCAATGAAGCGGCGGGCGCGACCTCGCGGCTGGCCGGTGGGCTGGCGGCGCTGGTGGTGTTGCTGATTGTGCTGACGGTGTTGCCCTACATCGCCTTGACCCCGGAGCCGGTGTTGGCGGCCATTGTCATGCATGCGCTGGGCCGTGGCCTGAGCTTGCAGCCGCTGGGCCGTTACTTCATCTGGCGTCGTGATCGCCTGCTGGTGATCTGCGCCGTGGCGGCAGTGCTGGTGCTCGGCGTGCTGGACGGTCTGTTGCTGGCGGTGGCGATCAGTGTGTTGCTGATGCTCAAACAGATGTCGGCGGCGGATATCCAGATCCTCGGGCAGATCGGCGGCGGGCATGATTTTGTCGACCTGCAACGCCATCCTTTGGCCAAAGCCGTGCCGGGTGTGCTGATTGTCCGGCCGAGCGAGGCGCTGTTCTTCGCCAACGCCGAGCGGATTCTGGGGGCTGCGTTACGACTGGTCCGACATTCCGAGGTGCCGATTCATACGGTGATTCTCAGCCTGGAGGAGTCGCCGGACCTGGACGGCACCAGTATCGAGGCGCTGGAGGAGTTTTTCCTTCGTGTGCGTCTTGAAGGCAAGCGCTTGGTGTTGGCGCGCCTCAAGCATGAAGCGCTGAGCGTGCTGGCCTCGCTGCCGGAGGTCGAGCGTTCACGGGTCAGCCTCAGCGGCCTGAGCGTGGACGGTGCGGTGCAAGAGGCGGAACGCCGGGCATAAAAAAAACGCCGCTCATCGTGGGATGGGCGGCGTTTTTTATGGCGTTGTAACGTTAGGCTTGAACGACCGGAATGTTGGCGTTCGCTGCAGCTTCACGGAACTCGGCGATCTGGTCGAAACTCAGGTAGCGATACACATCGCTGGCCATGGTGTCGATTTCCTTCGCGTAGGCCATGTACTCCTCGACGGTCGGCAGGCGACCCAGGATCGAAGCCACCGACGCCAACTCGGCCGAAGCCAGGTAAACGTTGGCGCCATCGCCCAGACGGTTCGGGAAGTTACGGGTCGACGTGGACACGACGGTGGAGTTCGGTTCTACGCGTGCCTGGTTGCCCATGCACAGCGAGCAGCCCGGCATTTCCATGCGTGCGCCAGCCTTGCCGTAGATGCCGTAGTAGCCTTCTTCGGTCAGTTGGTGAGCGTCCATCTTGGTCGGCGGCGACAGCCACAGACGGGTTGGCAGCTGACCCTTGACCTGATCCAGCAGTTTACCGGCAGCGCGGAAGTGACCGATGTTGGTCATGCACGAACCGATGAACACTTCGTCGATCTTCTCGCCAGCAACGCTGGACAGCAGACGGGCGTCGTCCGGGTCGTTCGGCGCGCAGAGCACAGGCTCCTTGATGTCGGCCAGGTCGATTTCGATGGTTTCAGCGTATTCGGCGTCAGCATCGGCAACCATCAGCTCAGGGTTGGCGATCCAGGCTTCCATCGCTTGAGCACGACGTTCCAGGGTACGCGCATCGCCGTAGCCTTCGCCGATCATCCAGCGCAGCAGGGTGATGTTGGAGCTCAGGTACTCGGTGATCGACTCTTTCGACAGCTTGATGGTGCAACCGGCAGCGGAACGTTCGGCCGAGGCGTCGGACAGCTCGAAGGCTTGTTCGATGCTCAGGTTGTCCAGGCCTTCGATTTCCAGGATGCGGCCGGAGAAGGCGTTCTTCTTGCCTTTCTTCTCTACGGTCAGCAGGCCAGCCTGGATCGCGTAGTAAGGAATGGCATGAACCAGGTCACGCAGGGTGACGCCCGGTTGCATTTTGCCTTTGAAGCGCACCAGGATCGATTCCGGCATGTCCAGTGGCATCACGCCAGTGGCTGCGGCGAACGCGACCAGGCCGGAACCGGCCGGGAACGAGATGCCCATCGGGAAACGGGTGTGGGAGTCACCACCGGTACCGACGGTGTCCGGCAGCAGCATGCGGTTCAGCCAGCTGTGGATGATGCCGTCGCCCGGACGCAGGGAAACGCCGCCGCGGGTCATGATGAAGTCGGGCAGGGTGTGGTGAGTGGTGACGTCGATCGGCTTTGGATAAGCAGCGGTGTGGCAGAAGGACTGCATGACCAGATCGGTCGAGAAACCCAGGCATGCCAGGTCTTTCAGTTCGTCACGGGTCATCGGGCCAGTGGTGTCCTGGGAACCGACGGTGGTCATTTTCGGCTCGCAGTACGTACCTGGGCGAACGCCCACTACGCCGCACGCCTTGCCGACCATCTTCTGCGCCAGGGTGAAACCCTTGGTGCTTTCAGCCGGTGCTTCAGGCTTCTTGAACAGCTCCGAAGGTGGCAGACCCAGCTCGGTACGCGCCTTCTCGGTCAGGCCACGGCCGATGATCAAAGGAATACGACCGCCGGCACGGACTTCGTCCAACAGCACCGGGGTCTTCATTTCGAAGGTGGTCAGGACTTCGTCAGTACCGTGTTTGCAGACTTTGCCAGCATGCGGGTACAGGTCGATCACGTCGCCCATGTTCATGTTGGTAACGTCGAATTCGATTGGCAGTGCGCCGGCATCTTCCATGGTGTTGTAGAAGATCGGAGCGATTTTGCTGCCGAAGCAGAAACCGCCGGAGCGCTTGTTCGGCACGTAAGGAACGTCGTCGCCGAAGAACCACAGCACCGAGTTGGTGGCCGATTTACGCGACGAACCGGTACCGACCACGTCACCGACGTAGGCGATCGGGAAGCCGTCGTTGCGCATCTGCTCGATTTGTTTCATCGGGCCGATGGAGCCTTGTACGTCAGGAACGATGCCGTCACGGGCCATTTTCAGCATGGCCAGGGCGTGCAACGGGATGTCCGGGCGGGACCAGGCATCAGGCGCAGGGGAGAGGTCGTCGGTGTTGGTTTCGCCGGTGACCTTGAACACGCGCAGGCTGATCTTGTCGGCCAGGGTCGGGCGGTTCTTGAACCATTCGCCGTCAGCCCAGGATTGCAGTACGCCTTGGGCGTGAGCATTGCCGTTCTTGGCTTTTTCCGCGACGTCGTGGAAAGCATCGAACATCAGCAGGGTGTGCTTGAGTTGCGCTGCGGCAACAGGTGCCAGTTCAGCGCTGTCGAGCAGGTCAACCAGGGTCACGATGTTGTAGCCGCCCTGCATGGTGCCGAGCAGTTCAACAGCGCGTTTCTTGTCGATCAGAGGGGACGTGGCTTCGCCTTTGGCCAGTGCGGACAGGAAGCCTGCCTTTACATAGGCCGCTTCGTCCACGCCAGGTGGAACGCGATTGGTGATCAGGTCCAGCAGAACAGCTTCTTCGCCTGCCGGGGGATTCTTCAGCAGCTCGACCAGGCCTGCAGTTTGTTCGGCGTTAAGCGGCTGGGGAACGATACCCAGTGCTGCACGCTCTTCGATATGTTTGCGGTAGGCTTCAAGCACAGTTATTACCCTCATCAGTGGTCCCAAATGGGTGTCCGGGACGCTCATCCAGAAACTCACGGCACTCAGCGCTTGGGGGCTTTTTGAGCCGCAAAGCCTGAGTTGCCGGAATTCCTCACAGAAGCTGCTTTCAAAGTTTTACGCCTGCAGAACGGAGCTGATGAGGGTTGGCGCTGAGTGTTCCCCGCTGGAAAAACTCCTCGCCAACACCGCTCTGAAGGAACGACTGTGCTCGTGACGCTTTGAAAACAGCTTCTAACGGACATTGGCGCCTTAAAAGGCTGGCTGATTCTACGGCAAAAAAAATCTAAAGGTAAGTCAGGGTCTATTGGACTTTGGTGGCGAGCCGCGTTGCTGGGCCAACGTGTGCGAGGCAAGGCGCGGGCATCCGTCGCGGTCGTCACCAAAGTCCAACAGACCCTGATGCCCTGAAGTTTGAGGGGTGATCAATGTTAGACAAAGGGCTAACATGCCGGCCTGTTTTGCTTTCTCGCGTTTTGCCTACCTATGCCCAATCAGACCATCAAGACTCCCTGCATCGGCCTCTGCTCCACTGTTTACGGTGATCTGGTGTGCCGTGGCTGCAAGCGTTTCCACCATGAAGTGATTCACTGGAACGGTTACAACGAGGAAGAAAAGCGCGCGGTGTGGCTGCGCCTTGAACAGTTACTGGTACAGGTAATGGCCGGAAAACTGGAAATATTCGATTCCGCACGGCTGCGCTTGCAGCTGGAACAACGAAAAATCCGCTTCGTGCCCCATCAGTCCCCTTACTGCTGGGCGTACCAACTGATCGCCCGCGGTGCACGGGTGATCAACCAGTTGGAGGCGTATGGCATGGTGTTGTTGCCGGAGTTTCGCGACTGGAACCTGCCCGAGTTGCGCGACGCCATTGATCGGGAATTCTTCCTGCTGTCCGAAGCGCATTACCAGCGCTATATCGCGCCGGGGTTCCTCAAGGACGCGTTTGGCGACTGATCCCTGAAAGCATCGCAGGCAAGCCTTGCTCCTACAACGGCACCACTGCACCTGTAGATACCGACTTGCCCGCGAAAGCGATCTATCAAATACCGATGAATCTATGCCTTGGTCGCCAACTCCCCCAGGTGATCCATCATTTCCTGCGGCTTGAGCACCAGCACGTCACTTTCCAGTGAGTCGAGCACCACCTCGGCGGTGTTGCCGATCAGCGCGCCCGAAAACCCGGTGCGCGCCACAGTGCCGATGACCGTCACGGCGGCCTGCAATTTATGCGCAATGTGGGGAATCAGCACGTCCGCCGGACCTTCCTCGATGTGCAGGTGGGCGTCGTCGATATCGAATTCGGCCTGGAACGCCTTGCACTGCTCGCGGTAGCGGGCCTCGATGGTTTCCTTGAGCTGGAACACCGGGTCGGCCGCCGAGAGCATCGGCGAGGGATGGGCACTGATCACATGCAGGTGAGCCTTGGCCAGGTGCGCGATATCGAAGCCGTGATCGACGATGGTGGCGTGCAACACGCGGTGTTCCGGGTCGCTGTTGCCCACATCAATGGCGGCAAGAATGGTTCCGCCCGCCCACGGCGTGGCGGTTTTTACCAGCAGCACCGGGCTCGGGCACTGGCGCAACAGTTTCCAGTCCGCCGGGGTCAGCAGGGCTTTTTTCAGCGGGTTATCGGGGAAGTGTTGTTTGATGACCAGCCCGCAGCCTTCGGCTTGCTGCACCTCAATGATGGTTTCGTGCAGGCTTTCGTTCCACGCCTGTTCGGTGGTGACGCTATGGCCTTCTTCCTGGAGGCTGGCCTTGAGCACGCTCAACAGCGCCGAATGATCATGCTTCTTGTCGCAGACCAGCAAATGCAGGTGTGCCTGGGTCACCCCGGCGATCAGCTTGGCGCGTTTGAGGGCGAGGCTTTCGGCCGGTGTAGGCTCGATGACCACCAGGATACTGCGGATGGCTTGCATGATCGGGATCTCCGATGAATGAAAAGACGCTGCGTTGCACAACTATAGTTGCTGCTCGTGAACTCGGGTCTTGATGCATATCAAGTGCGGTGGCTGGTGGTCTGCCGGCAGGCCGGTATAATCGGCGGCCTTCGCTGTGAACCCTTTTTTCGTGAGCCTCATGTTACTGATCCCCGAAATCGTCGCTGTCCTGCCGTGTGGTGCTACCCAATGATCCTTCCCGAAATCCATGAATTTCTCGGCTGCCGCACGCCGCAGGGTTGGATCGAGGCCGCGCTGGCGGATCAGGAAACCTTGCTGATCGACCACAAGAACTGCGAGTTCAAGGCGGCCAGTACGGCGCTCAGCCTGATTGCCAAGTACCACTCCCATGTTGATTTGATCAACCTGATGTCGCGTCTGGCCCGGGAAGAACTGGTGCATCACGAGCAAGTCATGCGCCTGATGAAAAAGCGCAAGATCGAGTTGCGGCAGCTGTCCGCCGGGCGCTACGCCTCGAGCCTGCGCAAAGTGGTGCGCAGCCATGAACCGGTGAAGCTGGTGGACACGCTGGTGGTCGGTGCATTTATCGAGGCGCGTAGCTGCGAGCGCTTCGAGGCGCTGGTGCCGCATCTGGACGAGGAACTGGGCAAGTTCTACTTCGGCCTGCTGAAAAGCGAAGCCCGGCACTTTCAGGGTTACCTGAAGCTGGCTTATCAGTATGGCGACGCCAAGGACATTGCTCAGGTGATCGAAAGAGTCCGCACGGCGGAACAGGAACTCATCGAGTCGCCGGATGTGGAGTTCCGCTTCCACAGCGGTGTGCCGACCGCCGCATAACCCTGTAGGCGCACGGCTTGCCGGCGACGGCGTCCTTGAGATCCCCATCACTGACAAGCCAGGCGCCTGCAAAAGTGATTGTTTGATTTGATATTGTTAAAAACTCTTAAGAGTATGAAAGATCACTGAAAACCGGCCCCCGAGGCCGGTTTTTGCTGCCTGCGATAACCGTCCCATTCCCAATTGGCGCCATAATACGGCCCACTTCACACAAGGGTTGGCAGACGGTCGTTATGGATAACCTGGGGTTTGGCAAAGTATTGCTCGTTGAAGACGACGAAAGGCTCGCGACGCTGATCGCGCACTTTCTGTCGCAACATGGCTTTGAGGTCATGACCGTGCATCGGGGCGATCTGGCGCTGGCGGCGTTTCTCGATTTCAAACCGAAAATCGTCGTGCTCGACCTGATGCTGCCAGGGCAAAGCGGTTTGCACGTGTGCCGCGAGATTCGCAGCGTTTCGGAGACGCCGATTGTCATCCTGACCGCCAAGGAAGACGACCTGGATCACATCCTGGGCCTGGAATCCGGGGCCGACGATTACGTGATCAAACCGATCAAGCCGCCTGTGCTATTGGCTCGCCTGCGCGCGTTGCAGCGGCGGCAGATTCCCGAAACCACCGTGCGCGGCTCCCTGGCGTTCGGCAACCTGTCGATTGATCGCAGTTGCCGCGAAGTACGGCTGGCGGGCGAGGTCATCGAACTGACGACCATGGAATTTGAATTGCTGTGGTTGTTGGCCAGTGCGGCGGGCAAGATTCTGTCGCGCGATGACATCCTCAATCGCATGCGCGGAATTGCCTTCGACGGCCTCAACCGCAGCGTCGACGTCTACATCAGCAAGTTGCGCGGCAAGCTCAAGGACAACCCTCGGGAGCCGGTGTGCATCAAGACCATTTGGGGCAAGGGTTATCTGTTCAACCCGTTCGCCTGGGAGCTGTAAATGCTGCGTCTTTTCTTTGGGCTTTTTATTGTTCTGGCGATTGGCATGGTGGCGGCGCTGGAGGTGGTTGATCGCACGTTTACCGCGCTGCTCGACGGCACGCTGCAGACCTACAACCGCGATGCCATGAGAGGCCCGGCGTATTCGCTGGTGCAGCAACTCCAACCCCTCGATGAGGCGGGCCGCGAGCAGCAATTGCAGGTGCTCAAGCCCCATTACGGTTTGCAGCTGCAACTGGTACAGCGCGAAGCACTGGCACTGAGTGAGCGGGAAAAGACCTTGCTCGATGAGGGCCAACTGGTAATTCGGGACAAGTACACGCAGTTTATCTCGGTCATCGACAACGGTCCGCAGTTGCTCAGTATCAAGCTCCCCGAAGAGCCCAACATGAACGCGTTCTACCTGATAGCGGCGTACACCATGCTCGGGGTGTTGCTGGGGATCGTGTTGTTCTTTTGGGTTCGCCCTCATTGGCGTGATCTGGAGAAACTACGCCTTGCCGCGCAACGTTTCGGCGACAACGACCTGAGCTCACGCATCCAGCTCTCGAAGCGCTCGAACATTCGCGACCTGGCCGGACACTTCAATCAAATGGCCGCCCGTATCGAAGGCTTGATCGCCAATCAGCGTGAGCTGACCAATGCGGTTTCCCATGAGCTGCGCACGCCGATTACACGATTGTCTTTTGAACTCGATCAGCTCAAACAGCTGTCCGACCCGCAGGCGAAACGCGAGCTGATCGCCGACATGTACGCCGACCTTGGCGAGCTGGAAGAAATGGTTTCGGAGCTGTTGACCTACGCCAGCCTTGAACGCAACGCCACGGTGGTCAACCGTGAAAACATTCAGGCCCTCAGTTGGCTCGACAGCGTGGTGGGCAGTGTTGCTCTGGAGGCGGAGGCGGCGGGGGTTGTGTTGTCGATCCGTGCCTGTGAGGTCGAGTCGATCTGTATCGAACCGCGATTTATGGCCCGGGCGGTGATCAACTTGCTGCGCAACGCCATTCGGTATGCGGACCAGCGCGTGGAGGTGTCGCTGGTGTTGGGCGAGCAGGGTTACGAAGTGCTGGTCAATGACGACGGGCCGGGAGTGCCGCTGGACGGGCGCGAAAAAATCTTCGAACCGTTCGCCCGGCTGGACGCCAGCCGTGATCGCCGCACCGGTGGTTTCGGGCTGGGGCTGGCCCTGGTCAGGCGAGTCTCGCAAGGGCACGGCGGCAAGGTTGAAGTCGGCGATTCGCCTTGGGGCGGGGCGTCGTTTCGCATGACCTGGGCGGCCGCGGATTGAGGCGGCTTTCAAGCTCGGCGCCTCATCCGTAACGTAGCCGCTGGCGATCAATCAGAAACTGTATTTCACTTGCCCGGCCAGTGACGTCTGCAAGCGCTGCTCGACAATCGGGCTGTCAGCCGCCTCCTTGCTCAGGTGCTGCACCGCCAGCACGGTGCTGAACTCGGTCTGGTCATTGATCGGCACAGCCCAGGTCAGGTTGGCGCCACGGCTGACCAGCCCACCGTGGGTGTCGTGGGCCCGGAATCGGCTGCGTGCTGCCTGAGCGTCGCTGACGCCATACCAGGTGCGCATATAGTCCGCGTTGCCAAACTGACTGTTGAGGCTGCCGTCGAGGCTGCCATAGTCGCCCTCGTACAGCCGCGTGCTGACGCTCAGTTCCAGGCGGCTGTACGCCGAATCGGTGTCGTGATTGTCGTCACTCTTTTTCAGCGCATGTTCCGCCGTCGCACCCAGCACCACCGCGCCGAGGGTATAGCTTGCGCTGACGCCCAGTTGCGCCCGCGATTTGATCGAGCCCATGCCCTTCAAGTCGTCCGAGCCACCCAGTGTCGACTGGCGATCCTTGCGAGTTTGGCTGGGGCCGACGTAGGTGCTGAGCGCCAGGTTGCCCCATTCGCTTTGCCAGCCCAACCCCCGCGAGGTATCGAGGAATACGCCGTAGGGGCTGACAATCTCGCCGCCCAACAACGGGGTGACAACACGTTCGTCGCTGCCGCTGTAGCGCGGCACGCTGGCGGCGCCACCCTTTACGCTGTAATGCCAGTCTTCGGCGTGCAGGGAGTCGGTCGAAGCCAGCACACATAAAGAGGTGAGTGACAGGCAGAACGTTTTGGAGCTGATCAGGGTTTTCATGGAGGGTCAGAAACTCAGGTTGTTGTTGGGTGGAAGGAGAGGATTGAAGGGGGCGCTGGTGTCATTGAGCTGGCGGCTGACGGCATGGCCCATGCCTCGGGCAGTGCGGGTACGTACTGCGTGGGCATTGGAGGCGTGTGGGTTGCAGTCCTCTGCGCACTCGCTCGGATCACCGTGGGCCTGGAGCATCAAGCGCAAGGTGCGGGTAACCAGGGGCGTGACCAGTTCCTGGCTGTTGCCGGCGTTGCTCATGACGATCACTGCCAGTTGCTGTTCTGGCAGGACGCTCAATTGCGCGACGAAATCGCCGCTGGAACCGCTGTGCTGGACAATGGGAACACCTGGGTGGATGTCCTCGCCGCCGCAGGCCGACAGGAACCAGCCGAGGCCGACCTGGCAGTCGTAATCCAGCGGGTTGCGGGTGTTCTGGGAGCGGAGCATCTCGCGGATCGACTCGGCCGCCAGCACTTGCTCGCCGTTGTAGCGGCCCTGGGCAAACAACATCTGTACGTAATGACTGAGGTCCCGAGGGCTGGTCCACAGGCCTGCGGCGGGCATGTCGCGGGTATCGCTGTCAGCACGCCTGGCGCGTGCCGGATAGCCACGGGCGCGGAACACGGCGTCCGCCGCGTTGCCGACGAAACTGGACTGGCTCATTTTCAGAGGTCGCAGCAGGGTGTGTTGCAACTGGCTTTCAAAGTCTTGCTGGCTGCTGCGCTCAATCGCTGCGCCCGCCAGTGCATAGCCGAGATTGGAGTAGGCCACCTGGCTGCCGGGTGGGTGACTCAACCAGACTCCGGATACCCGCAGCGGCAATTGAGCCAGGTCGTAGGGTTGTTGCAGGTCGGGCAGGTATTCGTTGGGGATGCCGGCCTGATGGCTGAGCAGGCGACGCAGCGTCACCCCGCGGTTGGCA
The DNA here is from genome assembly GCF_039908635.1 of Pseudomonas purpurea. Taxonomy (NCBI): domain Bacteria; kingdom Pseudomonadati; phylum Pseudomonadota; class Gammaproteobacteria; order Pseudomonadales; family Pseudomonadaceae; genus Pseudomonas; species Pseudomonas purpurea. Next base: position 2,690,656 of record NZ_CP150918.1, read on the forward strand.
TCACCCTGGCCGACATGAAAGTGCGAGCGCACGTAAAACTCTTCGAGGGTGTGTTGCACCGGTGCATCGAGCGAGAGTGCGCCGCTCTCGACCAATTGCAGGGCGGCTGTGGCGGTCAACAGTTTGGAAATCGACCCGGCACGAAATGCGGTGTTTTCCGTCACCGGCACGCCGCGTGTCATGTCGGCGTAACCGAAGCCGCGTGCCCAGATCAGTTGTTGGCCATCCACCAGCGCCACCGACAGCCCCGGCACATTGTGCTCGGCCATCTCGCGCGGTATGTGTTTTTGCAGGTAGTGGACGATGGCCGCATAGTCCCCTTTGTGAATCGTCGGCACAGCAGGTGGCTGGCCGTGACAACCGAGGCTGCCGAGCAAAAGTCCGAGCATGGGGACGAAGCGAGTCGCGCGAAGCATGGGACACCCGGTTCAATAGTGGATGCCGCCATGCTAGGGGAGTGGTTACGGGCAATCTTTGAGAGCTTTGTCGGGAAACTGTCAAAGACTGTTAAAGGCCGGGGGATTCAAACGCGCCAGGGCTGGATAGCTCATCGTCACAGATACGTTCGATGGGCATCTGGAAAATGAGGCGTGACGCCCAATACGCCGCAATGATGACTCTCATCACACACCAGCGGTTTGCAAGAGCATTTACTCAGTCGGTTTTCTGCGAGCGCTCGTTCGTACGGATGTATTGAGATCCACGGCCGCGCGAATCAACGTTTTTAGCGCGGCCTCATCAATCCTGTCGCCTTCATGGAGATCAATGGCACGTCGAGTGTTGCCTTCGAGGCTGGCATTGAAGAGACCTGAAGGGTCCTCCAGCGAAGCGCCCTTGGCGAAAGTCATCTTCACGGCGTGCTTGTAGGTTTCACCCGTGCAGATGATCCCGCCGTGTGACCACACTGGAACGCCTCTCCATTTCCATTCCTCGACGACTTCGGGGTCAGCCTGTTTGATGAGTGTCCGGGCCCAAGCGAGCATCTCGCCTCGCCAGTCACTCAGTTCCTTGATTCTCTCGTCGATCAACTGAGAAACAGTGCCTGCCGCGACTTCTTCCTTTGCGCCGATCGTCTCCTTCTTCATGGTTGTCGCCTCCGTCATGAGGGTTGTCACGTTCTTCAGGGTAGTGGGCGCTTGTTGATCACTTGAGTATCACGGACTGACGGTTTGCCTCCCGGTCATCAACGACTGCTTCACGCCCCAAAGCGGTACACCCTTTGATGCTGCCTGAGGGATGTATCTCTAGATCGCCTTACCCTTGTCACGCGGCGGCTGAGCTCCCCATTGCCTTGCACATCTACTTCGCAAACCTCTTCGCCCCGGCAACGCAGAGAATCACCGCGACGGTCACCCCAAGCATGCCGATGCTGACGGTTTCGTGAAGCAAGGTGGCCGCCAGCGCCAGGCCAAAGAATGGCTGTAGCAACTGAAGCTGGCCCACGGCGGCAATGCCTCCCTGGGCAAGGCCGCGATACCAGAATACGAAACCGATCAGCATGCTGAAGAGCGAAACGTAAGCCAGGCTGAACCAGGCGGGCGGGCTGATTCCCGAGAACGAAGCGGGTGCCTGGAGCCCGGTCAGCGTCGCTACGACGGGCAGCGACAGCACCAATGCCCACGAAATCACCTGCCAACCGCCCAGCGCTCTTGAAAGCTTTGCCCCTTCGGCGTAACCGAGGCCACAGGCAATGATGGCCAACAGCATCAGGATGTCACCCTCGGGAGATGCGCTCAGGCCCTGGGAGACGGCGAACGCCACCACTGTCAGGCTTCCCAGGACCGAGAAGAACCAGAATGCCGGCCGGGGACGTTCGCCACCGCGCAAGACGCCGAATAGTGCAGTCGCAAGCGGCAACAGACCGAGGAAGACAATGGAATGTGCAGACGTCACGTGCTGCAAGGCCAGTGCAGTCAACAGCGGAAACCCGATCACCACGCCCATTGCCACAATGACCAAGGGTAAAAGTTGGCGTCGAGCGGGGCGCTTTTCCTTGAACAACAAAAGCATGCACAGCGCCAGCACGCCGGCGATGGTCGCGCGGGCAACGGTCAGAAAGACCGGGTCAAACTCCAGAACCGCCACCCGTGTCGCCGGCAGCGAGCCGCTGAAGATCAGGACGCCGATGAATCCGTTGATCCACCCGCTCGTGTTCTTTTCCAGCGTCGGGGTGTTTAGCAGCGAGGTACGTTCCATGGCGGGCCACACTCAATTGGGGGGTTGCATGCAGCGGAGCGTATGACCGAACATCAAGACAATCAAAATATTGTCATGGATACATCTCGACATGCCTCGTTCCCGGTACAAGTCGCTGGTCGACACCTTTGCCGCCGATATCCGCTCCGGGCGTTTGCCGCCCGGTACACGCTTGCCGACCCACCGCCACCTCGCCGCCACGCAAGGGCTGGCCCTGGTCACCGCCAGCAGGGTTTATGCAGAGCTTGAGGCCATGGGCCTGGTCAGCGGGGAAACGGGGCGCGGCACTTTTGTCCGGGAAACGTCCTTGTCTCCCGGGCTGGGCATAGATCAGCAAGACGTTGCTGCCGGGATGATCGATCTCAACTTCAACTATCCCTCATTGCCGGGGCAAACCGAGCTGTTGCGCCACGCCTTGCGCCAGCTCGCGTTGTCCGGTGACCTGGAGTCCCACCTACGCTACCAGCCGCACGCGGGGCGCCTGCATGAGCGGGCATCGGTCGCGCGCCATCTGAGTACACGCGGGCTGACAGTGCCCGCCGAGCAGGTGTTGATCGTCAGCGGTGCCCAGCATGGGTTGGCGGTGACCATGATGGCGCTCTTGCAACCCGGTGACGTCATCGCGGCCGACGCGTTGACCTACCCTGGGTTCAAGGTGCTGGCCGAAACGCTGCGGCTTGAAGTGGTGCCCATTCCGGCAACGGACGATGGGCCTGATCTCGATGCCCTCGAAAAACTCTGCCGGAGCCGCTCGGTGCGCGCCGTTTACAGCATGCCGACCCTGCACAATCCGTTGGGATGGGTGATGGCGGCGGGGCAGCGTGAGCAGCTCGTGGCGATAGCGCGCAAGCATGAACTGTTGATCATTGAGGACGCGGCGTACGCGTTTCTGGCGCAAGAGGCGCCGCCACCGTTAGCGGAGTGGGCGCCAGAACGAACGGTGTACGTTTCAGGGTTATCCAAGAGCATCGCCACCGGGTTGCGCGTCGGCTTTGTTGCCGCACCGACCCACCTGGTGCCGGCACTGGAGCGCACGATCAGGGCGACCACCTGGAACACGCCCGGGGTGATGACCGCGATCGCCTGTGCGTGGCTCGACGATGGCACCGTCAGCCAGTTGGAAGTGCAAAAACGTGCAGACGCACAAGCGAGGCAGGCCATGGCCAGCGATGTATTGGCAGGGCTGCGATACGTTCGCCATCCTTCTTCCTACTTTCTGTGGTTGCCCTTGGGGGAGGATGCCAGGGCTGACCAGATTGCAATGGCGTTGATGCGCGAACACATTTCGGTCTCGACCGCCCAGCCTTTTGCGACCTCTGTCCACGTACCGCATGCGATCCGCTTGGCATTGGGGTCTGTGGACACCGGCTCGCTTCGACAGGCGCTGATGACGGTGAAGCGGATTGTGGGTGCTTACGTGTAGTGCGGCTGGCGAATGAACGGTCTCGCGCGGCTCGACCATGGAAACGGCCTTGACGGTGCGCGATTTCAAACGAGATGCTGAGGCCAACCCACTGAAAAAGGATGTGCAATGAAGCCCGGTCCTGTTCGCATCACGGCGCAAGAAACCCTGTCCGACAATTGGTATGTGCTCAAGAAGTTCAGTTTCGACCTGCGCCGCCGCGACGGCAGTTGGCAGGCACAGACCCGCGAGGTGTATGACCGTGGCAACGGCGCGACCATCCTGTTGTTCAATCGCGAGCGACGTACGGTGTTGCTCACGCGTCAGTTCCGCATGCCGGCGTACGTCAACGGGCATGACGGCTATCTGATCGAGACCGCCGCAGGGCCTGCTGGACAACGCCAGCCCCGAAGAACGCATTCGCAAAGAGGCTGAGGAAGAAACCGGCTACCGCGTCGAATCCGTCCAGAAAATTTACGAGGCCTTCATGAGTCCGGGCTCGGTGACCGAACGGATTCATTTTTTTATCGGCGAATATCAACCCCATGACCGTGTCGGCGACGGCGGTGGCCTGGCGGATGAGGGTGAAGACATAGAGGTGCTGGAACTGGGTTTCGAACAGGCCATTGCGATGGTGGGCAGCGGTGAGATCGCCGATGGCAAGACCATCATGCTGTTGCAGTATCTGGAGTTGCGCCTGATGTAATTCGGTGTCAGCCAGACGGCGGTGGCGCAATGGTGTGCAGGGGCTATTGTTGGCTGTCTGAATGCCGGTTATCGACGAGGGTCTTGCCATGAACACCAGCGATTTGCTCGAACAATTACTGCAGGCCGGCCAGGCCTCGATGACTCAACAAGGAGGCGCTTCGACACAGGGCGGGCTCGGTGGTCTTGGCGGGCTGCTCGGTGGCCTGATGGGCGGTGCGGGCTCGGGTGGCGGCGCTGGCCTGGGGGGATTGTTGGGAGGCCTGCTGGGCGGTTCGTCTGGTGGCGGCACCGGGCAGGCGCGCGCGGGTGGCACTAACTACGCCGCGCTGGCATCACTGGGCATGATGGCGTTCCAGGCCTACCAGAACTGGCAGCAGCAACAGGCATCCGCGCCGCAGCAGGCATTACGCACCGTGGATCAATTGTCCGGGGCCGAGGCGGATGATCACAGCCACGCGATCCTGCGGGCCTTGATCGCGGCGGCCAAGGCCGACGGCCGGATCGACGAGCAGGAGCAACAGATGATCAGTGCTGAAATCGGTCGGCATACCGACGATCCGCAACTGCAGCAATGGCTCGATGACGAAGTTGCCCGGCCCCTGGACGCGGCCGATGTGGCGCAGTCTGCCCAGGACCCGGCCATGGCCGCGGAAATGTACCTGGCCAGTGTCATGCTGGTGGACGACCAGCAAGAGGCCGAACGCACTTACCTGGACGAATTGGCCAGTGCATTGAAACTCGATCCGCAGCTGCAACTGCACCTGGAGCAACAAGCCAAAGGCGGGGTCTGACGGCTCTGCGCGCTAACGGTTCGGATAAGCGGTGAGGGCGTGCTCAGGGTGCCAGGGCTTTCCACTCGGTATAGGCCCTGGCCATGCACACCGCACATGGCCGGTAACCTGCGGCGCGGGCGGTGGCTTCGTCCTTGAAGAACACGCGATGGGCCACGTACCCGCCGCGAGCAATGGCACGCAGGGCGGCCGGGCAGTCGAGGCAACCATAAAGGCGTGAGCGCCGATGACCGCCGACGGTCCCGCGCTCGGCGCTGCGTATCGGCTGGCCCTGAGCGTCAAGCAATGCATAGCGCTTCAAGGCTTCGGCACTCGCCACAAATACCAGGCTGCCACGGTTCGATAGGGGCTCAGAGGCCGGCCAATCTCGATCATGTGCTGGCGGCTGGGCGTCTGCGCCAGGCCCTTGAGGCGCCGGTAACCGTCACGCACGCCAAAATCGTCGGCGGGCAGAATGTCCAGGCGTTCGAGGGTGTAGATCAGCAGCATTTCCACGGTCCAGCGCCCGACGCCGCGCAATGCGGTCAGGCGTTCGATCAGCGCGTCATCACTCATCGCCCGCGCCGTTGCATCGTCCGGAACCAGGCCGTCCAGTGCACCTTGGGCGATGCCCTTCAGGGTGGCGATCTTGCCTGCGGAAAAACCGCAGCCGCGCAGCACGTCCACCTCGGTGGCCAACAGGCGTTCGGGTGTCGGGAACGGCATCCCGGGAAACAGCGTAATCAAGCGTCCCAGAATCGCATCCCCGGCGCGGGCGTGAAGTTGCTGATAGGCAATCGCCCGCACCAGCGCTTCATACGGATCACGGGCCGGTTTGGGCTGATGCAGGCATGGGCCGATGGCCCTGATGTGCCGCGCCCAGTCCGGGTCGATGGAGGCCAGGAACTCACTGGCGTGGTGATAAGGCATAGGGGCTCCGGGCCGTAGTGGGCAAGTGTGGACAGGTTAGTGACCTGCCCGCAGGATGACACCCGGTCTCTTGCGCTCAAACTCGATGGAGAGCTAGGGCGCCATCAACGCGTTCAACTCGCCGTAACTGAAGGCTTTCAGGTGCTGAGTCTCAAGTTGCCCGTTCTGCAGAAAACCGCTGGCCAGGCTGCCCATGGCGCCGTAGAGGAACTCGGCGATGCTCGAACCGGCCGTCAGCCGGCGAACGCCCAGGGCTTGCAAGGCTTGTGGCGAAGGCAAGCCTTCGCGGGACAGCAGGTTCACCGGAAGCGACGTGCCGCAGCACAACCCGGCAATCTCGGTGGGCTCGCTCATGCCGGCCGCAAACAATCCGTCTGCACCCGCTGCCTGGTACTGCGCGGCACGCTTCAAGGTTTCGGCCAGACGCGATTCGGCGGGCACCAGGTTTTTCAGGTAAACGTCGGTGCGGGCGTTGATGAACAGTTTCACGCCTCGAATGTCGGCCACCTGACGGGCCGTTTCGATCTTGCGGGCCAGCAGGTCAGGCGAGCCATAGCCGTCTTCAAGATTGATCCCTACGGCCCCGGCGCCGATCACCGCTTCAATGACCCCGGCAACCTGTTGCAGGTCGTCCGAGTAGCCAGCCTCGATGTCCACGGTCAGCGGCACGCTGATGACGCGGGCTATCGACTGCAAGGTGCTGCTCAGCAAGGGCAATGGCAATTGATTGCCGTCCTGGTAGCCGTGGGACCAGGCCACCGCCGCACTGCTGGTGGCCACGGCCTTGCTGCCCCGTTGCTCGACCAGGCGCGCACCGCCGGCGTCGGCCACATTGGGCAGTATCAGCAAACCATGGTGATGAAGGGCATGAAAAACGGTATCGCTGGTATCCATCGCGGGTCAGTCCTTTTTGTGTAAACCATGAGTCATGAGGTTGAGGGTCAGTGTGTTGCCCGTGTTCAGCCGTCAATGCCGGTGCCGGTGGTGAATGTCCGGGAAGTGCGCATGGCTGTGGCGCAGTGCAGCATGCTGGTGGGGGTGGCTGTGAGGTTCGGTGCCGTCCCATTCATCGGCATGTTCATGTTGATGGTGTTCATCGTGAACATGCCGGTGCTCATGGTGCAATGGATCGTGTTGATGCTCGTGGGCGTGGTGTTCGCGCAGATGAATCCACACCCCCGCGCCCATCAGCACGGCGGCCAGCCAGAACGTCCATGACACCGGCTCGCCCAGCAGCAGAATTGACAGGGCTGCGCCAAGAAACGGGGCGGTCGAGAAGTAGGCGCCCGTGCGTGCGGTGCCCAAGCCTCTGAGCGCCAGCACAAACAGCACCAGGCTGACGCCGTAGCCCAGAAAACCGAGAAGTAACGCGGGGCCGAGTGTCGCCGCGTCGGGGAGCCGGGCGCCGAGAAACACCGCCAGCGAGCAGTTGACCGCGCCGGAAACCCAGCCTTTGGTCCCGGCGATGAACAGGGCGTCGGAGGCCGAAACCTTGCGGGTCAGGTTGTTGTCGATGGCCCAGCAGGCGCAGGCCAGCGCCACCAGCAGCGGTCCGGTCCAGCCCAGCGCCTGGGTGGAGTCGTGCGGCCAGGCGAGGACGACGCCCCCGGCGACAATGGCCAGCATCCCGGCGACAATCCTCCGGTCGGCGTTCTCCTTGAACACCAGCCAGGCCAGCAACGCGGTCAGCACAGCTTCCAGGTTGAGCATCAGCGACGCGGTTGAGGCGGGGGTCAGGGTCAGGCCGACCATCAGCGCAACGGGGCCGAGTATCCCGCCGAATACAATGGCGCCGATCAGCCATGGCCACTCCGATGCTTTCAGGCCGCTGGGGCGCCATTGGCGGTCACGGATCAACCGGCAGAGGGTCAGGCCGATGCCGCTTCCCAAATACAGAAGCCCGGCCAGCATGACCGGCGAGAACGTGGCGCCCAGCAGTTTGGCCAACGGGGTGCTGGCGCCAAACAGTGCGGCGGCGGCCAAGGCGAAAAAAATGCTCAGATTCACGGCAATGTCTCAAGTTATCTGCGGGCGGAGGCTTAACCATGCCATGAAAGAGGGCTGACGCGACAGCGTCAGATCGCCCTCATTGAGGGCATGCTCAAGCGTGTACCTCGACCAGCCACAAAGGCTGGACACATCGACAGCCTGACCTGCCGCGAGCGGGGCAGTTTTCTTCAATACAGGCACCGGGGGCGCTCGTTACGGTGAGTGCCTCCAATCCTACGACTGTATTGAAGAAGGTGTGCAATGAGTTTGATCCATTCTATGGCCGCATTTGCGCTGGCGTCCTCGATCACGCCGGGCCCGGTGAACATCGTCGCCCTGAGCTCGGGCGCCCAGTACGGTTTTCGCGCCAGTCAGCGGCATGTGGCGGGTGCCACGCTGGGCTTTGTGCTGTTGTTGGTGCTGATGGGGTTGGGGCTGCATGAACTGTTGACACTCTGGCCCGTCCTGACCCGGGTGGTGCAGTGGGCGGGGGTGGCGTTTCTGTTGTTTATGGCCTGGAAACTGGCGGCCGATGACGGGCGGCTCAGCACCGATGACGACGGCCAGGCGCCCACGATGTTCTACGGCGCGCTGATGCAGTGGCTCAACCCCAAGGCCTGGCTGGCCTGTGTTGCCGGGATGGGCGCATTCGTCGCCGACGGAGAGGCGCAGTTGGTCTGGCAGTTTGCGGCGGTGTACCTGGTGGTCTGTTACCTGTCGGTCGGCTGCTGGGCCTATGCCGGGACATTCTTGCGCGGCTACCTGGGCAACCCGCGAGGCATGCGCGTGTTCAATCGGGTGATGGCCTTGCTGTTGGCGGTCAGCGCGGGGTATCTGGTGGTACCCCAAACCTTGAACGTTTAACCGCGATACTGTCCCGGCGTGGCGGCCAGGTGCTGCTTGAAGGCGCGTTGAAAGTGCGCCTGATCGGCAAAACCGGCTTCCAGGGCCACGTCGGCGATCAGCTTGCCCCTGCGCAATTGTGCGGTGGCGAACTGGATGCGCCGGTTGACCAGGAACGCGTGGGGCGTCATGCCGTAATGCTGCTTGAAGGCGCGAATCAGGTACGAGGCCGACAGGTCGGCGGCCTGGCAAATGTCCTCCAGCTTGAGCGCCAGGGTGCAATGCTCGCGGATGTAGTCGGCCGCCCGTTCCAGCTTGAGGTTGGCCTCACGTAACGTCTCGCCTGCCGGGTTGAGCTGTTGTTGGACTTCGCTGAAAAACGCCACGACCACGCTGTGTTTCTCCAGGGTGTCGACCTGTTCGTCCACCAGGGTTTCGTACAACCGGTTGAGCCCTTCAAACAGGCGGGTGTCGGTGCTGTGCGTGAGCTCAAAGCGTCGAAAGTCCAACTGCTCGCTGAAACCCGATTGATGCTGAAGCTCGGTCAGCCAAGGCGTATCGACGTACAGCATGCGGTAAGACCAGGGTTGATCGTCGATGGGGTTGCAGGCGTGTACGTCGCCGGGGTTCATCAGCACCACGGTGCCGGTGCTGACCTCGAACGCGGAGCGCTCGTTGACATAGGTGCTGCGCCCGGCCGTAATCGCACCGATGGAGAAGTGCTCGTGAGAGTGCCGGGCGTAGCAGACCTCGCGACCGTCGGCGATGGCGCGGGCCTCGATGAAGGGCAGGGCGTTGTCACGCCAGAAGCGCGGGGCGGTGTCGGTGTTCTTGGCAATCGCGTGTTTCATCGATGAGCGTCCCTCGGCAGGCCAGGGCTGGAGTGTATTAGCTCTGGCCGTTAAAGGCTCGTTCGAGGATCGCGATGTCGAGTTTCTTCATCCGTAACAGGGCTTGCATCACACGTTGCGATTTGGCGGTGTCGGGGTCTTTCATCATGTCGGTCAGGGCGATGGGCACGATCTGCCACGACAGACCGAACCGGTCCTTGAGCCAGCCGCATTGCTGCGCCTGCGGGTCGCCGCCCACGGACAAGGCGTTCCAGAAGTGATCGACCTCGAACTGGTTGTGGCAATTGACCTGAAACGAAATGGCTTCGTTGAACCGGAACACCGGCCCGCCATTGAGGGCGGTGAAGCTTTGACCGTCGAGTTCGAAGCTGACGGTCATCACCGAGCCTTCGGGCCGACCGTGGAACTCGAAACCGGCCGCGCCGTAGCGGGTGATGGCGGTGATGGTGGAGTGTTCGAACACCGAGCAATAGAACTGCGCGGCGGCCTCGGCCTGGTCGTCGAACCACAGGCAGGGGGTGAGTTTTTGAATGCGCGACATGACGGTGCTCCTCTGCGGATTGGCACGCTGGATTATCAGCGTAGTCAGCCCGTAGTCGTCTGGCTGCACCGCAGATCGACAAGTACGCACAAGCACCGCTGCCGATCCCTCGGCAGCGGCGTTGGGTCAGCTTAGAAGTCCCACTTGGTGGTCAGTTGCAGGGCGCGCGGCTCGCCGTAGAAACCGGTGCCGAAGTTGCCCAGGCCGGTGTAGTACTTCTTGTCGAAGAGGTTCTTCACGTTCAGGGTCGTGCTCAGGTGATCGTTGAAGCGGTAGCGCGCCATCAGGTCCACCAGGTAGTAGCTGTCCTGGGTGATGCGCGAGTACTGGCCGAAGTTGACGCTGTCGTTCGGGTTGGGCTGGAACACGTTACCGAAGAACTCGCTCTGCCAGTTCACACCGCCGCCGACGGTGAGGTTTTCCCATTCGCCGGGCAACCGGTAGGTGCTGAACACCCGCACCACTTGCTGCGGGGCGGTGGTTTGCAGCACTGAGCCGTAGACGTAATTGCCTTCGGCGTCGCGGGTGTGGCTGTAGGTGTAACCGGCCGACAGGTTCCAGCCTTCCAGCACTTCACCGGCCAGTTCGAATTCGAAACCTTTGGTGGTCGCGCCCTGCACCGCGCGGTACACCGACTCCGTTTCGACGCCGCTGACGTACTGGGCGGCGTTGTCCTGTTCGATGCGGAACACCGCGAAACTGGCGTTCAGGCGACCGTCGAAGTACGCGGCCTTGATCCCCGCTTCGTAGCTGTCGCCTTCAACCGGGTCGAGCAGTTTGCGCTCGGCGTCCTTGCTCATTTGCGGCTGATAGATGTTGGTGTAGCTGGTGTACACGGAATACGTGTCGTCGAGGTTGTAGACCAGCCCGGCGTACGGCGTGACCACACCAGTCTGGCGGTAGCTGTCGTGCAGGCCCGGTCGGGTCGGGTCGGTGTAGTCGAGGTCGTCGTTGGCCGTGAAATTGCTGACCCGGGTGCCGATGATCACCGACAGGTCGTCCGTCGGCTTGAGCCGGGTGGCCAGGTAGGCGCCGGTCTGGCGCTGGACGATGTCATTGCTGCCGACGCGTGGAATGTCCGGCTTGGGGAACTCGCCGCGCCAGTCGAAGATGCTGCCTGGCACGGGCGGATACACCGAGCCATGCACCGGAATGTCCTGGCGGGTGTTCATCGACATGAACCCGGCGATCAACTCATGCTCGCGGCCGAACAGGCTGAACGGACCGGTGAGGTTGACGTCGAGGTTGTCCTGGACCTGATCGCCCTTGAACTTGCCCATGAACATGTACATGCCTTCACCGGTTACCGGGTTTGGGTTACCGCCGCTGGCTGAGGCGAGCAGGGTGTCATGCTGGCGATGCTTGCGGTCGTAGCTGACTTTGAGTTTCCAGTCGTAGGCCAGTTGCTGCTCCACCGAGGCGAAGATCGTCTGGTTGGTGAAGTCGCGACGGCTCCAGTCGGTGGCCGGGTTGAAGGAGCGCGAGAAGTTCGTCCGCGAACCGTCGTTGTTGTACATCGGGAAACCGGTCCAACTGGCGCCGCGGGAGCGGGTGTTCTGCTGGTCGATGCCGAAGGTCACCAGGGTGTCCGGGGTCAGGTCCGCTTCAAGGATGCCGTAGGCGATGTCCTTGGTGTTCTGGTAGTGATCCATGTAGGCGCTGCGGTCCTGATAGGCCCCGACAAAACGCCCGCGCACGTTGCCGCTCTCGGTCAGCGGGCCGGAGATATCGCCTTCGGTACGGTAGTTGTCCCAGGAGCCGACCGTGCCGGTGACCGAGGCCTTGAACTCTTTGGTCGGGCGCTTGCGGATCAGGTTGACGGTGGCCGACGGATCGCCCGAGCCGGTCATCAGGCCAGTCGCACCCTTGATGATTTCGACGCGGTCGAAGGTCGCCATGTCGGTGCTGGTGGTGCCGTAATCGTAGACGCCGTCATAGTCGGTGTTGACGCCGTCGTACTGGAAATTGGTGATCGGCAAACCACGGCTGGAAAACTCCCAGCGTTCGCTGTCGTAGTTCTGCACGCTGATGCCGGGGGCGCGGCGTAGGGCATCGGCGATGCTGGTGGAGCCTTGGTCGTCCATTTGCTGGCGGGTGATGACCGTCACCGACTGCGGCGTTTCACGAATCGACAGCGGCAGGCCGGTGGCCGAAGACACCGCGCCAGTGGTGTAGGAATGTGTGTCTTCGGTGGTCGCGCCCAGCCCTTGGCCGGAAATTGTCGTGGCGCCCAGTTCCAGTGTGCCGTTGGCCTGCGGGGCGGCGTGCAGCACGTAACCGCCGTTGGCCTGGGGCTGGGCTTGCAGGCCGGTGCCTTGAAGCAAACGTTGCAACGCTTCCTGCTCGCTGAAGGTGCCTTCCAGGCCCGGGCTGCGTTTGCCGCTGGCCAGATCGTTATGCCCGGCGAGGAAAATCCCTGCTTGCTCGGCGTAGCGGTTGAGCACGCTGACCAATGGACCCGGTGCAATCGAGTAATGGCGTTTCGAACTGCTGGCCTGTTGGCTGCCCGTTTGTTCCTGAGCCTGGGCGATGGTCGGGGCGAGGCTCAGCAGGGCGGCCGGAAGGGCCAGCGCCAAAGGGCGCAAGGCAAAACGGAAACGGGCGGCAACGTGTGGCGACATGGAGGTCCCTTTGGATCGAGTCGATCGGCAATTGAAGTGCTTCTGAGGGGTTAACCGAACGAGAAACGTAAAAGGGAACCTGCGTCTGAAAAAAATCCAAACGTCGGGGTTTCAAACCGTGGGGCCGACGTTGACCCACCAGGACAGCGGCTTTTCGACCCGGATCGGCAGCGCGGCTTCCAGCAGGCGCAGTGCCTGATCGGTGTCCTTGAGCGGGAATGAACCCATCACCGGCAACCCGGCGATGCGCGGGTCGCAGCCCAGATGCCCTAGGCGATAACGGCTCAGTTCTTCCAGCAACTGGCCCAGTGGCAGGTTATCGGCCAACAGCACGCCGCGCCGCCAGGCTTCACGGGCGGCAACCGCCACCGACGACGGTTCAAACCCATGCTGGGTGAACGCCAGTTGGCGTCCGGCCGGCACGGTCTGCTCCTGGCCGTGGACGGTGCGCACCTGCACCGCGCCGTCGAACACATTGAGGCGTGTTTGGCCGTTTTCTTCGCGCACACTGAATCGGGTGCCCAGTGCCCGCAATCGACCTTGCGCGGTTTGCACCAGGAAGGGCCGGTCGAGGTCCTTGGCAGTGTCGATCAGCACTTCGCCGACCCGCAGATGCAGCAACCGCTCGCGGTTGCTGAAGCGTACATCCAGCGCACTCAGGGCATTGAGCCAGATCCGGCTGCCGTCGCTGAGCAGGGTTTCGCGGGTTTCGCCAACGCCTGTCGCGAGGTCCGCCGTCCAGCGGCTCAACGTGTCGGACAGCGGGGTGCCGCGCCAGGTGCTCCAGCCGAGCAGGCTGCCGCCGGTCAGGATCAGCAAGGATTTGAGGGCGCTGCGACGGCTGACGCGGCCTCGGCCCGGGCTGCGCAGTGCCTGGCTGCTGGCCAGCGGATCGGTGTCGTCATGCAGCGGCGCGAAGCGTTGACCGACCCGTTCCACGTAGCGCCACGCCTCCTGATGCTCACCGCTTTGCGCCAGCCAGGCTTGCCAGCGCTGGCGCTCGTGTTCGCCCACCTGTTGATCGTTGAGCTGGACGTACCAGTGGGCGGCCTGTTGCAGGCTGGTGTGGCTGAGGGTTTTCAAGGGCATGGGTTACTCGATCAGCAGGCCGTCGAGTTCGGCCTCCAGCAGGGCACAATGCATCAGCGCCTGGGCCAGGTACTTCTTGACCATGCGTTCGGACACACCGATCTCAATGGCGATGGTTTTGTACGGCATGCCCTGCAGTTGGGCGAGTACAAAGGCGTCCCGCACTCGCGCGGGCAAACGCTGGAGCATGGCGTCCACTTCGTGCAGGGTTTCGACAATGATCGCCCGGTGTTCCGGCGAGGGTTGCAGCGCCTGCGGCCGTTCGGCCAGCGCTTGCAGCCAGGCCTGCTCAAGTTGTCGGCGGCGCCAGTGATCGATGCACAGCCCACGGGCGATGGTCGCCAGGTAGGAGCGTTCATGCACCTCGCATTCAAAGGCCTGCGGGCGTTTGAGCACACGGATGAAGGTGTCATGCACCAGATCCGCCGCATCGAACGCGTTGCTCAGGCGTCGGCGCAACAATTCATACAGCCAGCGATGATGACTGGTGTAGAGGTTCGAAACAGAGCAGGAATCGGCGACCGGCATTGAGAGCACGTATCCATGGGCGACGAGGCGCCGCGAGTGCAAATGGGAATGGGTCGCGATTAAAGCAAATGGCCCGACAGGGTGCAAATGATATTGGTTTGCTTTTAGGTGTTGCGGATGCCGGTCGGCTCCCTTCGGGCTACACCTCGTTGGCCATCAACACTGCGCGGGCTTTGCCAGCACCGCGCAGCCTGAGCGTACCCTCAGAAGCGAACGGTAGCGCCCGTCGTCAGCCAACGGTCGCGATCACCAGTGAGGTTACGACCCAGCACCAGGTCCAGGTCCACGGCTTGCCCGAGATGAAACCTTGGCCCGGCCTGCCAGGATTGTTCGCCGCCTTCCTGGCCGTAGCGTTCGGCAATCAAGGTCAGTGAATCGGCAACCGCGTATTCAACGCCGCTGCCCCAGGTCATGCGGTGTTTTTGCTCGCCGTCGTCATAGGCATGGGCCCAACCGCCGTTGACGTTGAGTCGCAGGGCATCGAACGGTTGCCAGGTGAGCGGCACGCTCAGGTCGGCGCCGTCGAAGCTGTGGGCGCGGTTCAGGGCAAAATGCGCGGCACCCGACAGGGCGATTTCCAGCCCCAGGTCCTGGTTTGAATACAATTGCGCCTTGAGTTGCGGACTCAACTGGGTCTGCGTGCCGTCATCGCCGTGACCTTGCTGCACGGCGCCTCCCCATTGCAGCCAAGGCAGGCCCCGGGAGGTGCAGCCTTGAGAAATGACGGCGTTGTGGGTGGCGCCGTCATGGCGGTTGCGGGTGAACCAGGCGTCGATGTTGCACTCGCCGGGACGGTTGATCGCGCCATCGTCGACGGCGTACGAACCTGCGGCCGCGAACGCCTTGGAGAGCAGGCTGAGGGAGGCGACGGCGCCGAGTGTCATGCCGATGAAAAACACGTTGCGGCGCAGGGCGCGTTGTCGGGAGGGAGGCAGTTGCTGGAGAACGGAGCGCGGGAATACCGACGGTGTGGTGTTTTCAGGGCGGCGACGGTTGAGTGTGTGCATGGTGGACCTCGACTGACAAAGGCTCACGACGACCCCGACTGCGTGCCGAATGGAAGGCAGGCGGGGCATGGTCGAGAAGGGTATTGAACGGGTGGCTTCTATCGCGACGACAACTGGGGTCTTCGGTCATTGGGCACGCTCCTGGTGGGGATAAAGGGTCAACTCTCGACCGATAAAACATGAATTCCGGCGGCCTTGGCCTGGCTGACCAGCTCACTGGTGTCCTCGCCGCCGGGCAAGGCGATGACGACGTCAGGGCGACTGTCCCTGAGCATGAAGTGGTTGCGCTGGCGCTCGGCCTGTTTGCCATGCAACTGCCAGTTCGGCGGGTAGCGGACCACGTCGGCCCCGACCTCACGGGCCCAGTCCTCTATCGCGCTGCCCAGGAACTGGCTGCCGCCGTGAATCAGCACATCAATGGCCTTGAGGCGGTGATAGGCATCCAGCACTTGTCGGGACATCGGGGTGTCGGCGTAGTGCCGGCCGGCACAGATCAGGACGCGCATGTGACGGTGTCCTTGTGCGGTGCCAGTGCTTCGCAACGGTCCGGGATCAGGGTGTCGTTGTGCTCCCCGCAGCGTTCCAGTACCGGGTAGCCCAGGGCTGCAATGTGGTGATGAACGCGACGATAATCGCGCAGCACCCGCTGGAAAATATCCCCGGACTCGGCCCACGCCGTCTTGTCATTCTGCAATTTGCGAAAGTGTTCCCGACTGGCACTGGCTTCAAGTTTGCGTACGGTTTCCTTGTGGCTGACCAGGGCGTGGGCCGCCGAGACGTCCTCTCTCAAGAACGCGGTAATGGCCAGGTTCAGGCTGTCCAGCAAGGCCAGGTGCAAGGCCTGGATATGGATCAGTTCGAATTTTGAAAAGTGCTCGCCACGGCGAGTCCTGCGGATCGCCAACTGCGCCAGGTTGCCGAGAATGTCGCCAGCATGTTCCAGATTGATCACGAACATCAGGATTTCCTGGGCGCGGTCAGCATCGGCATCGCTCAGGCCATCCTGGCCGATGTCCGCGAGATAGGCGCGAATCGCGGCACTGAGCAGGTCCACGGAGTGGTCCAGTTGGCGGACCTTGTCGGCGGTGAGCTGGTCGGGCTTCTCGAACAGTTGCAGGACCTGATTGAGCATCAGGGACGCCATGTCCGCCAGGCGCAAGGCCTCGCGCACGGCATTGGAGAGCCCGATGTTGGCCACTTCCAGCCCGGCCTCATCGAGGTATTGCGGCATACCGGGGTCCGCCGGGCGCTCTGGCTGGGGAAGCACACGGGTCAACACGCGTGCGAACGGTTCGGTCAGGCCGATGAACAGCACCGCCAGCGCCAGATTGAACGCGGTGTGCAGGTAGACCACCAGGTGCGCGGGGCCAATATCGATCCGGGCCAAGTGACTGGCCAGGAACGGCAGGCAAGGCAGCAATGCCAGGGTGCCCAGCAGGCGGATCAACAGGTTGCCCACTGGCAGGCGCCGCGCCATGTTCGACCCGGCGCTCATCACTGATGGCAAGGCCCCGCCGATGTTGGCACCGAGCATCAGGGCCATCGCGGTGACGGGCGTCATCATTCCGGTACCGGCCAGGGAGGCGATGAGCAGGACCACCGCGACGCTGGAGTGGCAGGCCCAGGTCAACAGGACCGTGGCGACCACCGCAATGATCAGATCGCCTTCAAGGCTTTGCATGACCACGCGAAACACCGGGGTTTCTTCCATGTGGCCCAGGCTGGCGCTGAGCAGGCCCAGGGCCAACAGCATCAGGCCCCAGGCCGATCAGGGCGCAGCCGACGCTTTCAAAGCGCGAATCATCGCGCAGCCGAAAGACGATAAAACCTGCCAGCAAGATGAGCGGCGTCACCAGTGACGTATCGAAGCTCAGCAGTTGCACCACCAGGGTCGAACCGATATTCGCCCCCAGCATCACCGCCAGGGCAGGTGCCAGGCTCAGGGTGCCGGCCGCGGTAAACGAGGTGGCCATCAGGCTGACCGCCGTACTGCTTTGCAGCACGCCGGTGATACCGATTCCGGAAATCAGCGCCATCCAGCGATTATTCAGGTGACGCCCCATCCAGTTGCGCAGTTGGGTGCCAAACCCGCGCAGCAGGGCGGTTGAGATCATATGGGTGCCCCACAGCAACAGTGCGATGGCGCCCGCGAGGTTCAGCAAGAGAGTGGTTCCCGGCATGAGGAATCTCCACATAACAAACATTTATTTTTTACGAGGCCGCAATAACCTGACGCTGGTGGTGTTCAAGGTGCTGCAAAAGCCCAGGGCGAAGCGCACTTCCACGGCGCTCAGCCATCCACGGGCGTACAGGCGAACACTGACGACCATCAAACCTTTCGCGGCGTTAGCCAGACAAAAAACAGACAGGGCCCGCATGCAGTGGTCTATCCACTGCAGGGTCTTGGACGCTGGGTTCATGTTCCGTCTCCACGCAATCGGGGGGCATGGGCCGGCGCGGCAAGGCGCCAGCCCATGCCGGTTCAGCTCAGTACCACTGCTTGAAGCGGCGGATGTAGATCGTCTTCATTAGTTGCGCGACGCAGCAGTAGCTGAGCAAGGTGCCCACCAGCCAAGGGAAGTACGCCAGCGGCAGCGGCTCCAGGCCCACCAGGGTGCCCAGTGGCGAGAACGGCACGTAGATCCCCAGCACAATCACAATGCAGGTCATCATGATCACCGGCCACGCGGCGGTGCTCTGGAAGAACGGGATCTTGCGGGTACGCAGCATGTGCACCACCAGGGTTTGCGACAGCAGCCCCTCGATGAACCAGCCGGACTGGAACAGGGTCTGCATTTCCACGCTGTTGGCCGAGAACACGTACCACATCAGGGCGAAGGTGGTGATGTCGAAGATCGACGAGGTCGGCCCGATCCAGATCATGAAGCGCCCGATGTTTTTGGCGTCCCACTTGCGTGGTTTTTGCAGGTATTCCTTGTCCATCTTGTCCCACGGCAACGCCAGTTGGGAGATGTCGTACATCAGGTTTTGCAGCAGCAGGTGGATCGACAGCATCGGCAGGAACGGAATGAACGCACTGGCCACCAACACCGAGAACACATTGCCGAAGTTGGAGCTGGCGGTCATGTTCAGGTACTTCATGATGTTGCCGAAGGTCTCGCGACCTTTGAGTACGCCTTCTTCCAGCACCATCAGGCTCTTTTCCAGCAGGATGATGTCGGCCGATTCCTTGGCGATGTCCGTGCCGCTGTCCACCGAAATACCGACATCGGCGTCACGCAGGGCCGGGGCATCGTTAATGCCGTCGCCGAGAAAGCCCACGGTATGACCGTTGGCTTGCAGCGCCTTGAGCACCCGGGATTTTTGCAGCGGGGTGAGCTTGGCAAACACCGTGCGCTCTTCGACCTGCTGCTTGAGCGTGACGTCGTCCATCGCCTCGATTTCCGGGCCCAGCAGCGGTGCGCCGGGTTCCAGCCCGACCTGACGGCAGATCTTGCTGGTGACCACGGCGTTGTCGCCGGTCAGTACCTTGACCGCGACGCCGATGTCCCGCAGCGCAGCAATCGCCGGGCCAGCGGTTTCTTTCGGCGGATCGAGGAACGTGAGGAAGCCACGGATCACCAGGTCCCGCTCATCGGCGGTGTGGTATTGGTTCTGCGACTGCGCCTTGGGAATCTCGCGGGTCGCCACCACCAACACGCGGAAACCATCCTCGTTGTACTCGTTGGCCAGGGTCAGCAATTGCTGGCGGCGTGCTTGATCCAGAGCGACGACGGTGTCGCCTTCCATCACATGGGTGGCAATGCCGAGCATTTCTTCCACGGCGCCTTTGCACACCAGCAGGTGGTCATCGCGGCTGTCTTTGACAATGATCGACAGACGACGGCGCACGAAGTCGAAAGGCAGTTCATCGACCTTGCTGTAGGCGAAGGGCACTTTGAACTTGGGGTCTTGCCGGGAGAATTGCACCACCGCCTGATCCATCAGGTTGCGGATGCCGCTTTGGTGGTGGCTGTTGAGCCAGGCCAGGGCCAGGATCGATTCGTCGCGCTTGCCGCGGGTGTCGACATGGTGCTCGAGGATGATGTGGTCCTGGGTCAGGGTGCCGGTCTTGTCAGTGCACAGCACGTCCATCGAACCCAGGTTCTGGATCGCGTTCAGGCGCTTGACCACCACTTTGCGCCTGGCCATGGCGGTGGCGCCTTTTGCCAGGTTGGCGCTGACAATCATCGGCAGCATTTCCGGGGTCAAACCGACCGCAACCGCCAAGGCAAACAGGAAGGCATCGCCCCAATCGCCCTTGGAAAAACCGTTGAGGAAAAACACGATGGGCACCATGACCAGCATGAAGCGGATCAGCAACCAACTGACGCTGTTGACCCCTCGGTCGAAGGCGGTTTGTGTCCGTGAACCGACAATCGCCTTGGCCAGCGAGCCAAAGTAGGTGCGCGGACCGGTCGCGACCACCACCGCACGTGCGGTGCCGCTGACCACGTTGGTGCCCATGAAGCAGATGTTCGGCAGGTCCAGCAGGTTGCTCTGATCGGCTGCGGTGTGGCTGGCGGATTTTTGCGTCACATCGCCCAGGGTGTCGTATTTCTCCACCGGCAAGGCTTCACCGGTCAGCACGGCCTGGCTGATGAACAGGTCTCGGGACTCGATCAGGCGAATGTCGGCGGGGATCATGTCCCCGGCCGACAGTTGCACGATGTCGCCCGCCACCAGTTCGCGCATCGGCACTTCCCGCACGGTCGCTTTGGCGCCGACTTCTTCGCGCCGCAGGACGGTGGCCGTGGTGCGGACCATCGCCTTGAGGGCTTCGGCCGATTTGGCCGAGCGGTGTTCCTGCCAGAACCGCAGCAGGCTGCTGAGGCCGACCATCAGCCCGATGATGATGACCTTGGTCAGGTCGCCGTCTTCGCCGTCACGCTCCGGGAGCCAGAAGTCGGTGACGAAGCTGATGATGCCCAGGGTCAGCAGTACGTAGATGAAGGGGTTATGCAGGGCCAGGAGAAACTGCACGAGGGCGTGAGGCGGCCGGTCGTGATCGACCTCGTTGTAGCCTTCGCGTTGCAGGCGGCCCTCGGCGTCCAGTTCGGTCAGGCCATCAGGGGTTGCCCTGACATTGGCCAGGGTGGCCGAGAGACCGTTTTGAGCTTCCCGGGCGGCACGCATCGACAGCTTGCTGGTGTCGCTGGCGCTGTTCTTGTCTCGAACCCTGGTGTTTTTTACTGTGCTCATTGTATGTACTCCTGTCGCCAATACTCGACAAAACACACCTGCAACCAACCTTATTGAAGGCGAGCAAAAGCATGCCGAGTCGCGGAATTCGCGATCGGTTTAAATAAGTTTTTAGTTGTGAATTCAAGTCCCGCTATAACACCGCTATTAATTAAGCGCGCAGCGGGTAACTACTGGCTTCGTCCATAGAGAACTCCAGTTCATTAACAGTGGTTTTTAGCCGGAAAATAATAAGGGGCAAGAGCGTCTCGAAGAGAAAGTCCTGGCCGTTATTATTTAATGCTTATCCCGCGTGAGCGCCTGTATAGACGCTCGGCAACAGGCTCGCCCGGGCAAACTGGCCGAAAAAGCTTCTACTCTGCGGGTCTTGGGAATCGGCCAGGCTCCAGCGCTGCTCCAGTTGACCTGTGGCAGGGCTGACGCGCCAATGCACCTGGCGGTGCGCAGGCTTTACGCCGGGAACGGGGGCAGAGAAGGGCGCACGGGCACGGGAAGCAACGTCGTGCTTCACGCGCATGCTGGAGGCAAAGGCGCGAACGCCGGGTAGAACATGGGTTTTAAAGGTCATAACACACCTCGCGACCGGACTGGCGCCGGGGAGGTCGTTACGTTGGAGCGTCAGGCTCTAGCGCAGTTGACCCCGCCGTGCAGGCGAGTCCCGTCAATGTCTGGGTTTAGCGCCCGGATCTCCGCATTCACGGTGACCGGACAGCGACTAGATACTGTGTCCATTGGCTTCTTTTGTGAGGTTTAAAAAAGGCCTGAGTTACCGGCCCGGGCAATCTACTCAGATGGGTAAGTAAAGTCAATGTTAAATGTCCGGTGTTGTCCCCGGTTCAGTGACTGTTCAGGAACTTCGATAGTTATAAATGGATAAGAGGTCGTGGATATTAAACAGGTCGTCGTTTAATCCGGGCAGAGCGTTGACCCGCTGACGCTTTGCATAGGCAGTCACTAACGCTTGTACCGATGGGGGCAAGGTGACGTGCGTACAGGCGGGAATGGAGCGTGAGGCGAAAAGGGTATTGGTTTGCTTTTGGCGGATGCGGATGTCGGCCCGTGCGGATTGCCGCTAGACTTGCCGCCCGAATTTGCCGCAAGGACGCTCCGCATCATGCTTGCCCGTCGTTTAGTCGCCGTTTCCAGTCTGTTGGCCGCAGCGTCCGCCTGCGCTGAGCCGTTGACCTATCACCTCACCGACCCTGCGCAAAAATACGCGATCGACGTGGTGTTTCCGACGCCGCCGCCCAAGAGTTACGAGGGTGCGCCAGCCACGGTCATCCTGCATGACAAGGCCAGCGGCCGTGAGCTGCAACGCATCGAGTCGCAGGACGCCTATGCGACGTTCACGGAGAAAGGCGATCAGTTGGCGATCAATCGGGCGCCGATGTATGGCGATCAGAGCGTGCTGTTTTTCGATGATTTCAACTTTGACGGGCATCAGGACCTGGCCGTGCGCAATGGCAGCGAGGGCGGCTATGGCGGGCCTTCCTATGACGTCTATCTGTTTGATCCGGCGAGTTCGATGCTGCACTTCAATGCTGCGTTTTCCAGCCTGACCCGGGATGGGCAGTTGGGGATGTTCGGTGCTGACGCCAAGGCTCAGCGTTTGTACACCTCATCGAAAAGCGGCTGCTGCTGGCATCAGCAAGCGACCTGGGCTGTGATCGACAATGTGCCGCAGATGGTCGGTGAAAAGATCGAAGACGCCACTGCCGGTGTATATGCCCAATGGCCAATGTTGCCGCAGGGGTACATCCAGGAACTTGATCGCGAACTGGTCGACGGTCAGTGGAAGGAAACTTCGCGTTTTGTGGGCCCTTACACCGAAGACCCGGTGATGCTGCGGGGCACGCTGAACGGCAAGCTCGCCGTGGACCTTTGGTGGCAACGTCAGGGCGAAGCCTTTATTGGCGAGGTGCGTTACACCAAAAGCGGCAGCGGCCAGCCGATCCGCTTGATTGGCGAACAGACGGAGGAAGGCAAGATCACCCTCCACGAGTTTGCCGCCGACGGCCAGATGACCGGCCATTGGCATTTCGATGAGCGAACCGAAAGTGGCGGTGGCCGCATCGGCCGCTGGCTCAGTGGCGAGCGTGATTTCACGGCGCGCATGAGTGCGGTCGAGGTGCCGGTCAGTTCCGTCAGCCTCGGCCCTGGTGACTGACGGCCAACGCGACGGGCGCTATGTGATGAAGGACGGGGATGCGCGTCGTTCCTGCGAACTCACCCTCAAAATGGTCTCAGGCTACCCGCTTGACGCCTCCGGGACGGCGGACGTCCAGATCAGCACCTTGCTCAAGGGCCAACCGTCGACGACCACAATGCAGCGTGTTGGGATGTGGTCAAACAACCTGTTATTCACGGGGGCTTCGAAAGAACCGGAGTACCGGATTCAACTGCTCAAGGGTGGCGCCGTGTTGAAGTCCATGGGTGAGCGCGGGGCGTGCGACGGGGCTTATCTGAAGGTTCAGTGAGTACTGGTATGTAGTCGATATGACTCCTTGTGTTGTCGTAATGACATTATTCACCTTGTGTCATATTGACTATCGTTGCCCCAGGTGGCTGATTTACAGGGCTTTTAGGGCTGGCACGGGATTTGATAAGTCATACGTACAACTGAACAGCTTCAGGAGTACGCCCAAATGTTCGAGTTCTTCAGCCACCCCGAGAAAGTCCTGCACCTGTCGAGCCGAGTGCTCGGGTTCGGTCTGTTCCTGCTGGCCGTCGGCGTGATTGGCGCTTATGGCTACGAAGGCCAACTTGGGCTCGTTACGCTGGTGTCGATGCATGCCATGACCATCCTTGGCCCGACCCTGCTCAAGGTCGGTTACGTGATGCGCCTGCTGGCCCAGTATCAGTTGGGCAAACCTGCCAAACGCCTTCTAAGTGCGGGGGCCTGAGATGGGGTCGCTCAAGCACGTTCCACTGTGGAGCCTGGGGTTTCGGCCGTTCTTTCTGGCCGGTGCGATGTTTGCCTGCGTTGCGCTGGCGGTATGGGGGCTGTGGCTGTACGGGCATTTTCCCCAGGCACAGGCAACGGTCGGCATGCTCGCCTGGCACCGTCATGAGATGCCCTTCGGTTTTGCCACGGCAATCATTGGCGGTTTCCTGTTGACGGCAGTGCCGAACTGGACCGGTCGCCCCGGCCTGAGTGGTTGGCCGTTGTTGGGCTTGCTGCTGGTCTGGCTGGCGGCGCGCCTGGCTTGGTGGTTGCCGATTCCGCAGAGCGGTTTGCTGGCGCTGCAACTGCCGTTCTTGCCGCTGCTGGTTCTGGTGTTGGGACGCGAGTTGATGGCGGCGGGCAAACGCGACAACTACCCGATCCTCGTGGTGCTTGCCTTGTTGGCCGGGTGTCAGGCGTTGACCCTGGCAGGCATCGCCCAGGACGACGCGGGCCTGCAACGGCGCGGCGCGCTGGCCGCGTTGTGGTTGATCGCGGCGCTGATGAGTGTGATTGGCGGGCGGGTCATTCCGTTCTTTATCCAGCGCGGGTTGAACCGTACCAACGGTGCGGTGGGCCATCCTCGGCAAACCCAGGCCTTGTTGATTGCCAGCCTGTTGGCCGCGCTGCTGATCGGCACCGGGTTCAACGAGGTCCCGCAGCCATGGCTGGCTGCCTTGTATGCGCTGATCGGCACGTTGCACCTGCTGCGCTTGTGGCGCTGGTACGACCGTGGAATCTGGCGAGTGCCGCTGCTCTGGTCGTTATACTTGGCGTACGCCTGGCTGCTGATCGCGGTACTGGCCATGGCGTTGTGGCAACTGGGCGTATTGCCCCAGCAAAGCCTGGCGACCCATTCCCTGGCGGTCGGCGGCATGGGCGGATTGATTCTGGCGATGATCGCCCGTGTCAGCCTCGGCCATACCGGCCGGCCGCTGAAACCGTCAAGCGCCGTGTCGCTCGGGTTTGCGCTGGTGCTGTTGGCCGGGGTGTGCCGGGTGTTTGTGGTGCCCTTTGCCAGCATCGGGCTGGGGCTGTCGGTGGTGTTGTGGTGCGCCGCGTTCGCAGTGTTTGTGCAGGGCTACACCCGGACATTGCTCACACCGCGTCAGTAGGCGTTGTACGTTCAGTCACAGGGCTGCCTTGAAAGAGGCGGCCCTTTTTGTGACCGGTTGTCGCGCCAGCCAGAGCCTTGGGGAATTTACGCTTAGCTCAATGGATAACCCGATGCGCGCGTAGGCAGTCATTGCCACAGCGACGCCGTTGCGGGACGCCGTGAGTCCTGAGGAGATGAACCATGCTGACGCTCAACATCAATGGTCATGACCAGTCGTTTGACGTGCCTGGCGACATGCCGCTGCTGTGGGTGCTGCGGGATGTGGCGCACTTGACCGGCACCAAGTTCGGTTGCGGCATGGCCCAGTGCGGCGCCTGCACGGTGCAGGTCGACGGTGCGCCGTTGCGCTCGTGCATCACGCCCGTCGCGGCAGTGGCCAACGGGCAAAAAGTCCTCACCATCGAAGGCCTGTCGAGTGATGGTTCGCACCCGGTGCAACAAGCGTGGGCTGAACTGGACGTGGTGCAGTGCGGGTACTGCCAGTCGGGACAGATCATGTCGGCGGCCGCGCTGCTGGCGAAGATTCCTTCGCCGACCGACAGCGACATCGATCAGGCGTTGTCGGGCAATATCTGCCGCTGCGGCACCTACCCACGGATTCGCGCAGCGGTGAAGCGCGCGGCTGAAATCGGGAGGGCATGAGCATGAACACAGTCATCAATCCTTCGCGCCGCACCTTCCTGGAAAGCACCGTGCTGCTGGGCGGTGGCTTGGTGGTGGCGTTTGTCATTCCGGGCGCCAACCGTTTTGTCCGGGCGGCATCCGCACCGGATTCTACCTTCGCGCCCAATGCCTTCTTGCGCATTGCCAGTGACGGCACGGTGACGGTGTTGCTTGGCCATTCCGAGATGGGGCAGGGCATCTGGACCGGGCTGACCATGTTGATCGCCGAGGAACTGGACGCCGATTGGTCGAAAATTCGCGTCGAGCATGCGCCCGCCGATGTGGCCTACGGGTTGCCAGCGTTCGGCGGGATGCAGATTACCGGGGGCTCCACGTCGACCTGGATGGAGTTCGATCGTTATCGCCAGGCCGGCGCCGCCGCCCGGTTGATGCTGATCGAGGCCGCCGCCAAGCGCTTCAACGTGGCGCCTTCCAGCCTGCACACCGAGCAGGGGCACGTGATGGTCGCCAACCAACGCGTCGGTTATGGCGAACTGGCCAACGAGGCCGGGCAACTGCCGGTGCCGGCCCCCGAGAGCATCACACTCAAATCCGCCAAGGACTGGAAGGTTATCGGCAAACCCACCAAGCGCCTCGACACCCCGGAGAAAATCACCGGTCGGGCGCAATTCGGCATGGACGTGCAGTTTGATGGCCTGCTGACGGCGTTGGTGGCACGGCCTCCGGTGTTTGGGGGCTCGGTCAAGTCCTTCGATGGCAGCGCGGCGCTGGCGTTGCCAGGGGTGAGAAAAGTGGTGCAGGTGCCCAGCGGCGTGGCGGTGGTGGCCGACCATTACTGGGCGGCGAAACTGGGACGCGATGCGTTGAAAGTCGAGTGGGACCTGGGGCCCAATGTCGGGTTGGACAGCGATGCACTGCGTGAATCGTTCCGCAAACTGGCCGCCACTCAAGGCACCTCGGCCAGCCAGGCCGGTGATGTGGCGGCGGCACTGGCGAAGGCATCGAAAACCATCGAGGCCGAGTACACCGTGCCGTACCTGGCCCATGCACCCATGGAGCCGCTCAATTGCACGGTCAAACTCGGCGCGGACACGTGCGAGATCTGGACCGGTACGCAGTTCCAGACCATGGACCAGCAGATCACGGCCAAAATCACCGGCCTCAAACCCGGGCAGGTGCAGATCCACACACGGTTCCTGGGCGGCGGTTTCGGGCGGCGCGCCAACCCGGCGTCGGACTTCGTGGCCGAAGCGGTGCACGTCGCCAAAGCGGCACAGGCGCCGGTGAAAACCGTCTGGGCGAGGGAGGACGATGTGCGTGGCGGTTACTATCGCTCGGCGTTCCTGCATCACGCCCGGATCGGTCTGGGCGCCGACGGGTTGCCGGTGGCGTGGCGGCATGTGCTGGTGGGACAGTCGATCATGGCCGGAACCTCGTTCGAAGCCGGGTTCGTCAAGAACGGCATCGACGGGACCTCGGTCGAGGGTGTGGCCGACAGCCCTTACATCAAGGGCCTGGCGGATCATCAGGTCGACCTGCATTCGCCGCGAACCGGCATCAACGTGCTTTGGCTGCGGTCGGTGGGGCACAGCCACACGGCGTTTGTCATGGAGTCGCTGATCGACGAACTGGCGGCTGCGGCGGGTCAGGACCCGGTGGCCTATCGCCGGGTGCTGCTCAAGGACCATCCACGTCATTTGGGCGTGTTGAACCTGGCGGTCGAGAAGGCCGGGTGGGGTTCACCGTTGGCCAATGGACGTGCACTGGGCGTGGCGGTGCATGAGTCGTTCGGCAGTTACGTGGCACAGGTGGCCGAAGTGTCCGAGGACAACGGCACGATCCGCGTGCATCGGGTGGTGTGCGCCGTGGACTGCGGAATTGCAGTCAACCCGACCAGCATCGCCGCGCAGATGGAGTCGTGCATCACCTTCGGGCTGGGGTTCGCCTTGCATAGCAAAATCACCTTCAAGGACGGCCGGGTGGTGCAGTCCAATTATCACGATTACCAAGTCTTGCGGTTGAACGAAATGCCCAGGGTCGAGGTGCATATCGTGCCCAGCAGTGACAAGCCGGGTGGAATCGGCGAGGCGGGCGTGCCACCCACCGCGCCCGCCGTGGCTAACGCGGTGTTTGCCCTGACCGGCCAGCGCCTGCGGGATTTGCCCCTGCAACTGGCGGGGGTGTGAGATGAAACGGCATCTATTCATGGGCTCGCTGTTGTTGTTCGGGTTGGGAGGCTACGCGTCGGAGCTGTTTGCCGACGACCCGGCGGCGCTCGCGGCGTTTGCCACCGTGCAAAAGGTCTTCCAGAGCCCGCGTTGCCAGAATTGCCACATTCCCGGCGACTCGCCGTTGCAGTTCGATGCGGGCGTGCCCCACGCCATGAGTGTGGTTCGCGGCGTGGATGGCAAGGGCTCGCCGGGGTTGCCCTGCGCGACCTGTCACGCCGAAAGCAATCCACCGGCCAGTTACGGGCCGCATGCGCCGCCGGGTGCGCCACACTGGGGGCTGCCGTCCGCCGCGCACAAGATGGCCTGGATCGGGCTGCCGGCCGACAAGTTGTGCCAGATGATCAAGGACCGTTCGAGCAATGGCGATCGGGACTTTGCCGCGCTGATCCAGCACGTCAGCGATGACAAACTGGTGCTCTGGGGCTGGAACCCCGGTGGCAATCGTGAGCCGGTGCCGGTGCCCCACGATATTTTCGTCACCCAGTTCAAACTCTGGGCGGCGGCCGGTGGGCCGTGCCCCGTGGTGGGAAGTTGAGGGGGCGAGGGAACTGACGGCGGTGTTCATTCGAGTGACATCGACCTGAAAGCCCGAGTCGAACTCAGGTTTTGAAAGGCATGGAGATCTGCTCCCTTTCCCCTCGCCCCTTTGAGGAGAGGGTTGGGGTGAGGGGTAGATTTCGGGTCAGAACAGAGCATTCAGACGCTGAGTTTTCTTGACTGCCCGGCATTACCCGCCGAGGCGGGTTTTTTACCGCGTGGGCATCACTCTTCGAGGTTGCCCATGGCGGTGGTGTTGAAGCCGCCGTCCACGTACATGATTTCGCCGCTGATGCCGGACGCCAGGTCCGAGCACAGGAACGCGCCGGCGTTGCCCACTTCTTCAATCGTGACGTTACGACGCAGCGGAGTTTGCGCTTGGTTGGCGGCCAGCATCTTGCGGAAGCTCTTGATGCCGGACGCGGCGAGCGTGCGGATCGGGCCAGCCGAGACACAGTTGACGCGGGTGCCGTCCGGGCCCAGCGAGCCGGCCAGGTAACGCACACCCGCTTCCAGCGAAGCCTTGGCCATGCCCATCACGTTGTAGTTCGGCATGGTGCGCTCGGCGCCCAGGTACGACAGGGTCAGCAGGCTGCCGTTGCGGCCCTTCATCATGTCGCGGCCAGCCTTGGCCAGGGCCACGAAGCTGTAGGCGCTGATGTCATGCGCGATGCGGAAACCGTCGCGGGTGGTGGCTTCGGTGAAGTCGCCGTCGAGCTGGTCGCCCGGGGCGAAGCCCACGGAATGCACGATGCAGTCCAGGCCGTCCCACTTTTTGCCAAGCGCCTGGAAGACCTTGGCGATTTCTTCGTCGCTGGCCACATCGCACGGGAAGCACAGCTCCGGGCTCGAGCCCCAGCCTTGTGCAAACTCTTCAACGCGGCCCTTGAGTTTGTCGTTCTGATAAGTGAAGGCAAGCTCAGCGCCCTCGCGATGCATGGCGGCAGCAATGCCGGATGCGATGGACAGTTTGCTGGCGACACCGACGATCAGTACGCGCTTACCGGCGAGAAAACCCATGTGTTGCTCCTCTTTCAGGTTAATCGACAGCTGTCGGGGCCAGGAAAGCGGCCTCCAGCAACTGCTGTGTATAAGGGTGTTGCGGCGCCGCAAAAATACGCTGCGCATCGCCTTGTTCGACCACTTGGCCGTGCTTGACCACCATCAACTGGTGGCTCAGCGCTTTCACCACCGCCAGGTCATGGCTGATAAACAGATACGTCAGGTTGTACTTGCTTTGCAGGTTGCGCAGCAGTTCAACCACCTGGCGTTGCACGGTGCGGTCCAGCGCCGAAGTCGGCTCGTCCAGCAGCATCAACGCCGGTTTTAAAACCAGTGCCCGGGCAATGGCGATACGTTGCCGTTGCCCACCGGAAAATTCGTGGGGGTAGCGGTGGCGGGTTTGCGGGTCCAGGCCTACCTCCTTGAGGGCTGCGATAATCGCCAGTTCCTGTTCGGCCGCTGTACCGATCTTGTGTATCCGCAGGCCTTCGCCGACGATTTCGCTCACGCACATCCGCGGGCTCAGGCTGCCGAACGGGTCTTGGAAAACCACCTGCATTTCCCGTCGCAGCGGTCGTACTTGCTGCTGTGACAGACCGTCGAGCGCCTTGCCTTCGAAGCGAATCGCGCCTTTGCTGGCGATCAACCGCAAGATCGCCAGGCCGAGCGTGGACTTGCCGGAACCACTTTCCCCCACGATCCCCAGCGTTTGCCCCTGCGGCAGGCTGAAGTTGATGCCGTCCACTGCCTTGACGTAATCGACGGTGTTACGCAAAAAGCCTTTCTTGATCGGGAACCAGACTTTCAAGTCCTCGACTTGCAGCAACGGCGGGCCAATCGAGTTGTTCGCCGGGGTGCCGCTGGGCTCGGCGGCCAGCAGTTCCTGAGTGTAGGGGTGCTGCGGTGCGCGGAACAGTTCTTCGCACGGCGCCTGCTCGACGATGCAACCGCGCTGCATGACACACACGCGGTGGGCAATGCGTCGCACCAGGTTCAAGTCGTGGCTGATCAGCAGCAACGCCATGCCCAGGCGCGCTTGCAGCTCCTTGAGCAGTTCGAGGATTTTCAGCTGAACGGTCACGTCCAGCGCGGTGGTAGGCTCGTCGGCAATCAGCAATTCAGGTTCGTTCGCCAGGGCCATGGCGATCATCACGCGTTGCCGCTGCCCGCCGGACAACTCATGGGGCAGGGCCTTGAGCCGTTTGTGCGGCTCGGGAATGCCCACCAGTTCCAGTAACTCCAGCGTGCGCCGGGTCGCGACCTTGCCGGTCAGGCCCTTGTGGATGCCCAGCACTTCGTTGATCTGCTTTTCAATCGAGTGCAGCGGGTTCAGCGAGGTCATCGGCTCCTGGAAAATCATCGCGATACGGTTACCGCGAATGTGCCGGATGGTTTTTTCCTTGAGCGACAGCAAGTCATGCCCGGCGTAGTTGATGGTGCCGGTAGGGTGCCGCGCCAGCGGGTAGGGCAGCAAGCGCAGGATCGAGTGAGCGGTCACCGACTTGCCCGAGCCGCTTTCGCCCACCAATGCCAGTGTTTCGCCGCGCTTGATGTCGAAACTGATGCCTTCCACCACCCGATGCACGCGTTCACCGGCCACAAACTCGACAGAGAGGTCGCGTACTTCGATCAGATTGTCCTGATTCATTTCACTTCCTCGGGTCGAAGGCATCGCGAGCGGACTCGCCGATAAACACCAGCAAACTCAACATCACCGCCAACACCGCAAAAGCGCTCATACCCAGCCACGGCGCTTGCAGGTTGGATTTGCCCTGCGCCACGAGTTCACCCAGGGACGGCGCGCCCGGCGGCAGGCCGAAGCCCAGGAAGTCCAGCGCGGTCAGGGTGCCGATGGCGCCAGTGAGAATGAACGGCATGAACGTCATGGTCGAAACCATGGCGTTGGGCAGGATGTGGCGGAACATGATCGCGCCGTTCTGCATGCCCAGCGCCCGGGCGGCGCGCACGTATTCGAGGTTGCGCCCGCGCAGGAACTCGGCGCGGACCACGTCCACCAGGCTCATCCAGGAAAACAGCAGCATGATCCCCAGCAGCCACCAGAAGTTCGGCTGTACGAAGCTGGCCAGGATGATCAGCAGGTACAGCACGGGCAGGCCGGACCAGATCTCCAGGAAACGTTGTCCCGCCAGATCGACCCAACCGCCGTAAAAGCCCTGCAAGGCTCCGGCGATGACGCCGATGATCGAGCTGAGCAGGGTCAGGGTCAGGGCAAACAGGACCGACACCCGAAAACCGTAGATCACCCGCGCGAGCACGTCGCGGCCCTGATCGTCGGTGCCCAGCCAGTTGTCTGGAGAGGGAGGCGCCGGGGCCGGGACTTTCAGGTCGTAATTGATGCTCTGGTAGCTGAACGGGATCGGTGCCCACAAGGTCCAGGCATCCTTGGCCTTGAGCAGTTCGCGGATGTAGGGGCTCTTGTAGTTGGCTTCCAGCGGGAACTCGCCGCCGAAGGTGGTTTCCGGGTAACGCTTGAGCGCCGGGAAGTACCAGCCGCCGTCGTAATGCACCACCAGCGGTTTGTCGTTGGCAATCAGCTCGGCGCCCAGGCTCAGGCCGAACAGCGCCAGGAACAGCCAGAGTGACCACCAGCCACGCTTGTTGGCTTTGAACAGCTCGAAACGTCGGCGATTGAGAGGGGAAAGGGTCATCTCAATGCTCCCGGTGTTCGAAGTCGATGCGCGGATCGACCAGGGTGTAGGTGAGGTCGCCGATCAGCTTCACCACCAACCCCAGCAGGGTGAAGATGAACAGCGTGCCGAAGACCACCGGGTAGTCACGGTTGATGGCCGCCTCGAAACTCATCAGGCCGAGGCCGTCGAGGGAGAAGATCACTTCCACCAGCAGCGAACCGGTGAAGAAGATCCCGATGAAAGCGGAGGGGAAACCGGCGATCACCAGCAGCATGGCGTTGCGGAACACATGGCCATACAGCACGCGGTGGTTGGTCAGGCCCTTGGCCTTGGCGGTGACCACGTACTGTTTGTTGATTTCGTCGAGGAAGCTGTTTTTGGTCAGCAGGGTCATGGTCGCGAAGTTGCCGATCACCAGTGCGGTCACCGGCAATGCGAGGTGCCAGAAGTAATCGAGGACCTTGCCGCTCAAGCTCAGCTCGTTGAAGTTGTTGGAAGTCAGGCCGCGCAAGGGGAACCAGTCCAGGTAACTGCCGCCGGCAAACACCACGATCAGCAGAATGGCGAACAGGAACGCCGGAATCGCATAACCGACGATGATTGCCGAACTGGTCCAGACGTCGAAATGGCTGCCGTGCCGGGTGGCCTTGGCGATCCCCAGCGGGATCGACACCAGGTACATGATCAACGTGCTCCACAGCCCGAGTGAGATCGATACCGGCATCTTTTCCTTGATCAGGTCGATGACTTTGGCGTCACGAAAGAAGCTGTCGCCGAAATCCAGGTGGGCGTAGTTCTTGATCATGATCCACAAGCGTTCCGGCGCCGATTTGTCGAAGCCGTACATCTTTTCGATTTCCTTGACCAGCGCCGGGTCCAGGCCCTGGGCGCCGCGATAGCTGGAACCGGCCACCGATACCTCGGCACCGCCGCCGGCAATGCGGCTGGTAGCGCCTTCGAAGCCTTCGAGCTTGGCGATCATCTGTTCCACCGGGCCACCGGGAGCGGCCTGGATGATGATGAAGTTGATCAGCAGAATGCCGAACAGTGTCGGGATGATCAGCAGCAATCGCCGAAAGATATACGCCAGCATGTCAGTGCTCCACGCCCGCAGGCTCGGCTTTTTCTTGGGTCAACACTTCGATGGCCGGTTTCGCGTCGGGTTTGATCCACCAGGTGTCGATGCCGATGTCGTAGGTCGGTGAGGTTTTCGGGTGGCCGATGTGGTTCCAGTAGGCCACGCGCCAGCTCTTGATGTGCCAGTTCGGGATCACGTAGTAGCCCCACTGCAGTACCCGGTCCAGCGCACGGGCATGGGCTACCAGGCTGTGGCGCGAGTCGGCGTTGATCAGTTCCTCGACCAGTACGTCGACCGCCGGGTCCTTCAGACCCATGGTGTTGCGGCTGCCGGGCTTGTCGGCACTGTCGGTTTTCCAGAACTCGCGTTGCTCGTTGCCCGGAGAGTTGGACTGCGGAAAACTGCCGACGATGATGTCGAAATCCCGTGAGCGCACGCGGGTGACGTACTGGGACACGTCGACCCGGCGAATCACCAGTTCGATTCCCAGATCGCTGAGGTTGCGCTTGAACGGCAGCAGGATGCGTTCGAACTCGGTCTGGG
Source organism: Pseudomonas purpurea (assembly GCF_039908635.1). Taxonomy (NCBI): domain Bacteria; kingdom Pseudomonadati; phylum Pseudomonadota; class Gammaproteobacteria; order Pseudomonadales; family Pseudomonadaceae; genus Pseudomonas; species Pseudomonas purpurea. The sequence continues at coordinate 2,724,060 of NZ_CP150918.1, forward strand.
CCAGCAGGAACTCGATGACCACCGGTTTGCCGGTGGCGTCGACCATTTTGTCGTCGACAATCCGCCAACCCGCCTCTTGCAGGAGCTGATAGGCCTGGCGTTGTTGGGCGCGAACCATCCCGCTGCCGTCGGACACCGAGTTCTGGAAGGGTTCGGTAAAGGCCTGAACGGGGACCTTGCCCTTGAACGGTTCGAGAATCGCCAGTTGCTCGGCGTCCGGCAGGCCGGTGGCGGCCATCTCCGAGTTTTCAAAGTAACTGCGGGTGCGCACATAGGCGCCGTTGAACAGCTGTTTGTTGGTCCACTCGAAATCCAGCAACAGGCTCAGGGCCTGGCGCACGCGCACGTCCTGGAACACCGGGCGGCGCAGGTTGTAGACGAACCCTTGCATGCCGGTCGGGTTGCCGTTGGGGATCTGTTCCTTGATCAGCCGCCCTTCGGTCACCGCCGGGATGTTGAAGGCATTGGCCCAGGCCTTGGCCGTCATTTCCAGCCAGTAATCGAACTGCCCGGCCTTCAAGGCTTCCAGCGCTACGGTGTTGTCGCGGAAGTAATCGGTGGTCATCACATCAAAGTTGTAGAAGCCGCGATTGACCGGCAGGTCCTTGCCCCAATAGTCCTTGACCCGCTCATAACGGATCGAGCGCCCGGCCTTGACCTCGCCGACCTTGTACGGCCCGCTGCTCAGCGGGGCTTCCAGGTTGCCTTTGTTGAAGTCGCGGGTTTCCCACCAGTGCTTGGGCAATATCGGTATTTGGCCGAGGATCAGCGGTAATTCGCGGTTGCTGGTGTCCTTGAATTTGAACAGCACCCGCAACGGGTCTTCGGCAATCACTTCGTCGACATCGGCGTAGTAGGTGCGATAGAGCGGGGCGCCATCTTTGATCAGGGTCTGGAAGCTGAACACCACGTCTTCGGCCCGTACGGGATGGCCGTCATGGAAGCGCGCTTCGGGGCGCAGGTAGAAACGCACCCAGCTGTTGTCCGGGGCTTTTTCGATCTTGCCGGCGATCAGGCCGTACTCGGTGAACGGTTCATCCAGGCCGTGACGGGTCAGCGTGTCGTAGATCAGGAGAATGTTCCCGGCCGGCACGCCTTTGCTGATAAACGGGTTGAGGCTGTCGAAGCCACCGAATCCGGACTGGCGGAATGTGCCGCCCTTGGGGGCATCGGGGTTCACGAAGTCGAAGTATTTGAAGTTCGCCGGGTACTTGGGCGGCTCGTTGTACAGGGTCAGGGCATGTTGCGGCGCGGCGTGAGCGACGCCGACAAGTGCCGCAAAGACCAGACCCGGCAAAGTACGCAAAGACATCATTGGACGTTCTCCGAAGACTTCAGCCACCACGCATTCAGGCCCAGGGTGTAGGGCGGTGTGGTGACGAACGCGAACCGGTTGCGGTACGCCAGGCGATGATAGTTGAGATACCAGTTGGGGATACTGTAGTGCTGCCAGAGCAGTACCCGGTCCAGGGCTTTACCGGCCGCCAGTTGTTCGTCGCGGTTCTTGGCGGCCAGCAACTGTTCCAGCAGGTGGTCGACCACCGGATTGGCCACGCCCGCGTAGTTCTTGCTGCCCTTGACGCCCGCCTGGCTGGAGTGGAAGTACTGCCACTGTTCAAGGCCCGGGCTGAGGGTCTGGTCGAGGGTCATCAGGATCATATCGAAATCGAACTGGTCCAGGCGTTGCTTGTACTGGGCGCGGTCGACGGTGCGCAGATTCGCGTCGATGCCGATGCTGGCAAGGTTCTCGGCGTAGGGCTGGAGGATGCGCTCAAGGTTCGGGTTGACCAGCAGGATTTCGAAGCGCAACGGCTGCCCGGCGGCGTTTTGCAGGCGTTGGCCGTTGAGCTTCCAGCCTGCCTGCGCGAGCAGGCCGAGTGCCTGGCGCAGGGTTTCCCGGGGGATGCCCCGACCGTCGGTTTGCGGCAGGCTGAAGGGTTCGGTGAACAGTTTGGCCGGCAGTTGCTCGCGGTAGGGCGACAGCATCAGCCATTCATGGCCGACCGGGAGCCCGGTGGCGGAAAACTCACTGTTGGGGTAGTCGCTCATCGCCCGTTTGTAGGCGCCGCTGAACAGCGTGCGGTTGGTCCATTCGAAGTCGAACATCAGGCCCAGGGCTTCACGCACCTTGTCGTCGGCAAACGTGCCGCGCCGGGTGTTCATGAACAGGCCCTGGGTTTGCGTGGGGATCTGGTGGGCGATCTGTGCCTTGATCACGTCGCCGCGCCGCACGGCCGGGAAGTGATAGCCGTTGGCCCAGTTCTTGGCCTGATGCTCGATGTAAATATCGAATTCGCCAGCCTTGAACGCCTCGAAGGCCACGTCGCTGTCGCGATAGAACTCGACGTCCATCCGGTCATAGTTGTACTTGCCGCGGTTGACCGGCAAATCCTTGCCCCAGTAGTCCTTGACCCGTTCGAAGACCAGTTGCCGTCCAGGCTGGACCTGGGTGATCCGGTACGGCCCGCTGCCCAATGGCGGTTCGAAGGTGGTGGCCTTGAAGTCGCGGTCTTTCCAGTAGTGCTGCGGCAACACAGGCAGTTCGCCCAGGCGCAGGATCAGCAGCGGATTACCGGCGCGCTTGAACACAAACCGGATGCGCTGCGGGTTGAGGATGTCGACCCGTGACACTTCCTGAAGGTTGGTGCGGTACTGCGGGTGACCTTCCTTGAGCAGCAAGCGATAGGAAAATGCCACGTCATAAGCGGTGATCGGCGTGCCATCGTGAAAGCGTGCTTCGGGGCGCAGGTTGAACACCACCCAACTGCGGTCTTCGCTGTATTCGACCGACTGGGCGATCAGCCCATAACTGGACGCCGGTTCATCGCCGGACGGCGCGTACTGGCCGGTGCCGACCATCAGCGGCTCATTCAGCTCATTGATGCCGTACTGCAGGAAGTTCGGCGTGGCGACCGGGCTGGTGCCTTTGAAGGTATAGGGGTTGAGCGTATCGAAGGTGCCAAATGCCATGACGCGCAAGGTGCCGCCCTTGGGCGCTTGCGGGTTGACCCAGTCGAAGTGGGTAAATCTGGCGGGGTACTTGAGTGTGCCGAACTGCGCATAACCGTGGCTTTCGGTGATCGTTGCCAGTGCGGGAAAGCTCAAGGCCAGGCTGATGAAGAGCAGGAGGAGGGGACGCATCAAGTCAGAGATCCGATCCAGGCGGCTTGGGCTTTATGGTCGGTACAGTAACAGCTTGTATCAGCAGGAAAAAGGCCACCGCGCAAAGCCTTCCGGTGGCCTTTTTTCGACACTCAGTGCGGGGAAGATACCGTCAGCATCTGGCCGGGCTTGAGGGCCTGGCCGACGCGTGGATTCCAGCGCTTGAGGTGTTGCATCTCAACATTGAAACGCTTGGCGACGATGTACAGCGAATCGCCTTGCTTGACCTTGTACTGGGTCTGTTTCTTGTTGTTGCTGGCAACCGTAGTAGTTTTGCGGCGGGTGTCCTGCATGACCAGCGTCTGGCCAACCTTGAGGTTGTTGCCGCTCATGTTGTTCCAGCGTTGCAGGTCCTTGACGTCGACCTTGTTGGCCTTGGCGATCTGCGCCAGGTTGTCGCCGCGTTTGACCCGGTAGGCGCGCTTGAGCTTGGCCAGTTCCTGGCTGTCGGCGCCGTCGAAGACCGGTTTGAGCGCACGCTTGCTGATCAGCTCTTCGGGTTTCATGGTCGACAGGCTGGCGGTCAGCAGTTGCGCCTTCGACGTCGGCACCAGCAGGTGCTGCGGGCCGTCGATGGTGGTGCGCTGCTTGAAGGCCGGGTTGAGCTGGAACAGCTCGTCTTCGTCGATGTTGGCCACCGCGGCAACCTTGGACAGGTCCATGCGCTGGTTGATTTCGACGACTTCGAAGTAAGGTTCGTTGGCGATCGGGTTCAGGTTCACGCCGTAGGCTTCCGGCGCCAGTACCACTTGTGACAGGGCCAGCAGCTTGGGGACGTAAGCCTGGGTTTCCGACGGCAGCGGCAGGTTCCAGTAGTCGGTGGGCAGGCCGAGCTTCTCGTTACGCTCGATGGCCCGGCTCACGGTGCCTTCGCCAGCGTTGTAAGCCGCCAGGGCCAGCAGCCAATCACCGTTGAACATGTCGTGCAGGCGGGTCAGGTAGTCCATGGCTGCGGTGGTCGACGCGGTGATATCGCGGCGGCCATCGTAGAACCGGGTCTGGCGCAAGTTGAAGTAACGCCCGGTGGACGGAATGAACTGCCACAGGCCGACGGCATCCGCGCGGGAATAGGCCATCGGGTTGTAGGCGCTTTCAATCACTGGCAGCAGCGCCAGTTCGAGCGGCATGTTGCGTTCTTCAAGGCGTTCAACGATGTAATGGATGTACAGGCTGCCGCGTTCGCCGGCGTTCTCAAGGAACGAAGGGTTGCTGGCAAACCACAGGCGTTGCTGCTCGATACGCGGGTTGACGCCAAGCCCTTCCTGCAACTGGAAGCCCTGGCGCATGCGTTCCCAGACGTCCTGCGGAACCTGTGGAGCCGGTTTCTCGTTGAGCCAGACTGGCTTCTGCTTGACCCGGGTGGAGAGATTTTGAGCGTGCGCCGCGTCGGTCTGCGGCACGTGGCCGGAGCTTTGGCAGCCCGCCAGTGTGGCGGACACAGCCACTGCGATGGCCTGCGCCAAGCGCGTCAATGCGTCTGAATGGATGGATTTACGGATAGATGACGACATTGGCTGGAAGTAAGTTCCGGGCAAAAATGTCGGGCGATTCTAGAAAGCGCAGGGGGTGCGGTCAACCATTCAGAATTTTTGGACCAATAATGCCCCCCCCTTAGAACTTATCTTTCCAAGCTCTCAGGGCTGCAAAAACCTCACTTGGAGCCCGGTTATCTACCCCGTTCCGTTCGTCCACTTTTTCTTTAACAGATGTTTCACCGGTACGCAGAAACGGGTTGGTGAGCTTTTCCAGGGCGAGGGTGGAAGGCAAGGTCATGCGGCCGGACTCGCGCAGTTGACGGACTTTCTCCACGCGTTCGGCAATGTCCGGGTTGTTCGGCTCCACGGCCTGGGCGAAACGCAGGTTGCTCTGGGTGTATTCGTGGGTGCAGTAGACCAGCGTATCCTCGGGCAGCGTTGCGAGACGGCTCAGCGAATCATGCATTTGTCGGGGCGTGCCCTCGAACAGGCGCCCGCAACCGGCGGCGAACAAGGTGTCGCCACAGAACAGCAGCCCGTGGTGGTAATACGCGATATGGCCCAGGGTGTGACCTGGCACCGCATACACGTCGAACGCCCAACCGAGTACGTTGACCTGGTCGTTGTCCTGGAGCGCCACGTCGCGGGCCGGAATATTTTCGCTCGCCGGACCGTACACCGTGGCCCCGGAGATTGCTTTCAGGTGTTCGACACCGCCCACATGATCGTGGTGGTGATGGGTGACCAGGATGTCACTGAGCGTCCAGCCCGGATGAGCCGTCAACCACGCGAGCACGGGCGCGGCATCGCCGGGGTCGACCACGGTGGCACGCTGGGTGCGGTGGTCCTGTAACAACCAGATGTAGTTGTCGGTGAAGGCGGGCAGGGCACTGATCTGTATCATCGTCGGAGTCGCCAAGCGGAAAACATTGGCGCATCTTAGAACTTCTTGCCGAGTTGGAGAATGCAATGACTGATAAAGCGTTCGCTCAGGCTGATCCTGACTGGCTGACACTGATCAGTGCGGCCCGTGAGTGGCTGGCAGGTCCCCTCGGGCAGTTTTTGCTGGATGAAGAACGGCGCATGCTCGAAGACGAGTTGGGGCGGTTCTTCGGTGGTTACCTGGTGCATTACGGGCCATCGGCCGAGACCCCGCCCGCTGCGCCGCAAGTGCAGCGCAACGTGCGCCTGGGCGCACCGTTGCCCGGTGTCGAGATTGTCTGCGAAGAACAGGCCTGGCCGATCAGTGAGCACGCGGCCGATGTGGTGGTGATGCAACATGGCCTGGATTTTTGCCTGTCGCCCCACGGCTTGCTGCGTGAGGCCGCCAGCGCGGTGCGTCCCGGCGGGCATTTGCTGATTATCGGCATCAACCCCTGGAGCAGTTGGGGCTTGCGCCACGTATTCGCCCAGGATGCCTTGCGCAAGGCGCGCTGCATCTCGCCGTCGCGGGTGGCCGACTGGTTGAACCTGCTGGGCTTCGCGCTGGAGAAACGCCGCTTCGGGTGCTATCGTCCGCCGCTTGCGTCCCAGGCCTGGCAGGCTCGGCTGGCCGGGTGGGAGCGCAAGGCCGGTGACTGGCAGTTGTCTGGCGGTGGTTTCTATCTATTGGTGGCACGCAAGATCGTGGTCGGGTTACGCCCGGTGCGACAGGTGCGTCGCGAGCCGATGGGCAAACTGATTCCGCTGCCGATGGCCAAGGTCAACCGTCGCCATCATATGGACCCCTGAGTACTCTAAATTTCCGGCCGGGCCTGCGCCCGGCCTCAGGCGTTGCCGATCATTGATGGGCAAGCCACAGGCATTTTCTGGATAGATTGGCATGAGCGATAGCGTAGAACTCTTCACCGATGGCGCCTGCAAGGGCAACCCTGGCCCTGGCGGCTGGGGCGCATTGCTGGTGTGCAAGGGCGTTGAAAAAGAACTGTGGGGCGGCGAAGCCAACACCACCAACAACCGTATGGAGTTGATGGGCGCCATTCGTGGCCTGGAAGAACTCAAGCGTTCCTGCGACGTGCTGCTGGTGACCGACTCGCAGTACGTGATGAAAGGCATCAACGAGTGGATGGACAACTGGAAAAAGCGCGGCTGGAAAACCGCCGCGAAAGAGCCGGTGAAAAACGCTGACCTGTGGAAGTTGCTCGACGAGCAGGTCAACCGCCATAACGTGACGTGGAAGTGGGTACGCGGGCACATCGGCCACCACGGCAACGAACGTGCCGACCAGTTGGCCAACCGTGGCGTTGATGAAGTGCGCGGTTACAAACAAGACTGATGATTGCACCGGCACCCACAGGAAATCACAGCATCAGGATAACGGTTGCCAGTTGCTGGTCCGAGTACACCTGACCGGCCAGCACACTGCGCATCCGCTCCAGCGCCGCTTCAATCCGGACCCCGCGAATCTTCCCTTCGCTGGCCACGAATGCCGCCGCATCGTCCTTGGCGGCCACTACAATCTTGTCATCCTTGAACGAACCGCTGGTGCCCTTGGTGGAACTCATGGTCAGGCTCAGGGTAATGTCGGTGCTGATCACCAGGCTGGTCGCCCGCACGGTGGTGCTGATCAGGCTGCCCATCACCAGGGCGGTGATGAGTAGGGTTGTCGTTGTCATGAGGTGCGCAATGCCTGTGAATAATGCAGGCATGCACGCTAACAACGGACGCCTCGCCAATCTTTATGAGCTTTGCTAAGGATTGTTAAAAACTGCGCAGCGCGCTCTGCCCGTCGGCAAGCGCCCCGGTGCCCAAGAGCATGCTAAAATCCGCGCCTTTTGCACGATAGACCCGTTGAGAGCTGACCACTGATGGCCAACAGATCCGTTGTACTCGATACCGAAACCACCGGCATGCCGGTGACCGACGGCCACCGGATTATCGAAATCGGTTGCGTCGAGTTGATCGGTCGGCGCCTGACCGGCCGGCATTTCCACGTTTACTTGCAACCGGACCGCGAGAGTGACGAGGGCGCGATTGGCGTCCACGGCATCACCAACGAGTTCCTGGTGGGCAAGCCGCGTTTCGCTGAAGTGGCCGATGAGTTCTTTGAATTCATCAAGGGCGCGCAGCTGATCATCCATAACGCGGCGTTCGACGTCGGCTTCATCAATAACGAATTCGCCCTGATGGGCCAGAAAGATCGGGCTGACATCACGCAGCACTGCTCGATCCTCGACACCCTGATGATGGCGCGTGAGCGTCACCCGGGGCAGCGCAACAGCCTCGATGCCTTGTGCAAACGCTACGGCGTCGACAACTCCGGCCGTGAGCTGCACGGCGCATTGCTCGACTCGGAGATTCTTGCCGACGTCTACCTGACCATGACCGGCGGCCAGACCAGCCTGTCGCTGGCCGGTAACGCCTCTGACGGCAACGGCTCGGGTGAAGGTTCGGGTAACCGTGCCAGCGAGATTCGTCGTTTGCCAGTGGATCGCCAGCCAACCCGCATCATTCGCGCCAGCGAAGCGGACCTGGCAGCCCACGCTGCCCGGCTTGAAATCATTGCCAAATCCGCCGGTGCCCCGGCACTGTGGACTCAGTTGCTCGAGGCCGAAAACCCGGCTCAGTAATGTGGGCGGGCGACCTTTTGTTACAAGACAGCGCGCCGTGGGATGACGTGCAGTGCCTCAAGCTTCTACGCTGAGGTCATTGGCAGGCCACGGCCCGCCGCTTCAGGACGCCGAGCCCCATGTACAAAGACTTGAAATTCCCGATCCTTATCGTTCACCGCGACATCAAGGCCGACACGGTCGCCGGTGATCGGGTGCGCGGTATCGCCCGGGAGCTGGAGCAGGAAGGTTTCAGCATTTTCTCGGCGGTCGATTACGCCGAAGGACGGCTGGTCGCGTCGACGCACCACGGCCTGGCCTGCATGCTGATTGCCGCCGAAGGCGCCGGGGAAAACACCCATCTGTTACAGAACATGGTCGAGTTGATTCGCCTGGCCCGTGTTCGTGCGCCGCACCTGCCGATTTTTGCCTTGGGCGAACAGGTCACGCTGGAAAACGCTCCGGCCGATGCCATGAGTGAGCTCAACCAGTTGCGCGGCATTCTTTACCTGTTCGAAGACACCGTACCGTTCCTCGCCCGGCAAGTGGCGCGGGCAGCGCGCAACTACCTCGATGGTCTGTTGCCACCGTTTTTCAAAGCGTTGGTGCAGCACACCGCCGACTCCAACTATTCCTGGCACACCCCCGGCCATGGCGGCGGCGTGGCCTACCATAAAAGCCCGGTGGGGCAAGCGTTTCATCAGTTTTTTGGTGAGAACACCTTGCGTTCGGACTTGTCGGTTTCGGTGCCGGAGCTGGGTTCGTTGCTTGATCACACCGGTCCGCTGGCCGAAGCCGAGGCACGTGCAGCGCTGAACTTTGGTGCCGACCACACGTTCTTCGTGATCAACGGCACCTCGACCGCCAACAAGATTGTCTGGCACGCCATGGTTGGGCGCGACGATCTGGTGCTGGTGGACCGCAACTGCCATAAATCGGTGTTGCACGCGATCATCATGACCGGGGCGATCCCGCTGTACCTGTGCCCTGAACGTAACGAGCTGGGGATTATCGGGCCGATTCCACTGAGCGAGTTCAGTCGCGAGTCGATCCAGGCCAAGATCGACGCCAGCCCGCTGACGGTGGGTCGGGTGCCCAAAGTCAAAATGGCCGTGGTCACCAACTCTACCTACGACGGCCTCTGTTACAACGCCGAGCTGATCAAGCAAAGCCTGGGCAACAGCGTCGAGGTGCTGCATTTCGATGAGGCCTGGTACGCCTATGCGGCGTTTCACGAGTTTTTCGCCGGGCGTTACGGCATGGGCACTTCGCGCACCGCCGACAGCCCGCTGGTGTTCACGACTCACTCGACGCATAAGCTGCTCGCGGCGTTCAGCCAGGCGTCGATGATTCATGTGCAGGACGGTGGCGCCCGGCAACTGGACCGTGACCGTTTCAACGAAGCGTTCATGATGCACATCTCGACGTCGCCGCAATACAGCATCATCGCTTCACTGGACGTAGCGTCGGCCATGATGGAAGGTCCGGCCGGCCGGTCGCTGTTGCAGGAAATGTTTGATGAGGCCCTGAGTTTTCGTCGTGCGCTGGCCAATTTGCGTCAGCACATCGCCGCGGATGACTGGTGGTTTTCCATCTGGCAGCCACCCTCGGTGGAAGGCATCGACCGGGTCGTCACCGAAGACTGGCTGTTGCAGCCCGATGCCGATTGGCATGGCTTTGGCGGAGTAACGGACGACTATGTGCTGCTCGACCCGATCAAGGTGACCCTGGTCATGCCCGGCCTGACGGCGGGTGGCGCCCTGAGCGCGCGCGGGATTCCGGCGGCGGTGGTCAGCAAGTTTCTCTGGGAGCGCGGGCTGGTGGTCGAGAAGACCGGTCTGTATTCGTTCCTGGTGCTGTTTTCCATGGGCATTACCAAAGGCAAATGGAGCACGCTGTTGACCGAACTGCTGGAGTTCAAGCGCAGCTACGACGCCAACACCAGTCTGGTGACCTGCCTGCCGTGCATCGCCCGGCAGGATGTCGCGCGTTATCAGGGCATGGGGTTGCGCGATCTGTGCGATCAACTGCACGCCTGTTACCGCAGCAATGCCACGGCCAAACACTTGAAGCGCATGTACACCGTGCTCCCGGACATCGCCATGAAACCGGCCGATGCCTACGATCATCTGGTTCGTGGCGAGGTCGAGGCCGTCTCGATCGATGCGTTGCAGGGCCGTATCGCTGCGGTAATGCTGGTGCCGTACCCACCGGGGATTCCGCTGATCATGCCCGGCGAACGCTTCACCGAGTCGACCCGTTCGATCAACGATTACCTGGCGTTTGCCCGCACCTTCGACAGCAGCTTTCCGGGCTTTGTTGCCGATGTGCATGGCTTGCAACATGAAGACGAGGGCAATGGGCGGGTCTATACCGTCGATTGCATCAAGGTTTGAGGACGTTTCCCAGCATGCAACCGGTCATGAACCCCAAGCACCCCGGACTCGCGGTGCGCGTCGCCGACGAGGGCTTTGCCCCATATGTCTGGGGCAGCGATTTCAGTTTCAATGTCAGTGCCTACGCCACGCCGCAACTGGGGCAAGCAGTCGAGCAGTGGCCGCTTGAGGCGATCACCCCGTATCGCAAGTGCTACGGCATTGATCCGGAGGAGTTCAGCAGCTTTCGCGATGCGCCCGACAGCGAGATTTTCATGGCGTTCCTGGACGACTGTCCGGTCGGGCACGTGGTGGTCAGCACTAACTGGAACGGCTTTGCCCATATCGACGAACTGGCAGTGCATGCTCCGGCACGCCGTCATGGCGTGGCCAAGGCTTTACTGGACGTTGCGCAGTTCTGGAGTCGCAAGAAGAAGCTGCCGGGCATCATGCTGGAAACCCAGAACAACAACCTTGGCGCCTGTCGGCTCTATGAGCGCTGCGGGTATGTGTTGGGCGGGATCGACCATCTGCGTTATCGCGGGATCGACCCGAACACCGCCGAGGTGGCGATTTTCTGGTATCGCCTGTTTGATAACCCGCTGGAGAGCGTGCTCAACTCGTCAACAGCGTTGTAGCTTGCTCGGTGATGATGGCCAGCAGTGTTTGTGTTGCAGGCGAGGGCGTGGCATTGGCCAGGGTCAGGGCGTAAAGGCTGATCGGCACGGCGGGTGACACGGGGCAGACATCCAGCCCGCTGGCCTTGGCGCCGCGTGCGGTGAACGGGTCGACGATGGCCAGACCTTCCCCGGCCTCGACCATGCAGCGCATCATCTGGTGGGTCTGCACGCGTGTCTGGATCACCGGCGCGGGGCGCAAGGCCTGCAACTTGCTGTCGAACACTGCATTCAGCGGGTCATGTCCTTCCAGCCCCAACAACGCCTGACCGGCCAGGTCTTGCAGGGCAATGTATTTTTGCTTGGGTTGCAGCCAGCCGTGAGGGGCGAGCAACTGGAGCTTGCCCTGGGCGATTGCCTGGCAGTGGATATCGCTGTGTTCGGGGTCATGCAGGCTCAAACCCAGGTCGCTTTCGCGCAGCAGCAGGCTCCTGACGATGTCGCGGGTGGGCTGGGCGAGGAGTGAGCAAGGGACATCGGGGATGCGGCGGCGCAAGGCCGCGATGCTGTGTGGCAACAAGTGTTCTGCCAGCGGCGGGGTGCAGATGATTCGCAGCGGTGGCGCCTGGTACTGCTTGAGGCTGCTGGCGAGCCGTTGCAGCGGTTCAATGGCTTCGTAGACGTGGGCAATCTCGACGTGCAGCTCACGTGCTTCGCGGGTCGCCTGCAAGCGCCCACGTACACTGGCGAACAGCATGAAACCGAGTTGCCCCTCGGCGTCGCGCAAAATCCCTTCGACCTCAGCCACCGACAACTGCAGCATTTCGGCGGCGGTGCCCAAATGGCTGGTTTGCAGGAGCGCCTGGATCACTTCGATATGACGTAAACGCATGCGTGAAGTCCATGTTCAGCAGGTGAGGGATTCAGTGACTGAATCCTAACCCAAGTCCGCGCATATGACTTCTGCTCATAACGGCGGGTTATGAGGCAACGTTGGTTTCCGGTTCGCGGATGATGGTGACATTTGACTGCACCAACAAGAACTCATTCTCGTCGAGCTTGTTGACGCGATCGCCAATGGCCAGACGATAGGTGGTGACGGGCTCCGAGCCGGCGATGCCGTCTGAAGACGGGGTGGATTCCTGGAACTCATGCACTGAATAGACACGGCCTTCGGCGTCTCTTGCATGGAATTGTCCGACGAGTACTGCTGCCATCTGCTTAGAACCTCTGGAGATAAGACACTCAATTTGCGGTTCTGTAGACCGTCGTTAAGCGCGGTAAGTTTTCCTGCGGGAAAAAAATAGTCGAGTGGGGCGATTCTGTGAATCGGCGTGCATTGATTGCACCGAATCATCTATAACTACTGGCTCCTTTAGCCAGATAGTCGGGAACTCCCCATGAGCAAGGTTTATACGGTTGCTGTGCTGGTCGGTAGCTTGAGAAAACAGTCGATCAACCGCAAAGTCGCGTTGGCGCTGGCCGAATTGGCTCCGGCAAATCTCAAGCTGAACATCGTCGAAATTGGCGATTTGCCACTCTACAACGAAGACATCGACGTAGCACCGCCCGCAGCCTACAGCACTTTCCGAAATCAGGTGAGCTCATCCGACGCAGTGCTGTTCGTGACACCGGAATACAACCGCTCGGTTCCGGCCCCCATGAAGAACGCGATTGACGTCGGTTCGCGGCCTTATGGCAAGAGTGCCTGGAGTGGCAAGCCGGGTGCCGTGATCAGCGCATCGCCCGGCGCCATTGGCGGTTTTGGTGCCAATCACCATCTGCGTCAGTCGCTGGTGTTCCTCGATGTGCCTTGCATGCAGCAGCCCGAGGCCTACCTGAGCGGCGCAGGCTCGATGTTTGATGAGGCAGGCAAGTTATCCGAAGCGACGAGGCCGTTCCTGCAAAAATTTATCGATGCCTATGGCGCCTGGGTCGAGTTGCACAAGAAGGCCTGACGCAATGCCGGACGGTGCGCGGGGATACCGCGCGCCATTCGGGGATGATTGAACCCGTGGCTTTACGGGATGGGCGCAATTCAATATATTCGCCAATCCATATGTGTTTCGATTTCCTGCTCATGTCCGAAATCCTCAATCCCACAGAGCTGTTCAAGGCTCTGGCCGACGAAACCCGCAGCCGAATTGCCTTGCTGGTTGTTCGCGAAGGCGAGCTGTGCGTGTGCGAGCTGACCGCAGCGCTGGAGCTCAGCCAACCTAAAATCTCTCGCCATCTGGCGCAGTTGCGCAGCACCGGGGTACTGGCGGATCGCCGTCAGGGGCAATGGATTTTTTATCGCCTGCACCCGCAACTGTCGCCATGGGCGGTCACTTTGCTGCAAGGCACGCTTGAGGCCAATCAGGCCCTGGCTCGCTGCCGACGTGCAGCGCTTGCAAGCCATGAACGAGCGGCCGACACGCTGCTGCTGATTCCTACCTTTCACATTCTGTTATTCAAAGGCTGTTGCGCATGCTGACCGCGTCGTTGATTTTTCTGCTGACCATTACCTTGGTGATCTGGCAACCCAAAGGCCTGGGCGTTGGCTGGAGTGCCGTGCTGGGCGCTGTGCTGGCGCTGTTGGCCGGCGTGGTGCAGGTCAGCGATATTGCGGTGGTCTGGGAGATCATCTGGAACGCCACCGGGACTTTTGTTGCACTGATCATCATCAGCCTGCTGCTGGACGAGGCCGGGTTCTTTGCCTGGGCGGCGTTGCATGTTGCGCGTTGGGGGCGCGGCAGCGGACGCAAGCTGTTCGCCTACATGGTGTTGCTGGGGGCGCTGGTGTCAGCCTTGTTTGCCAATGACGGCGCGGCGCTGATCCTCACGCCGATTGTCATCTCGATGCTGCTGGCGTTGCGTTTTTCAAAAACCGCGACCCTGGCATTTGTGATGGGCGCCGGGTTTATCGCCGACACCGCGAGCCTGCCGCTGGTGGTGTCGAACCTGGTCAACATTGTTTCGGCGGACTTTTTTCACATCGGTTTCAATCGCTACGCGGCGGTGATGGTGCCGGTGAACCTGGTGAGTGTCGGCGCGACGCTGGCGGTATTGATGTGGTTTTTTCGTCGAGACATTCCGCGTGATTATGCTCCCGAAGACCTGGCAGACCCGGCCAGTGCAATCCACGACAAAGCCACGTTCATGGCTGGCTGGTGCGTGTTGGTGATTTTGCTGCTCGGCTGTTTTGTCCTGGAAGCCTGGGGCATTCCCATCAGTGCAATCTCGGCGGTGTGCGCTGCGTTGCTGTTGGCCATTGCCGCACGAGGGCACAAGATCTCCACGCGCAAGGTGATGAAAGAGGCGCCCTGGCACATCGTGATTTTTTCGCTGGGCATGTACCTCGTGGTGTACGGCTTGCGCAACGCGGGCCTGACCGCGTACCTGGCCGGCTGGCTCGACGTTTTTGCCGGTTACGGGGTGTGGGGCGCCGCGATGGGCACCGGGCTGCTGACCGCGCTGCTGTCCTCGATCATGAACAACCTGCCGACCGTGCTGATTGGCGCCTTGTCGATTGATGCCAGCCAGGCCACGGGGGTGGTGAAGGAGGCGATGGTCTACGCCAACGTGATCGGCAGTGACCTGGGGCCGAAAATCACGCCGATCGGCAGCCTGGCCACGTTGCTCTGGCTGCATGTGCTGGAACGCAAGGACATCCTCATCGGTTGGGGGTACTACTTCAAGGTCGGGATCGTGCTGACGGTGCCGGTATTGCTGGTGACCCTGGCCGCCCTGGCGATGAGGTTGTCCGTTTGACGGGTTTATTCCGGGCGCTGGATCATGAAGCCAATGCCCGCAGGTTTGAGGAATAACTCCAGCAAGGTGTCTTGCTGACGGCGTGGGAGGTGCTCGCAGCGCTCAATCAGCGTCTTCGACCACGCCAGGGCGCTCGGCGCAGGCCAGGGCGCGCCGTTGGCCTCGAAGATCTGGATGAAGTTGAAGCCAGCCTGCTCAACGAGGCCGTAGAGCTCTTCTACCCGGAAATCGCCGTCGCGAGGGTGATAGACCACGTCGTGAAGGTTGATCAGTTTTTCTTGTTCGGTTTTCTCTTCGCCATAGACCAGCGGGCGGAAATGCGCCGGGATCAGGTCCTCGATCAGCTTCAATCTGTCGGGGTGGGACGCGTCGATCGCCAGGTGCGTGAGCATTTCGCGCAGATCATGCAGCTCCCGGCGCCCCAGCGAAGCGTAAGTCCAGAGGTAGCAATAGCCACCTGGTCGCACGAAGTTGAACAGTTTGTTCAAGCCTGCCTGGATGTCATGCAGGTGATGGAGTACGCCGTGGCAATAGACAAAATCAAAGCCCTTGAGATCGGGATTGTCCTCGTTCAGGTCACGCTGCTCGAACGTCAGGTTGGCGACTTCCCTGGAGACTTTGAGGTCACGGGCATAACGAATCGAGTTCTGTGAGCGGTCAAAGGCCAGGATTTCAAGCTCCGGGCACTGTTCGGCCCAGTCGACGGTGACGCAGCCCGTGCCGCAACCGACTTCAAGGGCGCGCCCCTTGATCGCCTTGCTCCTGATCGCCGGGATCAGGAATGTCCCCGCGTAATCGTTGTGGTTGCCAAAGGTGGGGTAAGGGTATGCCTCGTACATCCCGATCACCTGGTTATCCTTGTCCTTATCCATACTGACTCCCATTGCAGGTGGTTTGAGCCCGTGCGGCTCGGTTGATCAATACTCAAGCGTGACGTCCAGCCTGGCCTGGTGGGCATGCTGCTTCCATTGGCCGCTGCGCCATCGGCGGTACATCAGCAGGCCGCGGCACCATTCGTCCAGGGTCATGGCGATCCAGATGCCGATCAGCCCCAGTTCAAAGTGTGCGGCGAGTGTCCAGCCGCCGAGCACCATGATTCCCCAGATGGAGAGGGGCGCGACCAAGAGGATGTAGCGAATATCCCCGGTGGCCCTCAAGGCATTGACCACGACAAAGTTCAGGACCCTGCCGGGCTCTAGAATGAGCCCGATGAGCATCAGTTTGGCGCCGGTGGAAATGATCTCGGGGTTGTCGGTGAACAGGGCGAGCAGGAAAGGCGTGGCACACGCCACGGTAATGGACATGGGCACCGCAATCATCAGGCCGATTTTCAGGCTTCGGTGCAATTGTCGGTTGGCCGCCTCGATGTCCCCGGCGCCGATCATGTGCCCGACGATAATCTCCGTGGCCAGGCCGATGGCGATGCTGTAGACCATCACCATCAAGACGATCTGAATCGTGTAGGTCAGGGTCGCCAGGGTGTTGCCACCCAGGCTGGCGCACAGGGCGGTGATGGTCATGTAGCCCAGGAACCAGCAAATGCCTTCGCCTGCCGCTGGCAGCCCCAACTGGAGAATGCGTTTGAAGGTGCGCGGGTCGAAGCTGACGATGTGCTTGAACTCAAAGACGAAGCCGGTATGGCGTTTCACCAGAAACCACAGGATGCAGCAGGCAATGATCCGGCTGACCACCGTGGAGATGGACACACCCAACACCCCGAGTTCGGGAAGGCCGAAGTGCCCGTACAGCAGCAGGTAGTTGCCGCCCAGGGTCAGGATGTTCTGCGCAAGTGCCACGATCATGGGGGCCTTGGTATGCCCGTTGGCGCGAAGAATCGCACACAGGCATTGCATCTGCGCCTCGATGAAGAGCGTGCCGCCCACCAGCATCAAGAACGGATAGGCCAGTTCGCGCAAATCGAAGGTCAGGTGCAAGGCCGCGAATATGTCGCCCGGAAACAGCAACACCAAGGCGCTGATGATCAGGCCCAGCCACGTGCAGGCCGTCATCGCATTCCTGGCGATCCGGTTCGCCCCGGCAGGGTCATTGGCGCCCAGGTGGTGGGTGGTCAGGATGCTCGAACCAATGGCCAGCGGCCCGAACAGCAGAATGGCCAGCACATTGATCTGATTGGTCGATCCCACCGCCGCAACGGCCTGGTCCGAGATATGGCTGATCATGAAGGTATCGATCAGCCCGACGGACAAGCGCAGCAGTTGCTCGATCAGGATCGGCCAGGCCAGGTGCAAGGCACCTCGGCTCATGACTGAGGAGGGGGCGCTCATCGCATCATTCTTGCGCGGCCTTGATCAAATGGCCGCTGAAACCCTGCTTGACCAGATACTCCCACGCATTGAGAACCGACTCTGGCAGGGCATGTTCGGCCTGGAAGCCGAGCTTTGGGTATTCGATGATCCGCTGTATATCCCCGACCATTTCCTCGATCAAACCGTACAGACCGACGATGTTGGAGACATCGGCCGGGAACCGGATGTCCGGTGCGTCCAGGGACGCCTGGAGTTCGGGCCAGACTTTTTTCACGACCAGGCCAAGGCGCAAAATGGCATTGGGTTTGGTCAGGACGATGGCGCTGTTCAACTCACCGAACAGCGCTTTGGTAAAGGCAATGTTCTCACCGAAATTGGTGGCCTTGTCCTCGACAAAAATGGCGCTGGCAGGCACACCCGACTCGAGGGCCAGGCGCCGGAAAACGTGGGACTCGGGGTCTTCCCAGAGGTGGTGAGTCCAGTTGCCCTTGTTGCCAGTGAAGATGATCACGGGCGCCAGGCCTTGCTTGTACAGCGCGCAGGCGTGTTCTCCCACCCTCAGGTCATAAGAACAACAAACGATGATCGCGTCGCTGGGCGTGTGTTGACGGCCTGAAGACATGTAGTCCCAGAGCTGGGTGGCGCATTGCAGGGTGCGTGTCGGCTTTTCGCTCATCGTAGGTCCGTTTACGTGGTCGTGGTTGAGGCGGCGTGCAGCTGTTGATCCGGGATTCAGGCGGACATCAGGTTAAGGTTTTCCCAGCCTTTTTCGCCGCGCTCCAGAATCACCGGGTCCTTGTGCTTGGCGTACATGTATTCCAGGTTTCGCAAGCCACTGTCGGTGTTTTCGGTTTCGTTCTTGGGATGGGGATAGTGAATCCCGCAGGCGTTTCGGCACAGTTTGAAGGCAATGCCCTGCTTGTATAGCCGATAGGCCAGCTCATCGTCTTCACAGCCCCAGGACTCGAAGCGGTTATCGAACAACCCGACGTCCAGCAGCACCTGGCGTTTGACCGAGGTATGGCACCCCCAGAACAGGGCCCACGGGGCGGGCATCCGGTTCATGTCATCGGCAAAGTGGCTGTACACCTCTTCGCGGATGTCCAGGTGGATTTTCTGACGCTCGAAAGTGCGCAACGTGCCTTCCAGGTCCTGTAGGTCAATGGCCTGGATCAGTTGCCGGGCCGTGGCGTCGTGCTGTTGGAACGCGTAGGTGTAGGCATTGACGGCGATGTCATGGGTGGTGCTTTCATGGGCGGCCTGATGGCAGCGCAACGCATCCTTGTGCAGCAGAATGCCGGTGTCGATGCCCACGCAGATCTCATGTTTGCTGGAGGCAATGCCCAGGTTGCGTGCGGCGGCGGCCCTGAACCCGAGATCGTCCTGATAGATGTACTTGATGTCCTGGAACGGCCGGTGGCTGTCGACCACTGCCCGGGTGTCATCGGTTGACCCGTCATCGACCACGATGACGTCGTATTGGTCTTTGGCCAGCGTCTGCTTGCGCAGTGCGTCCAGCGTGAAATCCAGCAGTTGCCGCCGATTGTAGGTCGGAATAATGACACTGATTTTCATGATGTTCGGGCGCCTCCCTGGCAGATTTTTCAATCGTTATGCAGCGTCAGTGTTTCAAAGGTGTCAATGATCTGGCTGGCACCGTGACTGATCAGCTCTTGCCCGAGGCTGGCTGTTTTCGCGTAGCCATAGGTGTAACAGCGGGCCGCCACCGCCGATTTTACGCCGGAGATCGAGTCTTCGATGGCCGTCGCATGCTCGACATTCAAGGCGTTTTTGGCCTGGACATACGGATCGCCCGCCGGCTTGCCATGTTTGACGTCACTGCGGGTGATGATCACGTCGAACATCGACGTGAGGTCATGGATGTTCAGGACATGCTCGACCCGTTCCCGCCAACTGCTGGTCACCAGCCCCAACGGCATGGCCTGGGCCTTGCTCTGTGTCATCAACTCCTGCATGCCGACGTTCAGTGGTGAGAAAGCGTCCTTCTCAAGTTCGAACACCCGTTGATACAGCTGTTGCCGGTGGTGCGGGGCCAGGTCGGAAAACAGCCGGAGCAGGGTCTGTGGACCGGGAATGCCATGGATGTGGTCCTCTATCTGCTGGGCGTCAAGCGTGTAGCCAAACTGCTTCGCGGCCTCGGCCCATGCCCATTCGATCGCTTCCCGTGAGTCGATCAGCACACCGTCCATGTCGAGCAGCAGGGCTGTTTTCTTCGCTGGCGTTGGCATGACGCCTCCTTACTTTCGTTTCACGACGAGCTGGTCGTTGATGAACAGGGCTTCGACGATCCCGTCATGCACCGTGGTGGCGGCTTCCTGCGGGGTGTTGATGATCGGTTCTTCATGGCGGTTGTACGACGTATTGATCAAGGACGGTTCACCGGTCAACTGAAACCACTTGTTCAGCAGTTCATAAAGGAACGGGTCGGCTTTTTCGGAGATGATTTGCGGCCGGGCAGTGCCGTCCACGTGTACCACGGCAGGGCACATTTCTTTCATCAGGTCGGTGCAGTCATAGGTCATGGTCATGCTGTGCGCCGCACGGTCATCGACAGACCATTGGTTGTAGCAGAGGTGGGCCAGGTTTTCCGGGGTGATGGGGGCAAACGGCATGAACTCGGTTCGGTTCAACCGCTTGTTCAACCAGTCATTGATGGTTTTATCGCGTGCATGAAAGATGATCGAGCGTTTGCACAGGGCTCGCGGGCCGTACTCCATTGCGCCGCGCACCACGCCGATGATTTTGCTCTGGCCGATCAGGTCGATCATTTCGTCCTGAATGTTTGCACCGTAGACATTCAAACCGTCTCTGGACAGTTCACCACCGATCATGTCCGTGTCATCGTGGTCCGGGCCCAGGGCCATGGTGTCCAGGTTGGGGCTCAACCGGTACTTTTTCGCCGAAGCCGCGACGGCAGCGGCCAGCGCCAGGCCGCCATCGCCCATGCAGGGCAGCACGTAGACGGTGTTGACACCCGGGAGCTCGCGTATGCGCTGATTGAGTTTCACATTGCCGAAGACACCCCCGGCCAGGCATACGTTGCGCGGACGGTCCACTTCAATATGGTTGGAAACGATGGCGGTAATCAGGTCTTCGAGGTGTTTCTGTGCGGCGGCGGCAATGTCTTCCGGGCGGTACTTGGCGACTTCCAGCCGCAGCTCCTCGGAGAATTCATCGTAATAAGGTTGAAACCACGGCCCGCAGTTGGCGCGCAGCCTGCCGTTTTCCAGGCCGATCATTTTCTGCATCAGGGGCATGCAGGTTTCAGGGTTGCCTTTTGCCGCCAGGCCCGTGACTTTGCCTTCATGGCGGTTGGGCAGGTAGCCCAGGAGTTTGGTGATGCGCCCGTAAAAGTAACCGAGGCTGTCGGTCGAGGTTTCGCGTTGCAACACCTGTGCGTTCAGTTGGGTGTAGTCCGTGACGGTGAGGGACTGGAAGTCCCCCCGGCCATCACATGTCACCACCAGGGCATCATCGAACCCGGAGCAGATGTATGCGCCCAGTGCGTGGGTTTCATGGTGGTCGAGCATGTGGGTCGAGCCACTGAAGCCGCTGGTAGTTGCAAAATCGACAAACTCGGTGCGTGCACCTTTGTCGTTTTTTATTTCATTGTGAATGCGCTCGTTTATGCAGTTCCAAGTGACAGTATCGTTGCTGTCAACTTCACGCAGGCGTTCGGTATATAAGTTCAAGTGCAGTTCGGGGTTGAACCCCGCCGACCATCCATAAGCCAGGTCTGTCACTTCGTGGATACTCAGGTTGGCGGCTTTGAGTACATGTTCGATGGACTTGTGCGGCCATCCCTTATGCCCCTTGATTCGACTGAAACGTTCTTCTTGTACGGCCGCGATGATTTTGCCGTTAATAATCAGGCAGGCGCTGGAGTCATCGTTATTGGTGACGCCAAGGATCGCGTGAGTGTTCGGGCGAGCGGTGACAGTATCCAGAGTTGCTTCCATACATCTCTCCACTAATTAGTTATTTTTAAACAGTGAGTGCAACGGACTGATGAACTGTTCAGGCCGTTGTCGAGTGCATCGGGTGGTGCTCGGCACGTTGCGTGATGAGCATGGGCATCTGTTACGAACGGGGGGATTGACCCTGCGGCGGCTCCCCCGTCCTCGCGCTCTGCCTAAGGGGCCAGGCGTTGCTCTTTCAGTTCTATCTGGGTCGACAGCGGGTGCTCCAGGGCATTGATGCCGGCACTGATGCGGTACTGGCCGGGGCGGATGTGCCAGCCGCTGTTCGTCGAGTCGAATCGGGCCAGCAGGCGCGGATCGACAGTCACGGACACCTGGCCTGTTTCGCCGGGGGCCAGGGTGATGCGTTGCCATCCCGCCAGGCGCGCGGGGACGCCTTCAAGCCCCTTGACGTAAAACTGCGGGGTGTCGGTCCCGGCGCGGCCGCCGTGGTTGGTCACCGCCATGCGGATCACCAGTCGAGCGTCTTCGTCGACGCTGGCGTGGAGCTGGTCGTAGCTGAAACGGGTATAGGACAGCCCGTGACCAAAGGGGAACAGCGGCGTCTTGCCTTCACGGGCGAACCACTTGTAGCCCACGTCCGCGCCTTCTATGTCGTAGCTCACATCAAACAGGCCCCGGCGCGGTTCGCCCGGGTTGGACGTGGTGGTCGCCGGGTCCTGCATCAGCGGGCGTGGCAACTGTTGCTCGTCCTGGGGGAAGGTCATGGGCAGGCGCCCGGACGGATTGACCCGGCCAAACAAAACGCCGGCAATCGCCTGGCCGCCCCTGGAACCGGAATACCAGGCCTCGACCACCGCTGGCACCTGCTTGAGCCACGGCATCTTCACTGGCCCGCCGGTTTCCAGTACCACCACGGTCCTGGGGTTTGCGGCGGCAATCGCTTGAATCAGTCGTTCCTGATCGTTGGGCAGGCTCAGGTCGCGGGCGTCGATGGCCTCGGCCATCCACTGTTCGGCAAACAGGATGACCGCATCGGCCGTACCGGCCAGTTGCGTGGCTTTCGCCAGGTCCGAACCGTCGTTGTAGACGATTTCAGCCTTGCCGGCGTGCGCGCGAATCGCGTCCAGCGGCGAGGAGGGGTGATAAATGATCGTGTCGATAAACGGATTGTTTTTGACCGGCGAGGGTACCCGCAGGCTGCCCACGGGAATGACCTGGCTGGAGCCGCCGCCCGACAGCACGCCTTTGTCGGCATGGCGGCCGATCACCACAATGCGCTTGAGGTTCTTGGCCAGGGGCAATTGGTTGTGGTCGTTCTTGAGCAGCACGATGCCTTGCTCGGCAATTCTCTGGGCGACGCGAGCATGGCTGTCGAAGTCGACGCCGGCAACGGTCGCCGGGTTGTCCAGGCTGCCCACGGCGAACAGGCTGCGCAGGATGCGACTGACCATGTCATCGAGCCGGGCCTGCGATACGGCACCGTCGGTCACGGCTTTTTTCAGCGGCGCGCCGAAGAAGACCTCGGGGTCCAGGTTCTCGCCCGACTGTTGGTCCAGCCCGGCCAACACGGCTTTTTCCGTGGAGTGGGTGGCGCCCCAGTCGGACATGACCCAGCCTGGGTAATTCCAGTCGCCTTTCAATACCTGGTTGATCAGGAAATCGTTTTCTTCGGCGTACACACCGTTGATGCGGTTGTAGCCGGTCATCACCGCGCCAGGCTTGCCCGTTTCGATGGCCAGTTGAAATGCCAGCAGGTCCGACTCACGGGCCGCAGCTTCCTGAAGGTTGGAACTGACCATGACTTTGCCGGTTTCCTGGGCATTCAGCGCAAAGTGCTTGATGGTTGACACCACATTGCGGCTTTGAATGCCCGCGATGCTCTGGCCGGCCAGGGTGCCTGCCAGCAGCGGGTCTTCGCCCAGGTACTCGAAGTTACGGCCGTTGCGCGGCTCGCGGGTGAGGTTCACACCGCCGGCGAGCATCACTGCGAAGCCTTTGGCGTGCGCTTCCTGGCCGATCACCTCGCCTTGGGCCCGGGCCAGCGCAGGGTCGAATGTTGCTGCCAATGCCAGCCCTGAAGGCATGGCCGTTGCGTTGTCGCCGACACGAATGCCGCTGGGGTTGGCGACGCCCAGGCTCGCGTCGCTGATGTGCAGGGCCGGCAGGTTGAGGCGGGAGATCCCGGGCCAGTAGGCCGCGGTCCCCAGCGCGCCCGGCGGTATGGGGGTGCCCCTGACCGGCAGCCCGAAAGGCAGGTGCAGCAGCGAGATTTTTTCGTCCAGGGTCATGGACTGGGTCAGCGCCGTGGCGCGCTGTTGCGGCGTGCCTTCAGCGGGTTGACCGGCCGCCATGGCAGGCGTGGCGCTGAGCAGTGAGAGCGAAAGAAGGTAGCATCCGGCTTTAATGATCATCGACGTTTTCCTGGAGACGGGCCCTGTGGAAAGTCCGGGCCATGCGTCTTCTAAAGCTTGTCTGATATTAAGTAGGGGTCTGACGCATAGGTCTTTGTATACAGTGCGTCATCAATAGGCATCTGCTGTTATTAGAGGTGGCGAGCGAACTTTTCTTGAGCGTGCAGTTATCAATGGCGCTCGTCGCATTCGTATATAGCGGATCCGAATATGTAGGAAGGCAGATTCTGTGACACCTACCAGATTTGGTAGGTGTTATTTTTTTGAAGTCATGAGCGGGTTGGGTGGTATGCAGTGCGTCAATCGCGACTTGCCCAGTATGTGCGGCATTTAAGTACTCGCTGGCCAATAACAGCCCGTCGGCAGAAGTTAAAGCGGCTTTCCATGTTCGTTTGGATACTGTTTTTGCATAACGTTATTCTTTTTTCAAATACGCCATTAACGGTAATAAATATATGGGGGTACGCCTGTGCTCAAACCGTTTGAATCTGCACCCGCTCAAACCCCCGGGACGTTCGGCCAGCGGTCAGCGACCAGAAACAACCGTTCGGCCTCTTCCCAGTTCCCGGAAGGGGTTTGCACCAGGCGCACCAGTAATTGCGCCGGAGCATCGACGGCCAGTGCGTCAAGCCATTGCGCCAGTTGTGCTTCGTCCCACGTGTGCTCGGGGGAGTAGTGCGCCGGGGCAAGCCAGGCGTGGCGTGGCAGGGGTTGCCAGAGGCCGGGCGGGCTCTGGGCGATGAAGGCAGGCCAGTCGCGCTGATGCAGCCAGCGCCCGTGCAAGTGTTGCGGGTGGGCGCCGAGGGGCGGCGAGGCCTTGCCGGGCCAGGGGTAGAGCAGGTATCCGCCGAGCCACAGGTGTGCGCTGAAGTGTTGAATGTCCAGGGCGCCGAGCATTTCCAGGCTTTCGGCCCGGGCGGAGATCGGCAGTTGGTGCTCGCTCAGGTGGGCCAGCTTGCGGTCAAGCCGGTCATGGCAACCGGGTCCCAACCACTGCTCGGTGTGCTGGCCATTGCCGTTTTGCGGTCCGAGGTACAGTTTGATGGCCAGTTCCAGGTGGTGGACTCCGTCACGATCACGCAGCAGCATGTCCAGTTCGCCCAGGGTATGTCCGCCGCGCCGGATCGGCAGGTTGGCCGCCAGTAGCTGCACGCCTGGCGCGTGCTGTACCGCAAATTGCCACAAGCGTTCGTAATAGAGGCCCAGGCGATGGGTTCTGCCCAATTGCAGCCAGTGCTGCAAGGTGTGACTGTCCTGGTCCAGTTGCCGGAGCCAATGCGCCAACAGCTCGGGTGCCTGCACCCAGTCGCTGCCGGCCAGCGGGTGGCGCTGTGGCCAGGGCGTCTGGTCGAGCATGGGTGGGGCGAGAATGACCCACGCGAGATCGCGCACGGGCGGCTGGCGCAACTGACGCGGCAGGTCGAGCAAGTCGGGGAACAGGATCATGTTGCGAGCATAGCGCCTAACGTCGTGGCTGAAAGGATTTTGTCTACGGCCCGCTTTCGCCCATAATCGTGGTTTTCGCCGTCGCAGACCCTCGCAGGAGCCCCATGGAGCAATTTCGTAATATCGGCATCATCGGTCGCCTGGGCAGTTCGCAGGTGCTGGATACCGTTCGCCGACTGAAACGATTCCTGCTGGACCGTCATTTGCACGTGATTCTCGAGGACACCATCGCCGAAGTCCTGCCGGGCCACGGCTTGCAAACCTCGTCGCGCAAGATGCTCGGTGAAGTCTGTGACATGGTCATCGTCGTGGGCGGTGACGGCAGCCTGCTCGGCGCGGCTCGGGCCCTGGCGCGGCACAACGTCCCGGTGCTGGGGATCAACCGTGGCAACCTGGGTTTTCTGACCGACATCCGCCCGGATGAACTGGAAGTCAAAGTCGCCGAAGTGCTCGACGGGCATTATCTGGTCGAGAACCGCTTCCTGCTGCAAGCCGAAGTCCGTCGCCACGCCGAGGCCATTGGCCAGGGCGATGCACTCAACGACGTGGTGCTGCACCCCGGCAAGTCGACGCGGATGATCGAGTTCGAGTTGTACATCGACGGCCAGTTCGTGTGCAGCCAGAAGGCCGACGGCCTGATCGTCGCCACGCCCACCGGTTCGACCGCCTACGCGCTGTCGGCGGGCGGGCCGATCATGCATCCCAAGCTCGATGCCATTGTGATTGTGCCGATGTACCCCCATACCTTGTCAGGAAGGCCCATCGTGGTCGATGGCAACAGCGAGTTGAAAATCGTCGTGTCCAAGGATATGCAGATCTACCCGCAAGTCTCCTGTGACGGGCAGAACCATTTCACCTGCGCGCCGGGTGACACCATCACTGTCAGCAAGAAGGCGCAGAAACTGCGGCTGATTCATCCGCTGGACCACAACTATTACGAAGTCTGCCGGACCAAGCTTGGCTGGGGCAGCCGGTTGGGGGGTGGAGGCGACTGATGCTCGATCCCGCGCGTAGCTACGACCTGATCGGTGACGTGCACGGTTGCGCTCATACCCTTGAGCATCTGCTTGACCGACTCGGGTACCACAAGGTGGCAGGCGTCTGGCGCCATCCATCCCGCATGGCCGTGTTTCTCGGCGACATCATTGACCGCGGCCCGCGGATTCGCGAGGCGCTGCACATCGTTCACGACATGGTCGAGGCCGGTCAGGCGCTGTGCATCATGGGCAACCATGAGTTCAACGCCCTGGGCTGGAGCACCCCGGCACCGCCCGGCAGCGGCAAGCAGTACGTGCGCGATCACACGCCACGCCACGCCCGGCTGATCGACGAGACCCTGACCCAATTTGCGCACCATCCGGCGGACTGGCACGACTTTCTCGCGTGGTTCTACGAGATGCCGCTGTTCGTCGATGCCGGTCGTTTCCGGGTGGTGCATGCGTGCTGGGACGGTGGCTTGATCGACGTGTTGCGTGGCCAGCACCCCGATGGCTGCGTCGATGAACACTTCCTCCAGGCTGCCGCCGTGTCCGGCAGTTTCGCCTGCATGGCGTTCGACCGCTTGCTGCGCGGCACCGACATGCGCCTGCCGCACGGGTTGACCATGACCAGCGGCGACGGTCTGACGCGTTCGTTCTTCCGCACCAAGTTCTGGGAAGACAACCCGCAAACCTACGGCGACATCGTGTTCCAGCCCGACGCCTTGCCTGAGCCGGTCGCCCGCACGCCACTGTCCTCGGTGGAGAAAGACACCTTGCTGCGCTACGGCGTCGACGAACCCTTGCTGTTCGTCGGGCATTACTGGCGCAGTGGCAAACCGGCGCCGATCCGGCCGAACCTGGCATGCCTGGATTACAGCGCCGTGCTTTACGGCAAACTGGTCGCGTATCGACTGGATCAGGAAACCCGTCTCGACCCCCGTAAATTTGTCTGGGTCGATGTCGAGCGGCCGGAGGGGGTGCAATGAGTGCAGTCGCGGTATTACGCCTGCCGCTGGCGGTGGACTTGAGCGGGTTCGTCCAGTTGCTGCAACGCATGCAAGTGCCCCATCGCGTCAGCGAAGAGGCGGGCGAACAGGTGCTCTGGGTGCCGGACTCGATCAGCGAAGATGTGCGCTCCTTGTACGAACGCTTTCCGGCCGGCGATCCCGAGCAGCAGTTGGACATTCCGGCGATGCAAGTGCCAATGCAGCGCCCGGGCTTTGTCGAGCAATTGCGTCATAGCCCGATGACGGCGCTGGTGTTGCTGCTGAGTGTGATTGTCGGCGCGGTGACGCTGCTCGGTGACAACCTCGACACGATGCGCTGGCTGACCTTTCTTGAGTTTCGCATCGCGGGCGAGTACATCCAGTTCACGCCATTGGCCGACAGCCTGGCGGCGGGGCAGTGGTGGCGGCTGATCACACCGATGCTGATCCACTTCGGCTTCCTGCACCTGGCCATGAACGGCATGTGGTACTGGGAACTGGGGCGGCGCATCGAGTTGCGTCAGGGCAGCATCAACCTGTTGGGTTTGACGTTGCTGTTCAGCCTGGTGTCGAACTACGCCCAGTACTATTACGGCGGCCCGGGTTTGTTCGGCGGCCTGTCGGGCGTGCTGTATGGCCTGCTCGGGCATTGCTGGATCTATCAACTGCTGTCGCCGAACCCGGCCTATCGCCTGCCTCGCGGGGTACTGGTGATGATGCTGGTGTGGCTGCTGCTGTGCCTGTCGGGGCTGGTCTCGATGATCGGTTTCGGCGAAATCGCCAATGCGGCGCACGTCGGCGGGCTGCTCGTCGGATGCCTTACCGGTTTGTTGGGTGGCGTCTACAGCCGCCGTAAACTGGCCGTCTAAATTTTTGTGTGGAGACGTCATGTCCTCGTTTAGTGAAATGATCAACAACATCACCCCCGAGATCTACCAGAGCCTGAAACTGGCGGTCGAGATCGGCAAGTGGTCCGACGGTGGCAAGCTCACCGCCGAACAGCGTGAACTGTCGCTGCAAGCGATGATCGCCTGGGAGATGCAGAACCTGCCCGAGGAAGAGCGCACCGGTTACATGGGGCCGCAGGAATGCAGCTCCAAGTCGATCGAAGTGCCGAATATCCTGTTCAAGTCGGATGCCATCCATTGATCGAGATTGGCCGTGGTGCAATCAGCAAGATGTCGGCGCGCCTCGACGCGTCGGCCGTGCAGTACGCGTTTCGCCTGGACGACACCGAGGTGCCGGTCAATCCCCTGATCGGCAGCACCGTGCGCCTGGAATACCTGGGGGCGATTCACTGTACCCATTGCGGACGCAAGACCAAAACCAGTTTCAGCCAGGGTTACTGCTACCCGTGCATGACCAAACTGGCGCAGTGCGACCTCTGCATCATGAGCCCGGAGCGCTGCCATTTCGACGCCGGCACCTGCCGTGATCCGGCCTGGGGCGAGCAGTTCTGCATGACCGATCATGTGGTCTATCTGGCCAACTCGTCGGGGGTCAAGGTCGGGATTACCCGCGCCACCCAGTTGCCGACGCGCTGGCTCGACCAGGGCGCGAGCCAGGCGTTGCCGATCATGCGGGTCTCGACCCGTCAGCAGTCGGGTTTCGTCGAAGACCTGTTTCGCAGTCAGGTGGCCGATAAAACCAACTGGCGCGCGTTGCTCAAGGGCGATGCGGTCGCGGTGGACCTGGCTCAGGTTCGCGATCAGTTGTTCGCCAGTTGCGCCGAAGGCCTGCAAGGGTTGCAGGAACGCTTCGGGCTGCAAGCCATTCAACCGGTCAGCGACATCGAGCCGATTGAAATCCGTTACCCGGTCGAGCAGTACCCGGCCAAGATTGTCAGCTTCAACCTGGACAAGAACCCGATTGCCGAAGGCACGCTGATGGGGATCAAGGGCCAGTACCTGATCTTCGACACTGGTGTCATCAATATTCGTAAATACACGGCTTACCAACTCGCCGTGCATCACTAGGCGTGCCCCAGTAGAAGGACTCCCGCATGCGCACCGAACAACCGAAGATGATTTACCTGAAGGACTATCAGGCCCCCGAATACCTGATCGACGAGACGCACCTGACCTTCGAGTTGTTCGAGGACCACAGCCTGGTCCATGCGCAACTGGTGATGCGCCGCAATCCGGCCCGTGGCGCGGGTTTGCCGCCGCTGGTGCTCGATGGCCAGCAGTTGGAGTTGCTGTCGGTGAAACTGGCGGACGCCGAACTGGGCACCGCTGACTATCAAGTGACTGACAGCCACCTGACCCTGCACCCGACCCGCGAACACTTCACGGTCGATACCAGCGTCAAGATTCACCCGGAAACCAATACCGCCCTTGAAGGGCTGTACAAATCCGGCGGCATGTACTGCACCCAGTGCGAGGCCGAAGGTTTCCGCAAGATCACCTATTACCTCGATCGCCCGGACGTGATGAGCGTCTTCACCACCACGGTCATTGCCGAGCAGCATCGTTACCCGGTGCTGTTGTCCAACGGCAACCCGGTGGGCAGCGGCCCGCAGGACGATGGCCGTCACTGGGCAACCTGGGAAGACCCGTTCATGAAACCGGCGTACCTGTTTGCGCTGGTGGCGGGTGACTTGTGGTGCGTCGAGGACGCCTTCACCACCATGACCGAGCGCTCGGTGGCGCTGCGCATTTACGTCGAGCCGGAAAACATCGACAAATGCCAGCACGCCATGAACAGCCTGAAGAAGTCCATGCGCTGGGACGAAGAAGTCTACGGTCGCGAGTACGACCTGGACATCTTCATGATCGTGGCGGTCAACGACTTCAACATGGGCGCCATGGAGAACAAGGGCCTCAACATCTTCAACTCCAGCGCCGTGCTGGCCCGCGCCGAAACCGCGACCGACGCCGCGCACCAGCGTGTCGAAGCCATCGTGGCCCACGAATACTTCCACAACTGGTCGGGCAACCGCGTGACCTGCCGCGACTGGTTCCAGCTGTCGCTCAAGGAAGGCTTCACGGTGTTCCGCGATTCGGTCTTCTCCGCCGACATGAACTCGGCCACGGTCAAGCGCATCCAGGACGTGGCCTACCTGCGCACGCACCAGTTCGCCGAAGACGCCGGCCCCATGGCCCACGCCGTGCGCCCGGACAGCTTTATCGAAATCTCCAACTTCTACACCCTGACGGTCTACGAAAAGGGTTCGGAAGTGGTGCGCATGATCCACACCTTGCTGGGGGGCGACGGTTTCCGTAAGGGCAGCGACCTGTATTTCGAGCGCCACGACGGCCAGGCCGTGACCTGTGACGACTTTATCAAGGCCATGGAAGACGCCAATGGTGTTGACCTGACCCAGTTCAAGCGCTGGTACAGCCAGGCGGGCACGCCGCGTTTGGCGGTCAGCGAGTCTTATGATGCTGCTGCGCAAACCTACAGCTTGACGTTCCGTCAGAGCTGCCCGCAAACCCCGGACAAAGTTGAAAAGCTGCCGTTCGTGATTCCGGTCGAACTGGGTCTGCTGGACCGTAACGGTGCGCCGCTGGCCCTGCGCCTGGCCGGTGAAGCGACGGCTGGCGAAACGTCCCGCGTGTTGTCGGTGACCGAAGCCGAGCAGACCTTCACGTTCGTCGATGTCGCTGAGCAACCGTTGCCATCCTTGCTGCGTGGCTTCTCGGCGCCGGTGAAACTGAGCTTCCCGTACAGCCGCGATCAGTTGATGTTCCTGATGCAGCACGACAGCGACGGGTTCAACCGTTGGGATGCCGGCCAGCAGTTGTCGGTGCAGGTGTTGCAGGAACTCATCACCCAGCACCAGCAAGGCGCCCCGTTGGTGCTCGATCAGCGTCTGGTCAGTGCCTTGCGCACCGTGTTGGCGGACGACACCCTGGATCAGGCCATGGTCGCGGAAATGCTCTCGCTGCCAAGCGAAGCCTACCTCACCGAAATCAGTGAAGTGGCGGATGTCGAGGCGATTCATAGCGCCCGAGAGTTTGCGCGCAAGCAACTGGCCGAGCACCTGTTCGACGCCTTGTGGCAGCGTTATCAGGCCAACCGCGAGTTGTCGAAGAAAACCGCTTACGTTGCCGAAGCCGAGCACTTTGCCCGGCGTGGCCTGCAAAACATCGCACTGTCGTACCTGATGCTCAGCGGCAAACCTGACGTGCTGGCGGCGACGCTGGAGCAGTTCGAGACGTGCGACAACATGACCGAGCGCTTGACGGCGCTCGCGGTGTTGGTGAACTCGCCGTTCGAGGCCGAAAAAGCCACCGCGCTGGCCAGTTTTGCCGAGCACTTCAAGGACAACCCGCTGGTCATGGACCAATGGTTCAGTGTGCAGGCCGGCAGCGTTCTGCCGGGTGGTCTGGCACGGGTCAAGGCGCTGATGCAGCACCCGGCGTTCAACATCAAGAACCCGAACAAGGTGCGGGCACTGATCGGTGCGTTTGCCGGGCAGAACCTGATCAACTTCCATGCCGCTGACGGTTCGGGCTACCGCTTCCTGGCGGACCTGGTGATCGAGTTGAACGCCTTGAACCCGCAGATCGCTTCGCGCCAATTGGCGCCGTTGACCCGCTGGCGTAAGTACGACGATGCGCGTCAGGCCCTGATGAAGACAGAGCTTGAGCGCATTCGTGCCTCGGGCGAGCTGTCCAGCGATGTGTTTGAAGTGGTCAGCAAAAGCCTGGCCTGATTCGGCGCGTTACCGCGGTTTGCCAGGCAGACCGCGGTGCTGCTCGATCCTCTGGCGTGGTCAGGCTTTCGGCTGCCACGCAAGGGGATTCACCAGGTTGGCCGGGCGTTCGCCGGCCAATGCCGTCAGCAGGTTCTCTACCGCGCAGCGCGCCATGGCCTCACGGGTTTCATGGGTCGCGGAACCGATGTGCGGCGTCGCCACCACGTTGCTCAATTGCAACAGCTGCGAGTCGGCAGCCAACGGTTCACGTTCGAACACGTCCAGCCCCGCCCCGCGAATCCGGCCTTGCTGCAAGGCTTCGATCAACGCCGCCTCATCGACCACTTTGCCCCGTGAAATATTGATGAAGATGCTGTCGGACCGCATCAGGGCGAACGCCTGCGCGCCGATCAAGCCTTGGGTTTCGGTGGTCAACGGCAGCGTCAGGCAAATGAAGTCAGCTTCCTGCAACAGCTGATTCAGGCTGCGAAACTGCGCGTTGAAGCGCTGTTCCACCGCCGGCTTGGGCGAGTGGCTGTGATAAATAACCGGCATGCCAAAACCGAAGTGCCCACGTTGAGCCAGTGCCTCCCCGATCCGCCCCATGCCGATAATCCCCAGCGTCTTGCCGTGCACGTCGCTGCCGAAATGGGCCGGGCCGATGTTGCGTGTCCATTGTCCGGCACGCACCAGATTGGCCAGTTCCACTACCCGCCGTGCAGTCGCCAGGATCAACGCGAAACCGGTGTCGGCGGTGGTTTCGGTCAACACGTCCGGGGTGTTGCTGAGCAGGACCCGGCGCTCGGTCAGGTAGTCGATGTCGTAGTTGTCGACGCCCACCGACACGCTGGCGATGGCTTCAAGCCTGGGTGCGAGGTCGAGCAGCGCGGCGTCGAGTTTCAGGCTTGCACCGAGCAGGCCCCTGAGCGTGGGGCAGGGCCTGGCACAGCTGCGCCAAGCCGTCGGTATCGAGGGTTTCGATCAGCGTCACGTGGGCCTGTGCCTCAAGTCGGGCCATCAACGGCGGCGAAAGTTTCTTGTACACAACGACGTGTTTTTTCATCGGTTCGGTCTCGTTTTCAATTCAGGAATGGGCGACTACGGGACGATGCGCGGCGACCTTGGGTTGTGCCCGGTCACTGGCGCCGGGATTGAGGAACAGCGTCAGCACCACCGACAGCAGCAAGGCACCGCTCATCAACAGGTAGGACGCACCGGGCGAGCCGGTTGAACTGTTGAGGTAACCCACCAGATAAGAACCGCCAAATGAGCCGAGGGCGCCCATGCTGTTGATCAGGGCCATGGCGCCACCCGCGACGTTGGCCGGGAGGATTTCCGGGACGATGGCAAAAAACGGCCCGTAGGGCGCGTACATGCAGGCGCCGGCAATCACCAGCAGCGTGTACGACCACCAGAAATGTTCAGCGCCCAAGGCGTAAGAACCGTAGAAGGCAATCGAGGCGATCAGCAGCGGCGGCCAGACGAAACGCTTGCGCCGTTGAATCCGGTCCGAGCCCCAGGACACCCCGAGCATGGCAATCACCGCCGCGAGGTAGGGCAACGCCGACAACCAACCGGCCTCGACCATGTCCATGTGCGCGCCGTGCTTGAGGATCGACGGCAACCACAGCACGAAGCCGTAGACGCCGATGCTCCAGCAGAAAAATTGCAGGGCGAGGACGATTACCTTTGGTGAACGGAACGCCTCGGCGTAGTTTTTCACCGCTTTGATCCCGACCTGCTCGGCGGCCAGCGCGCTTTGCAGATCGCGCTTTTCTGCGGGGCTGAGCCATTTGGCATCGGCGGGCCGATCATCAGCCAGACGCCACCAGATAAAGGCCCACAGCACGGCGGGCAGGCCTTCGATGATGAACATCCAGCGCCAGCTGAAGTGCTGCACCAGATAGCCCGAGACCACCGACATCCAGAGCATGGTCACCGGGTTGCCGAGGATCAGGAAGGTATTGGCCCGCGAGCGCTCGGCACGGGTGAACCAATGGCACAGGTAAACCAGCATCGCCGGCATAACGGCGGCCTCGACCACCCCGAGCATGAAGCGGATGACAATCAGCATGTAGGCGTTGGAGACCACGCCGGTCAGCGTGGCCAGGCCGCCCCAGAGAATCAGGCTGACGAAGATCAGTTTCTTCACGCTGTGTTTTTGTGCGTAGATCGCTCCCGGCACCTGGAAGAAAAAGTAACCGAGGAAAAACAGTGCGCCCAACAGCGATGACAAGCCTGGGGTAATCATCAGGTCGGCGGCCATGCCCGAGGCGGCGGCAAAACCATAATTGGCGCGGTCCAGATACGCCAGGCTGTAGGTGATGAACACGATCGGCATGATGTACCACCAGCGACGGCTGGCGAGTGTAGGGGTTTGCATGGTGGTGCTCCTGAGCTTGTTGTTTTTGTCGCAACAGGTAACGGTTCAAACATTCAGTGACGGTGCAGCCCTCATCGTCGGATCGCCGCCCGGATCAAGCTCGCCCCCACAGTTCATTTGCCTCGGGAATAGAATTGATGTTCGAAACCGATCCCCTGTGGGAGCGAGCCTGCTCGCGATTGGCGGTCTCAAACTCGACGGATAACTGAGCACGGGTCGGCAAGCCCTCCATGTCGCCACGGCTTTGCACGGCGCGGCTGCCGATCCAGTTGGCACGTTGCACCGCCTCGACGATGCTGTGTTTCTCCAGCAGAGCGCTGATCATGCCGACGGCAAAACCATCGCCCGCGCCGACCGTGTCGACCACGGTCTGTACCGGTACGCCCGGCACGAAGCCTTCGTCGGTGTGTGTTCGGTAATAGGCGCCTTCAGGGCCGAGTTTGATCGCCACGGCCTCGGCGCCGAGGTCCAGGTAAAACGCGGCGATGTCGCAAGGTTGGTCGAAACCGCTGAGCAAGCGCCCCTCGCTCAGCCCCGGCAACACCCAGTGGGCGAGGGCGGCGAGCCGGTTGATCTCGCGGATCATCAACGGTTCGCTGGCCCAGAGGTTGGGACGCAAGTTGGGGTCGAACGAGATACTGCGCCCGGCCGCCCGCATGCGGCTCATCAGTTCAAACGACAGGTCGCGCACCGAGGGCGACAGCGCCGGGGGGATGCCAGTGGCATGCAGATGCCGGGCGCCGAGCAGTTCAGGGACAATCGACTGCACAGACAAATGGCTGGCCGCAGAGCCGCGCCGAAAGTACTCGACCTGCGGGTCGCTGCCGTCGTTGGCGCGGGACTTGAGTTGAAAACCCGTGGGGTTTACAGGGTCTATGTCGACGTACGCGCACTCCAGGCCTTCTTCTTTTAACGTTTGAGTGACAAAGCTGCCCAGCGAGTCGGTCCCGACCCGGCTCAGCCACGCCACGTTGAAACCGAGGCGTGCAAGGCCGATGGCGACGTTGCTGTCCGCGCCGGCAATGCGTTTGTGGAAGTGTTCAACCTGCGTCAGGTCCCCGCAGGTTTCGGCGACGAACATCGCCATGGTTTCGCCAAACGACAGCACATCGAATTCAGACATGAGCATTCTCCCGTCGGGATTGACCGAGATGGGCGAGGGTGGCGACATGCTCGGCGGTCAACTGCACCAGGTCATTGCCTTGCAGCGGGTACTCCACCGCACGTATCACGCCGTGTGGCATCTGGTGCAGCAGGTGCTCCCATTGCAGCAGGTCACTTGGCGCGGGCGCGATGGCGACTGTTTTGCCGTCGGCCCGCCGCTCCACGGCTTTGCAATGCACGTAACCGACATACCGCCCCAGCAATCGCGCGGCGCTGAGGGGCGATTGGTCTTGCCAGTGCCAGTTGCCGATGTCGAAAGTCATCCGGATCGGCAGGGCCTGCTGTTCGACCTCGGCGAAAAACCGTTGAAAGGGTTCGATCCGGCCGCCGTGCAAGGTCTGGTCGTTTTCCACCAGCAGGCGCAACGGGCTCCGGTTGAGGAGAAGGGCAAGTGCTTGCAGGTCATGGGTGTCGGTGAAGTACCCCAGGGACACTTTCAGCCAACGAGCGCCGAACGCCTGGGCCCGCAACAGGGTATCCGCCAGCAGCGGGTTGGGCCGCGACTGACCGGCCAGCCACAACTCCAGCGGCGCGGAGTACACGCAGGCCAAACCGTGCTGCGCGACGGCGCTGGCTACTGTTTCCGGTACTTCATCGGTGAGCAGTTCTTCGCGCAGCTCGATGCAGTCGGCACCGGCCCTTGGCCAGCAACTCGACAAACGCTAACTGCCCACGCTGACGAACCAGATCGGCGCCGTAGCTGGAGAGGCTGATGGAAACGGGTGATTTAGTCATTGTTATTGGTCCCTGAAACCGGTTTCATTTTTGTTCAAAAAAATAGTCAACCCAAAATCCCACGGGTAGACCCACGCTCAATCAGCCGTGCCGCAAAATCCAGCCGGCGTACCGGCCCGTCGTCGCCGCGCAAACGCTTGAGCAAACAGTCGAAGGCGCTGGCACCCATCTCGGCGGTGGGCTGGGCGAGGGCGGTAATGCCGCTGCCCACCAGTGGATACCAGTCCAGGTCATCCAGGGCGATCAGGCCGATGTCATCAAACAGTGGGCAGCCCACCTCACGCAAGGCACGGGTGCCGGCAAGTGCCGCCACACCATTGGCACAAAACAAGGCTTTAGGTCCGGGGCCGGTCGAGGCAAGGAAGGTGCTCAGGTGCGAGTTCAGCGTGCTGTCGATCTCAAGCACTGAGCCTTGTGAGTCGGATTTTTGGGCCATCTGCGCCTTGAAACGGTTGATCCGTTCGACCCGTGAGCTGGTGCCGTCGTCGGCTTCTGTGACCAGCAGGATGTCGCGGTAACCGCGTTCATGCAGGTGGTTTAACGCCAGGTCCACCGCTGCCGGGTTGTCCAGCCCGACCAGGTCGCTGTCGAGCAGATCGACCTTGCGGTCCACCAGTACCATGGGCAGTTCGCGGTGCAGTTCGCGCAGCTCAGTAAGGTGATGGCCGAGGGTGTTCACGATCAGGCCTTCGATGTTGTAGGAGCGTAACGCCGCCAGATGCTGGCGTTCCTGTTCGTCATCGCGGTCGGTGTTGCACACCACCAGGCTGTAGCCGTGCTGGCGGCAGGCGGTTTCGACGCCATGCATCACGGCAATCGAATACGGGTTACGGATATCGGCCATCAGCATGCCGATCAGCCGCGTGCGCCCGCGTTTCAGGCCTCGGGCCATCTGGTTCGGGCGGTAACCCAACTCGGCAATGGCCTGCTCGATCCGCAAGGCTGTGGCATCGGAAAGCAGGGCGCGGTCCTCGCCGATGAAGCGCGAGACGCTGGCCTTGGACACACCGGCGTGCTGGGCCACATCGAGCATGGTCACGCGGCTGCGCTGGGCGCTGGAAAATGTGTTCACGGTTCGAAGCCTTTTTTGGAATTGTCATGGGTGGCGCTGAAACCGGTTTCAGAAAACACCAAAGCCTTGTGTGCGTCAAGTGTGTCGGTGGCGGACCAATCCGCACAGAGGTACTAAAACAGACGAACGGTCTAAAGACCTGTCAGATCTGACAGTAGCCGGTATCAGCGATAGGGCGTTTAATTTTCACCGGGACAAGGGAATCAGCAGCTCCTGTCGTCATGAACAGCGGGAGAGGTTGATGCGATCTCAGGCGTAGAGCGGCTGAGTTCAAATTAAGTGTTTAACGGTGATGGAGCGTACGCAATGACGGCTAAACAGGATTTAGGAACAGCGCCACTGACAGCCTGGGAACTGGCTGAACAATCCCGGGCTAAACTTCGTTTGGGGGCGGATGAGCCTGGCTCGTCGGCTGCTGAAACCACTATTGAAGGTTTGCTGGTTGATAATCTGGTACCCAAGTCGATGCTTAATGTGGGAGCGATTAAGGCGCTACTGAGCGAATACGTTGGGGATGCAATTAATCCTCCTCATGATGGAGACACGTATCGAGTCAGGCTCAGGGGGCCAAACCTTCCACTAACCATCATTGTTCCTTCGACAGACCTTGGGCTAGTTGCTGATCGGAAATGGCCGAAGGAGATAGATTTCCCGACCGACAAGTTGCTCGATAATTGGAGCACATCGCAAACCTCATCGACAGTGTATGAGGTACGCATCGAGGTCAAGAGCGGCACAGGCAATAACTGGAGCACCCCACCTTATGTGAAACTCGGGGTGGACCGTTATCAACCCTACAAGAACAAACAGACAGACGCGGTCAATCAGCCGACAGGTGGAGTGTTTCGAAGCCCGCTTCCAGGCAAGGACCTGGACAATGACTGGCTGGACAGGAACACTTTAGTGGAAGTGAACATTCCGGTTAACTATGCGTTCTATAGGTCCGATGACCAGGTCGAGGTGTTCTTCTCAGAGAACTATTCACAATCAGCACCATCAGACCTTGTGTTCTCTGGCGCGTTACCCGCTAATGGCCAAGTGTTTTTTTCAGTGGCCGGGCTCACTCTGCAAAATAAAAAATATTACCTGTATTACCGGTTGACTGATGTCTCCGGGAACGTCAGTAGTGTTTCGCGTGATCAGTTCATAGAAGTGAATGTCCATCCGGCAGCCGTACTTGATAAGCCGAAAGTCCCCAGTGCCATAAAGCCGGATACGCTCGACCTTGGCGATCTGAAAGGCACCGTTGTTGTAGAAGTGACACGGCCTGTAAACGGGCTGAGCAATGACAAGGTCGAAGGGTTCATCTCGGACCTTGCCGGTACGAAAAAATACTCGTTGGGGACAAGGGACCTGGGAAGTCAGTTGTTCCTGACCTTCCCAATGTACTATCACGAACACTTGGCGCCATTGTTTGGTGATGCTAAAGGTTCCGTCGAAGTCATGGCATATTACGAACACAAACGGGGTATCCAGGCCGCCAGGCCTTCACCTCAAGAAACTTTTCTTCTGAACTTTAATTACGCAGGTCCGATTTCCGAAGAATTGCCAAGTGATACGAACAAGAACATGGTCAATGTAACCGTTATCGGCGCATCTAATGTGCCGAACAAACTAACGGCAGAAGACTTGAAAGGCGCTGTCTACATTTCCACCCCTATGGTGGAAGCAGGTAATGGCTGGAAGTCCGGGGCGAATGAGCGTGTCTTTATGTGGTACGGGGGGAAACAGGTTTTCCAAAAAAATCTGGAAGGTGATGAAACTGAACTCAGGGCAACTATCACCCGTGAGATCCTCGAAGAAGTTGGCTCTGGAATCATTAAGGCTAACTGGACCATCGAATACCCAAATCAACCTAACAGAATGTCGTCTCAGTTACAGACGGTAACCGTTGAAGAAGCAAGTGTGACGTTCCCGCCGCCCACGATTCCGATCGAAGATGGGGATGTGGTCAACTGTGAGGCGCTGGGGGGCGATGAAGAGTCTACAGATCGTTGGCTGAAAGTAGAGGTCGATGTAGATCCGTTATACATGCAGAACAAGGTGGTTGTTGTCCGTTCGATCGGTACATTAGACAAAGAGGGTCTGCAACCAATACTCGGGACTGAGTTCTATGGGCCCTATACAGTTGGTGGAGCGGAGACGGAGTTTGCGGTCGACATCAAACCGTACCTTCAGTACATCAAGCCTATCCAGCCTGCACCGGGCAGTGGCCAACCCAATGGCTACATCAAAGTGTGGTACGAAGTGCCGGTGGGTGGACAGACGATACCGTCGGCCTCTGTTATCAAGGAAGTGGACTTGATTGGCGACGGACATTACTGCGAAGGAACTCCCACCCGTAAGTAAATAAGGACAAGTCTCGCCACAAAGGGCGGAAACACCTGTGTTTCCGCCTTGCATCTATTTGCAGGAATACACCTGCAAGCCGCCAAGAAAAGTCCTACATACGATAGGTGTTTGCATCCGTAGTCTCTCGGCGCTGACGGGCAGAGCCGGTTTCTGCCGAACTCTTCGAATCCTTCCATTTGGAAAGATCATCAGATGGACGTATCCACGATGTCGATGAACACCCGCTTTAACTTGAAACCTCTTGCCATTGCATTGGGAGGGTCTTCGCTGGCTCTGATGTCGTTGATGGCCAGCGAAGCCAGTGCTCGAGACCTGATCGGGGAACATTGGGCGATCGACGCCAGTGCTCCGGTTGAGTCCTGGGCGTTGGACAGGGACGCAATGTTGACCATCAATGGCGGTGAGGCTTTGGATATTCAGGCCTCGCAGTCGACGCTGAACGTTTTGGGAGGTACTACCCAGCACATTTATGCCGAGAGCGGTTCCAGTGTCCGCCTCGACAATGCCACCGTGAACAATACGGTCGGCGACGCCGGACTCGAATTGGTCGAGAGCACGGCAACGATTACCAACAGCACGATTTCCAGTATTAACACGGGTCTGTTGGTGGCTCATTTTGAAGGCTCCACAACGGGATCGACAGCCACCGTCAGCCAGAGCCACATTAGCGGACAACAAACCGGCGCCTGGGTGAACGCGTTCAGTCACCTCGGCCTGTCGAACTCGACGATCGAGGGTACAGGCGCTATCAGTAACGGGCTGAAACTGCGAAGTGGTTCGGCGTCGGCCAGTGATCGTTCGCAGATCATCGGCGGGCAAAACGGCGTGACGATTGAAGTCGGAGCGTTGGGCAAAAGCAGCCAGTTGGTGCTGGACAACTCGCACGTTGAGGGCAAAACCGGCTCCGCGATCGTCGTTGACAATGCCGGACATGCCGGCAGCACGGATATTCAAATCCTCAACGGCTCCACCCTTGTGGGCGGCAATGGCACTATCGTGGACGTGCGGCGTGGCGCCTCGGTGAACATGACCGTTGGCAATAGCGCGCTGGAGGGGAATGTCCAGGTGGCTGGCAACAGCAGCGCCCACCTGAACTTCACTCAGGGCGCACTGACCGGTGATGTGGTCGCCGAGGCCGGTAGCACTGCAACGGTGCAATTGCAGCAGGGCTCGCACCTGACCGGGCGCATGGAAAATGTCGCGGCGGTAGGCATCGACCATCAGTCCGTATGGACCCTGACCGGCAACAGTCAGGTCGGTGAACTGGCGATGGACGGCGGCGCTGTCAGGTTTGGCGACCGTGATGCCTACTATCAACTGGACGTGGCCCACCTGTCGGGTGAAGGCCTGTTTTACATGGGCACCCATTTCACCACAGGCGAAACGGACGTCTTGAATGTCACGGGTACGGCCAGTGGTCAACATGAACTGTTGATTGAAAGCACGGGTGTCGATCCGGCCAGTGGTCAGCCGATTACCGTGGTGCGCACCGAGGGCGGCGATGCGGTTTTTTCGTTGGCTAATACCAATGGCGCGGTCGATCTGGGTACATATTCCTACGGCCTCAGTAAAGATGTCGCCAACAATGACTGGTTCCTTGATCCGACAAAACGCACTGTCAGCCCGTCCACCCGCGTGGTCAGTGCGTTGTTCAACACGGCACCCACCGTTTGGTATGGCGAGCTGACGTCATTGCGCAGCCGCATGGGCGAAGTGCGGTTCAACACCGACAAGTCCGGGGCCTGGAGTCGTGTTTACGGCAACAAGTACAACGTTGATGATGCCTACGGTGGCGGGTATCGACAAACGCAACAAGGCTTCGCCCTGGGCGCCGATGCGCCGGTTGCGTTCGGCGATGGTCAATGGTTGCTGGGTGTGATGGCGGGGCACAGCACCTCGGACCTGGACCTGAGTCAGGGCAGCTCCGGGTCGGTCAAAAGTTACTACGTGGGCAGCTATCTGACCTGGCTGGATGACGTGAGTGGGTACTACGCCGATGGCGTTATCAAACTCAACCGCTTCCAGAACAACGCGAAAGTTGCAATGAGCGACGGTCAGCGTGCCAAAGGCGATTACAACACGACCGGTCTGGGCGGCTCGGTGGAGTTCGGGCGGCACATCAAGCTCAAGGATGGTTACTTTGTCGAGCCGTTTACTCAGTGGTCGACTGTGTTTGTTCAGGGGCAGAGTTATGACCTGGACAATGGCTTGCAGGCCAGGGGCGACCGGTCTTACTCGTTGCTGGGCAAGGCTGGCGTGACGGCAGGCCGCGACATTCCAATGAGTCGTGGTGGCACTGTGCAGCCCTATGTGCGCGCCGCTGTGGCCCACGAGTTTTCCAAGAGCAATGAGTTCAAGGTCAATGACAATGCGTTCAACCATGACCTTTCCGGATCGCGTGTCGAGTTGGGCGCAGGCATCGCCATGAGTTTGACCGATCGCTTAAGTGTGAATGCCGAGGTCGAGTACATGAACGGCAACAACATTGAAATGCCGATCGGCGGGACGGTAGGCATTCAATTCAAGTGGTAATGGGCGATTAATTATTTATCGCGTCCAATCCTATAAGCCCTGTCTCTATTGAGGCAGGGCTTTTTATTTGTTATTTCGCGCTGGTTAACAGAGTATCGAATTTTCCATCGGCCGCGGTGGAGCGAGCATGAGCGTCTTTCTTTTTGATCTGCACGGTAAAGTCACCTGAAAAGTGGCTGCCTGCAACGTCGAGCTGAATTTCTATATCGCCTGAAATTGCCAACTCACTGGCCGGGTTTTGTGGGTCCGTGTAATCAACGAGTTCAATGCTAACGAAGCCTTGTTTGTCCTCACCGACCTTATGGCTCCCGCTGGTGAGTGTCTTGGAAAATACGATGATAAACACCCGCAGGCGCTTTTCATCGTCATCCTTTTCAGTGGCTTCCACCACCCAGGTTTCACCCCGGTTAGGGCTTGTGCTACTGCGCAGTGCCGTCCCGCTGGCCTTGAAGGGGGCGGCATCCTCCAACGTGACGTCGAAGTAGTCTTGTGTGCGGGTATTCCTTGCGGCTACGTTCATGATTGCTTTCTCCCTGGCAATTAACAAAGAATCCACAAATAGGTAACCATCGCTCACTCATGGATTAACTAATCAGAGCTCAATAGAGTAGCCCTGTAAACTGTCAGATATACCAGTTTACAGTTGATGTTTTATGTGGGCTGTTGTTAGAGGGGCTTGTGTGTGGGGTGTTATTTAAAAAGCCTATAATCGTTAGTTGGAATCATTATTACTGTCCCCGTTTTTTCATCAGGTGAACAACCCCGCAGCAATATTAATCGAGAAGCCGAGTATGGCGGTGTTGAATAGAAACCCGATCAATGACTGCGCGAGAACAACTTTGCGCAAGCCACGGGTCGCGACCCCGACATCGGACGTTTGCACTGCCACACCGATGGTGAAGGAGAAATACAGGAAGTCCCAGTAATTGGGGTTCAGTTGCCCTTCGGCAAACCGCAGTGCGGGTTCCTTGCCGTTCCAGGTGTAGAACAGCCGGGCGTAATGCACGCTGAAGATGACCCCGATCAACAGCCAGGAACCGATGACCGTCAACCCGGTAAAGCCGTAGTGCAGCAGCCGGCGGCTGGTCTCCAGTTCTTTGCTGCCAGCCAGTTCGAAGGTAATGGTGGCGAGGCTGGCGATGGCCGCGATGCAGACGATGAACAGCACCAGACCGGCGTTTTCATCCTCGATCTCGGCGATGCGTTTGACGTCGTTGGCTTTTGACCGGACGGTCAGCCAGATCATCAGCGCCAGGTAGCTCCAGACCCCGGCGTTCCAACCGATCAGCATTTTGCTGATGAATGTATCGGCTGGCGCCAGGATGCCGACTGCCACCCCTAGCAGGGTGGCGGCGGTCAGGCGAGGGTGGGTGCGCAGGAGGTGGGGCATGGAGGCTCGATACGTCGGGGCTGTGCAAACACCTTAGCTCAGCGCCGTCCGTTGTGACCACCGAGGCGACAGCGACACAAAAAAGTGTGGGAG
This sequence comes from Pseudomonas purpurea, assembly GCF_039908635.1. Taxonomy (NCBI): domain Bacteria; kingdom Pseudomonadati; phylum Pseudomonadota; class Gammaproteobacteria; order Pseudomonadales; family Pseudomonadaceae; genus Pseudomonas; species Pseudomonas purpurea. The sequence goes on from NZ_CP150918.1 coordinate 2,767,387, forward strand.
CGAGCTTGCTCGCGATAGCGGTGTAAAAGCCAACATAAATGCTGGATGTTACGGCCTCATCGCGAGCAGGCTCGCCCACAGGTAAAAGGTGTTGCTTGTTAGATGCTTTTATGACGCTTGCGGACCAGCTTCATCACCACCACAAAAAACACCGGTACAAACACCACGGCCAACGTCGCCGTGATCATGCCGCCGATCACACCCGTGCCGATGGCTTGCTGGCTCGCCGAACTCGCACCCGTGGCAATGGCCAGTGGCACGACGCCGAGGATGAACGCCAGCGAGGTCATGACAATCGGCCGCAGACGCAAGCGAGCCGCTTGCACCGTGGCGTCGATCAGGTCATGGCCTTCGTCATACAGGCTCTTGGCGAACTCGATGATCAGGATCGCGTTTTTCGCCGACAGGCCAATGATAGTGATCAGCCCGACCTTGAAGAACACGTCGTTGGGCATCCCGCGCAAGGTCACGGCCAACACCGCACCCAGCACCCCGAGCGGCACTACCAGCAGCACCGAGGTCGGGATCGACCAGCTCTCGTACAGCGCCGCCAGGCACAGGAACACGATCAGCAACGACAACCCCAGCAGAATCGGGGCCTGGCTGCCGGACAGACGTTCCTGCAACGACAACCCGGTCCATTCCTGACCCAGGCCCTGCGGCAGTTGCGCGACCAGTCGCTCGATTTCGGCCATGGCTTCACCGGTGCTGTGGCCGGCAGTCGGCTCACCGGAAATGCTGATAGCCGGGTAGCCGTTGTACCGCGTCAACTGCGCCGGGCCCTGGGTCCATCGGGCCTGGACGAATGCCGACAGCGGCACCATTTTTCCGGCGTTGTTGCGTACGTGGATCTTCAGCAAATCGGCAACCTGGCTGCGTTGATCGCCTTCGGGCCTGCACCACCACCCGTTGCATCCGTCCCTGGTTGGGGAAGTCGTTGATGTAGGCCGAGCCGACCGCCGTGGACAGTACGTTGCCGATGTCGGCAAAGGACACCCCCAAGGCGTTGGCCTGCTTGCGGTCGATCTCCAGTTGCACTTGCGGTGCTTCAGCCAGAGCGCTTTCGCGCACATTCATCAGGACCGGACTTTTCTCTGCCGCCGCCAGCAACTGGGTGCGGGCTTCCATCAGCGCGGCATGCCCGAGACCGCCACGGTCTTGCAGGCGGAACTCGAAACCGCTGGACGTACCGAGGCCATCCACGGGCGGCGGCAACACGGAATAGGCCACCGCGTCCTTGATCTGGCTGAGGGCGATGTTGGCCCGGTCGGCGATCGAAGCGGCCGAATCTTCATGACCCCGCTCAGACCAGTCCTTGAGCGTGGTGAACGCCAGCGCGGCGTTCTGGCCACTGCCGGAGAAACTGAAACCCAGGATCACCGTACTGTCGCCCACGCCCGGTTCGCCGGCGTTGTGCGCTTCAATCTGTTCCACCACCTGCACCGTGCGGTTCTTGCTGGCACCGGGTGGCAACTGAATGTCGGTGATGGTGTAGCCCTGGTCTTCGACCGGCAAGAACGAGGAGGGCAGGCGACTGAAACACAGGCCCAGCGCGATCAGCAGCAGGCCGTAGATCAGCAGGTAACGACCGCTGCGTTTCAGCGCATAGACCACCCAGCCTTGATAGCGCTCGGTCAACTGTTCGAAACGCCGGTTGAACCAGCCGAAGAAGCCACCCTTGGCGTGGTGCTCGCCCTTGGCGATGGGTTTGAGCAGCGTGGCGCACAGGGCCGGGGTCAAGGTCAGGGCGAGGAACGCCGAGAACAGGATCGAGGTGGCCATCGACAGCGAGAACTGTTGGTAAATCACCCCCACGGAACCCTGCATGAACGCCATCGGGATAAACACCGCCACCAGCACCAGGGTGATACCGATAATCGCCCCGGTGATCTGGCCCATGGCCTTGCGGGTAGCCTCTTTGGGCGACAGGCCTTCCTCGGTCATGATCCGTTCGACGTTCTCCACCACCACGATGGCGTCATCCACCAGAATGCCGATGGCCAGGACCATGCCGAACATCGTCAGCACGTTGATCGAGAAGCCCAGCGCCAGCATGGTCGCGAAGGTGCCCATCAACGCGACTGGCACCACCAGGGTCGGGATCAGCGTGTAGCGGATGTTTTGCAGGAACAGGAACATCACCGCAAACACCAGCAACATCGCCTCGCCCAGGGTGTAGACCACTTTGGTGATCGAGACCTTGACGAACGGCGAGGTGTCGTACGGGATCTTGTACTCCACGCCGGCCGGGAAGTAGCGCGCCAGTTCGTCCATCTTCTCGCGCACCAGGGTCGCCGTGCTCAGGGCGTTGGCGCCGGGCGACAACTGCACGCTGACGGCGGTCGACGGCTTGCCGTTGAGGCGGGTGGAGAACTGGTATTCCTGGCTGCCGATTTCGACCCGCGCCACATCACCGACGCGCACGGTGGAGCCGTCCGGGTTGGCGCGCAGCACGATGTCGGCGAATTCTTGCGGCGTCGACAGTTGGCCTTTGACCAACACCGTCGCGGTGATTTCCTGAGTGGTGCGCGCCGGCAGGTCGCCGATGCTGCCGGCCGAGACCTGGGCGTTCTGCGCAACAATCGCGGCATTCACATCGGCCGGGGTCAGGTTGAAACCGATCAGCTTCTGCGGGTCGATCCAGATCCGCATGGCGCGCTCGGCACCGTACAACTGGGCCTTGCCGACACCGTCCAGGCGCTTGATTTCGTTCATCACGTTGCGCGCCAGGTAATCGCTGAGCGCTACGTCGTCGAGCTTGCCGTCACTGGAGGTCAGGGTGATCAGCAGCAGGAATCCGGCCGACACTTTCTCGACCTGTAACCCTTGCTGAGTTACCGCTTGCGGCAGGCGCGACTCGACAACCTTGAGGCGGTTCTGCACATCAACCTGCGCCATTTCCGGGTCAGTACCAGGTTGGAACGTCGCGGTGATTGCGGCGTTGCCGAGGCTGCTCTGGGATTCGAAGTACAGCAGGTGGTCGGCGCCGTTGAGTTCTTCCTCGATCAGGCTGACCACACTTTCGTCGATGGTTTGCGCCGAAGCGCCAGGGTACGTCGCGTAGATTTCGACTTTGGGCGGTGCGACGTTGGGGTACTGCGCCACGGGCAGTTGCGGAATGGCTAAGCCACCTGCCAGCAGGATGAACAGCGCGACCACCCAGGCGAATACGGGGCGGTCGATAAAGAAGTGCGGCATAAAGTCTGCTTCCTGGCTACTGGCCTGAAACCTGGGCGAGGGGAAGAGGGGTGTCGTCGATCTGCACTTTTTCGCCGGGGCGGGCGTGTTGCAGACCTTCGACGACAATGCGGTCACCGGGCTTGAGGCCACCGGTGACGATCCAGCGATCCTTTTGCACCGACGCCAGTTGCACCGGTTGCAGGCTGACGCGGGCATCGGCGTCCAGCAGCAGCACTTGGGCGATGCCGGCGCTGTCACGCTGGATCGCCCGTTGCGGCACGCTGATACCTTGCTGATTCACCGCTTGTTCCAGGCGCACGCGAATGAAGCTGCCCGGCAGCAGGTCGAGGTCCGGGTTGGGGAACTCACTGCGCAGAATGATCTGGCCGGTGCCCGGGTCGACGCTGATGTCGGCAAACAGCAACTTGCCGGGCAATGGATACAGGCTGCCGTCATCTTGAATCAAGGTGGCTTTGGCCTGGTCCTGGCCGACCTGCTGCAATTGCCCGGAGCGGAAGGCGCGGCGCAGGTCGTTGAGCTCGCGGGTCGACTGGGTGAGGTCGGCATGGATCGGGTTCAACTGCTGGATCAGCGCCAGCGGCGTGCTTTCGTTCTGGCCGACCAGCGCGCCTTCGGTGACCAGCGCACGGCCGACCCGTCCGGAAATCGGCGCGGTGACGGTGGCGTAACCCAGGTTCAGCTTCGCCCGTTGCACGGCGGCCTGATTGGCCGCCACGTCTGCGGCCGTCTGCCGGGCCGCGGCGCGGGCGTTGTCGTAATCCTGGGCGCTGATGGCGTTGCCTTCGATCAACTGGGCATAACGCTGCTCTTGCAAGCGCGCCTGGAAGGCATTGGCCCAGGCTTTGCGCAGCGCCGCTTGTGCGCTGTCCAGGTCGGCCTTGAACGGTGCCGGATCGATGCGAAACAGGACGTCGCCCTGTTTGACGTCGCTGCCTTCGCGAAAGGTGCGTTGCAACACCACGCCAGCGACCCGTGCACGGACTTCGGCAATCCGCGGCGCGGCGATGCGTCCGCTCAGTTCGCTGGTGATCGACAGTGGCCGGGCTTCGATGGTTTCGATGCGCACGGTGGCCAGTGGCGCTTGTTCTTCGGCGGTTGAGGACTTGTCACACGCGCTCAGCGTCAATGCCAATGCAATCAGGCCAAGCTTCGCAAACAGGTTCTTTGACATGTGGATACCCCAATAATGACCCTGGCATGCTACGGGCAGGCGACGAGGGTAGCGGTGAAGCTTTGTAGGTGCTGTGTGAAATTGTGTGAAGGTTTTGCTCGTGAACGCTTGAGGCCGTATATCCTTTGCGCCTTGATTTCTAATGCGACTGATTAGATCGCTATCGCGAGCAGGCTCGCTCCCACAGGGATTTCATGTGAGCACAGATTATGTGAACACCTCCGATCAACTGTGGGAGCGGGCCTGTTCGCGATGGCGATTCATCAAGCGCCACTGTAATTTCTGGAAACACCCATGCCCAACATCCTGCTGGTCGAAGACGACAGCGCCCTCTCCGAACTGATCGCCAGCTACCTGGAGCGCAACGGTTACCAGGTCAGCGTGATCAGCCGTGGCGACCATGTGCGTGAACGTGCGCGGGTCAACCCGCCGGACCTGGTGATCCTCGACCTGATGCTGCCGGGCCTGGATGGCTTGCAAGTCTGCCGTTTGCTGCGTGCCGACTCGGCGACCCTGCCGATCCTCATGCTCACCGCCCGCGACGACAGCCACGATCAGGTGCTGGGCCTGGAAATGGGCGCCGACGACTACGTCACCAAACCTTGCGAGCCGCGTGTATTGCTGGCGCGGGTGCGAACCTTGCTGCGGCGCAGCAGTTTGAACGAACCGCAGGCGGCCAGCGACCGGATTCTCATGGGCAACCTGTGTATCGACCTTTCGGAGCGCACCGTGAGCTGGCGCGAGCAATTGGTCGAACTCTCCAGCGGTGAATACAACTTGCTGGTGGTGCTGGCCCGGCACGCTGGCGAAGTACTGAGCCGCGACCAGATCCTGCAACGCTTGCGCGGCATTGAGTTCAACGGCACCGACCGCTCGGTGGACGTGGCGATTTCCAAGTTGCGACGCAAGTTCGACGACCACGCCGGCGAAGCGCGCAAGATCAAGACCGTGTGGGGCAAGGGATATCTGTTCAGCCGTTCCGAGTGGGAATGCTGAGACCATGCTGCGCATTCTGATTCGTCTGTACCTGATTACGATCGTCACGTTCAGCGCGGCGATCTATCTGGTGCCGGACCTGGTGATCAAGGTCTTCCACGAGCGTTTCCAGAATTACAACCTGGATCACTCTCGTGGCTTGCAGAGCCTGATCGTCAAACAGTTCCACTCTGTGCCGACTGAGGAGTGGTCGGCGCTGGCCACCCAGATGGACCACGATTTCCGCCCGTTGCAGGTGGCACTGGTGCGTATCGACGATGCGGATTTCACGCCCTATGAAACCGAACGCTTGCAGCGCGGTGAAAACGTGGTGCGCCTCGGCGATTGGGGCTGGCGCACGTTGACGGTGGCGCCGCTGAATGAACAGTTGGCGGTCAAGTTGGCCGTTCCGCCGGACCCGCTGGACGTGAACCTGCTCTACTGGAGCATCAATGTGTTGATCGGTGCGGCGCTGCTGGCCTGCCTGTTGATCTGGCTGCGCCCGCACTGGCGTGACCTGGAGCGCCTGAAAGCGACCGCCGAACGCTTTGGTAAAGGGCATTTGAGCGAACGCACACAGATCCGCCCGAGCTCGAACATCGGCAGCCTGGCCCATGTGTTCGACACCATGGCCGGTGACATCGAGAACCTGTTGAACCAGCAGCGCGACTTGCTCAACGCGGTCTCTCATGAACTGCGCACACCGTTGACGCGTCTGGATTTCGGCCTTGCGCTGGCGCTGTCCGATGATTTGCCGGCCGCCAGCCGTGAACGGTTGCAGGGCCTGGTGGCGCACATCCGTGAACTGGACGAGTTGGTGCTGGAGTTGCTGTCTTACAGCCGTTTGCAAAACCCGGCGCGTTTGCCGGAACAGGTCGACGTGTCGCTGGACGAGTTCATCGACAGCATTCTGGGCAGCGTCGATGAAGAACTGGAGTCGCCGGACATCGTCATCGATGTCCTGCTGCACGGCCAGCTCGAACGCTTCACGCTTGACCCGCGCCTTACCGCACGGGCGATCCAGAACCTGCTGCGCAACGCTATGCGCTACTGCGAAAAACGCATTCAGATTGGCGTGCAGGTCTGTGCCAGGGGCTGTGAAATCTGGGTTGATGACGACGGTATCGGTATTCCCGACGACGAGCGTGAGCGAATTTTCGAACCCTTCTATCGCCTGGACCGCAGCCGTGACCGCGCCACGGGCGGGTTTGGCCTGGGCCTGGCCATCAGCCGCCGGGCGCTGGTGGCCCAGGGCGGCACACTGACGGTTGAAGCGTCGCCGCTGGGCGGGGCGCGTTTCAAGTTGTGGTTGCCGGCGCCTGTTTGATCTATGGAACTCACGCCCGCGTGGGTTCTGTTCAACTCCGGGGTGATCATCAATACGCGCCGATGGCCTGCACAGTCCTGCTTTTGGCCGATGCACTGCCTTACAGCCGCTTGCGCTGACTTGTTATAGTTCGGGCTTCATTTTTCGCTCCAGTAAGGATCACTGCCATGCCCGAATACCAAGCCTTGCGCGTCGAACTGACGGATAAGATCGCCCATGTGCAGATCAATCGTCCGGAAAAAATCAACGCCATGAACGCGGTGTTCTGGACCGAAATCGTCGATATCTTCCAATGGATCGACGACACCGATGAAGTCCGTGCGGTCGTGATCAGCGGGGCGGGCAAGCATTTTTCTTCCGGCATCGACCTGATGTTGCTGGCCTCGGTGGCCAATGAAATGGGCAAGGACGTGGGCCGCAATGCGCGCCTGCTGCGTCGCAAGATTTTGCAGATGCAGGCGTCTTTCAACGCGGTCGACAACTGCCGCAAACCGGTATTGGCGGCGATTCAGGGCTATTGCCTGGGCGGGGCCATCGATCTGATTTCTGCGTGCGACATGCGCTATGCCGCCGAAGACGCGCAGTTCTCGATCAAGGAAATCGACATGGGCATGGCCGCTGATGTGGGCACCTTGCAGCGCTTGCCGCGCATCATCGGCGACGGCATGCTCCGCGAGCTGGCCTACACCGGGCGTACCCTGGGCGCCGAAGAAGCGCGTAGCATTGGCCTGGTCAACCGCGTCTACCCGGACGTGGCCAGCCTGCTCGACGGCGTGATGGGCATCGCCCGTGAAATTGCCGCCAAGTCTCCGATTGCGATTGCCGGGACCAAGGAAATGATCACCTACATGCGCGATCACAGCATCAACGATGGCCTGGAATACATCGCCACCTGGAACGCCGCTATGCTTCAATCCACCGATCTGCGGGTGGCCATGGCCGCGTCGATGAGCAAGCAGAAACCCGAATTCCTGGATTGAGCCCACATGACTTCACGCTGGACCACCGCAGTACTGGATACCGATCAACCGGGTGGCTGGGCGGTGGCCCGCAGCCCCGAAGGTTTTCTGTTCGATGACAATGGCGCGCTGTTTCCACGCCAATGGCTGAAACGCCAGGACCTGTCGGTACTCGCCGAGCATGGCATTGGTCACCTGGACGGCGAGCCGGTGTATCTGCTGGAGCTCAAGGCTCACAGCGATGTGCCGGGCTGCAGTTGGAAGGGGCTGCGGGCGTTCATGCTCGAGGGCGATCACACCCTCTACAAGGTACTGAGTTACGCCGCGCAAATCGGCACCTGGGCGCGGGAGCATCGGTTTTGCGGCAACTGTGGCCAGCGTATGACGCAAGTGCCGCGTGAACGGGCGATGTACTGCGCGCCCTGTGACTTGCGCAGCTATCCGCGGATTTCACCGAGCATGATCGTGCTGATTACCCGTGGCGATGAAATCCTGCTGGCGCGCTCACCGCGCTTTGTCACCGGGGTCTACAGCACGCTGGCCGGTTTCGCCGAGCCGGGGGAGTCGGCCGAGGATTGCCTGATTCGCGAGGTGCACGAAGAAGTGCAGGTCGAGGTGAAGAACATTCAGTACCTGGGCAGCCAGTGCTGGCCGTTCCCGCATTCGATGATGCTCGGTTTTCATGCCGAGTACGCCAGTGGTGAGATTGTCCCGCAAGCCGACGAGATCGAAGACGCCCAGTGGTTCAGCATTCATGCGCTGCCGCCGTTGCCGGCGTCGCGCTCGATTGCCCGTTACCTGATCGACGTCTACGTGGCGCGGCGCTTAGGCCACGCTGAACCAGTGCTGCCAGGCTAGGCGCACGGTCAAGCCCAACACCACGGTAATGAACACCGGGCGAATGAATTTCGCCCCGCCGCTGATGGCGGTGCGTGCGCCGAAGAATGCGCCGACCATCACCGACAGGCCCATGCTCAGGCCAATGATCCAGTCCACTTGCCCGGAAAAGATGAACACCGACAGCGCCGCGATGTTGCTGACGAAGTTCATGCTGCGCGCCACACCGCTGGCTTTCACCAGATCGATGGGATAGAGCAGCAGGCTACTGACGGTCCAGAACGCGCCAGTGCCGGGACCTGCCACGCCGTCGTAGAAACCGAGGCTGAAGCCCTGGGTCGACTGCCATTTCTTTTTGATCGGTGCGTCGCTGTCCAGCGGTGCTTTCGGCGTGCCGCCAAACAACAGGTACAGGCCGCAGGCGAAGACGATCACCGGCAACATTTTGTTCAGCCATTCGGCGGGCAGGTAGTGGGCGACGATGGCACCGGTCAGCGCACCGACCAGCGTGCCGACAATCGCATGCACCCACTGCCGTGGGTGAAACAGCTTGCGGCGGTAGAAGGTGAAACTGGCGGTGGCCGAGCCGAAGGTGGAGCTGAGCTTGTTGGTGCCCAGCACCAGGTGAGGCGGTAGCCCTGCCGTGAGCAAGGCCGGGGTGGTGAGCAAGCCGCCACCGCCGGCAATGGCATCGATGAAACCGGCAATGAAGGCGACAACGGCCAGAATGGCCAATGTGGTGAGGTCTACGCTGAGTTCGAAAGGCATGGGATCGACTTATTCGGCGGAGGCGCAGAAGTGGCTGCGCCAAAGGCCGGTATCTTACCCATAACCGCGACACACGGCGACCGCTCTGCGCCGCTTCGTTTAGAGCCAGAAGCTCACGGCGTACCAGCCCAGCGTCCCCATGACCACGGTGTAAGGCAGCGCCATCCAGACCATCCGCCCGTAGGACAAGCGAATCAGTGGCGCGATGGCCGAGGTCAGCAAAAACAGAAACGCCGCCTGACCGTTCGGTGTCGCCACGCTGGGCAGGTTGGTCCCGGTGTTGATGGCAATCGCCAGCGTCTCGAAATGCTCGCGGCTCATGTGGCCGGAAATGAACGCCTGTTTCACTTCGGTGATGTAAATGGTCGCCACGAACACGTTGTCGCTGATGGCGGATAGCAGGCCATTGGCGATAAACAGCATGCCCGGCTGCTGATCGGCCGGCAGCGCCAGCACCCATTGGATCAGTGGGGTGAACAGCTGCTGATCATGAATCACCGCCACCACCGCAAAAAACACCACCAGCAGCGCAGTGAACGGCATTGCATCCTTGAAGGCGTTGCCGATGCGGTGTTCTTCCGTGATGCCGGTGAAAGCGGTGATCAGCACAATCACCATCAGGCCGATCAACCCGACTTCGGCAATGTGAAACGCCAACCCTGCGATCAGGATCAATGCCGCCAACCCTTGCACCAGCAACGCTGCGCGTTGGCGCGTGGTGCGTTCGGCGTTGTCTTCGGCCGCGTAATTGGCCAGTACGGCGCGCACGTTGTCGGGCAGCAGGGTACCGTAGCCGAACCAGCGCAGTTTCTCCAACAGCACGCAGGTCACCAGGGCCCCGCTACCAGCACGGGCAGCGAAACCGGGGCGACTTTCAGGAAGAATTCGGCGAAGTGCCAGCCCATCTCATGGCCGATCAACAGGTTTTGCGGTTCGCCGACCAGGGTGCACACGCCGCCCAGTGCCGTACCAACAGCGCCGTGCATCAGCAGGCTGCGCAGAAAGGCGCGAAATTGCTCCAGGTCACCGTGGTGCAGGGTGGGCAGGTGCTGGTCATCGCTGAACTCGCTGTCCTGGCGTGGGTCCGTGCCCGAGGCAACCCGGTGATACACCGAGTAAAACCCCACGGCAGCGCTGATGATCACGGCGGTCACGGTCAAGGCATCGAGAAACGCCGACAGGAACGCCGAGAGGAAACAGAACATCAGCGCCAGCAACGCTTTGGAGCGAACGCCCAGCAACAGGCGCGAGAACAGAAACAGCAGCAGGTCTTTCATGAAATAGATGCCGGCCACCATGAACATCAGCAGCAGGATCACCGCAAAGTTGTGCAACAGCTCGTCATAGAGCGCCTGGGGCGTGGTCATGTTCAGCAGCAGGGCTTGAACCACCAACAAGCCGCCGGGCATCAACGGGTAGCACTTGAGCGCCATGGCCAGGGTGAAGATGAACTGCGCCACCAGCAGCCATCCGGCGGCTACCGGCCCGAGGGTCCAGAGGGTCAGCGGGTTGAGAACGAGGAAGGCAACAATGCTTGCTTTGTACCAGCGCGGCGAATGCCCGAGGAAATTGTGTACGAACGCCTGGGCCATGGAACCGGACATCGGCTGCTCCTTGTTTTAAGAAGCGCGCAACTTGCCGTAACAGAACCAGAAGATCAAGCACTTGAGCTTTGGCTTGGAGTCTGATCTTGCATCTGGAGCTAACCCAGATAACGCGCGACTACCGCACGGTAGTTGCCATCCAGAGAATAGCCAGCCACGACAATCGCGCCGTCGGCTTGCACGGCCAGCGAAGTCGCGGTATCGAGGCTGCGGCCCAGTCGGGTTCGAACCCAGCCATTGCCCCCGCCGAAGCTGAGATCCAGGCGTCCATCCGGCCAGTGTCGCGCCAGTATGAAATCAGCCTCGATCCCACCGATGGTGGCGCCAGCGGTCAGCACGCGACCATCGTCCAGACGCTGGGCGGCGGTCCACTGGCAGTGGCTGCTGCCGATTTCATCCAGTTGCGCGCGCGCACCGAGCCCGTCGCCGCGCAGGGTCAATGACATGCACTGCATCGGATCACGGCTGCTGCCAAAGCCGTGCAGGTGACCGTCGAGGTGCTCGATCACCTGGCTGACCTGGGCGCTGCGTCCCTCGGCCTTGAAACTGAAATAGCCATGATCGGCAAAGCTGTTATCCAGGCTTCCGTCCGCTTCGAAGCGCACCAGCAAACCTTTCTGAGGCAGGTCGATTGAGCCGCCGACCACGATTCGCCCATTTCTTTGCAATAGCAGACTGCCCAGCCAGGTGTTCATCAATAGACGCCGGACCATGAGGAAACCACGGCCATTGAACGAAGTGTCGAGCGCGCCATGGGGTTCTAGCCTTATCAGGACGCCCACGTGATCGGCCAGTTCGTAGTGGTGATTGGCCAATATCAGAATCCGGCCGTCGAGTTGCACCTGGATCGGACAGGCTTCGGCGCCGGGAATCCCCGGCGGTAGCCAGTCATCACGGCGCCCGACAGACAAATCGCCCGGCAGGCGTACGACTTGCACTCCCTGTGTGCCGAATCGAAGGTCTGGCTGCCCATTTTTGTCGAACAGTGCCAGTGCCGGCAGCGTTCGATGGGCGCTTTCATAATGCAGGCCGGCCAACAGAATCCGCCCGTCACTCAGCAGGTGAACCGTGCCGCCCGTGGCTTCGCAATCTGTTTCGAACTGGCCGACGACACTGCCCTGATGGCCGAAGGTCACATCGGCAGAACCGTCCGCGTTGAGGCGTGCCATTCCAAAACGGTTGCCGGCAGGGAGGGTGACCTTGGCGCCGACCAGTAAGCGCCCCTTCGGGTCGACGGCAATACTGTTGGCCATGCACGAAAGGCTGTCGGGGAAAACCACGTGGGCCTTGCCGCCGCAGGCGAAGCCCTGATCGAGTTGCCCCGCCATGCCGAGGGGGGTTGCCGCCGCGAAAACGGTGTGGATGGACATGCACGCAACTCCTTGTGTGCCGACCGACTCCAAGGTTCCGGGGGCAATTACACGAGGGAGTCATTCAATCCCTGAACAAGGTGTTGCACAACTGTCATAAATTACAGGTGAAGGGGTGTTTTGGGCCTGATCAGTGTCTTTTCGACCCAGTAGTAAGTTCGCTAAACAAAATGTAGTGAGGGCATGAGCACGGCTGCTGCCCAGACGCAAACAACGCTGCGCGGATTCAGGCAACTAAGCAAGAGCGGGGCGGTGATCAAAGTTACACTAAGGCGCGCAGGAATGAGGCGAGGCAGTTGAATCGAAAAAGGGCGGATCACCGTCAGTGATCCGCCCTTTTTTACTACAGCGGCATGGTCCACGATTGCAACTCGTAGCCTTCTTCGCACAACTCGGCGCGGGCTTGTTGCAGTACGTTCGCCAGTTGTGTCGGGTCGGTGTAGGCGCTGCTTGGAATTTGTTTGCGACCGATGCGGGTGCTGGTGCGGTCGATGACGGTCAGGCTCAGTTCGCCGGTACCGTCCTGTGGGGCCCAGGCCACGCATTGAAACGGCTGGAATGCGTGGTTGGCAATCAAAAGAGCTTCGTTGATACGGAGCGGGGCGTTCATGGGGTCTTCTCTCTGTGTGCCCAATCAAGTGATGTGCCGTCGGTTGGGCTTACCGTTCGGCTGGTTACTTGTACTGATGCCCGCAACAGGGGGGTGGGTCACACCCATTTAGCAGAAATTTCAACTTTCTTTCATATAGCCGGTTTTGCAGGGCTTTTTGAAAGCTGAATGAAAGGTTGGAGTCAGTCGCTAACTCACTACCTGGGTTTTTATAACGGAATAGGTATTACCCCTATAGTCAAACGATACAAGGCGACGTCAAGTTCTTGCTAATGTTACAACCGGGTCAGCCAAATGACTGTTTCTAATAACATTTCCTAATTTTGGCGCCAAGGAACAGTCATGATCGAAGCCCCAGCGTTACGCCGCTTGCTCGTGGTCGATCCTTGTGACGATTGCCACCGCCTGCTGCCCGGTTTGCGCATCATCGGTTGGGACGTCGACAGCTGTACGCTTGAAAACGCGGTCGACCGTTCCTGTGATGTCGGCCTGTTGCGCCTGCAACCGTTTCATCTGGAGCGGCCCGAGGCCGTCAAGGAACTCATCAGTCGCAGCGGTACAGAGTGGATCGCCGTGCTTAGCCAGGAAGTCCTGCGTTTACAGAACGTGGGTGACTTCGTGTGCGAATGGTTTTTTGATTTCCATACCTTGCCGTTCGATGTCTCCAGGGTTCAGGTCACCCTCGGCCGAGCTTTCGGCATGGCACGCTTGCGCGGCCAGGGCACGATCCATGTCGATCAGCCTGAACATGAGCTTTTGGGCGATAGCCGCTCGATCCGTGAACTGCGCAAACTCCTGAGCAAACTGGCACCCACCGAGTCCCCGGTGTTGATCCGCGGTGAAAGCGGCACCGGTAAAGAGTTGGTAGCGCGAACCCTGCACCGCCAATCACAACGTCACAGCAAACCGTTCGTGGCGATCAATTGCGGGGCCATACCCGAGCACTTGATCCAGTCCGAACTGTTCGGCCACGAGAAGGGTGCGTTTACCGGCGCGCATCAACGCAAGGTCGGGCGGATCGAGGCCGCCCATGGCGGGACCCTGTTTCTCGATGAAATCGGCGATCTGCCCCTGGAACTGCAAGCCAATCTGCTGCGTTTTCTTCAGGAAAAACACATCGAACGAGTGGGCGGCAGCCAACCGATTCCCGTGGATGTCCGTGTGCTGGCGGCCACCCACGTCGACCTTGAAGCCGCTATCGAAAAAGGGCGTTTTCGTGAGGATTTGTACTATCGGCTCAACGTTTTGCAGGTGATCACCGCGCCGTTGCGCGAGCGCCACGGCGACTTATCAATGCTGGCCAACCATTTTTCCCATTTCTACAGCCAGGAAACCGGTCGCCGGCCCCGCAGTTTCAGCGAGGACGCGCTGGTGGCCATGGGCAAACACGATTGGCCGGGCAACGTTCGCGAACTGGCCAACCGGGTGCGGCGTGGCCTGGTGCTGGCCGAAGGGCGGCAGATCGAGGCTCGGGACCTGGGCCTGATCAGCCAGCTGGCAATTGCTACGCCCATGGGCACACTTGAAGATTACAAGACCCGTGCCGAGCGCCAGGCCTTGTGCGATGTATTGAATCGGCACAGTGACAACCTCAGCGTTGCGGCTCGGGTACTCGGTGTGTCACGCCCGACGTTTTACCGACTGCTGCACAAACACCAGATCCGTTAGGGCGCGGCAACGTAAAAGGCCCGCTGCGATTGACGTCGCAGCGGGCCTTTTGCGTCAGCGGTGTGGATCAGAAGTAGTACGGGAATTTCAGGCTGAAGGTGAAGTCCGGGGCGTCGGGCGTCAGGGCCGATGGACAGGTTGGGAACAATGGTCAGGTTGTCGGTGGCCGCAACGGTCATGCCGACGTTGAAGTAACCGGCGTTGGCGTCGCTGGACACCACCGATTGCCAACTGCCGCCGTCTTGCTTGAGCTTGCTTTGGCGTTGCACCAGGTCAGACACAGAGAACGACATACTCATCTTCTCGTTCAACGCAAAGGCTACGCCCGCGCCGATCTGGAAGCTGTCGCCCAGCTTTACTTTGCCAGGGGTTTTGATGTTGACCCTGGAACTGATGTCGTCGAACGACTCTTCCAGGTTATGTGTGTAGGAAAGAGTACCAAAGAGTACGGCCGGGTCGAAGGTCTTGACCAGCGAGATGCCCGGCGTGATCGACCAGACACCGTTGCCGGTCGGCAGGTCGTCCGGTACGAACAGGTTGGTGTTAGGCCCGGTCTGGCGCAGCTTGATCCCGAAAGGCTCCTTGCCGGTAGGTGCCTTGACCCGCAGGGTAACCACGGCGTCCGGGTAGTTGACCGACTCGTCGAGGAATTTATAGGCAATGCCGAAGTTCACGTCACCAATGGTCGGGTCCTGCGTCACGTCCTGTTCGCTGAGTGCGCCTGCGTCACCGCCTGCTGCACCGCCGGACTGGTAGGTCGACTCGCGGTAGATCACCGGCACGTTCACGTCGAACTGCCATCGGTTGTTGAGGTTGTAGCGGCCCGTGAGGTCAAGGGTCCAGTTATCGGCCTTGATACGGTCGAGGTTGATGTTGCCCAGGAAGATCGAGTCCAGTGCAAGGAAACCGTTGAGAATCAACTGCCGGGTGTCATAACGCGAATAGGTCAGCCCGGTTTCGAAACTGAACTTGCCCCCGCCAAAGAACCCGCTGGCCTCGTCGTAGAGGTTGGAAACACTCTGTGCGGGTTGGGAATCGTCTTGCAGCGATTGCCCGTATGAACCGCCCGCGGCCCCAGCTCCCCCTGCTGCGCCCCCTGACGCCGCTTTGGCGCCTGTTCTCGCAACCTGCTGGTTGCCCTTCATGTCCGCTGGCGACTTGGCCAGACGTTTAGGAGGAGGCGAGGCCGGTTGATCTTCTACCTGACGAACCCGTTGCTCGAGTACCGCCAGCGCCTTCTGTTGCACTTCGTATCGTTGCTTCAACTCCAGAAGTTCCTGTTTGAGGGTCTCTACATCGCCATTCGGTGCTGCTTGCAGCAGCGCCGCTGGAAAGAGAGTGCTCAGACATACAACTGCGCGTAGTGACACCGATCGATACATGAAATAAGCCGTCCCTTAAAGCCCAATGGTCGAGACTCAGCGTAGTTCAATATCCCATAGTGCGTAGTCCTTTGAGTTGCGTCAGGTTGCAGTCCAGTGCACCGGGACTTGGGCCGTTGTTATTAAGAACGACGCTGAGTTGCGTCAGGTTGTTGACCATGTTGCTGTTGCCCAGTAAACGGGTGTTCTGCAGCAAGCCACCCTGGGCGACCTGTTGCAGGGCGCTGCCCTGGTTGTTGTTGGCCTGAATGGCCATTTGAATGCCGCTGCCGGTGGCTGAAACGGCAATGGAACCTGCCGCGTTATTGGCGCTGATGGTTTGACCGGCGGTCAGCACCTGGCCGGCCGGGGTCACAATAGGAGGAGGGCTGTTGCTTTCCTTCACATCAATGGCAACGTTGTTGTAAGCCGAGTTGCCATCACCTGCGGCACGCACACTTTGGGTAATGCCCTGGGTGCTGCTCAACGCCGCTCCGCCGATCACATTGCCAGTGCCTTGCAGGGCAGGGGTGCCGTTACCGGTCTGCTTGATGGTTGAGACATAAAATTCGGGTTTTATGGTGGCAGCCTGAATCTGCAGGGCGCTTGATGCGCCGATCAGGTCGCCGCTGGCATTGCGCCAGGTACTGCTCATGACAACGCCGAAGCTGATGATTCGCCCCGGCATGACATACCGACCACGCAGTTGGGCGAGCTCGGAATCTTTGATCTCTATCGGTTTGAATCCTGCACCCGCATACGCCGGGATGCTTGCTACCAGGCAGGCGGCGGCCAGCCAGTATGAACTTTTCATCTGCTGCTCCCGGAGCGTCCTGCCCCTTTATCTTTGTCAGGCGCCTAAAAGAAGTCGCTCTGGATGAATCCAAAGTCCATCAGCTCTGCGTCATTGACGGGATTGAAACCATTGAGTTTGTTTCGTGCAGTCAACGGTTCCGGCGGATCGAGCAAGGCATTGCCCTTGTCGTAACCGGGTCCAATAATCGCAAACACAATGCCGTTCCAGCCTTTGACAAAGTCCTCGTGGGAGTAGCGTTTATGGCCTAGTACCGGATCGCCAACGTAGACCCAGTCTTTTTGTGCGCGCTGCAACACCACGAAGTGCTTGTAACCACGGATTTCTATCAGGACCACCACCGGAATCGTGACGGCCTCCAGTTTTTCGGGAGGGATCCGGTAGCCCCGGGCACGCATGCCGATGCTTTCTATGTAGCGCTTCATGTCCAGCATGGAGAACCCCTGAGTACGAACAAGGTTCTGGTCTGCCTTGACCAGCATGCCTTTGATGATGTGCTCCTCATCGACGTCGAGCCAGTAGGCTTGGCGTAACACCGTTGCCAGTGCGGCGGCGCCGCAGCTGAAGTCGGTTTTTTGTTCGACCAGGTCGCTGAATTTGCGCTCACGAATACTTTGCACATGCTTGTAGACAGTAACGCCGCCGGGAAGAATCGTGACGGGCATCTGTGCGGCCTGAGTCAGGCCAGTCAGGCTGAGCAGGAAGGTGAGGGCAGCAACTCGCATGGTCGATCCGCCTTGTGGGGACTGTAGAAAAGCCCCGTTTCCGGGGCTTCTTGATCATCGCAGTTAGAAAGTGTTGCCGCCTTGGCAGGCTTTGCAACCAGCAGCGATGGACAGCGAGTTGCTTTGTTGGTTGCCCACGCCTGCTGAAACGTTGGCACCGCCGTTACCCGAGAAGCCGTTCATCGAGTTGGTCATGCTGGCGTTGTTGATCACTGGGTTTTTCCAGCCATCTTTGGTCAGCACTTGCCAGGTTGCATAGCCAGCCAGTTGGAAGTTCCCTTCTTCGTGGAAGGTCAGCTTGTCGCCTTTGTTGCCTCCGCCATTTCTGTCGTCGCCATAACCACCATGGTGGTCGTCTTTATCTTCGACATACCCTTTGCCGTCGCCTTCGTATTTGCCAGCTGCATAGAAGGTGCTGCGCAGAGTGTCTGTTTTGTAGGTCCGGTCAGCTTTGTTGCTCACATCCAGACCGCCGGAGTATTGGTTGGCATTCGCGGATGCTGTCGCAACACGTCCACCGGACACGGCAATAGCCAGGTTGTTTTTCTGTTGGTTGAAGTCGCCGGCAGTCACGTTGATACCAATGTTGCCGGAGCCGCCGTTGCCAGCGCTGTTGAGCGTGGCGTTATCTTTGGTGGAGTGATTTTTGACGGTGTTATCGGTGTTGTACTGGTTCGCGTAGGACTGCGCATCAGCAGAACCGAAGATGAAGCTTTCATCAGCGGTAGCAATGGCAGCGGCGTTGTCTTGTTGGTTGCCGTCCCCGGCCGCCACGTTAGCGCCCATGTTGCCGTTGGAACCGTTCAGGGAGTTGTCAGCCTTGGCAGTGTTTTCGGTGCCCTGGTTGCGCACCGAGTTGTCCTCGCTGGTTTGTTCGTCCCCGACATAGGCGCTAGCGCCAGAGTTGATTGAAAGTTTCTGTTCCCAGGTTGGGCCGTCATGCCTGTGATGGTCCTGGTGGTGACGGCCACGATCGTTATCGCCGGCTTGTGCTGCTATTGCGATGACGGATGCCAGCGCAAAGACCAGTGGTTTGAGAGCCATTGTAGGTTTCATGGTGTTTCTCCGTGCTTATTAGTTGGTTAAGTGTTGGTACTTTCTAATCGCACTTCGGTTGGGTCAGTCACTGACCCGGATGCTCAGGGTGTTAGCCATTCGGTTCCCCACCCCGGCACTCTGGTTCACCTGAATCACTCCTCGGCTGCCGGTGAAGGCCTGGTCGCTGGTAACGACCTGGCGGCTGCCTTGCGAAGCGCCAGTTGCTCCTGAGTTTGGTAACAACGCCACGTTCTGTTGGGACAGGGCGCTGTCGTCGACGCTCTGCGGTTGAGCACTGATGCTGATCCGCATGGCATTGATCATCTGGTTGTTGGCCCCGGCGGCCTGGTTGACGCCCAGTGCCCCGTTGCCGTTGCTGAAAGAGTTGCCGCCAATCGAACTGCTCGCATCCATCGAAGGGTCGGCAGGCGTTGTCAGCTTCTGCTTGAGGCTGCTGGTGGCCTGGGCCTGGGTGCCGATGGCGATGGCGCGGCTGTTGACCTGTTGTTGCTGGTCGCCAGCGGCCTGGTTGATCATCATGTTGCCTTTGTACTGCGCTCCGGAATTGTCGAGGGTCGCGTTGTTGACAACGTTCACAGCCGAATCAGCCATGGCGCAGGTGCACCCCAGCAGCGCTATAAACAGAAGGGATCGATTCATCTTATTTACCCCCCATGTTGGTCAGCGGAGAAAGGCCGGCGCTGATTGAGCGGTTAATGGTTCCCGAGATCTCGCTACCGCCGCCGCCACCGTGACCGGCACCCATGCCGGGCATCCCGTTGGCATTGGTCAGTGAGTTCAGGCCGGCGTTGCCATTACCATTGGGAACGACTGTTCTGTTGATAATGCTTGAGCCACTGCTGACGCCAGCAAAGTCGCGATCATTGAGTTCGGTGCCGGTGGTTTGAACAACGCGGGCCGACGGGTTGGCGCTGACAGTGTTGGGATAGGGGTCTTTGTCACGTGATCTGCCAATCGGCGTCGGTTGCACGTCACGTTGCAGGACGATCACGCCATTGCCGTCCGCGAACACGGGCAGGCTGATAACAGAACTGAATGCACATCCAAGCAGCAGGAGGCGGGTTAAGCCTTGGTTATTGGTTGTCGCCACGTCGGCACTCCTTTCTCTTCTTGTACGCGCTGGCCCTGGTCAGCGTTGCGTTGCGAAGGAGAGAGCAGAAGCTGTGCCGGTTTCTATTTTTATCAAGAAATCAATGTGTTAACTGCTGGTGGCAGGGTGGGCGTGTTGCAGCTGTATCGCCGGTGAAACAGCCGACTTGCCAGGCAATGGGCCATAAGCAGCGCAATGCTCTAAATCACCGCTTTGCAGGGGAGTGTTCCAAACCTTTAACAGTCGCTGTGACAGTACGATGAAGGGGCTTTGCATAGGCCTTTCAGTCATGGTCGAGTGTTTCAGGAATGGACACATTGCCGGTTTTCGTCGGCTTAATGTGCCGAACACTGGGGCTAAATGGTCAGCAGCCGTGCCACGGCACTGAACGCTTGCTCTCGCCGCGCCAGCCAGTCGCCTTCAATCACCTGGAAAACCTGGTGATGCCGCTCAAGCCAGACGTGAGTCGCTTGAAAGAATGCCTGGCGCTCAGCCAGTGCGGGCTGACAACGTTGACCATCGTCGGTCCAGTCCACCTGTTCCGGAGACAGCAGCAGGTGCAGGTCATAGCGACGCATCAGCAAGGCTTGCTCGACCCAGGCCGGACAGTCGCCAAACAGGGTCTGGCTCCAGAGCAGGTTGCTCAGCAGGTGTGTGTCGAGGATCAGTAGCGCCGGGGCCTGGGCGCGCGCCTCGTCTTCCTGGGACAACTGGCCCCGGGCGATTTCAGGGATGTCGGCCAGGCAGGTGTCTCGGGGGTTCTGTTCGATGAAATGGCGCACGTACTCACCCACCAGCAGCCCGCCGAAGTGTTGCTGCAGTTCGGCCGCCAGCCAACTCTTGCCGCTGGACTCGGGACCGGTCAGGACCAGCACTTTCATGTGCGCAGCGCCGGGTCGGCCCGCCATTCGCGCCAACCTTGTACCGCCAGTAGCGTGAACAAGCCGTAAAGGGCGGCCGTCAGGTACAGGCCTTTGTAGATGAACAGTCCGACGAAGATCACGTCGACGGCGATCCACAATGGCCAGCACTGCACGCGTTTTTGCGCCATCCACAGTTGCGCCACCAGGCTGAAACCGGTCAGGGCGGCGTCCAGCCAGGGCTGGGCGGCGTCGGTCCAGAAGGCCATGGCCGCGCCGAGCAACAGACTGCCAACGGCCCCGACTGCCAACCCTTGCAGCATGGCGGCACGGCCGAGCCACGTCACTTCACGCCCGTGATGGGCGTCGCCGGCGCGGGTCCATTGCCACCAACCATACAGTTGCAGCGCGGCATAAATCACTTGCAGCAGCATGTCCGAATAGAGTTTGACCTCGAAGAAGATCCAGCTATAGAGCAACACCATCACCAGCCCGATCGGCCAGCACCAGGGGTTCTGTTTGACTGTCAGCCAGACGGCGAGCACGCCGAGTGCAGCGGCGAACAGTTCAAGCCCGGACATGGTGGTTCCTTGGGGGAAGTCGAAGAGGGTGCGGATTGTAACGCAGGCGCGGCGTATGGCGAGGGGTTCTCAGGCTGCGGAGGATTCCCCATGGCCGCCTGCACAGCGGTCATGGGGAAGGGCGGTCAGACGCGGAACTGCTTGAGCAACTCGTTCAGTTGAACGCTGAGTTCCTTGAGGTGCCCGCTGGCGACGCTCGACTGCTGCGCCGCCATCGCGGTGCTGTGGGACAGCCCGGCTGCCTGCGTGACGTTCTGGTTGATGTCTTCGACCACGTGGGCCTGTTGCAGTGTTGCGCTGGCAATCGAGGCGTTCAGCCCATTGAGGTTACGCAACGCCTGGCCGATGGCATTCAGGCTGGCACCGGCCAGGCCGGCCTGTTCGATGGTCAACTGCGATGCACGGCTGCTGTCGCCAATGACTTTGACGGCCGCTTCCGAATGATTTTGCAGGCGCTCGATCATCGACTGAATTTCAGCCGTGGATTTTTGCGTGCGTTGCGCCAGCAGGCGAACCTCATCGGCCACCACCGCAAACCCGCGACCCTGTTCACCGGCACGGGCGGCTTCAATGGCGGCGTTGAGCGCCAGCAGGTTGGTTTGTTCGGCAATCGAGCGAATCACTTCCAGGACGCTGCCGATCTGCGTGCTTTCGGCGGCCAGGGTACGAATGACCTCGACCGCCTGGTCGATGGTGCCCGAGAGTTGGTCGATCTGTTGCAGGCTGCTGTCGATGTTCACCTGGCCCTGCTGGGCTTGAGCTTCGGCGTCGCGCATTTCGCTGGCCGCTTGCTCGGCATTCCTGGCCACGTCCTGTACGCCGTAGGTGACTTCGTTGATGGCGGTCGCCACCAGTTCCATTTGTTGGGATTGCTGTTGGCTGCGCTCCTGGGCTTGCGTCGCATCGTTACCCAGTTCGTTCGACGACTGCCCCAGGGC
The DNA here is from genome assembly GCF_039908635.1 of Pseudomonas purpurea. Classification (NCBI taxonomy): domain Bacteria; kingdom Pseudomonadati; phylum Pseudomonadota; class Gammaproteobacteria; order Pseudomonadales; family Pseudomonadaceae; genus Pseudomonas; species Pseudomonas purpurea. The sequence goes on from NZ_CP150918.1 coordinate 2,789,305, forward strand.
CCCGGCGCTCACTTGTAGCTGGCTGACGACCAGGCGCAACTTGGCAGTAAAGGCATTGAAGTGTCGGGCTAACTGGGTCACTTCATCCTGGCCGTGGGTGTCAAGGCTGCGGGTCAGGTCGCTTTCACCGCTGGCAATGTTGGCCATGGCGTTTACCGCTTCCTGCAAGGGCCGCACGATGCTGCGGGCAATCAGGATCACCGACAGCGCCATGATCAAGGCAATCGCCAGCCCCATCAGCGCCGCTTCCCAGACCTGCGCATTGAATTCGGCCTGCATGTCATCGATGTAAACCCCGGAACCGATGACCCAGCCCCAGGGTTCGAAGAGTTTTACATAGGAAGTTTTCTGCACGGGGGCGTTAGCACCCGGTTTTGGCCAGCGATAGTCGACCATGCCGGCACCCTTGGCCTTGGCGATGGTGACCATTTCGTTAAACAGCGCAAAGCCGTCCGGGTCCCTGACGGCCGACAGGTTCTGGCCTTCGAGTTTCGGGTTGGTCGGATGCATGACCATGACGGGCGTCAGGTCGTTGATCCAGAAATAGTCGCTCTGGTCGTACCGCAAGCCACGAACCGCAGTCAGGGCCTGTTTTTGCGCCGCTTCACGGGTCAGCGTGCCAGCGATCTCCAGGTCATGGTAGTAGGTCAGGATGCCGCTGGCGGTCTGCACCACATGCTGGGTTTTCTGTGCCTTGGCCTGATACAAGTCGTCGTGGATCTGTTTGAGCATCAACACGCCCAAGGTCAATAGCATCAGCACAGCCACAATCAGGATGAGCCACAACCGACGGCTGATCGACACACTGCGCAAGCTATTCATAGGTTGTTACTCCGTGTTCTTTTTCTTGTCATGAACGAGCGCCAGCATCCAATCACGCTTTGGGCGTGACGCCAACCCTACTCAAGTCCAATAACGCGGCAGCGTTATTCGGGCGTGTCTGATAGGATCTCGGCCCCGCACGGGAAAACCTGAATTAACGCTGATTTTTCACGGAATTTTGACGGTTTTCTGTTGATCCTTGCGCGGCTCGAATGAACTACGCTGAGCGCAGTGAACGTTTTAAAAAATATCGAAAGGGGCGTGCCTGGGGCATAGCTTCATGGGGGATTGATGGATCTTTGGACCGCCGCGCAGGCATTGATTCTTGGCATTGTGGAAGGGCTGACCGAGTTCTTGCCGATTTCCAGTACCGGACACCAGATTATCGTTGCCGATTTGCTCAACTTCGGTGGTGAGCGGGCAATGGCGTTCAACATCATCATCCAGCTGGGCGCCATTCTGGCCGTGGTCTGGGAGTTTCGCCGCAAGATCCTCGACGTCGTCACGGGCCTGCCGACCCAGCGCACCGCTCAGCGCTTCACCGCCAACCTGCTGATCGCGTTCCTGCCGGCCGTGGTGTTGGGGGTGATTTTTGCCGACCTGATCCACAAATACCTGTTCAACCCGATCACGGTCGCCAGTGCACTGGTGGTGGGCGGCATCATCATGCTCTGGGCCGAACGTCGTCAGCACACGGTGCATGCCGAAACGGTCGATGAGATCACCTGGAAAGACGCCCTGAAAGTCGGTTTCGCGCAGTGCCTGGCGATGATTCCCGGTACGTCGCGCTCGGGTTCGACCATTATCGGCGGGCTGTTGTTTGGCCTGTCGCGCAAGACCGCGACTGAGTTCTCGTTCTTCCTGGCCATGCCGACCATGGTCGGTGCCGCGGTTTACTCGGGCTACAAGTACCGTGACCTGTTCCAGGCAGCAGACCTGCCGGTGTTCGCCGTCGGTTTTGTCACGGCGTTCATCTTCGCGATGATCGCGGTCAAGGGCTTGCTCAAGTTCATTGCCAGCCATAGCTATGCGGCGTTTGCCTGGTATCGGATCGCCTTCGGCCTGGTGATTCTGGCGACTTGGCAGTTCGGCTGGGTCGACTGGTCAGCGGCCAAGCCATGATCGAGCAACGCAATGGGCGCGGGGTTCAGTACCCGCGCCTCAAGGCGCTGATTTTCCTGGTGCTGTGTGCGTTGCCGTTGTTTGGCTCGGCGTCATTGTGGCTTCGCGGTATTTCGCCGATCCCGCTGGCGGCCTATGGCGCGGTCAGCCTGTTGGCGCTTTTCTTGTACTGGAACGACAAACGCCAGGCCCGCGCCGATCAATGGCGCACCCCGGAAAAAGTCCTGCATGCCGTCGAGTTCGCCGGTGGCTGGCCGGGCGCGTTGCTCGCCCAGCAACTGTTTCGCCACAAAACCCGCAAAGTCTCGTTTCAACTGGTGTTCTGGATCATCGTGCTGCTGCACCAGGTGTTCTGGGTCGACCAGGTGTTCCTCGGCGCCAGTTTGTTTTCCTGGTAGCCAGAGGCGGCTACCGGGCTAGTTGTTAAAGCAGCAACCCAACCTGGACACGTTTGGGCAGCTTGCTCACCACCAGTTGGTGAGAGCGTTGCAGCAAGCCTTGCAGCTCCTCGGCGCCAAGCGGGTAGGGCGTTTGCATGATGACCCACTGGGCTCGCGCCAGATACGGCGCGGGTCCGATTCCCGGGCGGTCGACGTGCCCGAGAAACAGCGCCTTGTCGACCTTGAGCGCCAGCGATTCCCCACGCAGGTTCTGCAGCGCGAACATCTTGCTCCCGGCGACTGAAAACACCCGTACACCGCCCCACTTGTAATCCTCCTGCGCGCCGGGCAAGGCCAGGCAGAAACGCGCCACATCGTCTTCGTTCATGGTTCTGGCATTCATAACAATCGATCCCCGCAGCCTTTGAATGATTCGGTCAAATGGTCAATCCATGCGCGCACTGCCGGCAGCAGCCCGCGTCGATGAGGGTAGACGGCCAGCAGCCAACCGCCGGGCAGCGACCACTGAGGCAGCAACTGTACCAACGAGCCGTTCTCCAGTTCCTGTTCACAAAACATCATCGGCAGCAGCGTGAAGCCAAGCCCCGCGAGGGTGCAGGCCTTGCGTACGATGAAGTCATCGATGCCCAGGCGCGCTTCCAGCGTCAGGTCAACGGATTGGCCCTGAGTATCGAGCATGCGCATATGCACCATCCGATCGGCCTCCAGGGCACCGAGTACCGGGACGTGTTTAAGGTCATCAGGGCTGTTGATGATGCGGTCGCGCAAAAAGTCCGGGCTGGCGACCATGATCATTTGCGCCTGACGCAGGCGACGAGTGACCAGCAGCGGGTCTTCATCACCGAGTTCGCGAACCCGCAATGCGACGTCAATGCCTTCGGTGACCAGATCGACGCGACGGTTGAGCAACTGCATCTCCAGTTGCACCTGAGGAAACTTCTCCAGAAAAGTACTGATGACCGACGGCAAGAATTCGTGGGCCAAACCCACCGGGCACGACACCCGCAAGCGCCCGCGTGGTTCGCTGGACATGCTGGCGACGGCTTCGTCGGCCATTTCCGCTTCCAGCAACATGGCCTGACAGTGGCGCAGATAGCGCTCGCCGACGGCGGTCAGCTTGAGTTGGCGAGTGGTGCGCTGCAGGAGTCGGGCACCGAGGCGTTCTTCCAGCTCGGCAATACGCCGCGACAGCCGCGATTTGGGAATCCCCAGCAAACGCCCGGCCGCCGCGAAACCGCCGGCTTCAACCACTTTGGCGAAGTAATAGAGGTCATTCAGGTCTTGCATGGCGCGCCTCATTGTCCTGTCAGTGGGACGAACTATCGCATTTGTACGGACTAATCAGCTATTGGTTTCGTCTGTAGGATTAACCCAACTTGATCGCCCGGTGGCGATCCTCACTTGGAGATCCCACATGAAACTTCTGCACATCGATTCGAGCATCCTTGGCGACAACTCTGCTTCCCGTCAGTTGAGCCGCGAAGTGGTCAGCGCCTGGCAAGCCGCCGAGCCAACGGCTGTCGTGACTTACCGTGACCTGGCCGCTGACGCCATCAGCCATTTTTCTGCCGCGACGCTGGTCGCTGCCGGCACCACCGCCGAGCTGCGTAACGCCGCGCAACAGCACGAAGCCGACCTCAGCGCTTCGACGCTGGCCGAGTTCCTCGCCGCCGACGCCGTCGTGATTGCAGCGCCGATGTACAACTTCACCATTCCGACCCAGCTCAAAGCCTGGATTGACCGCATCGCCGTTGCCGGTCAGACCTTCCGTTACACCGAAGCCGGCCCGGAAGGCTTGTGCGGCAACAAGAAAGTCGTGGTGGTGTCGACCTCCGGTGGTTTGCATGTGGGCCAGGCAACCGGCGTGGGTCACGAAGACTATTTGAAAGTCATGCTGGGCTTCATGGGCATCACTGACATCGAGTTCGTCCGCGCCCACGGCCTGGCCTACGGTGAAGAGGTTCGCGGCAAGGCCATGAGCGATGCGCAGGCGCAGATCAGCGAGCAGTTGTTCGCTGCCGCGTAAGACATCGGTAAAGTCGTAAATAGCTCAGGCATTACCCACTAGACTCTGTATTCTGGTCGCCGATAAACGGCCGGAGTACAGGGTTTTCTGTTTTTGGCGTTTAAGGTTTTGGCCCAGGTTATGCAGTCGAGGGTTATCGGCCCCGTTCTGCAAACGCCTTGAACGCGCTCAGCGTGAGTCCAGGGCCATTAATCCAAGGGATTGGAGAAGAAACGGGTTTTCCAATCAAGCAGTCAAGGTGGGGCATCCCATGATGCGTCTAAGTGCAGTGTTACTGATCTGCCTGCTCGGCAGCCTGATGTCAGTGCACGCCGCGCCTGCACCGCATCCTCATTGGAGCGTTGGCTTCCATGAGCTGAGCTTTCTCGACCCGCTGGACTTGCAACCCATGCGCGCCATCGCTTTCTACCCGTCGACCGGCAAGGAACACTCCAGCAAGGTCGAGGGTTATCAAGTCGAAGCCACTGAAGACGCCAAAGTTGCCATTGGCCGCTTCCCGATACTGATGCTGTCCCACGGTAACACCGGTACTCCGCTGGCGCTTCACGACCTTGCTACCTCGCTGGCGCGTAAGGGCTTTGTGGTGGTGGGGGTGTTCCATCCCGGTGACAACTCCAGGGACCATAGTCGCCTTGGCACTTTGAGCAACCTTTATGGGCGGCCGATCCAGATTTCCGAAGCCATCACTGCGACCCTTGCGGACCCGATGCTGTCGCCGTTCGTCAATCCCGATCAGGTGGGCGTGATCGGTTACTCGGCGGGTGGTGAAACCGCGTTGATCCTGTCCGGGGCCACGCCGGACCTGGACCGCCTGCGTCGCTATTGTCAGGAGCGTCCGGATGACCGCGACGCCTGTAATACCCAGGGCGAGTTGATTGTCGACCGCGACGACTTGCAGCCCGTGGCCGATCCGCGTGTTCATGCCTTGTTGCTGATGGCGCCGCTGAGCCTGAAGTTCGGCCGACATACGTTGGCCGACGTGCATGTACCGGTGCTGCTCTACAGCGGTGATGGCGACAAGCTGGTGGCCTTCGACAAAAATGCCGCAGCCCTGGCGCGCAAGCTGCCGATCGCACCGGACTTCAAGCTGTTGGCCGGGGCAGGGCACTTTGTGTTTATGGCGCCGTGCACCGAAGAGCAACTGCTGGCCATGCCGGCACTGTGCACCGATGCCGACGGCGTTGACCGCGAAGACATTCACCGTAACCTGATCTCTGAAGCCGGACGGTTCTTTTCCAACACTTTGGGTGCGTCCAGCCGAGCCGGGATGCAGACCGCCGATCAGTGATCCATGCAGTGATTGCTCAGTGTTTGCGTATGAAGCGCGCCGGTTCTTGAAATGCCAAAAGCTTGAAATGCAAAAGGCCCCGTCACCAGGACGGGGCCTTTCATTTGAAGCGTGCTGCCAAGCGCGTGTAGCTGCTTTTAGAACACTACGCCCTGGCTACGCAGGTAGTCGTCGTAAGTGCCGCTGAAGTCGATCACGCCGCTTGGGCTCAACTCGATAATACGAGTGGCCAGGGACGATACGAACTCACGGTCGTGGCTGACGAAGATCAGCGTGCCCGGGTAGTTCTCCAGCGCCAGGTTCAGCGCTTCGATGGATTCCATGTCCAAGTGGTTGGTCGGTTCGTCCATCACCAGCACGTTAGGCTTTTGCAGGATCAGCTTGCCGAACAGCATGCGGCCTTGCTCACCACCGGAGATGACCTTGACCGACTTGAGGATCTCGTCGTTGGAGAACAGCATGCGGCCCAGCGTGCCGCGAACCAGTTGCTCGCCACCTTGAGTCCAGCGACCCATCCAGTCGAACAGGTTGGATTCGTCTTCGAAGTCCGAAGCGTGGTCCTGTGCGTAGTAGCCGATTTCTGCGGCGTCGGTCCATTTCACGCTACCGGCATCCGGGGTCAGTTCGTTGACCAGGGTGCGCAGCAGGGTGGTTTTGCCGATACCGTTCGGGCCAATGATCGCCACACGCTCGCCGGCTTCAACGGTGAAGCTGAAGTCCTTGAACAGGGTTTTGCCGTCAAACCCTTTGGCCATACGCTCGACGATGACCGCCTGACGGTGGAGCTTCTTGGTCTGCTCGAAGCGAATGAACGGGCTCACGCGGCTGGAAGGCTTGACCTCGGCCAGCTGGATCTTGTCGATCTGCTTGGCGCGGGAAGTGGCCTGCTTGGCTTTCGAGGCGTTGGCCGAAAAGCGGCTGACGAACGATTGCAGCTCCGAGATTTGAGCTTTCTTCTTGGCGTTGTCCGAGAGCAGTTGCTCGCGGGATTGGGTCGCCACGGTCATGTACTCGTCATAGTTGCCCGGGAACAGGCGCAGTTCGCCGTAGTCCAGGTCAGCCATGTGGGTGCAGACACTGTTCAGGAAGTGTCTATCGTGGGAGATGATGATCATCAGGCTGCTGCGCTGGGTCAGCACGTTTTCCAGCCAGCGGATGGTGTTGATGTCCAGGTGGTTCGTCGGTTCGTCGAGCAGCAGCACTTCCGGATCGGAGAACAGCGCTTGAGCCAGCAGAACACGGAGTTTCCAGCCAGGCGAGACTTCGCTCATCGGGCCGAAGTGTTGCTCGATGCCGATACCCAGGCCCAGCAGCAGCTCACCGGCACGCGATTCGGCGGTGTAGCCGTCCATTTCCGCGAACTCGGTTTCCAGCTCCGCAACGGCCATGCCGTCTTCTTCGGTCATTTCCGGCAGCGAGTAGATACGATCGCGCTCGGCCTTGACCTTCCACAGTTCTTCGTGGCCCATGATCACGGTGTCGATCACGGTGAATTCTTCGTAGGCGAACTGGTCCTGGCGCAATTTACCCAGACGCACATTCGGCTCGAGCATGACCTGTCCGCCGGATGGATCGAGGTCGCCGCCGAGGATCTTCATGAAGGTCGACTTGCCGCAACCGTTGGCGCCGATCAGGCCATAGCGGTTACCCGCACCAAACTTGACTGAAACGTTCTCGAATAGCGGCTTGGCGCCGAACTGCATCGTGATATTTGCTGTAGAGATCAATTACCTTACCTTTCAATAGCTTAGGTTGCGCTTTTCTGAGCTTGGACCAATTTGGGACCAATTTGGAGTTTTTCCAGTTCACTCCAATCTGAGCTTGAGTTGATCCAACGCGCATAAGTAGACAGCAACATCTGCACGCTATGGCCGAGTTGCTGGGAAATGAATGCGGAGTTCATGCCAGACATAATGCATATTGTCGCATAGGTGTGACGACAGTTGTATGGCGGCCTGTGTCGCACTCCCAAGGCTTCCAGGGTCGGTTTCCACTGTTTGTGCAGGTCAGACGTCTGCCTCACATACTCGCTGTTCTTTGATAGCGGAAAGATGAAGGGGGTTTCAAGGATCTTTCCTACCCCTTTTTTCCGACGTTCTGCATACTTTTTGGTGAACTCTAGGGCATGCAATGCTCGCTCGTTGCGCAGAACATAGCGATCGCCACCAGTTTTTGTGCGCTCCACCACTTCCCCCAAGGCAATCCCGCGACAGACGTGGGCGGTCCTTTTCTCAGTGCTTACAGCATCCCACCGCAAGGCCAGCGCCTCAGACAACCTCATGCCCGTAAAGAAAACAAACTCAAAGAAAGCTGCATAGATGGTGCTGGGCCAGTGTTCGTGCTGGTACATCTTCGTGATGATGGTGTTGGCCTCCTCCAGGCTGAAGGGGGGCAATCTCTTTTCTGCTTCGCTTCGGAAGCTCAAGAGGGGCTGCTGGATTCTTCGTTAGGCGCTCTTCTGAAACCGCTGACCTGAGGATTGTCGAAAGCTTGACCAGGGCATTGCGCTTTACCGCCGGCGACGACCATTTGATGCCGGCCAGTCCTCCAACCCGGACCCATTGATCAAGCCTGAGGTATTTCGTGCGTGGATGGACGCGGAGTACGAAATCAATCTTCCGTCCGTGGCTTGGGGGCGGGATTGGGAGCTATTCGTACAGCTTTGCTTCGATGCCTGCTCCGACATTGACGCTCGCGCTTTGAGCCCAATTTATGCCTGATGTAGCCAGGACAGCCTTCGGGAAGGCCTGAGCAGCGCGGAAAGCCCCTCACACCTACTTCGAGCCTCAGCATTCGCTGGGGCTTTTTCATTTCTGGAGTAAAAAATGGCAGAACCAGCATCTACAGCTGCGGCTGCGCTCATCGCGAAGTACGGCGTAGCTGTGGCTGGTTTCGCGGGCGCCTGTATATCGCTGACCCTATTGCAGGGCCTGACGCGTAAGCAGGCATTCTGGGCGGTGGCCACCGGCTTCCTGTCGGCAATTTTCACCACACCGCTTGCCGTCCACTACTTCGGACTTCCACCAGATGGCGACACCCAAAACGGCGTGGCCTTTCTGATTGGCCTGTTGGCGATGAACATCATCCCCGGCCTCAAGGCGCTGGCTGGAAAGTTCGGCGTAACCGGGAGTGCCTGATCATGAATCCTATTTTGGGAGGCGTAGACGCCTTTCTGTGCGTGCTGGTGGTGATTGCCTCGATTGACTACCTGCGCCGCGTGCGCCCGATTGAGCAACCGATGCTCAGCATCTCGTTCTATTTGGTAGCCATTGGTGCATTCGGTGATTTCGCCGCGGCGATCCAGGGGCATTACGTAAGCCCGTTCACCGTGATGATCCATGCGGGCGTGGTGGCGTATGCCTGGGCGAGGCGCGGGCATGTGTATGAGGTAGCGCGGTAGGTCGCGACACGTTTCGCGAATTATCAAATCGTGTCGCGACATTGGGCACAGTACGAAGATCAATAATCGCGGCCGGTTTGTCGACCTGCGACCGGAGCATCTTCATGATCACGTAATGGTGGCGAGCGAAGGCCTGGCTGTGCCGGGCCCTGAACTGCGAACACTGTATGGCATGCGACAGCTGGCAACTGATCAGGTCGCGCGCAGTCAGAGCAGGTAGCCAGTTACCTGTCCTGGGTGGTTGTCCTGCACTCCCGGGATGAGATGCAGCGGGATGTGCTGTTGCCCATCAATGAATGGAACCTCGAAACCGCCCACTATTTGGAGATGTCGCCCATTCTGTTCAGTCGACTCTTCTGCCTTTGCCTTAGCCATTCTCGCGTGGTTCGCGGCGATTTCGTTGAGAGTTGACACGTTACATCTCCCGGTGACTGACCAAGCGTATCGCTGGAGTCCTTAAGCGTTAATTTGATTGCTGCCGCGTCAGAGTTACGTCGTTCTGGGGCCGCTACGACGGGCCAGTGCAATCCCTAAGCCAGAGATGGTCACGTATTCCGCCCCACGTTTTCATATGCGACGAATGGTGGCGCAGCGAAGGAGAACAGCACGGGCACGCCCAGGTGCAGACCAATATCATGGTGAGTTGAAGAAGGAAGCAGTAGCAGGGTGAATAAGATGATTGCTCGGATGACGTTTAGCACTATCGATGTCCTGTAGTTGAAGGATTCGATACCCATTATCTAGATCCAAAAAAACCGTTCAACTCAACTCGGGTGCTTTGCTCCACCCAAAAGCGTATGCGCAATGTCGAGATCAAAAACATGACAACCAAGCAACCCGGCTGGGAGGCAACAGAGCGCGCCTATCGGGAAATGTCGCAACACATCACAACCATTCCGATCTCGGTCTTGTCGGTGGAAAATGGGATCTCGCCTAGTACTTCGAAGCCGAAGCCCTCGTAGAAGCGCCTCGCACTGGGGATCTTCGACCGCTACAGCGTGCAGTTGAACCTGGACCTGATCGACATCGCCAGTTACGAGGCCGAGTTCGAAGCGACCAGCCTGACCCGTGCGGCACCGGTGGGTGTCTCGTTTGAGGCGGCAGTGTCGGGTGTGGCGGCGATCCGGGCGGCGGTGCAGCACGTCGCTACCCAGGCGCGCATGACGACGCTGAAAGAGAACGCGGATGTCGTCCAGGCAGTGGAGTGGGTCAGTACGCTGGATTCGAAGACCAGCAACCAGTGCCGAACGCTGGATAAACGTCGGTTCAAACTGACTGAGGGGCCGCGGCCACCGATTCACATCAATTGTCGCTCGACGGTGGTGGCGGTGACGCGCTTCAGCAAGCTGTTTGCCGAGGGCGCCACTCGAGCATCCGTCGGCGATGACGGGCCGCAGCAGGTCAGGGCAGATCTCAGCTATTACGACTGGCTCGAGCAGCAGCCGGCGGCGTTTCAGGACAAGGCTATCGGGCGCGATGTGCGCCAAGCTGTTTCGCGAAGGCGGCTTGAGCATTGAGCTCTTTTCAGAACTGCAGCTCGATCGCAACTTTTCACCGCTGACCCTGGTGCAGATGCACGCTCTTGAGCCGTTGGCGTTTGAAAAAGCTTTCCATTAACCGGGAAGACGAACAAAGTTTGGAGCGGATGAATCAAATCAATCTTCGGATTAGAACCGCTCTAGTTAAAACTAAAGCAGGTTCTAATTTTCAGTATCACTAACTGAGCACTAAGTTGTGGCCTCGTACCTTACGAAAAAAATCAGTGTGATATTGCCAGCATACGTGCCAATTCTCGTCACTGAAAAAGTTATCTCTTTGATAGATGTCCGAACCCAAGAAACGTTTACGCTTTGATTTATATCATTGGGTTGTGTGCCAGCATCATCCGTGGATGAGCCCTCAGGGGAGAATACGTACCCTCCGTCTATGATTATATGATTGCTACTTATAGTGGCAATGCAGACTCCGTCGTTATGCTCATTGACAAATATTGTTCCTGGAACAGCGTCCTTGTTTACGTTGAACTGCACCTTGTGTGATGAGGCGTGACCAATACCGTCCGCTGTTATCTGGTTGTATAGAAACGGCACGGCCAGAGTATGGTCCACAGTATCTGGGGTGTTATGGGCAAGCATAGTGATAACTGCATTCTGGAGTACTAGGGCGTCCATAGCGGATTACCTTTTTTATTTGATGGGTTTTCTACTCATTCAACTAAGTGATCGCCGAATGGGGAGGTGCCATATCTCGAGAGTGAGACTAATTAACTGTAGATCAGGGGTGGCTTGCCGAGCTGTACTTTCGACCTGCGGTAAATCGTAATTCGGCATGAATATAAATGTAGGGAATCTGATTTTGATTCTTTCCTCGACCAATTGAAAAATATTGCAAATTTGGTTGATTCGTTCTCGTAGTAACTATCAACTTTAATCGGTCTTCGGCCGGTTTTTTGTTCCTGCAGGCAGGGCCTGCACCCACGTCTCTGGGAGACAACACATGCTGAAATTCCAACTGGACAGCCTGGACGGTGTCGACGAACCTGTGCGCGCTCTTTACACCGAAAAGGACGGCAAGTTCGTCCTCGATATTGAAGGGTTGCCGCAACCTGAAGACGTATCTGGCCTCAAGAACCAGCTGCAAACCCTTCTGGACGAGACCAAAGAGGCGAAGCGTCAGAAGAAGGAAGCTGAAGACGCGGCCCAGCTGGAGCGTGAAGAGGCGCTGCGCAAGTCCGGCAACGTCGAAGAACTCGAAAAGTCCTGGTCCGCGAAACGCATATCGAACGCCGCTTAAGCGTCGAGCAGCGCGACGGGAAGCCTGTCGTGCTCGATCAGCAGGGCAAGCTCTCCGCAAGCACCAGCAACCGGCTGCTGCTGGCGGCGCCGGATCGGCCGAGCGCCACGCAGTTTGCGGATTACTTGCTGCGCCGTGGGCTGTTTGCGGGGCGGGCGTAGCGTCTATAGGCCAGGCCTTCAGGCTGAAGGCTTTCCTCCGTTCCTGACACTGCTGCTTCAAGCGCGAGGATCAGGAAGGTGTGCTGGTAGACGCTTGCTATCGACGCGCCTTAACTCTGATTCATCTGATAGACCATTGCGCTCCAGTAACGGTTTCCGTTGCGTTTCTGGCGAGTCCATCCGGCAGCCTCCAGCTGCTTGGCGATCATTCGATTCATGAATCCATGACCGAGCAATAGGACTGGCCCTGCGCTGGCAAGGTACTGAAGCTGTTGAGCGGCCTCTCTGGCCCGCACTTGGGCCTGGCGGGCAGACTCGACCCCACCTGAGAAGCCACATAGCCATGAGATTCGAAGGATAAACGCCCACGTAAAGGGTGAAAGACGTGGCAGTGTCCAGCGACCATGGGGCAACTGCGCCTCACAGAAAATTGCATCTACCAGGGTGGGCTGAAGGCCCAGTGCCTGAACGGATGAAAGCGCTCGAGGTGCGCTACTCGATACGATCACTTGGGCGGTAGCGGCCAGTCGGACACTCGCCTCTGGGGCGGGCTGGTTGACGATTTCGGATAAGTTGTAATGCTCGATCCAGTGTTTCATATCGAGTGCTGAAACCTTGTAGATCACGGCCAGATTCGGCTGGCCATGGCGCATCAGGATGATCTCCCTGTTCACTGTGTTTACGTCCTTGTCTTGCTGGGCTATGGGTGTAGAGGGTAAAGACCGGGTACATCCTTTACGTTTGAGACCGGGTACATGGTTTACAGGTATCAATCATGGTCAGGAGGTACTGACCATGCCCTGGAATCAAGAGTCCCCGATGGATCAGCGAGTAAAATTAGTCAGTGATTGGCTTAGCGGCAGCTACACCAAGAGCCAGTTGAGCAGCCGATCTGCGCAGCATCACTCCGACGGGTAACACGCCGTTGCTCAATCGGCCGTTTGTGCACGGTGCCAGGGATTGCTGGCAGGTCTGCGCCGATTGCTACCAGCGCGTGTGGGGTCTGGAGTTTGAAGTCTTCCAGCGCGAGGACGGCTGGTGGGAAAAGGCGGACGGGCCGAGCCTTTACGAACAGGCCTACGGGGCAGCCGGGTTCGTCAGGGTGGACCAGCCGCAGCGTGGCGACATGATCGTTATGGCCATGGGGCGCACGGCGCATCCGAATCATGCGGGGATTTATCTCGGCGCTGATCCGGCGCTGCCGGGCGAAGATGCTGCCACCTTCGGCCCAGGGCCATTCCTGCTGCACCACATGTACGGGTGGCCGTCCGAGGTGATCGTTTTTGGCGGGCCTTGGCTGGACCGCGCACGCTTGATTCCCAGGCACAAAGATGCACAGGCAACTGAGACCATGTGAAAAGAAGACGGCTATTCAGGGTCGAGAAGCGCGGCAACCCTGTTGTTTGGGAAAAAAATCTCTCCAATTAACGGTGTTGCAAAGTTTCCTCTTGTTCCATCTCTAGCGATACCATCCTCAAGCCATAATCGTCTCTTGTACTTAAACGATACGCCATCCCGGTCTTTATCAACCTGTATGTCATACATGTTTAATGCTCTTGCTCTAGCGCCAGCCTCGGATTTTTTAGCTGATGAACCTGCTATGATTTGAGCGAAGGGGCGACCACCTAAACGCTCTACTATGCCTTTAAGGAAAGCAGCAGCCAGAATTAGTTGTTTGTGCTGTTCTGTCGTGAAGTGCGTTCTTATACGCTCCTGGAGTTCTCGGATTTCCTCGTCATCAAAAAGACCAGCCTGTTGCACTTCGTCACGTTTTTTGGCATAGCGCCGGAGCTCATCTCTAAGTACGTTAGGATTTTGAAGTGCGCGTTCAAGGATTTCAATTATTTCTGTCGAGTGCTCATTGGTTAGTGTGCCACCTCTACTTTTGCTCAGAACTAATAGGCCGATAATAAAGCGGTACATTTTATTCTGGATCTTGCCATCTTCATCCCTTCCAAGAGGTAAGGAGCTGATGCCAAGTGATCGTCGAACATGGTTGAATGCTAGGCGGATTTTTCCGCGCGGATCGAAATGATCCAGATATGAATATGTATGAATATCAGCTATATGTTTGTGGCCGCAAAGTAACAGATCGAAATCAGACATTGCAATGTTCTGAAAAACAGTCTGCTTGTCATCCAGGTGAAGCAGAGGCTCCGCTTTTGAGTCAGGGGGCTCAAAAAGATAGTGGTGAGTTACCATTATTTTTAGGGCTCGCATGAATTCACCCGCTTTGATTTTATTATTTTTAGGGTCTAGAAGCTCGCCTCTTAATCCCTTGTCATACAGCGATAGTATTTTTTTGACTGTTGGCGAGAGAACTTGCCCTTCGCAATTCGATTAATGGATAGACTTCCAGATAAATGCTCTGTCTCACTGTCTCCTAAGTAGGAAGAGTCGACCCGACATGTAAATACGTTGGTTGGGCCTTTGTTCGCCCAAAAATAATCAACGCTATCACTGTCAGTAAATTGGTGTTTGTGAAAGGCTGAGTAAAAGTTTGAGAGCGATGACTGTCAGCGCTTTAGATTAGAGCCGTGACTCTGAGCGTTGAATGCATCATGATTTTCAGGCACTAGTATTACATGAATGCCACGAGCCTGGCACTGCAGCCCATAATAGTCGCCATCAACGTATATTTTGTCCTCAATCCACTGGTAGGCTCTCTCTAAACTGATGTTGTCACCAATATTTGTTATATCGCCAGTGACAAGAAGGTAGTCCGGTTTGTCATGTTCTAACTCCGCTTGGATTTTCTTTAAGCAGTTTAGTGAGCGGCGATAATTGTCTACTTGTCCATCAGGTGGCTCATAAAAATGAATGACTGATAGTTGTGCGAATTTAATTGTGGAATCCGGCATGGCTCCGCTCCTAGCCTTGGTGTACTCACAAAGCGAGAAAGGTGTAGAGTTCTATTTTCTCTTAGTGAGTTTTTTCGAGGCCACACAATAATTCTTTCAGACTTCGTGCAGCATCTAGCCTAAATAGAACATAGCGGTGTATCCGCATTCCGTCCAATGTCTTCGAATGCTTGGGTGTGCAGACACTCGATACTGGTACTTTTAGGACGATTAGCTGCCCAGTCCCGCCAAGCAAAGCGTGATGCGAGGTTTTCGTGTTGCTCGTTCGTTGGTGATAAAGTCCCGCAAAATCTCAACGAGGGAACGACATGAAATTGTTCTTAGGGGCAGTGGTGCTAGCGATGCTGGCAGGGTGTGCTGACTCTGGCCCTATGAAAGTTGGTCCAGACACCTACACGATTTCAACGCGCGTTCCTTTCGGTGGGGCCGGCTTCTGCAAAAGGGCAGGCCCTGAAAGAGGCAAACGCATTTTGTGAGTCCCAAGGTAGGGAAATTCTCCTTGACCACATGCAGGCGAGCGAATGTGCTTTACACGGTGGCTGCGGTGAAGCGGAGATCTATTTCTTCTGCCTGACGGCAGGCGATCCACAGCTGAAACGCCAAAAATACAGCCCCGACCCGACTCAGAAGATCGAGATAGATCAGAGGTAACCTGGCTCCATCATCAGACCTTGCTCAGAGCTGTAGTCGCTCGGAATTCTGGATGTCCTGACGTGAAAAAGCCCAGTCTAGTGCTGGGCTCTTTGCATGAAGCCAATGTGATTATGGTTTTGGTGGAGGAGTAAAGTCGCCCAAGCAATATCCAACCTCTCCATAATTCTTGGTCTTTCCAAGGACTTCGTTGAGATCCGCTATGCTATTAAAATCATAGGAGTAGATACCGAACTCAGGATCGAAAAAGTACAGGATGTTTGCATTCCTATATATTCCCATTGCATGCCCGCCTATCCCAGGGAGGCCATTAGCGTTAACGAAAATAAAGTCACCTGTTTTTAGCGCCTTCAACGCATCTAGGCTAGGCGGGACTGCATCTAGAGGGTGAAAGTGTGAAGTTGGGAGTAGCATCGGTGGTAGCAGGAAAACAAACGTGTCACCTGCTTCAACTTTAGACTGTAATGCATCGCAGTCTTCAGGGGTGAGCGTATTTGCGTACTTAAGACCTTTTTGGTCAGTGCGAGACAACCACAGCATTGTGGCTGCTTCGCAAACGCCATTTGGGTGTTTGGCGGTTTTGTTCTTCCATGGGACTAATAGTTTTCCAGCCATGACTATTCCTTAGCAGTGGGTCTGTCCATTTGTTTGACTCGTCGGCATTTCTATCATCGGCTACGCGATGTAGTCTGCGTTTTTCCTAGCCATTAAAGTACTACCTGCTGAGGTATAGATTGGTTTTTCGTCATGCGCTTCAAAACTTGGGGGAAACAAGAGTTTGAAACGACGAGTGGCTATCATCGCTTCATGCATAGATGCCTAGCAGTTCGTGAGGCTTCCCTTGGCTGAAGTTGTCACTACTCACATCGATCTCCCAGGTCATAAACGCGCCGAAATTGGCGCAACACCAAGCCATGGGCTTGCAGGTGAAGGGCTGGGAAATCCTTGCGTGTAGCAGGAGGCCACTATCAGTACTGGATTTGGCGTTACTGTCATTGCGCCCACGCTGGATGCCTAGACAGCAGAGCGCTACAGTGCCGTGAAAGGGACTAGCTTGAAGCGCCAACAAGGAGGTTTCGGATGATAGCGAAGTTGTTAGTGAGCATTGGTATCGTCTTTTATGCCGCCGTTGTGCCGGTACTAGAGCTGAACGAAACTCATGTTTTCAACACCGTTTGGGAGCCCCACGCAAGGCTTCATGAGGTTTGGCAGCTTTTTACCAATACTGCCATTGGAGCCTATAGCGTCTGGCTTGTATGGATTAAAGACAATCTCAAGCGAGCGAGCTTGCTCACCCTGTTTGTCACCGGGGGTTTTTTATTGGCCTATTGGCTCCGGGATGGCTACGGCGGGTCGATGATTCTTTCTGATGGCTCAGAAAAAATGATCATGGGTGTGAATTTAGGTCTATTTGCATACACCCTAGCGGTACTTTTGGCAGTTATTGCCGTCATGATCGACCAGCGAAAGCGAAACGTGCATCTTTCGGCAAGATGAGGCGTTACCCTTTCTCCGTATGCTCACTACGTAGAAGGGCTTCCTCTTCGCCTGGAAGCGCCCGCGCAGAGAGATCGGCCTAGCCCAATCAAGCTTTCTCATTCGTTTTTTGCTTAAGTCTTGCGACCTGGGAAAGCGCCGCCACTTTGTAAGGAGGAGCGATCTTCTCCAAGCCTCCTAACCATCCAGTTTCAGCACTTCGACGCGAAGCCGAGCCCGGTTTAAATGGCCAGTGGTTAATTTTGCATTTGCGGCAGTTTCCAGATCGTAGGGAGGTAGGCCCTCAAGCCTGGCGGCTTCAGCCCACAGCAAGTCAATCATGATCAGGCAACGTCTCCGGATACCATCGTGGCAAACCAACCAAGTTGTCACCTCACTACGGAGATTATCGTGTCTAGTTTCTTCTTCGGTGGGCCACGCTGTTCCGTAACACTTAAGATAATCAGAACTGCCGTCCAGCAATGTACGAAATGGCGCGCCTGGTCTGAGTAACTCAGTCCCAAAGATCGGGTAAATGTCCTCTACTTTGATGTGGCCTTGCAGGACTCGTGAACACAGGTCGCTCAGCATCCCACAGACGTTGCGAACAGACGCCTGGGCCCATTTCAGGCGTGGCCGTTTCGGCGCTTAACGGACTGTGATTGGCTGAGAGAGCGTGCTCCATAATCAAACTCGGCGTGGTGATTCGGGCACACGCAGACGATGTTCTCTAGGGTCTGTACGAAAAGTCGCCGAGTGGCGATCATGCTGCGTTAAAAACAGGCTCGGAATGCTCATTTACAACCCGTAAACTCCGCTTCCTCGCCTGTTTTTGCCTTGCCTGATCGCCACTCGGCGACTTTTCGTACAGACCCTAGTGCATTCCAACAACATCACCCTTCTTAAGGAAGAGGAGGCTCACGATGTCACTTTACGGAAGTATCCAAAGCGCTCCAGCCAATTCCCGCGGATTTGACGCCGATACGGTGCTTTCGTCCGCCACTGCCCAGCAGTTCGCGGCGCAGGGTTATACATTCTGCCTCCGTTATCTATCCCTCGGCGCCGAGCAAGATGCAGGAGATCTGTCATCAAGCGAGGCCAGTGACATTTTGGCATCAGGACTGGCCCTGATGGTCGTTCAGCACGTCGATGACCCTGGCTGGTCACCCTCCCAGAACACCGGGCAGACCAATGGAAACAACGCTGCGACAAACGCAGACAGCATTGGTCTGCCACCGGGTATGAATGTGTGGTGTGACCTTGAGGGTGTGGCGGCCAGTTCAACCGCACAGGACGTCATTAATTACTGCACAGCCTGGTACAGCGCGGTGTCGGCAGCCGGCTATGTGCCTGGGCTGTACGTCGGCAGCGACGCGGTGCTCACCGGCTCGCAACTGTACGACCTGCCGTTCCAGCACTACTGGCAGTCATGCAGCGAGGTACCGGCGCTGCCCGAGCGCGGCTACCAGATGGTGCAGACGCTCGTCCAGGCGCCCGTGAATGGCATCGGGATCGATCAAGATGTCACCCAGACCGACAGCTTCGGCGGACAGGTGCTATGGCTGACTGGGTCGGGTAGTACATCCGGTCAATGATGTAACTGCGCTCGTCGCCGTTGATGCTTTGGTCGCAGTAATGGCCCGCATTGAATTGGAAGTTTGTATTCCTATCCCATGGTCCGACTGCGGGGGCGTTCATAAGGACGACTCCGCTAACCTGTGAACGGTCGCGACCCGACACGCCGTAGTATTCAAGGAGAGAATCATGACCAACCCCGCAAAAACCTGGCTCGGGATTTTTGGTCCGCCGACCGATCTCGAAGGCCTCTGTGTCTGGTTCGCGGAAAAAGTGGCCGCCGACATAGTCGATCTGGCCTGGCAACCCGCTTGGCTGGCGTTCGAGGCCAGTTTCCTTTCGAACAATCCACCGGCAGTGACGTCATCTAATGACACGATCTATGTCTTCTATCCGAGTTCTTCGGCACAGACCGACTACCTTCTTTATAACACTTATAACGGGACGACATGGTCCAGCTCGCAGAAACTCATGACATCAATTCCCACCGTCTCTACTCTTGTCCCGGTCGAAACGGCAACGGGAGCAGGCGCAACGACGTTTGGCGGCGAGGTGTATGTATTCTGGCAAGATGTCGGTGATACCGGAGTCCCAAGTCCGGACGGAACGCTGATGTATAAGACCATGAGCCAGGAGACCTCTTACCAGATACAGCCGACACAGGCCATATCCGGTTATTCGCCGGGCGTCATCATGTCCGACTGCCCATCGGCTGTTGTCTTCAATGACCTTCTCTATGTCTTCTATCAGGGTCCTGGCCCCGACGGGCAGCTTTGGTTCACGTCTTCAAGCGATGGGAGCAACTGGTCCACAAGCACCCACTGGCCCAACACCGGCATTGCCACATCGCCGTCGGCCGTAGTCTTCACCAACCCGTCGGGCCAAGAGTACCTTTACGTCTTTTACCAGAATACGGGTACAGGCAACCTTAGCTACACCTCAATTGACACGGCCGGAAACGATGCAGGGCCAGGCGGGTGGCTCGAGTGCGGCGGCCACACGGTGCCCATGTCCGGAGCGCCAGTCGCGCTGGTCTACGACGACACTCTCTATGTCCTGTTTGCTGCGGGCAGCGGAAGCGGGTTCTGGTATGTCAGTTCGCCGGACGGGAGCACGTGGAATGCGCCCCTTCAAGTTGCCCCGGTACAGCTATCTAGCTCGCCATCCCTTGTCAATTTCAATGACCAGATCTATTGCATGATGCAAGGGCCAGGAAACAGCGGCGAACTCTGGTATACGACCACAGCCACGCCGGGTAACCCTGCCAGCCTGATGACAAAATTTCCAACGACAGGGACGTTCGAAGCTACCGACGCGATGATATCCTGGAGCCCAAACGCTACCGTCTTCAACAGCCATATCTATTGCTTTTACCAGCAGAATGGCAACACCGGCGCGCTCTTCTACGTTACATTTGGTTCGGGAGGCTGGAGTACGCCAGCGCAGTTACAGGCGTATTCAGGAGGGAGCTCTGGCATTACGGGAACACCGGGAAGTGCAGTATTCGGCACCGATTTGTATGTGTTCTATCAGGGCGGCAACTATAGTGGTGCCCTGCGCTACCAGACCTATGATGGAAGCAACTGGAGCACCCAGAAGACGGTATCGGGAGCCGGCATGTCGGGTTGGCCGGCGCCCGTAGTGTTCAACAACGAACTCTATGTCTTTTACGAGGGAGAGGGAAATGCCAACGCGCTCTGGTACAGCGTCTACAACGGAAGCAGTTGGGGAAATAGTCAGCAGGTCAATACAAACGGTGTGTCTTACTCCAACTCGACAGGCAATAGCTGGGGGGGCTCGACCGGGCCGGCTGCTATCGTCTACAACGGGACACTTTACGTCTTCTATCTTGGAAACGGCGGCTGCATCTTCTACAACTCTTTCGGCAACACCAACACGGGGGCACCGATGCAACTTTTCAGTGGCCAGCTTGGTCCCGAGACCTTTATAACGGCGATGTGCGCTGTTGCGGTGGTGGTCTGTGACGATAGCAGCGGAACACCGCAGCTTTATTGCGTCTATCAGTCGACGACCGAGAATGCGACACAGGGATACAAACCCACCGGAGATCTCTATTACGTGGGTACATCCGACCCGGCCAGCGCCAGCAGTTGGTCCGCGCCTGTCAAGCTGGGTAGCACCGTGCCTACGCCCAATCCACCAGGAGGAATTTCGACGCTTTCCGACTGGGCAGTTAACGGCGTCTTTGCGATGATTTAGGCTTTCACGGGCCATGATTTCCCCATGGGCATCGCGCCAGACTGAACTGCTTGAATTGACTTTGCCCCCGAAAAACGAACCCCTTGCTGAGTGTGTAAGCTCAAGCAAGGGGAGGAAACAATGACGGTCAAGGCAAAGCGGGCGCAGTAGACGTTCGAATTCAAGCTGGAAGGTAAGCGTCCGCCCAACACACCTTGTGTGATTAAACGGGCGTCCACCTGTGCGGCAGCAACTCCGTAATCGTACTCGCCCGCTGCGTCGGCAGGCGCGTGAGTACATCCTTCAGATAAGCATACGGATCATGCCCATTGAGCCGCGCCAACTGGATCAGGCTCATGATCGCAGCCGCACGTTTGCCGCTGCGTAGTGAGCCCGCAAATAACCAGTTCGAACGTCCAAGTGCCCACGGCCGGATTTGATTATCTACCCGGTTATTGTCGATGGGTACAGCACCATCATCGAGATAGCGCGTCAGCGCTGTCCAGCATTTGTGTAGTGGTCTAATGAAACTGGACACCCATTTAGGCGAGAATGCTCGCCAGATAGAGGTGTCTGATGACCAAGCAACGTCGTTCCTTTTCCACTGAGTTCAAACGCGAGGCCGCAGGGGCCTCGTGCTCGATCAAGGCTATAGCCATATTGAAGCCAACCGCTCGCTTGGGGTTGTCGAGTCTGCTTTGCGTCGCTGGGTTGGCAGCCGCCAGTTTCGCCAGCGACTCTGGCGGTACCGCATGCGCCAGAGCATGAGTCGTCGTGGAAATTGCTGGGACAACTCGCCGATGGAGCGTGTGTTTCGGAGTTTGAAAACTGAATGGATACCGACCGTGGGCTACATGACGGCTCAAGAAGCCCACCGAGACATCAGCCACTATCTGATGCATCGGTACAACTGGATTCGACCCCATCAATTCAACGCTGGGCTGGCGCCAGCTCAAGCCGAGAAAAAACTTAACGTCGTGTCCGGGATTAGTTGACCACTACAGTTGTGCGATGGCGGCTCCTCTGGTTCAGGCGCTGAAAGGTGATACTTGGCGGCATGCACGTTTTCTACGGACATTTTTTGTAGTGCGCTTATTTGATTGTTATCGTGACTTTGCCTTTTGATCTGCCCTGCTCGACGTACTGCAACGCCTCTGCAGTCGATTCAAAAGGGAAGGAACGATCGATGACCGGTTTAATGACGCCAGCTTCGATAAGCGAGGTGATTTTTTGCAGTTGTACCCCGTCGGCACGCATAAACAAAAATGCATAGCTCCCCCCATGCTTGCGGGCTTTTCTACGAATACCGCTGCTCAGCAGGTGCATGACTTGCCGTAGCATCCAGGACAAGCCTTGCTCTTGGGCAAATTGCGCGGTCGGCGGCCCCGAAAGGGAAATGAGCTGTCCGCCAGGCTTGAGAACCTTGACCGATTTCTCCAGTACATCGGCGCCGAGGCTGTTCAACACAACGTCGAAATCGCGCAACTCGTTTGCAAAATCTTGCTGCTTGTAGTCGATGACCACATCCGCCCCGAGCGCCTTCACCCATTCGACATTCGCCGTACTGGTGGTCGTCGCAACGAAGACGCCGAGGTGTTTGGCGAGCTGGATGGCAAACGTGCCGACACCGCCGGATCCGGCATGAATCAACACCTTTTGGCCTTTTTTCACCTGGGCGGTCTCAACCAGCGCCTGCCAGGCCGTTAAGGCGGCCAAGGGGACGGACGCCGCTTCGGCCATGTCAAGGTTCGAGGGCTTCAGCGCGAGCGCGTTTTCGTTCACGGCGATCAGTTCGGCAAACGTCCCGATCCGATCCTCGGGAGGGCGTGCATAGACTTCGTCTCCCGGATTGAATCGCTTCACCGCCGAGCCCGTGCGAACGACCACACCCGCCAGGTCATTGCCCAATACCAATGGAAATGTATAGGGCAGGATCAGTTTGAATTCCCCGGTTCTGATCTTCGAGTCCAACGGGTTCACGCTCGTTGCATGCACCTGGATCAGAACGTCATGCACACCGACCGCAGGGGCGGGCACTTCGCCAATCCTTCCGTTCTGCTTGCCGTAGCGGTCGATAAAAAATGCCTTCATGTTGCAGCTGCTCTTGTCGGTGGAATGAGAATGGGGCGCGGCCCCGGCAACGTTGCTGCGATGAGACGTTCAGGCGCTCAGGCGTCGAGGAACGCCAAAGCCTTGGCCACGAAATCGGTATGGTGCTGGAAAATGCCGCCGTGTCCGGCGTCCTGGTAAATGATCAGTTGCGCGTTGGGGATTCGCTTTGCCAGCTCAAGCGAGTTGACAGTGGGCACCATGATGTCGTTGTCCCCGTTGGCTATCAGCGTCGGCATACGCAGGCGACCGAGTTCTTGCGGCGCCTGCTTGCCCCACGCAGTAATGGCTTTCAATTGCCGTAAAAACGCGCGGGGTGTCGGGCCTTTGTCCCGGTCTTGCCGGCGCTCTTTCAATCGTTGCAAATACTCGGACGCGGCGCGTTGTCCGTTGGCCGTGGTGGTAAAGAACAGGTAGAACTTGGGATCTCGTAGCGTCAGCAGCCCCTTGATCATTAACGGCCAGGTTACCGAGCCGACGTTGTCGATGCCTGTGCCGCCGGCCGGTCCGGTTCCGGTGAGGATCAGCCTGCGCACGCGTTCGGGAGCTTTCAGGGCAATGTCTTGAGCGACGAAGCCGCCGAGTGAAAAGCCGAGCAGGTCAACCTTGTCCAAACCCAACGCACGAATAAAGCCGATGGCATCGTCAGCCATCTCACCGACGGTCAATGGCGCGGCGCTACCCGAGCCACCGATACCGCGGTAATCGGTGGTGATGACACGCCGGTTTTTTGCCAGACCGTCAATGATCCTGGGGTCAAAGTTATCCAGCACTGCCCCCCAATGGTTGAACATGACCAACGGGACCTGCGTTCTGGGTCCCAGATCACGATAGGCGAAAGGTATCCCGCCAACCAGAACCGACTGGTTCGCCGCGTTGATAAATGACGACTGCGAACCTGGATGATTGCTTCTAGCCAAAAGAGTCATGTTTATTCCGTCCGATTGCGGGGCGAGGCCGACCTGCTCTACAGGGTTCAGACTTGAGTCAAATAGCGTTGCGCCACGGCGGACTGTCTGATCTGCGACAAAAGACCCTGACGTGCGGTTTGCAGGGCATCCCAGCGCTCGCCTTCTTGCAACGGAGGAATGGTCACCGGTTCGCGGCGGTCGAAGCCGACCAGTGCGGCATCGACCAGATCATCCACTTCCATGATTTCGCTCAAGGTGTTGATGTCGATACCGGCGCGGTCCCAAATCTCCGTGCGGGTGGCGGCGGGCAATACGGCTTGCACATAAACACCCTGAGGCGAAAGTTCCAGGCTCAGGCCTTGGGAAAGGAACAGCACAAACGCCTTGGTCGCCCCATAGACCGACATGCCAAACTCAGGCGCCAGACCCACCACCGAACCAATGTTGATGATCGCGCCTTCACCTGCTTTGGCCAGGCGTGGCGCGACGGCGCTGGCGAGTCGCACCAGCGCAGTGGTGTTGAGGGCCACCAGTTGCGCAATGCTGTCGGTGCTTTGTTCGATGAAGGTGCCGGACTGCGCGGCACCGGCATTGTTGACGAGGATGCCGATGCGCTCGTCATCCCGCAGGCGCGTTTCGACAGCGTGCAGATTGCTGAGTTGAGTCAGGTCGGCCGGAACCACCTCAATGGCGACGCTGTGTTCATCACGCAACCTTGCGGCGAGCGTTTCCAGGCGCGAGTGGTCGCGGGCGACCAATACCAGATCATGCCCGCGTTGGGCGAAACGTTGGGCATAAACCGCGCCGATGCCGGTGGAAGCGCCAGTGATGAGAACGGTAGGACGAGTAGTCATGATGTCAGCTCTTTTTTCGGGAACATGAATGGGAATGGATGCACGATCAAAATCAGGCTCGATCAGCTTGTGCCTGGTTCGCGACTTCGCTGGATTCGCCAAGCGTCGGGTAGTCGATGTATCCCGCCGCACCGCCGCCGTAGAGCGTGGAAGGGTCAAAGGCGGACAGTGGCGCGCCGGTTTTGAGCCGCTCCACCAGATCAGGGTTGCCGATAAAAGGACGGCCAAAGGCGATCAGGTCGGCCTTGTCATACGCAAGGCGTTCCGTGGCCAGGCCCAGGTCATAGCCATTGTTGGCGATGTAGGTGTTCTTGAAGCGCTGACGCAAGGCACCGAAATCAAAGGGCGCCACGTCGCGAGGTCCACCGGTCGCGCCTTCGACGACGTGCAGATAAACGATGTCCAGAGCATTGAGTTGATCGACGATGTAATCGAACTGAGCCTGCGGATCACGGCTCGATACACCATTGGCCGGCGAGACAGGCGAAAGGCGAATACCCGTGCGATCAGCACCAATCTCGGCGACCACGGCAGCCGTCACTTCCAGCAGCAGACGCGCACGGTTTGCGATTGAGCCGCCGTACGCATCAGTACGCAGGTTGGAGCCGTCCTTGATGAACTGATCCAGCAAATAGCCGTTTGCACCGTGGATTTCCACGCCGTCGAAGCCTGCTGCAATGGCGTTTGCCGCCGCTTGGCGGAAATCGTTGACGATGCCCGGCAATTCGTCAGCTTCCAATGCTCGCGGCTCGGAAACGTCCTCGAAGCGGTTGTTGACGAACACCTTGGTCGCAAGACGAAGCGCGGAAGGGGCTACCGGCGCCGCGCCGTGCTGTTGCAGATCGACGTGGGAAACACGGCCCACATGCCACAGTTGCAGGAAAATTCTCCCGCCCTTGGCGTGCACGGCATCGGTCACCTTGCGCCATCCCTCTATCTGAGCCGGTGTGTAAATGCCTGGCGTGTCCTGATAGCCCTGTCCCTGCTGGGATATCTGCGAGGCTTCGGAAATCAGCAAGCCCGCGCTGGCTCGCTGGCTGTAATAGGCAGCAGCAAATTCACTCGGTACAAAGCCTTTTCCGGCGCGATTGCGCGTCAGCGGGGCGAGCACCACGCGGTTTGACAGCGTCAGGGCGCCAAGCGTGTAAGGGGTAAACAGATTCTGGTCGCTCATGGGTGTTTGTTCCGTGCCCGTTGGTGAATTTCATATTGCTGGCAATTAGGATGATGATCGAAATCTAAGCTGTCAACAACTTTGATTATGAACAACATCTATGTATTATCAACCCATGAATTTCCAAGCGGTAACGAGGTATCGAACATGCGAGTGACCAAGGCCCAGGCCCAGGCAAATCGGGAACACATCGTCGAAACGGCCTCGGTCATGTTTCGCGAACGCGGCTTTGACGGTGTCGGCGTGGCCGACTTGATGGCTGCTGCCGGTTTCACCCATGGCGGTTTCTACAAACATTTCGGTTCGAAGGCCGACTTGATGGCTGAGGCCTCGGCCAACAGCCTTGCGCAATCGCTGATCAGCGCTGAAACACTGAGCATCAAGGACTTCATCGATGTGTATGTGTCCAGGGATCATCGCGACGGGCGCGCCACGGGTTGCACCATGGCGGCGTTGTGCGGCGACGCTGCGCGTCAGTCCGACGATTTGAAGTCAGCATTTGCTGAGGGCATTGAGCGCACGCTGCAAACGCTCGGTGAAAAATACCCGACCGGGCTGGATGCGCCAGCGGGCGAGGCTAGGGAGAAAATGATCGACCTGCTGGCGCGCGCGGTCGGTGCGATCATGTTATCGCGTACCTGTCCTGACGACTCGGCGCTGGCGGATGAAATTCTGTCGGTGTGTCACGCGAAGATGACCGCATCATTATCTATTCAATCGTAGGTTCATTTCGTATAGGGAATAGATGGTTGTCAGCACAAGACGTGCTGACTTGCTTCATTTCGTCTTTGGCCGACACGAATGAATGCCTGCTTTTGGCCGGTTTCTGCCTGTCACCAAGGGCTGCAATCGACCCGAAGCAGACATTGCTTCTATGCCGTTTCCAAACCAGACAACTTCTGGTCCACGCTTGTTTGAAACATTCGAGGGGCGGTCAACGGCAAAGTCTGTGCGATGGCAAATCCAATTTCCATAAGCGTAAATCCAAGGATAAGAAAACTGGCACCATGCGCTACTGCAAAGAGTTGCCACACAGCAAACAGTATTCGCGCCAGCGCGTCATATAAACCCACAGTACGGCTTGGATGCATTATCCGCCAAAGTGACCAGACCACGACGACGCTACCCAACAGATTGGCCAAGAGCATTGCGGCCCCCTCTAAGGTCGGCGCCGGGCGGTCCAATGCCAAGGCGCCGGATAACGCTGCGAAGCCTTTGAAAACCAGTGATGCTGTCCAGGGCGTCATGAAGCCCGCCGTAACTATCAGGTCGTAGAAGGCGCTAGCCCGGACAATGTGTAGATTGTTCTTTACGCTGGTCATAATCATCACTCACAGTTTGGGCCCTCAGGCTAAAGCCTGGTCTTAGGTC
This sequence comes from Pseudomonas purpurea, assembly GCF_039908635.1. NCBI lineage: Bacteria > Pseudomonadati > Pseudomonadota > Gammaproteobacteria > Pseudomonadales > Pseudomonadaceae > Pseudomonas > Pseudomonas purpurea. Next base: position 2,816,499 of record NZ_CP150918.1, read on the forward strand.
CAGAGTCAACGCGAGTATTGAAAGTCATGAGAATCGGAGAAGTGGCAACGCGTTCGGGTGTCTCGGTCGACGCACTGCGGTTTTATGAAGAGAAAGGGTTGATCAAGCCTCAGCGTGCTGCCAACGGCTATCGGCTTTATCCAGAGCAGACGCTACAACTGGTGGGCTATATCAAGTTGGCGCAGCAGCTGGGATTTTCGTTGGCGGAGATTGGCGAAAATTTGCCACTACTTTGGAACAGCGAAGAAGTCTCTAAACACCTGCTGGCTCAGTTATTTACTGAAAAAATCGCTTTGTTGGATGAGCGCATCGGGCAAATGCAGGCTCTGAAAAATCTACTGGCCGAACGAGCAACGCAAGTATGTCCTTTGCTGGGCGACGGGCCGATTTCACCGGCTTGACTGGCTGCTCCTGGCCGATAACTGTCCCGTCCTGAATAAGGTTTACACCTTCTGATCTTTTTTCAGGAGGACGGAATGGACACAAGAAAAAGGCGCAGTCAGCGTGATTACACGCTGACTTTTAAATTGTCGGTCGTCGACCAGGTCGAAAAAAGCGAGTTGAGTTATGAAAGAAGCTCAACGGGGCTAAGGGATTCAGGGTCGGTCGACGGTGTTGATGTGGTTACGTAAGCATGGCGTGGACAGCAACCGCGCATATCCTTGGGCACCTATTCCGAAATCAGCCTGAAAGAAGCCCGCGAGCGTCGAGACGAAGCCAGATCTCTTATCGCCAAGGGAGTTGATCCTCGATCACAGCATCGTGAAGAAAAGCGCGCCGCCAGTACTGGTACTGTGAAAACCTTCAAAGTCGTAGCCAATGAGGGCATGCCTTCAAATCGCCATGCTGACCGCAAAGAGGGGCGGCGTCACCCAGTCGCGCATGTACCTGGATAAGGACCTGATTCCCGCGCTGGGGAAAATCCCGGTTGCCGACGTGCTAAGTGCAATGCGTCGGGTTGAATCCAGAGGGGCATTGAACGTGGCCTCGACAGTGTCGCACCGGGCTGAACGAGATATTTCGGTTCGCCATTGCGCCGGACTGCATAGTGACAAACCCGACCTCAGACCTGAACATCGTGGCAATGAAAGAGCCGCCGGAGAAACTCAACTCAATGTTTCGTCAGGTGGAGCTGAAAGAATTTTTCTAGTGGCGCCGAGTAAATTCAACGGGGCGGGGTACACGAAAAGCGCTATCCGCATCCCGGCCGAAGGTGTGAAGCAGTTCCAGAAGGTGATCAGAGCAAAGGGTGGGGAATAGAGTGCCGGGCCTATCTGGTGCCGCTCTCGCGGCAGGCGGCTGAAGAGGTGCGTCAGGTGCATGATCTGACCGAGCGCTACAAACTGCTGATCCCAGGTCGGAGTGACCCGTGCATGCATTTCTCCGTGCCGCACACGGCGGCAGCATTTGATGAAAGCCAGGGCCGATCTACGCCGGCCGCACTTTTTTAATGATGTGAATGGCGATGCAGCCGGTGGCTGTAAGCCAGATGAATGTGCCGATAGCGGCGACAAGCAGGGTGGGCACTGAGCCCACTTCGAACATCGGCGGCACTCCGTAGGCGAACCAGAATCCGGTGATGACAACGTAGAACAGGGCGGCCATGAGCAGGCCGAATAGTTTTATTGCGAACATAGCGTTCTCCTTGCCGCACGTAGCGGCAGCGCTGGATTGGTTGGTTTTTTCAAGACGTTTTGTTGAGGCTAGCCACGTCGTCGAGAGCGTTGTCGACAAGATCAAGCAGCGGCACGCTTGATCCTGACGCTCTCTCTAGGAAGTTTTTGCGGTCTCAAGTGCCTTGATCAGTAACTCAGTAACCACCTCGGCGGGGTGCAGAAACACGGGTTACCGTGATGCTGACCAGCCCCAAACCTTGGCCGTACAATCCATTTCTGAGTTTTCTGGACCAATTTCGATTTTTTCAGGTCGTCCTAGGTGATGGTAAACAGTCGCCCACGCCACCGCGTCACCAGGGTTCAACACGAACGGGGCCGGCATTATACCGAAATTGTTGGCATCCCCTACACGCTCGCCACCCGTGTGAGCCTTGAGCTAGAGCTGTCGGCCCTCATAACGCTGCTCGCTTTCGACTTCCGGGACATCGGCAGACGAGTTCTCTGGCTTTGTCTTCTCATCCGCAGCCAGGACAGCCTGATAGCCCTTCGCATCCTGTTCATTGGCGAAACCCTTGAGCACGCCGAAACCTTCGTGATTGACCGCGCGCACCACCAGGAAGCACCGCTGGTTGCCGTTGGGCGCGGAGGGGAGTGCATGCGAGTGGTGTTGGAGGGGAAGGAGCGCGCTGTTAACTCAGCGTTGGATTTGGTTTTTTGGCTTGCTGCATCTCACCAGTGAATCATTGAGCAGCTTCACGGTCATATCGCTGACCTTTGCTTTTAGGACGTTCAAATGAAGCGTGCAGTAGTAATGCTCATGGCCATTTCAGGCGCTCTCTTGTTGGGAGGCTGCGGGCCTCACTGGGACGACGGAGAAAGATACGGTCGTGATCGGGGTTATGATCATGGTCGTGGATACGACAGAGGGTATGACCGAGACTATGACGATGATCGAGGGCGTGACCGCCGATATGATCGTCGTGACAATGATCAGGGGTATGAGCGCAATCGCGATCGTGACGATAGAGACGACTAACCTGCTCTGATCTTCCTTCTGCGTTTCTTCGGTCATTTTTCCGCTGCACCCTGACTCACCAAGACTCATCCGTGAAATTCCCAGGCCCGCTACTGGCGACGGCCTGGGTTGAAACATCAGCAGTGCATAGTCACGAGGGTTGGGCCTACCGGTTGCCCGACTGATGCCCGGTCACATCGTCGGCCCTACTGTCCGCTGCCTGTATGAGTGTTGGGCGCAACCTTCAGGCTTGCTGTTGCGCGCGGGTTTTGAGGCGAAGAGGCGACTGAAGTACGATCCCGCTGGTACATCGACGACTGGTCTGGGGCATGGTGTTCTCCGGTTGGTGGTTCAGATGACCGGAGCTGATCCCGGCATGACTCGACGGCTTTCGCCTGCATGCGTGCGAGGGCCAAGAGTTGAAACCCCGATCCACCTATTTCAACAACCTCTTCCTGCCTTTTTTCAGTCGGCCAGCAGCCTGTTCGCCTGTGAGTCAGCACCTCACTTTCATCTCCGTTGTTGCAGTGATGCAGGTGGCCGGCTCTGGGCGGGGTGTTCGTCCGCATCGGGGGTGTGATCTGCGCGACGTCGTCACCTCTGGCTCTGCCTGCGCCGGTTTCTGCCCGGCGTGCTGATTACAAGTCAGGTGCCTTGCTTTGCTGCAGATCACATTCCGATGCAGCCTGGCACCAGGAGCTGAGCCATGCTCAAACCCATCAGGCTCGCCTGCGCGACCGTCTTGCCACTGCTGATCTGCGGTTGTCAGTCCTTCTCGACGCCACGGATGCAGCCGGTGGCTGTACAGCGCCAGCAGCGTGGTTTGACCCAGCGCATGCTCAACGAATTGTCGGGATTACCGATGCCGGAGACCAAGGATTGATAGCACTGCAAGCGTGTCAGGCCTTCGTGCGAGCAGTCACGCGATAATCATTTTCTATGACTGGTTTCTGACCCGCTATATTGAACTGATTAATTTAAGGAGGGTGGGGGGATGCTTCAGCAACTAGTCACGGACGTTCTGAGATCAGAACTTCGAGAAGATCTAAGGTTTAGGTTTCCTGGTGAGGAATGGGATCGAATACATGTGCCAGAACCACTAAAGTCGGTGCTTGCGGGATTGCAACTAGTAAAAGAAAGTGTTGGTAGGAGCTTGAATTTAGGGGCTTCTCGGTCAACTTTGCAAATTGATAATATTGCTCAGGCTCTTATTTCGAGAGCCTTGGATAAAGGTGTGGAGGAATCCGTTGGCGATCTGTTTGAATTCTTAAGTCAGGATTACAGTCCCTGTATAGATATTGTTTTGCTGCGCGGGATTAAGGTTCCCTGCACAGTTGAATTGCTTGAGAATGTGTTTATCAGTAAGCCAGAAGATGTGCCTTCGGAAACATTAAAGCGTTTTATTGCCGAATACCCACTTAAGCTAACGCCGTTTAGTTTTATGTCTCCAACCTCACCGGTGGACTATACAGCGCCAGCTAAGTTGCCTGATTCTGTACTGTTTCGACTAAAGAAAGTATATCCGAAATTTTTTCAATTTGACGACCCTGCATGTCAAGAGTTTGATATGAAAGACCTTGACTTTTTTAAAAAAATATCGGAGCTGCTTACCATAGTTTGTCCTGCAATACCCATCAATCGACGTGACTACTCGGAGCTGCAAGCAGGATCGTTTTTACAAGGTTTTACGCCTCGCAACTTCATGACGTCATATCGGGAGGCTGGCAGTGGCATCTGTCATGACGCAAGCATTGAAGATTTAGAATTGCTAAAAAAGGTGCTATCTGCCTACTTAGAACTGGATGATAGGCTCCGTGATAAGCTTGATGTGCCGATACATAGACTTAATGAGGCGGTCCGACATGATAATCCGGTGGATCAGGCAATCGACCTAGGTATCGCACTAGAATCTCTGTTGTTAAATGATCAAGGTGATAGTGTTCAGCTCTCATTGCAATTTCGACTTCGAGGTGCTTGGCTTTTAGGTCACGATCTTGTCAGTCGCAAAGAAATTCATAACCACCTACGTGATCTTTACAGCTATCGCTCGACTGCTGTCCATTCTGGGAGATTGACAAAAAAGTCAAAAGAGTACAAGCGAGCGCAAGAAAGGCTTACAGCTGGCCTGCAGTTGTGCGCCGATGCGATCAAGGCTTTGATATTTGCAAAGGAAGTAAGCTGGGAAAATGTGGTGTTAGGCGGTGAGATCTAAATGTTTAAACTGGATTTGGGGAGGTTGCGAGACAGAATCTACGGTCCTCGTGTTGGAAGATGGATAGCTGAGTTGACGGCACGGCGTTGTAGCGCTCGAGCGGCGGATAGCCGACGGAGTTGACCAGGGCATTGGGCATGCTCAGCGCTGCCACGAAGTCGTGAATGCCGCTGTATTGGGAAAGTCGACCACACATACCAGCCTCCGCCTGTCGAAATCTCCCACAAGAAAATTGACCGCAGGCCTGCTTTCAAATTAACTGTATGTTCGTACAGTTTTTGTAAAAGGTGCGTCATGAGCTTTTCAATTCTAGGTCCAATTTCAGAAGGCGGCGTGAAGCTGCCTTTCTGCTCTTTCCAGGTGCCAGCCGGTTTTCCGTCGCCGGCAGCCGATCACATCGAGCAGCACATCTCATTGGATGAGGTCTTGAACATCCGCGCGCCGCACGTCTACCTGGTCGCCATCACCGGCGAAAGCATGCAGGGCGCCGGCATTCTCGAGGGTGACCTGGCGGTGGTTGATCGTTCGATTGAACCCGCTCATGGCCACATCGTGGTGGCACTGCTGAACAATGACCCGGTCTGCAAGCGCCTGTGCAAGCGTGGTGCGGAGCTGATCCTACTGTCGGAAAACCCCAAGTACCCGGCCCGTTACATCCTTGAAGGCGACGATCTGACGATCTGGGGCGTGATCACCAACACCGTGCGCAGCCATGTCTAAGCGTCAGGAGCCGGTGTTCGCGCTGATCGACTGCAACAGCTTCTATGCCAGTTGTGAGCGGGTGTTTCGCCCGGACCTGGTCAAGGTGCCAATTGTGGTGTTGAGCAACAACGACGGCTGTGTGATTGCGCGCAGCTACGATGCCAAGCCGTTCATCAAAATGGGCGAGCCGTACTTCCAGATCAAGCACAAGCTCGAGCAGCACGGCATCGTCCCGTTTTCGTCCAACTACGCGCTGTACGGAGACATGAGCGAAAGGGTGATGAGCCTGATTGAAGCCATGGTGCCGGCGGTCGAGGTGTACAGCATCGACGAAGCCTTCGCCGATCTGACCGGCATGACCGAGTTGGATGCGTTCGGCCAGCGGATTCGCGCCCAGGTGCTGCGCTGCACCAGCATCCCGGTCGGTGTTGGTATTGCCCACACCAAGACCTTGGCCAAGCTGGCCAACCACACGGCGAAGCGTCTGCAGGTGCAAACCGGCGGGGTAGTCAACATCTGCGATGCCGCCAAGCGTGACTGGGTGCTGCGCAACACCGACGTGGCCGAGGTTTGGGGCGTCGGGCGCCGGATGAAACTGCACCTGGACACCTTGGGCATCAAGACAGCAATGGACCTGGCCAAAGCCGATCCGTGGATGTTGCGCAAGAAGTTCAGCGTGGTGATCGAGAAGACCGCCCGGGAACTGGCTGGCACCCCGTGCCTGGAATTGGATGAACCCGACCCACCGAAGCAGGAGATCTGCTGTAGCCGCATGTTCGGCAAGCGCCTGAAGGAGTTGTCGCCCATCAAGGAGGCGGTGGCCACCTACATGATGCGCGCCTCGGAAAAGCTCCGCGCTCAGGGCTCGCAGTGCAGGAAGATCCGCGTGAGCATCCGCACCGGCATGTTCAATCCGGAGGAAGCCAAGTACGCCAACGGTGTGGTGGTCGACCTGCCGTACCCGACCGACGACGTGCGGCTGCTGACCAGGGCGGCGGTCGATGCGCTCGAGCATGTCTTCAGGCCGGGATTCAATTACAGCAAGGCCGAGGTAATGTTGCTGAGCCTGTGCCAGCCGGGCGAATTCACCGAGGATCTGTTCGCCGCGTCACAGCCGGGTGCTTCGACCAAGCTGATGGGGGTACTGGATCAGATCAACGGCCGCTGGGGCAGGGGGACGCTTCGCTCTGCCAGCGTGCCGAGCCATCCGGATTGGGCTATGCGACGTGAAATGATGAGCCCGAGCTATACGACTCGGCTTGATCAGCTGTGGCAGGTTTCATGCAGATGACGGGAGCGGCGGTGTTAGGGCGGGAGAGGAGGAGCAACCTATGCTCGCTCTGAGCCCCAATCCAAAGTATTGATTGAATGGCTGTTATCGACCCAAAGCGGACGTTAGCCAAGGTCTGCTTTCAGTCAATATTCGCTTTCCTGTAAAAGTAGGATTGATTAGGATAACTGTCCACTTAAAGAATGACGTCCATGAATATTCGCCAAAAAGAAGTGTGCGATAATCCTACTCTAGGTGCACTGTGGGAGAGGTCGGTACGTGCCACTCATGATTTCCTGAATGAGGATCACATCCAGCGCTTGCGGTACCTCGTCCAAGAAAGTTATCTGCTTATGCCTGAACTCGAAGTATGGGTTTACGAAGACGGTATTGGAATTGCTGGCTTCATCGCCACCAGTGGCCACAATGTAGAAATGCTGTTTATCGACGCGGATAGGCGCGGCCAAGGCATTGGCCGAATACTGCTGGATCATGCACGTGCTCGGCACCCTACCCTAAGTGTCGATGTTAATGAGCAAAACCCACAAGGCGTGGGGTTCTACGAACATTATGGCTTTATACAAACCGGACGCTCACCTTTAGATAACGAAGGCAACCCTTTTCCGTTATTGCATATGGCGTTGAGAACACAACAAAAAATAGAGACGATACAAAATGCTTGAGTTATTAAAGGGGGAAAGTCAAGGTGTGAGGGTTAGGCCTCGCTGGCCATCATCAAAAGTATTAATCGAACAAAGCACCTTTATTAAGATGATCGAGGCTCAGTCAATGCTGCCTCCGTCAATTCGTTTGCTTATCGTCCGAGGGTATGAAAGCAAAAGCAGTAACCTTGGTTTCTTTCGAATATTATCGCGATGGTTAGGTATCAGAGTATTTTGCACCTTTTATCCAGAAAGGAAGAATGAAGTAAGCGATATATTCGGATCTAACGGGCATGACGTAGACGGAACACATGTCGATGTGTCTATTGTATTGAATGGAAAAAGATTACGATTTCTACCATTTGGCGTATTTACGTCATTAACTCGGCAAAAGGCAGTCGCAGCGGAGCACCTTGTTGTTATTCATGTGGTCAAGGATGCATTGAGACAATGCGGCTTTGAAATTCATAAAAATCAAACAGAAAGCATGCAGATTCACTGCGACTACAAAGGATAGAGCAACACCATTAACTAATCGTTCTTGCAACAAGCTGTCCCATAATCATTGCTCTTCCGATTTGGGGCGAAGCGTACCGAGCCGAACGTCCGCTTTTGTCCCAGAGTGTGTAAAAACACAACTACGCTCAAAAAACCTGTATCGAATTTTTATTTCGTTGTACGTTGAAGGCGCTGGCGGCCTTGAACTGAATGATGACCGTCCCGGGCTACAACACTCGCAAAGGAATGCACATGATCGATGCTCCCGCCGTTTTGACAGTCTTTTTGGTTTACCTGGCCGGTGTCGTTATTCCAGGGCCAAATTTCGTTGCAGTAGTCCACAAAGCGGTAGCTGCTACGCGGTCAGAAGCTTTGGCCTTGGTAGCAGGCATCGTATTGGTCAATTTATTCTGGGCCACCTGTGCAATTGCAGGTATCGGCGTTGTATTTGCTGCGTTCCCTTGGGCGGCGCTGATCGTAAAAGTTCTGGGGGCAGCCTATCTGATGTGGTTTGGATTCCGACTGCTGCTCAAGGCCGGGAAGAGCGCGCTTGCCCCCTGTAATAATGCGGTCGTCAGAAACTTTCGGCAGTCATTCATTCAGGGGGTTGTTACGAACATTGGCAACCCTAAATCCATGGCCTTCTATGCCGCTATTTTCTCAGCGGCAGCCCCCACCCACGTTTCACCAAGCACGTTTTTGTCGATGCTGGCAGTCGTAGTGATGGTTTCGATGACTTGGTATGGAGTGGTCGCAATCGCTCTTTCGCAACCTGAGATCGCTTCAGCGTATCGAAGGAGGAAAAAAGCTATTGATCGATTATGCGGTGGTTTGATTTTGTCTCTAGGGGTCCGGCAGCTGGTTCAATAAGTCTACGATTGAGTATCTATCCAGCCCGAAAACCCTTGCTATGATTTCTGAGGATTTCATCGCAAGGGGGTAGTGGTCAACTAACCCCGGACACGACGTTAAGTTTTTTCTCGGCCTGAGCTGGCGCCAGCCCAGCGTTGAATTGATGGGGTCGAATCCAGTTGTACCGATGCATCAGATAGTGGCTGATGTCTCGGTGGGCTTCTTGAGCCGTCATGTAGCCCACGGTCGGTATCCATTCAGTTTTCAAACTCCGAAACACACGCTCCATCGGCGAGTTGTCCCAGCAATTTCCACGACGACTCATGCTCTGGCGCATGCGGTACCGCCAGAGTCGCTGGCGAAACTGGCGGCTGCCATATTGCGAACCCTGATCCGAGTGGAACAGTAGCCCTTGAGGCTTGCCGCGTTGCTCGCAAGCCATATCCAGCGCTTTACGGGTATTGGTTGAATCGAAACAATTTCTTTAGGCACGACTTCGTCCTTACCGCTAAAGCGGCTATACATTGGAGCGGAGAGGGAGGTATCGTCCGCCCCGGACAAATAGAAGCTGCGACGTGGTCGTTTGAGCGCGGTCACTCAATATTAAGGATTGATCTTGTGCCGAATTCAGTGATTATTAAGAGAAAGGTATTGTTCGGTGACTGCGATCCTGAAGGGGTGGTCTATACACCCAGGTTCTCGTACTTTGTTGTCGAGGCTGTTCATGATGCGCTTACTGTGTGGCTTGCCGGTCCCGGACTAAGAACCCTGCTAGGCTTTGATCTACTGCCTCCAGCAAGGGCCTTCTCGCTAGAGTTTCTTCATCCGGTCACTTGGGACGACGAGCTTTCGATGAAAGTAAGTGTTTCCAGTGTTGGGCTTCACTCGTTCACCTTTATAGTCGAGGGTCATGTAGCGCCAGATGTCATGGCATTTACTTCTAGCCTTACACACGTTTGCATCTCGCCGGTCACTAGGAAAGTTATTGAAGTTCCTGAGCAACTTAGGGTGCTTCTCCAATCTTGAGCGTTGTAGTTCCTCGGGCGAGACACCGTGATCACCGGGCACTAAGTGGTGCTGCTTTGAGATAAACTTCATGCAGCCACCTGCTGCCATTCTTGGCGCAACGCTTCCTGAATCGCTTCAACGACCCGAAGCAGAAACGTGTATTCGTGGCTTTCTTCGAAAGCATGCTGCGCACCGGGTAGTGCCACTCTTCGCCGAAGAGCTCGGTCATTAGCTCGCTGTGGTGTCAGCACTCGTTTGTTGATTCGATGTTGCGCCGGTCGTCGACCCGGTTGAACAGCCGGCGTGCGTCTTCTGTGTCAAGGCGACCTTCCTCCCGGTCCGACAAGTTTCGGTCGCGCCGTCGTTCAAGTACGCATTTGATGGCCAGGTTTTCCAGTGTATCGTCGGTGAACCGGGTGCTGCTGATCCCGCGATCAAGGCAATTGAGTACGTACTGCGCATCGCAGTTGCTGACGAACTCGGCAACCGTGCGCGGCCCCATGCCATTCCCGTATTCGCCATGAAAACATTATGCTCTGTACGAAAACTGCCTGCGTGTCGATCATGCTGCGTTAAAAACAGGCTCGGAATGCTCATTTACAACCCGTAAACTCCGCTTCCTCGCCTGTTTTTGCCTTGCCTGATCGCCACTCGGCGACTTTTCGTACAGACCCTAGGTGATCTTCTAAATCAGGTCGTTCTATCTTTAGATGGAGTGGGCTGAAAGTGCGTAGAGAATATACAGATAAATCAGAGAATGGTGTTTATCCTACGATGAAGATATTAATAGTCGCACATAGCTCTAGGTATCTGTCTTTGGGTGGGCGCTTGCTTAATAGCTATGCTGATGTATCTTGATGTTTGACAAGTTAAATCCTAGGGGTGGAAGTGCTTTGAGTTGGTATCTTGTGTTCTGTTGCTTTCTAACTCGCCTGCATATCCGAAACTAAGGAGCGGTGTTGGGCAGTCAGTGATTACTGGCTGGTAGTTGGCGGCTGTCAATGTCGATTGTCGCAAATTCATAGCATGGAGCTCTCACTTAATGGAACCAAGTAAATTTTACCAGACTGCAGCAATCTATCCATCCGAAGAACTTAAGGGGAAATTGTCAGAGGTTGCTAAGGTAGTAGCCTTTGAACAAAGCAAGACAGTGAAGGCGAGGACGGGTGCGCAAGACATTCGCCCAAGAAGTACCTCGTCGATCAATGAGAACTTGATTTCTCTTCCTGAAGTTACCGCCAAAGAAAGAAAAATGGTCGAGTATACATTGCTCTGGATTCAGCGAGTGACATTGGGTATAGCAAAGCAGCATGGCTGGAGTGAAAGCGATTGGTCAAATATCGATAAGAGAAACTCCAAAGAGTATTGGGGATTTGTCACGACGGCTATTGTTGAATGGACGCAGTGGGCGTTGATTAGTTACAACAATCAGCAAGTGGTTAACCAGAGGGATAATAGTGGTCAAATTGAACTGTATAAAATTGTTCAAACTGCCGTTGGCTTGATTCTTGGTAAAGGGGCGAGTGATGCCATGGCGCTGTTTGCACAGCAAATGGCGATTGATACCAGTGTGCCGGTAGATAATGTGGGTACGTTTTTCTGGAATAATAAATTCAATCATCGAGAGTCGTCTCAGTGGGCGATTGGTCCAGTGATACGTGAAGATGATGGTTACTTGAGTACGGCTTATGCCTTTACCTATATGACATACACGCAGAACAGTTGGAGGGCTCTGTTTGTCAAGTCGCATTATGAGTCGTTCGACTTGCTGGTTAAGGGGTTGGCGATTAGGTTCTTTGAGTCAGGGTGGGATCTTGTTTCTGACGCTGTTTATGAGAGGCTGAAGGACTTGCTGGAAGAGTCTATTGAGAATGCTCCGTTTCCTTAGTTCTTAACAGGTAGTTTAAGGGCTTGTACCTCTTGATAGAGGTATTCCCTCAGCACTGCATGTTGATCAGCGGCGCTTTCGAGTTAATCGATTCCGCCGCTGATCAATATAGGGAGTGGCAGTAGTCAGGGGTGCTCCATTGTTTTATTCTCCAGTTTCGCACGGTGTCTGCCTCGAGCCTGGTTCTAATTCACTCGAAAAGCTCGGTCGACGTCCTCCTGACGTAGAGCCATTTGCTCGGCCCATTCCTTGGGTACAATAGCTCACTCCTATCTCTGGTCATCTCCATCGCCAGAACCTCCTGCGGCCATAACATCAGCCAGCATGCGTCGCACTACCAGTCCTCCCGTCGACGGAATACCTTGATCAAGTTGTATCTTTAGCTGGCCGATTCTGTTGTCAGTCATTCAGCTATAGGGCAGGTGAGAAAAGTGTTAGTTTCGCTATATCAGTTTGAATCTATATAGCCTTTTCTTTCTGGCCGATGTTTTGGGCTCGGCTAGACTCGAGCTTGCTTAAGAGGTGACGCTGTAAATCGGGGCGACAAATCGACGCTGAAGTGTCAGGGCTGGATGCCAGGATTGCTTTTGTAATTGTTCGCTGGTGGCTTCTCGCAGGGCGAAAAAGGGATAGTTATTACTAGCCGGCTTGAGTGTGTAGTGTTGATTTTTTGCTGCGTAAAAATATTCATGAGGCTAAATAGTTTTCTAGTGCCCGTTGTGCGACAGATACTAATAAAATACTCATTGATGAGGTGATAGCATGAAAGGAACTCAACACTCTACTCTGGCAGATATCCCTTGTGACTGTGATAATGATCCGATCGGATGTTTGCGGCATATGTTTGTTGACGTTGTACAACGTGGGCGAATTGAAAAAGGTCAGTGCCCAGCGAAGCGTCCTGTTTTTCTTCGACTACATGGAGTAGCAGCAGGGCGACTTGAAGTGGTACCTGGTCTTCCTGAAGCATATCGCGTTGGAATATTTTCCGGACCTGCGAGTTACCCAGCTTGGGTACGGTTTTCCAGTGATATCCCAGATGGATACCCAGATCTCAAGACGACGGTTGGCCTTGGAGTAAAGCTGTTTGATGTTGCTGGCGAAAAAATGCTACCGCTTGATAAACATGCGCCGACGGCTGATTTTGTATTTCAAAATCATGATGTTTTTTTTGTTAAAAATGCACGTGATATGTGTAGTTTCACAAAGGCGTCAATGACAGGGAAAGAGGAATACGATAAATGGATAGAGGAAAACCCGGAAACTGACATTGTTCTTAAGGCAATGGAGAAGCGTGTACCGTCAGCGTTGACTGAAAGCTTCTGGAGTGTGATTCCATTTCGCTTTGGTATGGGGAGGTACTGTAAGTATAAAATTGAACCGGAATTGGATTCTGTATGGCCTGAGCCTAATTACGAGGATCCGACCTATCTGAAGACCGATATGGAACGCCGTTTAAGTAGCGGTGAGGTCCGTTATCGTTTTCTAATACAAATGCGGTTAAATCCTGAGTCAATGCCACTTGATAATGCGATGGCTCGCTGGGATGAGAAGCTTTCACCTCCTCAGCATGTAGCAACCCTGATTTTACCAAAACAAGATATCACCGCGCGAGGGCAGGCCGCTTATGGCGAAGAACTTGCGTTCAACCCTTGGCGAACCCTCAAAGAGCATGAGCCTGTTGAGAGTCTCGCGGAGGCTCGTAAGGTTATTTATCAGGCGTCTGCCGAGTTACGACACAACGTAAACGGTCAACCAAGGGGAGAACCGGAGATTCCGCGGCCTGAAACTGTGTGGCCAGCGGGTAAAGACAGTGTAATTGTTCGAGCGGCTATTCATCCAGGTATTGGTATTGCGCGTGTCGGCAATAGCAAAGCCTCGGATGGCTTTTATATCGGACCAGAAGTCATTGAGCCAATGCCTGCGAAAGCCAGTGATATGCGTGATAGCAACGGTGCACTTAAGCGACAAGCTGCCCGCTTTAGAGTTTACGGTTACAACGCCGCTGGAGAGGTCGTTGGTGAGTTAACCAGCGATACGGCCACTATCACCTGGCAGGTACACCTGGCGAATCGCAAGGCACAGTGGTACCAGTTTCAAAATGCGCTTGATATTCCTGAAGCGGCTGAGGACGCGTTTCCACTGCGCAATGCTGATATCAAAGGAGCGGCTCGAAGTGGTTTAGCCATTGATCCGGGGGCTCGCAGCATTGCGGGTAAAGAAACAAGTGGTGTGGAGTATCAGTTCAACACAGGGGAATTCCAAGGAACCGTTGTGGATCTTGGGGAGTTGCGGACTGATCCTGTAGGGCGACTTCTAGTGCTGGGCGGATATGGGGTTTCTGCTTCGCCTGCGGGGAAACCAATCTATGATCCCGCGAAGCCAGGCAGTTTCAACAATGCCAATGGCTGGTATGACGACACCTCTGATGGGCCTGTTACTGCGACAGTTAGTATTGCAGGTCGAGATGTTCCCGTGGACTCTGCCTGGGTCGTTGTAGCACCACCTAATTTCGCACCTGATATTGTGGGCTGGCGAACGTTATACGATCAATTAACAGATGTATATGTTGAAGGCGGTGGGCTGCCTTTCCCTGAAATGGCTTCTTTTACCCGTGACGTGCTGCCAGCCCTGAGCCGGCTAAATAACTTGCAATGGGTGAATAAGGGGTTCGCCACGATGTTCGGGCAAGGAGGGCAGTTCAACTTTAGTGATCCAACCTTGATTGCCAAGCTTGCACACAGACCGTCTTCTGGTGAGCCGGACACCTACGAAGAGCTACGCCGGGTGGTTTTCAATGCCTTTCGACCTGCCGACACGCAGGTAAACGAACCTCGGACCTGGCCCTTGGCTTTATGGTGATGCCTATGGCTCATTTGATCATTCGCCTAAGGATGATTTAGCGTTGTCGGACGTTCGCTCCAGACTTTTACAGCTCTGGGTGGAAGGTAAATTTGAGAACGACTGGAATGCCGATTATGAGCCACCTCGACTCCTGAGTCAGGTCGATCTCTCTGAACAACCCGCGATGTTGGATCAGGCAGCACTTCATTTTTGCCTTGCTGATGCGTTCCACCCAGGATGCGAGTTGACTTGGCCCATGCGTCACGGTTCTCTCTACCGAGCGCCTTTTCGGATCCGTGAGCGACCCGCCAATGACCCAGTACCAGAGTACGGTAGCAAGCTGACTCAGAAAATTGTTATGGAGCCTGGAGGCCCTCTGTATGGCCAGCAACCTGGTGATTTGTCACGATGGATGGCTCTGCCGTGGCAGGGGGATACAGTGTTCTGCCGCTCCGGGTACGACCCTGAATATGATCCTTACATCCCTTCGTTCTGGCCCGCTCGAGTCCCCAATCAAGTGCTTACCGAGGCGGACTACGCCACAGTAATGGACTCATCTTTGCCACGAGAAGAACGTATCGCGGCTTTCAATAATCGCCTGTCGTGGCTAAGAGGATTCTCGGGTTCCGGGCCACAACAAATGCTGCAAATGGTGAGCGAGTTCGGTGAGATGGGCTTAGTGGAGGCAAAGCCCGGCGAACAGAATGATCCTGACATTCCACCTACGATCTTCGTTGAGTCACTTAAAAGCGGGAAAGAGTTGCCCACACTACTGGAACTGGATGCGTCGGTTGTTCCTGGTTCGGCAGAACACTGGCTGCGTAAGGCAGGCTGGCAAAGTAAAGAGCAGTTGGAGGAGTTCCGACGTATCGTGAGCAGAAAAGATGTGCCTTGATGTTTTGATCGTTGGGGCCGGACCTTCGGGAGCAGTTTCAGCCCGGGTTCTGGCTCTGGCGGGGTATCGGGTATTGCTGGTCGATGACGTGTACTCCTCCAGTAAAAAGATCGGAGAGAACCTGATTGGGGCCGCGAGGCCCCTACTCCGTGATCTTGGGTTGTTGCCTTGGGTTGAGCTTAGCGAGCCGGTGAGTTGCTCGGGAACGCTTGCTGCCTGGGGGGAAGACGTTCTGCGATCGAACGATTTCATTCGTGATCCGAATGGAATGGGGTGGAGTCTTGATCGATCTAGATTTGATGCGTGTTTACGTGACGCCGCCATTTCCGCAGGTGCTGAGTGGCGCAAGGTCAGGCTGAACGCAGTTGAGAAATATTCAGGTGGATGGCGAGCAACGTTGAATGATGGTGTGGTATCGCCACGCTGGATTATTGATGCCAGTGGGCGGCGCAGCATACTGGCACGGCGTCTTGGTGTGTCGAGGCGGCAAGATTCCGATTTGGTCGCACTTTACACCTGGTGTCAGAACCGAGATCAAGAAACACGTACGGTGGTTGAGTCGAGCCCACGTGGATGGTGGTACACCGCAACATTACCTCACGAGAGGCGTGTTGTGGCACTGCATGTCGGTACCGCGGATGCTTCGCGCCTTATGCGAAATCAAAGTGACTGGTCGGATCTGTTGGCAGCAACACAACATATCCGCAGCAAATTCGAGCCGACTACCCAAGCTCCGTTGTTCAGTACCGATGCGAGCGGAAGCTGTTTAGATTTATGGAGCGGAGAGGGATGGCTTGCTGTGGGGGATGCTGCGTTAGCGTTCGATCCGCTGTCATCACAAGGCATTTTCAACGCTCTTTACACCGGTTTGCGCGGAGCCCAGGCGGTTATTGGGGCTCTAGCCGGCAGTAAGCAGGCGCTGACAAAATATTCGCAGCAATTGATAGCCATTCGCGAGGGCCTATCTTCAACAGGTTGCTCATTTTTATAATGCGGAGCGGCGGTGGAGGGATCAACCATTCTGGGGTGCCAGGTGCTAGGCTCTGTACGAAAACTGCCTGCGAGTCGATCATGCTGCGTTAAAAACAGGCTCGGAATGCTCATTTACAACCCGTAAACTCCGCTTCCTCGCCTGTTTTTGCCTTGCCTGATCGCCACTCGGCGACTTTTCGTACAGACCCTAGCGCTATTTGAGATTGCCGCAGCACCGTGGATCGCAGGCAGGGATTTACTCCGGGGTGCCATCATCACCGCCAGCGTCATCTTGATGAACTCCTCATTTCGGTCGATCGCTTCCAAGGCGCCACGTACGTTGTCGGCGACATAGGCCGATCCTCGCTGCTCCACCCAGTTTGAAAGCTCCAGGATGGCAGCCTCAAGGGCGAGCTGATTTTCGTTGAGCTTGAACAGCAGAATTCCGGTGGTGCTTAAGATGCATAAATCAGCTCTCGGAGGAAATGATTGAGTCGTGACTGGATTCAGCAGCCAGTTTCAATCGGTCAGCTTTACTAATGTATTTAGACTTGCTTGGCGGTGCCAGTTTGGCACTGGCCTTTTTGGCGTGAGCCTTTAGTAACTGCTGTATTTTTTTACGACGATTCATGTTTTTCTACTCGGCCTGTCAATTCTTGAATGATATCAGCTTAAATATTGGACCCGCTCCCTGTGGTGCGTTCTTAGCGCATAACGTTGGAAGCAAGCGGTGAATCGCCCTGCTTGCCCCCATTGAGTGTCCGCTTCTAGCTGTGGATTCAACCGGTCGGTCTGAGTTTGCTATCGCGAGTCCTCCACGGAGGCTGCAGCGTAGCAGTATGAAATGTTGAAGCGAAAGGGGGGATGCGCCCTGTTGCTTTCGACGATGGAGCGATCGGTGAGTAGTGGTGTCGGCCCATTGTGACGCGAGAGACGTTGCTTTTAACGGAGGCCGACAGGGTCAATGGCCCAGCCGGTCTCCGCTAAGTGTTACGACGTCAATGGCCGTTTTCAGGCGGTCATTCAATGGTCGGTATGTAGTCGATGTACGCTATTTGTTCATTATTCTGGTAAACATCAACGGCTGAGTAGTGCACGGAGTTAGGAGGCATGACCCGATCGTACTTGACTTGTATACAGCTCAGTACTTGAGGCCACACGCCGGGTTGTTGGAACAGATGCAGGTCCAGCATGAGTATTGACGGGTTAATGCCCTGCGGTACTCGCATGGTCAGATAGGCCTTGATGCCTGGATTGGCAACTTCCACATCACCCACCACATGCAGGTTGTCCGGCTTCGGTGGCATCGCGTTCAACCAGGCATGCCAGTTTTTGCAGTTAGTAGTCATTTTTCTACTCCTTGAGAAATGAAACTCGAAGCGTGGAGTACGGCTGTTTCGAATGGCGCTTCGTAGACCATCGAATTCGAGGCGTAATGCCCAACAGCATGAGGTGCCTGGCATCTCGGATAGTTTTGCGGTGCGCTGAGAGCTGATCAGAAATCCATGTTTAACAGGTGTAGACGAGGAATGGGCAGTCGCTCATGGGCTTGGACGAGTGGTCGTCAGTCTGCTTGCCTTGTCGCTGACAGATTTGCGCTCTAAACGAGATTTCCTCGTCTCGGCTCCCGCCATTCTTAAGGGGCTGTTTACGGGATGAGAGGGACGAGGGGCGATACTTCAGATGCAGTGACGTGAGAACGCTCGGTGTGGTGCTACAGCAAGCCATTGGTCGAATAGCCTTGTACGCATCAGGGGCCCGGCTAGACTCCGTTCTTAGAAGATATTTCCCGCCGGAAACCGGGAAGTGTAGACGGAAGAAACCGAAGTAACCAAAGGGGAGTACCGTGTCGACATAGGCTTACACGGAAACGACTCACCCGTTATACGGACATCACGAGGCTAACAGGAGTGCCAACCATGATCATCATTCCACAACGCACCATTGATAATGGAAGTGTTATCTATCTTCGCGGAGATTCAGGTAACTATATGTCGCGTATGGGGGCGACAGGGCTTGAGCTTTCCAAGGAAGTAGCTGATCAATATTGCAGGCTCACCGTTACACTGATACAGATCGGTACAGTCAAGAAATTAGCGCTTCAAGGCGATACAGGCAAATTTATGTCTCGCATGGGGGCGACAGGCCTTGAACTCTCCAAAGACTCCATTGATCAATACAGTCAGTTCTCATATTCGATTGATCCTGCAAGTGGTCAGATATCGCTCCAGGGAGATACAGGCCTATACATGTCGCGTATGGGGGCGATGGGGCTTGAACTCACCAAGGAAAGAATTGATAGGTACTCGCAGTTTCTTGTCGTCAGCCAGGGGTAAGGGTGTGCCTATGCAGATAGCTCATCTGATCGCTTGAAGGAAAGCCCAGCCCAGTGCTGGGCTTTCTTGTTTCCGGGATTGGGATAGACATAACGAATCGGTGAGCCCGTGTACTCACCTTGATAAGTCCCAGTAGGGTGCCTGGGACACATCATGGTTGTCCCTGTTCTTGCCTTCGTCGGAGCCAAACGCTTGTTTCGCGCACTCAAAGTGCGACCGTCGGCCGCGCTCTATCTGCAAAGACTGGTCTTGAAGTGCTCACCCAACGATTCCCGCGTAGCCGGGCTGACGTTCCTGCTGCCAGGGTTGGGAGAGGTGGGAGCTGGCGGGATCGACTACAGTTGAGCGATCAACCAAAAGGAGGTGGGTATGAGTATCACTGTCTGTTCGGTCTGCGGTGAAAGCGCTGAAAAGGCTTGCCCGGTGGGCGACTTCGACGATCTGAAATGCCCGCACTGCGGCCGTTACTCCGTCAACCGCAAGCTGATTGAGGAAATGACTGCGATGAGGCAACGCTTTCACATTTTGCGCACCCAGCAGTACCTGGCGATCCACTCCAGGTCTGGAAGAGTTCCCGCACTCGATCGACTTGAAGCAACCATTCATGAGCTGATCGTAGCGAGTCCACGGCATATATGAAGGGCTGTTTGAGCGGTGGACTCACCCTGGCGCCAGCCCTGATTTGATCGGCGCGCCGGGGGGGTGATCAATTCAGTCATCGAGCGTCCGCTGGTTATTCTGGCTGACGCTCACCTCACCGTTTCGGGTTTTGTGTTGTTCCTGAGGTACACTCTGGCGCCTCTAACAGGCCGTTGATTTACATTCTATGTTGTGGCGCGGAGTGGCTCAGGGAGAAGCATGGTTATCGTTGGCGCTCTCTTGCTGGCAGTCGTTTTTTTCTATCTGCTGCCAATGGTTCTATTGATATTTTATGGGGGGTTAATTAGTAGAGCTTCATCCACTGTTCGTATCGACTTTGACGTCGCAAAAGTGTCGCAAAGCTTCCGGTTTCCCTTGTTGATCGGGATCGTGCTTTTGCTCTCCATGTCGTTTGTCCATTTGCGCTTTCAGGCGTTTCCGTTGTTTGCACTCTATCTTTTGGTACAGGCAGGGCTGACGTTTGGGTTTGTATTACGAATGTGCTCGACATCTATAGCCGCGAAACGTGCTGATGTGCCTGTGGTGGCCAGACTCTTTTGCGCAATGGTCTTGACGGTGCTGTCATTGATTTCCCCCTTTGTGTTAGCGATTGCCTGGGGCCATCATTACGCCTGACCTCCGTGCAAACCTCTGGTTACTCGCTGCCTGAACTGCGCTCTCGAAAAAGTTGATGTTGGCATTCAGTGCCAGGCCGGTTTCCGGACCTGATTGGCAGTTTAGGCGTCGTGGTCAACGAACCCATGGTTTTGGCCGACCAGGGGGCCTTAGGTTCTGTACGAAAACTGCCTGCGTGTCGATCATGCTGCGTTAAAAACAGGCTCGGAATGCTCATTTACAACCCGTAAACTCCGCTTCCTCGCCTGCTTTTGCCTTGCCTGATCGCCACTCGGCGACTTTTCGTACAGACCCTAGCTGACCTGTCCTCCCGTTTCCGCGAGATCCACTTGCGTATTCCAGGCCGTCAGCGCGGCAATCCGCAAGCCCTCCGCCAGTATCTCCAGCGCCAGCGAGGGTTGTCCCGGTGCACTGCGCGCGGCCTGTTCGGGCAGGTAGGGCACGTGGATGAACCCGCTGCGCACTGCCGAATCGGCGAGTGCGTGTTGCAGGCTGTAGAACACCTGATTGCACACAAAGGTACCGGCGGTTTGCGACACCGAGGCTGGGATGCCCACCGCACGCAGCGCCCTGACCATGGCCTTGATCGGCAGTGTGCTGAAATACGCAGCGGGACCGCCGGGCACCACGGGGCTGTCTATGGGCTGGTGGCCGAGGTTGTCCGGGATGCGTGCATCGTTGATGTTGATCGCCACCCGTTCAATGGACAAATCGCTGCGCCCAGGAGCCAACCCGATGGCGATGGCCATCTGCGGACGATGCTCGGCGAGCAGTTCATTCAAGCAAGCGCCCGCGTTGGCGAATGCGCAGGGCAACTGACGGGCGATGATCCGTACATCGTCGCCCAGTTGGGTGCCATCGAGCAGGCGCACCGCTTCCCAGGAGGGGTTGATCGTGTCTTGATCGAAGGGCTCGAAACCCGTCAGCAGCACAGTACGCATCATTGCCTCACATCAGCAGGTAAAGAAGAACGATATTGACCACCAGCATCATCAACGCGGTAGGCATCTGAGCCTTGATGACGGCGTTCTTGTCGGGCAGTTCCAGCAGGGCGGCCGGAACGATGTTGAAGTTCGCGGCCATCGGGGTCATCAGCGTGCCGCAGTAGCCGGAAAACATGCCGATAGCCGCCATCACCGCCGGGTTGGCGCCGTAAATACCCACGAGTACCGGCACGCCGATGCCGCCGGTCATGACCGGGAAGGCTGCGAAACCATTGCCCATGATCACGGTGAACAACGCCATGCCCAGCACATAGACCATCACCGCCACCAGCCGGAAATCCAGGTTGATGTAGGTGGTGGCAACGTGGGCCACGGCGCTGCCGACGCCGGCCTCGTTGAAAAGCAGCCCGAGCATCGCCAGCATTTGCGGCAGAACCATGGTCCAGCCGAGCGCTTCGGTCAGGCGTCGGGATTCGCGCAAGGCCTGCAACGGAGTGTCGCGGGTCAGCCAGCACGCCAGCGCCAAGGCAATGAGGCAACCCAGGCCCAGGGAAACAAATGTCGTGTTTTTAGGGTCAAGCAGCGGTACGCCGCCAATCTCCGTGTGTTTGAGCAGCACCGAGCCGATCACGGTGGTCAGAGGAATGGCCAAGGCCGGGATGAACAGCTTATGACCCAGCCGACCTGCACTGGCACGGGCCGCTTTGACATGTAGCTCGGCATGAGCGCCTCGGCCCTACGCCGCCAAGGCCGGCGATGACCGCCATCAGCACCACGCCGACGCCCACGGCCACCGAGGGCAGACGATCGCCGATCAGGAAAACCACGGCGAACAGCAACCAAAAGAGGCCACTGGACCAGCGTTTGGGATGGCTGCGGTCAGCCAGGGTCATGCCGGCGGTGATCAGCAACAAAACCCCGGCCAGCCAGTACAGGTATTGAATGGAGATGATCATTGCGCGGTCTCCGCCGGGTAGACATGGCTGTCAGTGGTCGAGAGTTTGCGGGTCAGCATTCGGTCAAACCGGTGCAGGCGCACAGCGTGAATGATGAAGGCGCAGATGGCGGTAGGAATACCCCAGAAAGCGATGTGTAGAGGTTCGACATCAATGCCTGACCCCAGAAGGAAGGTGTGCATCAGCGCAATCGCGCCGAAGGCGACAAAGATGTCCTCACCAAAAAACAGGCCCACGTTGTCGGTGGCGGCGCACATCGCCAGAACTTTGTGGCGAAGCGCTTCCGGCAATTTTCCGTAGCGTTTTTCAGCGGCACCTTCGGCCATTGGCGCCAGGAGCGGGCGAACCATCTGTGGGTGGCCACCGAGGCTTGTCAGGCCCATGGCAGCGGTGCTTTCACGCACAAACAGGTAAATGATCAGCAGGCGCCCGACGGTGGCCCGTTCGAAACGAGCGATCCAGTTTTGCGCATGCAGGCGCAAGCCATGGCGCTCCAGCAAGCCGATGACGGCTAACGGCAACAATAAGATCAGTTGCAAGGCGCGGGTTTCGATGAAGCCATCGCCCATGGTGGCGAGGATCTTTTCCAGGGAAAAGTTAGCAGCGAGCCCCGTGGCAATAGCCGCGGCGGTCACGACAAGTAGCGGATTGAAGCGCAGCACAAAGCCGACCACGATGACGAGCACGCCTATCAGCGGCCATAAGTTCACAACAGTTTGCATGGAGTTGAGGTCCTTAACTGCGTGCTGCGGCGCCAGAAAAGCTGAAGGTGAAAAGACGAGGTCCGTCAGGTTCGCTTCTTGGGATTGGCGTGCAGCCCGACTCGATTTTTTATTATTGACCCAGAAGGTCGCGCGTCAGTGGCGAGCATCTTTGCTGCCACACGGGGACGCGTCCAACAAATAAACTTGTTGCTGCAGAACAAGAAAGTTTATGGGGAGTCGGCGATTGTCGGAGTGCCGCAGTGATTGGCTTGGCGATCAAGGCGTGAGGTGAATGACCTGCGTTCGCTTGTCAGTCCTTGATGCTGTTTGATGGTGCGTGACTGAAGTGGCGACGCCGGTGCTATGGGGCTCAGTATCCTTGAGTCGGTATCTATTGTTGTAGATCCCTCCCTTGGCTTTGCTCTTCGTCAGGTCCGCAAGCGTTGGCTTGTCAGTTGATACCCAGTCGTACATTTCAATCAAGGTCACCGAATTGGCCCTTAGAATTTCGTGGACGTAGCACGCATGAAAACGCTCTTCGATTTGAATCGAGACAACGTCCCCAGCTCTCCAGAAGGTGAGGTCTTTAGGTAGCGTCGGCCGACGCTGCAAGGATGAGGGTTTCTGCACAAGACACGCTTTGGTCGCTTCACTACTCCTGTAAAAGTCGTCAGAAAGTGCAACGCTTTTGTTGAGCCGATCAATCATGTTGAGGGCATTTTCTGTGATTGCCTCGTCGTGTATTCCGTACTTGTGCAGCAGTATGGCCAGTGCAAGTGCTGCTTTTTGTGTGTAGAGGAGAGTGACGTCTTCCGTGTTCGCTTTCAGAACGCAGTTCCAGCGCAACAGCATTTGAGAACTCACGCTGGAGGTAATATGCGCCTGATCGGGTACAAGCCCTTTGGGGCCAAGCATTGCCCAAGGATTCAGTCTGGAGACGTCCTCATCCATCGCATCGACCAGGTCACTGGCGGCCAGCTTGTTCAGAGTTTACTTATGATTCATTTCGTCACGGCCACTTTATGGTGTTACGCGTTAAATACCCGAAACAACCCAAGGCCGATCATCACCGTTGCAAATACCAGAATATGATTGATCTGGTTCTGCTTGAAGACATAGACCTTGTCATCGCTTTGCGCATAGACCTTTCCCGTCAGCGCGATGGTGATGGCTGCCGGGGGAAATAACAGCAGTGTAATGAGGACGAACCAGCGCTTTCTGTACCAAGGTAATTGATCGTAAGGGGTGTTGATTCTATGAAAGCGTTTAATGTCCATATTGATTTCCTGATTGCAAATAGATATCCCAAGTGTGTGATCACGCTTTAGGGGGGTAAAAATAATCGAAGGGCAGTGCCGTCACGCGTTGACGGCGGCGTGAGGGAGCAATGAGTTAGTTGAGTTCTGTGAGCTCAACGATTCAACCTTTCCATGACGGCAAGCATCTTGTTTCGCTGGAGAGCCCACTCATCTTTTGTGATTCCCAGCAGAACCACATCGATACGTGCACCGTCCTTGATGATGTTCTGGCGACGCACGCCTTCTATTGAAAACCCAAACTTCTGGTGCATTTTGATCACCGACGCGTTTGTTTCCAGCACTTCGCAATTAAGCTTTTCAAGTCCGGCATTGCCGAATGCGTAATCAAGCATCCAGAACTCAACACGACTGCCAATGCCTTTACCTTGAAGTGATGCGTCAAGGTAAAACGCCCAGTCAGCGGTATGGTGAGTGGCGTTGATGGCGTTCAGCGAAACAACACCCAAGGGCTCACTGCCGCTCATGGCCACAAATACTTCCTGCCTGGTATTTCCGTGCAGGGATCTGAGCCAGTGCTCGTGCTCGGTCTCGCTGATCTCGTGTGAGGTGTACATATATTGGCGCACACCTTCCTGGTTTCGCAGCTCTCTGACTTTCGCTTGAATCTGTGCTGAAGCCTCCAGGATGGGAAGAAAATGCATCGCTTGCTCCTTGTCGGGTGAGTCTTCAGCACCACCAATGCCATTGAGGGTTGAAGGCCCTCGGTTGTCGTTGTTGGCCGTTTTCTGAACGCGTCGCCAGGAGGTTTCCCTTTCAGGCAGCTCAAGCGCAATCAAATAGTGTTCTTTTGAAAGTGGCACTGATTGGCGACAAAAGATCGCCATTGTAGGCCAGGTCGCGAATCCGATATAGCGGTGCGAGCCGGTGACAGGGCAGGCGCGGCTGGATTGTTTTGGCAGCGGGGGGAGGTCCTCGACAGAGGATCGACTACAGTTGATGGGGGATTGATAAGGAGATCGGGTATGAAGTGCTTAATCTGTTTGGCTGCCGCCAGAACGGTTCATGTACCTGGAGACTGGTCTGAGGTCATATGTTCAGCCGGGTGTGGACATTTCAGGGTGTCCGCGAACCTAGTTGCGAAAATGTCGATGAAGAATGAACTGTTTCATCTCGAACGAACACGGCGCTGGCTTGAGATGGCGCGCAACGATGAGCCCGTGCCGTTGATATCAACGTATGACTACAACGTTTCTTTATTGCATCGGGACGTTGAAGAGAAGCCTGCCAGGCAGTCGAGCCGTTCCAGGCAATCGGTCACTCCGGATTGAAGAAAGGGTGTCTCAGCTGACTGAACAAGTGCGTTGCCGTTTCCCCACATCAGCAGCTGAGCGGGAGCCAGCGAGCCCCAACCACGAGAGGGATGCCACGATGACCGAGCGCCATTTGATCCACTCGGAAACGCTTTCGAACGGTTGCAAGATCGAGGTCAGGGCCAAGATTCTGAGGGATGGCTCCCTGCAGATGTTCATTGGCGCTTATCGACCGGACGGCACCGTCCTCCTTGAGGACAACGACCCCGCGCCCCATCTGTTGGACATGGAGGCTGCCCTGGACTGGGGAATCGATATCGCAAGGGGCGTTTGTTTTGGCCAGGTCCCCTAGGTTGCTTGGGGCTCGTTATTGGGCGCGATTTTACCGCAATACGGCCAAATCGCGGGAGGGAAGGCCGTGAGCTGTGTCGAAAATCGCGACGGGTCCTGACGTCGGCAGAGGACGGCTGGTGAGAACAGAGACATTATTTTTCCCGGTACGTCAGAGCGAGCCGCGCGAAATGAGAACCAGGTGGCACTTTTGAATGTCATTGACCGTCACGGACCTGAATCAGGTCATCTACTCTGAACGAGCAAGCAAAACCACACCCCTGAGGATCAAGGGTATGTTCGCCATTCATGAGCTATGTCGCACCATTGAATCAGGCTTCGCTCCGCTTTCTTGCACGTGCACCGTGAATGCTGACGGATTGTTGATGATTAACGTTTTCGACCCGATAACCGGGCGCGTTGATCTGTTGTTGACGGGCGTCTCGACAGCGAAGCTGACCAACAGCCGGGCAATCGCCAATTTGATCGGTGAGCTTCGTACTGAAATCAGGGCCGGACGCAGAGCCTTCGCGGGCGGCCTCAGTGATTGTGCCGGGTAGTCGCTGTCAGGGCTTCTTGAGCAGATGTTGAGCCAGGGCATCGAACGCCGCGAGTGTGACTGGATCATTGGCCGCATTGGCGGCCACGGGGTGGGAGGCATAGCGCACAATCACCATTTCGGCCTTTGGATCGATGTAGATACTCTGGCCGTGAACGCCCCGCGCCATGTAAGCGCTATCAGGATTGTGGCTCACCCACCACATATTGCGATAACTCCAGCCTTGCAGCAGGCCGTAACCCGCTTTAGCGAATGCGCCTTTGTCACCGCCCTTGCGGATATCCTCGATAACGGCTTTGGGCAGGATCTGCTGGCCATTGAAGCGACCCTCGTTGCGCATCATTTCGGCGAAGCGCGCCAGGTCCCGCAGACCCGTGTTCAAGCCACCGCCGGCAAATGGCGTTCCGATGGAGTCAACGGTGAAGTAGGCATCCTGTTCGGCACCCAGGCGACTCCAGAGGGTTTCAGAAAACCATTGTGCGACGTTGCGTCCAGTGACCCTGGCAATCACCCAGCCCAGCACATCGGTATTGATGGTCTTGTAGGCGAACGCGCTGCCGTGTTGGCCTTGCAGTTGTACGGTCTGGAGAAATTCGTAATAGCTGCGCGGCCCCTCATAGTCCTTGGGCTTGGGCAAGGGGCTGCCGGCAGAGGCATGAGCCCAGACTTCGGCGTTCGGGTCGGCATAATCCTCGCTGTACTTGAGCCCGGTGGTCATGTCGAGTACCTGGCGCAGCGTCGCATTGCCAAATGCCGAGTGGCTCAGTTCCGGCACGTAGAAAGAGACTCGTTGGCTGGCATCGATCCGACCTTCAGCCACGAGCGCAGCGCCCAGCGTTCCGATCACTGACTTGGTGACAGACATTGCCGCGTGCTGGCCCTCTGGCTTGAGTACACCGAAATAACGTTCATAAACCACCTGGCCGCGATGCATCACCACGATTCCGTCGGTGTAGGTCGCGGCCAGCGATTGCTCCCAGGTCATGAAGTCCTTTGCGCCTAGCGGTATGAAACGCAGCCCATCGATGTCGCTGCGCAATGCGTTCGGCAGCGCAACGGGGGCGCCCAGCCCACGGGAGACATTGACGGTGGGCATCAACTGACGAAAGTTCGAAACGCTCCAGCGCAATGCGGGAAACCGGAAATAGCTGCCGTCCTCAAAGCGAATGATGCGGTCGACCGGGGGAGGCGAGCCGATCATCCAGCCAAGCTTCGCCGGATCGCTGGCCGCGGCATCCGGGAAGTCACTGGCACCGGCGCAAGCACTGATCAGCAGGGCCGCGAGCCCCATGTGCAGGCGTTTGATTGCGCGGATGCGCCTGTGTTTTCTGGTGCGCAGTGAGGCGGTCATGGTGAGGTCTTCCTTGGAAAAACTGTACCAGAGCCTACAGTGGACGCGGGTAACAACCAAGCTGCGAAGGGTAGATGCGTTGAGGGGCAGTCGAGTGGAAACGAGGAGCAGTTTCCCCGCCTTCTAGCGCATCTGCGCGACAGTTTTTCACATCTCTTAGTTAACCTTTGGTTACAAACTGTGGCTAAAATACCAGCCAATGGCCATAGGCTGGTTTTTTGCTCTAACCTGATGCGTTACCGATTGACCTTTAGTTCGACATAAGACGCTGCGCTTTTACCCTTGGACCCTTATTGAAGTCCGGGGCGTGCAGATGTGTTCTCTTCTGACTTGTGACGATTTACTGTGAAACTCACTATTGCTGTCCTCTACGTTTTGTCTATTGCGTATGTGCATCTGCGCGGCCGTGTGCGCCACAAACTGGGCCGCCAGTTGAGCGACCACTCGACGTTTCTGGCGCCGATCAATTGCTTCCTTTATCTGTTTTCCCGAATTCGCAATAAACCTTATCTGGACCCCGCGGACTTCCCGGACCTGAGTCCCTTGCAGGCTCATTGGGAAGAGATTCGCGCTGAAGGTCAGAACCTGCTCAAGGCCGGTGAGATCAAGCGTTCGGAGCAGTACGACGACGTTGGTTTCAACTCGTTTTTCAAGAGTGGCTGGAAGCGTTTCTACTTGAAGTGGTACGGCGACAGCCATCCTTCGGCCATGAAACTGTGCCCGCGCACGACTGAACTGGTGCAAAGCATTGGTTCGATCAAGGCTGCCATGTTCGCCGAGTTGCCACCGGGCTCAAAACTGGTTCGTCACCGTGATCCGTATGCCGGTTCGTACCGTTATCACCTGGGGCTGGATACACCCAACGCCCCGGGCTGCTACATCAACGTTGACGGTGAGAATTACCATTGGCGCGATGGCGAAGCCGTGATGTTCGACGAGACTTACATTCATTACGCCGAAAACACCACGCAGCAAAACCGCATCATTCTGTTTTGCGACGTCGAGCGACCGATGAAGTACCGTTGGGCCGCAGCATTCAACCGTTGGTTCAGCCGCACCGTGATGGCAGCGGCTGGCGCACCCAACGATGCCTGTGATCGTACTGGAGGGCTGAACCGGGCCTTCACCAAGCTCTACAAGATCCGTCTGCGCGGTAAAGAGCTGAAGAAGCGCAACCGCACCCGTTATTACCTGGAGAAGTGGGCGATTTTTGCCGGGCTACTGGCGATCTTTATTCTGATCTGATCCTGCTGAAGGCCCTGACACCGACCTGTTGCGCGGTGACAGGGCTTCGAACTCCCGCCCCCTTCCTTTCTCCATTTCCAGTAGGTTTGTCGTGCCGATGGCCTTCGATGAGTCGTGGTGGTTCTCGACACGGTCCACCGAGATTGGCGCCGCTACTTGCGACCGTTCAGCGGCGCAGTCAATGAATGTTACATCTTGGTCTGAGAGAATCTCTTAACAAAGCCGAACCCTGGGCGTAGCGTGCTATCGAAGACCTTATTGGCAGGCTCGGGAGGCGCTCCATCATGAACAGGTTCGTGTGCGGTTTCACGGCGCTGGCGTTAAGCGGCCTGGGCGGGACGCTGGCGCAGGCCGACGCCGACATCGGCATGTTGGCGTCGGTGGCAGGGCAGCCGACACGCCTGGCGCAAAACCTGCCGGGTAGCACCGACAATCCCTATAACAGCCCGATTCGCCGGGCTAATCCCAACAGCATGCAAGGCACCCAGCCCAACGCTCCGCTCATCCGTGGGCCAAGTACTGCGCCCGTGCCGCGTCCGCCGACACTGGAAAACGGCGGCATCGGCAACGGTTACCCACGCACGGGCCCGGCTCCCGGATCGGCTAAACCTCAATGGCAGCCCACCACAACTCCCCGGGATTCGGACAGCAACAGTCGTTGAACGGCAACGACGTTCGTCTTGTCACACCTGCCTACGACAGAAGGAATTGTGAATGTTGCGTAAAACTCTCTTGGCAACCCTGTGTACCGGCGGGCTTCTTGGCGCAGTGACGCCTGCATGGTCGGCGCCTACCCAGCAATTGCAGAGTGAACAAGGCACACTTGTTGCCACGCAGATCACCAAGGGGCTGGAGCACCCGTGGGCCCTGGCGTTTCTGCCCGATCAGCAAGGCATGCTGGTGACCGAGCGGCCCGGCAGGCTGCGGCGGGTTTTGGTGGACGGTAAACTTTCAGCGCCCTTGAGCGGTGTGCCCGTTGTCTGGGCCAAAGGGCAGGGCGGATTGCTCGACGTGGTGCTTTCCCCGGGCTTCAAGCAGGACCGCTTGGTTTACCTGTCTTACGCCGAAGGCGGCGCCGAGGGCGACAAGGCCGGCACCGTCGTCGGGCGGGGGCGCTTGAGTGAGGACCTCACCACCCTCAAGGATTTCACGGTGATTTTCCGCCAGGAACCGAAACTCTCCACCGGGAACCATTTTGGCTCGCGACTAGTGTTCGACCGTGACGGTTATCTGTTTATCACCTTGGGCGAGAACAACGTCCGGGCCACCGCCCAGGACCTCGATAAACTGCAAGGCAAGGTCGTGCGGATTTACCCCGATGGCAAGGTTCCGGACGATAACCCCTTTGTCGGCCTGCCCGGCGTACGCCCGGAAATCTGGTCCTACGGACATCGCAATCCCCAAGGCGCAGCGTTGAATCCCTGGAGTGGCACGCTCTGGGAAAACGAACACGGTCCCAAGGGCGGGGACGAGGTGAACATCATCGAACGCGGCAAGAACTACGGCTGGCCGACCGCCACTCACGGCATCAACTACTCTGGCCAGCCAATACCGGAAGCCACCGGTAAAAGCGCCGAAGGCACCGTGGACCCCCATCATGTCTGGGAGAAGTCTCCCGGCATCAGCGGCATGGCGTTCTACGACGGTGATCGCTTCAAGGCCTGGCAGCACAATCTGTTTATCGGCGCGCTGGCTTCCCAGGAATTGATCCGCTTGCAGTTCGACGGTGACAAAGTGGTGCATGAAGAACGTTTGCTGGGAGAGCTCAAGGCGAGGATTCGGGACGTGCGCCAAGGCCCCGACGGTTACCTGTATGTGCTGACCGACGAGGACGATGGTGCACTGTACAAAATCGGCCTGCAGTAGCTGACGTCGCGCGCCTGCAGATCACGCTGTCTGCAGGCGCGAGGCAATCCGCAAAAAACGCTCAGGCCTTTGCATACACCACCACCGCTGCCCTCAATTTGCCACGCCCGAAACGGCACATTCTGTCGAATTCTGCATGGCTGACCGGTACATGCTGGCAGTCCATGGGCTGGCGATGCTGGCTGTGGTCGACATCCGGGTCGTGCAGGTAGACGAAATCCTCATCACAATCAGTGACCATCACCCAATGAGGCGCCTTGGAGCGGGTCAGGCGATAGCTGCTGATCAACACCAGGGGCTGTCCGCCGTCGCTCAACAGGCGCGGCAGGTCCAGTGGGCCACCGAGAATCTGTTCGACATCGCTGTGCAGCAATTGAGTATTGAACTCCTCATGTACCAGGCGCATGACGTCTTTTTTATGAGCATCGCGCACGCCATTGAGAAACAGCGGGCCGGCAATGCTGACCTGTAAGCGCACCCGAAATCCCCGACGCCAGGCCG
Source organism: Pseudomonas purpurea (assembly GCF_039908635.1). Lineage (NCBI taxonomy): Bacteria > Pseudomonadati > Pseudomonadota > Gammaproteobacteria > Pseudomonadales > Pseudomonadaceae > Pseudomonas > Pseudomonas purpurea. Next base: position 2,847,569 of record NZ_CP150918.1, read on the forward strand.
CCAGTGCCAACCCTTGAGGGCTGCAACCGCCATGGCCGGACGTCATGAACACCGTCGTCGCTTCGCGCCACAGCTGTAGTTCTTCACGCCGCTCCAGCGGACGAGCAGGTTGCAGCGTGCCCATGGCCATCAACAGGCAGGCAGGGCCGCAGGTGAAATCGGTGGTTTGCCGGTAATAGGGCACGCTGATGCTGCGGCTGTCGCGGTGCTGGAGGATGCGTTTTTCCAGGCGCAGGGCGTCGGCGTGGTCCTGGTAATAGTCGTGAATCAGCGCGAAACGCCGGTAGCCGTGTCGTTCATACAACGCGATGGCGGCCGGGTTGTCGGTGCGCACCTCCAGTCGCACGTAGGCGCAGTCATGTTCCAGTGCACTGGCCTCGATTCGCTCGAGCAGTTGCTTGCCAAGTCCGATGCCACGGGCCTGCACCGCGATGGCGATGGAGTACAGGCGCGCCAGCGAAGTGCCGCGGTGAAACAGCACCACGGCATAACCCAGTAACTGGCTGTCGCCTTCGGCGACGATCAGTTGGCCGTTGGCACGGTTGATCATCCACTGGAAATTGCGGCTGTTGAGCCGGTCGGTGGTGAAACATTGCTGTTCCAGCGCCAGCAGCGCTTTGACGTCATCGAGTTGTGCAAGGCGAAAAACAGGATTCATATGACCGCCGTAAAAGTTGCGTAACGAAACGGGACTTTCGAAAAAGTTCGTGCTTAATAGGAAAGGTCTTGTTCTCCAACGGATCAATCACTATGTCAGCGGTACAAGGTCATTGGCGCGAAGTATCCGAGCAAAGATTGCCGACGGCAATAACTCCAGCAACTTATTTATCCCCATCGTCGGGCACTTCCAGTCAGCTGGTTATTATTGTCGAGCGCAAGGAAGACTGGGCGTCGTACTTCCCCAGCGAAGACATCGTCACCGCCCAGGAGTACCTCGAACAAACCCGTGAAAATGCAACGGGCAAGCGGGTTCAGGTCATCAACCTGTGCCGCAGCTACAAGTACCTGGGGCACGGTTACTACTGCTCCCTGCTGGCCGAAGCCCGGGGGCACAAGGTAATTCCGTCGGTACGGACCATCAGCGAACTGACCCGCAAATCCCTGTATGGCTTGGCGCTGGATGACTTGGATAAAACCCTTGAGAAAGCCTTGGGTAATCATATCTACAGTGATACAGACGGTTTCACCCTGACACTTTATTTTGGCAAAAGCACCATCGAGCCGTTGCAGGACCTGGCCCGTCAGTTGTTTGAAGTGTTTCCTTGCCCGATCTTGCTAGTGGACTTCCGTCGAACTAACGGTTGGCATATCGAAGGCGTAAAGTCGGGTGCGTTACATAAGTTGCGCGATGATCAGGAAGATCAGTTCGCCAATGCCCTCGACAGTTTCAGTCGCAAGATCTGGCGTATGCCCAGGTCGCGCCGTCTGGCCCGATACGATTTGGCCATCCTTCACGATCCACTGGAAGCATTGCCACCGTCCAACGCCAAGGCCCTGGAGAATTTTGTCCGGGTCGGTAAAGGTCTGGGCATCGATGTCGACTTGATCGAACGCAAGGATTACGCACGCATCGCCGAATACGATGGACTGCTGATCCGCGAGACCACCAGCGTCGACAACCATACTTATCGCTTCGCGAAAAAGGCTGAAAGCGAAGGGTTGGTGGTGATGGACGACCCCACGTCCATCCTGCGTTGCACCAACAAGGTCTACCTGACGGACCTGCTCAAAAGTCACCAGTTGGGCATGCCCGCTACCGAAATTCTGTACAAGGAACGACCGGAAGACTTTGAGCGGGTCGGCGAACGCCTGGGCTTTCCGCTGGTGTTGAAAATCCCCGACGGCTGTTTCTCCCGGGGCGTGATCAAGGTTGAAAGTCAGCAAGCATTACTGGAGGCCACTGCTGAACTGTTCGAGCACTCGGTGTTGCTGCTGGCCCAGGAGTTTTTCTACACCGAATACGACTGGCGCATTGGCGTGCTGAACCGCAAACCGATTTTTGCCTGCCAGTACTTCATGTCCAAGGGCCATTGGCAGATTTACAACCACAAGGCCAAAGGTCAGGACATCAACGGTGAATGCCGCACGCTGGCGGTGCATGAAGCGCCACGGGCAGTGGTTGAACTGGCCGTTAAAACCGCCAACCTGATCGGCGACGGCTTGTACGGTGTCGACCTCAAGCAGTCCGGCGACAAGGTGGTGGTGATCGAGGTCAACGACAACCCGAACATGGACGCCGGCATCGAGGACGCCTGGTTGCAGGACGACCTGTATTCGCTGGTGCTTGAAGAGTTTGTGCGCCGGTTGGAACTCAAGCGCCGCGGCCAGGCCCTGGTGAGGTCCGGGCTGCTTGAGTCCGGGAACCCGATGGGGTTCTGAGTCAAGCCTGCTGCGAGGAAACCACGCCGGATGCATGGCTGCGCAGACCTCGCACCACCAGGTACAGCAATGGGCCAATGGAGACAAACACCGCGGTGATCAGCAAGTACGGCAGCACCGAAAGCGCGGATTGGCCGCGGCTGCGAGCGTCCTTGTACATCCATACGCCAGCAAGGGTGAGCAGGTAAAGGTCGATCACTACCTGGGCGGTATCGGGGCGGGACATCAGGCTGATGCCGAAGTCGATCAGCGACTGCTCGGCGGACAACATGACGGAAACGGTATAGCCGGTGAAGGCGAGCAGGGCGATCAAGGGGAGCGCTACAGACTTCATGGTTTCCTTCCTTGGGCAGATGAGCGAGGGGCGACGATACCCGATGTTTGACATGGCAGGTAATCAAGCGCGGCGCTCCTGAGAGGCCGGTTTATTCCTGGCGGGCTTTTTCGATTTTGTCGGAAGCTGACCAGATCCGGTAACGGACTTCGACGTCCTTGGGCACGTAGACCACGATGGGTAACTTGCTGTTGTAGCGCAGCATGAAACCATCACCGACCACCGGTACGAAGTCCGGTTTGCTCTTGCCATCCGGGCACGCCATCAGGGTGCTCATGGGGCCGATGACTTTTTCCAGCCGGTAAAACGGGTAACCCCAGCCTTCCAGGTTCTTTTCATCAAGAACGCCCCCCAGCCGTTGGCGATTGCAATCCACGGTCAGGGTTTTGCCTGCGAGAATCTCGACCTGGTAGTTGTCCTCCCTTGTCTGCTGCGGGAGGTGAATGACTTGACGGGTAAAGCCGCTTTCAGCTTTTGGATAGGGGGCAATGTCTTCGAGTTTTGCGGCGTGAACCAGGGTCGACAGACCCGATGCCAACAACGCAATGGTGGTTGTGAAGGGAAGTGAGCGCATGAGGCCTCCTTGCTCGGATGATCGGTCGGCGAATGACGGCTTCGCCTTGCCGAACATTTTTACTGTCCCGCGCGGCGTAATGCAAACCGGTTGAGTGAAGCGTGCAAATTGCAGGGGAACCCACAGGCGTTATTGCATTTTGCCAGGGCGCCAGTGTGTTAAATCATTGATTTGGCGACAGGTGACCGGGCGAAATTCCAGGCATGTTTTATGCTGTTTTCTAGTGCAATGCACCGCGTCAGGAAAGGCTTGTAAGGCACTGCTTTCAGGCGTAGGAGTGAGTGGCCTGCGCAATAAAAACAGTGCACACGCTGCACGCGGGTCAGCAGCTTGTGGGGGAAGAACAGAGTCAGGTCCGAGCCAGAACGGCCCCGCATGTCGACGGGACGCACCAGCGAACACTGACCGACTCGGTACATCCATTGATTGGCAGTCTCACATAACGGAGAGGGTCGCCATGTTTTTATCTGCCCTGGAACTACGCAGTATCATTGAAAGCAGTTTTTTACCCAAGCGCTGCCAATGCACCTTGTCTCCTGATTTATCCATGACCGTGAAGGTCTATGGCGACCATGAGACCGATCGTCTGGACTTGCTGGTCACGGGCATCAACGCCAACAGCCTCAATGGCTGTCGCGAGATCAACGAACTGATTGCCGAGTTACGCCACGACCTTGAACACAATGTCGCGAGCCATCCTGTGGTTTTACGCTCGAAGCCCCATTAATCAGTCGCTTCAGCTGACTCGACCGATGGGCGTTTGGTCTGGATGAATGCCAGGCCAAGCGCTACGTCGGTGGTCACCGCTCAATATGTGACGTGATGCCGCTACTCAGTTCTGAAAGTTGCAGGGTTAACCGGGAGTTAAGTTCAGCAAGCGTTCAGGTTTACGCCATTCTCAGTTCAGTCGCGCTTTGCTGAGGAATCATCGCCAGTTGAACCTCGACTTTGTTTTCCTTCTTCGTCAACCAGCGTTCGATGCCGGACGAGAGTTCAGGTGACTGAATGGCCGAGCCATAGACATCCATGGGGGTCAGGGTGCGGTGGAACAGGGTATTGAGGCGTTGACGCGACTCATCCAGTTTTCTGACCTCGCTGTCCAGTGCACTGATTGTCCGTTGGCGATCCTGGTGTTCGAGGCCGGATAGACCGTAGGTCAGCTCGGAGCGTTTTTCCTTCAGGCGTGTCTGCATGTCCAAGAGCTGGTTAGACACCTGGTCATATTCCGTCTTGGTGATAATGGTGGTGCCCGTGTCCTGGGTTTGTTGCCAGCGGCGCAGGGTGGCCCATGCGTTCGGAATGTAGGAGTCGACCATCTTGTGATTGCTGAACTGGAACAGTTGCTTGATGAAATTGTCCCGGTCCGGCAAGTCACCCTGTTTTTTCAGGGCGATGGAGCACGCGGCTTCTTCGATCGAATCGCAGCCAGGGCTCCAGAGCACTGCAGACTGATCCCTTCCCTTGAAGTGAACCGGCATGAAGTGTTGCAGCGCGCCGTGATGCTCGTAATCGGCATCACCGAACTTGGCCAGCCCCGCCGCAAAAATCAGCATGCCGACATACGGCAACGTGACGAAGCTCAAGATCAGCCCCGGCACCCAGACACTGGTGCGGGTGTTCATCCACGGTGCGGGAAGACTCGGGATCGGATCATTGTTGTTGACCATGCGGTGGTGTACCAGATCGGCCGCCCCCTTGACGAAAACCTGGTCGCCGGCCCGCGGGGAGCCGTAGGTATAGAGAAGAATGTCGTACTTCTGAGTGGCATCACGGCGCAGGGCTTCTGCCAGCAATGTGGCGATTGCACCGCCCAGGCTGTGTCCGCAAATCACTACTTTTTGCCCTGAGTAGAATTGCGAGAGGTAGCGCGTCACAAATGCGCTCATCGCTTTGTAAGCGTTGTAGAAGCCTTTGTGAGCGGTACCTACACCCTCAGCGAAGGGCACTTGCTCTGCATCGGCATCGCGCAAGAAATCGGGAATTTCAGCCGTACCGCGTACCGAGATAAGAATGATCTCGTCGTGGTGCGTAATGAAGGCCTGGGTATTGGTTCCATCCTTGGCTTTCGCATCGTCGAAGAAGTGCAGTTTGGCAGGGTGATCCTGTTTCTCTCCCAGCCCAATCTTGTTTTGTTTGTACAGCAACGGATCGAATGGAAGAATTTCGAAGCGTTTGGAGTAGGGCACATCTTCATAGAGCGGGTAATAAGGGACGGTCTGAGCCTTGTCGATTTTCCAGGTCTCCTGGAAGCTTGCCAGCCCGTTGCCGAACATGAAGCCGACGCTGGGGTCCAGAGGGAAACTGACGGTATCCTCCGGTTTCTCGGGTTGCTGGCCGAAGTCGCTGTAGCTGAAGGTGGCCATGAGCGCCAATTGATAGAGGTTCAAGGCACTGAAAGCGTTGTCTTTGGACAGCATCGGCCGGAACGCGCGCAATGGGCGGACCTCCATCACCGTGCGTTTGTTGGGTTGTAACGCGACCCCCCAGAGTGTGCTCGCTTCAGGGTCGAAGCCGATGTCCCCCATGGCTTTGAGCAAGCTGTAGTTCGGTGGATATTTACAGAGGGAGCGAGGGGGCAAGTGCGTAGCGTGTTCGACGAAGTTCCTGACTTCAACCTGGAAGAACTGGTCGGCGTTTTTCTGTGCCGGGTTGTTGTCAACGCGGGTTCCGTCCTTGCGAACAAAGCGGGTGTTTTCGGCCCGGACCTGGATCTCTTTGATCGGGAGCGGGTAGTTTTCCCGGGCGATAAGCCGTGAATACAGTTGCTCCGAGCCGGTGTAGTCCGAGTTGATCTGAAGGATGACCGGTCCTTCGTAGTGGTCATAGACCTTTGCATAGCCGTCGCCGTCCAACACGCCGACATGTTGCTGGTTGACGCTGTCGATGAGGACATACGGAAGGCCTGCATAAGGTTTTCCACTCCCGCGTTCATCCACCAACTGGAAGCTGACCCAGTCGCCACGTAATGGGCAGGGTGTGGATTGCTCACACAGCATTGGCTTTTCGGATTCCTTGAGTGCCATGGGCGATGTCCTTATTCAGTGCAGTTCGGATAGACGGAGCAGTCACGCCCATCCGGCATTTTGAAAGATTCGATGAATTGATAGGGGGCTTTGCACAGTTCTTCATTCGGGGTGCCCCACAGCCCGGTGCAGGCTTTCCAGCCTTTGGGTGTTTCTATCCACCAGCCTTTGTAAAAGGGCTTTTCCTTGTCTGAAAGCGCAAACACCATGTTGACGGTTTTGCCAGGCAACGCGCCCCGCGCCAGTGCACCACCGGCCATGGCATCAAGCATTTGCCCGTTCTCGCTCGCGGCCCGGCATTTGAGGATCTTCACGATGTATCGGTAGGGCCCCATCGTCCGGAACAGCCATTGACACTGGTTTTCAAGGGTCTGAGTTCCGGTGGAAGGGAACGCTGCCGCCCCTTCAGGCAGTTGATCGTGGAAAGACAGGCTCGCGTAATCGCCGCCGATGTTTGCAGGCTTCGGGCCGTAACTGCCTTGCAGGTTGTATTCGAAACTGCGCAGGACCAACGGGCAGCCCCCGGCCTCATCCGTCAGCGGCACCGTGAATGAAGCGGTTTGCGCGTCTTTGTTGAAGGCTTGCTCAAAAAATTTCAGCCCCGGGAAGTGTTTGCCTTCGCGTGGCGGGACGGTGCAGGTTTCACCGGTGCGTGGCACATAAGTCGCTTCACCCTTGAAGCTGAAACCGGGTGGGAGTTCGGTGATCAGCGTGAAGCTTTCGGGATGGGCAACCGAGCAGGCGGTCGCGCCCAGCGTGCCCAGTACGATGACCAGGGCTCGGACCATGCCGGTGAGGACAGGTTGAATGTGCATGCTGAAGTCCTTATGCGGTGCAGTGGCGGGCGGCGGCACGGTCACATCCATCTGGCATGGGAGTGCCTGATACTCTCACGCGTTTTGCAGGTCTGATTCGGGCTCGAACATCCGCTGGCAGCGCTCGAAATGCTGCGGCGGTGTTTCGCCTGGCAGCGCTGACCATGCAACGTCGGCAGCGCACTGGGGATCGAGCCGCAGACGGAACATGCACTCCCGTTGTTCGGGGGTGTTCCATTGCCAGGCGTCGAGCAGGTCGATCTGCTCTTCCAGCCACTCGCTGACGTTGCGGGTATCGCTCAACTGCGTGACCGCCTCGAGGTGGTAGACCAGCAACCAGCGTTTGAGGTTGTCCCGCAGGATGCTGCGTGAACGTTCGGCGGGTTCAGGCGTACGCAACCAGGGTGCCGGATTAGCCACGGGGTAGGTGCCCGGCCGAGGGTTGTCGGTGCTTTTCCATTCCGGGTCGGCCCAGTACAGCACGCTGCTGAAGGGGCCGAGCAGCAACGGGATTTCCGCCGCTGTCAGGCTGGCCAGGCATCGGGCAATGACGCGGTTGTCCTGGAAGCGGAACAGCGAGCGGTCACCGTCTTCGTCGATCACCATGCGTGCTTGCCAATGCTGGGTTACGGCGTCGAGATCGGCCTTGTCCATGCTGGCGATCCAGCCCCAGTGCCGCTGCGGATCGTCGAGCAGGGCCCTGAAGGCATGGGCGTCAGGGTCGTGCAGTTCGCTCAGCCAGGGGCTGATGGCGCAAAAGTCGGCATAGACGGTGCGCCGGTAGAGCTGGACCGAGCGCTGCATCAACTCGGCGCTGTACAGGCTGGTGACCGGGTTGGGCTCGGCGAGGCTGTCGAGTACCAGCACCAGGGTGCGGTTCAATTGCGCTTGTTGGTCGAACCAGTCGTTGAGAAGGTCACTCATGCCGTCGCCCCCAGGTCGCACTTGCCTTCACGGCAGGCTTCGCAGATCGGGCAGCGGATGTCGCCGGCCGCCCGGGCCTTCTTCGCCAGGACCATTTGCACGGCAGCAGGGACGAGCAGGGCGCCGGGCTTGTCCTTGGCGGCGGCCCACGGGATCAGCGGGTCGAGGATCTGAATGCCGCTGCCGGCACCCGGCGCGCCGCCGGAGTTGACCTTGACCGTGGCGCCGCTGATGGTCACGCCACCGGCGTCGACCTTGACGAAACTGCCGCCAGCCATGGCCGTCAGTTCCATGCCACCTTCGACGACGACTTTTTCGCCGGCGTGATAGTGGATTTCCTGACCGGCTTCGACGAACTGCGCTGTGCCGATGTTCACGTGCCGGGTCACGCCGACGGTCAGGTGATCATTGGCGCGGGTTTCGGTGATGCGGTTTGCGTGGGTGATGCGGTGTTCTTCAGCCTTGAATTCGCTGAACGCATTGTTCTCGACCGTGTCGTGACGCTCGTTGCCGACGCGGATTTTCTGATCGTGCTCGATGTTTTCATCCCAGTCGCGCTGGGCGTGCAGGTAAATCTGTTCGGCGCCTTTCTTGTCTTCGATGCGGAACTCGTTGTAGCCCTTGCCACCCGGTGAACTGAGGGTCTTGAACAGGCTACGGGTCTTGTTCGCCGGCAGCTCGTAAGGGACAACGTTTTCCTTGTGGAACAGGCAGCCGGTCACCAGCGGCTGGTCGGGGTCGCCTTCAAGGAAGGTCACGAGCACTTCCATGCCGATGCGCGGGATGGCGATGCCGCCGTAGGCACTGCCGGCCCAACCACTGGCCACACGCAACCAGCAACTGGTGTTGTCATCGGCCTGGCCGTCGCGGTCCCAGTGAAACTGCACCTTGATCCGACCGTACGGGTCGCAATGGATTTCTTCGCCCTTGGGGCCGGTGACGACAGCAGTCTGGCTGCCCAGCACCTTCGGTTTCGGGTGTTCGAGGGCCGGGCGGAAATGTGCAGCCCACGGCGTGGCAAGGAAGCGGTTGCGATAGCCCTGGTGAAAGTCATCCTTGTTCTGGGTGACGTCACTGGTGACCAGTTCGCCGAGTACCTGCGGCTGCTTGCCTTCGTGGATGACTTCCAGCAGCAGCCACAGGTCGTTCCATTCCGCGCGCGGGTGTTCGTTCAACGCCAGGAAATGGCCGCTGACCAGGGTCGGCTCGTCGCTTTTTCCTTCGGCCAGTTGGTAGTCGCTGCGATGGCGTTCCAACGCGCGGGTTGCCAGTTGCTTGCCGCGTTCGCGGTCGGTGAAGCGGCCGGGGTAGTCGTAGTCTTCCAGGTCTGGCAGGAACTCGCTTTTGGCCGCACTTTCGGGAAGGATGCGCGGTTTTTCGAAATCGTAATCGCGACGGCTGACACGGCTGGTGCGGGTTTCCAGGCGCAGGTTGAAGCGCTTGATAACCGGTCTTTCCGCCGCCATGCCGGAGTCTTGCTGGTAGGCCACAGGCGCGAGTTTGCGGAACACTGTCTGGTCGTCGCCGAACACCAGAGTGTGGCCGCTGCTGCTGTGCTGGAAGTGGAAGTGAATGCCTTCTTCTTCACACAGGCGCTGGATGAAATGCAGGTCGGACTCGTCGTATTGCACGCAGTAGACGCGTTCGGGGTAAACGGCGCCGAGCTGGAAGCTGTAGGCGTTGGCCAATATGCCGCGCGCCTCAAGGACCTGGGCGATGATCTTGGGCACGGTCAGGTGCTGGAAAATCTGCTGGTCATGGTTGTGACGCAGGTAATTGAGCTGGGGCGTGAGGCTGATGCTGTAGCGGGTCAGGCTTTTACCCGAGTCACCTTGGGCGATGCGGTAGACCAGGCCGTGGATGACGCCTTTGCCGGTCGCGCCGAACGTCAGGCAGGCCGGTTTGTGCAACAACTCTTCGAGTTTCAGGTCAGGGCGGGCGCTGACCAGTTCAATGTCAAAGCAGAACGGCTGATTAAGGGCTTCGCGACCAACGAAACTGAGAACCTGAAGGTCCGCAGAAACGCCTTCGAGGGTGAGCGTGATATGGGTTGCGTTAGCATCCAGCATGCCTTTAATTCCGTCCTTTGAAAAAGCTGGGCCCGATGGTGCAGGATTAAACCGACAGGTTCAAGGCGCAAATGCCGTATGCACGGGCCTTGGCAGGTATAGGGAAAACCCCTAGAGACGCACGAGAGGCTTTCAAAACGGCGGGCTCGGGAGCAAACGCGGCGCTGCATTCATGGATTACCCGGCGAGCCGATACCGAGAATGGGCAGTCATGTTCAGACTAAAGTCGCCTGTGGCACATAAAAGCCTTGTGCCATCATTGTGGATCACCCCTGAATGAACCTGTCATCCCGGCGAGCGGTATTCGTCGGATGAGTGCTTTTTGTGTGGGCTGTTTGCCCCGCGGTAAAGATTCACTGTTGGAGCTTTTTTAATGCGTCCCCCGTTTTCCCTCTCCACACCGCGCCTGTCCCTGGCGATCGGTGCTGTTGTTCTGTGCGCAAGCGTTGCCGGCCAGGTTCAGGCCAGCGGTTTTATCGAAGACAGCACCGCCAAAATTGAATCGCGCACGGTGTACTTCAACCGGGACTTTCGTGACGGCCATACCGCTAACGATCAAGGCGCGTCCAAGCGTGAAGAGTCGGCCCAAGGTTTTATTTTCAACCTGCAGTCGGGTTACACCGAAGGCACCGTGGGCTTTGGTATTGATGCGCTGGGCATGCTCGGGCTGAAACTCGACTCCAGCGCTGGCAGCAGCAACAGTGGCTTGTTGCCGTCCAGCGGCCAGAACCCGCGCGGGTCGAAAGATCAGTACGCCAAGCTGGGCTTGACAGCCAAGGCCCGGGTTTCGCAAAGCGTCCTGAAATACGGTGCGCTGCTGCCGGACTTGCCGTTGCTCAAGTACAACGACGGCCGTTTGCTGCCGACCATGTTCAACGGCGCACTGCTGACGTCCAAAGAGTTCAAGGACCTGACGTTCACAGCCGCTCGCTTGGATAAATACACCGCCCGGGATTCCACCGATTCCCAGGACATCCGCGTGCACTGCAAGAACAAGCGTTACGCCTGCAATGTCACGGCCGATCACTTCGACACGTATGGCCTGGACTACAAGGTCAACGAGCGCCTGACTGCGCAGTATCACTACGCGGAACTGGAAGACATCTACCGTCAGCACTTCATTGGCTTGCTGGGCAACCAGCCGTTGGGTGACGGCGTGTTGAAGGCTGACCTGCGACTGCTCAAAAGTGCCGACAGCGGCGCTGCGCGCGCAGGCTCCATCGACAACCGCGCGCTGAGCGGCATGCTCGCTTACGCCATCAGCGGCCACACCTTCAGTGCCGGTTGGCAGCGCATGACCGGCGATAACTCGATGCCGTACCTCGATGGCAGCAATCCGTACCTGGTCAACTACGTGCAGGTCAACGACTTCGCCGCCGCGCAGGAACGCTCCTGGCAACTGCGTTACGACTACGACTTCAAGGCCATCGGCCTCAACGGCCTGAGCTTCCTGACCCGTTACGTGAACGGCGATCACATTAAAGTGCCGGGCAGCGACCAGGAAGGCCGGGAATGGGAACGCGACAGCGAACTCAAGTACGTGGTGCAAAGCGGCACCTTCAAGGACGTCAGCCTGCGCCTGCGCAACGCGACCTATCGCACCAACTATGAGAAGTTCGCCCGCGACGTGGATGAAACCCGGCTGATCGTGAGTTACAACTTTTCGGTGTTGTGACCGGAAGGTTTGCGGTGTGAGGTAGACCGCTTTCGCGAGCAGGCTCCGAGTTCTCGAACACAAAATCTGTGCTCACTGAAGCTCTACTGTGGGAGCTTGCTCCGGGCGGCGATCCGACGATGGGGCCCTGAAACTCAGCGCATCTCCAGCTGATGCCGATACGGCAAGTCCGGCCCGGTCTTGCTGCACGTCAACGCCGCCGCGGCGATGGCGAATTTGAGCATCGCGTCGATCTGTTCGCGGTTCAGTTGCTTCAAGCCCTCGACCGAGTCCAGCTGTCGCTCGGTCAGCCAGGCAATCAGCGCCGCCTGGAAGGTATCGCCGGCACCGACGGTGTCGGCGATCACCGTCAGGCTCGCCGGGGTTGACCAACTGCCGTGGCGACGACTGAACACCGTCGCCCCTTGGCCGCCTCGGGTCAGGAACACTAACTGGCAGCGATGCTCCAGCCAGCCTTCGATCACGCTGTGCGGGTCGCCATCGGGGTACAACAGGCTCAAGTCTTCGTCGCTGACCTTGATCAGGTCCGCATGTTTGACCAGTTCCGCGATGCGTGAACGCCACAACTCGATATTCGGTTCAGGATTGAGCCGTACGTTCGGGTCGAGGCTGACCAGGCGTTTGCCGCTTTCCCGGCGCACCAAGGCCAGCAACGTGTCGGCAATCGGCTGCACCACCAGCGAAAACGAGCCAATGTGCAGACCGCGCACCTCGTCGTTCAACTCGGGTAAATGTGCCAATTGCAATTGCCGGTCGGCGCAGCCTTCGCCCCGGAAACTGTAGTGGGGCGAACCGTTGGCGCCCAGCGCGACCATCGCCAGCGTCGTCGGCGCATCGAAGTCCAGCACGTAGTCGGTGCGCACACCTTCCTCGCACAATACCTGCTGCAAGCGTCGGCCCAGATAATCCGTGGACAGCCCGGCGAACAACGCCGCGTTCACTCCCAATCGGCGCAAGCCGACGGCTACGTTGAACGGCGAACCGCCCGCGATTGCCTTGAAATTGACCTTTGAAGCCTGACCGCCGACTTCGTTCTCGCTGAAGCAATCGAACAGCGCTTCACCACACACCAGATACATAGTTATTCACTCTTCAATCACCGATAAACACCTTGCCGGAGCTGGCGACAATCAGGTGCAGTTCGTATTCCTTGTGGAAATGCCAGCGCACCAGCGGGCAGAGGAAGCCATGCTGACGGTAGATGATGGACAACCCGTTATGGTCGCCCATCAGTTCATAGGAAGGGTCGGAGACTCTGCTCGCTCGGGTCATTTCTGGGCACTTTTATTGTTATTGCGCCCTGATCATGCCTCTTTCACGTTGCGCAGTACCAGCCCTTGCGCGGCTGTTCATCAGCTTCGGATGTAGGCGCCTTTCATGCTGCTGCCGATCCAGCAGTACCGAACAATCTCGGACTCATCGATGAAGTCGGTGTTGATGATGCTGCACCGTGTAATCCAGTCGCGGGACGAGTGAAACCAGTCGTTGATATGGTGTTTTATGTCAACAGGACCGCCCAGAAAGGTAAAACTCGTCGCCGACAAAGACCACAGGCCCGGTGTGGTGTGGGTAGAGTCCAGGGTGCGGGATATGTGGGTTTTAAGATCTTCGGCATCGGTGAACGTCTGACCGCTCCATTTGTGTGGAATCGTGTAGCCAAAAAAAATGTCGTTGAGCACGCGCAAGGCCGGAGCCCTCAACACTATTCTTTGCAGGCTGCTGATACGTTTCAACTCTGCGATGGGCTTGCCGGTATTGGCGGTTGGAATGATTCTGGAGCCAAGCCTGCCGACAAGAAGATCGTTGAAGGCTGTGTAGTTGAAGGGCTTGTCACCGTCACCCAACTGGTGAAAATCCAGAATGATGAACTCGGTTGAATGTTGGGCGAGAAAGCTCAACACAGCATCGATCAGTTCTTCCAGTACCCGGTGAGATTCGTGGCCATTGTGATGGAAGTAGAAAATGCCCTGGTCCCAACCGCGTTTGTAGCCCAGGCGAATATCAAATACCCGTGCGCCATGGGATAGCTGCCAGGAAAAAGAGTCGTTCTGGCAGGTGGTCCAGTTACCGGTGGCCACATCGTAGTTGGGGGCCTTCTTGTCCATGCCACAGTTGTGCGCGCTGGGCCAGATAATGTCGGTGAGTTTCATGGCATCAACATTGAGCACTTCCCCCATCCAACCCTGTTTGTTGATGTGTCCTGTCGTTGTTTGCGTCATGGTGACTCCCTGTGTTTTTAACGCCCCTTGTCATCCGTGACGGGGACAGTCGAAAAATTTCGTGATTAACGTATCTGAAAGAGTATTGGCATTCCTCGAATTATCAAGTTATTGAAATATCTGCATATAGATGGCCAATACATGGCATCGAATATTCTTAACGTCATGGAAATATGTACGGGGGCTTTGGTGCTTATGAACGCAGGGCTTGATGCTCGGCGACGCGATCAGTGGCTATCGCGCAGTACGTCACGATCTCGCTCTCATCAAAAAAATCGACATTGATAATACTCGCGTACTCAATAAGTCCGCCGCCGGGAAAGAACCAATCGTTAAGTTCTTTTGTCAGTTTGGTTGGACCTTTGAGCACGGTGTAGCTCGTGACGGATAACGACCACGGCCCATAGGCTGGAGGGCGCTTCAGTACATTCCCGATATGCTGGCTGATATCAGCGGTATTAACGATGGCCTGACCTGCCCACTCATGGCGTATGCCGGCCCAGAAATAACGTTCATCAAGGTCTGGGTGATAAGAGGCGGCAGCGATCACGCGGCGTTGCTTGTTGGCTTTCAGTTGTTGCACGGTCCATCGCTGGTTTTTCCAAGGGATCAGCCTGGGCTCTAATCCTGATAGCAATTGTTGGCTGAAACCTTTGTAGTCGAAGTTGACGTCTCCAGTTCCTTCGAGTTGGTGGAGGTCAAGAATAATGAATTCATCAGGGTTTTCATTCAGAAAAGTATTTACCGCTGAGACAAGTTCATCCAGGGAGCGACCCAGAACGTGTCCATGGAAGGTCCTGAAGCCTGATCGGGTATTGACAAACCTGAGGTCCAGAGCCCTGGCACCGTTTCTCAATTGCCAGAGGAAATCCTGATTCTGACACAAGACCCAGTTTGATATTACGGAGTCGTAGAGAGGTTGGGAAAGCCCCCAGTCCATCCCTGAATTATGAGCGCCTGGCCAGATGATTTGATCGATGGTCAATGTGTTGATGCCGGGGGAAGAACTCATCCAGTTACGGGTGGCGCGATAATTAGTATTAGTCATGCTTATAAAAGTCCAGATTATAAATGGGTGGGTGAAACACTCGCCTTGCAGTACGGCGAGTGTCAGGTATTTATAATAAGAAACAGTGAGCTGGGCAATGGGTGGACATACCGAGAAAGAGTTATTCTCGGTGCCGTGAAGTTGGCGCGTTGTTTTTATGCTGTTAAGGGTGCCTCGGCGTTAGCGGTTTTTCGCTTCAATCCACTGAGCCATGTATTGAGTGCTTTTATGATGATGGTGACGCAACATGCTTCCCGTAAAATTATCGCGACGTAGTTGCTTGATGTTCAAACGGCAACTATTGAGTCGGTCGACCAGTGCCGGGCCATGAACGTTTCTCTGATAATGACTGGTCAATAGGTGTGTGCCGGCATGCTGAGCCTGTTCCCAGCGGGTCTTGTCTGAGTAAAGTTCAACAGCGGCGTGTGCCATGGCGCTGGCCGACGTGGCTATCGCTCCCGGCCAAGGCAGGCCGCCGTGCATGCCTTCGGCACCTACAGGCGTGGTCACGTTTGGCGTTCCGCAGAGCATTGCGTCGAAGAGTTTGCCTTTGATGCCCGCGCCAAAACGCAAGGGCGCCAGGCAGATCCGTGCGCCCGACATCACTTGCAGCGCGTCTTCGGCCCAGTTCATGACGTGAAAGCCTTGCGCCGCGTTGTGCAGCGCGGTGGCCTTGGGCGGCGTGTACGCGCCGTAGATGTGCAGTTGCGCCGCAGGGAGCTGCTGACGAATGAGTGGCCAGACTGTGGTTTTCATCCAGAGCACGGCATCCCAGTTCGGCGCATGGCGAAAGTTGCCGATACTGAGAAAGTGCGCACGCTCTTCAAAGGGCACGAACTTGCCTGGCACGGCGTCAAGCATCAGCGGGCACCAGTGCAGCAGGGTGCGTGGCAGTTTGAACTGTTCAACCAACAACTCTATTTCGACTTCGGAAATCATCAGGTTCAGGTCGCAGCGATACAGCGCGGCAATCTCCCGCTTGGCCAGGTCGGTGTCGGCCATGTGCTCGAACTCTTCACGCAATGCCGGGGCAAAGAGTGCGCTGAAATCGTCCGGGTCATTGTTGGCTTTCAAATGATCCCTGAGCCGCTGATGGCGGGCATGTCGCAGGCTTTGCAGGTCAGAGGTTTCCAGTACCCGCAGGGCATCAGGGCAATGTTTTTCGACGCGCCAACCGAATTGTTCCTCCATCATGAACTGATCGAACAGCACGATATCGGGAGCCAGCTCACTGATGAATGCATCGAAGCTGCTGTTGTTGAGCTCGATGGCGCACTCGCGAATACCCATCGAAACCAGGTCAGCCTTGTGTTCGCCGATGCCGGCCGGGCTGCTGAAGGTGATGTCCCAACCTTGCTGCAAAAACGTCTCGAGAATCTGCATCACATGCCCGCTGGCAGCAGAAGAGCACGGCTCGGGCCAGACGTAACCAATGACCAGGACTTTGGTTGCAGGCTGACTCATAAAACGATTCCTTGGAGGCGGGCGGGCAAGAGGGGCACGAAAAGGGCGCAATTAAACCACAGAGACGATGCGACCTGCCGGCTGGAGGCCGTATTGGCTGGAAGTTTGCGCGGTCTTGCGTTAGCGTCTGGGCGCTGATTCAAGGACTAACGGAATGACTGAACCCACCACCCTGCAGGTAAAAGTAGCGTCGCAGATTCTTGCGGCGATCCAGTCCGGCGAACTGGCGCCCGGCAGTCACCTCAAGGAGGTGGAACTGGCCGAGCGTTTTGGCGTTTCCCGTTCGCCGATTCGGGGCGCGTTGATCTACCTGGCGACCAAAGAACTGGTCGGTCGATTGCCCCATCAAGGCTTTTGCGTGCTGGAGGCTGCGCTCAGTGTCGGTCTGGACAAAGTCAGCCTGCCGGTAGGTGAGGATGAAGAACTGTATCAGCGCTTGATTGACGACCGTTTGGCGCAGGCCTTGCCCGATCAGGTCATGGAAAGTGATCTGCTGCGGCGTTACGGGGCCAGTAAGGCTGTGCTGCGCCGCTGTTTGCTACGTTTGTCCGATGAAGGTGTGATGCAGCGCAAACATGGGCATGGCTGGATGTTCCTGCCCACCTTGAGTTCAGCCGAAAAGCGCTTCGAAAGTTACCGCTTTCGCATGTTGCTGGAGCCGGCCGGGTTACTGGAACCGACGTTCAAACTGCCCCGAGAGCGGTTGCAGCGTTGTCGCGAAAAACAGCAGGCCTTACTCGAAGGCACTCCCGACAGCTTGAGTTTTTTCGAAGCCAATGCGGAGTTTCATGAGTTGCTGGCGCTGGCGTCCGGCAATTCGTTCATTTTGCAGACCGTGCAGCAACAGAACCGCCTGCGGCGCCTGACCGAGTTCCACACCGTGTCGAACCTGGAACGGGTCAAAACGTCGTGTCGCGAACACTTGCAGATCATTGATGCGCTGGAGCAGGGCGACCGGGAATGGGCGTCGAACTTGCTTTATCAGCACCTGAAGCTGGCGAGCACCCTGAATGAAGTGCGCAAGAAAAGCTGATTCAGGACTGTGCCAGGCCAAGCATGTCGCGAATCTTGTCGCGCAGTTGATCGATAGAGAACGGCTTGCCGATCACCGACATCCCTTCAGGCACCTCGATATTTTCGGCATAGCCGCTGGCAAACAGGATCGGCAAGCTTGCGCGAACCTGGCGTGCCTGGTCGGCCAGCTCCCGACCGGTCATGTCAGGTAGGCCGTAATCGGTAATCAACAGGTCAAGGGGGTGTTCACTGTTGATGATCACCAGCGCCGCTTCACCGCTGTCGGCTTCCAGCACCTTGAATGCCAGTTCCTCCAGGACGTCGACGATCAACATACGCACGATGGCATCATCTTCGACGACAAGGAGTGTGGGGACGGTGACGGGCATAGTGAAGTCTCTCGAAGAATAGAAGTGGCACACGCAGGTCGATCAAAAATGCCGGCCTCTTGCATGAGTAAGCGGCGACTCATGACAAGTTCCGGCGCTTGTACAAAAAAAGAATAGCTGTACAAGTCGACAAGAGTACCCGCTCTGCTTGTCTTGGGGCAGAGGAATGCAGGATTTTGCTCCTGCCCTTGTCAGAAAAATGGATCCCATTCGCGCTTTTGGGGCAAACTCCTTTGAATTGAACAGTCCGCCAGGGCCACCAAATGACCGCTACGTCTTCGGTTGATGAACAGGGTTTTCGCAAGCTACTGAGTCGCAACATAAGTCTGCCGCTGGGCGTGGGTGTGCTCAGCGCGGTGTTCTTTGTGTCCTTGATTACCTATCTGCTGTCGGTGACCCAGCGGGTCGAGCACACTGATCGAGTGATCAATAACGCCAATGAAGCGATGAAGCTCAGTGTCGACCTGGAAACCGGCATGCGCGGTTTCCTGTTGTCGGGGGATGAGCATTTTCTGGACCCCTACATAACGGCCAAACCGAGAATCATCGTCGCGCTCAAGACGTTGCAGGAGCTGACCGCCGATAACCCGCCTCAGGTCGATCGCCTGCGACGTGTGGAGGCGTTGCAGGTCGAGTGGAACAACTACTCGCAAACCATGATTGAGCTACAGCGCAACAACGGCGATTACCGCGCGGCAGTCAAGGCGGGACGCGGTAAACGCCTGACCGACGAAATCCGCAGGCAGTATGACGATGTCATCAGCATGGAGCAGCAGTTGCGCACCACGCGCAATGAGGAAGTACGTCGTACGACAGTGCTGAGCATCACCTTGTATATTTTGTTCATCATTGCCATCAGTGGATTACTGGCCTACACGGGCCGTCGCGATTTGCTCAGCCTTTCCAAAAGCTATGGCGCCAACCTGGCGGAGCAACAAAAGAGTGCTCAGCGCCTGGAGCAGCAAGCCTGGTTGCGCAATGGCCAGACCCAACTGGCGGAGCAGGTGTTGGGGCAACTGACGTTGAACTTGCTGGGGCGCAATATCCTGCAGTTCTGCGCGCAGTATCTGGGGATGGCTGTCGCCGCGATGTATGTGCGAGAAGAACACGGCGGCCTTAAGCGCGTTGCCTCGTACGGTTTTTCTCGTGAGCAGGAAGTGCAGGAGCAAGCGATCTACAGCGGTGAGGGTATTGTTGGCCAGGCGGCCCAGCAGGATCGGCTGATCCGCTTGGACGATGTACCGGTCGACTACTTCAAGGTCAGCTCGGGGCTGGGTGACGGTGTACCGCGCAGCGTGCTGGTGGTGCCGACCAGCGACGATGATCGGGTCAACGGCGTCATCGAGTTGGGTTTTCTGCGGGCCCTGAGCGAGCGTGACATTGAATTGTTCGAACTGATTGCCGGCAACATCGGCACCTCCATCGAAGCGGCGCGTTATCGTCAGCGGTTGCAGGAAGTGCTGGCCGAAACCCAGCAGCTCAACGAAGAGTTGCAAGTGCAGCAGGAAGAACTGAAAACCGCCAACGAGGAACTGGAAGAGCAGTCGCGGATTCTCAAGGAGTCCCAGGCGCACCTGGAAATTCAGCAAGTGGAGCTTGAGCAGACCAACGAGCAATTGGCCGAGCAAGCGCAAGCGTTGGCCGAACAACGTGATGCCATGGATGAGAAGAATGGCGAGTTGAACCTGGTGCAAGTGCAGCTCGAAGAACGGGCAGACGAGCTACAGCGCTCGAGCAAGTACAAGTCCGAGTTTCTCGCCAACATGTCCCATGAGTTACGCACGCCACTCAACAGTTCGTTGATCCTGGCCAAGCTCTTGGCAGAAAACCCGCAAGACAACCTCAGTGCCGAGCAAGTCCAGTTCGCCGAGTCGATTTATTCGGCCGGTAACGATTTGCTCAACCTGATCAACGACATCCTCGATATTTCCAAGGTCGAAGCCGGCAAGCTGGAAGTTCGCCCGGAAAACACCAGTGTCGCACTGCTGGTTGACGGTTTGCGCACGATGTTCGAACCACTGGCCGCCGACAAGCGCCTGGCGTTCTCGACACACCTTGAGGTGGATGCTCCGTTGACGCTGTTCACTGATCGCCAGCGTCTGGAGCAGGTCCTGAAGAACCTGCTGTCCAATGCCGTGAAGTTCACGGAGAAGGGCGCGGTCAGTTTGACGGTGTCTCGTCTGCCGGGGCAGGGCATTGCGTTTGAAGTACACGATTCCGGAATCGGTATTGCAGCCGAGCAACAGGAGAGCATTTTCGAGGCGTTCCGTCAGGCCGATGGCACCACCAACCGACGTTATGGCGGCACAGGGCTGGGGCTGTCGATCTCGCGGGACCTGGCGGCGCTGCTCGGCGGTTCCATCAGTGTCGCCAGTCAAACGGGCGAGGGCAGTATTTTCACGTTGGTACTGCCGCAGCAGTACGTAGAGCCGGGTGATGAGCCGACAGAACCCCTGCGAATCGCCCCGGCCACCGTCAAGCCGGCCGCCACCGCGCCGACCCCGGTGATTGCCGAGGTGGCGATCCCGCGTTTTGCTGACGACCGTGAGAAGGCGCCGTTCGCCACCCGTTGCATCCTGGTGGTGGAAGACGAGGAGAATTTTGCGCGCATCCTCTTCGACCTGGCCCATGAGCTGGGCTACCAATGCCTGGTCGCTCACGGTGCCGACGAAGGCTACGACCTGGCCCGGCAGTTCATTCCGGACGCGATCCTGCTGGACATGCGCCTGCCGGACCACTCGGGGCTCACGGTGCTCCAGCGGCTGAAAGAGCACGCCGAAACGCGCCACATCCCGGTTCATGTGATTTCTGTCGAGGACCGTGTCGAGGCCGCCATGCACATGGGCGCCATCGGTTACGCGGTCAAGCCGACCACTCGCGAAGAGCTCAAGGATGTGTTCGCTCGCCTGGAAGCCAAACTCACCCAGAAGGTCAAGCGGGTGCTGCTGGTTGAAGACGATGATTTACAGCGTGACAGCATTGCGCGGCTGATCGGTGACGATGACATCGAAATCACTGCCGTCGGCCTGGCCCAGGAAGCCCTGGACCTGCTGCGCACCAACATTTACGACTGCATGATTATCGATTTGAAGCTGCCGGACATGCTCGGCAATGACCTGCTCAAGCGGATGTCTAGTGAAGACATTTGCTCGTTCCCGCCGGTTATCGTCTATACCGGACGCAACCTGACCCGCGACGAAGAGTCGGACCTGCGCAAGTATTCGCGCTCGATCATCATCAAGGGCGCGCGCTCGCCCGAGCGGCTATTGGACGAAGTGACACTTTTTCTGCACAAGGTCGAATCCCGGTTGTCCCAGGAACGGCAGAAGATGCTCAAGACCGCCCGCAGTCGCGACAAGGTCTTTGAGGGACGTAAAGTGCTGTTGGTGGACGACGATGTACGCAACATCTTCGCCCTGACCAGTGCCCTGGAGCATAAGGGGGCGGTGGTGGTGATCGGTCGTAACGGTCGTGAAGCGATCGAGAAACTCAATGAAGTGGAGGACATCGACCTGGTGCTGATGGACGTGATGATGCCGGAGATGGACGGTTTCGAGGCCACCATTGAGATCCGCAAGGACCCCCGCTGGCGCAAGCTGCCGATCATCGCCGTGACCGCCAAGGCCATGAAGGACGATCAGGAGCGCTGCTTGCAGGCAGGTTCCAACGACTACCTGGCCAAGCCCATCGACCTGGATCGGCTGTTTTCGCTTATTCGTGTGTGGTTACCGAAGATGGAAAGAATTTAGTGGAGCGAAATACGGACATCGAACTACGGTTGTTGATCGAAGCCATCTACCTCAAGTACAGCTACGATTTTCGTGATTACTCCGGCGCTTCGATCAAGCGCCGGGTCAATCACGCGCTGCGTCAGTTCGAGTGCAGGACCATTTCCGCGCTTCAGGAACGGGTACTGCATGACCCGACCGCGTTCATGCAGCTGTTGCAGCTGCTGACGATTCCGGTCAGCGAGATGTTCCGCGACCCGTCGCATTTTTTGGCGATCCGCCAGGAGGTGGTGCCACTGCTCAAGACCTACCCGTCGCTCAAGATCTGGATTGCCGGATGCAGCACCGGGGAAGAGGTCTACTCCATGGCGATACTGTTGCGCGAAGAAGGGTTGCTGGAACGCACCATCATTTACGCCACCGACATCAATCCGCATTCACTGGAAAAGGCCAAGCAGGGGATTTTCTCCCTGGAGAACATTCGCGCCTACACCCACAACTATCAGCAGGCAGGTGGTCAGCGTTCGTTTGCCGATTACTACACAGCGGCTTACGACTATGCGATTTTCGACAAGACCCTGTGTGAGAACGTGACCTTCGCCGACCACAGCCTGGCGACGGATAGCGTATTCTCTGAAACCCAGTTAATTTCATGCCGTAACGTACTGATTTACTTCAATAAAAAACTCCAGGATCGCGCGTTTGGACTGTTTCACGAATCGTTGTGTCATCGAGGGTTTCTGGTGCTGGGCAGCAAGGAAACCCTGGACTTCTCCGGGTACGGCAACCAGTTCGAACCCTTGGTAAAAACTGAACGGATCTACCGTAAATCATGAACAGCGGCGGTTCCAGGCAAACATCGCGGCGCAAGGTCGAGGCCGTTGTTGTCGGCGCCTCGGCCGGGGGCGTCGAAGCGCTGCTGAGTATTTTCAGCAGCCTGCATCAGGGGTTTCGCTTGCCGATCATTGTTGTGTTGCACCTGCCGGACGAACGTCGCAGCCACTTGGCGGATGTGTTTGCCCGCCGCGTGTCGATGCCCGTCATGGAGGCGTATGACAAAGCGCTGATCACGCCTGGGACGCTGTACTTTGCCGCGCCCGGCTATCACTTGTCGGTGGAGCATGACCGCAGTCTGTCGTTGAGTCTGGAAGACCGGGTACATCACTCGCGGCCGGCCATTGATTACCTGTTCGAGTCTGCCGCCGATACCTATGGTCCATCCCTGGCGGCGGTGCTCCTGACCGGTGCGAATCAGGATGGCGCCCGAGGCCTGGCGCACGTCAAGAGTTGCGGCGGCCTGACGGTGGTCCAAGACCCGACGCAGGCTCATGTCTCGACAATGCCGGCCGCCGCGCTGGCCTTGCATCAGCCCGACCATATCCTCCCTTTGCGCGGCATCGGCCGCTTGCTCGTCGAGCTGGAACGAATCGCATGCTAAGTACTGTCCACGCCAAACTGCTGATCGTCGATGATCTGCCGGAGAATCTGCTGGCCCTTGAGGCGTTGATCAAGCGCGAAGACCGCATGGTCTTCAAGGCGTTGTCGGCGGACGAAGCCTTGTCGCTGCTGTTGCAGCATGAGTTCGCCATGGCCATTCTCGACGTACAGATGCCTGGCATGAACGGTTTCGAACTGGCCGAACTGATGCGCGGCACCGAAAAAACCAAGAACATCCCCATCATCTTCGTCAGTGCCGCCGGGCGTGAGTTGAACTACGCCTTTAAAGGCTACGAAAGCGGTGCCGTGGATTTCCTGCACAAACCGCTGGATATCCACGCGGTGAAAAGCAAGGTCAATGTCTTCGTCGACCTGTACCGCCAGAGCAAGGCCATGAAGCTTCAGGTCGAAGCCCTGGAGCAGAGCCGGCGCGAGCAGGAAATCCTGCTTCAGAAGTTACAGGCTACCCAAAATGAACTCGAGCAGGCTGTGCGCATGCGCGACGACTTCATGTCGATCGTCGCCCATGAGGTGCGCACGCCGTTGAACGGGCTGATACTGGAAACCCAACTGCGCAAGATGCACCTGGCCCGCGACAATGCCCAGGCGTTCACGCTGGACAAAATGCACGCGATGGTCGACCGCGACGAGCGACAGATCAAGAGCCTGATCCGCCTGATCGAAGACATGCTCGACGTCTCGCGGATCCGCACCGGCAAGTTGTCGATTCGCACCAGTCGCTTCGACCTGGTGCAACTGGTGGAGAACCTGTTGCAGAACTTCGCGCCGCAAGTGGAAGCCGCCGAATCTTCGGTGACGTTCACGGCGTTGCAACCGGTGGAGGGTAGCTGGGATGAATTCCGGATCGAACAAGTGGTGTCCAACCTGCTGACCAACGCCCTGCGTTATGGCAGCAAAAAACCGATTCAGGTGACGGTTTATGCCCAGGACGGTGAGGCGCGTGTCGAGGTGCGTGACCATGGTATTGGCATCAGTGAAGAGAATCAGAAGCGGATTTTCCAGCAGTTCGAACGTGTTTCGGACAAAACCGCGGCGGCCGGCCTGGGCCTCGGGCTGTTCATCTCCGAGCAGATTGTTGCCGCCCATGGCGGCTCCATCAGCGTTGAAAGCCGTATCAACGAAGGGGCCCTGTTTCGCGTTTGCCTGCCCCTGTAGGAAAACAATCCGAATCGACGCAACCTCTGCGTGACCGCAGGGTCGTATCAGCAGCTATTGACCGAACAAAGGCTTCCCATGAGTGAAGATGCACAAGACGTCGTATTGATCGTCGAAGATGACCCCTCGATTCTGATGGTGCTGGCCGCCTACCTGTCGGGCGAGGGTTACCGCGTATTGCAGGCCGAAGACGGCGAGCAGGCGTTCGAGATCCTGGCCAGCAAACCGCACCTGGACATGATGATCACCGACTATCGCCTGCCGGGTGGTATCTCCGGTGTGCAGATCGCGGAACCCGCGGTGAAACTGCGCCCGGAACTGAAGGTGATTTTCATCAGTGGCTACCCGGCGGAAATCCGCGAGTCGGGCAGCCCGATAGCGCACAAGGCGCCGATACTGGCCAAGCCGTTTGACCTGGACGAACTGCAGGCGCTGATGCAGCAAATGTTGTCCTGAATGAACACCCCGGCCACTTGCCCTTTGAGGGCGAGTGATCGGCTACAAGCCTTGCTGCAACGACGGGTCATCCGGGTTCATCTGTTCGAGTTGAGCCAGAAGAATCTGCACATTCTGCAACTGCCCGGACTCTTTCCAGTAGCTGATCAACAGTACGCGTGCCTTGCGGTCGGCCGGGTGACGCTGCACGATTTCCTGCAACTGCTTTTGCGCCGCTTCCTGCTCTTGCTCGCTGTGCAAGGTGGTGGCGAGGTCGTAACGGTAATCCTTGTTGTCCGGTTCCAGTTCCACCGCCCTGGACAGTCCCAACAGCGCATATTCGCTTTGCCCATGATGCAGCAGCCACAAACCCAGGGCGTGTTGCAGGTACGCCGAATCCGGTTGCGCTTGCAGCTGTTTGGCCAGTAACTGGCGGGCCGCATCGCTTTGGCCCTGCTTGTCGAGCACCTCGATCTGAATCACCAGCGCACGCAAGTTGCCGGGGTCCAGGCGCAGACTCTGCTCCAGGGCTTGCTGGGCTTCTTTCAACTGGGCGTTATGCAAGTGCAGGCGTGCCAGTTGGTATTGGGTTTCGGCCGTCTCGGGTTGTGACTTGAGGGCTTGCTGGTACTGGTCGATGACTTGCTGCAAAGGGCCGAAGTACAACCCCAGATCATCGGGCGACAGCCCCAGTAACGCATCGGCGGCGGAAAACCGTACCGCTTGCTCGCTGTCTTCCAGCAGCGGTCCCAGCAGCAGGCTGCGCTGGCCGCCGGGCACCAGCCCCGAGACACTTTTGATCGCGGCCTGGCGCACGGCCACCGACGGGTGACTGAGGTCGGCATCGGCCAGTTTCAGTGCTTGCGGGCTGGGGTAATTCGGCAATTCGGCATGCAGCTTGATGCGGCGGGCATCTGGCAGGTCCGGGCGTGCCATCTGCTGATAGAGCATCCGCGCAGCGCCCGGTTGACCGTTGCGCGCCTGTTGCAATGCTTCGCTGTAGCCGTGCCGGACGGCCGAGGGCAGCGACGGCGTGGTGCTGCGCAGGAAAAACCAGGCGATGGCCACAAGCAACAGGGCGAGCAGGCTGATAAGCAGGTAGCGGCGGGGCTTGGACATGCAGGAATCCGGAAGCTGACGGGTTGCGCAAAGCCGTCAGCTTCGGTCAGCCAGGGCCGTGAGTCAAACCCTGACTCAACTGAGCACGTACTCCACCGGTGCCAGTGGCGGCGGTAGCTCGGTTTGGCCCAACGCTGCCAGCACTTCGCGCTCCAGGGTGCGGACGATAGCGCTGCACGGCAAATCGTTCTCATCGAAACCGAAAGGGTCTTCGAGGTCGTCACCGATTTCGTCGAGGCCGAAAAACGTGTAGCTGACGATGGCCGTAAAGATCGGCGTCAACCAGCCCAACGGTTCGGCCATGGCAAACGGCAGCAAGATGCAAAACAGGTAAATCGTGCGGTGCAGCAGCAAGGTGTAAGGGTAGGGCAGCGGCGTACTTTTGATGCGTTCGCAGGCCGCCTGGACCTGACTCAGGCTCACCAGCCGGGTTTCCAGTTGGGTGTAACGCCATTCACTGATGCGCCCGCTTTCGGCGAGTGACGAGCAGCGCGCACCGATGCCCTGCAAGACGCTGTCCGTGATGTTCGGGTGGCGCTCGTCAATCACCTCGGTTACCCAGGGTTGGGCCGCAGCGGCCTCGTCTTCAACCCGCAGGCGGGCGATCAGGCCATGGGCAAAACCGCAGAGCTCACGCAACAGCGGCGCTCGCTCGGCTGAGTCCTTGATGATCAGGGTTTCACGGATCAGCGACCGCACCTCGATAATCAACTGGCCCATCTGCTTGCGACCTTCCCACCACCGGTCATAGCAGGCGTTGTTGCGAAAGCTCATGAAGATCGACAGCGACAACCCCAGCAGCGTGAAAGGCGTGGCGTTGACCTTGGAGAAGTACGCCGGGTGCAAGGTTTCCACCAGCACGATGACCGACGCCAGCAACGTCACCAACAGACTGCGCAACGCAATACGTTTGGCGATCGAGCCTTTGAGGGAAAACAGAATACCGATCAGATTCGGTTTGGGGCGGACAATCATGGGCAGATCTACGGCTGAGGCGCTTTTCGCGGCGTATCAAGACTAGAAGCACCCGCGTCAGCTGTCCAATCGCTATGGCTGACGGGGTGATCGAGCCTGTCTATGAAGGCTGTTTAGTTCATCGAGGAATACTCGGCCGAGGCCACGCCGCCGAGGAAGATTTCGATGGCCTGGGTAATCAGGCGATCTTTCTCCGCTTGTGAGGGAGTGCTGAGCAACCCCAGCAGGCAACGCAGTTGCAGGTCGCCGGTCAAGGCATCGAGAAAGATCACCGCACGGGCCTGGGCATCGCCGGGTGTGACCAGACCAGCGCCATCGGCCCCAGTTGAAGTAGTCGGCCAGGCAGCGGTAAGACGTGGTCGGTGCAGCGGCGAAGAACATGCGGGCGGACTCGGGGGCGCGGTTTGCCTCGGCAATCACCAGCCGGTGCAAGGCAATTGCCTTGGGCGAGAGCACCACATCAAGGAAGGTCGAGGCAATGCGTTGCAGTGCATCGCGCAGGGGCAGGCGCTTGATGTCCAGGACCACCAGCGGGGTGACGATTTCATTGCACAGTTGCTCGACGATCGAGGCGAACAAGCCGTCCTTGTCACCGAAGTACGCATAGATCGTGCGTTTCGAACCGCCAATGGCGGCCACCACTTCATCCACGCTGACACGCGAATAGCCGTTTTGCAGAAACAACTGCGCGGCGGCTTGAAGAATCGTGTCGCGCTTTTCAATTTGCCTTGGTCGTTGCATGGGCGCCTTCGTCATGAGTCTTTTGGGTACTGATGGGTTTACTGTCTTGGATTTTATGTGGATGGCAGACTTTGATCTGCAAAGGCCAACCTTAGCCCAATAACTGGCTTGTTTCCATTCGTTGACAATCACTCTTTATCGGTCTAGGTTTTTAAATGGTACTGATCAGTACCCATAAATACGCCATGAATAAAAACAACGCCGAGGTCACGCACTATGCGCTTTGTCAATTTCGCCCAAGGCGGGCAACGAGGTCTGGCGGTCGAACACGAAGGTCTTTTGAGAGGGCTGGTTGAAGGTGCCAATGGCTACCCCGGCAGTCTCCATGAGCTGCTGAAGGCCGGGCCGGAGGCGTTGAGTGACGGGTTTGCGGTGTTGTGCCAGGCACCGGTGCTCAACCTTCGGTCTATCCGCTTCAACCCACCCATCGAACGCCCTTCGAAGATTGTCTGTGTGGGCCTGAACTATGCCGCACACACCGAGGAAAGCCCCTACGAGCAGCCAACCTATCCGACCTTCTTTCCTCGTTTCGCCTCCAGCCTGATCGGTCACGCCGCCGAACTGATTCGCCCAAGGGTTTCCGAGCAGCTCGATTACGAAGGCGAGTTGGCGGTGATTATCGGCAAGGGCGGTCGGCATATTGCGCAAGATCAGGCGCTGGAGTATGTCGCCGGCTATTCGATTTTCAACGAGGGCTCAGTGCGCGATTTCCAGTTCAAGTCACCGCAATGGACCATGGGCAAGAATTTCGATGGCACCGGTGCCTTCGGCCCGATGTTCGTCAGTGCGGATGAACTGCCGGCGGGCGCTGCCGGGTTGAAACTGGTGACGCGGCTCAACGACGAGGTGGTTCAGCAAGGCAATACCGCGGACATGATTTTCAATGTGGCGCAGCTGATTTCTATCCTCAGTGTCGCGGTCACCCTTGAGCCGGGCGATGTGATTGTCAGCGGAACCCCCGCCGGGATCGGCTGGGCCAAGCGTCCACCCGTGTTCATGAAACCGGGGGATGTCTGCACGGTGGAGATCGAAGGCCTGGGCACGCTGGTCAACGTGATCGCCGATGAACCGTCGCCGCTTGATCTGCCTGCTCGCCACTGAGTCAACACGCCTGACGCTCTCGCACAACTAACGACCAGGCTTTTCCAGCCATCGCGCCTTGGAGAACGACCATGATCCAGCTCAAAGACATTCACCACGTGATGTACCGCCACCCTGACTTGCAGGTGATCGAACGCTTCCTGATTGATTTCGGCCTGGTGGTGACCCAGCGCTGCGAGCAGCGCATTTACCTGCGCGGCACCGGTGCACAACCGTATGTCTACATTGCCGAGCAGGCGGATGAGCCGGCGTTCGGTGCCATCGCCTTCGCGGTGCAGCAACGTCAGGACCTGGAGCGTGCCAGCGAGTTGGCGGGCGCTTCGGCGGTCTATCGGTTGAACGGCCCCGGAGGCGGGGAAGCCGTGTCCCTCACGGACCCCGCTGGGCGCCGGATTGACCTGGTGCATGGCCTGGCGCCGTTACCGGCGTTGCCACTGCGTGCGGCATTGACGCACAACTCGGCGCTCGACAAACGCCGCCTGGGCACGGCTCAACGTCCTGCCAAAGGGCCGGCGCAAGTGTTGCGCATCGGGCATGTGGCCATCGGTGTTGCGGACTTCAAGCAGGCGCTGAAGTGGTACACCGAGGTGTTGGGCCTGTTGCCGTCGGACCTGATTATCGAGGGCAGCAAGGACAACCCGGTCGCCGCGTTCCTGCGCATCAATCGCGGCGCAGACTGGACCGACCATCACACGATTGCTTTGT
This sequence comes from Pseudomonas purpurea, assembly GCF_039908635.1. NCBI lineage: Bacteria > Pseudomonadati > Pseudomonadota > Gammaproteobacteria > Pseudomonadales > Pseudomonadaceae > Pseudomonas > Pseudomonas purpurea. The sequence continues at coordinate 2,876,913 of NZ_CP150918.1, forward strand.
TTCAGGCGCCACAGGATCGAGTCCATCACGCCTCGTTCGAGGTGCAGGACTTCGACGCCCAATGCCTTGGCCATCAATGGCTGGAGGAGCGGTGCCAAGTACCATTCTGGGGCGTGGGCCGTCACCTGTTGGGCAGCCAGATCTTCGATTACTGGAGCGATCCGTCCGGCAACCTCATCGAACACTTCACCGATGGCGACCTGTGCAACGAGAGCACCCCGACCCAGTACACGGCGTCTTGCGACTCCAGCCTCTATCAGTGGGGACCGCAGATGACGCTGGAGTACTTCCTCGGAGGGAGGACAACGCTGAAACGGCCCAACCGCTGAGAGTGTGCTGATTGCTCTGCGAGCGGCGCAACGACATCGAAGGGTTGGGGACGCTGTTCTCCAACCATCGAACGCCATTTTGTCGATGCCAGTAACGACTACGCTTGTTCGAGGGGCTGCTGCGGCCCCCGGACAGGGTGTTTCTACATTCAACTGACCTGACAGGAGCAACCATGAGCAACCAGGCCCCCCAATGTCAGCTCACCAGTTCCACCGATTGCCCCATTGGTCACGGGGCGGCCTCCACACGCGGGGCGCTCGACCCGCAGTTTGAATACGGCATTCTGCCGCTTGAAGGTGGTTTTACCGTCAACGGGAAGACGTTTGCCAGCAACGAACAGGCCTACCTGTGACGCAGCCAGCCAGGGCATTTTCATGCAGCCGTTGATCCACTATTTCAAGGTCGTCTTCAACCCCGGTCTCGGGGTGATGTTGTTTGCGTTGCGCACGGTCGCGGCCGGTCTGTTGACGCTTTACCTGGCGTTTGTCTTCGACCTTGACCAACCCAAATGGTCGGTCATGGCCGTCATCATCGTCAGCCAGCCGCTGGGCGGGATGGCCTTGCAGCGCAGTTTTTCCCAGATCATCGGCACCACGGTGGGGGCTGTAGTGGCCGTGCTGATCATGGCGATTTTCCCTCAGGCGCCGTTGCCATTCATTGTCACCCTGGCCTTGTGGCTGGCGTTTTGCACCGCTGGCGGCACCTTGCTGCGTTACACCAGCTCTCACGCCTTTGTACTGAGCGGGTTCACGGCCGTGGTGGTCGGGTTGCTGGCCGTACCGGAACAAGATAATACCTTGATGCTGGCGATTACCCGGGTGACCGAGACGCTGCTGGCCGTGGCTTGCGTGTGCGTGGTCAGCCTGTTGACGGCCCGCCCGGAAGCGGTGGCCCGCGGCTATTTTGCAAAAGTCGATCAGGTGCTCAAACTGATCGCCACACACGCCGCGGCGGTGATTCGAACAGAGGAAAGCGAGGCCGATTTTCACAAACGCCAGATGCAGTTGCTGGGTGAGATCAGTGCGCTGGAAGGCTTGCGTCGGCACTTGTACTTTGACGCGCCACGGCTGCGCAGTGCCAACGGCCTGGTGCAGTTGCTGGGCAATCAACTGGTCTTGCTGACGTCTCGACTGACCGTGTTACGGCATCAGCGCCAACTCATCAGTGCACGCTGGGAGGGGGCGTTTCCCGAGCACATTCAGCGCTTGCGTGAAGACGAACTGGTTTTTCTCGATGAGTTGGCGGTCAAGGGGCGCTCGCTGTCGGCTCAGGCACGGCATCAGTTCGTTGCACTCCAGCAGCGTTTTGATCAACAGGCCCGGCAAGCCGAAGAACTCACCGAAACTATGCCGGCGACCCTGCGCTCGCTGGCTTGGGCACTGCGGTGGGAGCAGGCACGACTGCTGCAACAGCTGGAGGACATTCTCGAACTCAGCGATGCGATCCAGGAGGGGCGTGAGGCCAGTTGTATCTTCCGCCAGGGCCAGAGCAACCCTCTGCACCTGGACTTTCGCCTGGCCGGGATGAATGCCGTCCGGGCTTTTACAGCGTTACTGGTGTCGGGGTTGATCTGGATCGAAACCGGCTGGGACGGCGCACGGGCGGGCATGATTCTGGTGGGGATTCTCTGTTCGTTGATGGCGACGTTCCCACGGCCGCTGGTGGCCAGCCAGAACTACGTTCGCGGTTTGGGATTGGCACTGATCGTTTCGGCGGTTTACCAGTTCATGTTGGTGCCGGCCATTGGCGACTTCGAGATGCTGGCATTGATCCTGGCGCCGCTGCTGTACGTGATCGCAGTGGGACTGGCCAGCCCGATGACCGCCGGGATTGGCATGGGGCTAGGGCTTTCGACCTTCCTGATGGTCGGTCCGCAAAACATCGGTGCCTGGCAGAACACGGCGATCCAATGGTTCGAGTTCGCGGGCGCCTATGTGTGTGCGGGTGGGCTTTCATTGCTGGTCTACTCGTGGGTTTTTCCGTTCGATCCGGTACGACGTATTCGCCGACTGTTTCGCGAGAGTCGTGAGCAAGTGTATGCATTGTTGAAAACCTCGACGGCCGATCAGCAGCAATTTGCATTCGAGAGTCGCATGGTGGATCGCCTGACCATGATGTTGGGGCTGTTGCCGGCGGCCAGTGACCGGCGTTCCAATGAACTGTTTGAAGTCAGCCTGGCCTGCATGGCACTGGGGGTGGCGCTCAATCAATTGAAGCAACAAGGCCAGGAAAACGCCTTGTTGACACACAAAGTGAAAGACCGTTTGCAGTCCATTTTGCGGGAGGCCGGCAGGTCCGTCGCCGGCCGCCTGGGGATCGACCTCGACCGTTTGACGGTTGAACTGCGTCAGCTGGGAGACGAACTGGATCAGTTGCACTCCGGTGAGCTGTCGTCAGGACATGAACACCTGTGGTCGGTGTTCCGCATCCGTGTCGCATTGCTGATCGTGGCCTCGTTCATCGAGCGATACCGCGAGTTCCTTGAACCCACCGAAGAGGGAGTGCCGCTTCTTGCCAATTGATTTTGAGGTGGGTGGCGTCTACTTGCCGCCCATTGCCCAGGCCTTGTTGCTGGCCTTGCCGATCTTCCTGCTGCTGGACTGGGGCTTGCGTCGGGTCGGGGTATTGCGGTTCGTCTGGCATGAAGCCTTGTTCGAAGGTGCGCTCTACGCCTGTGTCTGTGCTGTCGTGATTTTAGTAATGGGAACCCCATGACCTTGAAAAAAAGCTTCGCCCAATTGCTGACCCTGAGCGTTGTGATGTTGGCGCTGGTACTCGGCTGGTTTGCCTGGGAGCATTACACCCGGTCGCCCTGGACCCGTGATGCACGGGTGCGCGCCGATGTGGTGACGTTGTCTGCCGACGTCTCCGGACGCATCGTCAGCCTGCGTGTGCAGGACAACCAGCATGTCGCCAAGGGCGACTTGCTGCTGGAAATCGACCCGGCGCGCTACACGCTGGCCGTCGAACACGCCAAGCGGTCGGTGGAAGTGGCCAGGGCTACACTGGGCCAGTCTCAGGCCGCGATCATTGCCAGCGAGGCATTGCTCAAACAACGCCAGAGTGAGGAGCGTCGGCGGCGCAGCCTCAAGCAAGGCTTCGCGATCTCGGGCGAGGAGTGGGAAAAGTCCAGCACCGATGTGGCGGTCGCCCAGGCAGAACTGCTCAGGAACCAGGCCAACCTGGGGCTTGCTCAAGCCAACGTACAATTGGCCATTGCCGCATTGACCCAAGCCGAACTGGACCTGCAACGCACACGGGTCGAAGCCCCGGTCAGTGGTTATGTGACCAACCTGCTGACTCGCCAGGGTGACTACGCCAGCGCCGGCAGTGCGCTGTTGGCATTGGTCGACAGCGACTCCTTTTATGTCAGCGGCTATTTCGAAGAAACCAAACTGCCCAGAATCGTTGAGGGCAGCCCGGTACGCATCCAATTGATGAGTGGCGAGACCTTCGGTGGCGTGGTGCAGAGCATCGCCTACGCCATTACCGACCGCGAAAACTCACCGGGCAATCGCCTGCTGGCCAACATCAACCCCAGTTACACCTGGGTAAAACTGGCACAACGCGTGCCGGTGCGGATTCTGATCGACCCTGACTATGCGGGCAAAGGTCGCCTGCGGGCGGGCACGACTGCCACGGTCACCGTGCTGGAAAGCAGCAAGTCACGCTGATACCGCGCGTTACGCCGTGCCGACGGGGATGGCTAATACCCGTGGCAACGCCAATGCCGATGAATACCGGGTCATTGTGGATTACCCCTTCGGTATCTTTTAAACGGACACCGCAGGCAAAAAAAGCCCCGCGACCGAATGAGGCGCGGGGCAAAGAATTGGTTGGTTGCGGCCAACCAAAGGAGCACTTGAAACAGTTATTTGCTGGCGACGGTCTCCGGTTGCCAGCCACCACCCAACGCTTTGTAGATGGCGACGATGCCGCGGTACAGGTCGACTTCGGCCTGTGCCTGGGAATCCTCGGCCGCCAGCCGTTCACGCTGTGCGTCGAGCAGCACGAGGAAGTCGACAGTGCCTTCGCGGTAGCGGATTTGTGCCAGGTCGGCCGCAGCGCGGCTCGACTCGCTTTGGCGGATCAATGAAATCAACCGCTGCTGGCGTTTGCCGTAATCGCTGAACGCGTTTTCCGACTCTTCCAGTGCCAACAAGACTTGCTGTTCATAGGTCGCCAGTGCGCCTTCGGCGTTAGCATCGGCACCGCGCAAACGAGCCCGCACGCTGCCCAGATCGAAGGCTGCCCACGTGATGCTTGGGCCCAGCGCCCAGGCACTGGCGGCCGATGAGCCGATCTGCGAACCGCGCCCGGCGGTGAAGCCGAGGAAGCCGCTGAGGCTGACCCGTGGGAACAAGTCGGCCTTGGCCACGCCGATGCGGGCCGTGGCGGCGGCCAGTTTGCGTTCGGCACTGAGGATGTCCGGACGGCGTTGCAGCAGTTCACCCGGATCACCAATCGGCAGCGCCTTGGCAATCGCCGGCAGGCTGGCCGGACGCAGGTCGACGGTCAGTTTGTCCGGGCGCTCGCCCAGCAGCGTGGCGATGCGATTGCGTTGACGATTTTGCTCGGCCTGCAACTGCGGCACGCTGGCCTCGACGGAGGCGAGGCGGGCATCGGCGCGCACCACGTCGAGCTGATCGCCGACACCGGCATCGCGCAGGCTGACGGTGATCTTGCTCGACTCTTGCTGGTTTTCAAGGTTGGCCAGGGCAATCTTTTCCCGCAGCTGCGCGCCGCGCAGTTGACCGTAGGCGTCCACCAGTTCGGCAATCAGCGTGACTTGCAGTTGATACAAATCGGCCTCGGCTGACTGCTGATCGGCATCGGTCGCTTCCAGGTTGCGCTGGATGCGTCCGAACAAGTCCAGCTCCCAGGCCATGTCCAGGCCCAGGTCGTAACGCTCGCTGTTGACCCGTTTGGTGGTCTGGCCCGGAATCTGCCCCTTGGCCAAATCGCTGCTGGCGCGGCTGGTGATGGTCGGCATGGCGTCGTTGCTGGCATCGTCGCGGATCGCCCGCGAGGCTTTGAGCCGGGCGAACGCCACGCGCAGTTCGCGGTTGCCTTGCAAGGACTGGGTCACCAACTGATTGAGGATCGGGTCCTCGAATTGCTGCCACCAGATCCCTTCGAAACGTGCACGGTCAAAGTTCTTCTGACCGTTTGCGCCATCGGTGGCGGCCGTGATGTTAGCCGCCGCAGTCAGAGGGGTTTGGTAGTCCGGGCCGACGGCACAGGCACTCAGGGCCAATGCCAGCAAGCTCGGCAGGAAGGCTTTCAGACTCATTGTTGCGCCTCCAGTTTCAGGGCCTTGGCCGCTTTGCGCGCTTCGCCGCGCTCCACATAGCGGCGGATCAATACGTAGAACACCGGCGTCAGCAACAGGCCGAAGAAGGTCACCCCCAACATCCCGGAGAACACCGCCACACCCATGGCATGACGCATTTCCGCACCGGCACCGCTGGAGAAGACCAGGGGCACCACGCCCATGATGAAGGCGAAGGAGGTCATCAGGATCGGCCGCAGACGCAGGCGGCAGGCTTCCAGTACTGCGGCGAGCGGGTCCAGGCCTTCTTCCTGTTTATCCTTGGCGAACTCGACGATCAGGATCGCGTTCTTGCACGCCAGGCCGACCAGTACGATCAAGCCGATCTGGGTGAAGATGTTGTTGTCACCGCCCGAGGCAATCACCCCGACGATGGCCGACAGCAAGGTCATCGGTACGATCAGGATCACCGCCAGTGGCAGGCTCCAGCTTTCGTATTGAGCCGCCAGCACCAGGAACGCCAGCAGCACGCAAAGCGGGAACACAAACAGCGCGGTGTTGCCGGAAAGGATCTGCTGGTACGTCAGCTCGGTCCATTCGTAGGTCATGCCGTTGGGCAGTTCTTCCTTGAGCAGTTTCTCGATGGCCGCTTCCGCCTGGCCGGAGCTGTAGCCAGGGGCTGCCGCACCGTTGATTTCAGCGGTCACGAAACCGTTGTAGTGCATCACGCGGTCCGGGCCTGCGGTGTCGCTGACCTTGATGAAGGTCGCCAGCGGGATCATCTCGCCCTTGTTGTTGCGCACTTTCAACTGACCGATCTGCTCAGGCTCCAGACGGAACTGTTGCTCGGCCTGAACGTTGACCTGATAGGTGCGGCCGAAGCGGTTGAAGTCGTTGGCATACAACGAGCCCAGGTAGATTTGCAGGGTGTCGAAGATGTCGGTGATCGCCACGCCATGGGTCTTGGCTTTCTCGCGGTCGATGGCTGCATCGACTTGAGGCACGTTGACCTGGTAGCTGGTGAACAACCCGGCCAGCTCCGGCACGCTGCGGCTCTTGGCGATGACGTTTTGCACTTCTTTGTACAGTTCGTCATAGCCCAGGCCACTGCGGTCCTCGACTTGCAGGCGGAAGCCGCCAATCGTGCCCAGGCCCTGTACCGGCGGCGGTGGGAAGATCGCCATGTAGGCTTCCTGGATGTCGGCATATTTGCCGTTCAAGGCACCGGCAATCGCACCGGCCGACATGCTCGGGTCTTTACGCTCGTCGAACGGTTTCAAGGTCACGAAGACGATGCCGTTGTTCGGGCTGTTGGTGAAACCGTTGATCGACAGGCCAGGGAAGGCCACGGCGCTTTCCACGCCCGGTTGTTTCAGGGCCAGGTCGGACATGCGCTTGATCACGTCTTCGGTACGGTCCAGGCTCGCGGCATCCGGCAACTGGGCGAAGGCCACCAGGTACTGCTTGTCCTGCGGCGGTACGAAACCGGTCGGGGTGTGGGCGAAGCCGAAGTAAGTCAGCACCATCAGGCCGGCGTACAGGAACAGGGCGATGCCGCTGCCGCGAATCACGCGTTTCACGGTGCCGACGTAGCCGTGGCTGGCCTTGACGAAGAAGCGGTTGAATGGACGGAACAACCAGCCGCCGAACAGCGTGTCGAGGACCTTCGAGAAACGGTCCTTCGGCGCATCGTGAGGCTTGAGCAACACGGCGGCCAGGGCCGGCGACAAGGTCAGCGAGTTGAACGCCGAAATCACCGTCGAAATCGCAATGGTCAGGGCGAACTGCTTGTAGAACTGCCCGGTCAAGCCGCTGATGAATGCCGCCGGGATGAACACGGCGCAGAGCACCAGTGCCGTGGCAATGATCGGCCCGGTCACTTCACGCATGGCACGCTTGGTTGCGTCCACCGGGTTCAGGCCCAGCTCGATGTTACGTTCGACGTTCTCCACCACCACGATGGCATCGTCGACCACGATCCCGATGGCCAGCACCAATCCGAAGAGCGACAGGGCGTTGAGCGAGAAGCCGAACAGGTGCATCACGGCGAATGTACCGATCAGCGACACCGGCACCGCCACCAACGGAATGATCGAGGCACGCCAGGTTTGCAGGAACAGGATCACCACCAGCACCACGAGGATCAGCGCTTCAAACAGCGTGTGAACCACCGCTTCGATGGAGCCGCGAACGAAGATGGTCGGGTCATAGACGATGCTGAAGTCCATGCCTTCGGGGAAGCTCTGCTTCAGTTCGGCCATTTTCGCCCGGACTTCGTTGGAGATCTCGATGGCATTGGAGCCCGGACGCTGGAAGATCGGGATCGCCACGGCCGGTTGGTTGTTCAGCAACGAGCGCAGAGCGTATTGGCTGGAACCCAGCTCGACCCGTGCGATGTCTTTGAGGCGAGTGATTTCACCGTTGTCGCCGGAGCGAATGATGATGTTTTCGAACTCTTCCTCAGTGACCAGGCGCCCCTGAGTGTTGACCGACAACTGGAAGCTGGTGGCACTCGGCGCAGGTGGCGCACCCAAGGCACCGGCGGCAACCTGGCGGTTCTGTTCGCGGATGGCATTGACCACGTCGGTGGCGGTCAGGTTGCGCGAAGCGGTTTTGTTCGGATCGAGCCAGACCCGCAGCGAGTAGTCGCCCATGCCGAACAGTTGCACATCGCCGACACCGCCCAGCCGCGCCAACTCATCCTTGATGTTGAGCAAGGCGTAGTTGGACAGGTAGAGCATGTCGTAGCGTTTGTCCGGCGAGGTCAAGTGCACAACCATGGTCAGGTCGGGCGAGGCCTTGTCGACCGTAATCCCGATACGCGTCACTTCTTCCGGCAGCTTCGGCTGGGTCCGGGTCACGCGGTTCTGCACCTGGACCTGAGCGTTGTCCAGGTCCGTGCCCAGGGCAAAGGTGATGGTCAGGGTGATCTTGCCGTCAGCGGTGGACTGCGAGGACATGTACAGCATGTTCTCGACGCCGGTGATGGCCTGCTCCAGCGGAGCGGCCACGGTTTCACCGATGACTTTGGGGTTGGCCCCCGGGAAGTTGGCGCGCACGACCACGGTCGGCGGAACCACTTCCGGGTATTCGCTGATCGGCAACTGGAATAGCGAGATGGCGCCGGCGATCAGGATCAGCAGCGAGAGCACTGCGGCGAAGATCGGCCGTGATATGAAGAATTGGGAAAAATTCATCGGAGTTGTCGTCCCTTAACCGCGTGGAGTCGCAGCGGCGAGTTTCACAGCCGTACCCGGCGCAACCTTGGCAGGTGCGATCTGAGGCAGGTTGCTGGCTTCAAGCGCTTGTCGTTGTTGTGCCAGGGCCGCAAGGGTTTCCTTGCTGGCCATCGGAATCACTTCAGGCGCGACCGGTGAACCCGGACGAACCCGCTGCAAGCCCTTGACGATGATGGTGTCGTCCTTGTTCAGGCCGCTGCGCACGATGCGCAAGCCTTCGATTTTCGGGCCCAGTTCAACGGCGCGGTAAGCCGATTTGTTGTCGGCGTCCATCACCAGCACAAACTTCTTGCCCAGGTCGGTGCCGACGGCCTCGTCGCTGATCAGCACGGCGGAGTAGGTGCCGCTGCCCACCAGTTTCAGGCGGGCATAGAGGCCCGGGGTGTAGTTGCCGTCGCTGTTGTCGAACACGGCGCGGCCACGGATCGTGCCGGTTTTCGGGTTGACCTGGTTGTCGACGAAGTTCATCTGACCCAGGTGCGGGTTGCCGTCCTCATTGGACAGGCCCAGGTAAACCGGGGTGGTTTGACCGCGCTGACCCTGGCGGGCGAGTTGGGTGTATTTGAGGAACACGCGCTCATCGGCGTCGAAGTAGGCGTAGACCTTGTCGGTAGAAACCACACTGGTCAGGGCCGTGGTGTCGGCGGTCACCAGGTTGCCGGCGGTGATTTGCGCACGGCTGACACGGCCGCTGATGGGCGATGTGACACGGGTGAAGCTCAGGTTCAGTTTGGCCAGGTCCAGTTGCGCCTGAATCGCCGCTACGCCCGCGCGGGACTCTTGGGCGGCGCTGGTGCGCGAGTCGGCGAGCTCGGCGGAAATGGCATTGCTGGTGCGCAGACGCTCACCACGTTGGGCTTCGTTTTCACTGCGCGTGGCATTGGCGCGGGCCTGGGCAACCTGGGCTTCGAGGCGGCGGACCTCGGCCTGGAACGGGCGAGGGTCGATCTGGAACAGCAAGTCGCCTTTCTTGATCAGTGCGCCTTCGGTGAACGCGACCTGATCGATCTGCCCCGACACGCGAGGGCGAATCTCGACAGTCTCCGGCGCTTCGAGACGCCCTGTGAACTCGTCCCACTCGTTGACCGGTTGTTCCAACACCTTGGCCACGCTGACTTTGGTCGCTGGCATGGCGGCCGCAGTGTCTGGGGTTTTGCCGCAGGCGCTCATCACCAGCAAGGCCAAAGCGGCCAAGGGGAAGCGCAAATGTTTGAGTGAATGTTCCATGGATGCATCCGCCAATGTATTGAGATGGGCGGATGATGCTCGGCGAGGTTACATCTCACGAATCGAATGAAGCGAAGATAACTATCATTCGGAATGATATAGAGGCCAGGCAAGCCCTCTAGCATGGGGTTTACGTTAGGCGGCTATCAATGTGGTTGATGACAATTCTGTGTTGCGGGGAATGCAAAGGTCTGGCTTGAGACCGTGTTGCTCCGTTCGAGGGCAAGCTCGCTCCCAGATCAGATTTTCAGTGAACACCAGTGTTGTGTCCGGCATAAATCAAGTGTGGGAGCGGGCTTGCCCGCGAAGAGGCCATCAGCCCCAATACCAAACCTGGATCAGGCCAGGCTGTCCGGGTCGCCGAAAAACATCTGGATTCGCGAACGCAACCAGCGCTCGCCTGGGTCATTGTCCTGCGAACCGCGCCAGGCCATGTGCAGTTCAAAACTGCGCACGGGCAACGGCGGGTCTTCCGCCCGCACACCGCCCGCTGCGGTCAAGGCTTCGGCGGTGTAGTCCGGCACGGTGGCGACAATATCAGTGCCGCTGATGAGTGTGCTCAGCCCGTTGAACTGCGGCACCGCGAGCACCACATGGCGTTTGCGCCCGAGCATTTCGAGTTCTTCATCGATAAACCCACTCAAGTCACCGGCAAACGACACCAGTGCATGGGGGCGTGCGCAGAAGTCGTCCAGGCTCAATGGCCCCGGCACGGTGTCGGCGCGCAACAGTTTTGGCAGGCTGCGGCGCAGCACTTTGCGCTTGGCGTTGGCGGGCAGGTCGGTGGTGTAACTGACGCCAATGGAAATTTCGCCCGAGGCGAGCAACCCCGGCATCAGAATGTAGTTGACCCGTCGTATCACCAGCACAATGCCGGGCGATTCGGCGCGCAGACGCTTGAGCAGCATCGGCAACAGGGCGAACTCCACATCGTCCGACAGCCCGATACGAAAAACCGCAGTGCTGGTGGCCGGGTCGAACTCGGCCGCACGGCTGACCGCCGTGGAAATCGAATCCAGTGCCGGGGAGAGCAGGGCGAAGATTTCCACGGCCCGCGCGGAAGGTTCCATGCTGCGGCCGGTGCGCACAAACAGTGGATCATCGAACAGCCCGCGCAGGCGTGACAACGCCGCGCTGATGGCCGGCTGACCCAGAAACAGTTTCTCGGCGGCACGGGTCACACTGCGTTCGTGCATCAATGTTTCAAATACGATCAACAGGTTCAGGTCGACACGACGCAGGTCATTACGATTCATCTGGAGTCCTGGCAGAGTCAGCAAGCTTGACGAGAGCGGCCATATGGGAACAATGGCCGGCATGAATCTTACGGGGAAAGGCTGGTACTCTGCACCGGCTAATTCAGTTTTCCTACAATGCTGGTTCGGTTTTCCTCTGTGAGCGGTTGCCGGAGCTGTGGAATCAATGACAGGCATGTCGACTATTAATAGCCACTGATAGTCTTGGCCGGAAAGCCCGGATAGAGTTCAGGGCATTAGAGGTTTCTTTGACGAGGTTTGCGATGTCCCGCACGATCCGTTTTCACAAGTTTGGTCCAGCCGAGGTGCTCAAGTGCGAAGAGCATGCGGCAGCTTTGCCTGCACCGGGCGAAGTGCAGGTGCGTGTCGACGCGATTGGCATCAGTTGGTACGACATACTCTGGCGCCAGAACCTGGCGTCTTCCCATGCTCGTTTGCCGTCAGGCCTGGGCCATGAAATGGCCGGCGTGGTCACCGCCCTCGGCGATGGCGTCGATGACCTGAATATCGGTGACAAGGTCGCGAGTTTTCCGGCACAAAGCCCCAATGATTACCCGGTGTATGGCGAGCAAATCGTGTTGCCGCGTTCGGCTCTGACCCGTTACCCGGATGTGCTCAGCCCGATCGAAGCCAGTGTGCATTACACGCCATTGCTGATTGCCTACTTTGCTTACGTCGATCTGGCGCGGGTCAAACCGGGACAATTTGCGCTGGTGACCGACGCGAGCCACTGCGCCGGACCGTCCTTTGTGCAGTTGGGCAAGGCGCTGGGTGTGCGCGTAATCGCGGCCACCAAAACCGCAGAAGAACGTGAAAACCTGCTGTCGCTGGGCGCCGAAAAGGTGATTGTCACCGAGGAGCAGGACCTGCTGATGCAGATCAACAAGCTCACGGACAATCGTGGCGTCGACGTGGTGTTCGATGGTCTGGGTGGTCCGCAAATGTCGCTGCTGGGCGACGTACTGGCGCCGCGTGGCAGCCTGGTGCTCTACGGTCTGCAGGGCGGTAATCAGACACCATTCCCGGCCTGTGCCGCGTTCCAGAAGAATATCCAGTTCTTCGTTCACTGCATCGGCAATTTCACCGGTAAACCGGAGCTGGGCATCGTTCAGGATCAGGTCGCACTGCAACGCGCATTGCGCGACATCAACCAGTTGACCGCCGACCGCGTGCTGCTGCCACTCAAGACGCGGGTCTTCCCGTTTGCCGAGTTTGTCGAAGCCCATCGCTACATGGACGAATGCCCATGCCGCGAGCGTGTGGCGCTGCAAGTCGAACCAGCCTGATAGTGACACCAGGAACCCGCGCCTTGCGGGTTCTTGTGCCTTTGCCTCTCTTTCCTGCGTTTTTCAACGTCCCAACGCTCCCGGATCATTGATCCCGGGTCGGCGGGGAATTGCTTTCGGCTACCCGTCGAAAAAGATGGGGGCGTTAGTGGGCGCCCAGTTCACTCGTTCAGCAACTGAACTGGTTTTTTCCCTGAATCTGTATCTTCTAATCAACATTCAAGCCCTGATAATTGAATGATTACTTTCATCTCAAGGAATGAGTCATGCCTGAGTATTGGTATTCATCTGACAGCGGACTTAGTGACGATTGCAAGGCATGTTTGTTATGGGTGTCTGTAAGACAAAGCGTACGAATAAGCCGTGAAGTATTAGTTGATAGGCAGGTTGATAACTCCAGGCTCTTTGTTTTTCGTCGGCGCTGTACGTGGGAGCGTGTCGGACTATTCCTAGGATTTTCAATTTAGTTGTCTGGGCTCTCTATCTTGGGCCTCTTGGAGATTTGGCGTGTGTGCAGTGGATGCGTGTAGGGCAAGTGTTTCAAATAATGACAAAAGCTTAGATGCTAGCATTTGGTAACGCGGACGGACGTAACTCCACTCTTCATTCCTAAACATCACGGGCGGCCCGGTAGAAGTGGCAGCCTGTTTGATACCGACTTATGAACGCAGGTAAAGCAATAATGAGCGCCATCCATGATCAAGCGATGAACTATGTCTACCAGCAAGTACTGCATCGCTTGCTGAGTTTTTTCTCCCGGGCCGAGCGTACGGCGTTGCAACTTCTTATTCAGCGGTTGATCGTGACGGCCGGAGGTATCGAGCGTATTGCCGACTTCAAAGTCATGGTGACCTATTCCGGAACCCGGGACAGCTGTTACACGCTGGCCTTTCTGCGTGCCGCGCAGTTGAGTATCGCCGGCAGGGCACCCGCGACGTTCCAACTGAGGGTCGTCACTCTGCGCCTGAACGGCACAACGCCAGCCACCCTCGCTAACATCCATCGCAGCTATGCCGCCTTGTTCGTCTACGACGACCCGCGTGTAGACGTGCTGATGGTCGACGGACGCGAGATAACGCCCTTCAATCATTCGCACCCGCAGTCTGTTGCGGGTCATGACCAGAACCGCCGAAACATGCTGATGATCGGCCATTTGCGTCCTGCGCAAGGGCCGCTTGAGGGGTTCGACGATTGTGAGCTGGCCATGGCGGAATGCCTTGGGCAATTGGCGCGATGGGAGGGCGGTGCCGATGCGTTTGTCAGCAGCGACACGTCCTGTCAGCAAAAGCAGGTGCTTGGTCGTGTGACTCGCGTGGCGCATAAGGTCGGCTTACCGGTCATCCTGCCTGGAATGACCGGTTATGAGGGGCTGTTCACCCTGCTTGATGAGTTCGGCGGTGATTGCTACCGCAGGCTCTATGCCGAACACGAGCAGGAGGGCTGGCAACCGGCCGCAGGTTTTGTGTCAAGGCGTAGCACCACCTACATCGGGATCCAGGACCTGGTGGTGGGCAATATGGAGGAGCGCTGGCCACTGCTCACCGATTTCCTCGGCTTTCAGCCTGACGAGATGGCCATCCACTGCAACGAAAACGAACACGCCAGCGTGTTGTTGTCCGCCCACCTGCACGGTTTGCAGGCCAGCTACGTTCAGGGCAGGGCCTACGAAGCAGGTTTTACCGAGTACATGCAGCGAATGCTGGTGATGATGCGTCGTAAAAATGTGCCCGAGCGCCTGTGTGAACAGACTCAAGAGGTCTATGGCAATGCATCGCGGATTGGCGAATTCCGCATGACGGCGACCACTGAGGCCCAGAACGCACTGGGGGTCAATGAAATGCAACTGGTGTGCCTGTTGTTTTCACCGTTTGTCGATGCTGGCGCGGGCCTGGAATCCTTCCTGCGTCGTTGCCATCCCGGCATGCTGGTGGCGATGCCAGAGTTGCACCGGGCGTTGCAGGGCAAGCCGGCCCCGGAGCAGGTCATGCAATGGATTGCCGATGTCAGCGGGCTCTCGGTCAGCCTGGTCAACACTTTGTATGGTATGCACTCGGTGCCTGACGTCGGGGAGCATCAGGCGGATGAACCCCACGACCCTCAGTCGCTGCCGGGTTCGCCTGCCGAACGTGCCGCGCTGTGCGACTTATCCGCGAGGCGTTGACGGTGCCTGGCGTGACGGAGCCCATCTCTGGCGCGACGCGGGCCTTGCTGGCGCCATCCTCTTTGAGTGGGCAGGGTTCTGTGGTGTCAGTGGCGTGCGCTGTGATCGGTACGGTGCGATGAAAGAAGCGCGACAAACCGACTTTGCCTACCAGGCTGTTTACCGTTATCTGGTCAATCTGATCAACGAGGCCGACGCCGACACACAGGCCAAACTGCCGTCGCTACGGCTCTTGGCTGAACGCCTGAATGTGTCGATTTCGACGATTCAATATGCCTATTCGTTGCTGGAGAAAGAAGGCCGGGTCTATTCCGTCGCCAAATCGGGTTACTACGCACTGCCAGTGGCTTTCAATGCCGCCCTCAGCAGCGGCAATGACCTGCTGGAAACCGTGTATGTCAGCGCCAGGCGTCCCGACATGCTGGTACTGAGCGCCGATGAGCCGGCACTCCTGTTGTCCCTGGACAGCCCATTGTTGCTGTTGGAGCGCGAACTGCTGCGCCAGTACCCACGGCACCCTCTACCGCATTCACAACCTTGCGGCGAGTTGGAATTACGCGTCGCGCTGGCGGCGCGCTACACCTCGTCGCCGGCTCGTTGCTGGCACGCCGACGATGTTTACATCGGCGCTGATCTGCGCGGTGTGCTGGAAATCCTGATCGCCGTGCTCGACCTCAAGGAGGCGACAGTGGTGGTGGAGTCGCCCTGCGATTGGGCGATTTTGCGGCTGCTCCAAACGGCTGGCGTCCACGTAATCGAGTTGCCGCTGCAATCCGATGGCGGTTTCGATCTGGGGGGACTGGCGGATTTGCTCAGGGTGGAACAGGTGCGGCTGATGATGGTCTCATCGGCGATCAACCTGCCCACAGGCCGTTCAATGTCCCCGCAACAGAGAGATGGCACGGCAAAACTGTTGGCGCAGCACGGCTGTTGGGTATTGGAGAACGATATCTACGGTGAATTGGCATTCGAGTCGAACGGTGAGCGCTTTCGAGACCTGCTCGATCCAGACCGGCTGATCGTTTTTTCAACCTGCGAGAAGCTCATCGGCCCGGAAGCGCCCTATGGGTATCTGCTGTCGCGCCAGTTGAGCATGGAGTTGCAACGGCATTTTTTACTGCGCGCGTTTCGGCTGTCGCCGATCCGTCAGAAAGCCATCGCCCGGTTGTACGCCAGCGGGCGGCTGGATCAACACTTGCACACCCTGCGTCGTTTACTGAAGGAACGCATGCTGATGGTGACCCAGATGCTACGAACGCGGTTGGGCGAATCACTTCAGTTTGTGGAGCCGCAAGGGGGCGCGACGATTTGGGCGTATGCGTCGCGGCAGGTGGATGTACGTCGGGTGTTTCAGCGCCTGCTCAAACAGCAGGTGCTGATTGCGCCGGGAGAATTGTTCAGTTTGCAGGGGCTGCACTCACAACATTTGCGCTTGAGCCACAGCTTCGGCGGCCAGCATGATCTTGACTGTGCACTGACAATTCTGGCTGACGCCTTGCGGCTGGAATTGATCGATGGATGAGCACAAAAAACTTCCTTGAGTGCACCGGATAGATAGCGTCGCACTGCGGTCCAACTGCCAGTAAACTGCGTTCCAATTCCTGAACCACTCTTTTCAGAGGTTTTGCATGACACTCAGTCCTTTTGCGGGCAAGCCGGCACCAGCAGCCTTGTTGGTCGATATCCCGCGACTGGTGACGGCCTATTACACCGGCCGACCGGATGCCGCCATCTCTACCCAGCGCGTTGCGTTCGGGACGTCAGGGCACCGAGGCAGTTCGTTTGATCTGAGTTTCAACGAATGGCACGTTCTGGCCATCAGCCAGGCAATCTGCCTGTACCGCGAAGCGCAGGGCATCACCGGCCCGCTGTTTGTTGGCATCGACACCCATGCGCTGTCCACGCCTGCGAGCGCCAGTGCGCTTGAAGTGCTGGCTGCCAACGGCGTGACGGTCATGATCGCCGAGAACGACGAGTACACGCCGACCCCGGCGATTTCCCACGCAATCCTTTGCTACAACCGTGGCCGCACCTCGGGCCTGGCTGACGGCATCGTCATCACGCCGTCGCACAACCCTCCGCAAAGCGGTGGCTACAAATACAACCCAACCAACGGTGGCCCGGCCGATACCCACATCACCAAGTGGATCGAAGCCAAGGCCAACGAACTGCTGGCGAACAACCTGGCCGGTGTGAAGCGCATCACGTATGAGCAAGCGCTCAAGGCCGACACCACCCATCGTCACGACTACCTCAACACCTATGTGGCTGACCTGGTCAACGTCATCGACTTTGACGCGATTCACGGTGCCAGCCTGCGTCTGGGTGTCGATCCGTTGGGCGGAGCAGGGGTGCGTTACTGGTCCGCGATTGCCGACCATTACCGTTTGAACCTGGACGTGGTGAATACCGAAGTCGACCCGACGTTCCGCTTCATGTCCGTCGACTGGGACGGTCAAATCCGCATGGACCCGTCCTCCAGCCACGCCATGCAAGGCCTGATCGGCCTCAAGGAACGTTTTGACGTCGCGTTTGCCTGTGACCCGGACCACGACCGCCACGGCATTGTCACGCCATCGGGTGGTTTGCTGGCACCGAACAGTTACCTGGCGGTTTCGATCGACTACCTGTTCCAGAACCGCCCGCAATGGCGTGCGGACGCTGCCGTGGGCAAAACCGTGGTCAGCAGTGGCTTGATTGACCGTGTGGCCAAGCGCCTGGGCCGTCGCTTGTACGAAGTACCGGTCGGTTTCAAATGGTTTGCCGATGGCCTGTTCGACGGTTCGTTGGGGTTTGGTGGCGAAGAGAGCGCCGGCGCTTCGTTCCTGCGCAAGGATGGCGGTGTCTGGAGTACCGACAAGGACGGCCTGATTCCTGCGCTGTTGGCGGCGGAAATGACGGCCCGTACCGGGCGTGACCCAAGCCAGGCGTATCGTGCCTTGACCGATGAACTGGGCGAACCGTTCTCGGTCCGCGTCGATGCCAAGGCCAATCCGCAACAGAAGGCCCTGCTCGGGAAGCTGTCGCCGGATCAAGTGACGTCGACTCAACTGGCAGGCGAAGCGATTCAAAGCATCCTCAGCCATGCACCGGGCAACGATCAGGCCATTGGCGGTTTGAAGGTCATGACCGAGAACGGCTGGTTCGCGGCGCGTCCTTCAGGCACCGAAGACATCTACAAGATCTACGCGGAGAGCTTTGTCAGTGACGAGCACCTCAAGCAACTGGTGGCTGAGGCTCAGACCCTGGTGGATGGCGCTATTTCCGGGGAGTGATTGAAGGCCCCCTGAAGGCAGACGTTTCAGGCGTGATCAAAAAATGGCGACCCAAGCGGTTAATGCCAGTCAGTTAAGGCACGTAACCTGTGGGAGCGGACTTGCTCGCGAAGAGGGCATTGCATTCAACATCAATGTTGACTGTGACGCCGCTTTCGCGAGCAAGCTCGCTCCCACAAGGATTGCAGTGCTCAAACTCTTAACTGACAAGCATTAACCCAAGCGGTCGCCATTTTTTATGCCTGTGCGATCAAGCCAGATCCACCAGCACGATTTCACTGTCCTCAATCGCCGTGACGCGCAATAACCGCTCATCAGCAATCGCGACACCGTCTCGAGCTTGTGCGCGTAAGCCATTGACTTCAATGACGCCTGTGGCCGGAACCAGGTACGCCCGGCGACCGCCGTCCAGCGAATACTCGGCACTCTCGCCGGCTTTCAGGTTGGCGGCGACCAAGCGTGCATCGGCGCGAATCCGCAAGCTCTGATCATCGCCAGCCTTGCCGCTGGCCAGCGTCACAAAACCCTCGCGCTGGCCCTTCGGAAAGGGTTTCGCGCCCCAGGACGGCGCCGAACCGGCCTCGTTGGGGATGATCCAGATCTGGAAGATCTTGGTCGCCGTGGCCTCCAGGTTGTACTCACTGTGAGCGATCCCGGTGCCGGCACTCATCACCTGAACATCGCCGGCCTCGGTGCGGCCCTTGTTGCCCAGGTTGTCTTCGTGGCTGATCGCACCTTCACGAACGTAGGTGATGATTTCCATGTCCCGGTGTGGGTGCTTCGGGAAACCGGTGCCAGCGGCAATCACGTCGTCGTTCCAGACCCGCAGGTTGCCCCAGTTCATGCGCTTTGGGTCGTGGTATTCGGCAAACGAAAAGTGGTGATGGGCATCCAGCCAGCCATGGTGAGCGCCGCCCAGGGAGTTGAAAGGTCTGAGTTCAAGCATGATCGTCTCCGCAAAAGGTTCGTCATGGGCAGAACGCGTGGG
Organism: Pseudomonas purpurea; assembly: GCF_039908635.1. NCBI lineage: Bacteria > Pseudomonadati > Pseudomonadota > Gammaproteobacteria > Pseudomonadales > Pseudomonadaceae > Pseudomonas > Pseudomonas purpurea. The sequence goes on from NZ_CP150918.1 coordinate 2,895,947, forward strand.
CCGCAAAACGATAACCGGTGGTTGATGGGGAGCATCATCTATCAGCCTGATATCGATAAAAAGCGTAAAAAATGCCGTAGTACAATCAATAAATCCGATGTTTGTTGGGCCGTACAGCTACGTTTTAGCCTTCACTTCATCGCTTAAGCCAATGACCTGCAAGCATTTCACTAGAACTCATCGGCAAATGCAGACACCATAGCCCGCAACAGCCTCACACCCTGGAGTCCGCGTGTCGCGACACACCCCCGATCTTCCTCCCGAACTGCTTCCCTTGGCCGAAATGCCGTTGTTCAAACGCCTGGCGGCTCGCTTCTTTGGTCATGGCCTCACTCGTTTACGCGCACAACACCGGGCGTCCTGGCTGCACGGCCAGGCCGATGGCTTTCGCAGTGGCCATACCGCGGGGGTGGATTATGGCTATAAGGAAGGCAAGCTTGAGGGCATTGAAGAGGGTCGGCAGGTCCTGCTGATTCGCGACAGCCGCAGCACCGAGCATCCAGCGCCGGGCGTTGACGACTTGCTGTTCGATGACTGGCGCCTGCCGCTCAGTGCCGAGGTCAAGAAACGCATGAAGGCCGATGTCGCCCGCCTGCTACCGGCCCACGCCCAGCCGAGTGCAGCGCAATGGAAGATGATCTTCAGCGACACACCTTCGACCTCGGTGATTGCTGGTGCAGGGGCCGGTAAATCAACGACCCTGGTGATGCGCATCCTATTGTTGACGCATTACCTGGGCTTCGAGCTGGACTCGTTGACCGTGGTGACGTTCACCCGTGAATCGCGCAAGGATTTCATCAACAAGCTGATCGAGCTGTTTGCGCTTTGGGGCCGTACCGTCAGCGCCAAGGACGCCCGAGACCTGGTGCGCACCTTCCATTCGCGCATTCTACCGATGGTCCGCAGCCTGCCGGGGTTCGAACGTTTGCAAGCCTTCGAAAACCTGAGCACGCGCCCGCAACAGGGCGATGACAGCGCTGACAGCAACCCCTTCGATCTGCGGATCAATGATGTGCAGCGCCAGCAACTCAACGCCTGCTATCACGGGTTGTACCAACGCGATGAACGCTTTCGTGAGTTGATCACCCCGTTGTCGCGTCACGCCTTGCAGCTCAAGGAGCTGGAGCGTGATCACCCGGACGTGCAAAAACGCATGGCTGTGACCGAGTTGGCGGCCAAGCGTGATGAAGAACTTTGCGATGCCGTGGAGGACCTGTGGTTTCGGGCGGGCGCCTGGCCGATCAAGGGGATCGAGCCGAACCGGCAGACCTTCGACATCAATGGCTCGACGTTCCATTGTCATGGCTACATCCCGACGCTGGACGCCTGGGTGGTGCTTGGTTTTGACCCCCGGGAAAACCCGCAGGTCAGCCGGCCCAACGCGAAGTTGACGGTGCGCGCCGAGTGGGCGGTCAAGCGCACCCTATTTCAAGCTTTCTGTCGTAAGTCATTGATTTGGCTTGATAGTTATGAGTCGTCAAAACGTGTTCTGGCTTCGCTGGCGGGGGATGCGAGTGCCGGGCCTGGCTTCGACTACAAGGTCAAGGGAGAGCTGGGCTCGGCGCCGTTGCTGGACTGTTTTGTCGCGGCCGCGAGTTTCATCGAGAACCTGGGGCTGGATGTTCCGGATGCGGTGGGCAGGATGAGTTTCGCCAAGGACGATCCGGACCGGTTCTTCTTCGAGGCCCTGAGTCGCTACTGGCGAGCGCTGGAAGATCACTTGCTCGATCAGTCGCCGCCGATCATGACGTACAACCGTATGTTCGCGCTGTTCAGCGAACACTCGCCGCAGAATTTCAAATTGCTCAGCGACGGGATGCTCAGGCCCTTGTCGCATTTGATGATTGACGAGTTCCAGGATGTCTCGCCACAGATCGTTTCGTGGATTCGCGCCAGCCTGCGGGAAATCCGTAGCCGTGGACCGGCAATGCACGTCGGCCGTGGGGCCCAGCGTTCTTCGCTGCTGTGCGTTGGCGATGACTGGCAATCGATTTATGGCTGGCGCGGCAGTTCGCCGAAGTACTTCATGGAATTCAACAAGGAATTTGCGTCTCCCGCCACCACACGGGTGATGCTCAGCGATAACTACCGCAGCCATCAGCACATCATCGATGCCGCCGAGCACATCGTTCGCGCAGCACCAGCCATCAGCGGCAAGAAGGCCAAGGCGTGTGGCGATGCGAAGGAGTTGTTTGCGGTCAATGTGCATGACCGGGACGATGAAGGGCTGGCCGCGCGCTTGATGGAGCATTACCGAAAGGGTGATTCAATCTTGATGTTGTATCGAAAAAGTAGCGATAAGCTATTGATAGAACAGCATATTTCACCTGTAGTTAATGTGGATTCTAGCTTGCCGTACGAGGCGCGCCGGCTCAAACAGCTGACCTATCACAGCGCCAAGGGGCTTCAGGCAGACGCGGTGTTCCTGTTGGGCGACTGTCAGCACCTGACCAGCTCACCTTACAAAAATCAGGTGTACCGCATGGCCGGGCTGGGCAAGGATGGCGAAACCGATGCATACGACTGTGCGCAAAAAGACGAAATCCTGCGCCTGGCTTATGTCGGCATCACCCGGGCGGTGAAGCACTGCTACTGGTATGTGGACGGCCAGGATGCATCGGCTGCCAACATGCCAAAGGCGTCAGACCGCGTCCCTCAAAACAAGGCGTTTTTCCTCGATCAACGGGGTGAAAAAAAGCAGCCTTGAGCACCCAATGCCGGTCAGTTAAGAAAACTCAATGTCTGAATGCTCTGTTCTGATCCGAAATCTACCTCTCACGGTAAAGACCGGGTACATCCTTTACGTTTGAGGTCGGGGACATGGTTTACAGGTATCAATCATGGTCAGGAGAGCGCCTAGCTCTTGCCGACGATTGGACTGTTAAGGACGCTATCGCCGGCAAGCCTGGCGCCTACCGTTGCGATGAGCACCACACATCGCTAAAGCACCGCTTGCATTGCAAACCGTGCATAACGCACTAGCGTTAGGCAAGCAGGGATAGCACTGTGCCAGAGTCTGGCGTTACGCGGCTCAATACCTTGGAAGCTTATCTCCTGCGACTCAATGCCCACGCCGGCCTCATGGCCTGTGTGATCAGGTCGTTATGCCGCGCAACGAGTGCGTGGCGCAAAGGAGAGCGCAATGACAACAGGATCAGGAAAATCCCACGGCGGCGTGTTCGCACTCGCCAGCCTGGCGCTGATGTGCCAGGCCCCACAAGCCTTGGCCGACGAAGAGCCCCGACTGTTCAGCAACCCTCCAGGACTCGAACAACAGGCTCCGGCACAAGCCGCCGGCCAGACGACCCTGCTGATGAAAGCTGAACCTGGGATCAAAGCCCGGAAAAATCCGCAACCTTCCGGGCACGAAGGCCACGAACGTCAACTGTCACTCCATATCGACTACACCGCGAGTACGATCTTCGACCCCGGGACTGGTCAAAAGGTGCCGGTCAGCCTACGCAGCTACCGGGGCACCGACGTCAATCCCGACACGCCCTTTGTTGCTCCGACCATTGAGGTGACACCCGGCGATACGGTACGCGTCACTCTGGCCAATGAGCTACCGGAGGAAAGCCACTGCGATGCGCACCAGATGAACTCGGACGAACCGCATTGTTTCAATGCCACCAACCTGCATTCCCACGGGTTGTGGGTCAGCCCTTCGGGTAACAGTGACAACGTGTTGCTGTCGATCAATCCCAAAGTGACGTTCCAGTACGAGTACAACATTCCGGCCGATCATCCTGCCGGTACGTTCTGGTATCACCCGCATCGCCACGGTTCCACGGCAATCCAGGTCGCCAGCGGTATGGCGGGAGCCTTGATCATTCGCGGCGATCGCATGCCGACAGAGAACTCCAATGGCGATATCGACACGTTGCTCAAAGTGTCCAGGGACCAGGCATTCCCCGAGAAGTTACTGGTCATGCAGCAGATTCCCTACGCCTGCAAAGGTGCCGACGGCCAGTTCAAGAGCAAGGTGGTGGATGGCAAGACCGTATTTGACTGGTCATGCCTGCCGGGGGAAATCGGTGTTGTGGAGTCCTTCGATCAGCTTGCGCCCAACAGCTGGAATGACTCCAGGCGTTACACCAGCATCAACGGCCTGGTTCAGCCGACATTTGCAGCACGGGCCGGGCAGATCGAGCGCTGGCGGTTGGTACATGCCGGTATCCGGGACACCGTGAACCTGCAGTTTCGCAAGCTCGACGACCGCGCCAGAACCGACAAGCGCGAGGGTGTCGCAACGGCGGTCGCCGAGCGTTTTATCGAAGACAAATGTACCGGTGAACCGGTGCAATACCATGTGATCGCCTCCGACGGGTTGACCATGGACCGAGCTCAGCCCCATACCCAACTGACGCTGCAGCCGGGGTATCGCAACGATCTGCTGATGGTCTTTCCCGAGCCGGGCCGCTATTGCGTGATCGACAATAAACAGACTGCCAAGGGCGGTGTCAGCCAGTTCGACAGTCAAACCCAGTTGTTGGGGTTTGTTGATGTCGGGGAAGGGACCAAGGTCGGCAACATCAGTACTTACCTGACGAAGGAGTTGGTGAAGGCGGCAAAGAAAAATATGCCTGACGACGTCAAGAGCGGGATCGTTGCCGATCTTCAAAGCGGTTTACAGCTGAAGAAGTTTGTTGCGCACAAAACGATTGCCGCCTCTGAACTGATCAAGGAACAACAGCAACTGGTGTTCCTGATCGATACGTCGGACAGCAGTAATGTGAAGTTTGCGGTCGGTACCACCGCCCTGGATGCCAAGCCCTACGAGTCAGGCGTGGTCAACCGTCAACTGAAACTGGGAGACGCACAGACCTGGGTCCTGAAGTCGGCCTATGCCAGCCATCCGTTCCACATTCACGTCAATCCTTTCCAGATCGACAAAATCATCGGACCCAGCGGCACCGACCTCAGTTTGCCTGGGGCCGTCGACCCGGACGATCCCACCGACAACCAATACGCGGGTCTTAAAGGCGTGTGGAAAGACACCTTGTTCGTCAAAGGGCCGGTCAAGGTCAATCCCTTCACCAATGACAAGGGTATTTATACGATTTACGTCAATACCCGTTACCAACGGTACATTGGCGAGTTCGTCCTGCACTGCCACATCCTTGATCACGAGGACCAGGGCATGATGCAGAACGTCAGTATCGGCATGCCCAACGGGCAGGGTGGGGTCCAGTCGGCGGGGCATTGAGGCCCTGACGGCAGGCAAAAAAAAGCCGCTGTCCTTGATCGGGATCAGCGGCATTTTTATGGCGTGAGGCGTTAGCTGACACGACTCAACGTGGCCGACGGTTCAAACGCCTCAAGTTCATCTTCCACGGCTTCGATTATTCGCTCGACGTCTGCGGCGTTCATTACGGTCGCACACGGTATGCCGGCGATGGCGATCAGCGTTTCGCCACTGGCGCGGTCAAACAACCGGGCGATCATGCTGCCGGGTGCATCCATGCTCGCTTCAAAACCTATCGGGTGAAAATGCCAGCGCATCAGCTGGCAAGCATTTGGAAACGTGACTTTGCTGTTTGAATCCCTGTTCATGTGTTGCCCACCTTCTTCATCGAGCGCTTCCATTAGCTCATGTTAGGAGGGAAGAGCCCTCACTGGCCCAACCTGTTGAGGCCTTAAAAGTAGCATCGACGGGCTCGCCACTGGAGGCTTTTTTCAGGCCGTTTGGCGATTGACCGTTTTTTATGACGTGAGTCATGTAATGCCAACGGCGTGATCTGGCAGTCGGCGAAACCATCCATACCCCAAAAGGGGAATTGGCGGTGCGTGCCTCGCGGCCTACAGTCGCCCCTTCGCCGGTCGACGCCGACCCCGGCCACATTGAGAGGAAGCACCATGCGCGCACGAGAACTGGGGATCAGCCTGGGATTGGGAACACCAGGGCCATTGAATGCCATTACGGATGTGCCGGGGATTCGGGTCGGCCACAGCACGCTGAATACCGTCATTGACGGCAAGCCTGTGCGCACCGGGGTCACCCTGATTGAACCGCGCCCCGACGCTGCGCGGCTGCAACCGTGTTTTGCCGGTTGCCACGTGCTTAATGGCAATGGCGACGCCACCGGCCTTGAGTGGATTCGCGAAGCCGGTGTGTTGGCCACGCCGGTGGCGATCACCAATACCCACAGCGTCGGGGTGGTCCGTGATGCCTTGGTGGCTCACGAGCGCGACAGCCTGGCCGACCCGGCGGTGTACTGGTGCATGCCGGTGGTGATGGAGACCTACGACGGGGTGCTCAACGATATCTGGGGTCAGCATGTCGGCCCGCAACAGGTGCTTGAGGCCATTCACAATGCCGCGCCAGGTCCGGTGGCCGAAGGGGCGGTTGGAGGCGGCACCGGGATGATCTGCCATGAGTTCAAGGGCGGCATCGGCACCGCGTCACGCCGGTTGCCGGTCGAGCAGGGCGGTTACACGGTGGGCGCACTGGTCCAGGCCAATCACGGCAAGCGTCGCGAACTGCGGGTGGACGGCTATCCGGTAGGGCGCCACTTCACCGCAACAACCTCGCCCTTTGCAGAGCATGGCACGCCGGGAATGGGCTCGATTGTGGTGGTGCTGGCCACCGATGCGCCCTTGTTACCTCATCAATGCCAGCGTCTGGCTCAACGCGCCTCTATCGGCATCGCCCGTACGGGCGGCGGCACTGAGGATTCCAGTGGTGATATTTTCCTGGCATTTGCCACCGGCAATCGGGATTTGCCGCCCGCCGATTATGGCCGCAAGGACTTACCCCTGAGCACTTCGCTGCACATGCTCAACAACGATCACATCTCGCCACTGTTCAGTGCCGCTGCCGAAGCAGTGGAAGAAGCGATCATTAACGCTTTATTGGCGGGTGAGGACATGACCGCTCTGGACGGGCGCCAAGTACCTGCTTTAACAGCCCCATTATTGCTCTCTGCACTCGCGGTTTCAGGCTGGCGCAAAGCCATATAAAACTGCGACGTAGTAATCAAATGCAACTGTACTGTTATTTAATATTTAAATAGAGAATTGTCGGACAACCGGTTTTGAGGATTGCGTTACAAAGATAATTTTGACTGGCGGATCATTGTTTACGGTCGTTTTGCGGAATAGTTCAATTTATCGTTAAAAAAGTAGTGGACGTCTGATTTCAAATTGTGTCAGCTTTCTTTCGCCTTCATTGGGCGAGTGATAGGACGATCTCGCCAGAGATTGTCGCTATCTGACAAAAACTGTTCCATTGCTAAACAAGGAAGTGTGTTTATGTCGAAAGTAAAAGTGAAAGCTATTGAATCGGCCATCGCTGCTCCAAGTTCCGCATGGTCACAAATCAATAGTTTCGGCCATCAGTATGATCGGGGTGGCAATCTCACGGTCAATGGCAAATCCTCCTATGACGTTGATCAGGCAGCTACGCAAATTCTGCGTGAAGGTGCTGCCTGGAAGGATCTCGACGGCAGCGGCAAAATTGAGCTCACCTATACCTTCCTGACCGCAGCGAATGCCGGGTTCAAAGCGCTGAACGTGGGTACGTTCAGCCAGTTCAGCTCGTTGCAAAAGGCTCAGGCGGTTCTCTCCATGCAATCGTGGGCGGACGTGGCCAATGTCACCTTTACCGAGGCGGCAAGGGGCGGCGACGGTCACATGACCTACGGCAACTACAGCAACGGTGACAACGGTGGCGCAGCCTTTGCCTTCCTGCCAGGCACCGAGCCTGGCTACGATGGCCAATCCTGGTACCTGACCGGTAGTGGCTACAACGTCAACAAGACGCCTGGCCTGAACAACTACGGTCGTCAGACCCTGACCCACGAAATCGGCCACACCCTGGGTCTCGGCCACCCTGGCGATTACAACGCTGGCGAGGGTAACCCGACCTATAGCAATGGCGCGGTCTATGCCGAGGACACTCGCGGCTACAGCATCATGAGCTACTGGACTGAAGGCAGTACCAAACTTGACTTCAAAGGTGCTTATTCTTCCGGTCCGCTGATGGACGATATTGCCGCGGTGCAGAAACTCTACGGCGCCAACATGAGCACCCGTGCCGGTGACACCACCTACGGGTTCAACTCCAACGCTGGTCGTGATTTCCTCAGCGCGACGTCCTCGACGGACAAGCTGATGTTCTCGGTGTGGGACGGCGGTGGCAACGACACCCTGGACTTCTCGGGCTACACCCAAAACCAGAAGATCAATCTCAACGCGGCTTCGTTCTCTGACGTTGGCGGCATGATTGGCAACGTTTCCATTGCCAAGGGTGTGACCATCGAGAACGCCACGGGTGGTTCGGGCAACGACTTGCTGATTGGTAACAGTGTGGCCAACGTGCTCAAGGGTGGTGCCGGCAACGACATCATCTACGGCGCCGGTGGCGCGGACAAACTCTGGGGTGGTTCGGGTTCGGACACCTTCGTGTTTGCCGCAAGCTCGGACTCCAAACCGGGTGCCGCTGACCAGATTCTGGACTTCACCAGTGGCCTGGACAAAATCGACCTGAGCGCCATCACCAAAGGCGCAGGCCCTGCACTTCGTGAACGCGTTCACCGGTGCGGCAGGCGACGCGGTGCTGAGCACTGTCTCGGGTGGCAGCAGCCTTGCTATCGACTTCACCGGGCATGGCGTGGCTGACTTCCTGGTCACCACCGTCGGCCAGGCAGCAACCACGGATATCGTGGCGTAAGTGTCAGGTCTCCCGCGGTGCCAACACCGCGGGAACGCCGGACAATGCAAGAGGAGAGTGGCGCACATGCGCCGCTCTTTGCCCTTGCCAGCCACGTGTTCGTGAGCGACGCTGCATAGGCTACAGTCAGGAACGAATTAACCTATGATCCACAACGCCTTTACCTACAGGGCACCGGCTTGGTTCTTCGCCATGCTGATGACGTTTTCTGGAGATGTAACCATGGCAAGCAGCCTGAAATTACCGGATCCATCGGAGCTGGCGGGCCAATGGCAGGCACACCTTGTGTCTGAACCGGCCACCCTCTGCGCGGTGGAACTCGTACAAAACGGCACCCTCGGCGGCCAGCTCGATTGCCTCGCCGGATGGCTGGGTGAAACACCGATCGGCTGGTACCCGGAACCGGACGGTATTTCCCTGACCGATAAGGAAGGCTCAAGAATTATTCATCTGGGTCGACAAAAAGAAGGGTTCTATCAAAGTACCCGCCAAGCAGACCCGCAAATAACTTTGCAACGCGCGCCACACTAAGCAACTCACGCAACACCGAACCGCTATCAGCAATGGTTATATAGGTTCGTTAATTGTTTTAAGCCGCCCGGCCCTGACTCCGAACTTTATTTCGTCATGGAATAAAGTTCTTCGTTTGCCAGCCAGTCGCACTTTTAAAAGAATGCCCTGCTCAATGGGTGGGCAGGTTATTGGCGTCGCGCCGTCGTGCGCGAGCTATCAGCTCAGGGAAGATCAATGAGAATGGCGAAGACCACTCCCACTGCACCGCTATTGAAGGCGCTGGGCGACTACAAAGGCATCCTGATCAGCGTTGGCTGTTTCACCGCGTTGATTAACGTATTGATGCTGGTGCCCTCGATTTACATGCTCCAGGTTTATGACCGCGTGCTCTCTTCGCAGAACGAAACCACCCTGGCGATGCTGTCGCTGATGGTGGTCGGGTTCTTCGCGTTCATCGGCCTGCTGGAAATCGTGCGCAGCTTCATCGTGATCCGCATCGGCAGCCAGTTGGAGCGTCGCTTCAACCTGCGGGTCTATCAGGCCGCGTTCGAACGCAACCTGTTCAAGGGCGAGGGCAACGCCGGGCAGTCGCTGGGGGACCTGACGCACATCCGTCAATTCGTCACCGGGCCTGCGCTGTTCGCGTTCTTCGATGCGCCGTGGTTTCCGGTCTACCTGTTCGTGATCTACCTGTTCAACGTCTGGCTGGGGGTGTTCGCCACCGTCGGCGCGGTGATGTTGATCGGTCTGGCGTTCCTCAACGAAGCCATGACCAAGAAGCCGCTGGGTGAAGCGGGTGGCTACTCGCAAAAGTCCACCCAATTGGCGACCAGCCACCTGCACAACGCCGAAACCATCCAGGCGATGGGCATGCTCGGCGCGTTGCGCAAACGCTGGTTCCAGGTGCATTCGCGTTTTCTCGGGTTGCAGAACCAGGCCAGCGACACCGGTGCGGTCATCAGTTCCCTGAGTAAAACCCTGCGCCTGTGCCTGCAATCTCTGGTGCTGGGCCTCGGTGCGTTGCTGGTGATCAAGGGCGACATGACCGCCGGGATGATGATCGCCGGGTCCATTCTGATGGGCCGGGTCCTGAGCCCGATCGATCAGTTGATCGCGGTGTGGAAACAGTGGAGCGGCGCAAAACTGGCCTATCGGCGCCTGGACGCATTGCTGCAAGAGTTTCCGCCGAGCGACACGGCCATGGCACTGCCCGCGCCCAAGGGCCAGGTCAGTTTCGAAACGGTCAGCGCCGGCCCGCCGGGTCAGCGCAGCGCAACCTTGCACATGGTCAGTTTCAACCTCGGGGCCGGCGAAGTGCTGGGCGTCCTCGGTGCCTCCGGTTCGGGTAAATCGACCTTGGCGCGGGTGCTGGTAGGCGTCTGGCCGACCCTGGCCGGTACGGTGCGGCTCGACGGTGCGGACATCCATCGCTGGAACCGCGATGACCTCGGTCCTTACATCGGCTACCTGCCACAGGACATCGAACTGTTCAGCGGCACCGTGGCGGAAAACATTGCGCGGTTTCGCGATGCCGATCCGCAGAAAGTCGTCGAAGCCGCTCAACAGGCCGGTGTCCACGACATGATTCTGCGGTTACCCCATGGCTACGACACCTTGCTCGGCGAGGACGGCGGCGGGTTGTCCGGTGGTCAGAAGCAGCGCGTGGCCTTGGCCCGTGCGCTGTATGGCGGCCCGAGCCTGGTGGTGCTCGACGAACCGAACTCGAACCTGGACACGGTCGGTGAGGCTGCATTGGCCAGCGCCATCGTGCAGATGAAGGCCCAGGGCACCAGCGTGATTCTGGTGACTCACCGTTCTTCTGCATTGGCCCAGGCCGACAAGTTGCTGGTGCTCAACGAAGGGCGCCTGCAAGCCTTCGGCCCGAGCCAGGAAGTGCTCAAGGCGCTGTCTGGCGCCCAGGAACAGCAACGCGAAAAGGCCTCCGCACAGGCACCGGCCGGGCTCAGCATGAGCCGTCAGTATCAGGCCCCGACAAGGAATTCTGGTGTATGAGCAACAACAGCGAGACAACCCTCGACGACTACGCGCCGGAGCGCGCCGAGCGCGATCCAAGGTTTTTCACCCGCCTGGGCTGGATTCTGACCATTGTCGGCGCCGGTAGCTTCTTCTTGTGGGCGAGCCTCGCTCCCCTCGATCAGGGCATCCCGGTGCAAGGCACCGTGGTGGTTTCAGGCAAGCGCAAAGCGGTCCAATCGATGAGCGGCGGTGTGGTCAGCCGGATTCTGGTTCGTGAAGGGCAAGCGGTGGTGCAGGGTCAGCCCCTGTTCCGCCTCGACCAGACCCAGGTCTCGGCCGACGTGCAATCGCTGCAAGCCCAGTACCGCATGGCCTGGGCCAGCCTGGCACGCTGGCAGAGCGAGCGCGACAACCTCAAGCAAGTGAATTTTCCGGCTGAACTGAGCCGCGACCCGGACCCACGTCTGGCGTTGGTGCTTGAAGGTCAGCGGCAATTGTTCAGCAGCCGGCGTGAAGCGTTCTCCCGCGAGCAGGCCGGTTTGCGCGCCAACATCGAAGGCTCCAGCGCCCAGTTGGCCGGGATGCGCCGCGCGCGCACCGACCTGACCGCCCAGGGCGAATCCCTGCGCCAGCAACTGACCAACCTGCAACCCCTGGCCGACAACGGCTACATCCCGCGCAACCGGTTGATGGACTACCAGCGTCAACTGTCGCAGGTGCAACAGCAACTGGCGCAGAACACCGGGGAAAGCGGTCGGGTGGAGCAGGGCATCCTGGAGTCGAAACTCAAGCTGCAACAGCACAGCGAGGAATACCAGAAGGAAGTCCGCAGCCAATTGGCGGACGCCCAGCTCAAAAGCCTGACCCTGGAACAGCAACTGACCTCGGCCGGTTTCGACCTGCAACACAGCGAGATCATTGCCCCGGCCGACGGCATCGCCGTCAATCTGGGTGTACACACCGAGGGCGCGGTGGTCCGTCCGGGCGAAACCCTGCTGGAAATCGTCCCTCAGGGCACACGCCTGGAAGTCGAGGGGCACCTGCCGGTGAACCTGGTCGACAAGGTCGGCAGCCATTTGCCGGTGGACATCCTCTTCACCGCGTTCAACCAAAGCAAGACGCCACGGGTACCGGGCGAAGTCAGCCTGATTTCCGCCGACCAGATGATCGACGAAAAAACCGGTGCGCCTTACTACGTCCTGCGCAGCAGCGTCAGCGACGTGGCCATGGAGAAACTCAACGGGCTGGTGATCAAGCCGGGTATGCCGGCGGAAATGTTCGTGCGTACCGGTGAGCGTTCGCTCCTCAACTATTTGTTCAAACCTCTGCTCGACCGGGCAGGCTCCGCATTGACTGAGGAATAGGGATGTCCCGTCGTATGAGCAAGCTTTCCATTCTCGGGGCCGCTGTTGCACTACTGGCCTGTTCCACCGTTCACGCCATGGGGCCGTTTCAAGTCTACGAACAAGCACTGCGCAATGACCCGGTGTTTCTGGGCGCCATCAAGGAGCGCGATGCGGGCCTTGAAAACCGCGCCATCGGCCGCGCCGGGCTGTTGCCACGGCTCGGTTACAACTACAACAAGGGCCACAACACCTCCAAGGTCACGAACCTGGACGAGAAGCGCCGCAGACGTCATGAGGACCGTAACTACGACAGCTACGGTTCGACGTTCACCCTGCAACAACCCTTGTTTGACTACGAGGCCTACGCCTCGTACCGCAAGGGCGTGGCGCAGGCGTTGTTCGCCGATGAGAACTTTCGTGGCAAAAGCCAGGAGTTGTTGGTCCGGGTGCTGACCTATTACACCCAGGCGTTGTTCGCCCAGGATCAGATCGACATCGCCCAGGCCAAGAAGAAAGCCTTCGAGCAGCAGTTCCAGCAAAACGAACACATGTTCCGCCAGGGCGAGGGGACCCGTACCGACATTCTGGAAGCCGAATCGCGCTACGAACTGGCGACCGCCGAAGAAATCGAGGCGCGCGACGAACAGGACGCCTCCTTGCGTGAACTGGGCGCGCTGATTGGCGTGCCGACGATCGACATTGCCGACCTCGACCCGCTGGGCGATTCCTTCCAGTCGTTCACCTTGCAACCGGCCAACTTCGATACCTGGCATGAGCTGGCGCTCACCAACAACCCGAACCTGGCGTCGCAACGCCAGGCATTGGAAGTGGCGCGCTACGAAGTCGAGCGCAACCGTTCCGGGCACCTGCCCAAGGTCAATGCCTACGCCACGTTGCGGCAGAACGAATCGGAAAGCGGCAACACCTACAACCAGCGGTATGACACCAACACCATCGGCATCGAAGTCAGTGTGCCGTTGTATGCCGGTGGCGGGGTGTCGGCGTCGACTCGCCAGGCTGCCCGCTCGATGGAGCAGGCCGAATATGAACTGGACTCCAAAACCCGTGAAACCCTGATCGAGCTGCGTCGCCAGTTCAGTGCCTGCCTGTCGGGGGTCAGCAAGTTGCGGGCCTACCAGAAAGCGCTGACCTCGGCCGAGGCGCTGGTGGTGTCGACCAAGCAAAGCATCCTCGGCGGCGAGCGGGTCAACCTCGATGCGCTCAACGCCGAGCAACAGCTGTACACCACGCGCCGCGACCTGGCCCAGGCCCGCTACGACTATTTGATGGCCTGGACCAAGTTGCATTACTACGCCGGGACCCTGCGCGAAGACGACCTGGCCAAGGTCGATGAAGCCTTCGGCCCGCGCAGTGTGAATCGATAACTGCGTCACCCGCTGCACCGCCCCCGGACGGGGGACTACAAGTCTAATAACGCCAGAAAAGCGAGATGTCATGAACACGGATATAAGCAGTAACTTGTTCAAACCCATGGCCAGTGGTTCGTTGGTGATGCTGCTGGCAGCACTGCCAGCCGCCGTCCATGCGGCTTACCTTGAGCCCGGAACAGTGGGCGACCCGGCCAGTTGGCGCACCGCCGAATACCAGAAGGACTGGGGCCTGGACCGCATGCAGGCGAACCAGGCCTATGCGGCCGGCATCACCGGCAAAGGGGTGAAGATCGGCGCGGTGGATTCGGGTTTTGATCCCAGTCACCCCGAAGCCTCGAAAGACCGCTTTCACGCGGCCACGGCCATCGGCAGCTACGTGGATGGCACGCCGTTCAGCGTCAGCGGCAACCTCAACGCCAGGAATGACAACCACGGCACCCACGTCACCGGCACCATGGGCGCGGCCCGTGACGGCACCGGCATGCATGGCGTGGCGTACAACGCGCAGGTCTACGTCGGCAACACCAACCAGAACGACAGTTTTCTGTTTGGTCCAACCCCCGATCCGCGATACCTCAAAGCGGTGTATGGCGCCCTGGCCGATGCGGGCGTGCGGGCGATCAACAACAGCTGGGGCAGCCAGCCCAAGGATGTCAGTTACCAGACCCTCGGCGGACTGCACGCGGCCTACGCCCAGCACTGGAACCAGGGCACCTGGATCGATGCGGCGGCCGATGTCTCACGCAAGGGCGTGATCAACGTGTTCAGCGCCGGCAATAGCGGTTATGCCAACGCCAGCGTGCGCTCGGCCCTGCCGTATTTCCAACCGGACCTGGAAGGGCATTGGCTGGCCGTGTCGGGGCTGGATAAAAACAACCAGCAAAAATACAACCAGTGCGGGATCGCCAAATACTGGTGCATCAGCACGCCCGGCGCACAAATCACCAGCACCATCGCGGGGGGCGGCTACGCCACCTACAACGGCACTTCGATGGCCGCTCCCCATGCAACCGGCGCGCTGGCGCTGGTGATGGAGCGTTACCCTTACATGAACAATCAGCAGGCCTTGCAGGTACTGCTGACCACCGCCACCCAGCTCGACGGCTCGATCACCGACTCACCGACCAGCCGGGTCGGTTGGGGTGTTCCTGACCTGAATCGTGCGATGAAAGGGCCGGGGCAACTGCTCGGCTCATTCGATGCCAACCTGGCAGCGGGGCAGCGCGATGTGTGGAGCAACGGAATTTCGGACAAGGCGCTGATGCAACGCCGGACCGAAGACGCCACCGAACGCGCCGCCTGGCAACAAACCCTCAAGGACAAGGGCTGGGAGCAGGGCGTCGCCGCCGGTGCCAGCCAACAGGACAAGACGGATTACGCGGTGGGCATGGCCCGCGATGCGGCCGCTGCGAGCCGGGTGTATGAAGGCAGCCTGATCAAGTCCGGTGCCGGGCATCTGGTGTTGGCGGGCGATAACACCTATCGCGGCGCAACCACGGTCAACAGCGGCCTGCTGACGGTCAACGGCACCGTGGCGTCGGCGGTCACGGTCAATACCAGCGGCACCCTCGGGGGTTCCGGGCGGGTGGGGGCGCTGACCGCCAACAGCGGCGGCACCGTGGCGCCGGGCAATTCCATCGGCACGTTGCAGGTCAACGGCGATGTGAACCTGGCGGCGGGTTCGACCTATGCCGTGGAGCTCTCCGACACCAGCAGCGACCGTATCGTCGCCACCGGCAAGGCGATCCTCGGCGGCACCGTCAGCCTCGCACTGGAAAACAGCCCAACATTGCTGAGCACACGTCAGGTCCAGAGCCTGCTCGGTCATCAGTACAACATTCTGCAAGCGGCGGGCGGCATTCAGGGCCAGTTCGGCGAAGTCTTGCCCAACTACCTGTTCATCGGCGGCAGCCTCGACTACTCGGCGACCGGCGTGCAACTGGCGGTCGAACGCAACGGCAACTCGTTTGCCAGCGTCGGGCAAACCCCGAACCAGCGCTCCGTGGCGGCGGCAGCCGAGCAATTGGGCGCGGGGAACGCCGTCTACGAAAGTGTCCTGCTGTCGCCAACGGCGGCGTCGGCTCAGCAGGCCTTCCAGCAACTGTCCGGGGAAGTCTACCCGGCACTGGCGACCGCGCTGATCAACGACAGTCGCTACCTGCGCGATGCCGTGGGCGAGCGTCTGGGGCATGACGCGTTCACGGCCTCAGAGTCTCGCGGCAACGGTTGGGTCAAGGCACTCGGGGCCTGGGGCAAGACCGATGAAACACACGACACGGCGGGTTACACCACGTCGATTGGCGGCTTGCTGGCCGGGGTCGATGGCAGCGTCGACGAAGACACCCGTCTGGGGCTGGTCGCGGGCTACAGCGACACCTCGCTGAACATGGGCAGCGACACCCACTCACGTGCCGAAATCGACAGCTATCACTTGGGCGCCTACGCCGGTCGCGAACTCGGGGCGCTGCGTTTGAGCCTTGGCGGCGCCTACAGCTGGCACCGCGCTGACGTTAAACGCGACCTGCATTACGGCGCTGTCAGCGCCAAGCAGAAAGCCAAAGTCGACGCCCAGAGCGCGCAATTGTTCACCGAAGCCGCGTGGCGCATGGACCTGCCAGCCGTTGCGCTGGAGCCGTTCGCCAACCTGGCCTATGTGCACCTGAACACCGACGGGTTTACCGAGAAGGGGGACGCCGCAGCCCTGAAAAACGGCGGCGACAACCGCGATGCCGTGCTCAGTACCTTGGGCTTGCGGGCGATGAAAACCGTCAACCTGTCCGCCGCGCAGCAACTGGACCTGTCCGGGACGCTGGGCTGGCAACACAACTGGAGCGCGACCCAGTCGGAAGATCGCCTGGCCTTTGCAACGGGCGGTCCGGGCTTCGCGGTTGAAAGTGCGCCGTTGGTGCGCAATGCCGCGCTGGTCGGCGTTCGGGCGGGGGTGGCGCTGGCCAAGGATGTGCGCTTGAACCTCGACTACAACGGCCAATTGGCCAGCCGGGAAAAAAGCCATGGCGTGGGGTTGAGCCTGAACTGGCAGTTCTAAAACACCCAGGACCACTGCGCAGTGGCTGACACGGGAAACCGTTGTCGGGAGGGCAACTGCGCAGGCGCAAGAATCGCAACACAACAACAAAACGCGTGCGTGTCAGCACGCGGTGATTCAAGCACGTCAACTAAGGAAGGTAGCTGGATGGAAGGCAAGTCTCGCAACAACAATAATACGCCTGCACACATTGGAATCAGCCGTAAGGCCATGGCCCTGAATGGGGCCTTTATCGCGTACCTGGCGGCCATCGGTGTCGCTCAGGCTGCGCCTTACGTGGAAAACGGCACGCTCGGTAATCCCGACAGCTGGCGCAGCACCGAATTCAAAGCCGACTGGGGCCTGGGCGCGATCAATGCGCAGGATGCGTATGCCGCCGGGTACTCGGGCAAAGGCATCAAACTGGGGATCTTCGACCAACCGGTCTACGCCAAGCACCCGGAGTTCAGCGGCAAGGACAAAGTGGTCAGCCTGGTCACCAGCGGCATTCGTGAATACACCGACGGCTACATTCACGTCAAAGCCGGGGATGCCTTCCGGTATGACGGCACGCCCACGTTAGGCTACAACGGCCGGCTGGGTTACCACGGCACCCACGTTGGCGGGATCGCTGCCGGCAGCCGCGACGGCCACGAGATGCATGGCGTGGCCTACGCCTCGCAGATCATCAGCGCCGACAACGGCGACCCGGGCCCTGAAGACGGGATTGTTCTGGGCAACGACGGCGCGGTCTACCGGGCGGGTTGGGACTCGCTGGTCAATAGCGGCGCGCGGATCATCAACAACAGCTGGGGCATCGGTATCACCGACCGCTTCAACAAGGGCGGCAAGGACCCGGCGTTCCCGCACTTCACTGTCAACGACGCCCAATTGCAGTTCAACCAGATCCAGCCCCTGCTCAACTCCAAACAGGGCGGTGCCTACAGCGGTGCCATTGACGCGGCACGCGGTGGCGTCGTGACCATCTTCGCCGCAGGCAACGACTACAACCTCAACAACCCGGATGCGATTGCCGGCCTCGGTTACTTCGTACCGGACATCGCAGGGAACTGGCTGACCGTCGCAGCCTTGCAACAGAACCCGGATACCAGCAGCGCTGAGCGCTACATCGCCAGTACTTTCTCGTCACGCTGTGGCTACACCGCGGGTTCCTGTGTCTCCGCCCCCGGCACGCGTATTTACAGTGCCGTGCTCGACGGCACGACCCTCGAAAACATGACGCTCGGCTACGCCAACAAAAACGGCACCTCGATGGCTGCGCCCCATGTGGCGGGCGCCACGGCCGTGCTGATGGAGCGGTTCCCGTACATGACCGGCGCCCAGGTCGCCAGCGTGCTGAAAACCACCGCCACCGACATCGGCGCAGCGGGCATCGACTCACTGTATGGCTGGGGCATGATCAACCTGCGCAAGGGCATCGACGGCCCGGCGATGTTCGTGGCCGATGCCGATATCCCGCAAGAGTTCCGGGTTAACGGTGCGTATGGCTCGGGGCAGTTCGTCGCGGACTTGCCGGGCATCGGCGCGATCATCGATGCCGGCAAACCCACGCAACGGGTGTGCAACGATCAGGGCTGCGGTCTCGACGTTTGGCGTAACGACATCAGTGGTCACGGCGGCTTGACCAAAAAAGGTATCGGCACCCTGGTGATGACCGGCGCCAATACCTATGCAGGTCCGACGC
This sequence comes from Pseudomonas purpurea, assembly GCF_039908635.1. Taxonomy (NCBI): domain Bacteria; kingdom Pseudomonadati; phylum Pseudomonadota; class Gammaproteobacteria; order Pseudomonadales; family Pseudomonadaceae; genus Pseudomonas; species Pseudomonas purpurea. The sequence continues at coordinate 2,914,575 of NZ_CP150918.1, forward strand.
TGGTCAATCAGGGTCGCTTGGCGATCAATGGTTCGCTGGCATCGGCGGTGACGGTCAATGATTCCGGGATACTCGGTGGTTCCGGCCGTATCGCGGGGTTGACCGCGAAAAGCGGCGGCACCGTGGCGCCGGGTAACTCCATCGGCACCTTGAACGTGGCCGGTGACGTGACCTTCGAGCCAGGCTCCACCTACGCCGTCGAACTGTCGCCCACCAGCAGTGACAGCATCGTTGCCAGCGGCAAAGCCGTCATCCAGGGCGCGACCGTGTCGCTGTCGCTGGAAAACAGCCCGACGCTGCTGACCACCGGCCAGGTCCAGAGCCTGCTCGGCCATCAGTTCAACATCCTGCAAGCTGCGGGTGGCATTCAGGGCCAGTTCGGCGCGGTGTTGCCAAGCTATGCGTTCATCGGCGGTAACCTGGACTACACGGCGACCGGCGTGCAATTGGCGGTCGAGCGTAACGGCAACTCGTTTGCCAGCGTCGGGCAAACCCCGAATCAGCGCTCCGTGGCCGCTGCCACCGAACGGTTGGGCGCGGGCAATGCACTGTATGAAACAGTCCTGCTGTCGCCAACGGCCGCCTCGGCCCAGCAAGCGTTCCAGCAACTGAGCGGGGAAATCCATCCTGCCATCGGCACCTTGCTGATCAACGATTCGCGCTACCTGCGCGATGCCGTGGGTGATCGCCTGCGCGATAGCAACCTCTACAACGCCGCGACGCCCGACAGCCAGCAGAACAATGTCTGGGTCAAGGCGCTGGGCGCGTGGGGCAAGGCTGACGGCGGTCACGACAATGCCGATTACACCAGCTCCATCGGCGGTTTGTTGGCCGGGGTGGACGGTTTGATTGCGGAAAATACCCGTTTGGGCTTCGTCACTGGCTACAGCGACAGTTCGTTGAACATGGGCAGCGGCACTCACTCTTCGGCCTCGGTCGACAGCTACCACCTGGGCGTGTACGCCGGGCATGAGATCGACGCGCTGCGCCTGAGCGTCGGTGGTTCCCACAGTTGGCACCGCATCGATACGAAACGTGACCTGCAATTGGGCGATGTCAGTGCCAAGCAGAAATCCAAGCGTGATGCGCAAACCACTCAGGTCTTCACCGAGGCGGCCTATCGCCTGGACCTGCAACCGCTGGCACTGGAACCGTTCGCCAACCTGGCCTACGTGCACCTGGACAGCGATGGCTTCACCGAGAAGGGCGGCGCGGCGGCACTCAAGGGTGGCGACGACAACCGCGATGCGGTGCTTTCAACCCTGGGCCTGCGCGCAAGCAAACGCCTGGCGCTCAACAGCCAACAGCAACTGGACGTGTCCGGGACCTTGGGCTGGCAGCACAACCTGAGCAACACCCGATCCGAGGAAAACCTGGCCTTTGCGTCCGGCGGTTCGCCGTTCAGCGTGCAAAGCGTTTCGATGGACCGTAACGCGGCCGTCGTCGGCGTTCGCGCAGGCCTGGCACTGGGACGCGATACCACGCTGAACCTGGACTACAACGGACTGCTGGGCTCCAAAGACAAGACCCACGGCGTCGGGCTAACCCTCGACTGGCAGTTCTGATGGCTGGCCAGTCAGCACTACCGCAACACGCAGCAGTACTAACCAAGAGGCAAGATTATGGGTGTTTTTGATTACAGGACGTTCGGCAGCGAGGCCGGCAAGGCGTTGTACAGCGATGCGATCGCATTGACGCTGTACGCGTACACGCCAACCGGCAAGCCAATGGCCTCCGGCTGGACGCCGGTCACGGCCGGGCAATTGGGCTATCAAGGCAAAGTCGGTGCCCAGGGCACGTTTTTTGGCGAGAAAGACGGGTTCACCAGTGCCGAAGCCGAGGTCATGGCCAAGTACGACGCGGCGGGCAAGCTGATCTCCCTGGGCATTGCCTTTCGTGGCACCGGTGGCCTGGATTACAACGACACGTACGGCGACATGAAGAACAACCTGCTGGCCGCAATCGGTCCGAAGGATTACGCGAAGAACTACGCGAAAAATGCGTTCGACACCTTGCTCAAGGACGTCGCCGCCTTCGCCAGTGCCAAAGGCCTGAACGCCAAGGATGTGCTGATCAGCGGCCACAGCCTCGGTGGTCTGGGGGTCAACAGCGTGGCGGAGTTAAGCGTCGACAACTGGGGTGGCTACTACAAGAACGCCAACTACGTGTCTTTCGCGTCGCCGACCCAAAGCTCGGCGGGTACGCACGTGCTAAACATCGGCTACGAAAACGATCCGGTGTTCCGTGTGCTCGACGGCACCACGTTCAACAGTTCGTCGCTGTACAAGCACGACAAGCCGCAGGCGTCGACCACCGACAACATCGTCAACTTCAACGACCACTACGCGTCCACGCAGATGACACCGTTCAGCATTGCCAACCCGCAACACTGGGCGGCCCACGGCTCCCTGGGCTATGCCGACGGCTTGAACCGGGTGATCGACTCGCGCTTCTACGACCTGACCGAGCGGGACTCGAACATCATCGTCTCGACGCTGGTGGAGTCGTCTCGGGCCGGCACGTGGATCGAAGACCTGGGCCGCAGCGGTGAAACGCATGTTGGCAGCACCTTCATCATCGGCACCGACAGCAACGACCTGTTGCGGGGCGGCAAAGGCAATGACTTCCTTGAAGGCCGTGACGGCAATGACACCTTCCGGGACGCGGGCGGCTACAACATCTTGCTCGGCGGCAAAGGGCAGAACGTTTTCGACCTGCAACAGCCGCTGAAAAGCTTCACCTTTGCCAATGACGGCGCTGGCACGTTGTATGTGCGTGACAGCTACGGCGGCATCAGCCTGACGCGTGACATCGGCGCACTGGTGAGCAAGGAGTCCGGGGCAGCCTGGGGCCTGTTCAGCAAGGACGTCAGCCACACCGTCAGTGCCAAGGGCCTGCTCAACGGAACCGAACTGACCCCGTACGCTCATTCCCTCAACGGCGACGCCCAGGGCAACACGCTGGTGGCCAGCGCCCAGGGTGACTGGTTGTTCGGGCAGGGCGGCAACGACGTACTGCGCAGCGACAAGGCCCAGGTCACGTTTGTCGGCGGCGAGGGTAACGATGCCATGTTCGCCACGGGCGGGGGCAACACGTTCCTGTTCAGCGGCGCGTTCGGTTTCGACTCGATCAAGGGCTACCAGGGCAGCGACAAACTGGTGTTCCTCGGCGTCCAGGGTGCGCGGGAGGGCTATGACTATAGCCAGCACGTTTCGCAATCCGGCAACGACACGCTGCTCAAGGTCGGCGACCACTCGGTGACTTTGGTGGGCGTGGGCCTCGAAAGTCTGTCCGGCGCGGGGATCGTATTTGCATAAACCGTAATCGATAAAGGCATTCCACTAAACCGCCGGAACGTCCCGTCACGGGGCGTTCTGGCGGCGTGAGCTTTCTCTGACAAATTCAACAAAAAGAGAGGCAATACCATGGGTGTTTATGACTACAAAAACCTCAACTCAGCCGAGTCCAAAGCATTGTTTTCCGATGCAATGGCAATCACGCTGTACTCCTACCACAACCTCGATAACGGCTTCGCGGTCGGCTATCAGCAAAACGGTTTCGGTCTCGGCCTGCCGGCCACACTGGTCAAGGCACTGATCGGCGGCACCGACGCACAAGGGGTCATCCCCGGCATTCCCTGGAACCCCAATTCTGAAAAAGAGGCACTGGCCGCGGTGCAAAAGGCCGGATGGACGCCGATCAGCGCCAGCCAGTTGGGCTATGGCGGCAAGGTCGATGCCCGGGGCACGTTCTTCGGTGAAAAAGCCGGCTACACCACCGCCCAGGTGGAAATCCTCGGCAAGTACGACGCGCAGGGTCACCTCACCGAAATCGGCGTGGCGTTTCGCGGCACCAGCGGCCCTCGGGAGTCGATGATTTCCGACACCATTGGCGATGCCATCAACGACCTGATGGCGGCGTTGGGCCCCAAGGATTATGCAAAGAACTATGCCGGTGAAGCCTACGGCAACCTGTTCAAGGACCTCGCGACCTTCGCGGCCAAAAACGGCCTGAGCGGCAAGGATGTGCTGGTCAGCGGTCACAGCCTTGGCGGTCTGGGGGTCAATAGCCTGGCGGACCTCAGCGGCGACCACTGGAACGGTTTTTACAAGGATTCCAAGTACATTGCCTACGCGTCACCGACCCAAAGCAGCACCGACAAAGTGCTGAACCTGGGTTACGAAAACGATCCGGTGTTCCGTGCCCTCAACGGCTCGACTTTCAACGGTTCGACCCTCGGCGTCCACGACGCCCATCAGGATTCGGCGAGCAACAACATCGTCAATTTCAACGACTACTACGCGTCGAACGCCTGGAACCTGCTGCCGTATTCCATCGCCAACGTCGCGACCTGGATCTCTCATTTGCCCACCGCTTACGGTGACGGCATGACCCGGGTGCTGGAGTCGAAGTTCTACGACCTCACCAGCAAGGACTCGACCATCGTCGTGTCCAACCTGTCGGACCCCGCACGCGCCAACACCTGGGTCCAGGACCTCAACCGCAATGCCGAAACCCACAAGGGCAGCACCTTCATCATCGGCAGCGACGGCAACGACCTGATCCAGGGCGGCTCGGGCAACGATTACCTGGAGGGGCGCGCGGGCAACGACACGTTCCGGGACAGCGGTGGCTACAACATGCTGTTGGGCGGCTCGGGCAGCAACACCCTGGACTTGCAGCAATCGGTGAAGAACTTTGTTTTTGCCAATGACGGCGCGGGCACGCTGTACATCCGCGATACCAACGGCGGAATCAGCATGACCCGCGACATTGGCACCCTGGTCAGCAAGGAACCCGGATTCCTCTGGGGGCTGTTCAAGGACGAAGTTACCCATCGTGTGACCGAGACAGGCCTGCAGGTCGGCAACAACCAGACCGACTACGCGTCTTCGGTGAAGGGCAATGCCGGCAACAATATCCTTAAGGCCAACGCGAGCGGCGACTGGTTGTTCGGCCTGGACGGCAACGACCACCTGGTTGGCGGCAAGGGTAACGATGTGTTTGTCGGTGGCAGCGGTAATGACCTGATGACGTCTGGGGGCGGTATCGACACCTTCCTGTTCACCGGTCACTTCGGGCAGGACCGGGTGGAGGGCTTTCAGGCGAACCACAAACTGGTGTTCATGGGCGTGGAGGGCGTGGGTCAGAGTTATGACGTGCGCGATCACGCCAAGGTCGTCGGCAACGATACGGTACTGACCTTCGGCAGCGATTCGGTGACGTTAGTGGGTGTAGGGCTGGACCATGTGTCTGGCAGCAACGTCGTCATCGCCTGACCTTGCCAGCCGACAGCGCGAAGCCGAACCCGGTTTCGCGCTGTCCTGTCGACCGGGTAAACGCCGAGATTTCGCTTCGCGTCTTCCGTTGTCCTTATTGATAGTGAATGACGATGCCTTTGAGCTTGCGTCCTTCAACGGTTTGAATGTCCCGATCCCACAGCGGACCACTGACATACGCCGACACCGGCAGGATCTTGTCGTAGACCACGACCACGGCGTCACCGCCGATCCTGGCGGCTTCCTCTCGCAGTTTCTGCTCGATTTCACTGACCGGTGGCGGTGGCTCGACACTCGCGTCCAGCAGCACCTCACCCAGGCGCGTATGTGGCCGGGTCGGCTCGGTGCGCAGCACCTCCACCGACGCGGGTGACGTCGGCGCGGCATGCACGGCGCCGACGTATTCGGTGGTGCGTGCACTCACATTGGCGCAGGCGCTGAGCGCCCATACGGCGGTGGCGATGGCCACGAGTTTGAGGCCGTGCAGGGCAGTCGCACACGCCTGGTCATTCGGCACAAAAGAATTAGGCTGCAAAGTCATGACTCCTTGTGATGGATCAAAATCGCCGGAATTGGGTGACCCGCCAGCGTCCGGGGGCCTCCAATACCTGCGCCATGATCACGCGCAAGGCTCTGGAACAGGCTTTTGCAGGTGATCACACGTGCAGCAAAGCATAGACACAACGGTGCGTAGAGCCAGGTTCGACGGCGTTTTTTATCAGCCGCCTGACTAAAGCAACGAGCGCACCACGCGTTACAGGGACAGCGTCAGCGCAAACTTAAAGGCTGATGTGGTCCGCAGAATCCAAGGAGAAAGAACACAGTGAGTAACAGCAAGAGGAACGCAATGATGGTGGCTTTGGCCCTGATGTCCGGGACCGTTGCAGCCCATGAGCTCCCTCAAAGCTCGATTTTGACGCGCTACGGCGTGACCCCGGACCAACTGCAACTGCCCGCAGTGGCCATGGTCAAGCCCAAGGAAGAACCTCCCAAGGAGAGTCTGTTCAAGCTTCAACCAGAACAGCCCTGGGCCAATGTGCACATCGGGGATAACAAGGCGCCCGAAGTGACCGGCAACATCAGCATCGATAACTCTTTCGCCAAAGATTACGAACGCTGCCTGAAATTCAAGCAACAACTGACACAACACGGCTCCAGGGACAGCATCTCCTGCGATAACACCTTCCCCTGGCAGGGCGATGGTTCCAGGTTGCGTTGACGCTACAGGCTTATTTTTCCTTGCGGACGGTGGCCACATCGTCCGCTTTGACCCGCACTTTTTTCCCCGAAATGTCTTCGAATTCGTAGAAACCGTCCTTGGTCCTGGTGTTCGGAATGTCCTTGGTCAGGTACTGCGTACCGTTTTGCAGGGTCACCACCGTTCGGGTGGAGCAACCGCCCAGCGCCAGCAACGCCATGACGGCCACTGATACGCCCAGAATCCTGATGTTCATGCACAACCCCCATTCGAAAAACACCGCCGCTCAACCGAAGCAAGCCTTTTACTCTAGCGCTAACCGCCGTTTGTGTAGCTCGATGGCAGAAAGTTCTGTGAAACCCTGAAAAAAACGATCAAGCGTCCGCTTATCTTTTCTGTTTACCAGCGGCAGGCCGCAGGCAGAGTGATCCGCACTCAGCAAGACCAAGGCGTAGTGATGTTGATTGATGACCGGTTTGGCGAAAGCAACATCCAGCAGCTGTTGCCGCGCGGGTGGTCGGTCGCCCGTCACCCTTTGTGGGTGGGGCGTTGTTTCAGTAACTCAACCCATTGCGCGGCAAACCGGTGGCAGTCACCGGGCCAGCGAGCCGTCAGCAGGTTGCCATCGCGCACCACAAAGCCGTGTTGCGGGGTTTCAGGCGTATCACGCACAGGGAATAAGGGACCGGGCAAAAAATCGGTCGGCCGGGCGAGGGCTGCGGTCACTTCGGCTTGCACCGTTTGCGGGTACGTTCGGTAGTAACGCCCCAGCCAGGGCGCTGTCACAAGCCAGGCTGGCAGCTCCATGGTATTGGCCACCAACGCGGTGACTTTGCGTCCGTGCAGCACCGAAAAACCGCTGTCGGGTTGCCACGTCCGTGCCAGCAGCAACACGCCATGACACACCGCCGCGACCGGTTTGTCGGCGTCGAAGCAGTGCAGGGCGATCCGCTGCGCCAGCCCGGACTCCAGCAAACTGCGCATGCCCCTGGCGTGGCCACCGGGGATGAGCAGGCCGTCGAACTCTTCGGGGTTCACCTCGGAGTAAGCCAGCGGCGCCTGGAACGCTGGATCCTCCGTCATGGCCGCATAACGCTCAAGATCGGCCTTACGCGTCATCAGCAAAGGATTCAGGAGACCAAAACCGATACTCACCAGGCGTGAATCCGCATAGGCCGGTAAACCCTCGGGTGTGGCAAAACGCAGGTCGATGCCGGCCTGGCGCAAGGCCTGCCAGGGAACGCTGCTTTCGGTAGGGTCGTAATCGGCGGTGGGCAACAGAATCAGGATCATGCGCAAACCTCGTTGTGCCGGTAAGACAGTGCTGGGCAGCAGAATAGCCGCAGGCGGTCTCAACAGGACACCGCCAGCGCTAAGGCGTCGTCAGGCCCGGCTCGCGAATTTGCCCGCGCAGCCACGCGTACCAGCGCTCCAACCCTTCACCGCTGGTGGCGCTCAGTTGCATCACTTCAATCTCGGGATTGATTCGACGGGCGAAGGCAATGCAGGCGTCCACGTCGAAGTCCACGTAGGGCAGCAAGTCGATTTTACTGATGATCATCAGGCCCGACGCCTTGAACATGTGCGGGTACTTCAGCGGTTTGTCGGCGCCTTCGGTCACCGAGAGGATGACCACTTTGGCCCGCTCACCCAGGTCGAACAGGGCAGGGCACACCAGGTTGCCGACGTTCTCCACCATCACCAGCGAGTCGGGCGGCGGCTCAAGTTGACTGAGCGCGTCGGCCAGCATCCCGGCTTCCAGGTGACAGCCGGTGCCGGTGTTGATCTGCACGGCTTTGCACCCGGTGGCCCGGATGCGCTCGGCGTCGAACAGGGTTTCCTGGTCGCCTTCGACCACGCACACCGGCAGGCTGCCCGCCAGGTCACGCAGGGTATGTTCCAGCAGCGTGGTTTTGCCCGCGCCGGGCGAACTCACCAGGTTCAGGGCCAGAATGTTGCGCTCGTTAAGCCACTGGCGGTTCAGTTCAGCCAACTGATTGTTCTTGGCCAGTACTGCCTGCTCCAGGTCGACATGCCGGTGGCTGACTGTCGGGGCGAGGTCGCGCGCGTGATGGACATCAGGCACTGCCAGGCGGATGTAAGTACCGTGCAAATCGGCCTCGCCAACGCGCTGCATTTTGCTGGTCGACAGGTCAGTGATCCTGGCCTTGGCGCTATTGGAACAACCACAGGTGGCACACATCAGGCCGCCTCCTCGATTTCCATCGATTTGATTCGCAATTGATCGCCGCCGTGGGGGCGCTCCAGGTTGACCGAGCCGCAGGCGCAGGTTGAAAGCATGTCGTCCATTGCCACCGTGGCACCGCATTCACGGCAACGGCTGAGACCGGGCACACGGATGATTTCCAGCACCGAGCCTTGCAGCGGCGTGCCTTCGGTGACCACGTCGTAGCAAAAGCGCAGGGCCTGGGGCATGACACACGACAAATTGCCGACTTCCAGCGTGACGCACAGCACCCGCGCACCGCCCGCGCGCTCGCAGCAGGCGTCGACGATGCTTTGGGTGATGGAGAGCTCGTGCATCAGCAGATCCTCGGCAGTTGCTCGCCGATCAGCATGTCGACGATGCGCTCGCCACCGAACACGGTGTGCATGATCACGCAGCCTTGCGGGCTGTCACCAATTTCGCCAATGATCGCCGCGTCGATACCCGCCGGGTGCGCACGCATCGCGGCCAGCGCCGTCTCGGCATGTTCGGCCGGCACCACGGCGACCAACTTGCCTTCGTTGGCGAAGTACAGCGGATCGAGCCCGAGAATTTCCGATACGCCCTTGACCGCTTCCCGCACCGGGATGGTCGGCTCATCGAGATTGACGCAGACGTTGGCGGCCTGGGCGAATTCGTTCAACACCGTGGCGATCCCGCCGCGCGTGGCATCGCGCAGGCAATGCACGTCGGGGCAGGCGTCGAGCAACGCGGCGATCAACCCGTGCAAGGGCTGGCAATCGCTTTCGATCGGCACCTCCAGCGCCAAGTCATCGCGCGCGGCCAGAATCGCCACGCCGTGGTCACCGACGTAACCGTTGACCAGCACCTTGTCACCCGGCTGTGCTCGGGTGGCAGCGATGTTGACCCCGAGGGGAATCACACCGATGCCGCAGGTATTGATAAACAATTTGTCGACAGCACCACGCTCCACCACTTTGGTGTCGCCAGTGGCAATCTGCACCCCGGCGACCTCGGCCGCACGCTGCATGGACGTAACGATGCGCCGCAAGTCAGCCAGCGGAAAGCCTTCCTCAAGGATCACCGCGCAGGACAGGTACAGGGGCCGCGCACCAGAAACCGCGAGGTCGTTGACCGTCCCGTTGACGGCCAGGTCGCCGATGTTGGCCCCGGCAAAAAACAGCGGGTCGACCACATACGAATCGGTGGTGAACGCCAGGCGGTCGCCGTGTCGGGCCAGGTCGCTCAAGGCAAAACGCGCCTGATCTTCCAGCGGTGCCAGCAACGGGTTGTTGAACGTGCCGACAAACACGTCATCGACCAGGTCGCGCATGGCTTTGCCACCGCTGCCGTGGGCCAGGGTGATGGTCTCGCCGCGCACCTTGCCGCTGCGCTGGCGGATACGCGGGATCGGGTCGTCGATCACGAGGGTCAGAGGGTCGGGCACAGTCATGGGTGCTGCTCCGTGGCGGCGGCTTCGCGTTTTTTCAGGATGTCCACCAGGTCAATGCGCCCGTAGTTGTAGACGGCGGCGCAGGCCCCTTCGCTGGACACCATCAATGAACCCAACGGCATTTCCGGTGTGCAGGCCGTGCCAAAGACTTTGCACTGCCAGGGTTTGATCACGCCCTTGAGCACTTCGCCGCACTGGCATGACTTGGGGTCGGCAATCTTCAGGTTCGGCACCGGGTACTTGCGTTCGGCGTCGAAGCGCGCATAGGCGTCACGCAACCGGACCCCGGAATGGTCGATCGAACCCAGGCCTCGCCACTCGAAGAACTCGCGCAACTGAAAGACTTTCTGCACCGCCGTCAGTGCGGCCGTATTGCCGGCCTCGGGCACCACGCGTTGATACTGGTTTTCAACCTCGCACCGGCCCTCGGCCAGTTGCCGGGTGACCATCCACAACGATTGCAGGATATCCAGCGGCTCAAACCCGGAGATCACCAACGGTTTTTTGTAATGCCGGGCGATGAATTCATAGGGCTCGCTGCCGATCACCATGCTCACATGGCCCGGACCGAGGAAGCCGTCGAGCGTCAGCTCCGGGGAGTCGAGAATCGCCTTGATCGTGGGGATGATGGTGATGTGGTTGCAGAACACCGAGAAGTTTTCGAGGTGCTCGGCGTCGGCGCGCAGGACAGTCAGGGCCGTGGACGGCATGGTGGTTTCAAACCCCAGGGCAAAGAACACCACCTCGCGCGTCGGGTTGTCGCGGGCCATTTTCAGCGCATCCATGGGGGAGTAGACCAGGCGCACATCGGCACCTTCGGCCTTGGCTTGCAGCAGGCTTTTTTTCGAGCCGGGCACGCGCATCGCGTCGCCGAACGTGGCGAAGATGATGTTGGGGTGTTGCGCCAGGGCCACGCAGTCATCCACCCGGCCCATCGGCAGCACGCACACCGGGCAGCCCGGCCCGTGCACCAGTTCGATGGCGTCGGGGAGCATCTGCTCGATGCCGTACTTGAAGATCGAGTGAGTGTGGCCGCCGCAGACCTCCATCAACTGGAGCGCACGTTTGCGGCAGACCGGTATCTGCAGAACCAGCTCTTCGATCTTTTTCACCAGTACCCGGGCCTTGACCGGGTCGCGGAATTCGTCGACGAACTTCATGGCTGGCGCTCCAGCCCGCCGCGTTCGTCGGCGAGCAAGGTGTGCACCAGGTCCCAGAGGATGTGGTAAGTGGCAACGTGGACTTCCTGAATCCGGTGAATGCTGTCGGTGGGCACCACAAGGCAATGATCGAGGTCAGCCGAGTGGGCCATTGCGCCACCGTCGCCACCGGCCAGGCCCAGGGTGGTCATGCCCATTTCCCTGGCTTTCGCATAGGCCTTGAGCAGGTTGCTCGAGTTGCCGCTGGTGGAAAAACCCACCAGGCCATCTTCGGCCCGACCGAGGGCAATCACCTGCCGGACGAAAATATGCTCGAAGCCGACGTCATTGCCCACGGCCGTCATCATTGCCTGGTCGGCCGCCAGGTTGGTGGCGGTCAGCGCCGGGCGGCCAGCGGTGATCGGGTGCAGGAATTCCACTGCAAAATGCGCGGCATCGCAGGACGATCCACCGTTGCCCATCGACAGCATGCGCCCGCCGCGTTGATAAACCCGGGCAATGGCTCGGGCCGTGGCCACGATGGCCCGGGCGTTCTCGGCGAAGAATCGCTGTTTGACCTCCACGCTGTGGGCCGCTTTTTGCTGCACGGATTCCAGCAGCGCGGCCTCGACGGCGCCGGACTCTTGTTTGTCGCCGTGTAAAAACGGGTACAAGCCACGCAGTGGGCTATCACCTTGGGACATGGCAGTGCCTCCCTATCCAGAGTCTTGCATCAGGCGCATTTCTTCGGCCATTTCACCGAGCGCCTGTAGCAGGTCGAGGGTTTTCAGGGCCTCGTGTTCATCGATTCGGCTCATGGCAAAGCCGACATGCACCAACACCCAGTCGCCGATGCAATCGGCGTGGGTGCGGCCGTCACCGACGACGCACGAGATATTGATTGCCCGGTGGATGCCGCCGATTTCCACCGTTGCGGTATCGGTCGCCGCATCGACGATGGCGACGATTTGCCCTGGAATGCCTACACACATGGCGGTCGATCCTCTTGTGCAGCGCGGGTTTGTGCGGCGGCGACCGCTGCCTGACCCAGGCTCAGCCCGCCGTCATTGGCGGGTACTCGCCCGTGGCGCAGCACCTGGAAACCACGGGACTCAAGGCTGCGGATCAGTGCGCCACTGAGCAGTGCGTTTTGAAAGACGCCACCTGACAGGGCGATACGCCCGGACCAGCGATCGCCGTGCTGTTCAGTCAGGTGCTCGACCATCCGCACCAGCGCTTGCGCCAGGCCGACGTGGAAACGTGCAGCGATGACGCCGGGCGAGACCCCGGCACGCAAGTCGTTCAGCAGGGCTGCCCACATCGGTCTCGGTTCCAGCCGTGGCAGACCCTGGCCCGACTCGATTGCAAAAGGGTAACCCCAGGTGTCGACCAGCGCCGACAGGTCAACGGCGGCTTCCAGTTCGATAGCGGCTTGCCCTTCGTAGCTGATCGTTTGACACAGCCCAATCACCGCAGACACCGCATCAAACAGCCGCCCGCAGGAGCTGCTCGGCGGGCTGTTGAAGCCCGTTGCCAGCATGCCGTCCAGCGTCGCCAGCGGTTTGTCCGCGAGCGTGCGCAAGTACGGCAGGTCACCGAAATCGCCCATCAGCGTTGACCAGTTCGAAGTGCGGCGCAGGTGGGCGTAGGCCATGCGCCAAGGGTGTTCAATCGCCAGTTCACCGCCGGGCATGGCGACGCTCGCGAAACTGGCGAGGCGCTGGTAGCCACGGTAATCGGTGAACAAAAACTCACCGCCCCACAGGCTGCCGTCGTCGCCGTAACCGCTGCCGTCCAGTGCAATGCCCAGCACGGGCGGGGTGTCCAGATCGACGTTGTTGTCCGCCAGGCACGCGGCGATATGCGCGTGATGATGCTGAACCTCGACCAATTGCAACCCTTCGGCCTCGGCCCAGTCATGGCCGAGTTTGCTCGACAGGTATTCGGGGTGACGATCAATCGCCAGCACGCGGGGGCGGTGTTCAAACAATTGCAGGTACAGCGCCAGCGTCTGCCGGTAAGCCTTGTTGGCCCGTGCATTGGCCAGGTTGCCCACGTGCTGGGACAGGATCGCCTGGCCATCCTTGATCAGGCAGAAGCTGTTCTTCAGCTCGCCGCCCAGGGCCAACACCGCCGGCGCCTGACGAAACCCCGTCGGCAGACGAAGGGGCGTCGGTGCATAACCGCGGGCACGTCGCAGGAGGGCGGGGCTGTCGGCCACCAGCCGGGCGACCGAGTCGTCGAGTCGGTTGACGATGTCCCGGTCGTGCAGCAGTAGTGCATCGGCGATATCGCCCAGGCGTTTGCGTGCTTCGTCGTTGCCGGTGCACTGCGGCTCGTCGCTGCGGTTGCCGCTGGTGAGCACGATGGGCTCTTCCAACCCGGCCATCAACAGGTGATGCAGTGGCGAGTAGGGCAGCATGAAGCCGTAGCAAGATTGCCCCGGCGCAACGCCGTTGGGCAGCGATTCAGGCCCATCGCAAGGCAACAGGACAATCGGCGCGGCCGAGCTTTGCAGCAGGGTGATCTGCGCCGGGTTCAGCGTGCAGAAGCGGCGGATCATCTGAAGATCGCGGGCCATCAGGGCAAAGGGTTTGTGTTCGCGATGCTTGCGCTGACGCAGCCGGGCCAGCGCCTGGGCATTGGACGCATCGCAGGCCAGGTGCATGCCGCCGATCCCTTTGATGGCGACGATGTGCCCATTGCAGATAAGGCGCCGGGTCGCTTCGAGGGGCTCACCGCTGCAATCGACTGCCGAACCGGCGACGGCTTCCAGCCACAGGTGTGGGCCGCACACCGGGCAAGCGTTGGGCTGCGCGTGAAAGCGCCGGTCGGATGGGTCCTGATACTCGGCGAGGCAGGCCGGGCACTGGACGAACGCGACCATGCTGGTGTTGCCGCGATCGTAGGGAATGGCGCGGACAATCGACATGCGCGGCCCGCAATGGGTGCAGTTGGTAAAGGCGTAGCGGTAGCGGCGATTGTCGGGGTCAAGCACCTCGCTCAGGCACGCGGAGCAGGTCGCGGCGTCGGCGACAATCGCGGTATGCACCTGGCCGGCGACGCTCTTGAGGATGAGAAAATCGTTGACCGACGGCCCACCGCTCAGCGGGCTGCGTTCCAGTGCGTCGATTCGCGACAGCGGCGGTGCCTGCGCGTACAGACGTTGCACAAACTGCTCCCGCGCCGACGGCTCACCCCAGAGGTGGATCAGCACGCCCTCGGCGTCATTGCAAACATCACCGCTCAGCCCGCCATCACGGGCCAGCCGCCAGACGGTGGGCCGGAACCCGACGCCCTGGACCAGCCCACGGACCCGAATCGTTTCACCGGACCCTGAACCACCCGGTGCATTACGCGAAACCTGGCCAAGCTGTTCTGAAGTCCTGGTCATTGATACCTCCCGACCCTGCAATGACAGTCACATCTTGCGGATTTTCAGGTAGCGCTTGATGTCGTGCAGATTCGCCATCAGCGTCGCGCCAATCACCGCCAGCACCACAAATAGAAAAATCGTCCAGCCACTCATGTCGATCCTCCCGGAGCGATCAGGCTCCTCGTTCTTACACCTGAAATTCCTTCAGCAGGCCGAGTACTTCGGCGACGGCCTGTTCGGTGGCGTGCGTCACCGCATCGCTCAAGCCCATGTAGCCATGGTCGCCGCCCAGGTACGCCGGCTGACAGCAGACCATCAATACGCGCGGGCGCTGCGGCCCCAGCGTCGCGATAAACCGCAGGACGCTGGCCGGGTCCATGCCGTGGGGCGAGAGCAAGGCTTCACCCGGGTCGGGACCACCGGGGCCCGGCAGCTCGGGCTCGATCACATACACCGTGCCCGGCACTTCGCCCCGGTCCACGGTGTCGACCAGGATGACCGCGTCAAAGCCATCCATCAGCGCATAGCCCAGGTCCAGGCCACGGATGCCGAAATCCACCACGTCCACACCCGCCGGCAAGGTCAGGTGGCTCAACTGACGGGCGACCTCACAGCCAAAACCGTCATCACCCATGAAGATATTGCCGATCCCGGCGACCAGAATTTTCATGCCTGGGTGCCTCCTGTCGAGGGTGATTCCAGCGACTGAATTTCCTCGGGCGAGAAGAAAAACCGGTGCCCGGGCATCCGTTGCAGGCCCCACTCGCGGCCGGGGTCGTCGTCGATGGTCACCGCGACATGCACCCGATCTTCGAAATCACGTTCGATGGCTTCGATAACCGCGGTTTTACCGGCCAGTACCAGGTCCAGGGTGTCGCCACCGACCTTGGGTTGCAGGCGCACCCGGTCACCGACCCGCAGCGCCGTTCCACCATTGTGGTCATACACCCGGCGCGGGCTGGTCAGCGGCGGGTGTTGCGCCAGATGATCGTGCGGGTCACGCAATACGCCGTGCAGGCGCATGAAGCTGTCACCGTCCAGCGCTTCGGTGCGGCTCAGCAACGCCGCAGTCCGTGGGTCGAGGGCGGCCATTTCGCGTTTTTCGCCGTCGGTCATGGCCAGAATCCGCAGGCTGAGGATCTCGTCGATTTCCGTCGAGTCGAAGAATTCCCCGGCACTTTCGGGCGCCACGTGTGGGTAATCGTAGAGAATGATCGGCGAGGACAGCAGGATGTCGCGCGCGCCCGGTGAGCCGATCAGCACCGGGTAGGTGCCCAGATTCTCGCAACGGGAGGCCAGGTCCTTGAGCGACTCGGGCGGGTCCATCAGGCTGATGAAGTCGCCCTGTTCCACGGCGAGCAAAGTGTGGGTGGACGCGAACGAATAGAGGCTGGCCTGTTCACGGTCCGTCACGCTCGAGGGGTCCATGAGCGTGTGATTTTCGATGCGCACGGTCAGTCGGTAGACCTGTTCGGCCACGGGCTCCAGCGTCAGCTCGACCCGGCCCTCAATTGCGCATTGATTGCGCAGCAGCACGCCACGGATCGCGCCGTCATTGCTCAGCGGCTCCAGTTCGTGGCGCGCGTCGAAGGTGAAGGGCACTTGGCGCTGTCCGTCCAGCAATTCACTCAACGGACAGTCCACCACCCGTACGTCACGTTCGACGGCTTCCTGCCAGCCATGAAACTGCCGGTCGCCGAGGGTCAGCGAAGGCACAGGGGTAAAGTGCGCGGCGCTCAGGCCTTCCAAGTCTTCGGGCCAGGCCGGCAGCGGTGTTTTCAACTCCCCGACGTCACGGGCCAGCGGGTGCAGGAAGCGCACGCGCACTTCCAGGCGTGTCGCGGGGTCACCTTCGATCAGGCATTGCGTCTGCATCTGCCAGGGCTCGGCGCCTTCGGTGGCGTCGAAGTAGACCTTTGGATAAATCCCGCCGAAGGTCCAGCGCTGACGGTTTTTCGCGCTGGTGGAACGGTAGGGATACAGGATGTAGCCCTCGTACAGGACGGCATCGACCACGGGTTGCACGTGCGTCATGTTCATGAGGCGGCCCTCTTGAGGTCGGCCAGTAAACCGAGCAAGGCTTCATCGAACCCCGGATGGCCGTGCCGACGCTTGTACTCGTACAACGCGTCGAATACCTGGCGGTTCACGCACAACCAGCTCTGGTTGGGGTAGTAGAGGTCCATCAGGTCTTTCCAGACCTGAACGGGCAGGGCGTAACGGGCCTCTTCGCTCCACGAGATCAGGTCCATCGCCAGCGCGCCGTCGTCATCGCGGTAGAACACACTGCCGGAATACAGCAGCACCAGCGGCACCACGCCTTGCTCCAGGCCATGAAAGTACTTGGTCGCGGCAAGGTTGAAGTCGAAGCTGCACGGGATCGGCAGGTTCACTTCGGTGCAGTCCCCTGAAAACCCCGGCACGACAACGGTGGCGTGGGTCCAGAGCAGACTGCGCAAGGTTTGGCTCCAGCGTGAAGGCTCGCCGAACAAATCGCTCAGGCGTGCCTGCTCGGCAGGGGCGTAATGGCGCCGGGTGGTTTCGATGCGGATTTGGCACTGCAACGCCACGCTCTGGATCGGCACGGGCCGTCCGCGCTGGTGGATGCGGAGTGCCAGGTTCAGGGTCGGGGCGGCGGTGTATGCATCGGGCGCGGCGCCCAGCACCGTGAAATTCAGTTCAGGCATCGACGTGGCCTCCGGCATGGGTCTCGGCCCGCAGCTGTTCAAAGAAGCGCGACTGCACGGCGTGCGACTCCTGGCCACCGGACAAACCATGCCAGTGGCTGCGGATCAGCCCGACCAGCTCATAGCAACGGTCGATGGGAATGCGGTAGTACTCGCGCGCGTCGCCCATGCGGTTCACCAGCAGTGCTTCGACATCTGGCTGCAATTCATGGAGGACCGGGTTAGCCGTCGCGAGGTCAGCCCAGTGTTGCAGCGCCAGTTTCGACTCGGTTGCGCCGGCCGGGCCGGGGTACAGGGCCAGCACCCGCGATTGCGGCGAACTGTGAACGAAGAACGCCAGGTTGATCGGGATCAGCAAGTCGTCCCATTGTGCGTCGCTGAGCTGGAACCCATTCAAGCGCGTCACGCCGTGTGGCACGCGCCGGTAACGACGGGCTTCGGGGCTGTCGAACAGCAGGGCGCAGGCCTGGCAGGCGCAGAGCAAACGGCGGGTGTCGGGTTCGATCAGGTGATCGTGTTCATGCCCGATTTCGGCGTAGCACAACTCGCAATGCTCGACCGGTTTGCGCTCGATGCCCAGAAAACCCTTGAGCGCGGCCACCCAGTCTTCCGGTGGTTCGAGGGTGGCGTCAGTCATGGATTGATCCTCGCTGGGCGCTCGTGACGCCTCTGATGGCGGGCAACCCCGCCCAAGCCTGTTACTTGTCAGCCGCAACGGGCTGGGACACCCACACCAACGGCACAAAACCGTCCTGCGCGGTCAGGGTGTTCAGGCCGTCGATCAGCAACTCGTCAGCATCGGGGACCATTTCCTGCATCACGTCTTCAATTTCCCGACGCAACACTTCGGGGGGCGGCAACACGCCATTCGGGTCGCTGGCGCTGACACGGATGCGTACCACCGTGCTTTCGACCGCGACAAAATCGGCGCGCACGTTTTTAACCCCCAGGTGCGGGCGCAAGCGCTCGACGGCTTTGCGGGCACGGGTGGCCAGGTCTTCCGGATGCAGGTCGTGCAACAGCAACAACCCACGCACCCTGGGGTTGGCGATAAAGCGTGGCAGCAACGTATCGGCGGGCTGGGAACCGGTGTCCTTGATGATCTCCAGCAGGTCCGTGAGCCCCAGGCTGTGCAGGCGGATCACCACCCGCAGCAGTTCCTGGGCCGCGCTTTTCGCGGTGTCATCCGCCAGTTCGTCCAGCGTACCCAACAGCTCTTGCAGGCGCGCGACTTGCTCATCCATTTCCTGCTGGCGGGATCCGCTCACGATGTCGAACCCTCGTCGTCAGTTTCCAGCGGCTGGCCGAGCCCGCCGTTGCTGGGGGCGTGAACCACCTTGAGGGTTTTGCCGTTGCCCAGGTACATGTGCACGCCACACGGCAGGCACGGGTCAAAGCTGCGCACCGCCCGCATGATGTCGATGCCCTTGAAGGTGTCCGGGCCGTTCTCTTCGAAAATCGGCGTGTTCTGCACCGCGTCCTCGTAAGGCCCGGGCGTACCGTAGACATCGCGAGGGCTGGCGTTCCAGGGCGTTGGCGGGTAGGGGTGATAGTTGGCGATCTTGCCGTTCCTGATCACCAGGTGATGGGACAACACCCCGCGAACGGCTTCGTGGAAACCACAACCGATGGCCTCATTGGGCACGGTGAACTCGGTCCAGGTCTTGGTATGGCCAGCCTGCAATTCGGCCAGCGCTTTTTCGACAAAATGCAGGGCGCAGCACGCGGCGTAGACCTGGAAGTAGGTCCGGGCGCGGTCGCGCTCGATGGCATTGCTCCACTTCGGTATGTGCCATTCAAACTCGACTTCGGGTTTGAGCGCGGTTTGCGGCAGGTACATTTTCACGCTCGTACCGGTCGCCTTGATGTAGCCGATGTCGACCAGTCCGGCCAACGCCGTGGCCCAGAGCCGTGCCAGCGCGCCGCCGCCGGTGTCCAGCGCCAGGTGTTCGCCGGTGCGTTTGTCCAGCCAGCGCGGGGACATGACCCAGGAATACTTGTCGTCGAAGTCGCGTTTCTGTGGACGCGGCACGGTGGTCTGGTTCCAGGGATGGTTGATGTCCACCACGTTGCCCAACGGGTCTTTTTCCACCAGTTTTTCGCGTTTTTCCCAACTCTCGTAGTAGGAACTGCCCAGGAGGATGCGCATTTGCAGGTTGATTTCCACCAGGTCGGTGGTCACCAGCACGCCGTCGACGACGACGCCGGGGGTGACGAACATCGCCCGGCCCCATTCCGTCATGTGGTGGTACTGGTAATCGCAATGCACCGGGTTGTTGAACGAGCCCCAGCAACCGAGCAGGATCCGCCGCCGCCCGACTTCCTCATAACCGGGCAGGGCTTCGTAGAAGAAGTCGAAGATGTCGTCATGCAGTGGCAGGCAGCGTTTCATGAACTCGCAGTACTTCATCAGGCGAGTCAGGTAGTCGGTGAACAGTTGAACGGTGGGCACTGTGCCGACGCCACCGGGGTAGATCGTGGACGGGTGAACGTGGCGGCCTTCCATCAGGCAGATCATTTCACGGGTGTAGCGCGAGACCATCAGGGTTTCGCGGTAGAACTCGCCTTCGAACGGGTTGAGGGCGGTCATGATGTCGGCGATGGTCTTGTAGCCGTGCTTGTCGGCATTCGGGGCCGGGGTTTGCTGTGCCTGCTGCCAGACGCCGGGGTTGGTCTCCTGGACCATTTTGGCGCAGAAGTCGACCATCAACAGGTTGTCCTGAAAGATGTTGTGGTCGAACATGTACTCGGCTGCTTCACCCAGGTTGATGATCCATTCGGCAATCGCGGGCGGGCGGATGCCATAGGCCATGTTCTGCGCATAGACCGAGCACACGCAGTGGTTATCGCCACAGATGCCGCAAATGCGGCTGGTGATGAAGTGCGCGTCGCGCGGGTCCTTGCCTTTCATGAACACCGAGTACCCGCGAAAGATCGACGACGTGCTGTGGCACTCGGCGACTTCACGGTTTTCGAAGTCGATTTTGGTGTAGATGCCCAAGCTGCCGACGATCCGGGTGATCGGGTCCCAGTTCATCGCAACCAGTTTTGCCGGTTTCTTGTCGGTCGCGTCCCCAGGTTGCGTGACAGCGTCGTGTTCGGTGATCGCCATGGAATGTTCCTCCTGGCTCGGTTCAGGTGGCTCTAGCGACGAATTTCGGGAGGCGGACTGGTGGTCAATTCCGGCCGGTTATGACGCCATTTAGGTTCTTTGTTCAGGGTGTCGTTGGTGAACCCGCGCAGCCACTTGACCAATTTGCCGTACGGCCGGACGAGGTTGGAGGAGAACACCGCGCCGGGTGGCTCATCCATGAACGGCATGAACTTGTCGGGGAAGCCGGGCATGGTGCAGCCGATGCAGATACCCCCGACATTCGGGCAACCGCCGATGCCGTCCATCCAACCGCGTTTGGGCACGTTGCACTGCACCACCGGGCCCCAGCAGCCGAGTTTGACCAGGCACTGCGGCTGGCCATATTCGGTGGCGAAGCTGGCCTGTTCGTAGTAACCCGCACGGTCGCAGCCTTCGTGCACCGTTTTGCCGAACAGCCACGTCGGACGACCGGCATCGTCCAGCGGAATCATCGGCGCGACGCCGGCCAACTGACGCAGCAGGTAGAGCAGGGTTTCCATGAAGTTGTCCGGCTGCACCGGGCAACCCGGCACGTTCACCACTGGCAGGCCGGCCTTGGATTTCCAGTTCCAGCCCA
The DNA here is from genome assembly GCF_039908635.1 of Pseudomonas purpurea. Taxonomy (NCBI): domain Bacteria; kingdom Pseudomonadati; phylum Pseudomonadota; class Gammaproteobacteria; order Pseudomonadales; family Pseudomonadaceae; genus Pseudomonas; species Pseudomonas purpurea. Next base: position 2,935,605 of record NZ_CP150918.1, read on the forward strand.
GGTAGTCGTTGACGCCCATGCAGCCCGTGACATTGCCCTGCATCGCATGGATCCCGCCATACGTGGCACAGGTGCCGCAAGCCACCACGGCCAGTGCCTTGGGACTCAAGCGGTCGAGCCATTCGGGGATGGTGATCGGTTCACCGGTTTGCGGGTCGTTGCCCATGTAGGCCCAGTACCCTTCACCGCTGAGGTTTTCGTTGGGAATGGAGCCTTCCATCACCAGCACGAAATCAATCTCGCCGCGTGCAGCCTGGTGCCAGTACTGCATCAACTCTTCACCGACTTCGTAACACAGGTCGGGGTTATGCAAATGGACCTTCGGCAAGCCCGGAATCGCGCCCAGCACCACGTCTTCGATGCTCGGCAGGGTTGCGGCGGTGATCGAGATCGAGTCGCCGTCACAGCTCATGCCGTCATTGATCCAGATAATGTGGACTTCTTTGAGGTCGGGTTTGCGTTGGGTCTTGCGTCCGTAGGGGACGGCGTTCGTCTCGGCCATGGTCTTTGCCTCCTGATCGCATGTGTCCATGCCTTGCAGGGTCGGTCGATGAGTCAAACAGGGGCGCCACCAGACCGGGCTACACCTGTAGGGTTGTATCCCAACGCTCGGGACGCGACCAAGCGTGCGACTACCTAGGGGTGACTACCCAGGTCGGTTTCAGGAGCGAGGAGGAGGGCTGGCGCGCTTCATAAATGCAGTTGGTGGATACCGCACAGCACCGCCATGGTGATGAGTTCGGCGGTCGAGCGGGCCTGCATCTTGAGCATCAGGTGCTCGCGATGGTGTTCGACGGTACGCGGGCTGATCATCAGCTCCCGGGCGATGCGTTTATTGGGCAGGTCCGAGACCACCAGCGCAAAAACCTGCTGCTCGCGAGGCGACAGGTTGCGAAAGCGCTGCTGCACCAACGCCTGCTCCCGGGCCAGTCGGCGGTCGTCGAGGTCCTTCTCCAGTGCAAGCTGCACGCTGGCCAGCAGTTCTTTTTCGCTGAACGGTTTTTCCAGAAAGTCCACCGCACCGCACTTGAGCGCGGCCACTGCCGTGCGGGCGTTGGCGTGACCGCTGATGAAGATGATGGGGAGGCGGGCGTGCAACGCTTTGAGCTTTTGTTGCAGCTCCAGCCCGGTGGTGCCCGGCATTCGCAGGTCCGTGATCAGGCAACCAGGTTGCTGCGGGTCAAAACCGTCGAGAAAGGTGTTCGCGCAAGTGTAGGTGCGTACGCCCAGGCCGCTGGCTTTCAGCGTGCGCTCAAGCGCGGCGAGAAACAGCCGGTCATCGTCCACCACATGGATAACGGGGTCAGTCGTCATGGCCATTACCGTGCAGGGTCGGCAAGGTGAAATGCACCGTTGCCCCGTGGGTCGAACGGGCATCGGCCCACAGTTTGCCGCCGTGGGTCTCGATGATGGTGCGGCTGATGGACAACCCCAGGCCCATGCCTCGGCGCTTGGTGGTGTAGAACGGGTTGAACATGCGCTCGATCTGCCTGGGGTCCAGGCCCGGCCCGGTGTCTGCCACGCTGACCTGAATCTGCCCCGACGGTTGTTCGCGGGCTTTGATCATCAACCGATTACGGACCCCGCCATTTTCGCGCATGGCTTCGATGCTGTTATGCGCCAGGTTCACCAGGACCTGGCCGATCTGTACCGCGTCGACCCGTACATAGGGCATGTCCGGTTCGATGTCCAGGTGTAACTCGATGTCGTTGTCCCGGGCATCCGCCTCGATCAGCATCGAGACTTCCTGAAGCAAGGCAAAAAACTTGCACTCGGTGCACATTTCGCCGTCATCCTGCAAAAAAGCGCGCAGGTGGCTAACCACGTCACTGGCGAACTCTGCGGCTTCTCGGGCCTGAGTCACGGCCTCGATAAACTCGGGTGTGGGCGCAGAGTCGGGGCGTAACAGCCGCAACGCTGCTTCACAATTGAGCACCACGGTGCCCAGCGGCTGATTCAGTTCGTGCGCCAGGCTGGAAGCCAACTCACCGGCCGTGTTCAGTCGGGCGAGCCGCGAGAGCTGGGATTGCATCCTGCGCATTTTTTGCGCGGACTCCTGCTCACCTGACACGTCCACCATGACCGTGCGAAAGCACTCGGTGTGCGCCGAGGTGTTGGGGTCGCTGTCACTTTTGAGCCAAAGCGTCGCCACCCGGCCATGACGGTTCTTGACCCGCAGCTTCTGGCTGACACAACTTCCCACGCTGCCCAGTTTGGTCAAGTGCGCATGAAACTGGTGCTTATCGGCGCTGACCACCCAGCGGGCGAACGATTCCCCGGTCAGCCATGCGGCATCCCAGCCCAGTAGCGCTGCGCCGGTGTGGTTGATTTTGCAGATGCAGCCCGAGGCATCGAGCAACACGTAGCCAATGGGCGCGTGCTCGAACAAGTCCTGATAATCAAAGGTTCGAGGAGGCGGTTTGTTCTGCATGTCGGGGTCGGCCGGTGCGTCGGAGGATTCTGGATGCGGAGTCCGTCGCCGTTCAGTTGCCTATTGCAGTGTAGACGCGCATGGCCGGTGGCTCAGCTAGCCTGCTAAGGGCCTTGTTTTGATTGAGGGCGACACCATGCGCTGGTCACGGCACTTTCTGGGCCTGCCTCTGCACCCGATGCTGGTGCATTTTCCGCTGGTGCTGTGGCTCTGCGTCCCGGTGCTTGACGGGTTGGCGCTGTGGCATCCGGCGTCCATCTGGTGGGAACTGGCGTTGGCGGCCACCGCCATCGGGGTGGTGGCCGGTGTGTTTGCACTGATTACCGGGCTGATGGAATACATCCATTTGTCCGAAACCGGTAGCAATGACGTCAGGCTCGCCGCCCGACATGGGGTACGGACGACACTGGTCTGGTGCGTGATGGCCGTGAAATGGCTGGTCGCAAGCCTCGCCGAAACCGGGCCGGGCTTGATACTGGTGTGTTGGCTGATCGACGCATTGGCGTGTGGCTTATTACTTCAAGGCGCGTTTTTCGGCACCAAAATAACGTATGACGGGTACCGGTCATGACGAGCCGAGCCGTTGGTCGGTTCATTCGGGATGTCTGTCGAATTGACGCTGTGCGGGTCGACTAATCGGTAAATCCCCCGTCACCCCTGAAGCAACTCAAGCAGGAGAGTAACCATGTCCTATGTCGATGGCTTTGTGGCTGCTGTTCCCACTGCCAACCGCGAACAGTTCAAACGACACGCCGAGTTCATGGCGGCTATTTTCAAGGAAAACGGTGCGCTGAGCATCACCGAATGCTGGGGCGACGATGTGCCCGAAGGCAAGGTGACGTCGTTCCCGCTGGCCGTGAAACTCAAGGAAGACGAAACCGTGGTCTTTTCATGGATCATCTGGCCCGACCGCCAAACGCGTGACGTGGGCATGGGCAAGTTCATGTCCGACCCGAGAGTGCAATCCGAGGGCAACGCCATGCCTTTCGATGGTCAGCGGATGATCTTTGGCGGGTTTGAAACAATCGTGAACCTGTGAGGTGCGCGCGTCACCCAGGTGCCCGGCGGGCCTGACAAGGATTCAGGCCCGTGCGGTCATTCTTGAAGGGTGATCCGGCAACTCTTGCGATTACGGATCTCGGTCTCCGAAGGCCGCTCTTTGACAAACTCGAAGCGCGGCTCGCCTTCGCTGTACGTCACCAGCCAACCCCATTCCAGCTCTGACTCATCCTGCCCGGGTTTCGGCGGCGCAGCCCACCATGGCTCCTTGCTGACAATCTGGCGCATACATCCCTCGCGGTGCTTTAGGTCACCTCAACTATAACGGGGATGGGAGAGGGCGCCAGAACGGGAATGGGGGGCAGACAGGCTGGCGTTATGACCACTCTGGCTGGCGAGTACGCCGAGAATACCGAGGATGCGAACAAGATGCGTCTTCGTCGATCCGGGGACCTGAGGTAGAATGTCGCGGCATGGATGCTCACCGCCCTCGGGATCATGGGGGCGGTGGTTGACCGAAAGGGCTCCCGAACGCTTCCGATTGTGCCTATCCGTGGAGTCAGGGCATCGAAGGACACGCGATGAGATTGGCGGGCGTCATGTGTGTGAACAGGTCGAACCTGCTCATGGCTGGCGTGCGTAGATGTACACATAAAATTAGTGTCACCCGAGTAGCTGAAGCCAATGACTAACAAGAAGTCAGCGCAGGAGGGGCCTAAACGTGAGACCGATAGTGTCTATCGGTCTTATATATCCACCCGTCAGTCTTTCTGAGATCGGGGTTCGACGGCATGCACCCTTGCATGCAGTGAACCAGGGCACCTCATGATCAAGCATGGCGGGGGGATGGCGTTCTATCCTAGGTATAACGGTATGTTGAAAAAAGTGAACACAGGGCTGTTGGGCCTGGCCATGTCGATGGTACTCATGCCCTTGCATGCAGCTGAGACGAAGAAAGTGGATGTCCTGCTCATCGGCGGGGGCATCATGAGTTCGACCCTGGGTGTCTGGCTCAATGAGCTTGAACCTGGCCTGTCGATGGAAATGGTCGAGCGTCTTGACGGCGTTGCCGAGGAAAGCTCGAACGGCTGGAACAACGCCGGTACCGGTCACTCTGCCCTGGCGGAGTTGAACTACACGCCAGAAGACAAGAATGGCAAGGTCGAGATCCCCAAGGCCGTTGAAATCAACGAGGCTTTCCAGATCTCGCGTCAATTCTGGGCCTGGCAGGTCAAGAACGATGTCCTGAAGAACCCTCACTCCTTCATCAACTCCACACCGCACATGAGCTTCGTGTGGGGCGATGACAACATCAAGTTCTTGAAAAAGCGCTACGAAGCGCTGCAAGCGAGCCCGTTGTTCGCAGGCATGCAGTACTCGGAAGACCCGGTACAGATCAAGAAATGGGTTCCATTGATGATGGAAGGCCGTGATCCGAACCAGAAGATTGCCGCCACCTGGTCGCCGATCGGTACGGACGTGAACTTCGGCGAAATCACCCGCCAGTTCGCCGGTTACCTGCAAACCAAGCCGAACTTCTCCCTGAAGCTTTCGAGCGAAGTGGAAGACATCACGCGCAATGAAGATGGCACCTGGCGTGTGTCTTACAAGAACCTGAAAGACGGTACTGAAACCCAGACCGACGCCAAGTTCGTGTTCATCGGCGCGGGCGGCGGTGCACTGCACCTGCTGCAAAAGTCGGGCATTCCTGAAGCTCAGGAATATGCAGGCTTCCCGGTTGGCGGCTCGTTCCTGGTGACCGAGAACCCGACGATTGCCGAACAGCATATGGCCAAGGCCTATGGCAAGGCGTCGGTTGGCGCACCGCCGATGTCGGTTCCCCACCTGGACACCCGCGTACTCGATGGCAAGCGCGTTATCCTGTTTGGCCCATTCGCGACCTTCTCCACGAAGTTCCTGAAAGAAGGCTCTTACTTCGATCTGCTGACCAGCACCACCACGCACAACTTCTGGCCTATGACCAAGGTGGGCATCGAGCAGTACCCACTGGTTGAATACCTCGCCGGTCAGCTGATGCTGTCGGATGAAGACCGTATGAATGCCCTGAAGGAATACTTCCCGAACGCCAAGGCTGAAGACTGGCGTCTGTGGCAGGCCGGCCAGCGCGTACAGATCATCAAGCGTGACGAAGAGAAGGGCGGCGTCCTGAAACTCGGCACCGAGATCGTTGCTTCCCAGGACGGCAGCATTGCCGGTCTGTTGGGCGCATCGCCTGGCGCTTCTACTGCTGCGCCGATCATGCTGAGCGTGCTTGAGAAGGTATTCAAGGACAAGGTCGCCACCCCGGCCTGGCAGGAAAAGCTGCGCCAGATCGTTCCGAGCTACGGCACCAAGCTCAACGACAGTCCTGAGCGTGTTTACCAGGAGTGGGCATACACCAGCAAGGTTCTGCAACTTGATCCGCCACCTGTGATTAACCAGGCAGCCCCTGCGCAAGCCCCGGCTCCGGCTCAAGCGAAACCGCAAGAGAGCAATCCAGCCGCCGATATGGCGCTGTAAGGCTCTGCAAAATGAAGCCTGCCCCAACAGCGTTGGGGCAGGCGACAGTGTTGACCGCCGCCTGCTTGCGGCGGCCAGCAATCGTGACTCTCCCCCCTCCAGTCCCCACCGGCAGATCGAGCATCAACGGCTCGACGATGACCGAGGCGGTGTAAAATCGCGCCCCTGCGTACATTCCTGATCTGCTGAGTTGCCTGACGACAGCGGATTCTGCTCAAGCACGCCGAATACACACCCTGATGCGTTTTTCCTAAGGCGGTCATTAGTGACTCAGCGTCAAGTGGCTACACCCCAAGCACGTCACCACAAGGCATTACGAATTCACGGGACTACTCGGTTTGCCACCCGATGGGGCCAGACTGGCTGCAAGTACCTCCAATAACGCACTGACCTTGGGAAGCGCCTGACGGCTTTTTAACCAAACCAAATTGATCGCCAGACCATCGGTTGCCAAATGGGGGAGCACTTCAACCAAGGTCCCTTCTTCAAGTTGACGTTTGATCAACCATGAAGGCAACTGCGCGATACCGCATCCGGCCAACACCGCAATCACCAGACCTTCGCCATCGCCCACCACGAACCTTGCGGGTACTATCCTGCGTTCCGTTTCGCCTGGGTGGGTTCCTGAAAAACTCCAGGGGCTGACCGTTCCGTCCGCCCAGCCGTAGGTGATGCACTGGTGATGTTCCAGGTCGCGATCGGTCATAGGCGTGCCATGCTTGTTCAAATACGCCGGCGACGCACAGAAGATATGCCACTCACTGCCCAGGTAGCGATGACCCAATGCGGCGGGCCAAACGTCCGAACCACCGATGCGCACGACGATGTCGACACCTTCCTCGATCGGGTCGATGAAACGGTCGGAAAACGAAATGTGCGGCAGCAACAGAGCGTGGTCCTGGACAAACCGCAGAATGACCGGAAGGGCCTGCGAGCGGCCGAAGGCACCTGGAAGGTCAATTCGAATTCTTCCACGAGGCTCGACGTTTTCGGCATGTAGCGACAGCTCAGCCTCTTCGAGGTCGGCCAGCACGCCTGTGCAGGTGCGATAGAACGCAATCCCCGCATCCGTCAGTGACAAGCGTCTTGTCGTACGATGAAACAAGCGCGTCTGCAGCCTGCTCTCCAGTCGAGCAATGCCTTTGCTGATTGCCGACCCCGTCAGATTCATCCGCTCGGCAGCAGCCTTGAAACTGCCGGAGTCCGCGACGCAGACAAATACATCAATGCCTTTTAATCGCTCGGAGGAAAACATAGATGCCCCACATTCATGAATTACGTTCCTCTGATTTGATAAAAAACATCATAAATCAGAATACTGTTCCCCAGTAAGCTTGATTCCAGTGCATCAATTAACGATGTACGACTAACCAATTCCATAAAAATCACCTGCTGAACGATGAGGCAAGGATGCTGAGCACGCTGAAAAACTATCCGACAACGGTAAAAATGCTGCTGTCGGCATCGCTGATATTGACGCTGGCGCGAGCAATTACCCTGCCTTATCTGGTCATCTACCTTTCCGGTAGTTTCAGCTTGAGCGTCGCCGATATCGGTCTGGTCATTGGCAGCACACTGATCATCGGCTCGCTATTGAGTCTTTACGGTGGCTTTCTGGTCGACAGGATGTCTAGTTACCGGCTAATTCTGAGCTTCAGCGGTGTGTTCACGCTGGGTTTTCTCGGGACGTTTCTTGCGCGCGATCTTTGGCTGTTCTATAGCTGCCTGGTGTTGATCAACCTGGCTTATGCTGTCATTGATATCGCGGTCAAATCAGGATTCGGAAACGTGCTGCCCGTCACTGATCGCAGCGAAGTGTTCTCGATCAAATACATGCTGACCAATATCGGGTATGCCGTCGGCCCGTTTCTTGGGGCCGGGATGGCCAAGCTGGATATGAGCTTGCCATTCCTGTTGTCCGCCGGGCTTGGCGCAGGGTTCTTCTTCATCTATTTCGTATGGGGCGATAGAGACCTGGCTACCGTCAATGCTGCTCAGAAACCCGCTCCGTTTCTGGCAGTGGGGAAACGGCTGCTCCAGGATTATCGGTTAGTGTGTTTCACCCTTGGCGGGCTGCTCAGCGCCGTGGTATTTGGCCAGTTTACGGCTTACCTCTCGCAGTATCTGGTGGTCACGACCACGCCTGAATCCACCTACCAGATCATCAGTACCGTGGTGGCGACGAATGCACTGATGGTGATCAGCTTGCAGTACTCCATAGGCAGGAAGATCTCCCACAGACACCTGAATCTATGGCTGGCGGCGGGCCTTGGCATGTTCATGGTGGGGTTGGCGGGTTTTGCCCTGTCGACCTCTGTTCTGCTCTGGGTGATTTCCATGACCATTTTCACTGTCGGCGAGATCATCGTATTCCCCGCCGAATACATGTTCATCGACAAAATCGCTCCAGACAACCTGCGTGGCATGTATTACGGAGCGCAAAACCTGTCTAACCTCGGTGCGGCGCTGGGTCCGGTGCTGTGCGGAGTCGTACTGGCGACCCAGCCTCCCCACTACATCTTTTACATGCTCGCCATCTTCATTGTTGCAGGTGGATTTTTTTACTTTCTGGGCGCTTCCAATTTGGGCAATACAACGGGTAAGGAGGCTGATTGAGGGGCACACCTTGTGTGACTCATTCCCGGTCGCGAGCCTCGCGATACAAGGGCTTACTTTCGCTTACGCGTTGCTGACTCGATAACGGAAGGCCAGAGACGCTAGGCTTTTTCTTCCTTCACTTTCTGCGCAACTTCCCCGAGTGCGGCCGCTGTGAACGTACCAGTACCCGGTGCCAGATGCGTCACAGGAATGGTTACCCTGGTGCTGACGTTGCGCAAGTAGCTATCAACCTGTACGCCGCCCCGCGTATAGCCAGAGACCACTTGTGGGGTGATAACTGTGCGACTGAACGTGGAGCCGACAGTGCGGAACAAGTTACCGAGGGCCGAGATAATCGACATGACAGTCAGCGCAGCAAAGGGAATTGACAGCCACATGACGCTCATCTTGAACAGGGCAACCTGGAGGGTCAGCCCATTGAGGCTGCGGCAGTAAAGGATCGCGACGACCAGGTAGGCACTGGCAAGTGCAACGATGGCGGCCGGGTCGCGAATGTCGAAGACCAATCGGGCGCACAACAGACTGTAGATAAGCAGACTGGCGAGCACATCCGGGATCAGGCTCTTGAGGCCGTCAAGCGCTTTGGAAATGTTGTAGATCACAAACCCGATGAGCACGATCCAGCCGAGTACCGGAATGAAGCCGATCGCCACGATCAACACGGATAGCAGCAGGCTGCGCATGAGGCCGTGGTGCAGGTTGTTCCTGAGCAGGAAAAAGACGAAGTAAGTGCAGGAAAACAGCGCAATGAGCGCGAATGAAAGGGCTGCTGCTTCGGGTTGGAGAAAGAAGCTCAGGCTGCCCACGGTGACCATAAAGGCCAGGCATAGGTATCCACTTTTATTCATTGCTGTTCGTCCGTGAGTGAGGAAATGTGTGTTCTCAAGGGAGGTGACAGGTCATCGTGAACCGACAAACGTGCCGGGTTGCCCTGAGTCGGGGTCAACTGGCACGCCAGACTGGCCACAGCCCTGCTCTGTGAATCGGGCTGAATGCTACTATCCTGCCATCATTGCTGTCGAGCGACCGCCAATGACGCTCGGTCCTGTAAAAGCTCATCAAGCACTCTCAAAAACGCCTCAACCAGCGCACTACGTTCTTGCGCTCGCGTCAGTACCCACAGAGGCGCGCAGGCGTCGGAGTGGGCCAGCGGCCGGTAGATCACACCGGTTTTCGCCAGGGCCTGGGTGCAGCGGGGCACCAGCGCAACACCCTGATTGGCGGCCACAAGGGCGATGATCGAGGTGATCTGCCGCCCGGCCGGGCCGCGTTGAAGGTCCAGGCCATTACGTTTGAACAACTGTTCGATGGTCTCGTTGAGCCCCGAGCCGTATCCGGTCGGAAACAGGATCAGCGGGTGCGCACTGAGCTGCGCCAGGGTTACATCGCTCTGGCTGGCCAGCGGATTGTTGCAGGAGAGGGCGGCCACCAGTGGCTCTTCGTCCAGCGACAGCGACTGAACCTCGGTCTGCCCGTGAGGCAGCTTCATCCGGCTCATGCCGATATCGAGGCGGCCATCGACAATCTGCGCCCACTGGCTACCTGAAGGTCCTTCCACCAGCGTCAGCTGGACCTCTGGAAAGCGCTGGGCAAAAGCCTGAATGGCCTGACTGAACACCTCCGACAGGGCAATCGAACTGGCGTAACCCAAGGTCAGTTGACCGGCCAGACCCGTTGCCAGTTTTTTCGCGATGACCTCGGCAAGGTCAACCTGCTCAAGGGCCGCGCGGGCGTAAGGCAGGAATTGGCGCCCCCGAGGGGTGAGCGACACCGAACGGCTGGTGCGGTCGAAGAGGCGAAATCCCAGCTCGACCTCCAGTACCGAAATCTGTCGGGTCAGGGGCGGTTGGGCGAGGTGCAGGCGCAGCGCTGCACGACCAAAGTGCAGCTCTTCGGCGACGGTCAAAAAGTAACGTAACCTGCGTAGATCAAGCATCCTGGTCCTTGGGTATTGATCGGTCCGAATTCGGTATTGGTGTTCATCAGCTCGCGCATTTTATAAAGGCTTCGAGTCATAACACGAGAGGTCTTATGAAATCACGCCAGCAGCGCCCCGCACGATGACCGACCTGAACAATGAAATCTCCTTGCACGCATCGCCACCGGCCGATGCCTCCGTGCGTCGTCGATCTCTGGTAGCCGCTTGCGGTGCGCACGCCGTGCATGATGGTTTGACTGACCTCATTTATGTGCTGCTGCCGATCTGGCAGGTGCAGTTTGGCATGAGCTACGCGCAGATCGGGCTGTTACGCGGAGCCTATTCCGGGATGATGGCCGGCTTCCAGCTGTTGGCGAGTCGTGCAGCCCAACGGTGGGGGCGAGCGCGCATGCTGGTCGGCGGAACGGCCCTGGCCGGCGTGGCCTATTTGTTCGCTGGTCAGGCCGGCGGGTTGTCGGTGCTGTTGCTGGCGCTGATGTTGGGCGGTTTGGGCGCGAGCACACAACACCCGTTGGCGTCCTCGATGGTCAGCGATACTTTTGAAGCGGGAGGAGGGGTCAAGGAGGCATTGTCGCATTACAACTTTGCCGGCGACCTCGGCAAGATGCTGATACCGGCATTGGTCGGGGTGCTGCTGACGGTCGTCAGTTGGCGCGTCGGCGTCACGCTGATGGGCGTGCTTGGCCTGGTCGCTGCGGGTGTGCTGTGGTGGTTGATACCGGCACGCAGAGCGCCGGCCTCCCGGTTGGAAAAATCCCCCAGGACGCCAACCGGAAGCGACTCCGTCAGTGGCCTGCGTGCGCTGCTCCTGACTGGCGTGCTGGACAGTGCCATACGGATGGGGTTTCTCACCTTCTTGCCATTCTTGTTGACGAACAAAGGCGCCGGGCCGGCGAGCATTGGCCTGGCGTTGGCGCTGTTGTTTGTGGGCGGTGCATTCGGCAAGTTGCTGTGTGGTTATCTGGGCGTGCGAATCGGCATGATGAAAACGGTGTGGTTGACGGAGTCCACGACTGCGTTGTTGATCGTGCTGGCCGTGGAGTTGCCGCTGACCGGCATGATGGTGATGTTGCCGTTGTTGGGGCTGGTGTTGAACGGGACATCGTCCGTGCTGTATGGCGCTGTACCGGATTTAACGAGTGTGCACAAACGCGAGCATGCTTTCGCACTGTTCTACACAGGCACCATCGGTGGCGGGGCACTGGCGCCGGTATTGTTTGGTCGCCTGGGGGATGTGACAGGCATCCCTTATGCCGTGATGACGCTGGCGGCGATCCTGTTGCTGACGTTGCCATTGTCCTGGTGTGTGCAGAAGGGCCTGGACCGAAGTCCGTGTTGAAGAAGGAGTAGGCCGGCCTAAAAGGAGGGCGAGGAGGGAGTTTCTGCCTCGACGCTGACCAGACGCGAGCATCAACCAACATGCCCATCCATCCACCTGGACGCCTGATACCGTGAGGTGGGATAACGTGTGTGAGCCAAATGGAAGCATTGGGCAAACACGAGAACTAAGGACGATCCCTCAGAAACCATGAAAACCTTATTGTGTTTACTGATCGCCACCGGCGTCGGCACTGCGCTGCAGTATGCCGGTATCCCTCATGGTCTATTGCTTGGCTCGATACTCGCAACTGCGGTGATTGTCAGCAACTTGCGTTTTTCTCCCACGCTGCGCTTCGGCCTTGGCTACGTGCAAATCGTTTTGGGGATCGCTACAGGCCTGATGTTCGAGTCGTGGGACAGCCAGACAGTGGTCGCCATGTTACCCAGCCTGGGCTTCCTGCTGCTGTGCCTGACCGCCCAGATTGCCGTGGCCGGTTTATGGCTGTTCAAGGTCTCGGGCTGGAACCCAAAGGATTCCCTGCTGGCTGTCTACCCGGGTGCCCTCGCGGCGGTGTTCGATTTGCTGGAGTCCGAGCGTGCGTCCAGCAAGGTGATTGTCGTGCACCTGGTTCGACTGCTGTCGATCACCTTGTTGGTCAGCCTGTGCATTCCCGGGCATGCCAATGTTGCTCCTGTCGAGAGCAACCCGCTGACCATGGGCATATTGCTGACACTGCTGTCGCTGATCGTCTTGTGCATTTTGCTCGGTCGCGTGCTGTTGACCGTCGGCGTTCCAGCGCCGTTCATGCTCACCGCCATTGTTGCCACTGGCGTCTACATCAAGATGGGGTTTCTCCAGGCGTTCCACATGCCGCAGTGGAGTGTCGATGGCGCTGCGGTCATCCTCGGCGTGCTGATTGGCTCGAAATTCAAGGACATTTCCCTCTCGGAGCTTGTTCGCCACGGACGCGCCGGGCTGATGGCCGTAGCCTTGATGCTGCTGATCGCAGCAGCGTTTGCCGGGGTGGCCGGGCGAGTCCTCGGTCACGATCCCTTGTCGTTGTGGATGGCGTACATGCCTGGCGCCATCGAGACGATTGCGATCGTCGCGTTCAGTGGTGGGCTGAACGTGGTGTTCATCCTGTCCCATCATCTGGTGCGGATGGTCGTGCTGCACTTTGCGCCAGCGTTCATCATTCAGGCGCGTCGGTGGCGCGAAAACGTCGAGTAAGTACACCGAATGGGTATCGCTGAGCCCGAGCATGGGGCACTGGTGCAGGTTCGTTCACCTGAAAAATCTGGCTCAATTGGATTAGGCCCTTGACTCTACTCAAGCGAATAAGGCCTAATCCGCGGCCTCAATAACCCCCTACCCTAGAATGGTGAATTAAGTGCTCTGCTCTCAACACATCTAAATCCGACGACGGTCTAGAAGCTGTTGGGTTCGCTTGCGCGCGCCTCACCCATCCTCACGAGCGTTGTCGGTTTCCTTTTTTTTGGAGACGACATCATGACACTCGATCCGCACCTCTACGCGCAACTGCAAAATCTATACAAATACCCTCGAACGCCGCACTTGGAATCGTCGCGCCTGCAACTCGGCGACATGGACAACGACCAGGCTCGATACCAATCACTGATCGGAAAATACATCGTTGTTGAAGAGAAGGTTGACGGTGCGAATGCCGGCATTTCCTTTTCATCGGCAGGCGAGTTGCTGCTCCAGTCGCGCGGTCATTACCTTGTCGGCGGCTCAAGAGAGCGACAGTTCTCAATGCTCAAGCTCTGGGCGAAGGTGCATGAGCGATGGCTGCTGGATAGGCTCGAGGATCGCTATGTGATGTTCGGCGAGACCATGTCGAAGGTACATTCGGTGTATTACGACGCGCTGCCTCACATCTTCCTGGAGTTCGACATCCTCGATCGCAAGCGAGGAGTGTTCCTGTCGACTCAGGCGCGCAGGACAATGCTCGAAGGCGGCCCCGTGCTATCGGTCCCCGTACTTTATGAGGGTATTGCCCCGCAGTCACTGGCAGGTCTGCTCAAGCTGGTTGGCCACTCGAAAGCCCGAACCACCAACTGGCGCGAGTCCTTCGCTGCGGCCGTCCTGCGGGAAGAACTCGACCTGAAGATGGCGTGGAAGAACCTGGATGAATCAGACCTCATGGAAGGTCTGTACCTGAAGACTGAGAGCGCAGGAGAAACAACAGGCCGTTTGAAATGGGTCCGGCATGATTTCGTACAGTCAATACAAGACGCTGGCGTTCACCACCTTCAGCAACCCTACATCCCCAATCGGCTAGCTGACGGCGTGGACCTATATTCCCCGCAACTGGCCGTCACCTGGGAAGAGATCAACAAGGGAGATCGATGAGATGGGCTTTAAACAGCTTTCGGCTTTAGTGCCGAAGCCCGGGGGCGAAACGTCTTGGCCGGAGCTGATGGAAGTGATTCCTGCAATCAAGCTATTGGCCGGCACACCTCAAGAGCCTGAGTACCATGGAGAAGGCAACGTGCTGATCCATACCAAAATGGTAGTGGAGGCTATGATTTGCAGCAGCCCTTATATAGCCGCAACGGATGAGCAACGGTTCGTCCTGTTTTACGCATGCGTACTGCACGATATCTCGAAGCCGTCTACGACGGTGATAGATCCTGTAACAGGGCGGATTGGTCAGCCTGGCCATTCAGCGCGGGGAGCGGTCGATGCGCGATTGATTCTATGGCGAGCGGGTGTCCCTTTCGAGACTAGAGAAACCATTTGCAGGATCATCCGAGTGCACCAACTGCCATTTTTTGCTTTGAGAGGAAACCGGGCAGGGCAGTCTGCGGAATTCATAATCCACAGTCTGAGCTGGCAATTACCTATCTGGATGTTATGCGCAGTCGCGACAGCGGATATGGCGGGGCGTCAATACGCGGGCAAGCAGTCGATCCTTGAGGACATCGAGATCTTCAAGCTACTGGCCGAGGATGAAGGCTGCCTGGCAACACCAAAGACGTTTGTTGATGCCCACACACGGCTGGCCTATTTCCAGGGCGCCAATGTCCTGCCCGACTTTCCCCTGTACAAGGAGAGGACCGGCTCCCAGGTCATCGTCATGTGTGGAATGCCCGCATGCGGAAAGAACACGTGGGTTGAGAAGCACGCCAACAACCTTCCAGTAGTCTCCTTTGACGACGCCAGGACTGAGTTGGGCCTGGCGCACGGCAAGGATGAGGGCAGGGTGGCCGGAGCCGCCCTGGCGAAAGCGAAGGATCTTCTCAGGGGAGAAAGAGCATTCGTATGGAACGCAACGCACCTATCCACACAAATGAGAAAGAAGACACTGGACCTGCTGCACGCCTATCACGCGGACGTTCGCCTGGTGTACCTGGAGCAAACCGAGAAAGAGATCTTCCTGCGAAATGATCAGCGGGATACATCGCTGACCAACAAGAAGATCACCACGATGCTGTACAAATGGGAGGTCCCAACGGCAATCGAGGCCGGCACAGTCGAGTTCTTTGTATAAGGAGATAGTTTCAGAACCACGCCTGGAAGCTCATTCACCTTCATACGCATGATTTCTGTCTATGAGCGTTAATCGATAGAAAGTTGGCGAAGAACGTCGGTCTTAATACTGGAGTTCGGAAGGTGTGTTGGCTGGACGCTTACAGAGCGACCGCAAGGCGCGATAGCGATTATCGAAAAAGCTGCATTTTGCACAAGTGGGCCAGTTTTGAACCGGTAAGGAAAGCTCGTTAGTTTCACTGACGCGGGCCTATATAAAACAAGTCATCCAAAACTTCCATAAGCCGAGATTCGACATGCATCCTAGGCTCTGTACGAAAACTGCCTGCGTGTCGATCATGCTGCGTTAAAAACAGGCTCGGAATGCTCATTTACAACCCGTAAACTCCGCTTCCTCGCCTGTTTTTGCCTTGCCTGATCGCCACTCGGCGACTTTTCGTACAGGCCCTAAGAGCCGGCGAGGTGACCTTTGCAAGATTTTGAGGGGAAGCTGCCCGTACTTCCACCTATACAATCCTTGCGCTAGTAGAAATAAAATCAATGTGTGGCATATTCTGCCCCATTCCAATACCCAGGTGCACCCCGCAACTGCTTTCATTCAAAAGAGAATTTATTGACCAGTCGACCGGGCTCGGGTGACTCGCACAACCCACTGCGAACTCGGTCGCAGCCAAACCACGTTCTAAACCCTCAAACATACTGCGAAATGTTTCGGTCACATCTGTGTTATCCAGTACGATGCGTTGTGCTACATTTTCTTTAAATTCAATGATATTACCCCCGCGTGAAGCTTGCCTCATTAATTCAGAAAGCTCGCCTGTAAATCTTTCCTTCAAGTTCAGGTTGTTCGCTAGATAAATAAAGCCATTAAATTCCAGTTCACCCTCAAGTGAGAAGCTCGGGCGCTCTTCTGAAATATTAACGATAGAGGCTTCAAAAAACTCAGCGACGGAGTATAACCAACCTTCCATCATATCGTCGGAGTCATTGGCAATTTCTACGCTATCACTCAATGTGCATTGGAGGGCATGGTGACTGCTACGAACCTGAATAGTCGGCTTAGCCAAAAGAGCCCCATAAGATTCTGCACGTCGCTTTAACGTGGCATGATGATCCAGGGCGAGCAGTTTGTGTAGTGAATATTTTAAAGACTCTGCGCCAGAGTCAAACTTTGCTGTAGCCAAGTGGGCCACCTTGGCTTTAGTGATATCCCAAAGGTTACGTAATTTAGCATGCCCATCATAAGTTGTTATGAGCATGAGTGCGCAAGAACTCTTGTCTGCAAAATCAAAATCATTGATGTCTACTGTCTTGAATCCTTCATTGCGTGCCACTTCAAGTGCAGTATCAGAGTCGACGACTATAGGCATGGCTCGTGAGAGGAGGGACTCAAAGTAAGCATTAGCGTTCATTTTAAGTTTCTCTCAGAGAACCTAATAGGGAATTACCCAATGGGAGCTTAAAGCTCAGCGGCTTTATGTAGAGCTGCTATTTGCGTCAGAGGGGGGATAAATTTTGTTGGTAGTGAAGAGGCTGATCAGAGCCCCTTCATTACGCTATGCATTTACCAGTAGGCGTTTTCTAGTGCTTTGCGCACATCGACATCTACTTGGCGCGCCTTTACAGGCTGGGCGGTTTTAGTTTGTGCCTTGACCGCTTGCTTGACTTTTTTCGCATTCATATAATCACCAGAATTAGTTTATTGTGGGGGGGGGGCTTTGCATGAACGAAATAAAGCATAGTAATAAATATATATTTTTCCATTGAGGATGATCAGAGAAATGTTACAAAATATGTTCCTGCGAATGTAAAAGTCTAGAAGGACCGTACCCCAAGGCAAAAATGTCACTCTGAGGTATGTCCTATACGGACAATGTGCATTGTCCTTATCGTGCAAATTCGAAATATTCTTTCGACGTAGGGCGATGTCATCGGCCATTACGCTAGGTGAGCCGCCTCCATCGCAACTACCTGAGCTTCATACCCGCCATCGAACAATAGGGGAGTGGGATTGGCCTATTTTGAGGTTGCCATTGAGGGATGACTCAACTGATCACTGCTCCCTTTGGACCACTGGCGATCAAACTGGCACCACAGGCGGTTTTCATACCGTCCAGTGCGACAGCAATTCCGCCCACTGTGTAGGTGCTGCTGCCCTCGGCAATGGAAAAAATGCCTTTGCATAGCGGGCAACTGACCTTGTGGCCGATGCCGGAAATGGGTTTGCCATTGAGGTCGGTTTGGGAGAAAGCTTCCAGTACCACTCCACCATGAGAAGTGGAATCACCAAGTCGAATTGCATCTTTCATTATTCAGTCATCATCCTGAGAAGTAAACTTCCAAAAAAATTCTACCCAAGCTATCTACCAGCCCTATCAAACTGAAGGAATGGCATGCATCCTATTAGATAGCCTGAGCTGGCCTATCTCTTCGGCTGAAAGCAATTCTTTTTTGTTTATTATGGTTACTATTTTTTGTTGCCAGTCTAACTCCTGTCGAACAGCTTCTTCCGTCTCTCCACCCTCGTAGCCATAAATGTCTATGGCTTCAATAACTTTTTCCATAGCATAATTGGCCATTTCTGGATCATGCGATCGAAGATAGTCAATGCAGTAGGATGTGCAAATAGCAGAGCACTGGGCTTGATCTGCAAGGGGATCACTATAATCTTCGGTGTCAGGAATCAACTTGTCAATTCTTTGGGATAGAAGATTAACATCTACTTTGCCGTCGGCAATTACCAAATCAAACAGCGAGTTATGAGTAGCTAGTAGCTCGGCAGATGGAAGGCCGAATTTTTCGGCGAACTTTTCATATATCGGTAGTAATCTCTCTGCTGCCAACAGGCAAAACTGGCCTAATGCAGGTTGTGAAAGATTAAGGATGTTTGCATGACTCATGCCTCTCTCATCTCCTGTTATTACTTCTATTGCCTGTGTCACGTTATTGCTTTTCATTACTCTGATCCCGACATCCAGACGTCTTCGTACCCCTCTCTATCAATAATAAACCTCGCCCCCTCGGGTAAAGATAAGTATTTTAACACTTCTGGGAGCTCTTCCATCAAATGGCTAGCGTGAAGTGCTTGATAAAATCCGCTAGCAGTAGAGTATTCGCCGCCATGAATAAACCAACTGATAGTTCCGCCTTCTGGAAGTTGTATTCTTGAGCCATAAATTGGTGATTTGTATAGTGTGTCTAGTGCGATGGCTACCATTTTCTCGGGCGGATACATAGGTAGTCCATATTTTTCACAAATCTGTTTCTGCTGCTCGTTAAGAGCTGATAAATCAACCTTGTTTGCCATCAACTTCCCAGTTCCTGTTTCATGGCTTTTGAGTCAGTTTGAATAACCGGCGGAACTTCATAGTCGTACCTTCTGCCTCGTTTTCCACTCTTTCGTCGAAAAGACTCAGTTGTTCAAGAGGTTTAGTCACTGACTCAGTACTAACTTTTCTTGCGAAGTCAATGTGACCTTGACCTCATTACATTCGCCGCTCACAGGCACAAAACAACACCGGCGCGAGCGCCGGTGTCGGGTCAAGTATGTATTTGCATAAATAAATCAGTTACCCGTTATCGAACAATCAGTTGTCAATGTTGAATGCGATCTGGGCGCCGTCTGGCAGGTCTTTAATTTGACTAGCTATATCAGCCCTAAGTCTCATTCCCTCCACTGCATCAGCCAAGTACAAATTATCCAGCACAAATTCGCCGCCCAGCACGAACGGTAACTTCGGCAACAAACGTTTCCCAGCAGGAAGCTGGCCGTTCTGCTTTTGCCATTGATGCGCTAACGGATACCCCGTAAGCACCTCATAGTCACTGGTGAGTGCTATAACCCAGCCTTCAATATCATCAGCCAAGTACTCTAATGAGCCTGTTTCTGGATCAAAGGTATAGATCTTGTTATCTTTAATACAGAACTGCCCACCAAAAACATCTTCAGCAAAAAACAGGCAGCCATCGGCCAGGCCTTTGTAGCCGCTGCGCCACAGAGCATTCTCGTTCCAATCACTAATACCAATCTCATGCTGGCTAGAGTGTGTTGGAAATACATGCAAAGCACTTTCTAAAGCATAAAAACCATTGCGTTGACAAAGCATTCCAAAAAGTTGGTCAGCTAAAGCTCCTGCCAATTTACGTGACTGCCCTAACATTTCCGGCTCATGCTCACTCAACGATGAACTTGCGCTCGATAATAATTTATCCAAACTGGTCATACTCTAATCCACCACGTCTATTCGAACCTTCGCTCCGTTTGGCAACCCTCTACATTGAGCACCAATACAAGCACCTGCCCCACGGTTGTCGCTAGAGTTGATATGCCTTACCGAGGAACCTTGACCACCTTCTTTGAACATTGCAGGTGGATACTCATCCCGATCATGGTCTAGTTTAGTTTCAACACCGCGTAAAGAGTCACGCCTACGTGATGCTGCATTCGCGCGATCGATGGTCAGGGTGTTGGGTTTGCCTGCGTCAACAGCATCTTCGATGTGTTTCGCTGACTCAGGAAAGCGGCTTTTGCTGACCATCACAATCTTTTTAACATCACCCCCAGCCGCACCTGTGCCTTTTGCACCGATGTTGCATGTACTATTTGATAACCCTAGAGGATCAATCCAACCTGTCGGGTTCGGCGCATAAGCATACAGGTTCAATCCACCTGCATAGCTAATCGGATCCTTGCTGATAAACCGCCCAACCTGCGGATCATAGTACCGATAGCGGTTGTAGTGCAGTCCCGTCTCATGATCGTGGTACTGGCCTTGGAACCTGATCGGGTTGGTCAGTTCTTCACGTTGTGCCCATTCCGAGCGCTGTTCGCGTACCTCACCCCATGCCTTGTACTGTGCGCTCCAGGCGATTTTTCCGTTTTGATCGGTGAGCTCTTGTGGCGTGCCGAGGTGGTCACATTGATACCACGACAACACGTCAATTGGCTGCGCTTGAGGCGTGTGGGTCCACAACGGGTCTTCATCTATGTTGTAAGCACCCTCGTAAGTCGGCTCGGCCAACAAGCGAATCGGCTGATGACGCATGGCTTGAGCCACGGGTACAAAGGTGCCAGGTTCATACAGATAGTGAGTGGTACGGCCAGCGGCGCCATCGGCCTGCGCCGGGCTGCTTTCCCATGCGAGATTGTCACCATCCCAGCCAAATAGGGTGAAGCCGCAGCCCAGTTCACGTTGCTTGCGAGCATGTTCATTCTGACTCCAATGCGACCCCACTTCGGGTTGCTGCCTGTGATGTGCGTTGGAGTACTTATGTATGCGGCGACCCAACGGGTCATAGGCATAGTCGACACTCAGACGATGATCTTCGAAACGCACCAAACGATCGAACAAGTCCCACTGCATCTGGCTTTGCTGGCCATTGTGCCAACGTCGAATCTGGTTACCGCGCTCGTCGTATTCGTAATGGGTGCCCGCGTATTCGCGCAGCAGATTGTCCATCAGTTTGTTGCGTTTTGGGTCCTGATCCAGAGGACGGCGAACTTCGGCGACGTTGTTGTCCAGCAGGTTGCTGGCCGGGTCAAAGGCAAAGGTTTCCACGCCCAGGCGACTGGTGGCGCTGAGTAGCCGGCCGATCGGGTCATAGCGGTACGACAATGGCCCTCGGCGACTGTCGTTGATGTCAGTCAATTGGCCTGCGGCGTCGTATTTATATTCGCGCTTGAGCAGTGTGGACTTGTCGTCACTATGGCTCAGCAGTTGTTCTTGCAAGCGACCAGCCGGGTCCCATTGTTGGGTTTGCAGCAGGCGGTTACCTTGGTGTCGAGCGACTTCGCGGTGCAAGTCGTCGCGCT
Organism: Pseudomonas purpurea; assembly: GCF_039908635.1. Lineage (NCBI taxonomy): Bacteria > Pseudomonadati > Pseudomonadota > Gammaproteobacteria > Pseudomonadales > Pseudomonadaceae > Pseudomonas > Pseudomonas purpurea. Next base: position 2,956,759 of record NZ_CP150918.1, read on the forward strand.
CGTAGCCGATCAGTTCGTGCTCGTCGATTCGCATGCCAAGCAAGTGACCGCTGCCGTAGGTCAGCCAACTGACCTTGTGGCCATCCGGGCGTGTCGTGGCGATGCGTTGGTTAAGCACGTCGTACTCGTGCTGCCAGACAGCAACAACAGGTTTTTGCAGACCCAGATAGTGTTGGTGTTCACGCAGCAGGTTGCCCGCCGGGTCGTGAAACCATTGCAGGCGACTGTCGGCGTTGGTGGCCATGACCAGGTTGCTGTTGCCATCGTAGGCAAAGGTTTCACTTTGCGAGGTTTCGCCTAAACGAGCAGTGCGCTCGATCAAACGTCCCATTGGGTCGAACTGGACTTCAGTAACGCGCTGACCATCGATGGTGCTGACCAGTCGGCCGGTACTTGAGTCGTACTCGTACAGGGTGCTGCGGCCGTCGAAGCCGGTTTCCTTCAGTAGGCGACCTACAGGGTCGTAGTGAAATTTCGCCTGCTGCTGATTTTCGTTTTCGAGTGCCAGCAGTTGCCCCAGTCGGTCCCAGCGATAGCGAAGAGTTTGCTCGGCGGCATCGACTCGTTTATCGATCAAGCCGGCAGTTGTGTAGGTCCACGTGGTGCAACGATCCAAACCATCGGTGTGTGCCAGCAATCGGCCTTCGGCGTCTCGATTGAAGCGCTCTTCGGTCTTGTCCGGGTGTTTGATCAGGATCAGTTGCCCGGCTTTGTACTCGTACTCGGTTTTATTACCCGCAGCATCGGTGAAGCACACCATCTGACCGAGGTCGTTGTATTCCCACGCGCTGGTTTTGCCGGAGCAGTCGGTGTATTCGATCAGTTGACCCGCGTCGTTGTAATCGAGGGCTTTTTCGTTGCCGTTGGCGTCTTTGACCGCGGTGGGCAGCCCGGCCTCGTTGTAGGCGTACTCGGTCTTGTTGCCCAGCGGATCGACAGCTTCCACCAGGTTGCCGTGATCGTCGTAGGCCCGCTGCCATTGGCCGCCCTCGGCATCGCTGATCTTGATCAGCAAGTCCTGGTCGTCGTAGGCGTAATGCATCACGCTGTGGTCGGCGCGGATGTGTTCAAGCAAATTGTCGCGTTCGTCGTAGCTGTAGCGGTCGGTGCTGCCGTCGGGGTGGACGTGACGAATCAGGTTTTTCGCGTCATCACGGAAGAACCATTCCGAACGCTCGTCCGGGTGCCGAATGCGGTAGGTGTAGCCGAGGATGTCGTAGTAGTGCCAGGTTTCGTGGCCGTGAGCATCGGTGACGTAGGTCAGGCGGATGTTTTCGTCCCACTCCAGGCGGGTGTCGAAGCTGCCGTCGTCGGCCCATTCGCGCACGGCTTTGGCCTTGGCGCCGTGGCCTTGCCATTGCAGGTTCAGGCCACGTCCGGTGCGGTCGGTGTAACGGGTGATCAAATGGTGCTGGTACTGATAACTCCAGGCTGCGCCGTTCTCATCCTGAGCCTGAACCAGATCACCGGCGCCGTCGTACTGGTAAGCACACAGTTGACGTTGAGGTGCGCCGTCACGGATTTCCCACAGGCCGATCAAGCGACCATGCTCGTCGAGCAGGGTGCCCAAGTGCAGGTGCACCTGGGTGACGTCGTCCTGATAAGTGATCAGGTCCGACAGCACTAGGCCAGGTGGGCCGTGGGCTGTAGGGGAATTACAGACGGATTTCTTGAAGCAAGTGCGCAAGAAGTTGCGCACATAGGCAAAAGGCCGTTTCCCGGCTGAATCTCAAATCCAGGGGGCAAAAAATCAAACGCTGCGAAACCCTTAACCACTTACCCCTGATTGAGTCTTTGGATACCCTGGTCCCAGTCCTGTTTGTAACGGAAATGGGTGACCTGGGGCAGCTTAGTCGGCGAGCAGGAGATACCGAGAAGCCACAGCGGGCTCGCGGTGTATCTTGAATCCTCGGCTCGATGCAGATAAGAGCCCACCATAGCATCTGGTTTAACATAATACACATTATGCGTAACAAGATATTTCAAGACGCCCATGAGTAGACGCACAATGTTCATCCCGCGCTTTATTCTCTAAAGATCATATCGATCGATCGCCCGACGTCTTTCGTTTTCATCGCGCACGTCGTAATTGGCAGTCGTTTGAATGTTGGTGTGATGCGCAAGTTTTTGTGCGATCGACAAGTCGTGCTCTTCGATCACTCGTGTAATGAATGACCTGCGAAAATCATGTGGCATGATTTTTACGCCAACTTGTGCGCCACGTTGCCGCGCAATGTAATAGATCGCATGTTTGGTGATGCGCTCGCGGGTGATGTGACTGCCGCGACGAATCCGGTTGAACAGAAACTCATCATCCTGCTGGCCCTCGACTAATAGCGAACGCCGTAGTTGCAGCCAGGCATTCAGTTTTTCGAACGCCCAGCCAGGTGCGTACTTGATCAGTTCCTTATTGCCCTTGGCCGTGACTCGCAGGCTACGCTCGGTGAAATCGAGTTGGGCCAGGTCCAGGTTTACCGATTCGGACTTGCGCATACCCGAGCCATAAAGAATCGCGATGATGGCCGCATCACGCAGTCCCTGTGGCCGCGGATCGGCCGCGCACACCGCCATCAACTCCTGAATCAGTGTGCGCCTGAGATTGCGTCCTTGAGATAAACGCGTGCCCGCAATGGCCTTCACCGAACGCATTTTCAGCAAATGTTCCTGGCTGATCAGGCTCATACGCCAGGCTTCATTCATCACACCGCGCACGGCATTGACGTACAACGACGACGTATTCGGCGCATAGCCGTCGCTGCGCAGGGTCGACACCAGTGCGATGACATCGCTGGGCTGCAGGTGGTGCCAGGGGATTTCTTCGAGGTTGAGCGCTTCGAACCCCAACCGGTCGGCAGCGTCTTGAAGCACATAACGCATGGTTAGCTGGCTTGAAGGCGCAAGCCGTGTCAGGTAAAGCGTTAGCGGGTTGGAGGGTGACGCCCTCTTCTCTGCCGTCGACAACAGGCCCTCGGTGCGTCCATCAAGCATGGTGCCGGGTGACTGAAACACAGTTGAAACAACCTTGAGTGAAAGTAACTCAACTAAATGACTGTTTAGTTGAGTTAAATTAATATTCGATTGGTGGATGGCTTACTCGTGCTGCACCACGCTCGCCTCTTCAAGTTTGCGGCAAACAACACTGCCTGAGAGAACCGTCGCGGATGCCAGAAGCCTGAACACGGGCTGTCTCAGTCGCAGATAAACAATCTACACACCGGTTTTTCATGTCCCTTTCACATTTTCGCGCTTAATCTCTGTCGATCCGCAGCGAGTCTTTGTGGTCGTCCAAACTGCCGTGCTACTGACAGAAAGTCAATTCGAGTGGTCGACCTGAAAAATTGCTTAACTTATTGATAGCGTTTTCATTTTGCTCGACTACGCTCTACCCGATGACGCTGCGAAACAGCGCATAGCGTTCTGATTCGCGCTGATGGATGACGATATTTCCAGACATGAGGTCCTCATGAGTCAGGCTTTTCTCCCCTTCTCTCGCCCGAGTATTGGCGACGAAGAAATAGCGGCTGTAGAGCAGGTGTTACGCTCGGGCTGGATCACAACCGGGCCCAAGAACCAGGAACTGGAACAGCAATTCGCGCAGTACGTGGGGTGTAAACACGCTGTAGCGCTCTCATCGGCCACCGGCGGCATGCACATTACGCTGCTGGCACTGGGAATCGGCCCGGGCGATGAAGTCATCACGCCCTCGCAAACCTGGGTTTCGACCGCCAACATGATCTGTCTGTTGGGTGCCACGCCGGTGTTCGTTGACGTTGATCGCGACACCTTGATGTGCGACGTACAGAGCATCGAAGCTGCCATCACGCCGCGTACCAAGGCAATCATTCCGGTGCACTACGCGGGTGCGGCGTTTGATCTGGATCCGCTCTACGCATTGGCGGACAAACACGGCATTGCGGTGATCGAGGACGCTGCCCATGCGGCTGGCACTCGGTATCGTGGCCGCGCTATTGGTGCCCAAGGCACGGCGATCTTCTCCTTTCATGCCATCAAGAATATGACCTGTGCCGAAGGCGCGATGTTTGTCAGTGATGACCAGGCATTGGCTGACCGGGTGCGCATGCTTAAGTTTCATGGCCTGGGCGTTGACGCCTATGACCGCCTGACTCATGGCCGTAAACCCCAGGCCCAAGTGGTCGAGCCGGGTTTCAAGTACAACCTGGCTGATATCAACGCGGCCATTGCACTGGTGCAGTTACAGCGCCTCGACGAAATCAATGCCAAGCGCGCCGATCTGGCGAAAACCTATCTGCAACGACTGGAAGGCTTGCCGGTACAACCGCTGAGCATACCATCCTACCCACAACACCACGCCTGGCACCTGTTCATTTTGCGTATCGACGCTGAACGCTGCGGGCTGGATCGCGATGCCTTCATGAAGGCCCTGCAAGAGCAAAATATCGGCAGTGGCATCCATTTCGTCGCTACGCACCTGCACACCTATTACCGCCAGCGTTTCCCGGACGTTCACTTGCCCAATACCGAATGGAACTCGGCGCGCCTGCTCTCCATCCCGCTGTTCCCCGACATGACCACGAACGACGTCGAACGCGTCGTTGGTGCCATTGAACACATTCTGGACACAAGCCTTTGAAGCCATACCCAATCAACTGTGTATCGATCGTTATCCCGGTCTACAACGAAGAAGAAAGCCTGCCCGAACTGCTGCGCCGCACCGAAGCGGCCTGCCAGCAACTCAAGCATGCCTATGAAATAGTCATGGTTGACGACGGTAGCCGTGACAACTCTGCACAGTTGCTCGAAGAAGCCGCTTCGCGTGAAGGCAGCCCGGTGGTGGCGGTCATTCTCAACCGCAACTACGGTCAGCATGCTGCGATCATGGCAGGTTTCGAACAGTGCCGTGGTGATGTGGTCATCACCCTTGATGCCGACCTGCAAAACCCGCCTGAAGAAATTCCGCGACTGGTTGCACAAGCCGAACTGGGCTACGACGTCGTCGCCACCGTACGTAACAATCGTCAGGACTCTGCTTTGCGGCGTTGGCCGTCGAAGTTGATCAACCTTGCCGTGCAACGCTCAACCGGCGTTGCCATGAGCGATTATGGCTGCATGCTGCGCGCCTACCGACGGACCATTGTCGACGCCATGCTGTCTTGCAGTGAACGCAGCACGTTCATTCCGATCCTGGCCAACAGCTTTGCCCGCCACACCACCGAGATTCTGGTGCAACACGCCGAGCGTGAGCACGGCGAGTCCAAGTACAGCCCGATGCGCCTGATCAACCTGATGTTCGATCTCGTCACGTGCATGACCACCACCCCGCTTCGCCTGTTGAGCATTATCGGCTTCAGCATGGCCGCGCTGGGTGCGCTGTTTGCTTTCACGCTGATCATGCTGCGGTTGATGTTTGGTGCCACCTGGGCCGGTGGCGGTACGTTCGTACTGTTCGCCGTACTGTTTGTGTTCACCGGTGGCCAGTTCATCGGCATGGGCCTGCTGGGTGAATATCTGGGGCGCATGTACAGCGATGTTCGGGCCCGCCCACGGTTCTTCATTGAGAAGGTGTTGCGTAGCCAACCCGCTCCGATTGCTCCTGTCGTCATCGTCGACGGTCTCACTTCCACTTCCTCCGATCAGGTTTCCTCATGAGTTCAAAAGCTGTTGTTTTCGCCTATCACGACATTGGCTGCGCTGGCATTGAAGCCCTGCTGAATGCGGGTTACGAAATTGCCGCCGTGTTCACCCATGCAGACGACCCGAAGGAAAACGCCTTCTACGGCTCCGTCGCCCAACTCTGCGCACGCAAAGGCATTCCGGTGCATGCACCGGAAGACGTCAACCACCCGCTGTGGATCGAGCGCATCGCCAAACTGAACCCGGACTACCTGTTCTCGTTCTACTACCGCAACCTGTTGTCCGAGCCGCTGCTGGCCACCGCCAGCAAAGGCGCGTTCAACCTGCACGGCTCGTTGCTGCCCACCTACCGTGGCCGTGCGCCGGCCAACTGGGTGCTGGTCAACGGTGAAAAAGAAACCGGCGTGACCCTGCACCGCATGGTCAAGCGTGCCGATGCCGGCGCAATCGTTGCCCAGCAACGCGTTGCCATCGACCGTACCGACACCGCTCTGAGCCTGCACGCCAAGCTGCGTGAAGCTGCTTCCAACCTGTTGCGTGACACCCTGCCGCTGCTGGCCCAGGGTAAAACCACCGAAACCGCCCAGGACGAATCCAAAGCCACTGTTTTCGGTCGTCGCACCCCGGCGGACGGCAAATTGCTGTGGAAGAAGCCTGCGCAAGAATTGTTCAACCTGGTTCGCGCGGTTACCCAGCCCTACCCTGGCGCTTTCTGCGACGTGGGCGAGCACAAGCTGATTGTCTGGAGCGCAGAAGTCGCCAAGGGTAACGAAGGCCTGGCGCCGGGCCGTGTGATCAGTGTGGACCCGCTGCGTATTGCTTGCGGTGAAGATTCCCTGGTTGTCACCTCTGGCCAGCGCAACGACAACGGCCTGTACCTCAGTGGGCCACAACTGGCCAACGAACTGGGTCTGGTTGACGGCTCCGTACTGCGTGGCGCCGAGTCGGGCCGTGCCCCGCGTCGCACTCGCGTGCTGATCCTTGGCGTCAACGGCTTCATCGGTAACCACTTGTCCGAGCGCCTGCTGCGCGACGGAAAATACGACGTCTACGGTCTGGACATCGGCTCCGACGCCATCGAGCGCCTGCGCAGCCATCCGAACTTCCACTACGTTGAAGGCGATATCAGCATCCACTCCGAGTGGATCGAATATCACATCAAGAAGTGCGACGTGGTTCTGCCGCTGGTGGCCATCGCCACGCCAATCGAATACACCCGCAACCCGCTGCGCGTATTCGAACTGGACTTCGAAGAGAACCTGAAACTGGTTCGCTACTGCGTCAAGTACAACAAGCGCGTGATCTTCCCGTCGACCTCCGAAGTCTATGGCATGTGCCAGGATCAAAACTTCGACGAAGACACCTCCAACCTGATCGTCGGCCCGATCAACAAGCAGCGCTGGATCTACTCGGTCTCCAAACAGTTGCTGGACCGCGTGATCTGGGCCTACGGCCAGAAAGGCCTGAACTTCACCCTCTTCCGTCCATTCAACTGGATGGGCCCGCGCCTGGACCGTCTGGATTCGGCGCGTATCGGCAGCTCCCGTGCAATCACCCAGTTGATCCTGAACCTGGTGGAAGGCACGCCTATCCGTCTGTTCGACGGTGGCGAGCAAAAACGCTGCTTTACCGACATTGCGGATGGCGTTGAAGCGCTGGCGCGCATTATCGACAACGAAAATGATGCCTGCAACGGTCAGATCATCAACATCGGCAACCCCGAAAACGAAGCCAGCATCCGCCAGTTGGGCGAAGAACTGCTGCGCCAGTTCGAGGCGCACCCACTGCGCGGCAACTTCCCTCCATTCGCCGGTTTCCGTGACATCGAGAGCAAGGCGTTCTACGGCACGGGTTATCAGGATGTGTCCCACCGCAAGCCAAGCATCCAGAACGCCAAGCGCCTGCTGGACTGGACACCGACGGTCGAGATGAGCGAAACCATCGGTAACACCCTGGACTTCTTCCTGCGCGAGGCCATGCTCGAAATCGCGGACAAGCGCTGATGCAGGCAGGTCTTCGAATCGATGTCGACACCTATCGAGGCACCCGTGAGGGGGTGCCCCGGTTGCTGGAAATGCTCGATGAAGCACAGGTCAAGGCGACGTTTTTCTTCAGTGTGGGTCCGGACAACATGGGGCGCCATTTATGGCGCCTCATCCGTCCGCAGTTCCTCTGGAAAATGCTGCGCTCCAATGCGGCGGGTCTGTACGGCTGGGACATTTTGCTGGCCGGCACTGCCTGGCCCGGCAAACCCATCGGTCGAGACCTGGGGCACCTGATGCGCCAGGCCCTCGCGGCGGGCCATGAAGTCGGTTTGCACGCTTGGGACCACCACGGCTGGCAAGCCAATGCCGGACGCTGGAGCGACGCCGACCTGATCGAGCAGATTCGCCGCGGTGTCGACACCCTCAGCGACATTCTCGGCCAGAAAGTGGATTGCTCGGCTGCCGCCGGTTGGCGTGCCGACGAGCGCGTGATCGAGGCCAAGCAACGTTTTGGCTTTCGTTACAACAGCGACTGTCGCGGACAAAGCCTGTTCCAGCCACGGCTGGCAGACGGCAGCCTCGGCACGCCGCAAATTCCGGTCGACTTGCCCACTTTCGATGAGGTGGTCGGGCCGGTCGTTGACGCTCGGGCGTTCAACGCATTCATTCTGGATCGATTCAGCCCCTCGAAGCTGAACGTTTATACGATACATGCAGAGGTAGAAGGGATTCTGATGGCCAACGATTTCCGTCAACTACTGGTCGACGCACGCGAGCGTGATATCCAGTTCCAACCCTTGGGTGATCGGCTGCCTGCCCAGCCCTCCACCCTGCCCCAGGGTCGCGTAATACGTGGCGCGCTGGAGGGCCGCGAAGGCTGGCTGGGAGTACAGGGAGCATGACCAGGCGCTGGGCTTTGCCCTTATTGTTGGTTGCTTTTGCACTGGCTTACCTGCTGCCGTTGGGCACCCATGGCTTGTGGATTCCAGATGAAACCCGCTATGCCCAGATCAGTCAGGAAATGCTCCTGAGTGGCAATTGGGTGTCTCCGCACTTCATGGGCCTGCGCTACTTCGAGAAGCCTGTTGCCGGCTATTGGATGATGGCGATCGGTCAGGCGATTTTCGGTGAAAACCTCTTTGGCGTGCGCATTGCCTCGGCCTTGAGCACCGGCCTCAGTGTATTGCTGGCCTATCTGATTGCCCGACGGCTGTGGCGCGATCCGCGTAAAAGCTTCACCTGCGCCCTGCTGTACATGAGCTTCGCCATCATTGTCGGTCAGGCGGGTTACGCCAACCTCGATCCGCAATTCACGTTCTGGGTCAATTTGAGCCTGGTCGCCTTGTGGTTCGCCCTGGACAGCACTCAACGCAGCGCACGGCTGGCGAGTTGGGCCGTGCTGGGGCTGGCCTGCGGCATGGGCTTCATGACCAAGGGCTTTCTGGCCTGGCTGTTGCCGGTGTTGATCGCCCTGCCCTGGATGATCTGGCAGAAACGCTGGCGCGAACTGTTGATCTACGGCCCTTTGGCAATCGTCGTGGCAATTGCCGTGAGCCTGCCCTGGGCCCTGGCGGTACACGCACAGGAACCGGATTACTGGCGTTTCTTTTTCTGGCATGAGCACATTCGGCGTTTTTCCGGCGATGACGCACAGCACGCCTCGCCCTGGTGGTTCTACCTGCCCTTGCTGGTAGGGTTCAGCCTGCCTTGGGTTGCGTTGCTGCCCGTCGCACTGAAACAGGCATGGCAGTCCAGGAGCCACGCCAATACTGGGTTTCTGCTGCTGTGGCTGCTGCTGCCGTTGGCGTTTTTCAGCTTGAGCAAAGGCAAGTTGCCAACCTACATCCTGCCTTGCCTGTTACCGCTGGCCCTGTTGATGGGCAATACCCTGGTAGAGCGCTTGCAGCTCAAACAGAGTCGGGTATTGACGCTCAACGGTTTGCTGAACGTGACGCTGGGCATGATCACCCTGCTCTCCGTGGTGTACCTGCAACTGAAAAAGCCGCTGTATGTCGATGAAATGCACCACGTGGTGCTGGTCTACATCGTCCTGATCGGCTGGATTCTGTCCAACCTTCTGCAGTTGATGCGGCCGTTGCAATGCTGGGCCGCACCGGCCTTCGGCAGTTTGTTGCTGATGGCGGTACTGCCCGCCGGGCTGCCTAACTCGGTGGTGTACAACAAGATGCCCGATCAATTCATCATCGACCATGCCCAGGAACTGGGGCAAACGACTTCGTTGCTGAGTAACGACCTGGGCGCAGCATCGGCCTTGGCCTGGCGCCTGCAACGCCCGGAAGTGACCTTGTATAACTCCGTCGGCGAGCTGAAATATGGCTTGGCCTTTTCGGAAGCGAGCACCCGGCGTGTCAACGTCGAACAGGTGCAGCAATGGATGACCGACGCACGTAAAAAGGGCTCGGTGGGCGTGGTGATGCGCGTCAAGGGTGCCGACGAGGTGCAGGAACTCGACGTCTTGCCCAAGGACGCCAAGCGTTATGAGCAAGGCAAGATGGTCATTCTGATTTTCGCCCAGAGTGCGCCATGACCCTGTTTTTGCTCCTGACAGCGTGCTTGCTGACGTGTGCTGGCCAAATTGCCCAGAAGTACGCCGTTGAAAGCTGGCGCGGCAAAGACTGCGGCTGGGGCGAGAAGCTCTTCTCGCCCTGGTTGTGGCTGGCGCTGGCCTGCCTCGGTTTTGGCTTGCTGGTGTGGCTGTTGGTGCTACAGCGTCTGGAAGTCGGTATCGCCTACCCGATGCTGAGCCTCAATTTTGTGCTGGTGACGTTGGTGGCACGTTTTGTCTTTCATGAAGCCGTCGACCGGCGCCATTGGTTTGGCGTAACCCTGGTTATTGCAGGCGTTGTTCTGCTCGGGAGTCACGCATGAACCTTCGTCGCGGTATCGGTTATGCCATGGGCAGTGTGCTGCTGGTCAGTGCCGCCCAGTTGGGCATGCGCTGGAGCATGAGTCGCCTGCCCCACCCCGAGCAATGGCTGCAAGCCTTGGGCGACGGTACGGTCGATCTGCTGGCAATCGGCGTCGTACTGGCATCGATCATCGGGTATGCCCTGTCCATGCTCTGCTGGCTCTGCGCCTTGCGCGATCTGCCGCTGGGCCGGGCTTACTCCCTGCTGAGCATCAGCTATGCGCTGGTGTACGTGCTGGCGGCCAGCCTGCCGTTGTTCAACGAACACTTCAGTCTTTCAAAAACCCTTGGGGTGGCCTTGGTCATCCTCGGGGTGATCACCATCAACTCTCGCCCTGCCCGTGTGCCCGATCTTAGGAATACCCCATGAAAATCAGTGTATTTGGTAGTGGTTACGTTGGTCTGGTTCAAGCCGCGGTACTGGCTGAAGTCGGCCACGATGTGATCTGCATGGACATCGACGCGAAAAAAGTCGAGTTGCTGCAACAAGGACATGTGAGCATTTTTGAACCCGGCCTCGCGAGCCTGGTACGCGAGAGCCTGGAAGCCAAGCGCCTGCAATTCACCCACGATGAAAAACTCGCGGTGCAACACGGTGAGGTGCTGTTCATCGCCGTGGGTACACCGTCCCGGGAAGATGGCTCGGCAGATCTGCGCTACGTGCTGTCGGTTGGCGACGCCGTGGCTCGCCATCGCGAACAGCCACTGATACTGGTCGAAAAATCCACTGTGCCGGTGGGTACGGGCGACACCTTGCGCGCCCACATCGAGCAGGCCCTGCAACAGGCCGGGCGCTCGCTGCAATTCGATATCGTCTCCAACCCCGAATTTCTCAAGGAAGGCACGGCCGTCTCCGACTGCCGTCGCCCCGACCGCATCATCATTGGTTGCGAACGTGATGAAGTACGCGATGTCATGCGTGACCTCTATGCACCGTTCAACCGCAACCACGACCGCATCATGTTCATGGACCTGCGCAGCGCCGAGCTGACCAAGTACGCCGCCAACTGCATGCTGGCGACCAAAATCAGCTTCATCAACCAGATCGCCGAACTGGCCGAGCACCTGGGGGCCGACATCGAATCGGTACGCCTTGGCATCGGCGCCGACTCGCGGATCGGTTACCACTTCATCTACCCAGGTTGCGGTTATGGGGGTTCCTGTTTCCCCAAAGACATGCGCGCCTTGATCCACAGCGCCGAAGAAGCCCATTGCTCCAGCGACTTGCTGCAAGCGGTCGAAGCCATCAACGAACGGCAAAAACACAAGCTGTTCGAGCGCATCAACGCGTTCTACAAGGGCGATCTGCGTGGCAAGACCTTCGCGGTCTGGGGGCTGGCCTTCAAACCCAACACCGATGACATGCGCGATGCGCCAAGCCGCGTGCTGCTTGAATCCCTCTGGGCCGCCGGGGCCACTGTTCGGGCGTTTGACCCGGAGGCGATGCAGGAAACCCAGAAGCTGTACCCGAACGAAGAAAAACTGATGCTCATGGGCACACCAGAATCCGTGCTGACCGGCGCCGATGCGCTGATTATCTGCACCGAATGGCAGCAGTTCAAAGCCCCTGATTTCGACCTGATCCAAGGGCGCCTCACTGCGCCGGTGATTTTCGACGGCCGCAACCTGTACGACGCCGAGCGCCTGGCGCGCAACGGTTTCCTGTACTTCCCGATCGGGCGTGGCGAGTCACGCAATTTGCCGATTCCTCACCAGCAGTGGCCAGCCTAAGCCGACAGGGCACGGGAGCATGGATTGATAACTCCACGATCGACAGAGATTCACTGGCAATCCCTTGGACTTGGCCTGCTGGCGTTACTGCTGTTCATCGCCGGCGTCTATCAGCAGGAAGCCATTGGCTTCGATTCAAGGTTTGTGCTGTTTGCCCAGGAAATGCTGCGCCACGGGCCTGGCTTCTTTCCGACCACTTATGGCCAGCCTTACGCAGATTACTCGTCGACCAGCACGCTGCTGGTCTATGGGTTGTCGTTGCCGTTCGGCAGGGTGAACGCCCTGACCGCGTGGTTGCCCAGCGCCCTGGCGGCGGCGTGGATCGTGGTGCTGATCTATCGCCTTGTTGCGCCGTACTCCAAACGCTGGGCGTTGCTGAGTATTGCGCTGCTGATGCTCACCAACACCCTCGTCACCGAAACCCGCGCTGTTTCGCTGGACCAGATGCTGGCGGCGGTGGCGTTCACGGTGTTTTACCTGGGGTACAGCTGCGACCATTTCGGTGCGCCACGAAGAATGATCCTGGTGTTCGCGCTGTTACTGCTTGGCTTTGGCATTCGCGGGCCTATCGGCCTGGTGATTCCAACCGGCATGTTGTGCAGCTACTACCTGATCAATGGCCAATGGCGGCGCATGCTCGGTTTCGGGCTGCTGGCGTCGGTGCTGCTGCTCGGGTGTGTCGGGCTGCTGCTATGGCTGGCTCAACGCAGCGGCGGCGCAGAATTTGTGCAGGACGTGATTCGCATGCAGTTCATGGGGCGCATGGACGGTAGCGAAGGCTCCAGCGGGGTGTTTTATTACTTCACCAGCTCGATGGGTAACTATGCGCTGGCGTACCCACTGGCGGTGTTGGTGTTGATCGCCGTCGCTGTGGCGGGACGACAGGATCGCGGGCCGGCATTGAATCTGTTGCGCTACTGCGCCGCTGCCGGGCTGATCGTGATGGTCGGTTTGTCGGTGCCCCAGGCGAAAAAAGCACGCTACTTGCTGCCGATGCTGCCCATGGCCGCCATTATCGCGGCGTACCCATTCCAGGTTGCACAGGGTCGGGTGTTCTTCTGGTTGCGCGGCTTGATGCAAGGCCTGTGGTTGCTGATGCCTGCGCTGCTGATCGGCGCCCTGCTGTTCGCGCAACGGCGTTTTCCTGAGCACCTGACCGCATTGACACCGGCGTTGGTGACGCTGGCGGTGCTGCAACTGATCGCGCTGGCGCTGTTGTTCAAACCCCAATGGCGGGCTGTCGGCCTGGCGTTCTCTGCGGTGCTGGCGTTGTGGTCGACCTACATTCTGGTGTTCGAGCCGGTCGAGCGTACGCTCTATGACACCCGCACGTTCACTCGCGCAGCGTTTGCCCTGATCCAGAAAGACCCGGCGCCAGTGGTACTGCACGCCATGGGCAAAGACGCGCGAGCAATCAAGTTCATGGTCAACATCGAACAGGACCTGTTGCCGGTCTTCACCGGATCCGCCCAGGAACTGGAAAACGTACCCGGGCCGGCCTGGATCGTGATGGATAAAACCGACTATCAGTCGCTGCAAGACTCGCCAATCGGAGCCCTTGCGCCCGTGCTCAGCGGTCGCTTCGACAAGAGCGATTATGTGCTGTTGCATCGGCCGTCAGCGCAACCCTAACAGGTTGCGCAACAAGGGGGCGCCTGCTTAAGCTAGCGCCCCATGACGACCACTGTCCGCCCTGCCCGTTTAGCCGATGCTGAAGCGCTGCCCAGCATCGAGCGTTCTGCCGCCGAACTGTTTCGCCAGGTCCCGGAACTCGCCTGGCTGGCCGATGAGCCCGTCCCCGACGCAGCCCAGCATGCGCATAACATCGCCTGCGCCGCCGTGTGGGTGGCCATGGCAGACGAAGACACGGTCGCGGGTTTTCTCAGTGCCGAGATCTTCGATCACGAACTGCACATTCAGGAACTGTCGGTCAGCCGCCGGTTTCAAGGCCTGGGGCTGGGTCGACAATTGTTGCAGGCGGCCCTGGCGTCTGCATGTCATTCAGGGTTGGCGGCCATGACCTTGACCACGTTCCGTGAACTGCCATGGAATGAGGCTTTCTATCAGCGGTTTGGATTTGAAACCCTGGCCGCCGAACAGATTGGCCCGCGTTTAACCGCTGTTCTGCACGACGAAGCCACGCACGGGCTACCACCCTCACGGCGCTGCGCCATGCGCTACGTTATCCGGCCAGCGATCATGCCCGGTTAAGCGCTGCCCCCGATTGCTCCCCCGGCATATCCGCATAAGGATTCGGCGTCATAGCGGAACCTGAGTCCATATAGTGCAAAATTAATGCACTCAATGCGCATTAATATGAATTTGTCAGGAGTTGGATTGGGCGGCACACTGTGCCGGTTCCTCCCCCAAATGTTGGAACGCTTAAAGGGCTTTCTGGTGATCCAGACAAGCCCTTCTTTTTGCCCGCTCTCTGCTATTGGATCGTTCCCGTCATGCTTGCTCGCTGGTTTCCTGCTGCTATCAATACCCGCCCCACCGAATGGAGCCGCGCGGCCATCGGCATGTCGTTGGGCACGCTCTTGAGTGTCTGGATGTGCGGTAAAGTCTTCGGCATGGACGTGGCGCTGCACTTGATCGGGCCACTGGGCGCCTCCGCGGTGTTGCTGTTCGCGGTGTCCTCCGGTGCGCTGGCCCAACCGTGGTCGATCCTCGGCGGTTATCTTTGCGCGGCCGGGGTGGCGCTGCTGGTGGCCCATCTACTCGGGCGCACGCTGGGCAGTGCCTGCCTGGCCGCCGGGATGGCGCTGGTGCTGATGTGCTGGCTGCGTTGCCTGCACCCACCGGCCGGGGCGTTGGCCTTGTTGCTGGTACTCGCGGACCCGGTGACCATCGCCATGGACTGGCGCGCACTCGGGCCGGTGATGCTCAGCGCCGCGTGTTTGCTGGCCAGCGCGCTGGTCTACAACAACCTGACGCGCATCCGCTACCCCAAGGGCCACAGCGAGCCTGCGGCCGTGACGCCCGGCGATCATCCGCCCGCAGACACACTGGCGATTACCGCCGAGGATCTCAAACTGGCCCTGGCCGATCTGCAAGCGTTTTTCGACGTCACCCCCGAAAACCTTGAACAGTTGATCCACGCCAGTGAACTCCACGCCAAACGCCGCAGCATCGGTGAAGTGCTCGCCCACCGGGTTGAGCGTTAAGCCGCCGACAACTGCCGCGCCGGCACCGCCAGGCTGACCGCTCGCACCGAGGTGCCGGCAGTCAACCTGAGTGCCTTGGCTGTTTGCGCATCGACAATCAACGTACCGGCAGCGACCCGCGCCGGTGCGGCAGTGATCCGGCAATCGGCGAACTGGCGGTTATGAATCAGGTACACCGGCGCTTGCTCACCGGGCGTGCCGATGCTCAATTGCAACACCTGGCTGTCACGCACCGCACGAATGTCTCCGGTCGCGCACTCGATCAGCGGCCCGCCGTCGAAGATATCGATGTAGTCCTTGTGCTCGAACCCTTCAGCCTTGAGCATGCCCAGCGCCGGTTCGGTGTTGGGATGAACCCGGCCGATCACCGTCCTCGCGGCTTCGGGCAGCAGGCAGGTCGGCAGCGGGAACTTGGGCATCAGTTCGGCGATGAAAGTCTTGTTGCCCAATCCGGTGAGGTAATCGGCGTCGGCAAAATCCATCTTGAAGAAGTGCCGCCCAAGGCCTTCCCAGAACGGTGACACGCCCTCCTCATCCGAGTAGCCGCGCATCTCGGCAATCACTTTTTCGCCGAACTGCTGGCGAAACTCGGCGAGAAACAGAAACCGTGCCTTGGACAACAAGCGCCCATTCAAACCACTGCGATGCCCGGCGTGCAGGAACAACGAACACAGCTCGGAATGCCCGGTCATGTCGTTGCCCAGGAACAACGTCGGCAATTGCTGGTTGATCCCCAGATCTTTCGACGCTGCGACAAACAGCCCCATTCGATAGTTGTACCAGGGCTCGCGCAACCCGACCGCACCGGCCAGCGCACAGATGCCGACGGCTTCGCCGTTGTCGGTTTCAAGCACAAACAGATAATCGGCGTCGGCACGTTCAGCCTCACCGGCAAAGGTCTTTTCCGCCCACACCAGCCGCTGACGCAAACGCACGGCGTCGGCCGGTAACGTGGTCAAACCGGTGCCCGCGCTGTGGGCCAGGGCCAGCAACGCCGGCAGGTCGGTCATGTTTGCAGGACGAACGATCATCGGGAGAGCTCCTGTGGGGTCATGCGTTTAGGCAAATAGACTTCGGCCAGCATGCAGCGCGCGCTGCCGCCGCCAATGCGTTCAATGGTGTCGATGTTCACCGGCAGCGGCCGGGCATGGCTTTCGATCAAGCGGCGTTGGTTTGCGTCCAGCGAGTTCCAGGCCGTGCGTGACATCACCAGCAACGGCTCGCCCGCGGCGTTGTGCACTTCCAGCATGTTGCCGGCGAACGACTCCAACTGATCCCAGCTCAGGGGCATGACCTGTTTGCCGCTGTCTTCTAGCCGTGCGCGCAAGGTCGCACGTTGCGAGTGATCACGAATTGACTCAAGGCACGCCACCGCCAAGCGGCTGCCGACGCTCATCATCACGTTGGTGTGATAAATCGCCACGCCGTGCCGGTCCACCGCGTTGAACGCACACAGCTCATACCCGAGGTGATCGACCACCTGATGCAAGGCCTGGGCATGGGTGCGGGTCGAGTAACCGGCGTAGCAAATGCGCTGCGTGCGATCCAGCACCATGCTGCCGGTGCCCTCCAGGAACACTTCCTGTTGTTCAAGGCTGGACAGGTCGAGCAATTGGTCGACGTGATAGTCGTCCCGCAGCCAGTCGAGCACGCCTTTGTCACGCTCCAGACGACGGTTATGGCCCTGCATCGGGTACAGCACCAATGTGCCGTCGGGATGGCTGCTCCACCAGTTGTTGGGAAAGATTGAATCCGGGGTGTGCGGTGCCTCGCTGTCGTGGTGCACCCGCACTTCAACCCCGTGCTCACGCAGGGCCGCGACATAGCCGTCGAACTCTTGCAAGGCCTTGAGTTGCACGTCTTCGGCCACGTCCGCCGGACGCTGGAAACGGTTGTTGGCGGCGGTGTCCTGGTTAAAGGAGAACCGTGTCGGGCGAATCATCAAAACGGTATTGGTGGTTTGCATGGGCACAGAATCAATGAGGGTTGAGAGGTGCTCATTGTGTGATTCGGCGCCGGAAAAACCCGGCTGATCGAAAGGATGGCGGTGCTGGATTTGGCTGAAAACGCAGGGGTTTTCAGCCGATTTTGCAGGAGGAAAATGAAGAGCCTGGTGGCTGTGATGATCGTTTCGCTACGGCCGCTCAAAACCGTAGGAGCCTGGCTTGCCAGCGATGGCGTCCGCGAGACCGCTTCGCTGGCAAGAGCTAGGCGCTCCCCTGCTCCTGCAGAGGATCAGAGCGTGGGAACGATCGTGTCTAGGTGGAAGTCTTGACCATCGCCAGTTCGGGGTGGCTGACCAGTTTGTCGATGTGCAGGTCCGGGTCGTCGAACCAGACTTCGGTCAGCACCCGGTAATGCTCCATGTCACGACAACGCATGCGCAGGCTGTAGTCGAAGGCGCCACTGATCAACTGACATTCCAGTACCTGCGGGCAGGCACGCACCTTGGCTTCGAACGCTTTCTGCGCGGCCCGCCCGCTCTGGTTCGACAACGCCACCAACACCAGCAGCGACAAACCCGGCGTCAGTTTCTTCTCGTCGAGAATCGCCCCGTAGCCGCGAATCACGCCCAATTGTTCAAGCTTGCGCACCCGTTCAAGGCAGGGCCTGGGCGTCAGGTGCACGCGTTCGGAGAGCTTCTGGTAGGTGATGCGCCCTTCGTGGCGCAGCACTTCAATAATCGCCTGATCGATACGATCAAGCACAATCGACAGGTCGCGGATATCCGCCATGGATGTCTTGCCTCACTTCAAACGGCCCGATAAAAACTGCTGCAAACGTTCACTTTTCGGCTGGTCGAGAATTGACGCGTCACCCTGCTCCTCGACCCGCCCCTGATGCAGGAATAGCACCTGGCTGGAAACTTGCCGGGCAAAGCCCATTTCGTGGGTCACCATCAGCATGGTCCGGCCTTCTTCGGCCAAGGCCTGAATCACCTTCAACACTTCACCCACCAGTTCCGGGTCCAGAGCCGAGGTCGGCTCATCGAACAACAGAATCTCCGGCTCCACCGCCAACGCGCGGGCAATCGCCACGCGCTGCTGTTGGCCACCGGACAAAAACGCCGGGTATTGATCTGCCACCCGCTGCGGCAAGCCGACCTTGTCCAGATACACCCGGGCGGCGGTTTCAGCCTCCTTGCGCTTGGCGCCCAACACCTGACAAGGCGCGAGCATGATGTTTTCCAGCACCGTGAGGTGGCTCCACAGGTTGAAATGCTGAAACACCATGGCCAACCGTGTGCGCAACCGCTGCAACTGCGCCGGGTCGGCAACCCGCATTCCGCCCGGTGCCGGCCGGGTCACGATCCGCTCGCCCTCCAGCTCAATGGCGCCCTCGTCGGCCCGCTCCAGAAAGTTGATACAGCGCAGCATGGTGCTTTTGCCCGAACCGCTGGCGCCGATCATGCTCACCACATCACCGGCCCGCGCTTTCAACGAGACGCCTTTGAGCACTTCGTTGTCACCAAAGCGTTTATACAGATTTTCAACCGTCAGCTTGTACATGCATCACTCCTGGAGTGGCGCCCGTATCGACGCCGCTCTGGATAGAAAGAAAATAGGAAAAGATCAGTGAGCCGGCCCGAGAAAATTCAGCCAGCGCTTCTCCGCCAGGCGAAAGGCACCGACCAGGCCAAACGACAACGCCAGGTACAACAAACCGGCGATGCCGAAGGCCTGAAAGGTCATGAAGGTTGCGGCATTGGCGTCGCGGGCGACTTTGAGGATGTCCGGGATGGTCGCGGTGAATGCCACGGACGTGGCGTGCAGCATCAGGATCACTTCGTTGCTGTAATACGGCAGTGCCCGGCGCAGCGCCGATGGCAGAATCAGCCGCAGGTACAGGCGCCAGCCACTCAAGCCGTAGGCATGGGCCGCCTCGATTTCACCGTAGGGGATGCTGCGAATCGCCCCGGCAAAAATCTCGACGGTGTAGGCACAGGTGTTGAGGGTGAACGCCAGCAAGGTGCAATTCATCGCGTCGCGAAAGAACGCTTCAAGCAGTGGTTGCGAGCGCACTACCGCGATCCCGTAGATGCCGCTGTAGCAAATCAGCAACTGGATATACAGCGGCGTGCCGCGAAACACATAGGTGAACAGCTGAACCGGCCAGCGCAGCAGCCCCCAACGTGACACCCGCATGATCGCCAGCGGCAGCGACAGAATGAAGCCCAGCACGATGCTCACCACCAGCAACCACAGGGTCATGGCCAGGCCGGTCAGGTTGTAGCCATCGCTGAACAGGAACGGCTTCCAGTACTCGGACAGTAACTCGATCATCGCGCCATCCCCCGCACGCCCTGGTTATAGCGCCGCTCAAGCACGCGCAGTACATAATTCGACGCACTGGTAATCAACAAGTACAGCGCTGCGGCCAGCAACAGGAAATCGAGCATGTTGAAGGTACTTTTACCGGCCTCTTGCGCCACTTTGACCAGGTCCGACAAGCCGATGATCGACACCAGCGCCGTGGCCTTGAGCAGCACCAGCCAGTTGTTGCCCAGGCTCGGCAAGGCAAAACGCATCATCTGCGGGAACACCACGAAGCGAAATCGCTGCCAGCGCCCCAGGCCAAAGGAGGCGGCCGCTTCTTGCTGGCCACGGGGAATGCTCAACATCGCCCCGCGAAAGGTCTCGGTGAAATACGCACCGTAGATGAAGCCCAGGGTCACGATCCCGGCCACGAACGGGTCGATTTCCATGTACGCCCAACCCATGGCTTCGGTCAGGCTGCTCAACCAGCCTTGCAGGCTATAGAAAATCAGCAGCATGAGGACCAGGTCCGGAACGCCGCGGATCAGCGTGGTGTAAAAGGTCGCCGGCACGTTAAGGATACGCAGCGGCGACAGCTTGGCTGCTGCACCCAGCAGGCCCAGAAGCATGCTCACCAGCAGCGACAGCGCCGACAATTTGATCGTTACCCACGTGCCATGCAGCAACAGTGGGCCATAGCCTTGCAGGGCCGGGAAATCCAGGCCCAGAGCATTGAGGAAGGTCGTCACGAAAGTCACTCGTATCGATGCGCCACCGCCCGGCGCCGCGCCGTTGGTGACGGCACGGTGTCGAGGGCGTGGGGATCAGTTGTTGTAGAGGTCGAGATCGCCGAAGTACTTGCGCTGGATCTGCGCGTAGATGCCCTTCTCGTGCAGGGCCTTGATGGCCCCGTTGAGCATGCTCTTGAGTTCTTCGTTGTCCTTGCGGATGCCAAGGGCGATGTCGGACGGAATCAACGGGTCGCTGATGCCTTCGCTGTTCTTGAAGTCGGCGCCTTGTGGCGACTCCAGGAAGCTCATCTGCGCTTGCAGTTTGTCCTGGATGGAAGCGTCGAGACGGCCGTAGACCAGATCGGCGTAAACCTGATCCTGATTCTGATAGGCCCGCAGTTTCACCCCGCCCGACGCCAGTTTGGCCCGTGCGTAGGACTCCTGAATGGTGCCCTGCATGAAGCCCAGGGTTTTGCCCTTGAGCGATTCGGCGGTGGGTTCAAGCGCCGAATCCTTGCGGGTGACGATGGCGGTCGGGCCGGAATACAGACGGTCGGAGAAATCGATCTGTTTTTTGCGCGCCTCGGTGACGGTCATCGACGACTGGATGGCGTCGAACTTTCCGGCCTTGAGCGCGGGAATCAACCCGTCAAAATCATTGCTGACCCAGACGCAGGTGAGCTTGAGTTCGGCGCAGATCGCATTGCCCAGGTCCACGCCAAAGCCTTGCACACCGCCATCGGCGGTGCTCGATTCAAAGGGCGGATAACTGGGATTGGTGCCGAATCGGAGTTCTTTCCACTCCTTGGCCTGGGCGCCGGAGGCACAGAGCAACAACGCGAGCACAGGCAGGGTCAGCCATGATTTGTTCATCTTCAGAGTC
The DNA here is from genome assembly GCF_039908635.1 of Pseudomonas purpurea. Taxonomy (NCBI): domain Bacteria; kingdom Pseudomonadati; phylum Pseudomonadota; class Gammaproteobacteria; order Pseudomonadales; family Pseudomonadaceae; genus Pseudomonas; species Pseudomonas purpurea. The sequence continues at coordinate 2,978,054 of NZ_CP150918.1, forward strand.
CCGATTTATTTGGAGTTATCGCCGCCAGGCTGGGGTGCCGGGCCGCTTTTATGGGCAGGAACATAGAGTCGTTGCGGCATGCGCCGCAGCAGCGTTCTTATTGTTTTTCCGGGGTGGCGTGTCGACAACGCTGCGCACCTCGCCTTGAAACCCTTGACGCAGACAGGTTTGCTCGGACCGCCAGAATGCCAACAGACGACGGCCGGGAGGTGTCGTTAGCGCCTGCGCAGACAACCCGCTTATGCTGATAAAGGCTCTTTCACAGCCGAATCGGTCGTGATCGCTGCCCGTGGGCCGTCCAGCGCTAAATACCCATGCCCATGCTGCAAAAATGCAGACCGGACCTGCATCTATCCCGGTTGTACATCGCAAATTTGCACTGTTACGATCCGGGATCGTTCGCGCGCGAACACTTCTATAAAGAACAATAAAAGCAGGGAGTTAGTGATGACTGCTCAGGTTAAATCCCAGGCAACCCCGTCCATGGATGCCCGGCCAGACGACGTGCTGGCTGACGTGCGCAACCACATCGGTCACCTGACCCTCAACCGCCCCGCCGGCCTCAACGCCATTACCCTGGACATGGTCCGCAGCCTGCACCGCCAACTCGATGCCTGGGTCGAAGACGCCGAAGTGCATGCGGTGGTGTTGCGTGGTGCCGGTGAAAAAGCCTTCTGCGCCGGGGGCGACATTCGTTCGCTGTACGACAGCTTCAAAAACGGCGAGACCCTGCATCAGGACTTCTTCGTCGAGGAATATGCCCTGGACCTGGCCATCCACCATTACCGCAAGCCGGTACTGGCGCTGATGGACGGTTTTGTCCTGGGCGGCGGCATGGGGCCCTGGTGCAAGGCGCCGACCTGCGGGTGGTCACCGAGCGCAGTCGCCTGGCGATGCCGGAAGTGGCCATCGGTTACTTCCCGGATGTTGGCGGCAGCTACTTCCTGCCGCGCATTGCCGGTGAGTTGGGGATTTACCTCGGTGTCAGCGGCGTGCAGATCCGCGCGGCCGATGCGCTGTATTGCGGGCTGGCCGACTGGTACCTGGAAAGCGCCCGGCTCGCCGAGCTGGATCAACGCCTCGACACCCTCGTGTGGCACGAAACCCCGCTCAAGGACTTGCAAGGTCTGCTGGCGAAACTGGCGGTTCAGCATCTTCCCGATGCACCGTTGCAGGTTCTGCGCCCGGCCATCGACCACTTCTTTGCCTTGCCCGACGTACCGAGCATTATTGAACAACTGCGTGAAGTCACCGTCGCCGAGAGCCATGAATGGGCGAAAGCCACCGCCGACCTGCTCGACAGCCGCTCGCCGCTGGCCATGGCCGTGACCCTGGAAATGCTGCGTCGCGGTCGGCACCTGAACATTGAAGGTTGCTTTGCCCTTGAGCTGCATCTGGATCGCCAGTGGTTCGAACGCGGTGACCTGATCGAAGGCGTGCGCGCCCTGTTGATCGACAAAGACAAAAACCCACGCTGGAACCCACCGACGGTGCAGGCGCTGGACGCCCAGCACGTCGCGAGTTTTTTCAGCGGTTTCGACCAGAACGGGAACTGAGCCATGCACGATATCGAATTGACTGAAGAACAAGTGATGATCCGCGACATGGCCCGCGACTTTGCCCGTGGCGAAATCGCGCCCCATGCCCAGGCCTGGGAAAAGGCTGGCTGGATCGACGACGCTCTGGTGGCGAAAATGGGCGAACTCGGCCTGCTCGGCATGGTGGTGCCGGAGGAATGGGGCGGCACTTACGTGGATTACGTCGCTTATGCGCTCGCGGTGGAAGAAATTTCCGCGGGTGACGGCGCTACTGGCGCGCTGATGAGCATCCATAACTCGGTGGGTTGCGGGCCGGTGCTCAACTACGGCACGGAAGAACAGAAACAGACTTGGCTGGCAGACCTGGCCAGCGGTCAGGCCATCGGTTGCTTCTGCCTGACCGAGCCCCAGGCCGGTTCCGAAGCACACAACCTGCGTACCCGTGCCGAGTTGCGCGAGGGCCAGTGGGTGATCAACGGCGCCAAGCAGTTCGTCAGTAACGGCAAGCGCGCGAAACTGGCCATTGTGTTTGCCGTCACCGATCCGGACCTGGGCAAGAAAGGCTTGTCCGCGTTCCTGGTGCCGACCGACACCCCGGGGTTTATCGTCGACCGCACCGAACACAAGATGGGCATCCGTGCGTCCGATACCTGCGCGGTGACGCTCAACAACTGCATCATCCCCGAAGCCAACCTGCTGGGTGAACGTGGCAAGGGCCTGGCGATTGCCCTGTCCAACCTTGAAGGCGGTCGCATCGGTATCGCCGCGCAAGCCTTGGGCATCGCCCGCGCAGCGTTCGAAGCCGCGCTGGCCTACGCCCGAGACCGGGTGCAGTTCGACAAACCGATCATCGAGCACCAAAGCATCGCCAATCTGCTGGCCGACATGCACACCCGCATCAATGCGGCACGCTTGCTGATCCTGCACGCCGCCCGGCTCCGCAGCGCCGGCAAGCCATGCTTGTCAGAAGCCTCGCAGGCCAAGCTGTTTGCCTCGGAAATGGCGGAGAAGGTCTGTTCGTCGGCCATGCAGATTCATGGCGGCTACGGTTACCTGGAGGATTACCCGGTGGAGCGTTACTACCGCGATGCGCGGATCACGCAGATATACGAAGGGTCGAGCGAGATACAGCGGATGGTGATTGCGCGGGAGTTGAAGAACTACCTGGTGTGATGGCTGAAAATGGGGTGGGTTCTTGAAACCCACCCTCTCCCCATTGGGGAGAGGGTGCCGACCTTCAAACTTTTCAAAACTTGAGTTCAACTCGATTTCTCAGGTCGCAGTACGTCGACCAAACAACTCGGTCAGTCCCCTCTCCCTTTGGGAGAGGGTTAGGGTGGCCCTTGCAGCCACCCCAAATGTCAAATCACATCCCTTTAAACTCGGCCTCACGCTTGGCAATAAACGCCGCCATGCCTTCTTTCTGATCCTGCGTGGCAAACGCTGCATGGAACACCCGGCGCTCGAAGCGCACACCTTCGGACAGGCTGACTTCAAAGGCACGGTTCACGCTTTCCTTGACCATCATCGCAATCGGCAAGGACTTCCTGGCGATCAGCGCCGCCACTTTCAACGCTTCTTCCAGCAAATCATCCGACGGCACGATGCGCGCAACGATGCCGCAACGCTCCGCTTCCACCGCGTCGATCAACCGCCCGCTCAGGCACATTTCCATGGCCTTGGCCTTGCCCACGGCGCGGGTCAGGCGCTGGGTGCCGCCCATGCCCGGCAGTACGCCGAGGTTGATTTCCGGTTGCCCGAACTTGGCGTTGTCGCCAGCCAGGATGAAGTCGCACATCAGCGCCAGTTCACAACCACCACCCAACGCGAACCCGTTGACGGCCGCGATGATCGGCTTACGACGATTGGCCACCCGGTCACTGTCGCTGAACAAATCGTCGAGGTAGATCTGCGGGTAGGTCAGCTCGGCCATTTCCTTGATGTCGGCACCGGCCGCGAAGGCTTTTTTCGAACCGGTCAGCACGATGCAGCCGATTTCCGGGTTCGCTTCCAGACCGTCCAGCGCGTGGTTCAGTTCGCTGACAATCTGCGCGTTCAACGCGTTCAGGGCTTGCGGACGGTTAAGGGTGATCAGGCCAACCCGGCCCTGGACGTCCAGCAAAATCGTTTCGTAGCTCATACAAACGTTCCTTCTCAAAGATTGCGCGAAATGACCATGCGCTGAATATCGCTGGTGCCTTCGTAGATCTGGCAAACCCGCACATCGCGGTAGATGCGTTCCAACGGGAAGTCGCTCAGGTAACCGTAACCGCCAAGGGTTTGCAACGCTGAGGAGCAAACCTTTTCAGCCATTTCCGAAGCAAACAGCTTGGCCATCGAGGCTTCCACCAGCGCCGGTTTGCCGCTGTCACGCAGGGCAGCGGCGTAATGCACCATTTGCCGGGCGACGGCGATTTGAGTCGCCATGTCCGCGAGGCGGAAGGCAACAGCCTGATGCTCGATGATCGCCTTGCCGAAACTCTCACGCTCACGCGCGTAATCACGGGCCGCTTCGAACGCGGCGCGGGCCATGCCCACCGATTGCGAGGCAATGCCCACGCGTCCGCCTTCAAGGTTGGCCAGGGCGATTCTGTAGCCTTCGCCCTCCTCGCCCAACCGATTGGCCACCGGCACCTTCACGTCTTCAAAGAGAATCTGGCAGGTGTCCGAGGCGTGCTGGCCGAGTTTGTCCTCGACCCGTGCAACCTTGTAGCCCGGTGAGTCGGTGGGCACGATGAACGCGCTGATTCCGCGTTTACCGGCAGTCGGGTCAGTGACCGCAAACACGATCACCACCCCGGCGTTCTGCCCGGAGGTGATGAATTGCTTGCAGCCGTTGAGCACGTAGTGATCGCCGTTCAGGCGGGCGCGGGTTTTCAGGCTGCTGGCATCGGAGCCGGCCTGCGGTTCGGTGAGTGCAAAGGCACCGAGCATGGCACCGCTGGCCAGGGGCTTGAGGAAACGCTCCTTCTGGTCGTCGTTGCCAAACTTGAGGATCGGTACGCAACCCACCGAGTTGTGCACGCTCATGATGGTCGAACAGGCGCCATCGCCCGCCGCGATTTCTTCCAGGGCCATGGCGTACGCCAGGTAGCCAGTGTCGCAGCCGCCCCACTGCTCGGGCACGAGCATGCCGAAAAAGCCCAACTGGGCCATCTCGCCGATGGCCTCCTTGGGAAAGCGGTGCTCGCGGTCCCACTCGGCGGCGAACGGTTTGAGCCGCTCCTGGGCAAATTGCCGGGCCGCGTCGCTGATTTGTAGTTGTTCGTCAGTCGGGAGCATGGTGGTGGTTCCTTAGTACAGGCATTCAACGGCCATGGCCGTGGCTTCGCCGCCGCCGATGCAGATGGCTGCAACGCCGCGTTTCAGGCCTTTCTGGCGCAGGGCCGAGAGCAGGGTCACGAGGATTCGCGCACCGGACGCACCGATCGGATGGCCCAGCGCACAGGCGCCGCCATGGACGTTGACCTTGCTGTGGGGGATTTCCAGTTTGGTCATGGTCACCAGGCTGACCACTGCAAACGCTTCGTTGACCTCAAACAGCTCGACGTCATCCAGCGACCAGCCGGTTTTCTTCATCAGCTTTTTGATCGCGCCCACCGGTGCCACCGGGAACAGGCCTGGCGTATCGGCGAACGCCGCGTGACCATGGATCACCGCCAGCGGTTTCAAGCCACGCTTTTGCGCTTCCGAACGCCGCATCAGCACCAACGCCGCCGCACCGTCGGAGATCGAGCTGGAATTGGCCGCCGTGACCGTACCGCCGTCGCGGAACGCCGGTTTCAGGCTGGCGATCTTGTCCAGTTTGGCCTTGGGCGGTTGCTCATCGTCGGTGATGGTTTTTTGTTCCTTGCCGACCATGACATGCACCGGAACGATTTCAGCGTTGAAACTGCCGTCCTTGATCGCCTGTTGGGCGCGGGTGGTCGAAGCAATGGCAAACGCGTCCTGGGCTTCACGGCTGAAACCGTTCGCCTCGGCGCAATCCTCGGCGAAGGTGCCCATCAGGCGACCCTTGTCGTAGGCGTCTTCCAGACCATCGAGGAACATGTGGTCGAGCACTTTGCCATGGCCCATGCGATAACCGCTGCGCGCACGGTCCAGCAGGTACGGTGCGTTCGACATGCTTTCCATGCCACCTGCCACCACCACTTCAGCGCTGCCGGCCAGCAACATGTCGTGGGCCAGGATGGCCGCTTCCATCCCTGAGCCGCACATTTTGTTGAGGGTGGTGCAACGGGTCGACTTGTCCAGCCCGGCAGCCAGCGCCGCTTGACGTGCCGGCGCCTGACCAAGGCCCGCCGAGAGCACGCAACCGAACAGCACTTCTTCAACGGCGTCGTTGGCCACACCGGCACGTTCGACGGCCGCGCGGATCGCCGCAGCGCCCAGTTGCGGCGCGCTCAGGCTCTTGAGTTCACCTTGAAAACCGCCCATCGGGGTGCGGACGGCGCTGACAATAACAATCGGATCGTTGGAAATAGTCATGACAAATACTCCTTATTTGGCGGCCATGCGCAAGGCACCGTCGAGACGGATCACCTCACCGTTGAGCATGCTGTTCTCTATGATATGCCTGACCAGCGCGGCGTACTCGCTCGGTTTGCCCAGGCGCGGCGGAAACGGCACACCGGCGGCCAGGGAGTCGCGGACTTCCGGGGTCATGCCGGCCATCATCGGCGTTTCGAAAATGCCGGGGGCGATGGTCATCACGCGAATACCGAAGCGCGCCAGTTCACGGGCGGCCGGCAACGTCAGGCTGGCAATCGCGCCTTTGGACGCCGCATAGGCAGCCTGGCCGATCTGCCCGTCGAACGCCGCCACCGAGGCGGTGTTGATGATCACGCCGCGCTCGCCGTCGGCATCGGCATCGGTCTCGGCAATGGCCGCAGCCGCCAGACGCAACAGGTTGAAGCTGCCGATCAGGTTGACGTTGATCACCTGGCTGAAACTGGCCAATGCATGAGGGCCGTTTTTGCCGAGGATCTTCTCGCCACGCACCACGCCCGCGCAGTTGATCAGGCCGTGCAAACCGCCAAACGCTGCAACAGCAGCATTGACCGCCGCTTCAGCGGCCACTTCCTGGCTGATGTCGGCCACGACGCAGTGGGCACCGAGCTTTTTCGCCTGGGCCGCAACGGCCTCGGCGTTCAAATCCACCAGCATCACTTTGGCGCCAGCAGCGACCAACATTTCAGCGGTGGCCGCGCCCAGACCTGAAGCGCCGCCACTGACGAGAAAAGCCTTGTTTTCGATCTGCATCATTGTTTCCTTGGGTTCAAGCCGAAGCCTTGTTAACCGCGGCCTCTTGAGCCTTGGCGATTTCCTGGTTGCGCAAGATAAAGCGCTGCAATTTGCCGCTTGGGGTTTTCGGCAATTCGCTGACAAATTCGATTTCACGGGGGTACGAATGCGCCGCCAAACGCTTGCGCACATGCTGGCGCAGCTCTTCGGCAAGCTCGGGTGAGGCACGGTATTGAGGGCTGAGTACCACGAAGGCTTTCACCAGTTCGGTGCGCTCCGGGTCAGGTTTACCGACCACGGCGGCTTCAACCACGGCCGGGTGTTCGATCAGCGCGCTTTCAACGTCGAACGGCCCTACCCGATAACCCGAGGTGGTGATCACGTCATCGCTGCGCCCGACGAAGCTGATGCTGCCGTCCGGGTTCAGCTCCACGGTGTCGCCGCTGAGGTAGTACTGGCCGACGAACGCCTTGGTCGGCGCGCCTTCGTAACCGTTGAACCAGCACATCGGTGACTGGCTGCGGTCGATGGCGAGAATCCCCGGTTGGCCCACCGACAACTCCTGGTGGTGCTCGTCGAGTACCACGATCCGGTGCCCCGGCGAGGCAAACCCGGCCGCACCGATGTGCACTGGGTGTTCAAGGCCATGGTGGTTGCACAGCACCATGCCCAGTTCGGTCTGGCCGTAGTGGTCGTGGATCAGCACGTTGAGATTGTCGGCGAACCAGCGGATCACTTCCGGGTTCAGCGGCTCGCCGGCGCTGCTGACGATGCGCAGCTTGCCCTTGATCGAACGGGCGAATTCGTCGCCCCCGGCAATCAGCAGCCGGTACGCCGTTGGCGAGCCGGTCAGGTTGGTGATGCCGTATTTGTTGATCACCCGGCAGGTGCTTTCGAGGGTGAACGGGCCATCGTAAAAGGTGATCGGATGGCCCATGGCCAACGGCCCGGTGACGCCGAAATAAATGCCGTAGGCCCAGCCCGGATCGGCCACGTTCCAGAAGGCGTCTTCGGGGCGCAAATCCACCGCGTCGCGGGTGTAACTCTGAAAGGCAACGATGGCCTTGAGCGGCACCGACAGGGCTTTCGACGGGCCGGTGGTGCCTGAGGTGAACATCAGCAGGAACGGGTCTTCGCCGCTGAGCAGCACCGGTTCGCACTGTGCCGAATAGTTGGCCAGTTCGGCCCAGAAGCTGAAGTCCCCACGCACGATGCCCTGACCTTTCGGGCCACCGACAGTAACAATCGTCGGGCAATCAGCAACGTCATTGAGTTTGGGACGGTTCACCGCGTCGGTCACCACCACGGCAGCACCTGAACTGTTGAGGCGGTGTTCGATGGCTTTCGGGCCGAAAGCCGTGAACAGCGGCTGATAGACCGCGCCGATGCGCCAGGTAGCGAGCACTGCGATCAGCAATTCGACGTTACGCGGCAGCAGGCCGGCGACCTTGTCACCCTGCTTGACGCCCTGCGCCCGCAGGAAATTGGCGAACCGCGCGGCTTTGTCCTGCAAGTCACTGAAGGTGTAGGTCGCGCTGGCACCGTCGCGGCCCTCCCAGAACAACGCGATGCGACCCGGCAAAGCGTGGCGGTCGCAACACTCGACGCAGGCGTTGAGCGCCGTCAACGAACCGCTCAGTGCGGCATCGACGGTAGTTTGATAGTTGAACTGTGAAGTCGCAGACAGGTAATCGCGCATTGCCAGAATCCCTCTGTATTTTTATTAGGTTGGGGGAACCGTAAAAATCAGGGAAATACTCGCTCTGCGTGCCGGGCGCGGCAATGGTCAAAGCTATCAAGTTGCTTGACTGGTTTGGCCAAGACTCAAGCGGTGCACCGCCTGCCGCCTCAATACAAGGCCCGGATCAGCTCGCTTCGTTGAGGATCAAACTGCGGTAGTGCCCAGGATTGGACCCCGACCATTTGCGAAACGCCTTGTAGAACGAGCTCGCATCAGCAAACCCCAGGCGCATGGCGATCTCGGCGAAGCTGATCGAAGGTTCCGCCAGCCAGGCAATCGCCAGTTCTTTGCGCACGCTGTCCTTGAGGCCCTGATAAGTCTGCCCCTCCTCGGCCAGCCGCCGACGCAAGGTCGATGCCGACATGCACAGGCGCTGTGCCAGTGTGTCGGTTTCCGGCCAGTGTTCGGCGCTCAAATGCCGCAAATCCTGCTTGATCCGGCTGGCCAGGCTTTGCGGGTCGCGGTACTTGACCAGGATATTGGCCGGGGCGTGAGCCAGGAAACGCTTGAGTTCTTCGGCATTACGCTTGATCGGCAGGTCGAGGCAGTCGGCGGAGAAGATCATCCGCGTGCGCGGCCGGTCGAAACGCAGGTTTTCGGAGAACATCACCTCATAGTCGTGGCAGAAGTCCGGCCGTGGGCAGCGCAGTTCGATGGCGAGAATCGGAATCCGCCGCCCGGCCAGCCAGCAGGCGACGCCATGGACGATCATCCAATAAGTGAAGTAGGTAAATGCGCGGCGCGGTTGCGGGTCGTCTTCCAGCAGGACGATTTCCGCCAGGCTTTGCTGTCGCACCAGTTGCGCGGGCATGCGTTCGAGCATCAGCGACAGAAAATTCAAACCGGATTCCAGTGCCGTCGCTACCGTCGGCTGGGCCATGGAAGAACGACACAGGAACGCCAGGCTGCCGGACTTCAGTTTGCGCGGGTCCATGCCAAAGAACTCGTCACCCGTGCGCCGGGCCAGCAGCCGCCAGAGTCGAGCGTAGTGAGTGGCTGGCACACGGGCCTCGAACAGTTCCAGCAACGCCGGATCGATACTGACCTTGCGCAGTACTTCATCACTGGCATCACCGGCCGTGCAGCTCTGCAATAACGCTTCACGCACCAGATGAATGGAGATGGTGTCTTTTTCCGACATCGATCAGTGAGCGCCCTGTTAGTGGAGTGTTGGCCATCTTAGGCAGTGGTGGACAAAAAGCCAGCCTCCTTTGGTAGGGCAGACACTCGTTTGCAAGGGCTCCTGCGGCGCAGCCCTTAAAGGATGCGGTAGAGCAACCGTTCGATCCGCACGCGGCTCACCCGCCGCAAGAACTTGCCAACCGCTGCCGGGTAGTCGACCAGCGTTTCCAGTTGCTGATAACGCTCGATGCGCGTGGTGTTGCGGAAAATCTCCGTCAGCTCGGTGCGACGCGGTTCCATCAACTCGCTGTGCGGATCATCGATCAGCAAGGCGTTTTCCAGGTCCAGACGGAACGCTCGCGGGTTGAGGTTGTTGCCGGTCAGCAAGGTGTAACGCTGATCGACCCACATGCCCTTCAAGTGATAGGTGTTGTCGCCCTCACGCCACAGGTGCAGGTTCAACTGGCCGCTGTCGATCATCCGCTGATGGCGTTTGGCGAAGCGGCGCAGGCTGATTTCATACAGGTAAGGCAGCGCCGCGATCACCTTGAACGGTTCGCTGGGCGGAATGTAGAAATCGTTGGCCGTCTTGTCACCGACGATGATGTCGATCTTCACCCCGCGAGCAAGCGCCCGGTTGATTTCCCGGGTAACCGGCAACGGCAGGTTGAAGTACGGCGTGCAGATGGTCAGTTGCTGCTGAGTACAGGCAATCAGTTCAAGGATCACCCGGCTCAACGCATTGTTCTTGCCCACCCCCAGCAACGGGCTGACCGACAGGCCGCCAGTGGGGAGCGTACCGGCCGTGGTGTCGTATGCTGCGTGCTTGAGGCGGCTGCGCAGGTCCCCGATGTCGTTGCGCAGGCTGCGCGTGGTCGGCGGGTTGGGCAGATCAAGGCGATGCACGGCTTTGGAAGCGATCAGCCCATGCTGGATCAAGTGCTGCATGGAATCAGCCAGGGCGCTGTTGCGCAGCACGTGATAACGGTCGAAACGGTACTTGTCGAACTTGTGCAGGTAGACGTTGTTCAGGCTCGCGCCGCTGTACACCACACAATCATCGATCACGAAGCCCTTGAGGTGCAGCACGCCGAACAGCTCGCGGGTTTGCACGGGTACGCCATAGATCGGTACTTCGCTGTCGCGGTCCCGGGTCTCTTGCTGATACCAGGCCGCGTTACCCGGCTGCTTGCCGGCGCCGATCAACCCGCGCTGGGCGCGCAACCAGTCGACCACCACCACCACGTCCAGCGTGGGGCGCGCGGTTTTGGCGGCGTGCAAGGCATCGAGGATTTCCTGGCCAGCTTCATCCTGTTGCAGGTAAAGCGCGACGATGTAGATACGCTGGGTCGCCTGGGCGATTTTCTCCAGCAGGCAACGGCGAAACTCGTCAGCGCTGCCCAGAATGGTGACGGCGTCGGCGGTCAGCGCAAAACTGCGCAGTTTAGGCAGTAGGGAACGTTTGAAAAGCGACGGCATAGGGCTCGCAAATGGGTCTAATCCGAAGAGCGCATGAGCTTACACCATGGAACCGTTCCGGTCTTCACGCGTTGAGATTCACAGCGCTGATATTTAATGGCAACGCCATCAAAGTAAAAAATAGTTGACCAAGGAGAATGATCGTTCTACTGTTTGCCGCATGAACGAAATCACTAGCAACGACACACGCGACATCATTCTGGATGTCACCGAAAAGTTGATCTACAAAAGTGGCATTGCCGCCACAGGCATGGATCTTCTGGTGAAAACCGCCGGCGTCTCCAGAAAAAGTATCTACCGCTACTTCGCCAACAAGGACGAACTGGTGGTGGCCGCCCTGCAGCGACGCGACCTGCGCTGGATGACCTGGTTTCGCGCCGAAGTCGGCAAAGCCGACTCATCGGGCGAGCGCCTGCTCAACCTGTTCACGGTACTCAAGCACTGGTTTGCCAGCGAAGGCTTTCGCGGCTGCGCCTTCATCAACACCAGCGGCGAAACCGGCAACCCGCAAGACCCGGTGCGCCTGGTAGCAAAGGAACACAAACAGAAACTGCTCGACTACGTGTGCGAGCTCTGTACCGAACATGGCGTACACGACCCGCAGGCACTGGCCCACCAGTTGCTGATCCTGATCGATGGCGCCATTACCGTTGCTCTTGTCATGGGCGATCACAGTGCCGCCGATAATGCGCAATGCATGGCGCGTAAGTTATTGGACCTGTAACCGTTTAAACAAGAACGACCTGTTGTTTGAACACTCACTTTTCCTTGGAGACTTTAAATGTCATCTAATGCCGAAGTTCGTCCGCCACTTCCGCCGTTCACCCGTGAGTCGGCCATTGAAAAAATCCGCCTGGCCGAAGATGGCTGGAACTCCCGCGATGCACAACGGGTGTCGCTGGCTTATACGCTGGACACGAAATGGCGCAACCGCGCCGAATTTGCCAGCAACCGCGAAGAAGCCAAGGGTTTCCTGACCCGCAAATGGGCCAAGGAACTGGACTATCGACTGATCAAGGAACTCTGGGCCTTTACCGACAACCGCATTGCTGTGCGCTACGCCTACGAATGGCGCGACGACTCCGGTAACTGGTTCCGTTCCTACGGCAATGAGAACTGGGAGTTCGACGAACACGGGCTGATGTCCAACCGTCACGCCTGCATCAACGACATGCCAATCAAGGAAAGCGACCGCAAGTTCCACTGGCCGCTGGGCCGTCGCCCGGATGAGCACCCAGGGCTGTCAGACCTGGGCTTGTAAACGCAAGACCGGCAATGCCCGAAAGGACATTGCCGGTCTGCGCTCACGCTTGTCGATTCGCCCCAGATACGGCTTTACTGCGTCACGCCGCTCATCCGAGGCCGTGCCACACGCGCCCATCACGGACCAGCAACTCTTCGCCTGCCGCGGGACCGTCTTCACCGGCCGGGTAGCCTTGCACCGACGCATCCTGTTGCCAGGCATCCAGGAACGGCTGCACGGCACGCCAACCGTTTTCGATGTTGTCGGCACGCTGAAACAGGGTTTGATCGCCGGTCAGGCAGTCGTAAATCAGGGTTTCATACCCCGTCGACGGCTGCATCTCGAAGAAGTCCTTGTAGGCAAATCCCAGTTCGATGTTCGCCATGTTCAGCGCCGGGCCGGGCTTCTTGGCCAGCAAGTCGAACCACATGCCTTCGTTCGGCTGGATCTGGATCCTGAGGTACGTCGGTTGCAGTTGATCGACTTCGGTGTCGCGAAACTGTGCGTAAGGCGCGGGCTTGAAGCAGATGACAATCTCGGTGTCGCGCACGCTCATGCGTTTGCCGGTGCGCAGGTAAAACGGCACGCCGACCCAACGCCAGTTGTCGATCATCACCTTGAGTGCCACGTAGGTTTCAGTGTTGCTGTCGGGGGCGACATTGGCCTCTTCGCGGTAACCGGCCAACGGCTTGCCGTCGATTTCACCTGCTGTGTACTGACCGCGCACCGAGTTGGCGCGCGCATCTTCGATGGACCAGGGCCGAATGGCCCCGACCACCTTGGCTTTTTCGCCACGCACTGCGTCGGCGCCAAACGCCGCCGGAGGTTCCATGGCCACCATCGCCAGCAACTGGAAGAGGTGGTTGGGCACCATGTCACGCAATGCGCCGGTATGTTCATAAAAGCTACCACGCGTTTCGACTCCCACGGTTTCCGCCGCGGTGATCTGTACGTGGTCGATGTAATGGTTGTTCCAGAATGCTTCAAACAGGCTGTTGGAGAACCGGCTGACCAGAATGTTCTGCACGGTTTCCTTGCCCAGGTAGTGGTCGATCCGGTAGATCTGTTTTTCCGACATGACCTTGAGCAAACACGCGTTCAAGGTTTCGGCGGTGTGCAGGTCAGAGCCAAACGGTTTCTCGATCACCACGCGGCGGAAAGCCTCGGGGCCCTCCCCCAGCAACCCGCCAGCCCCCAGCCGACGCACCACTTCACTGAAGAAGCGTGGCGCGGTGGCCAGGTAGAACACCGCATTACCCGTGCCGCTGGCAGCAATTTTTGCTGCCAGCGCCTGATACGTGCTGTCGTCCAGGAAGTCGCCCTGGACGTAGCTGATGCCCTTGGCCAGTTTGGCCCACAAGCTCGGGTCCAGCGCCTGTTGGCCACTGCCGACCTTGCTCGCCGCTTCGGTACGGATGAAGTCTTCGAGTTTCTTGGCGAAGTCCGCATCGCTGATCGGGTTGTGATCGACGCCAACGATCCGCAAGCCATCGTTGAGCAGGCCGTCGCGACTGAGGTTGTACAGCGCCGGCATCAGCAGGCGCTTGACCAGGTCGCCATGGGCGCCGAACAGGAACAACGTGGTCGGCGGCGCAGGTTCTGCCTTGGATTTCTTGCGGATCGAGGTCATTTCTTCGGCGTCTCTACGTGGCCGCCAAAGCCGAAGCGCATGGCCGACAGGAGTTTGTCGCCATAGGTACTTTGCTGGCGCGAGCGGAAACGGGCGAACAACGAGTTGGACAACACCGGAACCGGCACCGACTGTTCCATGGCCGCTTCGATGGTCCAGCGACCTTCACCGCTGTCGGCCACGGCGCCAGAGTAACCGTCGAGTTTCGGATCGCTGGCCAATGCGTCGGCGGTCAGGTCCAGCAGCCAGGAAGACACCACGCTGCCGCGACGCCAGACTTCAGCGATATCGGCCACGTTCAGGTTGAAACGCTGATCTTCAGGCAGGTTTTCACTGGCCTTGGTTTTCAGAATGTCGAAGCCTTCGGCAAACGCCTGCATCATTCCGTATTCGATACCGTTGTGAATCATCTTCACAAAGTGCCCGGAACCCGCTGGCCCGGCGTGAATGTAGCCACGCTCGGCGCGATCGTCGTCGGCAACACGGTCCTTGGTACGCGGAATATCGCCCAGGCCCGGCGCCAGTGTGTCAAACAACGGATCGAGGCGATTCACCACGTCGGCGTCGCCGCCGATCATCATGCAATAGCCACGCTCCAGCCCCCAGACGCCGCCGGAGGTGCCGACGTCGATGTACTGCAATCCTTTTTCCGCGAGGGTTTTGGCCCGGCGGATATCGTCCTTATAGAAGGTGTTGCCGCCATCGATGATCACATCACCTGCGTCCAGTAACTGGCTCAGGGTGTCGATGGTTTCTTCGGTCGGTGCGCCCGCAGGCAACATGACCCAGACCGCTCGGGGTTTATTGAGTGCCGCGACCAGTGCCGGCAAGTCTGCGACGCCAGTAGCGCCCTCTTGGCTCAGGGTGTCAACGAACGCGGTGTTGCGGTCGTAGACCACAGTGGTGTGCCCGTTGAGCATCAGGCGCCGCGCAATGTTGCCGCCCATGCGGCCCAGTCCAATGATCCCCAGTTGCATGTGCTGATGCTCCTTACTACAAAAAAAGGTATGTCACAGGTTATAGCCCAATGAAACTCATGTGGGTTAGTCCAGAGGGATGCAACATAGTTTCCGGGCAAAATGCCCAATCACCATGGATAACGTCGCTCGAGCCGTTGAAGGCACAACGACAATCAAAAATAAAAAAGTTCCCATGCTGCCTAAAAGAAATCAAAATTGGCGCCGATAGTGATTCAAGCCGTTTGACGAGGCTCAATCACAGTTGATGCACGCCATTTGCGAGGTGAGCAATGGACCCTGTCGTTACCGCACGTCCCCCACAAACCCTGTATGTCAGCATCCGTCGTGATGAACTGCGCCAGCTCAAAGACGAGCGCGAACACTTGTTGCGCCAGGTTGCCCAACTGCGCCTGTTGTTGCAGCAGGCCCAACTGCCGCAAACCCCGGCCGTGACACTCAAGGCCGCCGGCCTCTGATCGCACTGAACGCAAGGGTTCCGGCGACAGCCACCGCGAACCTTTGACGTACAACATGCCTCAGCCCCTTCCTCTGCGTCGGCCGGACACTCGTTCCTGTGCTGACTTTGCCTGCTTGCTGTCAGTTGGCTGAACGAAACTCACAAAGTTTTCACACCGTGTTGGCAATACTCCCAAGCTTTATGACTGCTCGTCGACGCGCGAGCAGTCGATCGTTCGTCGGTGTCCTTGAGGATTACGGCGAACCGTTGACGACGACGGGAGCGCTCAATGACATTGTTCAAACGCAGCAGCAAGCCTGCGACAGGGTTTGACTGGGCCGGCCTCGGCTGGCTGTTTCTGTTCTTCTGGTATTTCTCCGGCATCACCCAACTGCTGATTCTGACCACAGGCACCGCCGGTTTTGCAGGCTTTCGCCAAGCCTTCGTAATGAGCACCCTGTGGCTTGCGCCAATGCTGCTGTTCCCGGCCCGTACCCGGTTACTGAGCGCGCTGATCGGCGTGGTGCTGTGGGCCTGCTCCATGGCAAGCCTGGGTTACTTCTTCATCTACCAGCAAGAATTCTCGCAAAGCGTCATCTTCATCATGTTCGAGTCGAACATCTCTGAAGCTGGCGAATACATGACCCAGTATTTTGCCTGGTGGATTGTACTGGGTTTCATTGCCCACACGCTGATGTCTATTTTCCTCTGGACCCGTGTGCGTCCGGTCTACCTGCCCCGACTCCAGGCCTGGGCCGCTGCGACGGTGATTCTGGGGGCGGTGCTCGGTTACCCCATCGTCAAGCAGATCTCCAAGACCGACACCCTGACCGCCGCCATGGAGAAAATCGAAACCCGCATCGAGCCGGCAGTACCATGGCAGATGCTGGTCGCGTACCGCCGCTACACCCAGCAACTGGACAACATGCAGGGCATGCTCGCGGATGTCGGCAAGATCCCGCCGTTGAAAAACCTCAAGGACACCATGGCCAATCAACCGGCAACCCTGGTGCTGGTGATCGGCGAATCCACCAACCGTCAACGCATGAGCCTGTACGGCTACCCTCGCCAGACCACGCCGGAACTGGACAAGCTCAAGGATCAACTGGCGGTCTTCGATAACGTCATCACCCCGCGGCCGTACACCATCGAGGCGCTGCAACAGGTACTGACTTTCGCCGACGAGCAGAACCCGGACCTGTACCTCAAGACTCCGTCGCTGGTCAGCGTGATGAAACAGGCCGGGTACAAGACTTACTGGATCACCAACCAGCAGACCATGACCAAGCGCAACACCATGCTCACGACCTTCTCCGAGCAGGCCGACGAGCAGGTGTACCTGAACAATAACCGTAACCAGAACGCCCGCCAGTACGATGGCGACGTGCTGGAGCCGTTCTCCAAGGCGTTGGCCGAAGACGCCCCCCGCAAGTTCATCGTCGTGCATTTGCTGGGCACGCACATGAGCTATCAGTACCGTTACCCGCCAACGTTCGACAAGTTCCAGGACCGCCAGGGTGTTCCGGCCGGTGTTCGCGATGACCAGGTGCCGACCTACAACAGCTACGACAATGCGGTGCTGTACAACGATTTCGTGGTGTCGAGCCTGATCAAGGATTACGCCAAGACCGATCCGAACGGCTTCCTGCTGTACCTCTCCGACCACGGTGAAGACGTCTTTGACTCGGCCGGCCACGATACGCTGGGCCGTAACGAGGGCAAGCCGACCGCACCGATGTACACCATTCCGTTCATGGCCTGGGCATCGCCGAAGTGGCGCCAGACCCATGACTGGAACTTTGCCGGTGAACTCGACCGTCCTTACAGCAGCTCGCAGTTGGTGCATACCTGGGCGGACATGGCCGGTTTGAGTTTCGATGAGCTCGACCGCAGCAGAAGCCTGGTCAGCGACAGTTTCAAACCGCGCCCGTTGATGATTGGCAACCCCCATGAGCAGAGCGCCAGGGCGTTGATCGACTTCAGCCTGATCAAGCCCAAACCGGTCACCGCCTCCCCTACACCGGCCGTGGTGCAGCAGTAACCATCGGAGTTGCAGGCACAGGGGGCGCCTGGCTCTTGTCGGCGATGACGTTCTTAAGGACGCTATCGCCGGCAAGCCTAGCGCCTACGAAAAGCAGATCTAGCCCCACACAAACGCCCCGACGGCGGCCCCCACCAGCACCACTCGCCAGGGCCGGCCACTTGCCGACCGTCAATGCCAACAGCGCCAGTATCGCCAGCGCCAGATCCAGCGGCTTTACGATGGTATGCGTCCACAACGGCTCGTACAGCGCCGCCAGCAACAACCCCACCACCGCCGCGTTAACGCCGGCCAACGCGGCTTGAACCCCGCCGTTGCGACGCAACGATTGCCAGAACGGCAGCACGCCGATCACCAACAGCAACGACGGCAGAAAGATCGCCAGCAAAGCGACCAGTGCCCCACTCCAGCCGCCCATCGAAGCCCCTAGAAACGCCGCAAAGGTGAACAACGGGCCCGGCACGGCTTGCGCTGCGGCATAACCGGCGACAAAGGTGTCGCTGCTGACCCAACCCGAATCGACCACGGCGTTTTGCAGCAAGGGCAACACCACATGGCCGCCGCCGAACACCAGCGCCCCGCACCGGTAGAACCCATCCATCAATGCCGCCAGTGAGTCAGGCCATCGCTGCGCAATCAGTGGCAAACCCGCCAGCAGCGCAAAAAAGATCCCCAACGATAACCAGGCGACGGGACGGCTGACGGCGATCGACAGACCGTCGCCTTTTGGCTCGACAGTCGGTTTGAGCAATACCCACCCGATCACCGCGGCCCCCGCCATTACGGCCAATTGGCTGAAAATGCCCGACCACCACAGCACACCCAACGTAGCGGTCAGCGCAATGCCGATACGCACCAGCCCCCGACACAGGGTTCTGGCCATGCCCCACAGTGCTTGAGCAACCACCGCCACGGCGACAATTTTCAGACCGTGGATCAGGCCGTTCGGCAGCCCCCATCCCCCGCTAGCAATGCCCAACCCCAGCGCACTCAGCAACAGCGCCGACGGCAAGGTGAAACCCGCCCAGGCAGCGAGGGCGCCCAGGTAACGGGCGCGAGACAGGCCCAGCGCCATGCCGACCTGACTGCTGGCAGGCCCCGGCAAAAACTGACACAGGGCAACCAACTCGGCATAAGCAGCTTCGCTCAGCCAGGCCCGGCGCTGCACGAACTCCGTGTGGAAATACCCCAGATGGGCCACCGGCCCACCAAACGAGGTCAACCCCAGGCGCAGGAAAATCAGAAACACCGCCCAGGCGCCGTCATGCGTACCACGCTGTGCACTCATCGGCGTTCGCCCATGGATTTACAGTGCCTTGGTCCAGAACAGCATCCGCCCGTGAGCCGGGTCGAACATGCCGGCCGCAAAACCGAATTTGCTGTAGGAAGCCTGGGCGACCGGATTACCTTCGAGCACTTCCAGGGTGATTTTGCAGCAGCCGCGCTGGCGGGCGATGTCTTCAACTTTTTGCAGCATCTTCTGGCTCAGGCCCAGGCCACGAAACTGCGCAACCACCACCACATCATGGACGTTGACCAAAGGGCGGCAGGCGAAGGTCGAAAAACCCTCGAAGCAGTTCACCAACCCCGCCGGCTCGCCCCCGACAAACGCCAGCACACTGAACGCATAGGGACGCTTGGCCAGCTCTGCCGGCAGTTGCTGCAACACATCGGCGGACAACGGCTGGCCACCGCCCATTGGGTCCTCGGCGTAATGATTGAGCACCAGGCTGATGGCCTCGGCGTGAACCGGGTTGGTGTAGCTGGCCTGCAATACCAGAATGTCTGCGGATTCCATTTCCATCCTCGATAAGTCGTCGGTTTCCTTTCGGCTGACGGGCATTCAGGCGCCCGGAAAGGTCGACAGACAGTAGCGCGCCGCCCCCGGGCGCGACAACAGGGGTTTGCACTTTGGCCCTGACGGGTCGATACGCCCAATTGAGCCTCATCGACAAAAAGCAGGAATTGTCCGGTTTTTACGACGGGTAAATACACAACCCTGTTTATTGCGCAGGCCTACATAACCCACTCTTGGCGCAACTCACTGAAATATAACCATTTTAACTAATCATCACGATTTGCATGACGTGTAGGGGTCCTACAACATGGTTTTATCCATCAACCAAAAGCATTGACACTGCATTTCAATCCAGCAATTCTTGTACGCAACATAAACAAAAAACACGAGAATATGCCCACATGACTCACTCCCCTTTCCCTCTTGTCGAGATCAGCGGCAACCCTTTCGAGCGCGGCGTGCAATATGGCCAGGCCGTCAGCGAGCGCATCAAAAAAAGTATCGAGATCTATTCGGTCCAGTTGTTGAAGATGGGGTACACCTGGGCCGACATTCGCGGCTTCGCCAACGAGTTCGTGCCCAGCATCGAAGCCTTCGAGCCCGAGTACGCCCAGGAAATGCGTGGCATTGCCCAAGGGGCGGGCTGTGATTTCGAGGCCATCGTGCTGATCAATGCCCGCACCGAAATCATTCAACTGGGCCGGCGCAAGGCGCGGCTTCCCGACCCGGATGGTTGCACCGGCGCGGTGATCCTGCCGTCGGCTTCGGCCAATAACGAAGTGATTCACGGGCAAAACTGGGACTGGCGCGCCGAATGCGCCGACAGCGCCATCGTGCTCAAGGTCCGTCGCGACGACGGCCCCGACGTGCTGACGTTTACCGAGGCCGGGGGCTTGGCACGCAACGGGCTGAACTCCATCGGCACCGCCATCACCGCCAACTACCTGGAGTCCGAGCGCGACTACACCCAGGTGGGCGTGCCGCTGCCGTTCATTCGTCGCAAGGCGCTGGAAGCCAAGCACTTTGCGCTGTCGATCAAAGTCGTGGCGACCACCGCCAAATCCACCTCCAACAACATGATGCTCAGCCATGCCGGTGGGTATGCCATCAACTTTGAATGCGCCCCGGACGAAGTCTTTCCGATCCAGGCCGAACAGGGCCTGTTGGTGCACGCCAACCATTGGCAAAGCCCGGTGGCCCTTGGCAAGCTGCGCGAAGCCGGGTTGAGCAGCGTACCGGAAAGCCTCTACCGCGATGTGCGGGTGCGGCAGATTCTCAGCGAAACCCCAGGGCAGTTGACCCTCGATCACCTGAAAAAAGCCTTTTTCGATGACTTCGGTACGCCGTGGGCCGTGTGCCGGCCGCCGCTGCCCAACATGGCCGGCAACCTCTCGGCCACCGTGGCGATGGTGGTCATGCGCCCAGGCGTGGGGTTGATGGAAGTCGCGCCATTGCCCTCCATCAATCGGTCATTCACCGCCTACTCATTGCCCATGGAGAGCGATATCAACCGCTACCTCGACTAGCGCGCATCACCCACGCCCTGCGGGGCGGCACGACAAAAATAATGACAATAAACAACCAGCGGTTCGCGACGCCTGCCGATCTCACCGTCGCCAACCGCCCAGTGGAGCATCACTCCCGTGCAAACCATTACCCGTATTGCCCTGACCGTAGGGCTCAGCACCCTGGCGTTAGGCACACTCAGTGCCGAAGCCGCCACCTCGTTGCGCGTTGCCCTCAACGCCGACATTCGCAGCACTGAACCGGGCGTCAACCGCGACGAAAACACCGACGCGGTGATCCTGCACGTGGTCGAAGGCCTGGTGGCCTACCGCGAAGACGCCTCCGTCGGGCCGTTGCTGGCGAGCAAGGTCCAGGTGTCTGACGACGGCCTGGAATACCGCTTCATCCTGCGCGACGGGGTGAAGTTCCACAACGGCGCGACCCTCACCGCCGCCGACGTGCTCTGGACCTGGAAGCGCTACCTCGACCCAGCAACACAATGGCGCTGCCTGGCGGATTTCGATGGCCGCAGCGTCGCCAAAGTGGTCGACATCAGCGCGCCCGATCCCTTGACCGTGGTGTTTCGCCTGAGCCAGCCCAACGGCTTGTTCCTCGCCCAGATGGCGCGCTCGGACTGCGGCGGTACCGGCATCGTGCACCCCGCGTCCGCTGACGCCAGCGGCAAATGGCAGGCCCCGATCGGCACCGGCCCGTTCAAGTTCACCGAATGGAAACCGGGGCAGTACGTCGACCTCCAACGGTTTGCCGATTACAGCGCCCGCCCGGAACCTGCCGCCGACGGCTACACCGGCAACAAACAGGCGTTTATCGATGACTTGCGCTTCATGGTGATTCCGGATGCGGCGTCAGCCAAAGCCGCGCTGCAATCGAAGGGCGTCGATGTGCTGCCCGATGTCACGGTCATGGACGCTCGCGAGTTGAGCGCCCTGCCCGGCATCAAGACTTCCAGCAGTTCGAACATGTCCCTTAACGCGTTGCTGTTCCAGACCCGCGACCCGCTGCTCAAGGACGTGCGCATCCGCCGCGCCATCGCGCTGTCCCTGGACAGCGAACACATGGTCCAGGCCCTCACCGAAGGCACCTCCCACGCCAACAACTCGGCAGTGCCCGACACCAGCCCCTACTACACCGATGTCCAGAAGCAAGGTTTCAAAGCCAACATCGAGGAAGCCAAGCGCCTGCTCAAGGAAGCGGGTTACCACGGCCAGCCGTTGAAGATCATCACCAACAAGCGCTACCAGAGCGTGTTCGACATGGCCGTGCTCAGCCAGGCGATGGCCCAGGCCAGTGGCTTGAACATCGACATCGAAACCCTGGAATGGGGCACGCAACTGGAGCGCTACCAAAGCGGTGCCTATCAGATCATGGCGTTCTCTTATTCGGCGCGCTTCGATGCAGCGCTGAACTTCGAGTCGATCATGGGTGACAAGAACCAGCAGCCGCGCAAGGTCTGGGACAACCCCGAAGCCCAGGGCTGGATGCTTGAATCCATGCGCGAGCGCGACCCGGTCAAGCGTCAGGCGTTGTTCAACCAACTGCATCACCAACTGCTCGAGGATGTGCCGATGGTGGTGATGTACAACGGCAGCACCCTCGGTGCCTTCCAGGACAAGGTTCAGGGATATCGCTCCTGGCCCATCGCCAAACCACGCCTGTGGGGCGTGAAACTGGCCGAATAGGAGGTTGATCATGCTGCGATTTATCGCTCAACGCCTGGCATTGTCCGTGCCGACGCTGCTGCTGATTTCGGTGGTGGTGTTTGCCCTGATCCGCTTCATTCCCGGCGATCCGGCGCTGCTGATGCTCGGCGACATGGCCGACCCGCAAAGCCTGACCGCCGCCCGCGAAGCACTCGGGCTGGACCGTTCCATCGGCGTGCAATTCGTCTACTGGCTGCAATCGGTGCTCAGCGGTGACCTGGGTGTTTCGATCACCAGCAAGCAGCCGGTGCTGGAACTGATCCTGGACCGCTTCTCGGTCAGTGCGAGCATCGTGCTGGTGGCGGTGTTCCTCGCGGCGCTGATTGCAGTGCCTGCCGGGCTGTTTGCCGCGTGGAAGCAGAACAGCCCGCTGGACCTGGGGCTGGTGACCGGCGCAACCCTGTTGCTGTCGATCCCCAGTTTCTGGCTCGGGTTGCTGTTGCTCTACGCCTTCGGCATCAAGCTCAACTGGTTGCCAGTGGTGGGTTACGTGCCATTCGCGCAGAACCCAGGGTTGGCCGTCACCTATCTGGTGCTGCCGATTGTCACCCTGACCCTGGTGGAACTCGGCGCCATCACCCGCATGGCCCGGGCCAGCACCATCGAAGTGCTGCGCCTGGAATACATCGCCCATGCGAGGGCCAAAGGTTTGTCCGAACGGGCGGTGTTGTGGCGGCACGCCTTGCCCAACGCCTTTGCACCGACCTGGACCTTGATCGGCCTGATTCTCGGCAACCTGCTGGGGGGCATCGCGGTGCTGGAAACCGTGTTCACCCTCCCCGGCATCGGCCGCCTGATGGTGGATGCGATCTACGCCCGTGATTACCCCGTGCTGCAAGGCTGCCTGCTGTTGATCACCTTTATCTACGTGATGGTCAACCTGCTGGTGGACCTGCTCTACCCACTCTTCGACCCACGGGTGAAGTTATGACCGCCTCGATGCCTCCTGTGACCTTGAGTGCCCGTCGTCCGCTGCGCTGGCCACCGGCCAACGCGCTGATTGGCGGCACGCTGCTGGTGATACTGATTGTCATGGCCCTGATGGGTGTGTTCTGGACGCCGTTCGATCCGCTGCAAATCGACCTGCTGTCACGGCTCAAGGCCCCTTCGCAGGTGCACTGGCTGGGCACCGACGAGTTTGGCCGCGACGTGTTCAGCCGCTTGATCATCGGTGCGCGCACCAGTTTGTGGATCAGCCTGCTCACCGTGTGCCTGGCGCTGTTTTTCGGCAGCCTGATCGGCATGCTCGCCGGGTTCCTGCGGGGCTGGACCGACCGCGTACTGATGATGGTCAACGATGCGCTGCTGGCCTTCCCCGGCATTCTGATGGCGCTGGGGCTGATGGCGATCATCGGCGCGAGCCAGTACGGCATCGTGCTGGCCTTGAGCATCGCCTACACGCCGTCAGTGGTGCGGGTGGTGCGCGGCAGTGTGCTGTCCTTGCGTGAACGCGAGTTCATCGAGGCCTCCCGGGTGATCGGCAACTCGGAGCTGTACACGCTGTTCCGGCACATCGCCCCCAACTGCGTCGCCCCGTTGTGCGTGCTGGCCACCAGCATGTTCGGCTGGACCCTGCTGTCGGAAAGTGCCCTGAGCTTCCTCGGGCTGGGCGTTCCGCCACCCGCAGCGACCTGGGGCAACATGCTTGCCGCCAGCCGCCCCTACATTGCCAGTGCCGCGTGGCTCGGCCTGTTCCCGGGGTTGTTCATCGCCCTGGCACTGGTTGCCATCAACCTGTTCGGCGACGCCTTGCGCGACCGCCTCGACCCGCGAATGAGCCGATGATCATGCCCTGTTCAACCCCGCTGCTCCAGGTAGACCATTTACTGATCCGTGCCGGCGCCGATGGCCCGTTGGCGGTCAACGATCTGAGCTTCACCGTGGCCCCCGGCGAAATTGTCGCGCTGGTGGGCGAGTCCGGTAGCGGCAAGACCATGGCCGCCCGGGCGGCCATCGGTTTGTTGCCGTTGCCGATGGAGGTTTGCGGCGGCGCCATCCGCTTCGAGGGCAAGGACCTCAATCAGCTCGGCACCGCCCAACTGCGCGACATCCGGGGGGCGCGCATCGGCATGGTGTTCCAGGAACCCATGGTCTCGCTCAACCCGGCCATCCGGATCGGCGAGCAAATGGCCGAAGGCTTGCGCCTGCACACCGACCTCGACAAGGCGCAGATCCGCGAACGCTGCGTCGACATGCTCACCCGCATTGGGATCGCCGACCCCGAGCGCTGCCTGGGCGCCTATCCCCATGAGTTCTCGGGCGGCATGCGCCAGCGGATCATGCTCGCCTCGGTGATGCTGCTGCGCCCGGCGCTGCTGATTGCCGACGAGCCGACCACCGCCCTCGACTGCCTGGCGCAACTGGACGTCATCGAGTTAATGCTGCAACTGACCCGCGAACAAGGCACGGCCATTCTGTTCATCAGCCATGATTTGTCGCTGGTGGCGCGCTACGCCCATAAAGTCGTGGTCATGCGTCACGGCCAAGCCGTTGAGCACGGCTCGATCAGCAACATTTTGCTGGCCCCGCAGCACGCCTACACCCGCCAGTTGCTCGAAGCGCTGCCCAAACGTGGCGAACTGGCGGCGTTGCCAGCGGCGGACAAACCCTTGGTGGAAATCACCGACGTCAGCATCGAGCACCCTGGCCACGCACGTTTCTGGGGTAAAAGCGTGCCCAAACGGGCGGTTCACAGCGCCAACCTGTGCATTGCACCGGGTGAAACCCTGGCGCTGGTGGGCGGCAGCGGCTCAGGCAAAACCACCCTGGGGCGTGCGCTCGTGGGGCTGGTCAAACCCTGCGTCGGGGAAATCCGCTTCAAGGGTGTCGACATTCTCAAGGCCGGCCAACGGGACCATCGGCTGCAATGCCAGATGATCTTTCAGGACCCCTACTCGTCCCTCGATCCGCGCATGCGTATCGGCGAAACCCTGGCCGAACCCCTGCGGCACCTGCCAGAACTCAGCACCCATCAGAAAAACGAGCGCGTGGCCGCGACGCTGATAGACATTGGGTTGTCAGCCGACTTCATGAACCGCTTCCCTCACCAGCTCTCGGGCGGGCAACGCCAACGCGTGGCCATCGGTCGAGCGCTGGTGCGCCACCCGCAGCTGGTGATCGCCGACGAGCCGATTTCCGCCCTGGACATGACCATCCAGAAACAGATTCTCGAACTCTTCGAGCGCTTGCAGGCGCAGTACGGTTTCGCGTGCCTGTTCATCTCCCATGACCTGGCCGCCGTCGAACGCATCGCCCACCGCGTGGCCGTGATGCATCAGGGCCGCGTGGTGGAAATCGGCAGCCGCGAGGCGATCTTCGATACGCCGCAACACCCTTACACCCGCCAGCTACTGGCCGCTGCGAGCCCGCTGGAGCAACTGGCGGGCGGTGGTTACCGGTTGCGGCCCAAGCCCGCAGCGTTAACGCCCACACCTTAGTTCCCCCCAGGCCAGACCTTGGCGCCGTCGAAGTGGTTCGACGGCGCCCACGGCGAAGCCATGCCCAAAAAACAACAAAAAGCCCTCACAGGAGCCAACACCATGAACGCAAAACTCATCCACCACCTGACGTTGATCGGCAGCACCAGCCTGCTGCCGATGGTCGCCCAAGCGGAATTCATCAAGGACAGCAAAGCCAGCCTCGACTTGAAAAACTACTACTTCAACCGTGATTACCGTGAAGGCGAAGGTCAGTCCAAGCGCGACGAGTGGGCACAAGGTTTTCTGCTGAACCTGCAATCGGGTTTCACCGAAGGCCCCTTGGGTTTTGGGCTGGACGCCCTCGGCATGCTCGGGGTGAAACTCGATTCGAGCCCCGATCGCTCCGGCAGCGGCCTGCTTTCGCGCGATAACGAGCCCGAACCGGGCAAACCCAGCTACGCCCGCCGCGCCCATGACAGCTATTCCAAACTCGGCCTGACCGCCAAGGCCCGCTACGCCAAAAGCGAATTGCGCCTGGGCCACTTGCTGCCGGATTTGCCGCTGCTGCAACCCAACACCAGCCGGGTGCTCCCGCAAACGTTCGAAGGTGGGCAACTGACCTCCACCGACATCCAGGGCCTGACCCTGCGCGGCGGGCAGATCGACCGGGTCAAACAACGTGAATCCACCAACTACGAAAAAATGGGCCTCACCAGCCAGAGTGGCGCATACAAGAGTTCGGCCAAAAGTGATCGGTTCCGGTTTGGCGGCGCTGAGTATCAGTTCACGCCGACCCTGACCGGCAGTTATCACTACGCTCAGCTTGAAGACATCTACCAGCAGCACTTCTTCGGCCTCAAGCACAGCCTGCCGCTGGGCGGCGGGAACCTGAGGACCGACATTCGTTACTTCAGCGCCGATGACGCGGGCACCGGGCTGGCCGGCAAGGTCGACAACCGGGCCTTGAGTACCCGCGTGATGTACGCGATGGCCGGACACTCCATTGGCGGCGGTTACCAGGAACAGTTTGGCGAGACACCGTTCACCTACGTCGACGGCACCAACACTTACCTGTTCACCGAGTACCAGTTGAGCAACTTCTCCCAGGCCAAGGAACGCGCCTGGCATGCCCGGTACGACTTTGATTTCGCCAGCCTCGGGGTTCCGGGCCTGCTGTTTTCAACGCGCTATGCCAAGGGCGATCACGCGCAAGTCCGTAAGTTTGTCGGTGAAGGTCGGGAATGGGAGCGCGACATCGATCTGGGCTACACCATCCAGAGCGGCCCGCTCAAAGACGTCAGCGCCCGCTGGCGTAACGGGTTGAGCAAAAGCAACTACCAGCGCGACACCAATGAAAACCGACTGGTCCTGAGTTACACCGTCAAGCTCTGGTAGACCGCTCGCGGACAGCTCCTAATGCCAGTCAGATAAAGATTGCGCACTTTATCAGGCTGACATTAGGGCTAGCCCTCACGGGTTCCACACCTGATCTTCCGTCCACCCCAATTCAGCAAAGTCCTGCGCCCGTAACCCGGCCTCTCCGGCGCAGAAGAATTCGTCCAGTTGCGGCGGTTCGACCGAGGTGCCGCTGAGCATGGCGTGCACCTGGCCGCGATGATGGAGCTGGTGTTCAAACAGGTGTGACAGCATGCGCAACCGCGTGTCGCGCTGCGGGTTGTCACGGGCGATGGTCACGATGCGGCCCATGTCTGCGTCTTGCAGGAGCTTGCAGTACGCAATCAAACGCTGGTCCACCTGCGCCTGTTCAGCCTTCAGGGCGGCGTGGGTTTGAAACGGTTCGTCTTTCTCGAAAAATACATAGCAATCGGGATGGGGCGCTTCACCGCGCAACTCGCGCTCCAGCGCATCCACGTAGAACCAGTCACAGGTCAGGATGTGGTTCAGGGTGGCCCTGATGGTCGGGAAAAAACTCACCCTCGGTGCCACGAACTCAGCCAGGCTCAACTGCGCGCACGCTTTGGCCAACCGGTGATTGGCCCAGGCGTTCTGATAAGCCATGGTCAGTAGATGGTGGGACAAGGGCTGCTGCATGGTTACACCTCTTGCGGACTGAAAGACTCGGCAAAGCGTTGTAATTGCATTTCTCGTAAGCGGCTAAGGGTGCGGCGAAACGGGAATTCCAGGTAACCCTCGGTGTACAGCGCTTCCATCGGCACCTGGGCTTCAAGGTACAGCGGCACTTTGCGGTCGTAACATTCGTCGACCAGCGCAATAAACCGCCGCACGCTGTCGTCGTGTACCGACAACTGCGGCAACTCACGGTCGCCTGCCACCACCCGCTCCGCGCTGTCTTCAGTGCCTCGGGCGATACGTCCGGGGCGTTGGTGCGCGCTGAGGTTGGGCACTTCGCTCAACAGAAT
Organism: Pseudomonas purpurea; assembly: GCF_039908635.1. Classification (NCBI taxonomy): domain Bacteria; kingdom Pseudomonadati; phylum Pseudomonadota; class Gammaproteobacteria; order Pseudomonadales; family Pseudomonadaceae; genus Pseudomonas; species Pseudomonas purpurea. Next base: position 3,006,333 of record NZ_CP150918.1, read on the forward strand.
AGCCGTGAAGCGGTCGCATATCGCCATGAAGTCCATCGCGGCAAAGGGCTGTTCACACAAGTCGGCATAGCGACACCACAACACCGTGTCACCGCTCTGCACCGCCACTACGGAGCGGTAACCCACGCTCACCGGCGCACGGCTCACCGCTTGGCCTTCGGTCAACTGCCTGAACACTGGCTCCAGCGCACTCGGCTGGCCGGGCGTGGACACCCAGTAACGCTGAAACCCGGCCCCCGGATGCAAGCGATGGTCTTCACCTCCGTCGACCGGCATCACTCGCATGTGGCTCTGGATGGCGGCAATGGCCGGCAGGAAGCGGTCACGGTTGAAACCGTCGGCATAGAGCTGTTCCGGTGGTTGATTGGAAGTGCTGACCACCACCACGCCGTGTTCGAACATCACCTGGAACAACCGGCCGAGAATGATCGCATCGCCGATGTCATTGACGAACAACTCGTCGAAACACAGTACCCGCACGTCCTCGCTCAACTCGCGGGCCAGGGCTTTCAACGGGTCTGCGATGCCGCTCAGTTGGAACGAACGCTGGTGGACCCACCCCATGAAATGGTGAAAGTGCTGTCGCCGGGCCGGGACCCGCAGGGTTTGGTGGAATTGGTCCATCAACCAGGTCTTGCCACGCCCGACCGGCCCCCACAGGTACACGCCCATCACCGGCGTTCGCCCCTGATGCAAGGCTGCATGGCACTGCTGGAGCGCCTGAACGGCGTGCTCCTGAGCCGCGTCCGGGACAAAACCCTTTTGCTCAATGGCATGGTGATAGGCGCTGAGGGGCGAGTCGAAGGTCATACCGGCCGTGCATCCAAGCGGAAAAGGCCGGAGTATGCCACGTGTGCCTTACAGCGAAATATCCAGCCGCACGATCTTGCCCTGCTCATTCAGGCGGAACACATAACGCAAGGCCTGCGGGCTGCCGGGAAACGTCCCGGAGATCAGGTTATTGAGCAGCACTTTGCCGGTGCGCTGCTGCACCTCGAGTACTTCGACCCGTGGCTGATAGCGCCGGGCAGTGTCTTCCATCCAGTGCGCGATGGCCTGGGTGCCGACCTGATGCGCGCCTTCATCGAAGACGTTGGCATCCTCGGCGAAGAAACTGGCGACCGCCGAGCTGTCGCGCGCGTTGGCGGCGGCAATGTAAGCGGCGATGGCCGGGGCCAGTGAAACGGCTGGGTTCGACATGGTGGGGCTCCTTGTTGAGTGTGACTGGAGCCATGCTAGAACAGCGGCGTGTCAGTTCTTGTCAGGAGTGAAACGCCCGGCTTCATCCAGTTGCATCAACGTGTGCCACGTCCGCAGCAAGTCGCTGCGCCGCCCCGGATAACGCTCGCCTTGCACGTTGGCGGCGGCGATCCGGTCGGTACGAAACGTCCGATAAGCGCTGCGTAATTCGCACCAGGCAACAATCACCCGCACCTCGTTGAAAAAACCCAGCGCCAGTGGCCAGATCAGCCGTTGGCTGGGGACCTGATTCACGTCGGCGTAGTCGATGTGCAGCTTCTCTTGACCGCGAATGGCCAGCCGAAACACGTGCAGCGCCACGGCATTCTGCGGATAACCAAAGCAGGGCGACCCTGCCAGCACGGTCGGGTTGCGCAAGGCGTCCTGCGCGGCGGGCGCCAGCACAGCGGCGATCTTGGCCAGCGCATCGGCGGCGGCTTTGCTCAACACTTCGTCGCCACGCTGGTCGACGTAACGCAAGCCCAGCACGATGGCCTCGGTTTCATCGGCATTGAGCATCAAGGGCGGCAGAAACAACCCGCTGCGCAGCACGTAACCCACCCCCGCCTCGCCATAAATCGGCGCGCCCAACGCTGTCAGCTCGGCGATGTCGCGGTACAGCGTGCGCTCGGAAATCTCCAGTTCACTGGCCAGCACCGCCGCCGTCACCGGGCGACTTTTACCGCGCAAGACTTGCAACAAGGTCAACAATCGAGAAGTCCGCGACACGGCAGGCACGCTCTGGGGCAAAGGTCGGCGCAGCTTAGCAGAGCGTGCTGTCAGAAACTGTCAGGAGCAGGCACCGCCAAACGCCTCAGTCACAAGCTACAGCGCCTTGCGTCGCAGCCTACAGTTACGCCAGAATCCGCCGGCTTGTGCGCTTTGCGGGCTGCCCCTATCGTTTCCCCTTCGCTGACCATTCAGCGAACGGGCTTGGCGGCTCGGTATTCAATATGCGCAACAGCGCCCCAAACATGATTGAAGGTACTTTGAGTACCTACTCTCCTGTGTCATGGCGGGTTGCCCAAGGATCCCTTCGGGGATGCCGGTTTTTTTGCACTTTGATCCGGTCCGCCAATCTTGAGCAATCCGCCACCCAATCTGCTTGGCGGCAGACGGTGGTGATTCCCAATGACAAAGTGAGGTTCACCATGTTCAAAGCAACCCCCAATCCCCCTGCCCCTGAAACCGACCCCGTTTCCCCCTACGCGTCCCTCGACTCCAAAGAACTCCACGAAGCCGCCCACCGCGCACTCGATCATTACCTGATACAACCCAGCACCAAGCAATTGCTGGCCGACCGCCGTCCCGGCTGCATTTTCGTCATTGCCCCGGACGTCGACAGCGAAACCCTGCTGGCCCACGCCTGCGAGACGCTGGCGTCGGTGAATGTGATGGCCAGCGATCTGGCGTTTGAACTCGACGGCCCCCGGCGCAACACCACCCTGGCGATTCAGCAAATGATTGCATTGGCTGAACTGGCGGTGAATCGCGCCTTGGATCACCTCGATCCGCCGGACTCCCAGGAGTAACCGACCCGACAGGCAGACCGCGTTATCGTTCTTCGTCGGATCACCGCCCGGACCACGCTCGGCGCCTACGGTTTCACACCGTGTCACTTGATCGTTCCCACTCACGAGGGAACGATCAACCACCATCCGCGTGATTTACGCCACAACGCGTTGCCCTCAGTGGTTTCGGCTGGCATCCTGCGCGTCCTTTTCTGACCCGGCCCACTTGGCAGACCTCTCGTGACCTCATCCCAGACCACTCCCAAGCCGCGTTCCGACCTGATTTATGGCCTGAACGACCGCCCACATTTCACCGCCACGGTCTTCGCCGCACTGCAACACGTGCTGGCCAGTTTTGTCGGCATCATCACCCCCACCCTGATCATGGGCAGCGCCCTGGGCCTGCAAAGTGAAGTCCCGTACCTGATCAGCATGGCGCTGTTCGTGTCGGGCCTGGGGACCTTCGTCCAGGCGCGGCGCTTTGGCCCCATCGGTTCCGGGCTGCTGTGCCTGCAAGGCACCAGTTTTTCCTTTATCAGCGTGATCCTCAGCGCCGGTTTCATGGTCAAGGCCCGTGGTGGTGGCACCGACGAGATTCTTTCGACGATTTTCGGCGTGTGCTTCTTTGCCGCGTTCATCGAAGTGGTGCTGAGCCAGTTCATCGGCAAGTTACGCATGCTGATTACCCCGGTCGTCACGGGCACCATCATCACGTTGATGGGCCTGTCGCTGATCAAAGTCGCCATGACCGACATCGCCGGCGGCTTCGGCGCCGTGGACCTGGGCGCCGCCAGCCATTTGGGCCTGGCCGCTCTGGTGCTGGGCACCATCGTGGTGCTCAACCGGGTCGACGTGCCCTTCCTGCGCCTGGGCGCCATTGTGATCGGCCTGACCTTGGGCTACGTCGTGGCCTGGCTGATGGGCGATGTCGATTTCACTAGCATGCCGGACGTGCCGCTGATGAGCGTGCCGGTGCCGTTCAAGTACGGGTTCTCCTTCGATTGGGTGGCGTTTGTGCCGGTGGCGGTGATTTTCCTGGTGTCGCCGCTGGAAGCGGCCGGTGACCTGACCGCCAACTCGATGATTTCCCAGCAACCGGTCAAAGGCCCGGTCTACATCCGCCGTATCAAGTCCGGCCTGCTGGCCGACGGCCTCAACTCGGCCATGGCAGCGGTGTTCAACAGCATGCCGATGGTGACCTTCGCCCAGAACAACGGCGTGATCCAGCTCACCGGCGTGGCCAGCCGCTACGTTGCGTTCTTCATTGCCGGGTTGTTGGTGCTGCTGGGGTTGTTCCCGATGATTGGCGCGGTCCTGCAATTGATGCCGAAACCGGTGCTGGGCGGCGCCGAACTGGTGATGTTCGGAACAGTGGCGGTGGCCGGGATCAAGATCCTCGCCGAAGCCGGCCTGCACCGTCGCAACATGCTGATCGTGGCGATTTCCCTGGGCATGGGCCTGGGCGTTGCGGCCGTGCCGGAAGTGCTGCGCGAATTGCCCAAGGCGTTGCACAACATCTTCGAATCGCCGATTACCGTCGGTGCGTTCTGCGCGATCTTGCTAAACATCTTCCTGCCGGAAGAGTTCATTGCCCTGGAAGAAGACGATTTCGACCCGGAAGCCTCGATCCTCAAGGTCATGGAAAACCCGGACGTTGAACCACTGAAGACCGACGCCAGCGCGCCGTTGGCCCGCTAAACGCATTCAAGGGCCGAGCCGCTGGCGGTCCGGCCCTTGATTTAAACGCATCAGGCACCTCGTTTATCCCTTTCCTCCTGTAGCCGGCGTCCAGCCGCTGCACGCGCCACTGTCTCTGACCCAACCTTTGGGTCATCTCTCAGGCCCGTCCTCGGCCCTGCGCCCATCATCCCGGTGATGCCGTTTTCAGGACGCACAGCCGACTGCTCACTTTTTTTTACAATTAATAGCATTTTGGCCTAACTGCGCTAACGTCAGATTACGCAAAAGCTACTTGGGTCCAGCGCAGGCGGTCTCGTACCGGGAAAGCCTGATGGATGACTGACACGAAGGAAGGCCCAGCATGAGTAGTCGTTTTACCTTGACCTTGGTGGGGCGGCTTCCCCGCCGCTCGGTGATGAGCACTTCAACCTCAAACACATGGCGTTTTTTAACCAAGCGGCGGCCCCGCCTGGCACCTGACAGGCAGTGCCTCAAACAGTGAGCCTGTGAATTGAGGCAAGCGGAGCACCCGGTAAACACCCCCGATCAAACAAGGAAGCAGTGAATGAACAATGATTACGTGCAAGTACTCAAGCGAGTGGCGTGGACTTTGATTTTCACTGGATTGCCTGCGAGCATGGCCCTGGCCGCGTCCGGTAATTGCTCAATGCTGGGGCCCTTGCCCGCCGTGGTCGAGGTGGGTGAAGGCATGCAAACGGTGATGCGTTCGGAGGTGGCCATCACTCGATTGGCCGTAGGCGATCCAAAAATCGCCGACGTGCACCTCAATGGCAATGATGCGTACCTGCTGACGGGCATTGCGCCCGGCGCGACCAGCCTGATGGTTTGGACCGCCTGTTCCGGCGCACCTCGCCAGAGCATGATATTTGTTCAGGGCAAAGGGGCCGGTTCGCTGGTGAGTACGGCATTTCCACCCTCGGAAGATCCCTTGCTGCCCAGTCAGGTACAGACCGATATTCGGTTTGTCGAAGTCAGCCGTACCAAGTTGAAAGAGGCCAGCACGTCGATCTTCGGCAAAGGGGGGAGTTTTCTGTTCGGCTCACCCGGCACCGTCCCGCTGGTGACTGTCTCGCCCGGCCAGCTCGGCAGCACGGCGACCCGTATCCCTCTGGATAATGGCAGTTTCAATATCGGCATCGGCGGCGGGAAAGTGCTGGGGCTGATCAACGCACTGGAAGGCAGCGGCTTTGCCTACACCCTGGCGCGGCCGAGCCTGGTGGCGTTGAGTGGGCAAAGTGCAAGTTTTCTTGCCGGTGGTGAAGTACCGATCCCGGTGCCGAGCAGTGGCAGCGACAATATCTCCATTGAATACAAAGAGTTCGGGATTCGCCTGACCCTGACGCCTACCGTCATCGGACGCGACCGCATTTCCTTGAAGGTGGCGCCGGAGGTCAGTGAACTCGACTACACCAATGCCGTAAGAATCGCGGGCATTAACGTGCCTGCGCTGACGGTGCGTCGCACTGACACCAGCATTTCCCTGGCCGACGGCGAGAGCTTCGTGATCAGCGGCCTGATCAGTTCGAGCAACACCTCATCGGTGAGCAAGTTTCCGGGGCTGGGCGACATCCCGATTCTGGGGGCCTTCTTTCGTGACTCCACCATCAGCCGTGAGGAAAAAGAGCTGCTGATGATCGTGACCCCGCACCTGGTGCAACCGCTGGCGGTCAATGCCCGACTGCCGACATTGCCGGGCGAAAAACTGCGTAATTACGACCCGAACTGGTTCCGTATGTATTTCCTTGAAGACGGTAACTTCGACCGGCGCAGTGGGTTGTCGCAATGAGATCGGGTTCTTTTGGGGAGCACAGAATGAAAGCAATCATGGCGGCATTGGGACTGGTGATGCTCAGCGGCTGCGCCACGGACGGTGGCGGGACATGGTCGAAGCTGTCAAGCCCGGCCGCTTGCGCCAAGCTGGGCTCCGATCAGGAACTGTCGTTGAGCATGGCCGATGACATGATCAGTGATGGCAAGTTGCACGCGGGCCTGGCCAACCTGCAAAGCCTGCCAGATGACCTCGCCGCCGTGCGCCTGCGCAAGGCCAAGATCTACCGCATGCTTGGGCAAAGCGATGCCGAGCCGTTGTATCGCAGTTTGCTGGGCACCTGCCTCGCCGCTGAAGGGGAACACGGCCTGGGCCAATTGGCGGCCGCGCACAAAGACACCGATCAGGCCCTGAAGCATTTGCAGCGGGCCGCTCAGATGGCCCCCACCGACGAGAAGATTCGCAACGACCTGGGCGTGGTTTACCTCAAGCAGTTGAAGCTCAAAGAGGCGCGTTTTGAGTTCATCACCGCCATGGAGCTGAAGCAGTCCGACCAGTTGGCGGCCGTCAACCTGGTGACCTTGCTGATTTATCAAGGAAACTGGAAGCAAGCCTCGGAGTTGGTCAGTCGCGTGGGCTTGAGCCCCGAGCAAGTGACCGACGCTCAGGTACGCGCCGAAAAACTCAAGAACCCGGCGAAGGCCGAAGCGGCGCCCAGTGATCGGGTGGCCACGGCGCTCGATCCGTCGCAACCTCGTGTCAATCCGCCAACAACGCAGAGGTAGAGATGAAACAGAATATGCTCAGCTGCCTGGGACTGTTGCTGCTTCCGCTCGCAGCCCAGGCCATCGAACCCGGTCCTTCATCGCCACAACAACAGGAAACCGAAGCCTGGTTACTGTTGCAGTCTCGCGGTCAGGCCGTTTCGCCCATCCCGCAAGCAGCGGCGGCCAGTGAACGGGACCTGAGCCTGCAACGCTGGCTGGAAAGCTATAAACATGCCATCCCCGAGTACTTCAAGGACTACTCCGGCGGACAGAAGAAGTAACTCATAAACAGTGCAACGGCCTCAGCCCCCAGCGGGTTTCCTCGCTGGGGGCTGAGGCATTTAGGTGGGTGACGGTTGCCCGCCTTCGTGCTTACAACTTCCCGAAGACTTTGAACACGCCAATGATTGCCGGCCCAATGGCCACCAGGAAGAAGCTTGGCCACAGGCAGAAAATGAGCGGGAACACCAGTTTGGTACCGATTTTCGCCGCTTTTTCTTCCGCCAACTGAGTGCGCCGATCACGAAACTCCTCGGCATAGATCCGCAACGTGGCGCCGACACTCGTGCCGAAGCGGATGCTCTGCGCCAGCAAGCTGACCAGCCCGCGAATGTCTTCCAGGCCGGTGCGTTCAGCCAGGTGCTTGAGCGCTTCGGTACTGGGAATGCCCGCACGGACTTCGGAGTTGACCAGCGCCAGTTCCACGGCCAGATCGGGTTGGCTGACCGCCATTTCCTCGGACACCCGCTCGATCGCCTGGGGCAAGGCCAGGCCCGACTCCACGCACACCACCATCAGGTCCAGGGCATCCGGGAAGGCGATCAGCAATCGGGTCATCCGTGCCTGTTTGCGTGCATTGACATAAATGGCCGGTACCAGCCAACCCACGCCCAGCGCCAGCACCAGCACACCAACACCCAGGAACAGCGACAGCTTTGGAATCAACGGCAGTACCAGCACCCCAAGGCCCAACATGACCAATGGCGACAACAGGCGAATCGCCCAGTACATCTGCAATGCTGCGTGCGAGCGATAGCCGGCATGCATCAGCAGCGTTCGGGTCGTGGAGGCCTGGCCCTGTTCGGCAGAGGAAAAGCGCTGGCCGACCTGCTCCAGCATCAACTGCAGATTGCTGGGTGTGCTCTGCCCGTAACTCTCCCCGCCATGGCCGCGTTTAATCAGCAAAAGACGACGCTGCACCGGGTCCTGTAGCCCCAGCACCAGCAATGCCAGTGTTGCGACTGCGAGCACCACGCTCAAGCCGATGGCCCCCGCGAACAACAGGCGCGCCAGTTGCTCGTCACCCACCACGCTATTGATCAGACTCAGCAGATAGTTCATGACCCCCTCCTTGACACCTGGTGGTGTTCACACCTGAATCCGGATGATTTTGCGGATCCAGAAAATCCCGATCAGCATGGCCACAAATGCCCCGATCACCATCTTCTGGCCAAGGGGTTCGTTGAACAGCATAGGCAGGTAAGTCGGGCTCGACAGCACAATGGCCGCCGCCAATACAAAAGGCACGGAGACCAGTATCCAGCCCGACATACGCCCTTCGGCCGACAGCGTCTTGACCTTGCGCTGAAAACGAAAGCGCCCACGAATCAGGCTGCTCAAGCGCTCCAGCACTTCCGTCAGGTTGCCGCCCGTTTCGCGGTGAATCAGCACCGTCGTCACCAGCATCATGACGGTCATGCTGGGCATACGCTCCAGCAGCCCCAGCATGGCCCGACGCACATCGTTGCCGTAGTTGATGTCGGCAAACGTCAGGCCGAACTCATGGGCAACCGGCCCCTTATGCTCCTCGGCCACCAACTGCAAGGTTTCGTTGAAAGGATGGCCGGCACGCAGGGCCCGGCACATGGCATCCAGCGCATCGGGCAGGCCTTCCTCGAATTGGGCAAAGCGTTTGCCACGGTCACGGGATATTTTGAGCACGGGCAGCCAAAACACCACCATGGCCACCGGGGCAGCCACCCACCAGAGTTGGGTGAACAGCCAAAGCACGACCCCGCTGACTGTCGCCAGGACTAGCCCGAGCAACAGCACCCGATAGGCGCGGTAGTCATGCCCGGCTTGCTCGATCATCTGTGCCAGCGTCTCCATCGCCGGCAACTGCTCCAGTCGGGCTTCCAGCGGTGACAAGCGGCGCAGGTATTTCTGACGCAGCACCGACTGCATGTTCGGCAGGTTACTGGCTCGCTCCAGCAGGTTCAGGCGCCCGCGGATACGCTTGCGCACCTTGTTGGCCTCACCGAACACCGGCACCGCCAACCCCTGACTGAGGAGAAACATGGCGGTGAACACCATGCCGAGGAACGCCAGGATAAATTCACTGGGGATGTGATTCATGACTATCCCTCCATCCAGTCAGGCCGAAACAGGCTGAGCGGCAGCTCGATACCACGTCTGGCCAGTACATCGCGAAACGCCGGCACCATGCCGGTGGGACGGAATTCACCCAGTACTTGACCGTGTTCGCCGATACCGCTGCGTACAAACGCGAAAATCTCGGTCATGGTGATGATTTCGCCCTCCATGCCGTTGATCTCCTGCACGCTGACCAGCCGCCGCGTGCCATCCTCCTGACGCTCCAGCTGGATGACCACGCTGAGGGCCGAGGCGATCTGCTGACGCATGGCCTTGATCGGAAAAGTCGCGCCGGTCATCGACACCATGTTCTCGATCCTGCCCAGCGCATCGCGCGCGGTGTTGGCGTGAATGGTGGTGAGCGAACCGTCGTGCCCCGTGTTCATCGCCGTCAACATGTCCAGCGCTTCGGCGCCACGCACCTCGCCGATCACGATGCGGTCAGGCCGCATACGCAGGCTGTTGCGCACCAGTTCACGCTGGCTCACCTCGCCCCGGCCCTCGATGTTCGATGGGCGGGTTTCAAGGCGTACCACATGAGGCTGCTGCAACTGCAACTCGGCCGAGTCTTCGATGGTGACGATCCGCTCGTTGTGCGGGATGAAGCTGGACAGCACGTTGAGCATGGTGGTCTTGCCGCTGCCCGTACCGCCCGAGATCAGGACATTCATTCGCCCACGGACGATTGCCTTGAGCATCAGGGCGATTGCCGGTGTCAGGGTGCCCATTTTCACCAGGCTCTCGGTGTTGAGCAGGTCCACGGCAAAACGACGGATCGACATGCTCGGCCCGTCGATGGCCAGGGGCGGGATGATTGCATTGACCCGGGAGCCATCCTTCAGGCGGGCGTCCACCAGCGGTGACGACTCATCGATGCGCCGTCCCAGGCTGGAAACGATGCGGTCAATGATGTTCAGCAGGTGGTGGTCGTCGCGAAAGCGCACATCGGTTTTTTGCAGTTTGCCAAAACGCTCGACGTACACCGAGGCGAACCCGTTGACCAGGATGTCGGACACACTGTGATCGGCCAGCAGCGGCTCCAGGGGACCAAGGCCCAGCACTTCGTCAGTGATCTGCTTGATGATCAGTTGGCGGCTGGCAGCACTGACGGGCGCCGAGTGCTCGTCGAGCAGGCGCTGACAGATGTCGCGGATCTGCCGCGCGGCTTCGGCGGGCTCCAGGGAGTCGAGCAGTGACAGGTCCATGACCTTGAGCAGTTGCTGGTAGATCTTCTCCCGCCACTCGGTCTCCACCTGATTGAGCTTGGTCCGGGTCTCGTAGAGCACGTCCGGTATGGCGGCTTCCCAGGCCATGAGTACGCTGACACAGTCTTCACTGTCGGTCTGTGTACCCTGCCCGTCTGCCGGAGCACTTTTGCCGGACTGCTGACGCAGGCGATTACGAAAGTCGCTGAGCATGGCCTTACCCTCCGAACAAACGGCTAAAGGTACGTTTAAACAGGCCCCGCTCGCTGGCCACGACCCCGATCAGGTTCTGGCTCAACTCACGCAGGGCAAAGGTCACGCCTGCACGCGGCGCATGGAGTTCCAGGGGCACTCCAGTGTTCTGGCTTTCACTGACCACCGAATAGTCGTTCGGGAGCTTATGCACGTCGGTGCAGCGCAGGGCTTCGGTAATGTCCTTGAGGCTGACCGGCGAGGTCTTGTTGTAACGATTGACCACCACTTGCAAGCGATTGCCCTGCACACCCAGGTCGTCGCGCAGGATGCGCGTCAGGCGGGTGCCGTCCTTCAGGTGGCTGAGGCTCTGCTGCACCACGATGTAGATGCGGTCCGCCTGCTCCAGTGTGACGCCGGTGAGGTGGTCGATCTGTCGCGGCAGATCCACCACCACCCAGTCATAGGTGCTGCGTGCCAGGCGCAACAGGTTTTCCAGTTGCTCCAGGCGAATATCCTGCGAGAGGCACAGCTCACCGGTGCGTCCGCCCAGGACATGCAGGGTCGGGCTGAAGTGGCTGCAAAAACCGCGCAAGGCGATGCTGTCCAACTCGTCGACCTGTTGCAGCACTTCCATATGGCTGTGTGTCGGCAACACATCCAGGCAGTGGGCCACGCTGCCGAATTGCAGGTCCAGGTCCAGCAACAGGGTTCTGCCGCCTCGGGCGCTGAGCTGATGCGCCAAATTGCAGGCCAGCATGGTGGCGCCGGAGCCGCCCTTGGCATTCATCACGGCAATCAGCTTGCCCCCGGTGCCCTGCTCGGCATGGGCCTCCATTATCATTCGGCTGAGTGCGGCCTGTAGTTCATCGGCCGACACCGGCTCTGGCAGAAAGTCGCGAGCACCGGCCTGCATCGCCAACCGCATGCCCTCGCGCTCATCCAGCGGGCCGCACACCAGCAGTGGCGGACGCTCTTTCAACGGATGCAGCAACAGGGCCGCCAGCTCCTCGCGCCACAAGTGGCTGACGCGCAACAACAGGAAATCAGGCATCTGCTCCAACCCATACAACGGGTCGGTGTGACCATTGCTCACCAGCCGCGTACTGACTTGCAGGCTGGGAAGGCTCTGGCTCAATGCTTTCAGGTGGTTCAAGGCGGTCACGTCACGCCCACTGATCAACAGGCGCATGCCTGTTTTCTCAGTCACGCTGGTGACGGGAGCTTCTCGGGTATTCAGCATGGCGTAATCTCCGGAGTGACGCCCACCTCGGGTTGCCGACCGAGGCTTTCACGCGGCACGGTCGACCTGTACACCGGCAGGGTAAACACCCCGCCGAACCCGGGGATCAGCAGATTGAACGTGAAGTTTGTCACCTGTAACTGGATGTACCGGATCGCACGAAACCCGCTGGTACTGGTGAGGTCGTTGGGGTTAGCGACCACCGCACCGTTCTCGTCCAGGTAGATCAGGTTCAGGTTGGCCGTGGTCAGGTTGCCGATCAGGCTGCTCTTGCCACTGTTACTGGCCGCATTGAAAATGGCGCGACGCAATATGACCGGGTCACGGATATCGCACACCGCCGCCAGGCGAGCGCCACGACGAACGGTTTCATTCAGCGCGTTGACGGTGAAATACAACCGGCCCATTTCCAGCACGCCGAACAGCAACGTGAACAACACCAGACTGGTGATGGCGAACTCGACAACATACAGCCCACGCATACGCTTGATATTCATCATAAGGCCCTCATCACGACGGTAGAGGTCAACGCCAGGCCCAGCGGCACGCTCTGGCCATAGAAAGCAGGTAATGCGCTGCCGATCACCGGCACAAAGGTGTAGGTGATGCTGACCTGGACGTGATCGGTGCCCACTGCCGCCACCGAGACATTGCCAGTGGTCAGCCCAGGCACGACTGCCGGGTAGCCATTGGGGTTGGCAGGAATGCCGTACACCGCGACGCTCTTGGTCTGGGACTGAAGCGTGGCGCTCAGGTCAACCTTGCCCAGGGTTGCGTTCCAGGCCTGGCCGGCCACAAAACGCCCTGCATCACGGCTGGCCTGCATCAGGCTGTTGTACTGAAACAACATGCGGCCGAACTCACCGAACGTGAACAGCAGCAACAACAGCAGCGGCAGAGTAATCACCAGCTCCACCATCGCCAGCCCACGCTGGGTCTGCGACGACTTGAATCCACGGTGTCCCATAAGGCCTCCTAAGAATCGGTACTCGGTGTCTGGCTGTTGTCGATATAGGTCTTGTACAGCTGAATGATCCGCGGGCCCGCGTCGTTGACCGGATTGGGGCCGGGCACATTGTCGCCTTCGCACTGTTTGACGAACTGGCCGAATATCTGCGCCGAGTTGCCCTGCTGAGACTCCGGTTGCAACACGAAATAGCAGCCGAAACCCAGCACCGGTATCGAGGACGTCCCGTCGTTCTTGCCAGAGCAATCACCGATCACCACTTTCAGGATCCGCCGTTCGAACGCGCCACCGGCCTGACAACCGCCACCCGAACCCGCAACGCAGGCGGCAGAGGCCTGTACCCAGTCGTTGTAGTCATACAGGGCGCCACTGGACGTGGACAGGTTGCCATTGGTGGAGGTGACGGCCAGATTGTTGTACTGGATCTGTGCCGGTGAACCGGTGTACGTCAGCGACTTGGAGTTGACCGCAATCACCAGGTCCGGCGGATAGTCCGCAGCGCTGAGGCCACCTGAATACTGGTTGAAGCGCGTATTGAGGCCTTGCCCGGAAGGCCCTACGGTGTTGCCTGGCTTGGTCTGGACATTGTCGCCGACGCTGTTGCACTGATTGATCCCGCCCGCCAGGCCCTGCTTCACGGCGTTGCCACCCGAGCCGAAGTCAAGCAGTTGAAAATTGCCGGGGCCGATCGCCGAACTATTGCCCGCAGCCGTTTTCAGCACTTGCAAATCACCGAACTTGAACCCCCAGAACATCCCGTTGGCCGGGTTGTTGTTCGCCGGGTCCCCGCACACCATCAGCGGTGTGAGATCACAGGGGCTGGCCGGGCTTGGCCCGGCGGTGGCTACCGCCGCCACGGCCTTGCTCGGGGCTACGCCGTTACCGATCGCCTTCAACATGCCCCAGAAAAACCCGGTCAGAGGGTAGTTGGGGACCGATACCCGTACATAGCTTGCATTGGCCGGGCCCGGAAAGGAAAAAGGCCCATAGACACTGGAGGACAGCTCCACCGTGGCGAAACCGGCGATGTTGTTGCCAATAGCAGTGGCCAGTTCCTGGTTGCCCGAGGCATTGGCATTGCGTGTCAGTGTGTCCCTTGCAGCGGTTTGCGTCAGGCTGGCGGCACCGGTCGCACCGGAGACCTCGCTGAGTGTCTTGGCCCCGCTCAGCGCCGCGGCATCCACGGCATTTTGCAGGCGTGCCTTGTTCACCAGCATATGACCACCGTCCAGCGCCAGAGCCCCCATCAGCAGGATGGCGGCCAGGGCAATCACGACCAGCACGATAATGGTTCCGCGCTGATGGTTTGGAAATGCGGTGAGCGGCTGTTGGATACGCGGTCTCATCATCAAGCCCTCTTGTTCTGCCGACCTTGATCGGCAGGGTGCCGTCACCCACCAACGCCAAACGACGACACCTGGCGGGCGATGCCTTCAACGGTTGCCAATGGCGGCTACAACTGGGTTCTCACGACATTGACTTCGATACCCCGGATCACCGTGATGCCACTGTCGGAACCGCCCTTGCGCCGTACGATGGGCTTGACCACCGGTGGTAGTGGCGCGGCCTCGACCATCGCCACCGGTTCGGCGACTGCAGGTAGCTTCTGGTTGTCCAAAGGATTGCGCAGGGCCAGTTGCAGCTTCCCGTCGGTCATGCCCTTGACCAGGGTTTCTGCCTGAGCGGGCGTCATTTCCAGGGTGACCGCACGTACGACCACCGGCTGGGTCTTGTCGGTACTGGCGGTCTGGTCCACTGCCAGAACCCGCAAGTCCTCCAGGATGGTGCTGGACTCGGCGTTTCCGTCGTTGCCTGTCTGTCTGGTCGCCAGGACATCGACCCGATTACCCGGCAAGAGGAACCCGCCCACGCCCACCACATCATCCACGCGTACCGAAATGGCACGTTTGTTGGGCTCGATCAGCGAGGCCAGTGTGCTCCCGCCCAAGTGCTCGGCCAGGCGCGCACCGCGCACGATGTCGCCGCGCAGCATGGAGAACGTGGCGATCTTGCCCACGACCTTGTCGGTGGCATCGAAGGCATCGTCTGGCACCGTGTCCTTGGGCATACGCACCAGTGTCACCTGCTGTGCCTCGACCATCTGCCCGAACGAAATTTCCACGGTGGCCACCACCACATTCTGCTGATTATCGTCTGGGTTGGCGTTAAGCCGGGCGCTGAGCCAGGTGTTGGCCATCCAGGCGGCGCCCAGCCCGAGGATCACGGACAACGCAATCAAGGTGAAAGTACGTGAACTCATGTCGATATCTCCTTATCTATCCAAGAAAGTCGAGCTGTACAAAATAGTTGTGCCACGCCCACTCCAGTTCCTGCGGCGACAGCGGTCCGCCGCCGCCCAGGTAACGCTGACGGTCGAGGGCCATATTCAACAGGTCACGGGGGTGGCAAGGCACCAGCGGCATGTTTTCAACGCCGTAGAGTTCCTGCAGCGCGTAATTCAGCAGTTTCGGGTCGTAAGCAATGCCCAGTCGCTCGGTCTCCTGGCACCAGATGCGTTCGTACTCATCGGGTTTCAGGTAACCGAATTGCAGCTTGTAGCCAATTCGCCGCAAAAACGCTTCGTCGGCCAGTTCCAGCGGATTGAGGTTGGTGGAGAACACCAGGATCAGGTCGAACGGCAGCTCACAGTGCCGCCCACCCCCGAGGTTCAGGAAGTCGCGTTTCTCCTCCATCGGCACGATCCAGCGGTTGAGCAACTCGGCCGGCGCCATGCGCTGACGGCCCATGTCGTCGATGATGAACAGGCCATTGCTGGCCTTGAGCTGCAACGGGGCCTGGTATTGACGCGTGAAAGGGTCGTAGCGGACATCCAGCTGTTCCATGCTCAATTCGCCGCCCGTGATGATGATCGGGCGTTCACACCGTAGTAGCCGGCGATCGATCCCTTCGTTGAGCAGCAGATTGTTCTGCAGCTCATCGTCGTCATCCAGGCGCCGGTGTACCTGAGGATCGAAAATTTCGATCACCGCCTCGTTGATCGCGATGGCATGAGGCACCCAGATGGCCTCATCAAACAGGCGGATCAGTCGGCTGCTGACATAGGTTTTACCTGTGCCCGCCGGCCCGTAGATCATGATGGCGCGGCCAGAGTTCATCGCCACGCCCAGTTGATCGAGCATGCTTTGCGCGAGCACTACCGAGCCAAAGGCGTGCTGCATGTCCTGTGCGCTGATACGACCATGGTGAATGGTCTGCACTTTGAGCAGGGAGCGATAGGTGCTGACCGGAAAAGGCGCCGCGCCGATGTACCCGCTACGCGCCAACGCATCACGGGCGGCGCTGCGCCCGCGCTCGGTCAACCCGTAGCGCAATGCCTGACCACCGGTTTGACCGAGTATTTCGACACGACCGTCCTTGCGCAGGAAGGTCAGTACTTCTTCCAGTACTGCGCCCGTCAGCGCCAGGCGCTCCACCAGCCGCGACATGTCCAGCACACCCGCATCGTGCAGATGCTTGCAGACCAGATCACCGAGAAAGTTGTCCGCCAACCCGGTCTCACGGATGGTGCGTGGCTGTGGAGCCAACCGCTGCACAACTTCGCGCTCATTGTGAGTAACGCTGCTGTTGCTGATGGCATACATAGTGTTCTCCTGGACTTACTGGCCGAAGGGCAGCCAGAAGACGCTGGTCAAAGTGCCGAGCAGGACTGCGACTGAATAGGGAAAAGGCTTACCTGCCACTTCATCAACCGCTGGCGAGAAATAGGCCCTGGCTCTCAACATCAACCAGTAACGCCCCACGGTTTGCTGTACCTGACCACGCACAAACACAATCAATATTCCGCACAGACCGCCGGCTATCAGGCTGAAAAGCGCAGCCCAGAGCGCGTCGCGCGGAGTGAGAAAGGTGCCGACCATGGCCATTAGCTTGACATCGCCGGCAGCCATCCCCCCAAGCGCGTACATCGGGAGAAAAACGGCAAAACCGATCAACATGCCCAGCGCTCCATAACCCAACCCGAGGACACCCGAGGTGTAGACCTGACCGGCCAACCCCAGCCCCAAGCCTGACAAGACCAAGAGGTTGGGAATGCGGTGACGGCGAAGATCGCTCACCACCGCAATACCCAGCAGTCCCAGCAACGATGCAATAGCAACTGACTGCTCCATGCTCATGACTGCAACCCTCAGTGGACGGTGTGGTGCTAGCAAGTGGTGCCTTTGACTGCACAGCCCAGGCTGGTAATGGCTGTTTTTACGTTAGTGCCCAAAGTGATAAATGCTGCGACAGCGCCCAGCGTTATCAACCCACCTGCCACCGCATATTCCACAATGGTCAGGCCATCTTCGTCTTTGATGAATTTCACTACAGAAGTCTTGATCGATTGCAGATTCATTTTGCTCACCTCGTTCAGTGTTTTGTTTTTAGAACAGTACTTCTCGCACTGCCTGGGTGAACATTAGTCAGAAGTGCAACGCAGGGGTTAGGAGTTTTTTGCTGATCGTTAGGACTTTATTGCGGTATTACCCACGGAACAAAAATACTAATCGCACGACCTGAAACAACAACGAAAGAGTTCAACGGCGAACAACTTGCAAACAACGTTGCAACTGATTCGCATGCAATGCCCGGTCGTGCTCCGCCGCCATGCAACGGCGCGAAACAGCGCCATCACGCCGAGAGCGAGATCGCGTGTAACGGTCTAAGCAAGGGGTTTCTTATCAGGATTTGATCTTCTCGCGCGCGACGCAGCGACAATACTGGTCAACGAGGAAGAAATATCAGGAGCGCAGCCAGGACAATGAAGTCCGACTCGCCAGGAGACCGGACTGTTGGAGTGTTCATCGCGTCATGCGTCTAGCTTGCAGCGGCGGGCTGAAAAGACTCCACCTTGTCCGAACGGGATCACGGTTAAAGAACCAGGCAGAGTCTATATGATGCATTTTGATCCTCACGACACGCCCCTCAGCCTGATGGGAGGTGTTCGTCACCGCCGCGCCCCAGAGGGTAGCCAGCGGCTAGAACACACAACGTGGCCAGCGACGTACGGTGCTGAGCTAACACGTGGTGCCTTTGACTGCACAACCCAAACTGGTAATGGCAGTACTCACGTTACCGCCAAGTGTTACGAAAGCCGCCACGGCACCCAGTGTAATCAGGCCACCCGCTACCGCATATTCCACAATGGTCAGGCCCTCTTCGTCCTTGATGAATTCCAGCACCGAAGTCTTGATCGATTGCAGATTCATTTTACTCACCTCATTTAAGTGTTATTTGCCGAGACGGGTACTTAGTGTGCCGCCTGATTGAATCCTAGTCAGGAGAAACAACGAGGGTTAGGAGTTTCTTGTCGATAACTAGGACTTTTTTGCGGTGATACCAGAACAATAAAAGCCGTAGCGTTGACATGGGTAACCGTACCGTAAAACTCACTATCAGGAATCATTTACAAACAAGACTGAAACCAACCACAAGGACCGTAATGGATGAAAGGCGTAACCAGAGCAGGTTCGCAGCAGCTCTCAGGGTTTGATCCTTCGGGCTCATGACCTGACGACGAAACTGCCAGGCGAGGTCAAGAACGCGAGGAACAAGGAAGGAATGAGAAAATGAAACCTGAGCCGGCCAACACGCCATTTCTTTTATGGTTCGACCTCACCCGGGATCGATCGGCCGAGGCGTTGGTCGCACATTTTCGTTCGACCTGTGAATGTCGACTGGCAAAGGACGCCGCGTTGTCCGAGCTTGAAGGAGACCGGCAACCAGACATGGTCTGCATCCATTATGACCGCCCTGACATGCCGGGCCTCAACCTGTTGCTGGAGATCAAACGCAGGTCCCCTTCCATACCCATCGCCATGTTCACCGTGCAGCACTCCGAAGAGCTTGCCGTGTGGGCCATGCGTTCCCGCGTCTGGGAGTACATGGTGCTGCCCCTGTGCACTGCCGAGAAAGACCGCTTTCTGCACGCACTCCAACAGCTCTGCGAACTGCGCCGCAGCACTCACTTCCACGCCAAGAAACCGCTGATCGAGCACGGCCCGTCCCTGCCGGACAGCATCCGGCTGACCGCCGAGCACCACAAACACCAGGCACTCAATAATGTACTGCTCTACATCGACCAGCATTTTCGGGACAGCATCGACCAAAAAGAGCTGGCTAAACGCTGCGGCATGACAACCTTTCGCTTCAGCCGCCTGTTCAAGGAAGTCAATGGCCTGGGATTCATGGAGTACATCCTGAGCAAGCGGATGGACTACGCCAAGGATCTGCTCGACAACAGCCAGATGCCCATCACCAGCATCGGCTACGAAGTCGGGTTCAAGGACCCCTCTTACTTCGCCCGTGCGTTCAAGCAGTTTGCCGGGTGCACACCGAGTGAGTACCGCCAGGTGCGCCGTGCCGAAACGCCCGCCGCAGCACCTGCATCGGTGGAGGAACTGACAGAAGTCGTCGAGAGCCTGCAACTTCGCGCCGAACTCTGACGGGTGCGATACAGTCGACCTGCTCGCCTCAAGCCTCAGATAAACCGCACACCCGGTTTGGCCCGTTCATCCACGGTGAGTTCGAACACGTCCGGGCGCGCATAGTGCCCAACCACGTCGTAGTCGTAGCGGGCGCGAATCAGCTGGTCGGTGTCGATTTCGGCCGTGAGTAACCCGGCGCCGCCCAACAGCGGCCCGGCGAGTATGTCGCCCATCGGCCCGACGATCACACTGCCTCCGGCAATCAGCGGACGCTCGGCCGGCCAGTGAGCGATGTCCAGGCCCAGCGCCTGCGGTGAATCCTGAACCTGGCAGGCGCTGACCACGAAGCAGCGGCCTTCGTGGGCGATGTGGCGCATGCTGACGTGCCACATTTCCCGCTCATCCACGGTCGGTGCGCACCAGACCTCCACCCCTTTGGCGTACATCGCGGTGCGCAGCAGCGGCATCATGTTTTCCCAGCACACGGCGGCGCCAATCCGCCCGACCTTGCTGTCGATGACCGGCAGCGTAGAGCCGTCGCCCTTGCCCCAGATCAGCCGTTCCGTGCCAGTGGGCATCAGTTTCCGGTGTTTGGCCACCAGCCCGCCAACCGGTTCGATGTACAACACGGTGCAGTACAACGTGCTGCCGGAACGCTCAATCACACCCAGCACCAGGCTGGCCCCGGTGCGTGCCGCCAAACTGGCCAGGGCCTCGGTTTCCACCCCCGGAACGTCGATGGCATTGGCGAAGTAGCGGGCAAACGCCTCGCGCCCTTCCGGCAGCCGATAACCCAATTGCGTGCCGAAGCTTTCGCCCTTCGGATAACCGCCAAGCAACGCTTCCGGCATGACAACCAAACTGGCTCCGGCGTCGAGAATCGCCTGTTCGTAGGAAAGAATCTGCGCCAGGGTTTCGCCTTTGCCACCAGGCAATGAGCCGATTTGCAGTGCAGCAACGATGGAGGTGGGCATCGCGGTAACTCCCTGAACATTGAGGTGTTGCTCATTCTCCGGCCGCCGTCGATCATGAATAAAGCCCCGTTCACTTCAATATGATATGAGTCACATGAATATCGCGGACATCGACCTCAACCTGCTCAAAGTCTTTGAAGCCCTGCATGACGAATCCAGCGCCAGCCGTGCCGCGTTGCGTCTGGGGGTCACGCAATCGGCCATCAGCGCGGCGTTGCGACGGCTGCGGGCGGTGTACGCTGATCAACTGTTTGTGCGCACCGGCCGAGGCCTGGCGCCGACACTGCGAGCCAATCAACTCAAACCGGTGATCAGCGAGGCGCTCAACAAGTGCCGGCAAAGCCTGGCCATGGTGGACCCAGCGGCCAGCCACTACGAGGGACGTTCGGTCACGCTGGGGTTGTCGGATGATTTCGAGATTGCCTACGGCCGTCGTCTGATCGAGGAGATTGCCCGACGAGCGCCCAGGCTGCGCTTGATCTTCCGCCAGACCCACAGCCAGATTGTCGCCACCGCGTTGATGGAGCGCAGCATTGACCTGGCGATTACCGCCGGAGGGTTTGCCCAGCGCCTGCTCAGCCGTGAAGTGCTCGGTGAAGGCGATTATCGCTGCCTGGTGGACCCGCGCAGCCTGGCGCCGGGGCAACAGGCGATCAGCCTTGAGGAATTTGTCAGCCGCGAGCACATCCTGGTGTCATCTGGCGGGTTTATCGGGATCACCGATGAAGGGTTGGCGGAGTTGGGCCTGAGCCGACATGTCTGCGCCTCGACCACGCATTTTGCCGGACTGCCCTATTTGCTCAAGGGCAGTCAGGCGGTGGCGACGATTCCGGCCCATGCGGCCCGGCACATTGCCGCCTTCACGGGGTTGGCGCTGCTGCCCTGCCCGTTGGCCCTGCCGCGCTACCCGATCGAGCTGGGCTGGCGAACCAACGCCCAACCGGACCCGGTGCTGCTGAAGGTACGCGAAGCGATTGTGGCCAGTTTTACTACTTGGCCGCCATCAGGCGATTGACTTCACTGCGCACCATGTTGGCAAATTCCGGTGGCGACATGCTGTCCAGTTCGGCGCGTACCCACTCGGCCCATTTGCCCTTGCGCTTGGAGCGTTCACCGAACAAGCGGGCGGCCTCGCCTTTGGACTTGCCCAGGTTGCTCTGCCAGAGGTCGAACAGACGGGACTTTTCATCTTCAAGCGCTGCGCGCTCTGCCAGGGGCTTGTCGGCCAGATTGAAGCTCATGGGAGTTACCTGCTGCGTAAAATTGGCGACATCTTACACTGTAGGTGGAATTCTCTGAGTCTGGTTTTTCCGCTCGCCGTGTGCAGCTGCGCAAAATGGCTGCAACTTTTCAGCACGCGGCGAACTCCATTGTTCACTGCCCATTCACTGCAAGGAGTCACCCAATGGCCCGCAAAAACGCCAACCACGCCGTCGAGGACCAAATCAAGGACCAGGCCTTCAGCGAGCTTCAGGCGCTGATTGAAGAATCGGACAAGTTGCTCAAAAGCAGTGCTTCACTGGTGGGTGAAGAAGCGGAGAGCCTGCGCGGCCAGATCGCGCTCAAGCTTCAACATGCACAAGACGCGGTCTCCAGAGTGCGTGAGCGGACCAAACCGGTGGTCGACGCGACCGAAACCTACATTGGCGGCCACCCTTGGCAGACCGTGGCGATCTCCGCCGGTTTTGGTCTGGTGGTGGGGTTGTTACTGGGGCGTCGTTGAACACAACGCAGAAAAACGGCGAACTGTCAGTTAAAGAAACTCTAAAACCCAAGCCAGTCTCGTGTGGGAGCGGGCTTACTCGCGAAGCTAACGACCCGGTTCTTCTGATGCATCGCATCATCGTTCTTCGCGAGCAAGCCCGCTCCCTCATTGGGTTTGCGCCTTACACACCTGCGAGTTCGCGCAACTGCGCCAGCGTCTGGTCATCGAGGTGAATGCCTTCGGCAGCGGCTTTGGCCCGCTCGTTATGGCGGCGATCACCCGGCAAACGCTTGAGCCCCACGCCATGCATCTGCCGCACCAGCTCTTGGCTGCGTTCGGCGAAGCTCTGCCCGGCAGCCTTGCTCGGGTCAATCACGATCAGCAATTGACCGGTCCAGGGCGTTTTGGCCCCCGGATGGTTCGACCAGTCGAACTCAAACGAAAAGTTCCCACCGGTCAACGCGGCCGCCAGCAACTCGACCATCATCGACAACGCCGAGCCCTTGTGGCCGCCGAACGGCAGCAAGGCACCGCCCTCCAGAATCGCTTTCGGGTCCTGGGTTGGCTGACCGAGGCTGTCCACGCCCATGCCGGCCGGCAGGCGCTCACCCTTGCGGGCGGCAATTTGCACGTCACCGTGGGCAATGGCGCTGGTGGCCAGGTCGAAGACAATCGGGTCGCCATCCGCCCTGGGCGCGGCAAACGCAATCGGGTTGGTACCGAATAACGGCCGGTCGGCACCGTGGGGCACCACGCAGGTCATGCTGTTGACCACACTCAACGCCACCAGCCCTTCATAGGCGAACGGTTCGACATCCGGCCACAATGCGGCGAAGTGATGCGAGTTGCGGATCGCCAGCACCGCAATGCCGGCACTGCGGGCCTTTTCCACCAACAGTGGCCGGGCGGCCGCCAACGCCGGTTGCGCAAATCCGTTACCCGCATCGACACGGACAAAACCCGAGGCCACATCCTCCACCACCGGCACGGCTTTGCCATTGACCCAGCCACTGTCGAGTGTCGACACATAACCGGGCATGCGGAACACACCATGACTGTGGGCGCCATCACGTTCAGCACCGGCGCAGTTCTCGGCGAGCACCCTGGCCACTTCCGCCGACGTGCCATGGTGCAAAAACACCTGGGTCAGCAACTCGACCAGTGCTGTGAAACCGAGTGATGAGGTTTTCGACTTGACGGCCATCTCGGGCGATACAGACATCTGAAGCTCCAGTTTTATTATTGAATACGGGCAACAGCGTGAGTCCGGGTTGTTCAACAACCCGCAGAATCTTGTCGATTAAGTGCTGTTTTGCAGGCGTTCTGTCAAGACTCACGAGCGCCCAGCCACACCCAGCAATATGTAGCGCACATGAGCCGGCGCTTGCCCCTACTGTTTTTCCTCACCCACACACCGCCATCACTGACAGATGGCCACCGGTCGAGGAACCACCATGACAACCGCCCTACTGCCTTACTTCTTTGACGAGGCCGATAGAGCCTCCTACACCCGTGAACCCGGCGAGCGCGAGAAACAGCTGGGTTTCACCACCGCCGACCTCAAATGGCTCAAGCGCGTGTACTTGCCCACCCACTCAACCCGTATCGAAGACGCCGACCCGATGCAGGTCAGCCAGGTACTGCTGACCCCGCCGGGCAAGAGTCCAATGCCATTGGCCGGGGCCTTTGTGATGAGCCGGGGAGACAGCGGCGAAGTGGTGCTTTACACACCCTCTCGAGGGCTGATGAAGTTTGCGAGTCAGGGTGACGTGAACAGCAAGCTCCTGGAGTGGTTGAGCCAACCCGCGATCAAGGACGAACTCCTGCGTTTTCTGTCCATCGAGCAGCGGCATTCATTGCAAGCCGTCAGCGCACCGGCGATCTCGACGATGAAGATCGAGGGCGCCGTGTTTCAGGACCAGGAAAACACCCTGACGCTGAACCAGTCGCAGAACGTGAAGACGATGCTCGCTGAACTCATTCAGACACCGACCCTGCAATCGATGCTCGACGACACGCTGAACGTTGCCCTGCGCAAACGCTTTACCGCGCTGGATCAACGCCACACCCGCATGGGCAGCTTTGCCTCCCCGGCGGCACGTGCCGATCAACGTCCCCTGTCGTCGATGACCCTCAGCGAGGCTGTTCTGCACGTTTACCTGACCAACCATTGGCCAGAAGGCGAACTCAGGTACTTCTCCAATCCCAGACAGGCCACCCCCCGCGAGGACGATAATCAAGCGTGGGAGGCGACACTGAAGGAGGTCGCACAAAGTTTGACGCCACGCCTGCTTAGCCTGCTCGAAACGTTCTGGAACAGTCCGATGAGTACCGGGGTTGCTCGTTCAGATTTCTTCGCCAGCAGCATGAGCGATGCCTTCTGCCTGGAACTCTTGCTCAAACGCCAACAAGGCGTACTGAGCGCTGAAGAACATCAGCGGCTGATGGGTGCCTGCCACCCGACCCGCAACCTGTCGGCAACAGGTCACGGGGTTCACGTTGAAAAGGTCCGGGTCAGAGCACCGTTCAAGCATCACGTGGAACTGGCCACGACCCTGATGCTCAGCACGCCCGAGGACTCAAGCGCGAACGCTTTCATGTACAACCACGCCCGGGGCATCGAGGGCGCCACCCCGTTGTCGGAAATCCGCGCCACGGTGTTAGCAATGCTTGGAGCCGTCGGGCATGAAGACAACGCGCTCGACTACCTTGCCCTGGATGAACGCGACACCCTGTTGACGCTGGCTCAGGCTGAACGAGAGGTCATCGGGGAACCCATAGCGGGATCGGTATTCGAGCACTTGATGGCTCAGGTTCTGGCCAAGCAAACACAGAACCTGAGGTACGCCTTGGGCCGCTACCGAGAGAGTGAAGGCGCCATGGACCCAGGGGCATTGATGGACAATGCGCTGGATGTGCGCAGCTTGATCGACAAACGCTTGCTGGACTTCGACGCTGCCGGACGCTGGAGTACCCGTGTGGATCAACGCTGGAGCGGCCAACCAGCCACTGTCCGCGCCGAGTCTGCCAGGCAGCTGTCGGCGCAACTCTCCAGCATTGGCGCCTCGCTGGACCTGGAGTTTGAAAAGCACCTCGTGTTACCCGATCCGCTGAAGAGTGTTGATGACCTGAAGCTCGCCACAGCCCCGTTCCTGGAGCTTCTGCCTGCAAAACTCGCGCATACCCTTGCCGTGTCATTGCGCAGCGAACTCAAACTGCGAACCCTGAGCCACACATTGAGTGCCAAGGATCAGGCCCTCATCAATACGGTACTGGACAGCCCCGCGCGCGATCAACGTGCCGCACTGAACGGGTTTCTACCCGATGCCTTCTCCCTCGCCGTCACGGCCGGTACTTCCCCGACCGTGTTGAACCTGGCCAATTGCTTCGTGCTCACGGAGCGCGGTGGGCTGGACCCGGATCACTCGGGCAGGGCCATTTTGTGGACGCCTGCACTCGGTTTTGAAGCCTTCGCCTCAGCGGCCCCATTAAAAGCGCAATTGCAAAGACGCCTGCTGGATGAGGACACACGCATGAGTGTGCTGGAGAACCTTGAACGTCGCACTCTGGTGGCTCAGCAGACGTATACCCTGGCACCGCTGCAGGTTGTTCGCGAAAACCTCTTCAATTATCTGCAAAAACCGTACGCCCAACTGGACAGCGTGCCCATCGAACGCGCATTTGCCTCGGCGCTGCCCGAGCCCCTGCTGAAAAAACTGTTGGCGCTGATGGTTTCACGAACACCGGCAACCGGGTTGACGCGTGGGTTGAGCATTGCCCAGTCGCTGATCACGCAACAAAAACTCCCGGCCTGGCTGGCGCAGGCACCCGTCGCCGATCAAGTGCTGCATGCCGAGTTGCTTGAGCAGTACCTCAATCATGCGCCGGGCGACAAAGACTACCTGACCGGCCTGAGTTCCCTGGCGAGCACGGCCCGGGAGGCGCTGAAAAAACAACTCAAGGCTGTCTTTCCACGAGACGACATTGATCCGGATAACGTCGAGTTGCAGTTCAACCCGCGCCTGACCACCACAGGGCAGACCCAAACCCTGACACAGTTCGCGCTGACCCATTTTGACGATCTGGACGCTGTGCCGATCAAACAATTGAACGCCCTCGACACCAGCACTCTCCCTTCGGGGATGGACGTGGCCTATGTGAAAAAACTGGTCCGCAACCTGAAACTCGGTCAGCTCCAGCAAACCGTCCTGGATACGGCGTTTGCCTCGGGCAGTGCGGATGCCCAGTCGCGCAAAACCCGGTTCATCCACCAGTTCCCCTGGCAAATGTTGCACTACGCCCATTCGGAAAAACTCCAACAGCGTCTCAGCGCAACCGGGCTCAGCTTCATTGCGCAAATCATGAACCTGCCCGACGCCATCGCGCGCGCGTCAGTGGACGGGGTTGACGCACTGATCAAACCGCTGGAGTTGGTCGCCACGCCAGGTGCGCAAGCGGCCAGGGCGCTCGGCCTCTATCTGATCGGGCCACGCGAAGGCAAAAGCGGTCCTCACATTCTGTGGGCCCCCTACAGCCGCACGCATGGACTCAAGGAGTATGAGAGTGAAAGCAGCCTGCTGGATGAGCTCAACGTAAAGGGCGCGCTGCAGGATTGGGTGCTCAAATGCCTGCCCATGGCCGTGCGTGCCACCTATAAAAACCTCTGGGCGCTGGGGGGCAGTCAACCCAGGGAAATCAAACTGGCGTCCAACCCGGTCACTGGGAACCTGCTCACGCTGTTATTCGATGACAACGCTCAGTTACTCAAGCAACTGCTCGGCAGCCAATCGGACCCGGACACCAAGAGCGACTGGGAAACCGTCACACACGTGTTTGTCGACACGCTGGAGCAGGCCTTCACGTTTATGAGCGGCAAACTCGCGTACCCGTTGACCGTGTGGCACAGCTATCGCGAGATCAAAGCCTCCGCCGAGGCCCTTCAGGAACACAAATGGGGCCGCGCGCTCAAGGCGTTCATCAACGGCATCGCCCAACTGGCGATGCTGCGTCAGTCAATGGAGGATTCACCAGCGGCCCCGGAGGCCGAACCCGACCCGTCACTGGAACCCCCAACGGCCCGACGTCAGTGGCAGGACATTGACATCACCGCCCCCGACCGAACCCGGCTGCACCGCCATGAAAGCACCGATGTGGCACTGAGCGCCCTCACGCCTGACACCGCACGAGGCCTCTATACCCACCCGACCACACAGAAGCATTACGCGGCAGTCGACGGCAAGGTGTATCGCGTCGAAAAGCGCGGCACACCGTGGTGCATTACCAGTGACAAGGGGGATGGGCCGCTTCTTCGGCAGCTCAACTCCCGCCAATGGACCTTGGCCACTGCCCCGCCACCACCACGCTACAGCCTGGTCAAACGCCTGAGGACACGCTTCATCCGCCAGGGCGCGATGAACGTCGAAGCGACCGGTATGCACTCGATTCGCCAACTCTACCCGGTCAGGGCCCGGCTGATTGATGAAGGGCTTGATCTTGCCACCACTTACGCCTGGAACAGCTTCCAGAACCTCAGGCTAGTCAAGACACATGCGCAACAAACGACGCGGGTGCATGTACTCCTCAAGGACTTTCTGGGAGTGCCCGCCGTACTGCCCGACCATGTGACGATGCTTGAAAAAGCCATTGGTGACGTGTTTGGCGCCTTGCTGGACGCAGAGCTCAGGGCAGTCAATTCCAAGCGTTTTGTCGTCGGAACCAGCCGTGAGGACACCGACAGTGTTTTTGCCTTTACCATTCCGGATGACGCCGGACGCAAACTTCACCTGTTGGACAAATTCTTTCTCCCAAGGCTTGACCACTACCGTAACTACATGACCGACGTCGCCTTTCCCATCAGTGCTCATGCCAGGGCGGTCACGCTGATCCACGAGCTTTCCCATATCGCCAGCAACACTCATGACATCTCTTACATGGACTCCCACAAGCCGTATGTCGACCTGCTGGAGACGACCAGCACGCGCGCCTTGGCGCTCAAAGACAGGCTGGCTGAAGTCCAGCGCGAAGCGCTGTCGAGCCGTACGCCCATTAACAGGCTTTTCCGGGTATTCAACCCACACAGTGGTGCCTGGGAGGATCTGGGGAGTACGACCTATGAAAATTCCAACGATGCCTTGAATCATGTTCTGACACTGACCGGCCAACCCAATCTGGCCGCCGCCCGAATCACATTCATGACCGACCCGCTGGTACGGCTGAAAGTGCAACTCGGTAACGCCGATTCGGTGTCCTGGCTGATCAGCCATCTCGGACGCCAACTCGACATCAGCACGCCATAACGCCAGAGACTTGAGGCATCTCGCAGGGCATTGACGTAAGGTCGGTGCCTTGGGCCTGATGCCATAACGGTGACCGTCGTTGCCTGGACTTTTTTTTCACGCCCGGTGTGAATAATGCTGAACCGGCCGTGTTTTCAGGATCTTTGAGTGAAAATAAGCGCCAAGTTGATGTTCATTGGCCATGACACAGGTTCTCGCCGCCCGCCCATGAAGGTTAGAATGCAGCAAATCAGGACGAGTCAATGAGCGAACAGACCCTCTCAGAAGCCGAATACGACGCTGTCACGGAAGCCGCCGCCCAGTGGTGCATGCGTCTGCACGCCATCGACTGCACGGTCGACGAACGCCTGGCATTCAAGCAATGGCACGATGCCCATCCCCTGCATGCATTCGAATACGAAGCCATGCTGGAAATCTGGGACGTGGCCGACCACCTGCCCCGCACCGAAAGCGCCGCGCCCCCCGCTCAGCTCAAACCCCAAACACAATGGCGTACCTGGGGCATGGCCGCAGCGGTCTGCCTGATTACCCTGCCATTGGGCGCCTACACCGGCTGGAACCTGGGCTGGGTACCCAGTTCCTATGAACGCTTTGAGGCAGACAGCCGCGTGCGTCAGGTCACCCTGAGCGACGGCAGTGAAGTTGAACTCAACCTGGGCACCGTCCTGACGTACAGCAATTACAAGGACCAGCGCCGGGTCAACCTGAAAAAGGGCGAAGCCTTTTTCAAGGTCAGCCATGACACCCAGCACCCGTTCGTGGTCAAGGCTGCGGCCGGCCAGGTGCGTGTGACCGGCACACAGTTCAATGTCTGGATGTACCAGGATCAGGTCCGCGTGACCTTGCTCGAAGGCTCGGTCGTGGTCAGCAGCAACGACACCCGCCCCGGCGATGGTTTCCGGCTCGGCCCCGGCATGCAGGCACGCTACAAACAGGGCGACTACGAGCCGCAGATCAGCCAGACCTACGCCAGCGATACGTCCCTGGCCTGGCGCTCCGGCAAGCTGATTCTCGACAATCTTGCGCTCGACGATGCCTTGCCGTTGATCAACCGTTACCTCGGTACACCCGTGATGGCAGCCGACACTGCGACCGGTGCACTCCGTATCGGTGGTATCTACAACATTAATGACGTGAAGAACCTGGTGCCCTCGCTGCCCAAGGTTCTGCCGGTTTACCTGACACGCAACGAAGACGGCAATCCGGTATTGAACGCCATCCCGCAACGCCCTCTGAAAAACTGAAGGCCGCGTCCCCAAGGGGAAGCGGCCTTCTGTCTTGCTAGCCAGGATTTACTTCAGCGCCATGTTCGTGCGCGCCTCCTCGCCCTCTCGTAATGCCTGCAACCGGTACTCAGGGTCTGCCTTGATCTGCTGCTCGGTAAAGGGCAAATCGCTCAACTGCTTGCGCGAGAACGCCTGCGTCTGATCGTTCGCGTGCCGCGAGGCCGGATCGCTGGACAGTGAAAACGCCAACAGGCCCTGCGCATGCGGCCCCGTCTCATCGAACGTCACCACTTGCAGGTAACTCGTGCCGCTGACCACTTCACGCTGACCGTTTTCGCCCGGGACGCTTTGCATGGCGTTGTACACCCCAAGCTCCCCGGCACCACCGTGGATGGGCGTCTGCTCGGCACCCTGGGTCACCACTTGAATCTCGCCCCAGCGACTGTGCTCGGTCAGGCCGGTTTTTTTGACCTGCTCCATCGACGCCAGCATGGCACCGCGTAACGCATCGGCCACCTCGGCCCGGTCGACGCTCAAGCCTCGCGGGGTGTGTTGTGCATTGCCAGGATCGAACGGCACGCGCCAGCGATCAGGCGTTTCGTCCAGGTGTTCCATGATGTTCTGGAAGTGCACCCAGCCCAGACCGCTGTCCAGATTGGCGGTGCGGTCCCAGGCCTTGAGGCTGGCACACAACGGCACCAGCGTGGCGGCATCGGTTCCCAGGCCCGCAGCGCAGAACTGCAACAGGTCGGGCATCACTTGATCGGCGAGGTAGACCTGATCGTCCATCACCATGTGCAGCAAATCAGCAGATTTGATCGGGCCGACAGCGCTCAAACTGCGCAGGCGATCAAGCGCAAACCGCGCGCGCGGCCCTAAGGGTTGTCCGTCCTGGCTGATGAGCGGCGAAAAACCTTTGAGCGGTTGCACCGGGTTGACCATCCAGGCGGAATCGTTGGAGTGCTGCACAAAGTCACGACGCAAGAGTTGTGGCAGTTGGCTGGCCGGGAAAATCCCTTTCTGGGCAGCCTTGGCATCAATGTCCCAGGCGCAACCGCTGCGGGAGCCATCCAACACAATCATCTGCAAACCGGCGTTCGGGTCACTGCAGGTCGCAAGCTTGGCCACGGAGACGTTCGGTACGACCGACAGGTTCATGTACAACGTCTGCCCCTGATCATCCACCGCCAGGGTATTGACCCAGGGAATGCCCTGGATCTTGTGCACCGAGGCCTGGAAATCCTTGAGATTGCGCGCCTGGTTCATCGCATACCATTGCTGCAGGACACGGTCGTTTTCCAGGTTGGCGTCACGCAGGCTATAGGCGAACTGATGGTCCCAATCCAGTTTGCCGGGCCATTGCACGACGGGGCCGAACACCGAGCTGTAGACCTCATGGGACACCGTTTCGGTCTGGCCGTTGGCCTGTTGCACCTGCACGCTGACGGTCTGTTTGCTCAAGGGCGTGGACTTGCCATCGAGCAGGTAGCGGGTGGAATCCTTCGGATCGAGCTGCAACCGATAGAGGGTGAAGTGCTTGGAGGCGTCGACGGTATGGGTCCAGGCCAGGTGCTGGTTGAAACCGATGTTGATCAGCGGCAAGCCAGGCAATGCCGCGCCCATCACATCCAGCTTGCCGGGAATGGTCAGGTGCATTTGATAGAAGCGCATGCCGCCCACCCACGGGAAGTGCGGGTTGGCCAACAGCATGCCGCGACCGTTGAACGAACGTTCACTGCCAATGGCCACGCCGTTACTGCCCCGGTCGAGGGCAAAACGCTGCTGGCGTGACGTCACCAACGCGAAGGCCTCTGATGACACCGACGCCTGAGCGAGCGCCTGAGGCGGTTTCGCACCGGCCAGGGCTTCAGCAAACTGCCCGACCCCGCCTTCGACCAGCAAACGGCGAGTCAGCTTGACCAGGTCCTGCGTCTTGATCGGCCGCACCCACGCGCCCTGACACTGCGCCGGCAAGCCTTGTGCCCGCTGTTCTGCCAATGAGCGGTTGTAACCCGCGACATACCCTTCGATCAGTTGGCGCACGGCCGGTGTTTGCGCCTGCCAGAAACCGGCGACGGCCTTCGGGGTATTCAACCAGGTGAAAAACAGGTCGCTGGCCAGGTTCTCGCGTTGCTCGATCGTGAGTTTCTCGGGCCCAAAGTAGCGTGAACGCTCGCCGTTGACCGTGACGATCTCGTTGGCCAGTAAACACAGATTGTCCTGAGCGTAGGCGTAACCGATGCCGTAACCCAGGCCTCGCTCGTCGTTGGCTCGAATGTGCGGCACACCGAAACTGGTACGACGAATCTCGGTCGTGGCCGGCACCGACTCGCTGCGCGCGTGCGCCATGACGCTCAGTCCCAGCAACAAGCCTGCGAAACACAACCTGGGTAACTGTCTGGAAATAATCACGCTGACTCCTGATCGAAAAATAACCAGGGAGGGCGCGCAGTGGAAAACAGGGACACCGGGCCCAGCCTGGAAAAGACCGCACGTCGGTTTAGCAGCAACATGCCTTGTCCTAAAGACGAAGCAATCGCAGGAAATTTAGGCGCTTACGTGCAATGGCCATCGGCTCTTGACCTGTTTCAAACGTGATACGAACAAAATTTCTACATTCAGGCCTTCATGATTTGCCTGACTCGTTCGTCTTAGTAACTGAGAGCACCCATCACATCTTCATGATCCGGCTCTGGAAAAGGAGTTTTTTGTATGTACAACTCGCACTTGCCAACGGAAGGCCACCACGTGTCAAACGGCGCTCCCCTGAACCTCAATGTCGGCGTATTTGCCAAAAGTCCCGAGCGCCAGGGCAATGAGCGCATCAGGTTCCTGCTTAAAAGCTTCGGCCTGCGCACCAGCCTCATCCGCCTGAAAGTCATCGACGCCCTGCTCACGGCAGCCCAAAGCGATCGCTCGCTGGGTGTACGCGGCGTACACAGCCATTTGCTGGAACTGGATATTCCCTTGTCGTTTCTCAGTGTGCGCGAAGTCTTGAAGCGCCTGTGCAGTGAAGGCGTCATCACGTTGAACCCGGACAAGAGCTACAGCCTGCATCCGCAGGCCGCTGCGGTGCTCAACACGAAGGACTAAACGACAGCGCCGGCGTTCAGGGCTTGACCTTGCGGCGCATTACGCCATTGACCACGACGACGATAACCGCCACGCCGATGGCGATGTACTGGAACAGCGTTTCGCTGATCATGCCCGCGTTCTGCATCCAGGTAAGGCCAAACATGATCCCCAGTACCACGAGGGAGATCAGAATCGAGTATTTCAAACGTTGCGACTGGGTCATTGCGGGTTCCTGAACCTGAAAATGTGTATCCGGTTTGTGTCGTGAAGCATGCCAAGTCCCTACCCTGTTTCGGGGATAAGCGACGGCAAACGAGGTCCCATGTTACAGCCCGGGAAGCGATTTTGCTTCACCACGGCGTCAACCTGAGGATTGAGACATGTTCCGTCGAATCACACTGCTGATTCCCCTGCTGATCACCCTGACCATGAGCGGCTGCGTATTTTATCCGCGAGGCGGCCACGGCTATTACCACGGCGGCCCTCATTACTACAACGGCGGTCCGGTTTACTACGAACACCGGTAATCCATGCCTTGAGCGTCTGCGTAATGTCGGGTTGACGTGCCGTGTTAACAACCTTGTCGATAGTGAACAACGGCCCGCCATTGAGCGGGCTTTTTCGTTCTGATCGTCATGCTTTAACAACCGGATTTATATTTATAAACACAATATCCGCGACATATACCGATAACTATTACTGCACTTTGCCACCTGTGGCTTATCGAGTTTAAAGACTACTCTTACTTCAGCTGCTTACCGAAAAACAAGCGACACCACTATTGACAGGGACGTCATGTTTAAACCTCTTATTTGCATCGGCATCGTCCGAATATCAGGCTTCTGCCTCGCTATCACCTGCTTTGAACTGCTGACCTACATGGCCAGCGACATGATCATGCCCGCCATGCCGCAAGTCACCCATGACCTGGGTGCCAGCGCCGGGCACATTCCTTTTGCCTTCAATTTGTACTTGCTGGGCGGTGTGCTGCTGCAATGGCTGATCGGGCCATTTTCCGACTGTTTTGGTCGCCGCATCACCCTGTTGATGGGAGCCGGGGCCTTTTCCGTTGCCTGCCTGGCGGCGGTCTGGGTCGCCGACATTCACGTGTTCAACCTGATTCGCCTGCTTCAGGGCATGGGGCTGGGATTTGTCATCGCTGTCAGCTATCCCGCCCTTCAGGAAGTCTTTTGCGAGGCGGACGCGGTGCGCATCATGGCGGTGCTGGGCAACATTGCGCTGCTGTCTCCGCTACTGGGGCCCACTGCTGGGCAGCGTGCTGCTGACCTGGATGTCCTGGCGCGAACTGTTCCTGTTACTCGGCGTTTCAGCCGCTGTTGTCTGGCTGGCGCTGTATGCATTCATGCCCGAAACCGTCGGTGTACGGCGCCAGGATGGTCAACGCCTTGAACCGACGCCGTTTGAATTTCGGGCGATTGTGCGTCGCTACCGCACGCTGCTGAACAATCAGCGATTCGTCTGTGCATGCATGGCCTTGGGGCTGATGAGCCTGCCGCTGATTGCCTGGATCGGCTTGTCGCCGTTACTGCTCATTCACGGGCAAGGCCTGTCGCCGTTTGAATACGCCTTGTGGCAGATCCCGGTGTTCGCCGCGATCATCGTCGGCAATCTGTTGCTCAATCATCTGGTTAAAAGCACTCCCTTGCACCGGTTGATCCAACTCGCACTCTGGCCGTTTTGTGCAGGGCTTGTGGCGCTGGTGATGACCAGCCAGTTCCAACTCCCGGTATTCGTCCTGGTCAGCGGCCTGGCGCTGTACTGCATTGGCCTGGGCCTGAGCAACGCGGCGCTGTACCGGGTTGCACTGTTCACCAGCGACGACAGCAAAGGCCTGGTGTCGGCCCTGCTCGGCATGATTTCCATGGCGGTAATGGGGGGCGGAGCGTCGTTGCTGGCGGCCCTGGGGGCAGGCGCCTCACTTCAATTGTTCGCCCTTGAGGTCGGTCTCGCCGGTTTGCTGGCGCTGCTGCCCTTGAGACGTCTGCTCGCCTCTCACTCCCGCATTTATAGTTGACTCAATCAAAAAAGGATTTTTGATGATCTGTTTACCCCACACCGATGCGTTATGCGCACTGCCCTTGCCCTACGGTCAGACCTGCGTACCTGAGGGTTTATTTGAACGGGCCATGCACGAAGTCAGCCTGTTCCATTGCCACCACACTCCCGGTTACGAACATTGGCTGGAGGCCAACGGGCTTGACGCCCTGGCGCTGGAAACGCTGGACGACTGGTCCCGACTGCCACCGCTGTATGCCCACTACTTCAAGCGACGGTTACTGCTCAGCGACACCGGCGAGGATGCACTGGAGCTGACCTCCTCCGGCACCCATGGGCAAAAAAGCCGGATGCGTTACGACGCACGCAGCATGCAGGCGGCGCAAGGCATGGTCAGCCGCATCTTCAGCCACTATGGCTGGGACACCCCTGACACGCCGTGCAATTACCTGCTGCTCAGTTATGAGCCCGTGGGAGCAACCACACTGGGAACCTCCTACACCGACCAGTTCCTGTGCCGGTTTGCCCCGGTGAATCGGGCCGTCTACGCGCTGCGCTCCACCGGCAGTGGTCACGCCTTTGATCTGTTCGGGGTGATTCGTGCCCTCCAGGAGTTTGCCGAGGAAGGTTTGCCCGTGCGCATTTTCGGCTTCCCGGCGTTCCTGTGGCACACGCTGCAAAGGATGAGCGACCTCAACACCCCCACCCAGGAACTGCATCCCGACTCACTGGTGTTTCTGGGCGGAGGCTGGAAAACCCAAGCCAGCGAAGAGGTGCCCAAACCCCAACTGTATGCCAGCGTGGCCCGGCAATTGGGGATCGATATCAGCCGTTGCCGTGACGGTTACGGCGCCGTGGAACACGCCGTACCTTACGTCGAATGCGTGAACCAGCACTTTCATGTGCCGGTGTATTCCAGGGTTTTCCTGCGCGACCCGGTGGATTTCAGCGTGCAACCTTACGGCCGGCCCGGCCTGTTGCATTTCGTCTCGCCCTATATCACCTCAAGCCCCGCACACTCGGTTGTCATGAGTGACCTGGCGACCCTGCACCCCGCCAGTACCTGCGATTGCGGTGCGGCCACCGATTGGTTCGAGCTGCATGGCCGGGCGGGAACCAGCGCCAGCCGTAGCTGTGCCATGGCGGCCTCCGAACTGATAAGGAGCGCCTGACATGTACCTGATCAACGGCCAACTGCGTGACGACCTCACGCTTGAAACCGCCCTTGCACTCCTGCAGCCCTGCTTGCCGCAACTGCTTGCGTATCCACCCAGCCATCAGACCGTACTCGATTGCGCGGAGCGCTTTGCCCAACGATTGATGAGCGCAGATCACGACTTGACGCTCGATGACGATCAGCGTCAGGGCCTCATTGCCTTTTGCCAGCGCAGCACCCTGGCCGCCAAACTTGAGCGCGAACTGGGCACGCAGCCTGACTCACTGCGCCGTTTCGACTACACCCAGCCCCATTTCGAGCGCTGGTTGCCCCTGGGGCTGATCGTTCACATCACACCCGGCAATGCAGAGCTGCTGGGATTCTGTGCAACGCTCGAAGGATTGCTGGCCGGGAACGTCAACTGGTTGCGCCCCAGTTCCAGCGACAACGGCCTGAGCGCCCGACTGCTGGCGACCTTTCTTGAAAGCGACCCGAGCGACCATCTGAGCCCATACCTCGCGGTGATTCCGGCGGCGACTCATGAAATCGCCTCGCTGTGCGCGCAGGCCAACGGTGTTTCCGCGTGGGGAGGTGAAACCGCGCTCAAGGCGATCGCCCAACAGATCCCAAGCGGATGCCGCTGGATCGACTGGGGGCACAAAATCAGCTTCGCCTACCTGTCACCTGATTCGGCCTCACCGCAAGCGCTGGATGCGTTGGTCGACGAAGTCTGTCGGCTCGACCAGCAAGCCTGCTCCAGCCCGCAATGGGTGTTGGTGGACAGCGACACACCCGCCGTTCTGCAACAGGTCGGTGAACAACTGGCCGAGGCATTCAACCGCCGGGCCCACCACTGGCCCGCACTGACACCGACGGCTCAGGAAGCGTCGGAAATCACCACCCGCGTGGCGCTGGCCCGACTCGACCAAAGCTTCGCGGGCACCACGGGGCAGGTCTGGGGCGCGGCACAGTGGCGGATTGTCTGGGAACACCATCGCACGCTGGATGCCTCGCCCTTGTTCCGCACATTGTTGTTACGACCGGTGCCACGATCCTTGATCGCCGAGACCTTGTTGCCGTGGCGGTGCCTGCTGCAAAGCTGTGCGTTGATCTGCGATCCATCGCAGACCGCGCCACTGGCCGAGGCCCTGCTCCACGCTGGCGTCACGCGCATCGCCCCGCCCCGGTCCATCCATGACGGCTACGCAGGCGAACCTCATGACGGGATCTATGCCCTTTCACGCATGAGCCGTCGGGTGTCGGTGACCGTGGCTCCGGGGGTGCTGAGCCACCACGCAACGCTCGACAGCCCCACCGCGGTCCTGCCACCCCACGGCCCGGTGATGGACAAGGCAGCGCTCCTTCGCCAACCCGTCAGCCCGGCCGCCCGATTGTTTTTCCGTTCCGGGGGCAGCAGTGGCACGCCTGTGCTGGCGGGTTACAGCTATGGCGATTTCAATCGTCAGATGCGTGCCGCCGCCGACGGGTTGTTCAGCCTGGGACTGGACCCTCGGCAGGACCGGGCGATGAACCTGTTCTACGGTTCAAACCTGTATGGCGGGCTCATGAGTTTCAGCCGGATTCTTGAATGGATGGACGTTGTGCAGTTGCCCATGGGCGGCCCGACGGACGATGACTTCTCGGAAATTGCCCAGCTGATTGTCGACCAGCGCATCAACACCCTGGTCGGCATGCCGAACACCCTGCAGCGCCTGTTCCTGAGTGAACAACCGCGTCTGCGCGCTTATGGCGGTATCAAGAAGGTCTTCATGGGGGGCGAACATGCGGGCGAGTCCAGCCGTGAGTTGATGAAGCGCTGCGGTGTGACCACGGTCCGCTCCGCCCTTTACGGCTCGGTGGATGCCGGCCCGCTGGGTCATGCTTGCCCTGCGTCACCCGATGGGATTTTCCACCTGCTCGGCGATATCCAGCATCTGGAAATTCTCGGCTTTGACAACGACGCCCCGGCCGGCCCTGAAGTCGTCGGGCGCCTGATTTTTACCTCGCACGCCCGCGAGGGCCAAGTCGTCAACCGGTATGACGTTGGTGACAGCGGTCGCTGGGTGACCGGCGACTGTGGATGCGGCTTGCGAACGCCACGTTTCGAACTGCTCCGGCGACACGGAAAGCTACTGCGTGTGGCCTCGTACTTTCTGTCCACCGATGACCTGGCACAACTGGCGGGGTGTGACGTGCAAATGGTGCTTGATTACGACGCGAACGGGTCCGAATGCCTGTTGGTGCGCACGGACGGTGATGCCGAAGCGGTGCGCCAGCGTTTGATGAGCAACCCGAATATTTCAATCGCGGTGAACTCTTCGCTGTTGCAACTGACCGTTCACTCGGTGCCCAAGTCTTTATTCGAGCGACACCCGCACAGCGGGAAGTCGCCGCTGATAATTGACTTGAGAAAACCTCACCTCGTTAGTTAACGCCTTCGCTGTGCTCAATGATTCAGCGATCTATTAAATAGAATAAGACTCACACCATGATTTATTCAATTGAACAACTTGCCTTGCATGCCCGAACACGTTCGTTATTTTATGCTTCGCACTTTATCGACATACCCGAAGTTGATTTTAAACTTGAAGACTTGCCCTTGATCGATACCAGCACCTTCTGGAACGACAGTCAGAACCTGGACACGTGGCCGGTACTCACGGATACCCCGCACGATGCACTGATTTTCAAGACCGGTGGCTCGACCAGCCAGGGAAAACGGGTGGTGTACACCCATGACGAATGGCAGCAGATGGTCCGCACGTTCGGTCAAGGCCTGGCGGCGCAGCTGAGCGCTGGCGACCGGGTAGCCAACCTGTTTTTTGCCGGGGACTTGTACGCCGGTTTTCTGTTTATTCACGCGTCATTGGCGCATGTCGGCGTCCCTGTTGCCGAGTTCCCCTTTACCGGCGAGGTCGACCCGACAACCCTCGCGCAGGCCATCGGCGAACATCGCATCAATGTGCTGGCGGGTGTTCCCGCGCAGTTGCTGCGATTCGGTGCCTGGCTCGGGGAACAGCGGATCGTCCTGCCGCAGGTCACGACGGTGCTGTATGGCGGTGAAAGCCTGTTCGCTGCGCAGTTACCGATCCTTGAGCGGGTGTTCCCTAATGCCCGCATTGCCTCGGTGGGTTACGCCTGCGTCGATGCCGGGCTGGTGGGTGCCAGCACCCGCGATTGCGGGTTGGGTGAACACCGGGCCTTTGACGGACACACCCACGTGGAGATTGTCGATGAACAGACCGGCGAAGTGATCGATGAGTGTGATCGCGCCGGCCCTGCTGGTAATCAGCAATCTGACGCGCCGGCTCATGCCGATGCTGCGCTATCCGGTCGGTGACCGTGCGTGCTGGCGTGAACCCTCGGGGAGCGCCCGACGCAAATTCGCCTTGCAGGGTCGCAGCGCACAGAGCCAGCGGGTGCGCGTCGGGATCGCCTCGCTGCTTGCAGACGAAATCAGCGAGATCGTTCAACGGCTGACGGGAAGCTTGCAATGGCAAGTGGTCATCCAGAGCGATGGCCACAAGGACCGCATCACCTTGAAATGGGCCGGCAACACGGATACCACGCCTGCCGTCGATCTGGCGCTGCGTGACACGCTGATTCATCACGATGCGGCGATCCGCCGGATGGTCGACGATGCTCAGCTCGAGGTTGAAGTGCTGCGGTGTTCCGCGACCGCTTTGCAGCTTCACCCCCGTAGCGGTAAGCACCTGCCGTTCCTGGACCTGCGCCAGTACACCGCTAAACCGCTCGAGCGTACGCCATGAACACACTCAGGCTTCGCCGCTTCCGGCACGTGGATGCGGCGCCGGTGAGTGACCTGTTCCGTCAGGTTTACGGCCCGCGTTATGTGCAACCCGATGTGTATTTTCCCAACATGATCAGCCAGCACAACGCGAGCGGTCATTGGTACTCACTGTTGGCGGTGGATGGCGACACGGTGGTCGGCCATGCCGCGCTGTGCCGCGATCCACTTGACCCGGCGCACGCGGAGCTGGCGTTGATCCTGGTTCACCCCGACGCGCAAGGCCGGCACATCGCGACCCAACTCGGGCGTGAGCTGCTGCGCCGCTCATCTCGACTGGGGCTGGAAATCGTCTCGATCAAGCAAGTCACCAGCCATCCATTTAGCCAGAAAATGGCCGGCACCCTCGGGTTTCACAGCACCGGGCTGCTGCCCGACTACGTGCCCTCACCCTTCGGCAACCCGCATCAGGAAACCATCGTGCTGGGCTATGCGATGGTCAATGGGCATGCCCGACCGCTTCCGCCCCTGCACTGGCCTGATCGCTATCAGGCCTTGGGTGAGCGGTTGGCCGAGGCATTCGGGATGTGCGCGGCGGTTGCGCAACGGCCAGCCCGGCCGTTGCAGGTTTGTCAGCACCATGAACGCATTGAGTTGACCGTCCAGAACCTGCGCTCACAGACGATCGATCAACTGCGGCGGTTGCCTGAGCACTGGCTGGTTTCCCTCAGGCTTGAGCTTTCCCGGCGGTTCAGCCAACAGCTGGAAGCACTGTCATTGGCAGGCTTTGTGTTTACCGGCCTGATGCCCGCGAGCCAGGGTTGGTTCGCGTTGTTTCATCGAGGCGCCAGGCACCAACCGCTGAAGCTGTGCTGTACGCACATGCAACGGCTGCATGACGACGTGCAAGCGGTAGCTGCACACCGGGAAACACATCACGCGCCGTCAGCCGCCTGAATCCGGGCGGCGGAAACCGATGTCAGGTTCTGCGCACAGCGCCGCCAACCAATCGACAAACACCCTCACCCGCTGGGACAACTGGCGATGAGGGGGATACAACGCCGTCAGGGGCAACCCTGGCGGCGGCATTTCCTTGAGCAGTTCGCACAAGCTGCCCTCACGCAACTGCCGCGCAACATGGTAGTAAGGCGTTTGCACCAGACCGTACCCGGCTTCGCACGCCGCCAGGTAACCATCGGCGCTGTTGACGGACACCTGTTTGGGCAGGTCGAACAAGCGCAGTTGTGATTCGACCAGAAACTCCAGACCGTACCGCTTACCTGTGGTGTTGGAGAAATACTCAACCATCTGATGCCCTGCCAAGTCGTCCAGGCAACGCGGAATGCCCCGCGCTTGCAAGTAGGCAGGACTGGCACACGTGACCTGATCCAGGATGACCAACGGCCGGGCCACCAACGAGTCGTCGAGTACCGGCCCGCCCCGCACCACGCAATCGACACCCTCGCGAATCAAATCCACGGGGCGGTCATTGAGGCCGATCTCCAACCGGATCAGCGGATAGCGAGCCGTGAACCCTGGCAGCGCCGCCATGATCACGGAGCGCCCGGTCGAGAACACCGCCTCGGTTTCATCCAGGTCCGCCAACAGCCGAACGCAGCGCTCATAGTAGGCGGCCCCGTCGAGGGTCGGATTCACCTGCCGCGTGGTGCGTTGCAACAGCTGCACACCCAGGTGCGCTTCAAGCTGCTTGATCAGGATGGTCACCGAAGCGCGCGGCAGTTGCAGACTGTCAGCAGCCTTGGCGAAACCGCCCAGCTCGACAATTCGCGTGAACACACGCATGGCGTTAAACCGATCCATGGATTGATTTGCTCGTTGATTATTTAGAAATTACAAACAGTGATAGTGCTTTTAGCCGGTTTATCCTGCGTTTGTCGAGCGTCACACTGCGCACCTCATCTTAAGGAGCTCACTGCAATGCACACTCGTCAACTGGGTAAAAACGGTCCACAAGTTTCCGCCATCGGCCTGGGCTGCATGGGTATGAGCGATTTCTACACCACCGGTACCGACACTACCGAGGCCATCGCAACCCTGCACCGGGCGCTGGAAATGGGCATCACGCTGCTGGATACCGCCGACATGTACGGCCCGCACACCAATGAAGAACTGATTGGCAAAGCCATCGTCGGCAAGCGCGACCAGGTGTTCCTGGCGAGCAAGTTCGGCATCGTCCGCGACCCGCAGAACCCCGGTGGACGCGGCATCAATGGCCGCCCGGAATACATTCGCGCCTCGATTGACGGCACCCTGAAACGCCTGGGTATCGACACCCTGGATTTGTATTACCAGCACCGGATCGACCCCGAAGTCGCCATCGAGGAAACCGTTGGCGCGATGGCCGAGCTGGTCACGGCCGGCAAGGTGCGTTATCTGGGCTTGAGCGAAGCGTCGGCGCAAACCCTGGAGCGGGCGCACAAGGTTCACCCCATCAGTGCGTTGCAAAGCGAGTATTCGTTGTGGAGCCGCGATCAGGAGCACAACGGCTGCCTTGCGACGTGCCAGCGCCTAGGCGTGGCCTTCGTGCCTTACAGCCCTTTGGGCCGGGGCTTTCTGACCGGTGCATTGAAAAGTCCCGACGACTTTGCCGCAGACGATTACCGACGCTTCAACCCGCGCTTTCAGGGGGAGAATTTCGCCAGGAACCTGCTACTGGTCAAGCAAGTACAAGCGTTGGCCGCAGAGAAAGGCGTGACGGCCGGGCAATTGGCGCTGGCCTGGGTACTGGCGCAAGGCGACTACCTGATCCCGATTCCCGGCACCAAGCAACGTACGTATCTGGAGGAAAACATTGCTGCGCTGGACGTTGTATTGAGCAGCGCCGAGTTGCAGGCACTGGAGGCGATTTTTCCAGAAGATGCCGCTGCGGGTCTGCGCTACCCGCAAGAGGTCATGGAAATGCTCAATCAATAGCACCACTGTGCATGGGCCCGCATCGGGCCCATGCCATTGAACATCAAACGACGCTTTTGATGCCTTTAGTGTTCGGTGGTGCGGTGGTGCCATTGCCCTTGCCGTATTCGAACAGGTTCTGCAGTACGTAAATGGCTTTCTTGTACTCGGGAATCAAGCCGTTGGCGTACTTGTTGCCCTTCAGGTTATTGCTCTGGATCGTGTCCAGTTGCGTGGCGAAATACTCCAGCGCATTGAATTTTTCGTCTTCTTTCTGAATGCCGAAACGGTCGAACTTGTCACCGGCGTTCATCAGCGTCAGGTACGTCACATCGGTGATCAGGCCTTGCCCTTTCAAAAAGGCGCTCATGCTGCCCAGTTGCTTGGGGGTGACACTTTGCGGATCGAAACCCTTGACGTTTCTATGCAGCTTCAGGGCATCCATCTTGGCCGTATCCAGCGCTGCCGGATTGTTACCCACCAGGGTCAACATCTGCCGCAGCTTGGCGCTCTGGCTGACCTGCTTGCCCGCGTTAGGACTTTCACGAACCAATAGGCCGGCCTTGCTGGTCCAGCCTCCAACGTTGCCGATGGTCATGACCTGGCTCCTGTTATTTGCATGTGGAAGACACAAGTCATTCGTTGCTGACATCCCTGTAGGGTGCGCATGAAAAATCCTTGTTGAGTCGATGTATGTGCCTCAAGTATCGGCAGGGCCCCGACCCTCTCCAACAAATATTTCCGCTTTTTACAATTTTCGTACATTTACGATACAAATCCACAACGCCCCGGTTTTACTAGCCAAAACAATTGTTTAACAAACCAGCGAGGGCCTCTGAAAACCCTTTGTGACGGGTTTTATACGATTTGCTGATGAGGTTTTCCGGCAAACCAACGCTGTGACCAACCGGTCGTCTGTCAGCGACCGAATCTTGCACGCTCGTACTAAAGGCGTGCTTTCCCGGGCCGATAACGTCTCAAAGCTCCGACACTTCAAGCGTCGAATAACAAGAACGCTCCACAAGGACAGGCCCATGCCCGCATTGCGCACGATTCAAGCCCGCTACACCTCGTTTCTGGTCCTGTTTATCCTGGTGCTGTTCGGGTTGACCGTGGCCGGCATCAGCCAGTTGGTGGCCCCCAAGCTGCGGCACACCGAAGAACAGGTGGTGCTGAACCGCATTGGTGAAGTGGCACAACAGATCCAGGGCGAACTGAACAAGGTTCAGGCGCAGCAACGCACTATCACCCAAACCATTCCACTGCTCGACAGCACCACCATTGATACGGTGCTGCCCGGCCTGGTGGATCAGTACGGCGAGCTCAAGGTGTTCGGCGGCGGTATCTGGCCGCTGCCCGGCCAGCGTGAGGCTGGGCGCAACAAGTTCAGCACCTTCTGGCACCGCGATGCCTCGGGCAAACTGGCGGTCAACACCTTCTGGAACAGTGACGCCGCGCCCAACTACTACGACCAGGCCTGGTACAAGGGCGGCATGCAAACGCCCCGTGGCCAATGCGCCTGGGCTGCCGCCTATAAAGATGACGCCAGTGCCGAACCCCGCACCAACTGCGCCATGGCGATCACTCGCGATGGCGTGCCGTACGGGGTGTCGACCATCGACGTGACCCTGGGCTTCTTCAACGATCTGGTCGCGCGCAAGGAAAAAGACCTGGGCGCCGAAATGCTGATCGTCGAGGCCGACGGCAAGATCATCAGCAACAGCTCGCGCATCAACGGCCCGATCGTGCTGAAAAACATCAGCGACCTCGCCGCCAGCTCAGCGCTTGCCGCCCAGGTGAAGACAGCGCT
The DNA here is from genome assembly GCF_039908635.1 of Pseudomonas purpurea. Lineage (NCBI taxonomy): Bacteria > Pseudomonadati > Pseudomonadota > Gammaproteobacteria > Pseudomonadales > Pseudomonadaceae > Pseudomonas > Pseudomonas purpurea. Next base: position 3,050,646 of record NZ_CP150918.1, read on the forward strand.
GGGCCGCCGCGACGCCACATTGCAGCGGGTCGAGTTTGACAATCAGGGCGTGGCGAATACCTTCTTCATGCGCCCCATCGAAGGCACGCCATGGTTCCTCGCCACTGCCTTGCCGACCCAACTCATCACCGCCCAACGTGACGATGTACTCGGTACGCTGAGCCTGTTGCAGATCCCGATGGTGATCCTGCTGGTGCTGTTGCAGATGTATGCAATACGCCAGTTGATCCAGCGCATGACCGCCCTGAAAGCCAACATCGATGCGCTGTCGGCCGGCGACGCCGACCTGACCCGACGCATCACCATCCGCGCCGAAGATGAACTGGGCGCCATCGGTCACTCGGTCAACACCTTCATCGCCTACCTGCAAAGCATGATCGGCGAAGTCACCCAGGCCACCGGGGCCATGGCCTCCAGCCTGGAAAAACTCCAGCAGACGTCAGCCCAGACCAACCAGATCCTGGTGCGCCACGCCAGCGAAACCGACCAGACCGTCACCGCCATCACCGAAATGAGTTCCACCGCCGACAGCGTTGCCGAGAATGCCGCCGAAACCGCCGCTTTCACCCAGCGCGCCAACGAACACGCCGACCGCTCGCGGGTGGTGGTCGGGGAAGCGTCCAGCAGCGTGATTGCCCTGATCGACGAAGTCGCCAGCGCCACGCACAAGGTCGAAAGCATGCAGCAGGATGCCCAGCGCATTACCGAAATCCTTGGGGTGATCGGGGCGATTGCCGGGCAAACCAACCTGCTGGCGTTGAACGCAGCGATTGAAGCAGCCCGGGCCGGTGAACAAGGGCGCGGTTTTGCGGTGGTCGCCGACGAGGTCCGCGCCCTCGCCGCCCGCACCCAGGACAGCACCTCGCAAATCAATGAAATGCTCAGCCGCCTGACCCAGGGTGTCAGTTCCTCGGTGACCGCCATGGAAAACACCCAGGCCAGTTGCCAATCCGCTGCCGACGCCACGGCACGGGTTAACGCCGGGCTGGATGAAATGGCCGGCTCCGTCAGCCACATCAACAGCCTGAGCACCCAGATCGCCACGGCCGCCGAACAACAGAGCGCCGTGACCGAAGAGATCAACCGCAGCATGGTGCAGATCCGCCACATGGTCGATGAACTGGTGCAAAGCGGCCACGCGACCGAGCTCAATACCCGCCAACTGCTCGAAGCCAACGGCCGGGTCAGCTCGATCATGGGGCGCTTCAAGGTGCGTTGAGCCTGTGGCTGACAAATCTGTAATCCGCGCCTCAGTTTCCTGACAGCGCCCACGGAATAAGGTCCCGTCACTCCTGAATCATCAGGCCTGACGGGACTTTTTCGTTATGCACGTCACACCTTCAAGACGCACCTTCATCAAGGGTCTGGCCGCCGGCAGCCTGCTGGCCGGGGTCGGGCTGTGGCACCCGCCCGCGTGGGCGCTCAAAGGCACGGGCCAGCCGCTGGCGTTGCGCGGCACCGAGTTTGATCTGTGGATCGGCGAATCGCCGGTCAACTTCACCGGCGCGGCACGCACCGCGATGACCATCAACGGCGGCCTGCCCGGGCCGTTGTTACGCTGGCGCGAAGGCGACACGGTGACGATCCGCGTGCGCAACCGCTTGCAGCAAGACACCTCGATCCACTGGCACGGGATCATCCTGCCGGCCAACATGGACGGTGTGCCAGGCTTGAGTTTCCAGGGCATCGCCCCGGACGGCCTCTACGAGTACCGCTTCACGCTCCGGCAAAACGGCACTTACTGGTATCACAGCCACTCCGGCCTCCAGGAGCAGGCCGGGGTGTATGGCCCGCTGGTCATCGACGCCCGCGAACCCGAACCTTTCCAGTACGACCGCGACTACGTGGTGATGCTCAGCGACTGGAGCGACCAGGCGCCCGACCAGTTGATGCGCACCTTGAAAAAACAGTCCGACTACTACAACCGCCACAAGCGCACGGTCGGCGACTTCATTACAGACGTCAGCCGCGACGGCTGGAGCGCCACCGTCGCCAATCGCACGATGTGGGCTGAAATGAACATGAGCCCCACGGACCTGGCCGACGTCAGCGGCCAGACCTACACCTACCTGATGAACGGCCAGTCACCCGCGAGCAACTGGACTGGTCTGTTCAAGCCCGGCGAAAAACTGCGGCTGCGGCTGATCAACGGCTCGGCCATGAGCTATTTCGACCTGCGCATCCCCGGCCTGAAAATGACCGTGGTCGCGGCCGACGGGCAATACGTGCAACCCGTGAGCGTCGATGAGCTGCGCATTGCGGTCGCCGAAACGTACGACGTGATTGTCGAACCGGGAAGCCAGGCGGCCTACACCCTGTTCGCCCAGTCCATGGACCGCAGCGGCTACGCTCGCGGCACGTTGAGCCTGAGCGAAGGCTTGCAGGCAGCGATTCCCGCGCTCGACCCACGGCCCTTGATCAGCATGGCCGACATGGGCATGGACCACGGAAACATGAGCACCATGCCGACCATGGACCACAGCCAGATGGCGGGCATGGATCACGGCAGCATGGCCGCCATGGGCGGCTCGATGCAGGCCCACCCGGCGTCCGAAACCGACAACCCGCTGGTGGACATGCAGACCATGAGCCCCAGCGCCAAACTCGGCGACCCCGGCATTGGCCTGCGCGATAACGGTCGACGCGTGCTCACCTATGCCGACCTCAAAAGCACCTTCGCCGACCCGGACGGCCGCGAGCCCTCGCGCACGATCGAGCTGCACCTCACCGGGCACATGGAGAAATTCGCCTGGTCGTTTGACGGCATCAAGTTCAGCGACGCCGAACCCTTGCGCCTGACTTACGGCGAGCGGCTGCGCATCACCCTGGTCAACGACACCATGATGACCCACCCGATTCACCTGCACGGCCTGTGGAGTGACCTGGAGGACGAAAACGGCCGTTTCCAGGTGCGCAAACACACCATCGACATGCCGCCCGGCACCCGCCGCAGTTACCGGGTCACGGCCGATGCCCTTGGGCGCTGGGCCTATCACTGCCATTTGCTGTTCCACATGGAGATGGGGATGTTTCGTGAAGTGCGCGTGGATGAACCGGGGAGCCCGTCATGAACCGTCATCTGTTGCTGACCGCTGGGTTGGGGCTCTACATGGCGTCGGCGCAGTCCGCCGAAACCCTGGACCATTCCAGCATGGGGCATGCGCCAATGCCTGGTATGGACCACAGCCAGATGAATGGCATGGATCACTCGACAATGGCACCGTCAGAGAGCCGCACACCGATTCCGGTCCTCACCGACGCCGACCGTCGCGCCGCATTCCCGCCGGTGTCCGGGCATGGCGTGCACGACAAGGCGATCAACAGCTTTCTGCTGGTCGATCAACTGGAGTATCAGGACGCTCGCTCGGGCAGTGCTTTGAATTGGGACATCAGTGGCTGGATCGGCGGTGACATCGACCGCCTCTGGTTGCGCTCCGAAGGTGAGCGCGGCAACGGCACCACCGAAAAAGCCGAAGCCCAGGCACTCTGGGGCCATGCACTGGGTCCATGGTGGGATGGGGTCATCGGGATTCGTCAGGACTTCAAACCAGGCGCGCCGCAAACCTGGGCAGCCTTCGGCCTTCAAGGCATGGCGCTGTATAACTTTGAAACACAAGCAACCTTTTTTGTCGGCGAAAGGGGGCAAAATGCGCTCCGGCTGGAAGGCGACTACGACATCCTGCTGACCAACCGGCTGATTCTTCAGCCGACCGCCGAGGTCAATGCCTACACCCGCAACGACCCTGAACGCGGTATCGGTTCCGGGTTGGCGAACACTGAAGCCGGTGTACGCCTGCGCTACGAAATCGTCCCGCAGTTTGCGCCGTACATTGGCGTGAGCTGGAGCCGTTCATACGGCAACACGGCGGATTACGCCCGCGAGGATGGTGACGACACCCACGAAGCACGGTTCGTCGCCGGCATCCGGCTGTGGTTCTGACCCCAACAACGATCGACAAGAGACTTCCCATGCGAAACACACTGCGTCTGGCTGCCCTTGGCGCCCTGTTCATCAGCTCCATGGCCCAGGCGGCCGACCTGATCCCCATCGACGTGCACCGCGACGCGAATTGCGGTTGCTGCAAAAGCTGGATTTCACACCTGGAAGCCAACGGTTTCAAGGTCATCGACCACGTCGAACCCGACATGAGCGCCGTCAAGCAGCGCCTTGGCGTGGCACCACGTCTGGCCTCGTGCCACACCGGCGTGATCAACGGCAAATTCGTTGAAGGCCACGTGCCGGCCGAACAGGTGCTGGCCCTGAGCAAACGCCAGGACCTGCTGGGCGTAGCCGTACCGGGCATGCCAACGGGTTCGCCGGGCATGGAAATGGGCGGCCAGGTCGACGCTTACCAAGTGATTGGCTTGAGAACCAATGGCACCGATGAAGTGATTGCCGACTACCCGGCCCGGTAATGCTCACGGGTTACCTCGGGTTGTTCCTGGCGGCATTCGGCGCCGCGACCCTGTTGCCATTGCAGTCCGAGGCGCTGTTGGTCGGCTTGCTGCTGAGCGACCGGTATTGGCTTTGGACGTTACTGGCCATCGCCACCCTGGGCAATGTCCTCGGCTCGTTGCTGAACTGGTGGCTGGGGCATAGCGTCGAGCGCTTCAAGGGGCGCCGCTGGTTCCCGGTCAGCCCCCGGCACCTGGACAAGGCCCGAGGGCATTACCAACGCTACGGGCACTGGTCGTTATGGCTGAGCTGGGTGCCGATCATCGGTGACCCCCTCACCGTGATTGCCGGGGTGATGCGCGAACCGCTCGCACGCTTTCTGTTGATCGTGACCCTGGCCAAGGGCGCCCGCTACGGGGTGCTGGCGCTGATGACGCTGGGCTGGATGAGTTAAACGCCTGAGACGGATCACGGCCCTTCTTAATCCCCCCCTAATCAGGTCGCACCAGCATCGGGCCTTTCGACACGGAGTCACCAATGCCTAAATTACATCCCTTGTGGCTGCTGTTGCTGTCTGCTGCCCTGCCAACCATCGTCCATGCCGACGGCCCCTCATACGGTCCGCAATTGCAAGGCTTCGACTACCCCTACCCCATTCAAAATTTTGCCTTTGAGTCCCAGGGAAAGCCCTTGGAAATGGGCTTCATGGACGTTCCTCCCAGTGCCAAGGCCAACGGGCGCAGCATCGTGCTGATGCACGGTAAAAACTTTTGCGCTGCCACATGGGAGGGTTCAATCAACGCCTTGAGTGCCGCCGGTTATCGGGTGATCGCACCGGACCAGATCGGTTTTTGCACCTCCAGCAAACCGGACAACTATCAGTACAGTTTTCAGCAACTGGCCACCAACACCCATGACCTTCTCAGAAAACTGGGCATTCAAAAAGCCACGCTGCTGGGCCATTCCACGGGTGGCATGCTTGCCACCCGTTACGCCTTGCAATACCCCGAACAAGTTGAGCAACTGGCGTTGGTCAACCCCATCGGCCCTGGAGGACTGGAAAGCCCTCGGCGTGCCTTACCGAACCGTCGACCAATGGTACGCGCGTGAACTCACGCTGACCGCCGAGAACATTCGCGACTATGAACGCAACACTTATTACGCGGGTCACTGGCGGCCGGAGTTTGACCGCTGGGTAGACATGCTCGCCGGGTTGAGCAAAGGCCCGGGCCGTACTCAAGTGGCGTGGAACTCGGCCCTGATCTACGACATGATCTTCACCCAGCCGGTGTTCTACGAATTCAAGCATCTGAAAACACCGACCCTGTTGTTAATCGGCACCGCCGACACCACCGCCATCAGCAAAGACATTGCCCCACCCGAGGTGAAGGCGAAAATCGGTCGCTACGATGTGCTTGGCAAGCAGGTCGCCCAGCTCATTCCAAGGTCCACCCTGATAGAGTTCCCGGGGCTGGGGCATGCGCCACAGATGGAGGAGCCCACCCGATTCCATCAAGCCTTGCTCGGCTGGCTGAACAAGAGCAATCAGACCCCCTGAGAGGTGGACGCATGGCGGGCAACCACTGCGCCCGCTCACCAGAACCGACCAAGTGGTCAAACCCAAGGAGCATCAGTCGGCCTCGCGCACAAAAAGGGTGCGAGGCCGTTTTTTCCTCGCGCCATTGCCAGGCACCCTACTCCCTCTTTTCGCCCCCGTGCGCACTCAAAAGAGCCCTTCGTCGGTGCGCATCTACCCGTACACCCCACGAAAACAGCCACACAAAACCGATTGTCGAACAATTCGTCAATCCGCCCTGCCCCGCTCTAGGTTCTGGCCTAGACTGAGTTTCGCGAGGGAAAACCGGTCAGTCATCTGCCTTGAAAAAACTCGAAACTTTTCGCTCAAGCGACGAGTCAGGTTAAAGGTGGAGCGGTGTCGACTGGTGCAATCCTTGCAATGGCTCCTCCACCCTTTCTGCTTCAACGCATTGGGCAGCCCTTGCTCTTCTTTGCGTAGCGCTATTGCGTCTGGCCACCGGAATTGGCCATCGGGTCCGCGGGTGCTAAAGCAGAAACAGATCAATAAAACGGGAGAGACTCATGATCAGTGCCGCTTTGGAAGTTCAGGGAGCGCGTTCTCAATCGCAGGCCAGTGCCGCCACCTCGATGACGGTGCTGACCCCGGGTGCGAAGCCGGTACTGCCAGTCTCCAGCCAGAATCCGAACAAGAAAAAAGTCTTGTTCGTGACCTCGGAAATCGCCGACCTGGTGAAGACCGGTGGCTTGGGTGACGTCTGCGCGGCACTGCCTCGGGCAATGGCGCATTTGCATGATGTGCGGGTGTTGATCCCCGGTTACCCGCAAGTGCTGCACAGCGAAAACCCGATCCACATCATCGGCGAACTCGGCGGCCACGCGGCGTTGCCACCCTGCAAGATCGGGCGCATGGACATGCCCGACGGCCTGGTGATTTACGTACTGATCTGCCCGGAACTGTACGAGCGCGAGGGTTCGCCTTATGGCGCCAATAACGGTCGCGACTGGCCGGATAACCATATCCGTTTCGCCCGGCTGGGGCTCGCCGCCGCCGACATTGCCGCCAACCTGGCCCATCTCCATTGGTGCCCGGATCTGGTGCATGCCCACGACTGGCCCGCCGGCCTCGCGCCGGCCTATATGCACTGGCGCGGGCAGCGCACACCCACGCTGTTCACCATTCATAACCTCGCCTATCAGGGCGTGGTCAGCCTGGCTTCCTGCCCGGAGTTGGGCATCCCCGAACATGCCCTGCAACAGGAAGGCATGGAGTTCTACGGCAAGCTGTCCTTTCTCAAGGCCGGCATGGCCTATGCCAGTCATATCACCACGGTCAGCGCCACGTACGCGCAGGAAATCACCACCCCGGCCTTCGGCTGCGGCCTCGACGGTTTCCTCGCCAGCAAAACCCAGCAAGGCCTGCTCAGCGGCATTCCCAATGGCATTGACGACAGCTGGGATGCGGCCACCGATCCGCACCTGGTCTGCCCGTTCAGCATTGGCGACTGGGACGGCAAAGCGGTCAACGCGGCCCACGTTCGCCAGTTGTTCGGCCTGAAGGACTCCAAGGGGCCGCTGTTTGCCGTGGTCTCGCGGCTGGTCTACCAGAAAGGCCTGGACCTGACCGAGGCCGTCGCCGCCTTCATCGTCGCCTCGGGCGGTCAGATCGCAATCATCGGGCGCGGCGAACCGGAGGAAGAACAGGCCATGCGCGCCCTCGCCTTGCGTTTCCCCGGCCAGGTCGGCGTGCGCATCGGCTTCAACGAAACCGACGCTCGACGCATGTTCGCCGGCAGCGATTTTTTGCTGATGCCCTCGCGTTATGAACCCTGTGGCCTGAGCCAGATGTATGCGCAGCGCTTCGGCTCGCTGCCGGTGGCGCGCAACACCGGAGGTCTGGCCGACACCATTGAAAACGGCGTCACCGGGTTTCTCTTCGACGAATCGACGGTCCAGAGCTACGAGCAAGCCCTGCGCCGCGCCTTCAAGGTATTCGCCTTCCCGGGGCTGCTCAACGCCATGCGTTGCCGTGCCATGGCCGCGCCGTTCAACTGGTGCAAGGCCGTCGAACCCTATGCCGAACTCTACGAACAACTGGTGGCCAAGGCGCTGGGCAAGTCGGCCAAAGTGTAAGAGGACTTCCCGGATGCCATTACGGACGCTGGACACCTGGCCTCACGGCGCCGTCATGCGGGATGCCGAGCACACGCGTTTTGCGCTGTGGGCGCCGGACGCGTTCTACGTCAGCGTAGAACTCGATGACGGCCGCTCATTGCCGTTACTGCCCCAGGCCGAGGGCTGGTTCGTGCTCGAAGTCCGCTGCCCGGCCGGGACACGCTACCGCTACAACATCGACGGCGAACAGGACGTTCCCGACCCGGCATCCCGTGCCCAGGCCACTGACCTGGGGTCACCCAGCGTGGTGGTCGACCCTCTGGCCTATCGCTGGCAGCACCGCAACTGGCAAGGCCGCCCCTGGCACGAAGCGGTGATCTACGAACTGCATGTGGGCGCGCTCGGTGGGTTCAGCGCGGTGGAACAACACTTGCCACGGCTGGCCGAACTGGGGATCACGGCCATCGAGTTGATGCCGCTGGCGCAGTTCCCCGGCGAACGCAATTGGGGCTATGACGGCGTGCTGCCCTATGCCCCTCAAGCCTCCTATGGCACGCCCGAGCAACTCAAACACCTGATCGACGCGGCGCATGGTCAGGGCCTGGCGGTGATTCTGGATGTGGTCTACAACCACTTCGGCCCGGACGGCAACTACCTGCCTCACTACGCCAGTCGTTTCTTTCACGAAGACAAACACACACCGTGGGGCGCCGCCATCGACTTCCGTCGCCGCGAGGTGCGGGACTTCTTCATTGATAACGCACTGATGTGGCTGCTCGAATACCGCTTCGACGGCCTGCGGCTGGACGCGGTGCATGCCATCGACGATCCGGACTTTCTTCAAGAGCTTGGCCAGCAAGTGCGGCAACAGGTCGATCCGGCCCGGCATGTGTGGCTCACTCTGGAAAACGAGCACAACCAGGCCCGCCTGTTAGAGCAAGGCTTCGACGCGCAGTGGAACGACGATGGCCATAACGCTTTGCACGTGCTGCTGACCGGTGAAACCGACGCCTACTACAGCGACTTTGCCGAGCAGCCGACGCAAAAACTCGCCCGCTGCCTGAGCCAGGGCTTTATCTATCAGGGAGAGCCCAACCGCCATGGCCGGCCACGGGGAGAGCCTAGCGCACACTTGCCGCCGAGTGCTTTTGTGCTGTTCTTGCAAAACCACGATCAGATCGGCAACCGCGCCTTCGGTGAGCGCCTCAACCGGCTGACACCGCCCCAGGCCTTGCACGCCGCAACGGTCCTGCTGTTGCTGTCACCGATGATTCCTTTGATGTTCATGGGTGATGAGTTGGCGGCCGAGCAACCCTTCCTGTTCTTTACCAGCCACCACGGCGAACTCGCCGATCAGGTCCGCGAAGGACGACGCAACGAATTCGCGGCCTTCAACGCATTCGCCGATGAGCAACAGCGCCTGCGAATCCCCGATCCCAATGCTCTCCAAACCTTCCACGCCTCACAACCGAAACTGACCGCCGCCGATGAATCGGCGCAGCGCGCCACCTATGAGCTGCACCAGCACCTGCTGGAAATCCGCCATCGGCACATCATGCCGCACCTGCCGGGCGCCCAGGCATTGAGCGCCGACGTACTGGCCGAGGGCGCGCTCAGTGCCCGTTGGCGCTTGGGCGATGGCAGCGTGTTGCGCATCGACCTCAACCTCAGTTCCCAACCGGTTACTTACGCTGCGGCCGCCGCCCCGTTGCTCTTCGAATACCCACCGCAAACCGGCACGCTGTTGCAAACAGGCACCCTCGCCCCTTATTGCGCGCTCGTCAGCCTCACGCCGGTCGCGCCCTTGCACCTCACCTCTGGAGAGCGCCGATGAGCGATGCCCAACTGGAAATTCTCGCCAGCCAAGCAGGCCTGGCCGTTGACTGGATCGATGCCAATGGTCGCCCGCAGAAAGTCGCTGCATCGGTATTGCGGGCTGTCCTGAACGGTCTCGGTCACCCGGCGGGCACCGCTCAGGAGATCGACGCCAGCCTGTTGCAACTGCAAGAAAACCAACAACGCAGCCACCTGCCGCCGTTGATGACCGTCGATGTCGGCGTGGGGCCTGGACCTGGCCCGTTACTTTTCAGCTGAAACACCCTGCGAGATTCATCTTGAAGACGGTGCCGTCCTCAGCCTCAAACTCGACGCCCACGCCGTGTTGCCGGGGCTGATCCCGGTGGGTTATCAGCACGTCAGCATCGATGGGCTCCAGTTCACCCTCGCCGTGGCGCCGGCCCATTGCCACAGCGTGGCCCACGCGGTCGACAGCCCCACACCCAGGGCGTGGGGCTTGAGCGTGCAGGTGTATTCCCTGCGCCGTCCCGGTGACGGCGGCTTTGGCGACACTCTGGCCCTGGAAAACCTCGTGCGGGTTGCCGGCGAGCGCGGTGCCGATGCCTTGGCCATCAGCCCGTTGCACGCGATGTTTGCCAATGACACTCATCACTACAGTCCGTACTCACCTTCCAGCCGCTTGTTCCTCAACAGCCTGTACGCCTCGCCCGGAGCGATTCTCGGTGAACGGGCGCTGCGCGCAGCGATTGACGCCACCGGCCTGGCTGAACCGCTGAAAGCCCTGGAGCAACTGCCGCTGATTGATTGGCCCGCTGCCGCCAAGGCCCGGCAACGCCTTCTGCAAGCCTTGTATGAAGGCTTTTGTCAGGGCGAGCACCCATTGCATGAAGACTTCAGCAGTTTTCGCCATGCCGGTGGCGAGGCGTTGGAAAACCATTGCCGCTTCGAAGCCTTGCAGGAAACCTGCGCGGCCCAGGGCGTGAGCCTGGATTGGCGCCAATGGCCGGCACACTGGCGTGACCCGCGCAGCAGCGCCCTGGCAGAGTTCGCCGAGCAAAATGCCGGGCGCATCGGTTTCCATGCCTTTTGCCAGTGGCTGATCACCCGCTGCCTGGAGCGCGCGCAAACAGCTGCGCGCAGCAGCGGCATGGGCATCGGCCTGATCGCGGACCTCGCGGTAGGCGCCGATGGCGGCGGCAGCCAGGCCTGGAGCCGACAGGACGAATTGCTTGCATCGCTGACCGTCGGTGCGCCACCGGACATCCTCAACCGTGCGGGTCAGGGCTGGGGGATTTCCGCGTTTTCCCCCGAAGGACTGGTGCGTAACGGTTTTCGGGCTTTCATTGAAATGCTGCGGGCCAATTTCGCCCATGCCGGGGGGCTGCGCATTGACCACGTCATGGGCCTGCAACGCTTGTGGGTAATCCCCAATGGTGCCCCCCCGAGCGACGGCGCGTACCTGTATTACCCGGTGGACGACTTGCTGCGGTTACTGACCCTCGAATCCCATCGGCATCAGGCCATCGTCCTCGGTGAAGACCTGGGCACCGTGCCCGAGGGCCTGCGGGAAAAGCTCAGTGCCCGCTCGATCCTCGGCATGCGCGTGTTGCTGTTCGAGCAGGACCACAACGTGCGTTTCAAGCCGATCCTCGACTGGCCGGACAACGCGCTGGCCACCACCAGCACCCACGACTTGCCCACGCTCAATGGCTGGTGGCATGGCCGTGATATCGACTGGAATGCCCGCCTCGGCCTGACCGATAGCCACGGCGAGCAGCAATGGCGCGAACACCGGCAACGTGAGCGCGAGGGCCTGCGTCGTGCCCTGAGCGAAGACCCGCAGAATTTTCGCGAAGAACGTCATGAAACCGATGAGGTGCTTGACGCCAGCGTCAGGTTCCTTGGCCACACCCGTGCACCTTTGGTGCTGCTGCCAATCGAAGATGCATTGGGCCTGGACGAGCAGGCCAACCTGCCGGGCACTCTCGACAGCCACCCCAACTGGCGCCGCCGCTTGCCCGCCCACAGCGAAACACTGCTGGATGAGCCCGACGCGGCACGGCGCCTGGAAATGCTCGCCTGCGCCAGACTTCAAGCGGCCGAGCGTGACCAATGAGCGACACGTTGCGGGCCACCGTACGCCTGCAATTTCACAAAGGTTTCACCCTCGACGACGCCATTCCCTGGGTGCCATACTTTGCCGAACTGGGCATCAGCCACCTCTATGCCTCGCCGTTACTGAGTGCCCGCGCCGGGTCGATGCACGGTTATGACGTGGTCGACCCGAGCACGGTCAACCCCGAACTGGGCGGGGAAGCCGCCCTGCGCCGGCTGGTCGCTACGCTGCGCGCGCAGGGCATGGGATTGATTCTGGACATTGTCTCCAACCACATGGCGGTCGGCGGCAGCGACAACCCCTGGTGGCTGGACTTGCTGGAATGGGGACGCCTGAGTCCCTTTGGCGAATGCTTCGACATTCAATGGCACTCCGCCGACCCGTTGCTCGAAGGCCAATTGCTGCTGCCGTTTCTGGGCAGCGATTACGGTGCGGCGTTGCAGCAAGGTACCTTGACCCTGCGTTTCGATCCTGGGCAAGGCGCGTTTTATGTCGAGCACTACGCGCATCGTTTCCCGATCTGCCCTGCCGATTACGCCGACCTGCTCAAGCCCACCGATGCACTGAGTGCCCCGCACGCCGAGTCACTCAAGTCCCTGGCCGAACACTTCGCCACCCTGAGCTACCAGACTGGCGCCCATGCACTGGCTGCTCCGTTGAAGCAGCAACTGTCGACGCTGGCGAGCGCCCCGCCAGTTGCTCAGGCCATCGCCCGGCAACTGGCGCTTTACGATTCGCGTCAGCCCGAAGGTTTCAGCCGGCTGCACAACCTGCTGGAGCGCCAGAGCTATCGGCTGGCCAGTTGGCGCACCGCCGCCGACGACATCAACTGGCGACGGTTCTTCGATGTCAACGAACTGGCTGGCTTGCGGGTCGAGCGGCCAACGGTGTTCGAGGCGACTCACGCGAAAATTTTCCAGTTGATCAGCGACGGACTGGTCGACGGGCTGCGCATCGACCACATCGATGGCCTGGCCGACCCTCGGGGCTACTGCCGCAAACTCAGGCGCCGGGTTGACGCGTTGTCGCCTTCGCGGCACCTGCCGATCTACCTCGAGAAGATCCTCGGCGAGGGCGAAACCCTGCGCCGCGACTGGCAGGTCGATGGCACCACCGGCTATGAATTCATGAACCAGGTGTCGCTGTTGCAGCACGACCCGCAGGGCGCACAAACGCTGGGCAGGCTCTGGAGCCAACTCAGTGAACGCCCCGCCGCGTTCGGCGAAGAAGCGCGATTGGCCCGCCAGCAAATCCTCAACGGCTCCCTGGCCGGCGACTTTGAGAGTGTTGCCCAGGCGCTGCTGCACGTCGCCCGCGATGACCTGATGAGTCGCGACCTGACCCTGGGCGCGATTCGCCGGGCGTTGCAGGAACTGGTGGTGCATTTCCCGGTGTACCGCACCTACATCGGCCCGTGCGGCCGCTCGCCCGACGACGACGCTGTTTTCCAGCAGGCCATGCATGGCGCCCGTGCAACCCTGAGCGAGGCCGATTGGCCGGTGCTCGATTACCTGGCGCAGTGGCTCGGCGGTCAGCCTTGGCGCAAGCAGCCACCGGGGCCTGCACGCAAACGGCTCAAACATGCCTGCGTGCGCTTTCAGCAACTGACCTCGCCCGCGGCGGCCAAAGCCGTGGAAGACACCGCGTTCTATCGCTCGGCGGCGCTGTTGTCGCGCAATGACGTGGGCTTCAACACCGAGCAGTTCAGCGCGCCACTGGCAGACTTTCATCACGCCTGTGCGCAACGCCTCGCAACGTATCCGGACAACCTGCTGGCCACGGCCACCCATGACCACAAACGTGGCGAAGACACGCGTGCGCGGCTGGCGGTGCTCAGCGAACGCAGTGCCTGGTACGCCGAACAGGTCGAACACTGGCGTCACCTGTCTTCGGGTTTGCGGGTTGATCCGCAGCTTCCCTCGGCCGGGGATGAGCTGATTCTCTATCAAGGCCTGCTCGGCAGCTGGCCGCCGGAATTGCGCACGGATGATGAAAAAGGCCTTGAAGCCTACGCCCGACGGATCTGGCAATGGCAACAAAAGGCCCTGCGCGAAGCCAAACTGGCCAGCAGTTGGAGCGCGCCTAACGATGCTTACGAGCACGCCACCGAGGTTTTTATCGAACGCCTGCTGCTGCGCACTGAAGGTCTGCCGCTGCGCACCGCCGTGCATCAGGCCGTGCAGGCAATCGCCGCGTGCGGTGCCTTGAACAGCCTGGCGCAAACCTTGCTGCGAATGACTGTGCCGGGGGTGCCGGACGTGTATCAGGGCACGGAATTCTGGGATTTCAGCCTGGTGGATCCGGACAATCGCCGGCCAGTGGACTTCAGCGCACGGCGAGCGGCGCTGGCCTCACCGGTGGACGTGCCCCGATTACTGACGAGCTGGCGTGACGGGCACCTCAAACAGGCGCTGATTGCGCAGGTTCTGAAGGTTCGTGCCACGCACGCGGCGCTGTTTCGTCATGGTGGTTATCGGCCCTTGGAAGTACTCGGCAGCCAGGCCCATCGGGTACTGGCCTTCGCCCGCGAATACCGTGAGCTACGGGCAATCGTGATCGTGCCGATTCGGGTCGCCGGGCTGCTGGAAAGCAGTGCCACACCCCAGGTAAATGCCCTGCACTGGAGCGATACACGAGTGACCCTACCGTTCGCCCCTTCCGGGGAAAAGCTGAAGGGACTTTTTTCAAGCAGTGCAGTCACACACCACAAGACGTTGCTGATTGGCGCTGCGCTGGGGGAGTTCCCGGTCAATCTCTTTATCCACACTTGAGTTCCGTTCAGGAGCATGCCGATGAGTACCGACGAAAAACGCGTTCGTGAATTTGCTTACCAAATCTGGGAATCCGAAGGCAAACCCGAAGGCCAGGAGGCCCGCCATTGGGAGATGGCCCACAAACTGGCAGAAGCCGAAGCCCTGGCCCCCAGCAAACCGTCAACAACCGGCACAGGCAAAGCCGCCCCCCGTAAAACCGCCGAGCCAAAGACCAAAGCCCGAACCAAGGCTGCGGCCGTTACGTCAGTCGTTGCAAAACCCGGTGAGAAAAGCGCCGAACCGAAAAAACCCCGCGCACCGCGCAAACCACCGGCCCGCTGACGACACACACCGATCCGACCTGAGATGAGCCGTGGCAAGCGCTTGCCACACAAGGCTCTTTCGCCCTCAAAAAGCCGCTCAGCACCGTGTCATTGCCCACTCTCGCCGCAGGAGCCTCTATGACCACGCCCAGTAAAGCCGCACCAGAGCCTCAGGCCGAAGCCTCGCGAATCCGTGAAGGTTTGCCCTTCCCGCTCGGTGCAACCTGGGATGGCCTGGGGGTCAATTTCGCGTTGTTTTCCGCCCACGCCACCAAGGTTGAACTGTGCCTGTTCGACGACACCGGCGAAGTGGAACTGGAGCGCATCGAGCTGCCGGAGTACACCGACGAAATTTTTCATGGCTACCTGCCGGACGCCCATCCGGGGCTGATCTACGGCTACCGGGTGTACGGCCCGTATGACCCGCAGAACGGCCACCGTTTCAACCACCACAAATTGCTCATCGACCCGTATGCCAAACAGTTGGTCGGCCAGTTGAAATGGTCCGAAGCGCTGTTCGGCTACACCATCGGCCATGCCGATGCCGACCTCAGCTTCGATGAACGCGACAGCGCGCCCTTCGTGCCCAAGTGCAAGGTCATCGACCCCGCACACACCTGGGGGCACGACCATCGCGTCAGCGTGCCATGGGACCGGACGATCATCTATGAGACCCATGTGCGCGGCATCAGCATGCTTCACCCCAGCGTGCCGGAAAACGTGCGCGGGACGTTCGCCGGGTTGATGGTCGATGACGTGCTGGAACACATCCGCAAACTCGGCGTGTCGTCGGTCCAATTGCTGCCCATTCATGCCTTCGTCAATGACCAGCATTTGCTGCACAAGGGCATGACCAATTACTGGGGCTACAACAGCATCGCGTTCTTTGCACCGGACCCGCGTTACCTGGCCAGCGGCAAGATCGCCGAGTTCAAGGAGATGGTCGCGCACCTGCACGAAGCCAACCTGGAGGTGATCCTTGACGTGGTCTACAACCACACCGCCGAAGGCAACGAGCAAGGCCCGACGCTGTCGATGCGCGGGATCGACAACGCCACTTACTATCGGCTGATGCCGGACGACAAACGCTTCTACATCAATGATTCCGGGACCGGCAACACCCTGGACCTGAGCCACCCGTGCGTGC
The DNA here is from genome assembly GCF_039908635.1 of Pseudomonas purpurea. Classification (NCBI taxonomy): domain Bacteria; kingdom Pseudomonadati; phylum Pseudomonadota; class Gammaproteobacteria; order Pseudomonadales; family Pseudomonadaceae; genus Pseudomonas; species Pseudomonas purpurea. The sequence continues at coordinate 3,066,829 of NZ_CP150918.1, forward strand.
TGCAAATGGTCACCGACTCGTTGCGCTACTGGGCCACAGAAATGCACGTCGACGGATTCCGCTTCGACCTCGCCACCATTCTGGGGCGTTACCACGATGGTTTTGACGAGCGCCACAGCTTCCTCGTGGCCTGCCGCCAGGACCCGGTCTTGCGGCAGGTAAAAATGATCGCCGAGCCCTGGGATTGCGGCCCGGGCGGTTATCAGGTCGGTGGTTTCCCACCCGGCTGGGTCGAATGGAACGACCGTTTCCGCGACACCGTGCGCGCATTCTGGAAAGGTGACGACGGCCAACTCGCCGACTTCGCCGGGCGCATGACGGCCTCCGGCGAGATGTTCAACCAGCGCGGTCGCCGCCCGTACTCGTCGATGAACTTCATCACCGCCCACGACGGCTTTACCCTCAACGATCTGGTCTCCTACAACGACAAACACAACGAAGCCAACGACGAAGACAATCAAGATGGCAGCAACAACAACCTGTCGTGGAACCACGGGGTGGAAGGCCCCACCGACGACCCGCAGATCAACGAACTGCGCCAGCGCCAGATGCGCAATTTCTTCGCCACCCTGCTCCTGGCCCAAGGCACGCCCATGCTGGTGGCCGGAGACGAGTTCGCCCGGACCCAGCACGGCAACAACAACGCCTACTGCCAGGACAGCGAAACCGGTTGGGTCAATTGGGACGTGAGTGATGACGGCAAGGCCTTGCTCAAGTTCGTCAAACGCCTGATCAAGCTGCGCCTGAACTACCCGATCCTGCGGCGCGGACGGTTCCTGGTGGGCAACTACAACGAAGACATCGGCGTCAAGGACGTGACCTGGCTGGCGCCTGGCGGTGAGGAGATGTCCACCGAACAATGGCAGGACGGCCACGGGCGCTGCCTGGGCATGTTGCTCGATGGCCGGGCGCAGGAAACCGGCATCCGTCGCAAAGGCGCGGACGCCACCTTGCTGCTGGTGGTCAACGCCCATCACGACATCGTCAGTTTCCGCCTGCCGGAAGTCCCCGACGGCGGCTTCTGGACCTGCATGATCGATACTCATCAGCCGTCGATTCGCGGCCAGGAACGCTTCGATTTCAATCACGAATACTTCGTGACCGGGCGCTCGTTGCTGCTGTTCGAATTGCAGCATGAGGATGACGACTGAGAGGGACGCCGATGAACGAATCGGTCAAAACGGCCGTTCTTGACGCTTGCGTCAACGTCAAGACAGAAACCGCCCAGCCCCTGTCGAGTCCGCGCATTTCTATCTGATACGGTGTTTTTTCTGATACCTGATCCGGTTTTTTCGTAAAAAACGTCAATGTGGCCGCGACGGATCGCGATGTATGGGCAATACTCTGCCCGCAGCAATCCAGGACAGGAGCGCTGCAAAGTGATATCAATTGGCCGTCATGGGATCTGTATCAGGAGGCTTTCAGGGCTCTCACGCATGATCGACGGCATGTCAGAACAAGGATGTGGTACTCATGAAATCCGTTTCCCTCGCCGAAGCCAGTCTGCCCACGCAGATATGGAACAACGCCCGACAGCTGGACGAAATCCCTTTCGTCAACATCGGTACGCTGATCCCCGCTGATGCCCGCGCCGTCGTCATTGCGCCTCATCCGGGCGACGAAGTCGTCACCTGTGGCGGCCTGCTGCAAGTGCTGTCGACACTTGGCCATCCCCTGCAACTGATCTCGATCACCGACGGCAGTGCCAGCCATCCGGGCTCGCACTTTTGGTCGGAGCAACGCCTGAGCGTGTTTCGCCCCCAGGAAAGTGTCGAAGCCCTGCGCCGCCTCGGCGTGCCGATGCACAGCCTGAAATGGATTCGCGGCGGTTTCACCGATAACGCCCTGGCTGAACATGAACATCAGTTGACCCAATTCATCGCCCGCTACTTGCGCCCCGGTGACGTGGTCTTCAGTACCTGGAGCGAAGACGGCAACGTTGACCATGACACGGTCGGGCGCGCCGCCGCCAAAGCGGCGAGCATGGTCGGTGCCAGCCTCCACGAAGTACCGCTGTGGGCCTGGCACTGGCCATTGCGTGAACAAGGGCTGATCCCTTGGCACCGGGCACGCAAGCTGCGCCTGGACACTTGGACCGTCGCACGCAAGCGCCACGCCACCCATGCCTACGCCAGCCAGTTGGAAGGCGAGCCGGAACTCGGTATCGCACCGACCTTGCCTCGGGTCGTCCTGGAGCGCATGCGCCTGCCGTATGAGATTGTGTTTGTGTAATACACAAACAAGCGCTTAGAGAATCCACAAAAAACAAACGCTTGTACCCGCTGAATTAACGGGACCGTCCATGAGCGGGCGTGTCGGGGCACGCCTCAAAGGCAGTTACGAAGTCAATGGCCTGGGCGTCGAGCCCTACGTGCGCACCAACCTGTGGCACACGGCGCTACAGCGCCAACGCGGTGACGCTGGATCAGGTCGATAAAATCAGCAGCAGTCGCAAATTCTCCACGGTGGAGTTGGGGCTCGGCCTGGTGGCGCGAGTTAGCCTGTACGTCAGCGCCGACTACAGCAGTGACGTGGATGACAACGACCTGAACGGCATCATTGGCAGCCTTGGGGTGCGGATGCGTTGGTGAAGGCAATCAACCGTGGCTCCTGCGGCTGTTGCCAGTGGAGCCACGCCCTCGGGCCACAAGGATAAATCGACGCCTACCTGTTAGTTCTTACAGTATCCAAAGCCCTGAAAGCCCTGCATTGTGTGGGCACTCACTGCGGGTCAAGGACAAGACACATGGCGACCGCCTCTCTGGGACCACAGGTTCATACCGCAACGCCGACCCTTTCCGTCTTGGACCCGCGTGGCCTGGCGGTCAGGGCCGTGCAGTTCCATCGGCGGCAGGCCAACGAGCCGCTGGAGTCGCGCGTCACCCATCAACGTTACGACAGCGCTGGTCGGCCAGTGGCCAGCCGTGATCCACGGTTGTTTGCCATGGCCCAGGCCGATGAATCCGTACCCGCCAACCTGAGCCAGACTTTCAGCCTGTCCAGCTTACCGTTGGCGACCCACAGCGTGGATTCCGGTTGGCAGACTATGCTGCAAGGTGCCGCTGGGCAAACCCTGGAGCGCTGGGACAGTCGTGGCAGCCATTCACTGACTGAATGCGATGCCCTGCTGCGCCCGGTGGCCGTGCATGAACGTGGAGAAGACGTTGCAGAGCACACACTGGAGCGTTTTAGCTATGCCGGCGCCGATGCGGACTCCGCCGCCCACAACCTGTGCGGTCAGTTGATTCGCCATGACGATCCGGCGGGCACGCTGCACTTGCATGATCTGGGGCTGGGCGGTGCGGTACTGAAACAGACCCGGCATTTTCTGCGTGATAGCGCTCCGCCCGATTGGCCGAGCGAGGTGCCCGCTCGCAATACGCTGCTTGAACCCGGCGACGGCGCGACGACCTGGAACACCTGCGCACCTACCAACGAACCGCTGAGCCAAACCGACGCACTGGGCAACCTTCAAGCTTTCGCCCATACCGTCGCCGGTGAGTTGAAAAACACCCGGCTGAAACTGGCGGGCAGCGGACAGGTCGAGCAGGTGTTGGTCAGCAACATCCACTACAACGCCCTGGGCCAGGTCGAGTCGGAAAACGCCGGCAACGGCGTGATCACCCGTCACCGCTACGACCCTGCCGATGGCCGACTGACGAGGCTCAGCGCCCACAAAACCGATGGCTCGCCGCTGCAAGACCTGGCGTACCGCTACGACCCGGTCGGTAACGTCCTGAGCATCGAAGAATCCGAACAGTCGATCCGCTACTTCAAGAACCAACGGGTCGCCCCGATCACGACTTACCACTACAACACGCTCTACCAGTTGATCAAAGCCACCGGACGAGAGGCCAGCACGGGCCTAGGCGGCCCAGCCTTGCCTGGCTTGCAACCCTTGCCGGCCGCCCCCAACCAGATTGCCAATTACACCCAGACCTACCACTACGACCCGGCCGGCAACCTGTTGGAACTCGAGCATCTCGGCGCACAGCGCCATGGCCGCACCTTGACCCGCGCCCGCAACAGCAACCGCTGCCTGCCCAACCAGGATGACCGACCGCCAACCGAAGACGAACTGGCCGCTGGTTTCGATGCCAATGGCAACCTGCATGCACTGCAACCGGGGCAACACCTGAGCTGGGACCTGCGCAATCAACTACAACAAGTGCGCCCGGTGATTCGCGACAACGCCGAAGACGATCACGAACGTTATGTCTATGACGGCGGCGGCCAGCGCGTGCGCAAGGTTCGCACCAGTCAGACCCACGCTCGTACCCTCATCAGCGAAGTGCGTTACCTGCCCGGTCTGGAAATTCGCACCCACGGTGGCACCGGTGAAATCCTGCAGGTCATTAGCGCCACAGCGGGACGCAACAGCGTCCGGGTATTGCATTGGGTCGCCGGACAACCCGATGACATCCCCAATGATCAATTGCGCTACAGCCTCAACGATCACTTGGGTTCCAGCACCCTGGAACTGGACCAGCAGGCCAACCTGATCAGCCAGGAAAGCTATTATCCCTTCGGTGGCACGGCGTGGTGGGCCGGCCGAAACGCGACCGAAGCCAAGTACAAAACCGTGCGCTATTCCGGCAAGGAACGGGATGCGACGGGGCTTTACTACTATGGATTCCGGTATTACGCGCCGTGGTTGCAGCGGTGGATCAATCCGGATCCTGCGGGGTATGTGGATGGGATGAACTTGTATCGAATGACGAGAAACAACCCTGTTTGCTTTTTGGATGACGACGGACAACTTTCAAAAGAGTCGCGTAAATTAAGACGTCTGATAGAGCGAGATCTCCCCATAACAGGCAGAGGCATGACTGCAATAACAAAAAACAACCCTGACCTTGCCAAAAAAATAAAAACCGGAATGGATAACACCAAGAACTATTTAACCAGCGCCATCGAAGCCATAGAAGAAATGAGTCGCGACGAAAGCAACAACACATACAAAGCAATTATCAGTGACTACATGGGAGAAGGTCTCGAGACAGAAATGATACTTGCCGTGATTAACATGCTCTACGCAACAAGCAAGCAGTACGGACACAACTCTCAAAGAATCGCAGCCGTAAAGGACACCTCCCCTTCAGCCATAACTGTTTACAACACTACAAATATAAAAAATCTATATATAAACGATAGCATATTGAACCAGCCCGACGAATTCGTTGGGGTAGCGCTGATTCACGAATACGCACACATATCCGAGCTGGACGCTCGAGACTTTTACTCGCTGTCGAAAGAATCACTTCCCGGAGACGGCGCTCAACTAATAGCTTCGAACTGGCTGAACAACAAATACCGCATCGGTGAAATCAAAAAAGATGACAGAGAAGACTTCATTCAAGCCTCGAATGAAAAAGACATGCCTTCAGCACTAAAAAGATACGAGACAGACAGAGGCTTTCGCGAATTCGTTTCGATGACTAATGCAGACTCCTGGGCCCATATGATTTACTCACTCAGCAATAGCCGAGCCGCACAAAACAAACACGCTTCCGTATAAATCAAAATATCGACTTCAACCTTGATCGCCATTGAACTAGCTATGTTACCCACTCCCAACTTCAATGTATTTTAGCTGAGTGGCTAGCCAACCAAAAAAAATAGATTCCCCCCCGTTGCGTCCTCGTAGCAGAGCGCACTTGCTTCTTGAGGGGGCAACTGTCAGACCACCCTAAAAATACACTACCCCTGCGGCCGCAACATCAACACCGCTAACGGCGGCAAATTCAGCAGCAACGACAATGCCTGACCGTGGCTGCCTTCTTCCTCGGTAAACGCCCCGCCACCGTTGCCATAATTGGAACCGGCGTAGGTGTCGGCATCGCTGTTGATCACCTCGGTCCAGCGCCCGGCAAACGGCACCCCCACGCGATAGGCCTCACGCGGTACCGGGGTGAAGTTGGCCACCACCAGCAGCGGTCGGCCGTCCTTGCTCCAGCGCAGCCAGGCGTAGACGCTGTTGATCGCGTCGTCACCGATCAGCCATTGAAAGCCCTGCGGTACGTCGTCCTGATCGTGCAGCGCCGGTTCTTCGCGGTACAGGCGATTGAGGTCGCCCACCAGTTTTTGCACGCCCCGGTGTTCCGGGTATTGCAGTAAGTACCAGTCCAGTTGCTGATCGTGATTCCATTCGCGCCACTGGCCGAACTCACAGCCCATGAACAGCAGCTTTTTGCCCGGATGCGCCCACATGAAAGTCAGGTAAGCACGCAAGTTCGCGAATTTCTGCCAGCGATCACCGGGCATCTTGTCGATCAGCGAATGCTTGCCGTGTACCACCTCGTCGTGGGAAATCGGCAGGATGAAGCGCTCGGACCAGGCGTAAACCAGGCCAAAGCTCAGTTCGTTGTGATGATGGGCGCGGTAGACCGGGTCCTGCTGAATGTAATGCAACGAGTCGTGCATCCAGCCCATGTTCCATTTGTAATCAAAACCCAAACCACCGTGTTGCGTACCCTGGCTGACACCCGGCCAGGCTGTGGACTCTTCAGCGATCACCAGTGCTCCGGGCGCCTCCAGGTCCACGACATCGTTGAGGTGGCGGACAAAGTCGATGGCTTCGAGGTTTTCCCGGCCACCGTGGCGATTGGGCACCCACTCGCCGGCCTTGCGTGAATAGTCGCGATACAGCATCGAGGCCACCGCGTCGACCCGCAGGCCATCGACATGGAAATGCTTGAGCCAGTGCAACGCCGACGCCAGCATGAAACCGTGGACTTCGGTGCGGCCCAGGTTGTAGATCAGCGTGTCCCAGTCCTGATGAAAGCCTTCCAGCGGGTTGCCATATTCATAAAGCGCGGTGCCGTCGAACTGCGCCAGGGCCGTGGGTGTCGGTCGGGAAATGCGCCGGCACCCAATCCAGAATCACCCCGATACCCGCCAGGTGACAGGCATTGACGAACGCGGCGAAATCATCGGGGGAACCGTAGCGGGCGCTCGGGGCGAATTGCGACAGTGGCTGATAACCCCACGAGCCGCCGAACGGGTGCTCCATGACTGGCATCAACTCGATGTGGGTGAACCCCAGGTTCTGCACATAAGGAATCAAATGCTCCGCCAGTTCATGCCAGGCGTACTGGCGCGCCACCTCACCCGTATCATCCACCTCGCATTGCCAGGAGCCGGCATGCAGTTCATAGATCGACAACGGTGCCGTCGGTTGTTGGCGTTCACCGCGCGCCTGCATCCATTCGTGGTCCTGCCAGTCGACGGTCAGCGGTGCGGCGACTTTCGAGGCCGTATCCGGCGGTAACTGAGTGGCCAGGGCCATCGGGTCCGCCTTGAGTGGCAGGATCCCGTGAGCACCGAGTATCTCGTACTTGTACGCCTCGCCTGCCCGCAAGCGCGGAATGAACACCTCCCAGACCCCGGACGGATGACGCAAGCGCATCGGATGACGACGACCGTCCCAGGTATTGAAATCGCCGACCACCGACACACGCCGGGCATTCGGTGCCCACACCGCAAAACGCACGCCGTCGACCCCATCGATCGTCCTCAACTGCGCGCCGAGGCACGCACTGAGGTCGCGGTGATTGCCCTCGGCAAACAGGTACAAGTCCATTTCACCCAGCAGCGGACCAAACGAGTAAGGGTCTTCGGCAGTCTGTTCGCCGCCCGCCCATTGCGTGCGCAACAGATAGCCTTGCGCCCGGTCGAAGTGCCCGACAAACAACCCCGGCACAGCGGTGGTATCAAGGCTGCCCAACACATCGCCGGTGTCGTGGGCCAGTACCTGCACGCTCAACGCATCCGGCAGGTAGGCGCGGATGAACTGGCCGCCCGCCCCATCGGCATGGGGGCCGAGGATGGCAAACGGGTCCTGATGTTCGGCACGCACCAACGCTTCAATATCCTGCGCCGCAGGCAGCAGCGCCGGTTTCACATGCCCCTGTTCCTTGTTCGAGAAACTCATGACTGCTCTCCACCTGTCTCGGAAAAGGGTTTGAGCCCACTCAACAACCCATACAAACCGTGCAATGGCACCGGCAGCCAGGCGGGGCGATTTTCAGCTTCATAGGCCACTTCATAAGCCGCCTTCTCCAGGCTGAACAACGCCAACGCGGCGTCTTCGCCCTCGGGGCCTTGCCATGCATGAGCAAGACTAGCTGTCGCCAGCCGATACGCCCGGACAAACGCCCGACGCGACTCATGCAAGTACCGATCAGTCACGCGCTGGCGTGCAGCCCTTGCCTGCGGCGAGCTGTCGACACTGGGCAGATTCAGCGCCATCGCGGCGGCGTAATCGAAGGAGCGCAATACGCCGCTCACGTCCTTGTACGGACTGTGCTTGCCCCGTCGTTCATGCAATGAGCGCGCCGGTTCGCCTTCGAAGTCGATCAGGTAGGCATCGCCCTTGATCACCAGTACCTGGCCCAGGTGCAGGTCGCCGTGTACGCGCATGTGCAACCCGCCGACGGTTTTGACGGCCAGGTCCTGGAGGTGAGCGAGAATGGTTTTTTTCTGTTCCAGCAACCGCGTCACCCGGCGCTGATCCTCCGGGCTCAACCCGGCCTGATGGTGTTTGAGCAACTGCAAGGCTCGCTCCAGTTGCGCCCCCACCGCCTTCGCCGTCGCCTGCTGGTCCTTGGGTGTGGCGATGCGCGAACTGAACGCCGGGTCGTCACTGGGCGCCGCCAGCAATTGGTGCATTTCCCCGAGACGCTGACCGAGCATCCCGGCAAAGTCCTTCAGTTCACCCAAGGCGTTGTAATGCTGCTCCTGCTCGGACACCGCGTCAGCCAACTCGTCGCGCAGCGCCCGCTCGAGGTTGTTCTGGGTCCACTCCCAGGCATCGCCCTGATTGCTCAAATAGCCTTGGGCAATCATCAACAGGTTGTCTTCGCCCTGAAGATCGCGGCGCATCACCGAACCCAGCAATGGCGAAATATGGGTGAAACCTGCCGCAGTCAGAAAAGCGCTCATCTCCAGCTCCGGGTGGATACCCGAGGCGACTTTGCGGATCAGTTTGAGGATCAGGCTGCCACCGATCACCACTGAGCTGTTGGACTGCTCGGCCGACAGATAGCGCACCTCGGACTCCCCCGTCAGGCCCAGGTCGGCCAACCCCGGTGTCGCCTCAAAACGGATGTCGCCGTCGCTGCTGCTCAACACCGTTTGCGCCTGAAGGCCTTGCAAGACCGAACGAATGAAACTGTCGAGGCTGAACGCATCCGTCACCAGGCCGACCTGACGCCCGCGCCGTACCCGCGCCAGCGCCAACTGCTGCGCCAATGCGGCCCCGACCTGATCCTCGGCCAAAAATCCAAACGGCAACTGATAGCGACTGACCTGACCGTCACAGGTGACGTCAACTTCGCTGAACAGCACAGGATGCTGCGCGTCCCCCAAACGCACACCGTAGGCGATGCGCACGGTTTCGATTCGGGAGTCCTTGCTCGCGAACCACCGTCGATTGTGCAGCCAGTCTGGCAACACGCTTTGTTCCAGAATGGTGCGCGATGGGGCTTCAAGCAGCTCTTCCATGCGCTTTTTCAGCACCAGGGTGGTGAAGTCCGGCAGGCTTTGCGCCGGTTCCACATGCCAGCTCGGCATCTGGTTTTCGGCGGCCAGCACAAACCAATAGAAACCGTACGGGGCCAGGGTCAGCAGGAAACTCAGCTGGCCAATCGGCGGAAAGGCATTGCCGCCGAGCATCTCCACCGGGACCATGCCGGCGAAGGCCGACAGGTCGAGTTCAGCCGCTTGGGCACTGCGCGAAACATTAGCCACACACAGGATGATTTCGTGCTTGCCGTGCCCATCGGTGTATTCACGGGTATAGGCCAGAATCCGTCGATTGCTTGGCGAAAGCATCTTCAACGTACCGCGTCCGAAGGCCTGGGATTGCTTACGGACCGCCAGCATGCGCCGGGTCCAGTTGAGCAACGAATGCGGATCGCTGGCCTGGGTTTCCACATTGACTGAAAGGTAGCCGTACTGCGGGTCCATGATCGGCGGCAACACCAGGCTGGCGGGATCGGCGCGGGAGAAACCGCCATTGCGGTCGATCGACCACTGCATCGGCGTGCGTACGCCATCGCGGTCGCCCAGGTAAATGTTGTCGCCCATGCCGATTTCATCGCCGTAATACAGGGTCGGCGTGCCCGGCATCGACAGCAACAGGCTGTTCAGCAGTTCGATACGCCGACGGTCACGCTCCATCAACGGCGCCAGGCGCCGGCGAATGCCCAGGTTGATCCGCGCCCGACGGTCGGCGGCGTAGTAATTCCACAGGTAATCACGCTCCTTGTCGGTGACCATTTCCAGAGTCAGTTCATCGTGGTTGCGCAGGAAAATCGCCCATTGGCAGTTCGCCGGAATCTCCGGGGTCTGGCGCAGAATGTCGGTGATCGGAAAACGGTCCTCCTGCGCCAGTGCCATGTACATGCGCGGCATCAGCGGGAAGTGAAACGCCATGTGGCACTCGTCGCCGCTGTCACCGTGGGTGTCACCGCGCTGTGTACTGCCAAAATACTGCCGGGTGTCTTCGGGCCACTGATTGGCCTCGGCCAGCAGCATGCGATCCGGGTAATTGGCGTCGATCTCGGCACGGATCTGTTTGAGCACCTGGTGGGTTTCCGGCAGGTTCTCGTTGTGGGTGCCGTCGCGCTCGATCAGGTAGGGAATGGCGTCCAGGCGCAGGCCGTCGATGCCCATGTCCAGCCAGTAGCGCATCACCGACAGCACCGCTTTAATCACCTGCGGGTTATCGAAATTGAGGTCCGGCTGGTGCGAATAGAAACGGTGCCAGAAGTACTGGCCGGCCACCGGGTCCCAGGTCCAGTTGGACTTTTCGGTGTCGAGAAAAATGATCCGGGTGCCGGCGTACTTTTGATCGTCATCGGACCACACATAGAAGTCCCGCGCCGCCGAGCCGGGCTTGGCCTTGCGCGCCCGCTGAAACCACGGGTGCTGGTCCGAGGTGTGGTTGATGACCAACTCGGTAATGACCCGCAAACCGCGCGCGTGCGCCTCGGCGATAAAGCGCTTGGCATCAGCCAGCGTGCCGTAATCGGGGCTCACGCCACGGTATTCGGCAATGTCATACCCATCGTCACGCCGTGGCGAGGGGTAGAACGGCAGCAGCCAGATCGTATTGACGCCCAGTTCGGCAATGTAGTCGAGTTTGGCGATCAGGCCGGGAAAGTCGCCAATCCCGTCGTTATTGGAGTCGAAGTAGGATTTGACGTGAACCTGATAGATCACCGCGTCCTTGTACCAGAGCGGGTCATTGATGAAGGTGGCTGACCTGGGTTTCTTCGCCATTGGAAACTCCTGAGTACGGTGAGAACCTGCGGGAGCGAGGGTGCAGCTAAACCGTAATCCGCCAGATCCCGAATGGCTGATGCCAAGGTTCGATGCGCATCCATTGGGTCTTGCCGTACCAGGTCCAGCGATGGCCGTTCATCAGGTCCTCGCCATGGGTTTGTGCGTCGTCGGGCAGGCCCATCTCCCACAGCGGCAGCTCGAAATGAGCCTCTTGGGCGTTGAATGGATCGAGGCTGACCGCCACCAGCACACAGTTGCTGCCGTCCGCGTTGCGTTTGCCGAAATACAGGATGTTGTCGTTCCACACGGTGTAGACCTGCAACCCCAAATGGCTGTGCAACGCCGGGTTCTGGCGGCGGATCCGGTTGAGTTGGGCGATCTCGGCAATGATGTTGCCCGGCGCGTTGAAGTCTCGCGGCCGGATCTGATACTTCTCCGAGTCGAGGTACTCTTCCTTGCCCGGCACTGGCGCCGCTTCACACAACTCAAACCCCGAATACATCCCCCAAAGCCCGGCCCCCATGGTCGCCAGCGCCGCACGGATCAGAAACCCGGCCCGGCCTGAGTCATGGAGGAACGCCGGGTTGATGTCCGGGGTGTTGACGAAGAAGTTCGGCCGGAAGCACTCGCGCCACGGTGACTGGTTCAGCTCACTGAAGTAGCTCGCGAGTTCCTGCTTGGTGTTACGCCAGGTGAAATAGGTGTAGCTCTGTGAGAAACCGACCTTGCCCAAGCGGGCCATCATTGCCGGCGTGGTAAACGCCTCGGCCAGAAAAATCACCTCGGGGTACAGCGCCCGCACGTCACCGATCAGCCACTGCCAGAATGGCAAGGGTTTGGTGTGAGGGTTGTCGACGCGAAAGATCTTCACGCCCTCCTCGACCCACCCCACCACGATGTCGCGCAGGGCCAGCCAAAGGCTGGGGATGGCTTCGGTGGTGTAGAAGTCGACGTTGACGATGTCCTGGTATTTCTTCGGCGGGTTTTCGGCGTATTTGATCGTGCCGTCAGGCCGCCAGTTGAACCAGCCCGGATGCTGCGCAAGCCACGGGTGGTCCTGGGAACATTGAATGGCGAAATCCAGGGCGATTTCCAGTCCATGCTCGGCGGCGGCCGCCACCAACCGGCGAAAGTCTTCGCGGCTGCCCAACTGCGAATGAATTGCCTCGTGCCCGCCTTCGCGGCTGCCGATGGCATAAGGGCTGCCGGGGTCGTCGGGGCCCGCCTTCAGGGCGTTGTTGGGGCCTTTGCGATGGCTGAGCCCGATCGGGTGGATCGGCGGAAAATACAGCACGTCAAAGCCCATGTCGTGGATCATCGGCAACCGCGCATGCACATCGTTGAAGGTGCCGTGGCGGGCGGGGTCGTCGGTGATCGAACGCGGAAACAATTCATACCAACTGGCGAACGCTGCCCGTTCGCGTTCAACGTCCAACGGGTATTCGGGGCTCAGGCTCAAGTACGCGTGGTGATCCACCTCAGCCATCAATTGCGCACTGTACGGGTGCAGAAACAGCGCCACCTGCTCGGTTTCGAGCAGACCGGCCAATTCATGGTGCAAGGCGGCCAATTGTTCGCTGAGTGAACCCGCACTGCGTTCGGCCGCTTGCAGCACTTGAGTACGACCCTCTTGCAGCTCCAGGCTCACAGGCACGCCGGCCTGGTGTTTCTTTTCCAGTTCATGACAGAAACTGGCGAACGGATCGATCCAGGCCCTGGATGCAAAACACATAGCGCCCCAGGGTCTCTACGCGGAACTGACCTTGCCAGCCGTTGTTGCCCAGATCGGTCATGGCCTCGCTGTGCCAGACAACCTGCGTGTCGTCGCGCCAGCGGATGCACACCGCCAAGGTGTCGTGGCCATCAGCGAACACTTTGCTGGTAACCGTGATGACCTGCCCGACCACCGCTTTCACCGCAAACTGCCCTCCTTCTATCACCGGCATCGTGTTCTCGATGACGATGCGCGGCAGCAACAGTGCCTGGGACAGCGGCAGTTGCGGGTTGTACTCAAGCTCAGTCGGTTTTTGCGCAGTCATCGAGCTTCACTCCTTACGCCCCACGGACGCCCTGGTGCAGGGTTGAATCGCTCTGACACGCGCCCATCCCTGAAGCGTGCCACTTAAGTTCCGAGCGCAGGGCGTGGTGAAAAGTTCAGCGGGATGGGTGCCGGATCAACGCTGGAATCAAATCGACCCGCCCACAGTCCACCCAAGGAAGCCAAGCACAAAAGGAGCCATGTCCATGCACACCACCGGGCGCCAGGCCGCCCGTCATCGTCACACCACAGGCACCGCCCGCGACCACTAATCAGTTGCCCAGAACGATAGCCACCAGCCGCGCCCTAAACCTTTAGAACCTGCTGAAACCGGAGACCATCATGACTGTGCGTATTGATCACCAAACCTGTTTTTTCATCACCGAGAACGGTGAAGAAATTCGCCTCGCCCCCGACGTGACCATCATCACCGACTCGGCCAAATCCATGTCGGCAGTTGATCTGGACGGTCGGCGCGTGTACATCACCGAAGCAGAAGCCGACGCATTAACCGTAGCAGGTGCCATCGACGGGCGTAGGCACCTGAAGGTCACTGACAGTGATTCGGTGATTTGACTGATGCAGATCATAGAACCCGGCCAGCGCTTGATATAGGCGCGGCCGCCATGTTTGCGGGGTGCAGCAACTTGTCGCAGGGGGGCTGCACCGGCCCATCTGATCCGCTTTTTATTGCAATAGCTGAGTCTGTTATGCAAACAGATCGAAGGTCATAGTGCTCAGGCCTGATGGAGGCTGATGAGCGAAAGACCATGAGCGAAAGAATCCCCGTCCGATTAGTAGAAACATTCGAGCCTTCGCGTCCAAAGATGAAGGCCAAATCCAGCGACACCCAGATTCACACCCGCAGCTTCACCGGTTTGTTCCGCACCTTGCGCGTGTGCGGTGCAGGCTTTTTGTTTCTGGCGTTTTTCGGCACCGTGTGGCTCAACTGGGGCGGCCGTCAGGCTGTGCTCTGGGACCTCTCGGAAAGCAAGTTTCACATTTTCGGCGCAACGTTCTGGCCGCAGGATTTCATCCTGCTGTCGGCGCTGCTGATCATCTGCGCCTTCGGCCTGTTCGCGATCACCGTGTTCGCGGGCCGGGTCTGGTGCGGCTACACCTGCCCGCAGAGCTCCTTTACCTGGCTGTTCATGTGGTGCGAAAAAGTCACCGAGGGCGAGCGCAACCAGCGGATCAAGCTGAAAGCGGCGCCCTGGGGGCTGAACAAGCTGATACGCCGTTCGGCCAAACACACAATGTGGCTGGCGATCAGCGTGATGACCGGCCTGACCTTCGTCGGTTACTTCACGCCGATCCGCCCCCTGGCCAACGAACTGCTGACCCTGCAAATGGGCGGCGTGAGTCTGTTCTGGGTGCTGTTTTTCACCGGTGCCACGTACATCAACGCCGGTTGGCTGCGTGAAGCGGTGTGCATGCACATGTGCCCTTACGCCCGTTTCCAGAGCGTGATGTTCGACAAAGACACCCTGACCATCTCCTATGACACGGCACGCGGCGAAATCCGTGGCCCGCGCAAACGTGATGTGAAACCGGCCGATGTCGGCCTCGGTGACTGCATCGATTGCCACTTGTGCGTGCAGGTCTGCCCGACCGGTATCGACATCCGCGACGGCTTGCAGATGGAATGCATCGGCTGCGCGGCGTGCATCGACGCCTGTGATTCGATCATGGACAAAATGGGCTACGCCCGTGGCCTGATCAGTTACACCTCCGAGCATGAATTGCAGGGTGGCAAGACCCACCTGCTGCGGCCAAGGCTGATCGGCTACAGCGCTGTGCTGGTGGTGATGATCGGTGCGCTGGCACTGGCGTTGATCGAACGGCCGATGGTGTCGCTGGACGTCAGCAAGGACCGTGGCTTGTTCCGTGAGAACAGCCTGGGGCAGATCGAAAACATCTACAGCCTCAAGGTCATCAACAAAACCCAGGAACGTCAGGGTTACCGGCTAAGCCTGGTCGACGGCGACGGTTTCCAGTTGCAGGGCAAGACCGAACTGAGCCTGGCGCCCGGCGAAATCGTCGATGTGCCGGTGTCCGTGGCCATGACGACCGAGCAGCCTGCCAGCAGCTCGCAGAAGATCAGCTTCATGATCAGCGACAGCGATGACCCCAGCGTGCACAGCGTGGCCAAGAGCCGTTTTGTTGCGCCGATGAACCGTTGAACCGTTAAGATGCCGCCCTCTGTGGCGAGGGAGCTTGCTCCCGTTGGGGTGCGAAGCACCCCTGAAATTTTACGACTGCTGCGCAGCCGAACGGGAGCAAGCTCCCTCGCCACAAAAGCGCATCACATGAATAACCTCAACCCAGGCACCCGATGAAACGCTACGAAAAATTCGCCGACGACATCGCTGAACTGATCCGCTCCGGGGTGCTTGGGCCGGGTCAACGCGTGCCGTCGGTGCGCTATGCCAGCCAGACCTACGGGGTCAGCCCGTCCACGGTCTTCCAGGCCTATTACTTGCTGGAGCGCCGCGGGCTGATCCGCGCCCGTCCGCGTTCCGGCTACTTCGTCAACACCCACGCCCCGAGCCCGTTCTCGGAGCCGGTGATCAGCAGCCAGGTCAACGAGTCGACGGAAGTCGACGTCAGTGAGCTGGTGTTCTCGGTGCTCGACTCGATCAAGGACCCGAACACCGTACCGTTCGGTTCGGCCTTCCCGAGCCCGACGCTGTTTCCGCTGCAACGTTTGTCCCGCTCGCTGGCCAGCGCCAGCCGCGAAATGGACCCGCGTGTGGTGGTCACCGACATGTCGCCGGGCAACCCGCAACTGCGTCGGCAAATCGCCCTGCGCTACATGGTCGGCGGCCTGATGCTGCCCATGGAAGAACTGCTGATTACCAACGGCGCGCTCGAAGCCCTGAACCTGTGCCTGCAAGCGGTGACCGAGCCCGGTGACCTGGTGGCCATCGAGGCCCCGGCGTTCTACGCCAGCCTGCAAGTGCTGGAACGGCTCAAGCTCAAAGCCGTGGAAATCCCCGTGCACCCGCGCGACGGCATCGACCTCGGCGTGCTCGCACAAACCCTTGAGCGTCACCCGATCAAGGCGTGCTGGTGCATGACCAGTTTCCAGAACCCGATGGGCGCGACCATGCCCGAGGCGAAGAAACAGGAATTGGTGGAATTGCTGCGTGTGCATCAGGTGCCGCTGATCGAGGACGACGTCTACGCCGAGCTGTATTACGGTCAGCAAGCGCCAAAACCGGCAAAAGCCTTCGACACTGAAGGCCTGGTGATGCATTGCGGCTCCTTCGCCAAAAGCCTGGCTCCGGGTTATCGCGTCGGTTGGGTCGCGGCCGGGCGCTATGCGCAGAAAATCGAACGCCTGAAACTGATGACGTCGCTCTGCGCCTCGATGCCGGCCCCAGGCGGCGATTGCCGACTACCTGCAACACGGCGGCTACGACCGCCACTTGCGCAAACTGCGCTACGCCCTGGAAGAACAGCAAAGCGCCATGCTGGCGGCCATTGCGCGCTACTTCCCGGCGCAAACCCGCGTCAGCCAACCGGCCGGCGGCTACTTCCTGTGGCTGGAACTGCCGCCGCAGATGGACTCCCTCAAGCTGTTCCAGATGGCCCTGGCCCAAGGCATCAGCATCGCACCGGGCCCGATCTTTTCCCCGACCCAACGCTTTAGAAACTGCATTCGCCTGAACTACGGCAGCCCGTGGAACGAGGATGCCGAGAAGGCGATGGAAACCCTGGGGCGGATTGTTCGCTCGTTTTGACCGGACACTTGCCGCCCGTCCCCCGTTACTGGCAGCATCCGCGCTTCACTCATTCATGGAGGGAGCGCGCCGTTGATGCCGTTGCTGGCCAGTCGCTGTCCATGACAATCCCGAGTTATGGAAGACCGATGGAAAAAACACTGAGGATGTTGCTGGGTGCAGTGATCACAACCCTGGTGTATGTGGGGGTGATTCGCTACGGGATCCCGGCCCTCTATGCAAACACACAGACGGAAAACCTGCTGAGCGTTGCCCTTGACCCGGTGATTGCCGGGTTGATGGCCGCCGTGGTGTTGACGTGCTGGAAACCGCAACCGGGCTATTGGAGCCTGCTCGTCATCGCGGTATTGATGGCAGGTTTAACGCTGCGCTTCATGGATGAAAACCTCTGTGATGCAAGCCAGATCGCCGAGATCACCCAAGCCTCGTTATCGGCGACGACGCCCACAGCCGTGGAGTTTCCCGGCATCAGTGCCGACCCCACAGGTGAGCAGCGCTATTACTGCGTCATGCCCCAACAGCGTCAGGAATACCTGAGCGCTTCTGCGTACTACCACTTCAAGGGCTGGCTGACGCTGTTGAGCGTTTTGACACTCAGCCGCTGGCACACGCGTAGACGCCCGGCTCAGCAGGGTTGAAACCTGAGCCGGGCACTGGCGAATCGAGCGTTAACGCCCGCCCGCCAGGTCGATAAACGTCCCGGTCGCATACGATGCCTTGTCCGACAGCAGCCAGATGATCGCCTCGGCCACTTCATCCGGGCGGCCGCCACGGGCCATGGGAATGCCGGACTCAAGTTTGCTGACCCGGTCCGGGTCGCCGCTCAGGGCGTGGAAGTCGGTAAAGATAAAGCCGGGGCGTACGGCGTTGACGCGAATGCCTTCGCCGGCGACTTCCTTGGACAGGCCGATGGTGAAACTGTCCAGCGCACCTTTGGAGGCGGCGTAGTCGACGTATTCGCCGGACGAGCCCAGGCGCGAGGCCACCGAGGACACGTTGACGATGCTACCGCCCTGCCCCCCATGCCTGGGCGACATGCGCAACACCGCGTGCTTGGCGCAGAGAATGGGCGCCAGCACGTTGGTTTTCATGATTTTAAGAATGCGGAACTCGGACATTTCGTCGACCCGGGACTTGTGCCCGACGGTGCCGGCATTGTTCACCAGGGCAGTGACCCGCCCCAGCTCCGTGTCGACGCGATGGAACAGCCCGATCACTTCGTCTTCGATGCTGACATCGGCACGAACCGTGATCGCCTGGGCCCCCAACTCGCGAACCTGCTGCAACACCGTGAACGCAGACTGTTCGTCAGCCTGATAGTTGATGCAGATCCGATACCCCTGCTGCGCCGCCAATAACGCTGTCGCGGCGCCGATACCACGGCTGCCGCCGGTGATGACGATGACTTTGTCCATGCTGGTCTTCCCCCCGTTGCGAGCATTAGCAATCGGGGCCAAGAATAACCGCCATCACGGGGTTTTGCATGAAGTCTGTGGTGTCCGGACTGACGTCTTCGCGAGCAGGCTCGCGCCCACAATTGATTGCATCTCCCCTGTGGATTCGGCCCATCAACCCGCGACCAATTGCTCGGCGCGGTGAATGTCGAGCATGAAGCCCTCGGCCGGCTGCGGGTGACCGAGCAGATAACCTTGCAGCGAGTCACATCCCAGTTGCGTCAGGAAGTTCTGTTGCATGTCGGTTTCCACACCCTCGGCAACGATCCGCAGCCCCAATGCCTGGCCCAAGGCGACGATGGCCGAAACAATGGCGGCATCATCGCTGTCGTGTTCCAGATCACGGACAAACCCCCGGTCGATTTTCAGCTCATTGGCCGGCAAACGCTTGAGGTACATCAGGCTGGAGTAACCGGTGCCGAAGTCATCGATGGACAAGTCCACGCCCATGTCTGCCAACTGCTGGAGCACGGTCATGCTCGCGTCGGCATCGCTCATGGCGGTGGTTTCGGTGATCTCCAGGGTCAGGCTGTTGGCCGGCAAATGATGGTCCGCCAGGGCTTTCGCCACGCTCTGGACCAGCCCGGCGTGGCAGAACTGCAAGGCCGACAGGTTCACCGCGATGCGCCAACCGGTGTAACCCTCGGCGTACCACTGGGCCATTTGACGGCAGGCTTCATTGAGCACCCAGTCGCCGATCGGGATGATCAAGCCGGTTTTTTCTGCCAGGTCGATGAACTTGTCCGGCAGCATCATGCCTTGCGTCGGATGCTCCCAGCGCAACAGCGCCTCGGCCCCGACCGGGCGGCCATTGCCAGCGTCGAATTTGGGTTGGTAATGCAGGCTGAATTGCTGCTGCTCTACGGCATTGCGCAAGTCCTGGAGCAATTGCAGTTGCTTGCGGGCGTTGGTGTTCATCGAGGCATCGAAGAACCGGTAACCGTTCTTGCCGGTGCCTTTGGCGTGATACATCGCCGCATCGGCGTTCATCAGCAATTCTTGCGCGGTCTGGCCATTGCCGGGATACACCGCGATGCCGACGCTGGCGGATATCTGCAATTCATGGTCCGCCACGCTAAACGATCGGGAGATCAGCCCGACCTGACGTGCGGCCAGACGCAATGCGTCGTCGGGTTCGCTCAATTGCACCAGCAACACGAATTCGTCACCGCCGATCCGCGCCAGGGTGTCCTGGCTGCGCAGATCTTCGCGCAAGCGCAAACCGACTTCGCGCAGCAACTGATCGCCCATGTGGTGACCGAACGCATCGTTGACCGGTTTGAAACCGTCCAGGTCAATGAACATCAGCGCAAAGCAACCGCCCTGCTCTTGCACCACATGCATGGCCTGGTCGATCCGGTCGGCCAGCAGCACCCGATTGGGCAACCCGGTCAGGGTGTCATGCAGGGCCAGTTGGGTCAGTTCGCGATTGGCCCGCGTCAGGGAGTTGGCCAGTTCGGCGGTGCGCGCTTCAAGACGGGCATCGAGGATCGAGGTCAGCAAGGCAATGCACAACACCGCCAGGGTGGTGATCAGCACCAGGTTGTCCAGGCCCTTGCCGTTCAGGCCATCCATTGCCGCACCACAAAAGCTGCCGTCGGGGAACCGCGCGGCGGCCATCCCGGTGTAGTGCATCCCGACGATAGCGATGCCCATGACCACCGCCGCACCGCCACGGGCTAAACGCACATGTGGCGTGTTCTGGCGCAACCGAAACGCAATCCACAACGCCGCCGCCGAGGCGCCCACGGCAATCAGCAACGATGCCCAGAACAGCGTCGGGTCGTAATCGATGCCCGGCTGCATGCGCATCGCCGCCATGCCGGTGTAATGCATCGCACTGATGCCCCCACCCATGATCAGCGCGCCAAACGCCAACTGCCAGCCCGGAAGGCGCGGCTGGCTGACAAGCCACAAGGCAAACCCGCAGGAAAGGATGGCGATCAGCAGGGAAAACAGGGTGATCGTAATGTCGTAGCCCAGGTCGATGGGCAACATGAAGGCCAGCATGCCGATAAAATGCATCGACCAGACGCCCACGCCCATGGCCAACGCACCGCCCACGGTCCATAAATGAGCGGCGCGGCCTTTGGTCGTGGCGATACGACCGGTGAGGTCCAAAGCGGTGTAGGACGCCAAAATCGCCACGCAGAGCGAAATCAGCACCAGAGCGGGGGAGTAACTTCCGATGAGCATGAGACTTCTCGAGGCTGGTGAGCCGAACTGCATCCATGCTCGGGGGCAAATCGCAGGATTGTACCCATTGCGCCGAAGAACGCACCCCCAAAGTAACCAAAAGGCCAGCAGCCTCGGAGAAAGTCTGTAACAAGGTGGAACATGCCCTTACAGGGTGTAAGGGCGATAACGATGAGCGGTCAGAAAGGTCTCACGCCCGGCTAATGCCTGTCGGTTAAGTGAAATCCTTGTGGGAGCGAGCCTGCTCGCAAAATCGGTGGGTCAGCAAACATTGATGTTGAATGTGCTGACGCCTTCGCGAGCAAGCTCGCTCCCACAGGTTACGTGCCTTAACTGACTGGCATTACTCACGCCCGGCCTACTTTTTCTCGCTCGGTTGCATCTGCCCGTCCCATCCGCCACCCAGCGCGGCGATCAGTTGCACACTGGCAATCAAACGACTTTGCTGCAAGGTCAGGACGCTGCGCTCGTTGTTCAGCGCCGAGGCCTGGATCACCACCACGTCGAGGTAGGCGATCAGCCCGGCCTTGTACTGGTTCAGGGTCAGGCGCAGGGATTCGCGTGCTGCATCCAGCGCTTGCTGACGCACCACGGCTTCGTCTTCGAGCACCTTGAGTTGCACCAGGTAGTTTTCCACCTCGCGGAAACCATCGAGCACGGTCTGCCGGTATTTGGCGACGGTCTGATCGTAAAGCGCCTCGCTGCGGTCGACTTCCGCCGAACGCTGGCCGCCGTCGAACAGGGTCATCGCCAGTTTGGGGCCTACGGACCAGAAGCGGTTCGGCAGGCTGATCCAGTCGGCGTAGGTGCTGCTGCTGTAACCACCGCTCAGGCTCAAGCTCAGGTCCGGGTAATACGCGGCCTTCGCCACGCCAATGTTGGCGTTGGCGGCGATCACCGAACGTTCCGCCGAGGCGATATCCGGGCGACGCTCGAGCAATTGCGAGGGCAGGCTCAGAGGAACCTGCGGCAACACCGGGATGTCCCGGGTTTCGGCCAGGCTGAACCCCGCCGGTGGCTGCCCGGTCAGAACCGCAATTGCGTTCTCGAACTGAGCGCGCTGCCAAATCAGGTCAATCAGGTCAGCCTGAGTGCCTTTGAGCTGGGTTTGCGCCTGGGCCACGGCGTCCTTACCCGAGACACCGGCACGGTACTGGTTTTCGGTCATTTTCAGCGAACGCTGATAGTTCTCCACCGTTGCTTCCAGCAAGCGCTTCTGCTGATCGATCACTCGCAGTTGCAGGTAATTTTGCACCAGTTCCGATTGCTGGCTCAGGCGCATGGCCGCCAGGTCCGCGGCACTCGCCTCGGCGCTGGCTTCGTTGGCCTCCAGCCCACGGCGCAATTTGCCCCAGACATCCGCCTCCCAGCTCACCCCCAACTGGGTGTTGTAGGTGTCGCGAATCCCGCTGCTGGAACTGCTGAGGCTGGAACTGCTGCTGCCGGTGCCCTGGCTGGAACGGGTTTTCCCGGCACTCAGGTCAACACTGGGGAAAAACGAACCTCGCGCACTGCGCACCAACGCTTGCGCCTGACGGTACTGGGCTTCGGATTGGGCGACGGTCTGGTTGGCGCTGTTGAGCTTTTCAATCAACCCGTTGAGCTGTTGATCACCGTACAGCTCCCACCAGGCACCACGGGCCAATGAATCGCTGGGGTTGGCCTGACGCCAGCCTTCGGCTTGCTTGTACTGCGCCGGTTCGGCGACTTGCGGGCGCTGGTAATCCGGGCCGATGGCGCAAGCGCTGAGCAGCAAGGCACTGAGCGACAGGCTCAGCAGTCGCGAACCCCGGGCCGAGAACACAGGGTTGAAGGGCGAACGGTCAGTCATAGCGCGGTTTCCAGAGCAGCATCGGTACGTACCCCACGCCAGTGGTTGAAGCGATGGCGCAGTTTGTCGAGATAGAGGTAAACCACCGGAGTGGTGTAAAGCGTCAGCACCTGGCTGAATATCAGCCCGCCGATAATCGTCAGGCCCAACGGCTGACGCATTTCCGCGCCTTCGGCACTGCTGAGCAGCAACGGCAAGGCACCAAGAATGGCTGCCAGGGTCGTCATCAGAATCGGCCGCAGACGCAACAGGCAAGCACTGCGGATCGACTCCAGCGGCGCCATGCCTTGATGACGCTCCAGTTGCAGCGCCAGGTCGATCATCAGAATCGCGTTTTTCTTCACCACGCCAATCAGCAGGAACAGGCCCAGCAGCGAGATCAGGCTGAATTCGCCGCCCAGCACATAGATCGACAGCAACGCGCCGACCCCGGCCGATGGCAAGGTGGACAGAATGGTCAGCGGATGAATGTAGCTTTCATACAACACCCCCAGTACCAGATACACCGCCACCAGCGCACCGAGAATCATCCACGGCTGGCTCTTTTGCGTGGCGGCAAACGCGTCGGCGGTGCCGGCCATTTTGACGATCACGTCTTCCGGCAAGCCCAGCTTGGCAATCGCCCGTTCAATGGCGGCGGTGCCCTGCTCGACCGTCACCCCTTCGGCCATGTCGAACGAAATGTCTTCGGAGGCGAACTGCCCTTCGTGGCTGACGCGGTCGTCTTCCAGGCTGTTTTCGTAGTGCGCGATGGCCGACAACGGAATTCGCGCACCGTCAGCGGTGATGACCTGGACCTGATTGAGGGTAATCGGGTCCTGGGCGTACTTGGGATTGACCTCCATCACCACCTGATACTGGTTGAGGCTGTCGTAGATGGTGGAAATCTGCCGCTGGCTGTAGGCGTTGTTCAACACCGACGTGACCATGTCCATGTCCACGCCCAGGCGTTTGGCCTGATCGCGGTCGACCACCAGCGTCACTTGCTGGGCACCGCGGCCTTCGCGGGCGTCGATGGCCGTGAGTTCGGGCAGGCTTTTGAGCGCCGTCACGACTTTGGGATACCACAGCCGCAGCGCTGAAAGATCACCGCTTTGCAGGATGTACGAGTATTGGGAAGAGGTTTGCTCGCGACCACCACCAAATTGCAGATCCTGGTCAGCCATCAGCATCAACATGCCACCGGGTACCTTGGGCATGTCCTTGCGCAGGCGCTCGATGACTTTCTGCGCGGATATCTGCCGTTCCTTGATGGGCTTGAGCCGAACCAGCATGAAGGCGTTATTGGTGCCGTTGCTGCCGCCAATGAAACCGGCGACGCTTTCTACCGCCGGATCACGCAGCACAGCCTTGCGGAAGATCTCCATTTTCGGCTGCATCACGCTGAACGACAGGCCGTCGTCGCCGCGCACAAAACCGATCAACTGCCCGGTGTCCTGTTGCGGCATGAAGGTCTTGGGCACCACCACGTACAGCGCAACGTTGACCCCGATGGTGACAAACAGGCTGAGCAAGGTCAGGCGCCGGTGGCGCAAGACCCAGTCCAGGCTGCGGGCGTAGCCTTTGACCATCCAGTCATTGACCCGCTGACTGGTACGTTGCAAACGGTTTTCCTGGCCGGGCGCGTGGGGCTTGAGCCACCGCGCGCACAGCATCGGCGTGAGGGTCAGGGACACCACCAGCGACACGACAATGGCCGCCGCCAGGGTGATGGAAAACTCGCGAAACAGGCTTTCGATGATGCCGCCCATGAACAGGATCGACAGGAACACCGCCACCAGCGAGACGTTCATCGACAGCAAGGTAAACCCGACTTCCTTGGCCCCCAGGTAGGCCGCCTTCATCGGCGCGATGCCGTCGTCGATGTGCCGGGAGATGTTCTCCAGCACCACGATGGCGTCGTCCACCACCAGCCCGGTGGCGAGGATCAACGCCATCAGCGACAGGTTGTTCAGGGAGAACCCGTAGAGGTACATCACGGCGAAAGTGCCCACCAGCGACACCGGCACCGCCAATGTCGGGATCAGCGAAGCGCGGAAGTTGCCGAGGAACAGGTACACCACCAGAATCACCAGCGCGACGGCAATCAGCAGGGTCATTTCCGCTTCGTGCAGGGTCGCCTTGATCACCGGTGAACGGTCCATGGCCAGGTTCAATTTGACGCTGGCCGGCAACACTGCCTGCAACGCCGGCAGTTGAGCCTTGATCTCGTTGACGGTCTCGATGATGTTGGCGCCGGCCTGACGGTTGATCACCAGCAACACGGCGGCGTCATTGTTGAAGAAACCGCTGTTGTAGCGGTCCTCTACACCGTCACTGACCTTGGCCACGTCGCTCAGGCGCAGCGCCGAACCATTCTGGTAGCGAATGATCAGCGGCTCGTAATCCTTGGCCTTCTCCAACTGGTCGTTGGCCTGCACCTGCCACATGCGCTGGTCGTCTTCGACCGAACCTTTGGGGCGGCGCACGTTGGCATTGGCAATGGTGTTGCGCACGTCGTCCAGCGCCACGCCGTACTGGTTCAGCAGTTGCGGTTCGAGTTCGATGCGCACCGCCGGCAAAGAGCTGCCGCCGATCTGCACTTCGCCGACACCCGGCACCTGCGACAGGCTCTGGGACAGGATGGTCGAGGCCAGATCGTAGAGCTGGCCCTTTTCCAGCACGTCCGAGGTCAGCGAAAGCACCATGATCGGCGCCTGCGACGGGTTGACCTTCTTGTAGGTCGGCATGCTGCGCATGCCGCTGGGCAGCAGGTTGCGCGAGGCGTTGATTGCCGCTTGCACTTCCCGCGCCGCGCCGTTGATGTCGCGTCCCAGGTCAAATTGCAGGATCACCCGGGTCGAGCCCTGGCTGGAACGGCTGCTCATGGTGTTGACCCCGGCGATGGCGCCGAAGGATCGCTCGAGTGGCGTCGCCACCGTGGACGCCATGACCTCGGGGCTGGCACCCGGCAAACTCGCCTGAACGACGATCACCGGGAAGTCCATCTGTGGCAGCGGCGCCACCGGCAACAGGCCGAAACTCACGCCACCCAGCAACATGATCGCCAGGCTCAGGAGCATGGTCGCTACTGGCCTACGGATAAAAGGTCCAGACAGGTTCATGGCTGTTCTACCGGCTCCAAACGCTCAGGCGCAGGCCGCCAGCGCCGACCGAGACGGTCGAAGTACAGGTAGATCACCGGCGTGGTGAACAGCGTCAGCACCTGACTCACCAACAAACCGCCGACCATCACCAGGCCCAGCGGCTGGCGCAGCTCTGCGCCGGAACCGGTGGCGAGCATCAGCGGCACCGCGCCGAACAACGCGGCCAATGTCGTCATCAGGATCGGACGGAAACGCAACAGCGCCGCCTGGTAAATCGCGGTTTCCGGGTCCAGGCCCTGATTACGCTCAGCGTCCAGGGCAAAGTCGATCATCATGATCGCGTTCTTCTTGACGATACCGATCAGCAAAATAATGCCGATGATCGCGATCATCCCCAGGTCATTGCCACTGAGGATCAACGCCAGCAACGCGCCGACCGCCGCCGACGGCAAGGTCGAGAGGATGGTGATCGGGTGGATGTAACTTTCGTACAGCACGCCCAGCACGATGTACATCGTCACCACCGCCGCCAGGATCAGCAGCAAGGTGCTCGACAGCGACGCTTCGAACGCCTGCGCCGCGCCCTGGAATTGGGTCTGCACGCCCACCGGCATACCGATGTCCTGCTGAACCTTGTTGATCAACTCGACCGCCTGCCCCAGCGCCACGCCCGGCGCCAGGTTGAACGACATCATCACCGCCGGGAACTGGCCGATATGGGCAATCGCCAGTTGGGCCTGACGTTCTTCCATGCGTGCCAGGCTGGACAGGCGCACCTGACCGCCGCCAGTGGTCTTGACGTGAATCTGCTCCAGCGCCTGCGGGCCGATCTTTTCACCGGCCTGGGCCTGCAACACCACGCGGTACTGGCTGGCCTGGGTGTAAATGGTGGAAATCTGTCGCTGGCCAAACGCGTCATACAAGGCATCGGTGATGTTCGACACCGACACGCCGATCCGTGAGGCGGCATCGCGGTCGATCACCAGATAGACCTGCAAGCCCTTGTCCTGCAAGTCGCTGGCGACATCCGTCAGCTCGGGCTGCCTGGCCAGCGCCTCGACCAGCCGCCCGCTCCACAGGCTCAGCAGGTCGGCGTCGGGAGAAGACATGCTGAACTGGTACTGAGTCCGGCTGACACGGTCCTCGATGGTCAGGTCCTGCACCGGCTGCATGAACAGGCGAATGCCCACCAGTTTGTCCAGCGCCGGTTGCAAACGGGCGATGACTTGGGTGGCACTCAGGTCGCGCTCTTTGTGCGGCTTGAGGTTGATCAGCAAACGGCCGCTGTTGAGCGTCGCATTATCGCCATCGACACCAATGTAAGAAGACAGGCTTTCAACCGCAGGGTCCGCCAGGATGACTTTCGCCAATTCTTGCTGGCGCTGGCTCATGGCAGAGAACGAAATCGACTGGGGCGCCTCGGAAATGCCCTGGATCACCCCGGTGTCCTGCACCGGGAAGAACCCTTTGGGCACCACCATGTACAGGAACACCGTGAGGCCCAGCGTGCCGATGGCCACCAACAAGGTCAGCGGCTGGTGCTTGAGCACCCACTGCAATTTGCGCCCGTAGGCCGCGATCATCCAGTCGATCCAGGCACCGCTGGCCCGGTAGAACCGGCCCTGCTCTTCTTCCTTGGGCTCACGCTTGAGCAGGCGCGCGCACATCATCGGTGTCAGGGTCAGCGAAACCACCAGCGAAATCAGGATCGCCACCGCCAGGGTGATCGCGAACTCCCGGAACAGTCGCCCCACCACATCGGCCATGAACAGCAACGGAATCAGGACCGCGATCAACGACAGGGTCAGGGACACCAGGGTGAAACCGATCTGCCTGGCGCCCTTGAGCGCCGCTTGCATCGGGCTCTCGCCCTCTTCGATGTAGCGCGAAATGTTTTCCAGCATGACGATTGCGTCGTCCACCACAAAACCGGTGGCGATGGTCAGCGCCATCAGGGTCAGGTTGTTGACCGAGAACCCCGCCAGGTACATCACGCCGAACGTGCCGACCAGCGACAGCGGCACGGCGATGGACGGAATGATCGTGGCGCTGAAACGCCGCAGGAACAGGAACGTGACCATGACCACCAGGGCAATGGCGATCAGCAGTTCATGTTGCACGTCGGTCACCGAGGCGCGGATGGTCTGGGTGCGGTCCGTCAGCACCGTGACGTCGAGACCGGCCGGCAGGTTGTCGGTGATGCTCGGCAACAGGGCCTTGATACGGTCGACCACCTCGATCACGTTGGCGCCCGGTTGGCGCTGGATGTTCAGCAGCACTGCCTGGTTTTCATTGGCCCAGGCGGCAAGGCGTTCGTTTTCGGCGCCGTCGACAATCTGCGCGACATCCTTGAGCCGCAATGGCGCACCGTTTTTGTAGGCCAGGATCAGTTCGGCATAGTCTTTGGGCGATTTCAGCTGATCATTGGCATCGAGCATCGACACCCGGGTCGGGCCGTCGAAGTTGCCTTTGGGCTGGTTGACGTTGGACGCGCCGATCAGGGTGCGCACGTCCGACAGGTTCAGGCCATTGGCCGCCAGGGCCTCGGGGTTGACCTTGATCCGCACGGCCTGCCGTTGGCCACCCGCAATGGTGACCATGCCGACGCCGCTGATCTGGGCGATTTTTTGCGCCATGCGCGTGTCGACCAAATCATTGAGTTTGGGCAACAGCATGGTCTTGGAAGTGATGGCCAACGTCAGCACCGGGGTGTCGGCCGGGTTGACCTTGTTGTACACCGGTGGCGCGGGCAAGTCCTTGGGCAGCAGGTTGGTCGCGGCATTGATCGCCGCCTGCACCTGTTGCTCGGCGACATCCATATTGATGTCGAGGTTGAAACGCAGGGTCAGGACCGAGGCACCGCCAGAACTGGTGGACGCCATTTGAGTCAGGCCGGGCATCTGCCCGAACTGCCGCTCCAGCGGCGCGGTGACCGCGCTGGTCATCACATCCGGGCTCGCGCCAGGGTAAAGCGTCATGACGCGAATGGTCGGGTAGTCGACCTGTGGCAATGCCGAGACCGGCAACAGGCGATACGCAATCAGGCCGGCCAGGACAATGGCCAGCATGCTCAGCGTGGTGGCTACCGGGCGAAGGATGAACAGCCGCGAGAGATTCATGCGCCGCCCTTTTTCGCCTTGTCCGTGGCGGACGGTTCAGCCGCGGCGCTCGCCGGTTGGCCTTGCAAGTGCCCGGTCGGGGTCGTCGGGACAGCGTCGCTGTCGTTGACCACTTCCACCTCACTGCCCTCTTTCAGACGATCCGTCCCTTCCAGCACCACACGATCACCGGCGGCCAGGCCTTGCTCGATCACCGTATGCTCGCCATCGCTGGCGCCGACTTTCAGTTGGCGCAGCGTGACTTTCTTGTCGCCGTCCAGGGCATACACGAAGGTGCCGTTGGTGCCGAACT
Source organism: Pseudomonas purpurea (assembly GCF_039908635.1). Taxonomy (NCBI): domain Bacteria; kingdom Pseudomonadati; phylum Pseudomonadota; class Gammaproteobacteria; order Pseudomonadales; family Pseudomonadaceae; genus Pseudomonas; species Pseudomonas purpurea. The sequence goes on from NZ_CP150918.1 coordinate 3,095,880, forward strand.
GAATCGCTGCCGACGGGGCCAGCACCACACCTTTGAGGGTGTCGGCCAGCAGACGCACATTGACGAACTGATTGGGAAACAGCGACTGGTCGCGGTTATCGTAGCGGGCCTTGAATTTCAGGGTGCCGGTAGTGATGTCGATCTGGTTGTCCAGGCTTTGCAATACGCCCGTGGCCTGCAATTTCACGTCAGCACGGTCCCAGGCTTCCACCGGCAGCTTGGCACCACTGCGGTAACGGGCCAGCACGGTTTCCAGGCTGTTCTCCGGCAAGGTGAACGCCACACTGATCGGCTGGGTCTGGGTAATGATCGCCAGCGCCGTGGTGTCGTTGGCCGCCACCAGGTTGCCGACGTCCAGTTGACGAAGACCAACGCGGCCGGCAATGGGTGCACGAATCCTGGTGAATTCCAGATTGAGCTTGGCGTCGTTGACCGCCGCCTGATTGGTCTTGACCGTGCCCTGGTACTGATCTACCAGCGCAGCGGCGGTGTCCAGGGTTTGCTTGGCGATACTGTCTTCGGCAAACAGGCCGCGATAGCGTTCCAGATCAACCTGGGCGTTCTTCAGTTGCGCCTGGTTTTGTAGCAACGTGCCTTCGGCTTGCAGCAAGGCATTCTGGTAAGGACGCGGATCGATTTCGGCGAGCAGGTCGCCCGCCTTGACCATCTGCCCTTCTTCAAAGGCGATTTTTACCAGTTCGCCGCCGACACGGCTGCGCACATTGATGGTATTTAACGCCGTCACCGTACCCAGCGCCTTGTAGTACAACGCAAAGTCGCCCGTGACAGCGGCCGCGACCCGCACCGGAACCGCCCCTCCCGCCCCGCCGAACCCCGGACGCATGCCTCCGGCCTTGCCGGTATGCCCGGCGGCGACTTTTTGCCCGGCTGCGTCTTTATGGTCGACGCCACTTGGCCAGAACTTCCAGCACAGGCCAGCGATGAGCAACAGGACAAGCAGGCCGAACAGCCAGCGACGGGAATTGCGGGAAGCAGAGGATTGCATGGAATGATCAACCATTGGGCGCGTGGGCATCTTTTACGGGAGGTTGAAAGATAAGCACTGACGGGCGTTAAGCAAAGCGCCTTTACCGGCAATTTACCTTGGGCTTACCTTTCATCGAACATTTGCTAAAACACTGAAGCACAAATGAAAACGGCCTGGACAAAGGGGGGCGTTCTCAATTGATTTCCGCGCCGCGCCGGGGCTGCTGTTATGCAGGGCAAGGCGCGAGAAGCGCGGTTTGGTCATTCCAAATAAGCTTCGAGCAACGCAGCCCTGCATAACAGCAGCCCCGGCCCTTCGGGTTGTGCCTTAAAGCGGGCCAGGCTGCGTTGCAAGCCTTGGAAAGGGAACAACATTCCCAGCGGCTTGCGCCTTGCCCGGCCCGCTTTAAGGCGACAACGCGGCGGGGAAATCAACTGAAAACGCCCCCTAGGCCGTTAACAATTGTAAAAGCGCTTATTTCAGAACAGCGAGTGCAGCGTCGTAGTTTGGCTCTTCCGCGATTTCCTTGACCAGTTCGCTGTGCAGCACGGTGTCGTTTTCGTCCAGGACAACAACAGCGCGAGCGGTCAGGCCTTTGAGTGGACCGTCGGCGATGGCCACGCCGTAGTTTTCGATGAACTCGGCGCCACGCAGGGTCGACAGGTTCTGAACGTTTTCCAGACCTTCTGCACCGCAGAAACGCGCCTGAGCGAACGGCAGGTCAGCCGAGATGCACAGCACCACGGTGTTGGCCACGTCGTTGGCCTGGGCGTTGAACTTGCGAACCGAGGTGGCGCAGGTCGGGGTGTCGACGCTTGGGAAAATGTTCAGTACCTTGCGCTTGCCGGCGAAGCTCGCCAGGGTCACGTCGGACAGGTTGCCTGCCACCAGGGAAAAAGCCGGTGCCTTGGAACCGGCTTGCGGCAGTTGGCCGTTGACTTGAACCGGGTTGCCTTTAAGAGTGACTTGAGCCATGAACGGAGTCCTTCTGAACGTTTTTGTGGAGAGTTTTCGAGAGGCGGAAGTTAACCATGAAATGCGCTGATGACCTATGGCAAAAACACAAAATGTCATCAACGCCGACCTCTCAAACCAACGATTTCACGCTGGCTGATGCACGCCTGTGCAGCCCGGCAAACCAGCGTTTTCACCCCAGCAACTGCAGCATATTGCGATGCCGGGCCTCGAAAATCCGCCGCATGTAGGCATTGACCATCAACCACTCCACAAGTGCACCGCCAATGGCCGCGTAAGTCACCCGGTCGGTGTACAACGTGCCGCCCTCGGCAGCCGCAACCCGGTGTTCGTGGCGAAACGCGCTGAGCGGGCCCTTGAGCATTTCGTCGATGAAATGCTGATCGCTGACTTCACGGATCGTCACGGTCCAGTTAGCGGGTACAACACCAAACATCCAATGCCGAAACCGAAACTCGCGCCCGGCACTGATCCGCAGATTGTTCAGGTCAAATTCCCCCAGAGGCGTCACACGCTCCGGGAAGATTTTCGGAAAGTTGCTGCCTTCAAGGCAGAAGTCGAGGACTTGCCGGGGCGTACGCCCCTTGATCAGCGTGGTGAGTTCCAGAACCGGCATCGACACATCCTTGGGTTTAGCGATGGCACAGCTTAACACCGCGCTTTCACCGCTCGACAACCGCCTGATGGGCCCTGGTGATTGCGTAAAGTTCGACGCGGTCCACATAACAAGGAGTGCGTGCGCACAAAACCAGGGAATTGACCCCTTCGACTGGCTAACCCCACGTTAGCTGCTAATTTCATCTGACGTGTCCTACAGGCTTGTCAGTACGGAATAACAGCGCAACCCGCCTTCAAGTGCCGGGCGCTTGCCAGCCACCATGGAACCGGGGGATTCATGTCCAAGAGCTTTTATGCTGCAGTGCTGTTGATGGCCGCCACGGCAGCACCCGCGTTTTGTGCTCTGGCCGACAACGCCGATACCGCCAACAAAAGCAACAACCCACTGAACCTCGCACCCGGTTTGAACCTGCAGGATTACTACACCCCCAAGCTCTACGACACCAACGTTCACACCAATGACGCGTTGCTGCGCGGCGCACTGCCGATGGCGCCCGGTGACTTCATCGGTGTCCCGCAACTGTTGCGCGCAACCTTGCCGATCAGCACCCGCCCCGATCCGCACGGGGGTTACAGCACCGGTGTCGGCGATCTCAATCTGTTCGATATTTTCCTGCTCAAGACCGAAGGCGTGCAGTTGGGCATCGGGCCACAGATCACCGCCCCTACCGCCGAGCATGACGAACTGGGCACCGGCAAATGGCAGGCCGGGCTGGCAGCCATCGCCATCGACGCTTCGCCGCGCGGCCTGCTCGGCGCACTGGTGCAGTACCAGAGTTCGTTTGCCGGCGACCGTGACCGGCCACACGTCGAAAGCGCCACGCTCCAGCCATTCATCATTCATAACCTGCCCAAGGGCTGGTATCTGCGCTCGACCGGCACCTGGACGTTCGACCTGAAAAACAACACCCATTACATCCCCATCGGTTTTGGCGCGGGCAAGGCCTGGAAGTCCGGCAGCAACATCCTCAACGCCTACCTGGAGCCGCAGTGGACAGTGGAACGCAAAGGCGATGGCCTGCCGCAGTTCACCCTGTTCGCGGGGATCAACGTCACCTTCGGAAAATAAGGAATTGTCATGCAGGCTTTGATTCGTATAGCGGGTTTTAGCGTCATGGCCGTGTTTGCCAGCTGCGGCGTCGGCGTTCAGGCCCAGCCACTGGACACACGCATCGGGCAGGTGACGATGGAGGGTGAGCTGCCTGCTCACGAATCCATCGCCGGACTCTACGCCGAACTCGATTTCCAGCAGGCCACGCAATCTTATCTCTGGGCATTGCCCCTGGTGTCCTACGCCCAATGGCAGGAAGCGTTTCGCGACAAGCTCGGCGCCCACAGTGGCGACCTGATGGTGCTCAACAGCTACGAAGACAAGCTCGGCGTGATCACGGCCAACGCCACGACGCCTTACATCCTGGGTTTCGTCGACCTCAATGAAACCGGCCCGCTGGTGATCGAATTGCCGCCTGGCCCTACCGCTGGCGGCGTCGGGGATTTCTGGCAACGGGCAATCATCGACATGGGCCAGACCGGCCCGGACAAAGGCAAGGGCGGCAAATACCTGGTACTCCCGCCCGGTCAGGAGCCACCGGCCGATGTGGGCAAGTATTACCTGGCTCGCTCGCAAACCATGAACGTGCTGGTGGGTTTCCGGGTGCTCGACCCGGACCCGGCCAAGGGCAAGGCTTTGGTCGAAGCCTTCAAAATGTACCCGTACGCCAAACGCGCCACACCGGACAAAACCCGGCTGCTCTCGCCCGGCGGCAAGGCCTGGTCCGGCACGCAGCCACGGGGCATGGCGTATTGGGAGCGTTTGCACCAGATCATCCAGAAAGAACCGGTCAACGAACGCGACCGCTTCTACATGGCCATGCTCGCCAGCCTGGGTATCGAGAAAGACAAACCGTTCAACCCCAACGACAACCAACGCAAGGCCCTGGAGCAAGGCGCACAAATGGGGGAGCTGATCGCCAAGGCCAACACCTTCGCCAAGCGTTTTCCCGGCGCCCAATACTGGCCGGACCGCCAATGGGACACCGTACTGAACATTACCGAACCGTCCCAGCGCGTGGCCTATTACGACCAGTTGTGGGAGCGCAGTGCCTGGTTCTATGAAGCCGTCACCAACACCAAAGGCATGGTCTCCAAGACCCCGGGCCTGGGCCAGACTTACCTCGGGGCCTACACCGACAACAGCGGCAAGTGGCTCGACGGCGCCAACCGTTATCGCCTGCACGTCGGCGCCAATCCGCCAGCCAAGCAATTCTGGTCGATGACCGTCTACGACATCGACAGCCGTTGCCTGATCGACAACCCGCAACGCAAGGCTGACCTGTCGTCCCGCCAAGAGTTGAAGAAGAACGCCGATGGTTCGGTGGACCTGTACTTCGGCCCAACAGCGCCTGAAGGCTTCGAGAGCAACTGGGTGCAAACCGTACCGGGCAAACACTGGTTCAGCTATTTCCGGCTCTACGCGCCGACCGAAGCCTATTTCGACAAAAGCTGGAAGCTCGACGACATCACGCCAGTGAAGTAATCGCGCTCACACAAAGGACACTGCAATGCTCATAGAAAAACCGACCCGCCTGCTGCTTGCCGGCCTCTCTCTGCTGCTGAGCGCCAGTGCTTGGGCAGACTTCAGCGCCAGCCCCGAAGAAGCCCGGGGCATCGCCAAAGAGGCTTACCTCTACGGCTTCCCGGTGGTGGAGATGTACAAGACGCTCTACACCCAGGCCGTCGACAAGCCTGGATCGAACTTCAAGGCACCGTTCAACCAGATCGGCAACACCGCCCGGGTGTTCACCCCCAAGGACACCGCGTTTGTCACCCCCAACTCGGACACACCCTACTCGTTCGTCTGGATGGACCTGCGCAGCGAACCGATGGTACTTACCCTGCCGTCCATCGCCGAGGGACGCTACTACTCGGTCCAGTTGATCGACCTCTACACACAGAACTTCGCCTACCTGGGTACCCGCAGCACCGGCAACAAGGGCGGCCATTTCATGATTGCCGGCCCGGACTGGAATGGCCAGCAACCGCTGAACATCGACCGCCTGGTGCGCAGCGAAACCAACATCGCCTATGCGCTGTATCGCACTCAGCTGTTCGATGAAAAGGACCTGGGCAAGGTCAAGAAAATCCAGAACGGCTACAAGGTCCAGACCTTGAGCCGCTATCTGGGGCAACCGGCGCCTGCCGCCGCACCTAAAATCGAATGGCCCAAACCCACGGCGAACATGAGCGACAGCCCGGAGCTGTTCCGCTACCTGAACTTCATGCTCGGCTTCGCGCCGGCACAGGATGTCGAAAAGGACCTGCTCGCTCGTTTTGCGAAAATCGGTATCGTCGCCGGTCAGCCCTTTGACCTCAAAGCCCTCAGCACCGAGCAGCGCAAGGCACTGGAAGACGGCATCGCCGACGGCAAGGCCGAATTCGCCACATTCAAGAAGGACAAGGTCGACACCCATCAAGTGCCCAGTGGCGACTTGTTCGGCACTCGCGATCACCTCAAGAACAATTACCTGTACCGCTATGCCGGCGCCAACATGGGGATTTTCGGCAACTCCACCGATGAAGCCGCCTACATGGGCTACTTCGTCGACAGCACCGGCAAACCGGTCAACGGCGCCAGGCACAGCTACACCCTGCATTTTGCCAAGGACGCCCTGCCCCCGGCTGACGCCTTCTGGTCACTGACCATGTACGACGGCAAATCCAAGCTGTTGGTGGCCAACCACATGAAACGCTACCTGATCAACTCCCACATGTTGCCGACGCTCAAGCGTGACGCCGATGGCGGGCTGACCCTGTACGTGCAGCACTCAGAACCGGTCAAGGACAAGAAAAGCAACTGGCTGCCCGCACCACCAGGGCCGTTCTACGCGGTGCTGCGCATTTACCTGCCCAAACCCGAAGTCGGAAACGGCCAATGGGCCTTGCCGCCACTCACCCCCGTCAATTAAGCCACGCGCGGGCGAAGCATCATCACAAGGAGCTACCGCATGGGTTCATTTTCCAGACTGGGCAGGGTCACCGCCGCTACCCTGGCGTTGACCCCGACGCTTGGCTTCGCCGACAACGCCCGCGACTGGCAGAACCTGCCGACCGACCTGAACATGGTCTTCGGTTATTACAACCGGATCGACACCAACACCCCGATTGACACCTCATTGCCGCTTGACGGGCTGTCGTTGAGCGCCGACCTGTACATCTTCCGTTATGCCCGCTCATTTGCAGTCGATGGGCGCAACAGTGCGATTCAGATCCTGCAACCCTACGCCGACATCTCGGCCTCGTTCGACAACGCGCGGTTCTTCACCGGCACCAAACACAATGGCGGGATGGCCGACACCCAAGTGGTGCTGGTGCACAACATTTTCGGCGGCCCGGCACTGAGCAAGGAAGAGTTCGCCAACTGGACCCCGGAAACCTTCCTGACCGGCGCCCTCTGGATCACCGCGCCCACCGGCGACTATGACAAGAACCGCATCATCAACATCGGCTCCAACCGCTGGGCGGTGAAACCGGAAATCGGTTTCGGCACGCCGTTCGGCCCGACCTGGCTGGAGCTCAACACCTGGGTGTCGCTGTTTGGTGACAACGACGATTACCACGGCGACGGCAAGCTTGAGCAAAAACCGCTGTACGCCATTGAAGGCCACTACAGCTACACCCTCAACCGCGCGCTCTGGGCCTCACTGGATGCCACGTACAGCCGGGGCGGCGAAACCAGGATCAATGGCGACTGGCAAGACAACAAACAGGAAAACGGCCTGCTCGGCGCCAGCATGGGTTTCATGCTGTCGCCGCAGTTCGGCGGTCTGGTCGCCTATACGGACACCGTCTCCGAACGTACCGGCTCGCCGGACGTGAACACCTGGACCTTGCGCCTGCAATACCTCTGGTAACGGGAGTTCCAAACAATGCCTTTTCTGAACAGGGCCTCGTCATGATCCCTACGCGTCGCGTTTCCCGAAGTTTCGCCGCCCTGCTCGGGCTGTTGGCGTTCAGCACTACGGCGCTGCATGCCGAAGAAGACGCGGAAGTCGACCCCAGGGCCATCAGCGCCCTGGAGCAGATGGGCAGTTACCTGCGCGGGCTCAAGCACTTTTCCATCAGTGCCGCCAGCCAGACCGACCAGGTCCTCAACAACGGCCAGACCGTGGAGTTTCGGCACCAGATCGAATTGCTGGCCCAGCCGCCGGACAAACTGCGGGTCACGGTTGACGCACAGGGTTACAGCCGCAGCCTGTTCTACAACGGCCAGCACTTCACGCTGTACGACAGCCGCAGCCACTTTTTCACCCGCGCCCCGGCACCGGCGAACATCGATAGGCTGATCGATCAGTTGAACCAGCGCTACGGCATCGAGTTGCCGCTGGCGGACCTGTTTCGCTGGGACAAGGCCACGGCCAGTCAAGTCGGTATCACCTCGGCCCTGTTGATCGGCAGCGAGACCCTGGGCGATCAGACCTGCAACCACTACGCCTATCGCCAACCCGACATCGACTGGCAACTGTGGTTGCGCGCCGGTCCGCAACCGCTGCCGTGTCGCGTGGTCATCAGCCGTCGCGGCGAGACCGAACGCCCACGGCACAGCGTCGACTTTCATTGGCAACTGAACGCCCCGCTTACCACCAGGGCCTTCGAGTTCGTGCCACCGGCCGGCGCCCGCGCCGTGCCGCTGCAACAACTGGCCCCTCAGGAGCCGGCCGCGCCGAGTGAGTCCACCACGGGGACACAGCCATGAAACCGATGCGCCGTTGCTTGTCTGCCGCCCTATGCCTGAGCCTGCTGGCTCCGTTGACCGCCAACGCCTGGTATGTCCGGGGCGGCGGTGGCGCCCGCACCTATGTCGTGCCCCACACCGTAGTGGTGCATCCGGTCCAGCCGGTACGCCCTTTACCGCCACCGCCGCCACCTCACCCGTATCCGGGACCCGGCCCGTATCCCGGACCGCATCCTTATCCCGGCCCGCCCAGACCGTTGCCTCCACCACCTCCGCCGCCGCCCCATCCGGACGACTGGTATCACCCGTGGGCCGCAGCTGCCGTGGTCGGAGCGACCACCGCCGCCGTGCTGGCCATCGGTACGCGGGTGGCCACCGTACCGGTGGATTGCGTGTCGGTGATTGCCAACGGCGTTGCCTACCAGCATTGCGGCCCGACCTGGTATCAGCCGCAGTACGTCGGCAGTTCCGTGCAATACATCGTGGTCACTGCGCCATGGTGAATCGTTCACACAGGAGACAGCCATGACGGCGCTCAATGACCTCAACGCCCTGCAAGCGAGCATCGCCGAAGCGGTGCTCGGCCAGGATCAGGTGATCCGCCAGATCCTCCTCGGCCTGCTGGCCAACGGGCACCTGCTGCTGGAAAGCTTGCCGGGGCTTGCCAAGACCCGCACCGTCAAGGCGCTGGCCAAACACCTGGACGCGAAGATGAGCCGGATCCAGTTCACCCCCGACCTGCTGCCCTCGGACATCACGGGGGCCGAGGTGCTGCACCAGGTCGACGGGCACAACCAGATCCGTTTCCAACCCGGCCCCTTGTTCGGCAACCTGATCCTGGCCGATGAAATCAACCGCGCACCGGCCAAGGTCCAGGCAGCTTTGCTGGAAGCCATGGAAGAACGGCAAATCACCGTGGCTGGCAACAGCCACGCGCTGCCTGAGCTGTTTATTGTGGTCGCGACCCAGAACCCCATCGAACAGGAAGGCACCTACCCGCTGCCGGAAGCGCAGATGGACCGTTTCCTGATGAAAGTGCTGCTCGACTACCCCAGCGCCGACAACGAAAGCCAGGTGCTGCGCCTGTTGCGTGAAGAAGAACAGGCGCAAGGGGCGAAAACGACAGCCACCCAAGGCTTTGCCCTGGAGCAAGAGGTCATCTTCGCCGCCCGCCGCGAGGTCAGCGCCATTCATGTGTCACCGGCCATCGACCGCTACCTGATCGACCTGATCAACGCCACGCGCCATCCCGCCGATTACGACGCCGACCTCGGCCGCTGGATCGCCCTGGGCGCCAGCCCACGGGGCGGTATCGGGCTGGACCGCTGCGCGCGGGCCGATGCCTGGCTGCAAGGGCAGGACTTTGTCTCGCCGGACAACGTGCGCGCCGTGGTCCATCCCGTGCTGCGCCATCGCCTGCAACTGAGCTATGACGCGGTGGCCGACGGTGTCAGCGCCGACCAGGTGCTGGACCGTCTGCTCGACGCTGTCGCGGTTCCGGCCTGAGGTCTGCGGCGATGAAAACCGAGGACGTGGACGGTTTTGTGTACGTGTCGCTCGCGCAATTGATGGCGCTGGAGTTTCGTGCCCGAGACCTGAGCTTTCTCGCCCGTCAGCCGCAGGGCAGCATCCTCGCGGGCAACCATGCTTCGCGCTTGCGGGGGCGCGGGTTGAACTTCGATGAACTACGCCGCTACCAACCCGGCGATGACCTGCGTCACCTCGATTGGCGTGCTTCGCTGCGCACTGGCAAACCGGTGGTCCGCACGTTCACCGAAGAACGCGACCGGCCGGCGCTGATTCTTGTCGACCAGCGCATGTCGATGTTCTTCGGCTCCAGCCGCAGTTTCAAATCGGCCCTGGCCGCCGAGTTAGGCGCGCTGGCGGCATGGATGGTGTTCAACGCCGGTGACCGAGTCGGTGGGCTGGTGTTCAACGACCAACGCATCGACAGCGTCGCCCCGTTGCGCAGTCGCAAACGCGTCGAGGCGCTGTGCAGCCGCATCGCCGTGCAAAACCAGGCACTCGACGCCGCCAACCCAGACCGCGAAGGCGAGGACCAGCTCGACAAAGTCCTGCAACATTGCCTGGCCGTGGCCGGGCACGATCATCTGATCTGCATCGTCAGTGACTTCGCCGGTGCCGGCCCGCAAACCTTGCAGCGGATGCGCCAACTGGCCGCGCACAACGACGTGATTGCGATGCAGGTCTACGACCCGCTGGCGTTGAAGCTGCCCAGCAACGGTCGCCTGCTGGTGACGCAAGGTCAGTTGCAAGTGGAACTGGCGGTGGAACAGCGCCAGGTGCATCAACCGCTGGGGGATTTTCTCAGCGGTCGGCTCAAGGACGTCGCCACCCTGCTGCGCCGCAGCCAGGTGCCGCTGATGATGTTCAGCACTGCCACCGACGCCGCAGACCAACTGCGCGCCGAACTGGGCAAACTCGGTGGCGGGCGCCGATGAGTAGCCCCATCCCGAGTATCGATCAACTTCAGACGTTGGGCTTGCCCGCGCCTGTCAGCTATATGCCGCAGACCTGGGGCTGGTGGGTGTTGCTCGGGCTGCTGATCGTCGGCCTGTTGGCCTGGAGTGGCTGGCACTACTGGCAATGGCAACGCAACCGTTACCGGCGTGAAGCGCTGGCGCGGCTGGCGCAATTGCACAGTCGCAATGAACTCAGCTCCCTACGCGAACTGCCAGAGCTACTCAAACGCGTGGGCCTCTCCATGCCATCCCCAGGAACCCATTCCTGGACCACAAATACTGTGGGAGCGAGCTTGCTCGCGAAAGCGGTCCAACATCCAAAACTGAAAGTCACTGACAGTCCGCTATTGCGAGCAGACGGAACGCCGCCCGACCCGCTCCCACAGGTTGCTGCGCTAGGCGGTACGCACTGGCAGGCGTTTTTGGAACAACACAGCCCAACCGCCCTGCCCGCCGACTTCAGCCAACAACTGGCGCAACTGGCCTATGCCCCCGACGCCACCTTGCTGGCCTTACCGGCGCAACAGCGTGAACAGTTGTTCAGCACCTGCAAACGCTGGGTGGAGCATCACCATGTGGCAGCTTGACTACCCCTGGTTGTTGCTACTGCTGCCGGTGGTGGGGTTCGGCTATCGCTATTTGCCTGCGTACCGTGAAGCGCGCAGCGCAGTGCGGGTGCCGTTTTTCATGGCCATGAGCCGCGCCATCGGTCAGGCGCCGAGCCAGGCCGGAACCCGTAACAACCGTTGGCAGTTGCTGCTCAACCTGCTGGTCTGGGTGCTGTTGGCGTTGGCAGTTGCCCGCCCGGTGTGGGTCGAAAAGCCCATCGAACGCCAACAACCGGTACGCGACCTGATGCTGGCCATCGACCTCTCCCAGTCCATGGAAACCACGGATTTCAGCGACGCCAACGGGCAAAAAATCAATCGTCTGGCTGCGGTCAAAGCCGTGGTTCATGGCTTTATCGAACGGCGCAAGGATGACCGCCTCGGGCTGATTGTCTTCGGCAGCGGCGCCTACCCTCAGGCACCGCTGACCCTGGACCACGCCAGCCTGTCGTTGCTGCTCGATGACACCGGCATCGGCATGGCCGGGCCGAACACGGCCATCGGCGATGCCATCGGCTTAAGCCTGAAACTATTGGATCAGGCCCATGAACAGGAAAAAGTGCTGATCCTGCTCACTGACGGCAACGACACCAGCAGCGCAATCACTCCCGATCACGCCGCCGCCATGGCAGCCGCCAAAGGCGTGGTGATTCACACCATCGGCATTGGTGACCCAACCGCCGAAGGCGAAGCCAAGGTGAACCTGCAAGGTTTGCAGCAAATAGCCCAGGCAACGGGCGGACGATTCTTCCGCGCCGAAGACCGCAATGCCCTCGCTCAGGTCTACGCGACACTGGACCAAATCACCCCTCACCAAGTGAAAACCCTCAGCCACCAGCCCAAGCGCGATGTGTTCTGGCTGCCACTGGGGGCAGCGTTGGCCATTCTGGCGCTGTATCACCTGATCGCCCTGCTCCGTCCTCGCTTCACCCTGGCCCGCCAACGGCAGGAGGCTTGAATGGAAATCAACTTCAGCGAGTTCCATTTCCTGCGCCCGCTCTGGCTGCTGTTGATCGTGTTTGGCGCAGCATTGCCATTGCTGTGGCGGCGCAGCCATGACTTGCAACGTCGCTTGCGCGACAATATTGCACCGCACTTGCTGCCGCATTTGTTGATCACCCCACAGGACTCGCACCGGGTGAGGCCGGTGCACCTGCTCAGCGCCTTGCTGGTCATGGGCGCCATTGCCGCCGCTGGGCCGACCTGGGAGCAGGACCGCCCTGACTTCCTGGAAAACCGTGCGCCGCTGATCATCGCCCTCGACCTGTCGCCGTCGATGGACGCCAACGACGTGCAGCCCACTCGCCTGGAAGCCGCCAAGCATAAACTGCACGACCTGGTGCAACGGCGCCAAGGTGCGCGAACCGGGTTGATTGCCTACGCGGGCAGCGCGCACCTGGTGCTGCCCGCGACCGACGATCCGGCGTTGCTCGACACGTTTATCCAGGCCTTGAGCACCGACCTCATCACTAAACCCGGAAAAAACGTCGGTGCCGTGATCGATCAGGCCAAGCAGCTACTGGCCGCCGAAAAAGCGCCGGGCACCCTGCTGCTGATCACCGATGGCGCCGACACTTCACAGCTCTCCGGGCTGGACAAACCACTGCAGGACAGCCTGCTGCAAGTGCTGATTCTGGCGGTGGGCAGCCAGGACGGCGGGATCATTCGAGACGCCAGCGGCCAACCACGCACCGACAGCAATGGCCGACCGCAACTGGGCAGTTTCGATCAGGCAGCGCTCAAACAACTGGCCTCGGCGACCGATGCGCCGCTGGGCAGCCTGACCCTCAATGACGACGACCTGGACTGGATCGAGCTGCACGCACAGGCGCATTTTCAGAGCGCCAGCGACGAGCAACGCGAGTTGCACTGGAAAGATGCCGGTTACTGGTTGTGCTGGCCGCTGCTGTTGCTGGGGTTTTTCAGTGTGCGCAAAGGCTGGAGCCTGAACTGGATGGCGGCGCTGGTGCTGGGGCTTGCCCTGCCACCGGCGCCCGCCGAGGCCGGGGTGTTGAGCGATGCCTTCTTCACCGCCGATCAACAAGGACGCTGGGCCTTCGAACATCAGCATTACCCGGCGGCGGCAGCACGGTTCCACGATCCGTACTGGAAAGGCATCGCCGCCTACAACGCCGCCGACTACGACCTGGCACTGGCCAGTTTCGCCCGGCTGGACACGCCCGAAGCGTACTTCTACCTGGGCAATATCGACGTGCGGCGCTTCAAGTTCGACGAGGCCATCGCCGCGTTCACCCAAGCCCTGAAACTGCGGCCGCAATTTCCCGAGGCCACGGCCAACCTGGCATTGGCCATCGCCCTGAAAAAAGACACCGAAAGCGCCGAGCAGAATACCCCCGAGGTCAAACCGGACGAGATCAAACTCGACAAGGCCCCCGGTAAAGGCCAGAGCAAAGCGCTGCAAACCCAACAAGCAGCCTCTGATGAACTCTGGTTACAAAACCTCAGCACCTCACCGGCGAAGTTCCTGCGGCAGAAGTTCAGCCTGCAAGACCAACGCGCCAGCCAGACGCAGGCCACGCCATGAACCGTTACTGGCTGCTGTGCACGCTGTTCTGCGCCCATGCGTGGGCCGACGAACCGCAATTGCACGTCGTTGCCCTGCTTGTGCCCAGCGACGCCATCGTGGTCGGCGCCACGGTGCACCTGCAACTCGACGTCCTCACCGACACCTGGTTTACCCAGGCGCCGAGCCTGCCCGAACTGAAGCTACCCGGCGTGTTAGTCCTGCCGCCCAACGGTGAAGCCCAACACACCACCCGGACCCTGGACGGCAAAAGCTTCTATGGCATGCGTTACAGCTACCTGCTGACCCCGAACCTGGCGCAGGCCTTCGATATCCCGGCGCTGACGGTGCGGGCCACACCCGGCCAGGCCACTCGCGAACTCAGCGCCCAGAGCCAGCCGCTGCACTTCAGCGTCCAACAACCACCGGGCTTCAGCCCTGGCGAGCCGGTGCTGGTGGCGCAAGGGCTGCGTTTGACGCAGAAGATTGTCTATTCATCGACGCCCCCCAAGGTCGGTGACAGCCTCACGCGGGAACTGACCCTCCAGGCCGATGGCGCCATGGCCATGGCGCTGCCCGCACCGTCGTTGGTGGACATCGACGGCCTGAGTCGTTATCCAAAAAACCCGCATGTGAGCAACCTGGACGACGGTCGCGGCAACCTCAATGGCGGCCAACGCATCGACAGCGCCAGCTACCGGATCGACACGCCGGGCCGCCACGCACTGCCGGCCATCCAGGTGAAATGGTGGGATACAAGCCGCCGTCAGGCACAGATCGCCGAGCTACCGGCAGTGACCTTCGACGCCGCCGCCAACAGCACCTATCAACCGGTGTTTTCCATCGCTCAGGACCTGAAAACGCTGGGCCAACACAGCCGCTTCCAACTGTCGGTGCAAGGCGTGTGGCTGGCGGCGCTGCTGGCGTTGATCGTCGCCCTTGGCTATTTCATTCGCCCCTGGTGGCAGCGTGGGCGCAACGCCTGGCGCCTGCGGCGATCAGCGCGCAAAGCCGCATGGCAGGCATCTGCCGATTACGCGTGGCGACAGATCCCGGCCCAGCTCGCAAAGACGCCCGCGTCACTGAGCGCGTTGTACCTGTGGGTCCGCCGTCGCGGCCTTGGCCTGCGGCTGGGCCCTGGCCTGCAAGACGTGTTGCGCGGTTGCTATGGCCCGACACCCGCCGAGCATCAGGCGCTGCAACAACTCAAGGGTTCCTTGGCTACGTTGCAACGTCAGGCCACCAGCCAACAGCCCCACCCCTCACCTTCAGCACTTGCCCCCCTCAACCCCGGTCACGAGAAGGACTTCCCATGACGAACCTGAAACCACTGCGCCAGCGCCACAGCCTGCTGCTGTTACTCGGCCTCTTGCTCCAGGTGCCCCTGGCCTTTGCCCAGGCAACCGACCCCTTGCCGTCATGGAGCGAGGGCCCGGCCAAGAAAAACATCATCGAGTTTGTTCACGCCGTGACCACCCAAGGCACCCGCGACTACGTCAAACCGGCCGAGCGCATCGCCGTGTTCGACAACGACGGCACCTTGTGGACCGAGCAACCGGCGTACTTCCAGGTGCTGTTCGCCTTCGATGAAATCAAGCGTCTGGCGCCACAGCACCCGGAATGGAAAAACCAGCAGCCGTTCAAGGCCGTGCTTGAAAACGATCACAAGGCCCTGGCCGACAGCGGCATGGAGGGCCTGCTGAAAATCATCGGCGCCACCCACACCGGGGTCACCACCGACACCTTCATCGACAACGCCAAGACCTGGCTCAGCCAGGCCCGCCATCCGAAAACCGGCAAGCCGTACACCGAGATGATCTACCAGCCCATGCTGGAAATGCTCGATTACCTGCGCAGCCAGGACTTCAAGACCTACATCGTGTCCGGTGGCGACACCGCGTTCATGCGCGCCTTCGCCGAGGTGGTCTACGGCGTTCCCCCTGAACAGGTGATCGGTTCCAGTTTCGTCACCGAGTTCCAGATCAAGGACGGTCAGCCCTCGGTCCTGCGCACCGCGAAACTGGCGCACAACGACGACGGCCCAGGCAAACCGGAAAGCATCGACGCAATCATTGGCCGGCGCCCGATCCTGGCGTTTGGCAACTCCGACGGTGACCTGCAAATGCTCCAGTGGACGGCCGCAGGCCCCGGCAAGCGGTTCATGGGGCTGGTGCATCACACCGACGCCAGGCGCGAATGGGCCTATGACCGGCAGTCCCAGGTCGGGCGCCTGGACAAGGCGCTGGATGAGGCAAAAAAACGAGGCTGGACTATCGTCGATATGGCGTCCGAATGGCGCCGGGTCTACCCCTTCGATGCCGCCCCGCAAGAGCAGGTGCAATAACAAAAGACGTAAGGCAGGACTGCAATAAACGTTAGTCGCATGACTGCGACTCAAGCCAGCAAAAGGAGCAAGTCAGATGACTCGCATACGCAAGTGGCTACCGAAACTCGCGCTCGTGGCGGCTTCGGTCATGGCGATCTCGGCACCCGTCGGGGCTGCCGAAAAACCCAACATTCTGGTGATCTTCGGCGACGACATCGGCCAGACCAACATCAGCGCCTATTCCATGGGCGTGGTCGGCTACAAGACCCCGAACATCGACCGGATTGCCAAGGAAGGCATGATGTTCACCGACTATTACGCGGAGAACAGTTGCACCGCCGGGCGCTCCTCGTTCATCACCGGCCAGACGCCACTGCGTACCGGCCCTGTCGAAAGTCGGTGCACCCGGCGCCTCGGTCGGCCTGCAAAAACGCGATATCACCATCGCCCAGGCGCTCAAGTCCCAGGGCTACGCCACCGGCCAGTTCGGCAAGAACCACTTGGGCGACAAGGACGAATACCTGCCGACCAACCACGGTTTCGATGAGTTCTTCGGCAACCTGTATCACCTCAATGCCGAGGAGGAACCCGAACGTCCTTACTGGCCCAAGGATGACCCTGAGTTCGTCAAGGCCAACGCCCCTCGTGGGGTGATCCACAGCTTCGCTGACGGCAAGATCGAAGACACCGGTGCGCTGACCACCAAGCGCATGGAAACCATCGACGATGAAACCACCGCCGCCGCGCAGGCGTTCATCGAGAAACAGGCCAAGGCGGACAAACCGTTCTTTGTCTGGATGAACACCACCCGCATGCACCTGTTCACCCACGTGCGCGATTCGATGAAGGGCCAGAGCGGCATGCCCGGCAACGAGTATGCGGACGGCATGCTTGAACACGATGGCGATGTCGGCAAACTGCTGAAAACCCTCGATGACTTGAAAATCACCGACAACACCATCGTCGTCTACACCACCGACAACGGCCCGAACCAGTTCTCCTGGCCGGATGCGGCGACCACCCCGTTCCGTAACGAGAAGAACTCCAACTGGGAAGGCGCATATCGCGTACCGGCGATGATTCGCTGGCCAGGCAAGGTCAAGCCGGGTGAAGTCTCCAACGAAATGTTCTCCGGCCTGGACTGGTTCCCGACGTTGCTGGCCGCTGCCGGTGACACCGGGGTCAAGGACAAGCTGCTCAAAGGCTGGGCACCCACTTCCGGCGGCACCAACTTCAAGGTGCACCTGGACGGTTACAACCAACTGCCCTATCTGACTGGCCAACAGCCTAAAGGCGAGCGCAAGGAGTTCTACTACTTCAACGATGACGGCGTGCTGGTGTCCATGCGTTTCGACAACTGGAAAGCGGTGTTCTGCGAACAACGCGCTCCCGGTGGTTTCAAGGTCTGGAGCGAACCGTTCGTGTGCCTGCGGGTGCCGAAAATTCTCAATCTGCGGATGGACCCATACGAGCGCGCCGATGTGGTTTCCGATCAGTATTACGACTGGACCACCAAAAACGTCTATCTGGTCGCGCAAGCGGTGACCAAGTCTGCGCATTTCCTGGAGACGTTCATCGAGTATCCGCCGAGCCAGAAACCGGCCAGTTTCAGCGTTGACCAGATCCGCGCTGCGGTGGATGCCAAAATTGCCGAAAAAATGAAGAATCAGCCTGCACAGTAAAAGCGCTTGACCGCCGCTCGCCCTCACCGGCGAGCGGCCTTATTATCGACTTGAGACCGCATTGGCCTCAATCGCGAACAAACCCGCTCCCACATTTGGAATGCAGTCCCCTGTGGGAGCGGGCTTGCTCGCGAAGGAGCCGGCACGGTCACAGTTTTTTGAATTGGAACAAGGCAACAAACCTATGTCCTCACGTGTCGCCAGCAAGTCGTCGGCCATACCCGCCCCTCAAGTAGCCTCCCCGGCGCTGTTGATCCCCGCGCTGTTGCTGTTTGTTTCCGGTGCGGCGGCGCTGGTGTATCAAGTGCTGTGGGTCAAGCAGTTGTCGTTGGTGGTGGGCGTCGAGGTGTATGCCATCACTGCCGGGATCAGTGCGTTTTTCGCCGGGTTGGCCTTGGGCGGCTGGCTGTTCGGGCGTTGGGCGGATCGCGTGCAGCAACCTGTTCTGCTGTACGCAGGGCTGGAAGTGCTGGTGGCGATTCTCGGCGTTGGCGCGACCTTCGCCTTGAGCCTGGCCGCCAGTCCCTTTGCCTGGCTGGAGCAACACATCGGCTTGCTGGCCTGGGTGTTGCCGTTTGCCTTGGTGGGTGTCCCGGCGCTGCTGATGGGCGGCACGCTGCCGGTGCTGGTTCGTTCGCTGGCCGCTGATCCACGGCAACTGGGCAAGGCTGGCGG
The DNA here is from genome assembly GCF_039908635.1 of Pseudomonas purpurea. Taxonomy (NCBI): domain Bacteria; kingdom Pseudomonadati; phylum Pseudomonadota; class Gammaproteobacteria; order Pseudomonadales; family Pseudomonadaceae; genus Pseudomonas; species Pseudomonas purpurea. The sequence continues at coordinate 3,114,490 of NZ_CP150918.1, forward strand.
TCAGCTCTATGCCGCCAACACTGCGGGTGCCATCGCTGGCACGCTGCTGGCCGCGTTTGTGCTGATTGCGAGCCTTGGTGTACGCGGCAGTGCACTGGCGGCGGCGATGCTTAACCTGTTGGCTGCCGTCGGTGCGTTGTGGCAGCAACGCCATCGCCCGGCAACGCTCGATGCGCCCCTCAAACATCACGCTGACAAAGCGCCGGATCGTCTGGCACTGTGGCTGTATTCAATCGCCGGTGGTGTGGCATTGGGTTATGAGGTGGTCTGGTCGCAATCCATCGTGCAGTTCATGAGCACCCGCACTTACGCTTTCGCCGTGGTGCTGACGACGTACCTGAGCGGATTGTTTATCGGCAGTGCAGTGATGGCCCGACGGGTTGATCGTATTCGCGACCCCTGGGGAGTGTTCGGCTTGCTGATTGCCGGTGCCGGGTTGATTGCCCTGCTGGAAATCACCCTGCTGGGGCGTTGGCTGGTGGTCGCCCAAAGCATGGCCGAAGCCTGGGTGTTGTCATTGGGCGCCAATGAACTATTGGGCATGAGCACACGGTTTGCAGTGGCAGCGCTGAGCATCGTGTTTGTCCCGACCCTGTTGCTCGGCGCAGCGTTTCCGTTGGCCCTGCGCTTGAGCGTCGGCCGCGAACGGGTCGGTCGGGATGTCGGTGCGGTGGTGGCCTTCAACACCTTGGGCGGGATTATCGGCGTGATGCTGTGCGGCTTTGTGCTGATCCCGTGGCTGGGGCTGGTGCGAACCCTCGGGTTACTGGCGATTGTCGCCGCCGGGGTCGGCTACTTTGCCGTGCGCAGGGGCCACGGTGTCAAGCGAGGGCCGGCGTCAGGCCGTGGTCGCTGTCGGCCTGTTGTCCGTGGCGGTGGCGCTGCTGACGCCGGTAGACAAATTCGCCGCTCTGCTGCCCGGAGCGCGTAACGCAACGTTGGCGTTCTACGAAGAAGGACGCGGTGGCACGGTGGCCGTGGTGACCCAGGGCAAGGGGCAAAAAGCCTTCCAGCGCCTTTACATTCAGGGCGTTTCCAACACCGGCGATGCCATGCCGTCCCTGCGCTACATGCGGATTCAAGCCTTGCTGCCGCTGCTCATCCACAACGCCGAGCCTCGTTCGGCGCTGGTGATCGGCTTCGGCACCGGCATCACGGCCGGTGCCTTGCTGCGTTACCCGGGCCTGGAGCATCGGGTGGTCGCCGAACTGCTGCCCTCGGTGGTCAAGGCCGCGCCGCTGTTCAAGGGCAACTTCAACGCGGCGGCCGATCCGGGTGTCGATGTGCGCCTGCGCGATGGTCGCAAGGAACTGCTGAGCAGCGCCCAACGCTATGACCTGATCACCCTTGAACCACCGCCGCCCTCTGCCGCTGGCGTGGTGAACCTGTATTCGCGGGACTTCTACCAACTGGCCGCCACGCGCCTGGAGAAAAACGGCCTGGTCGCCCAATGGCTGCCGCTGCCGACCCAAAACATCGATGAGTCGCGTTCGCTGGTGCGCAGCTTCCTCGACGCGTTCCCCTACGTCACCCTGTGGACCAGCGAGTTCCATGAAATGCTGCTGGTGGGTTCGCTTGAGCCGATTGAGCTGGACGCGGCGCGCATCAGCGCACGCTTTCAGCAAGAAACCGTACGCAGCACATTGCAGGATGTCGGCATCGGTTCCGCCGCCGCCCTGCTGGCAACGTGGGTGACCGACCGCGCAGGGCTGGAGCATTTCGCCGCCAGCGCGCTGCCCGTGACCGACGATCAGCCGCGTATCGAGTACGCGCCCTGGGTGCGCGCCAATGAAATCACTCGGGTGCTACCCACCCTGCTCGATTTGCATCAGCCGCCCGTGCTGCTCAATGCCGATGACGCGTTCATCGAGCGCATGACGACTCATCGGCAACGGTTGATGCAGTTCTATCGGGCGAGCCTGCATGCCTACGACGGGGATCGAGCCGCATGGGGGCGGGATATTCGGGAAGTGATGCGCGGGGATGGGGGGAATCCGTATTACCGGTGGTTTGTCGGGGAGTGATGTTGCACCTGGAAGACCGCCTTCGCGGGCAAGCCTCACGCCTACAAGGACGGTAGGCGCTTGCCCGCGAAGAGGCCCTCAGCCCCGGCGCATTACTTGGCCTTGAGCTTCAGGTACGACTGATGCAGGTCCGAGGCCCAGCCATCGATGACGTTTTTCACGTCCGTGGATTTCATCACCTGAGAGTCGTTCTCCAGGGGTTTGCCGGTGCCCTTGCGCACCACCTGCGCGACGACGGCGTTGTTTGACCCATCGAGGAACACCGCTTCGGTGGCCAAGGTGGTTTCCTGGTCACGGATGCCGCTGGCGGTGCTGACGGCCGCCGCGACCAACGCGATCGGGATCACTTCATAGGCATGCAGGCCTTCGGTCTTGCTGCTGACCGCAGTGATCGCGGCGCGGACCACAATCACCCCAGGGCCCGGGCCGTTCGCCAGCGGCAAGGACTTGCCCAGCTCACGCTTGAGCGCCTGATCGTAATAGCCGGTGATGCCACTCAGGGTGCTCTGAGGAATCTTCACCGTTGGCTGAGGTTGGGGGTAAAGCTGAGTTGGCTCGATGTAGACACTGGTGAACTTGTTGATATTGAGCTTGGGGTCCATCCAGCGCATGACTTCTGCACCTGAAGGCGACTTGGCCTCCTTGAGTTGGCTGTAGTCCTTGAGAAAGCCGGAATACTGTTCGGGTTCGACGACTTTGCTGGAACAACCCACTACCCCAATCGAGGCAATGCACAGTGTGCTCATCATTAACGCAAGCTTCATGCTGTAACTCCTGTCGAAAGAACCACGACGTTACGGGGAAAGAGAGTTACAGGTATAGCCAAAACCCGGCACCCTGTGACTAAAAAGCTGAAAAATCACACAGGCTGCGAGCAAATTCACAACGCCCATTTGACAGACACCCGGCTTGGGACAAAGCTGCAAACTGCTTGAAAGCGCGCCTCGACGGGCCAACGCCTCTGGACTACGGAAGTCGCAATGCCCACCTATAAGAAAAAAGCCGACACGCCAAACCCTGATTCGCAACCCACCCTGATCAACCTCTACCTGTTCCCTGTCACCGCCACATTCTTGCTGCTCGCCATGGCGGGCATCGGCTGGTTTCTCTATAGCAGCCAGCCACACCCCGTGGCCTACGTGCCCTCACGCGTGGCGGTTGCGGCCCCGGTCAAGGCACCACCTGCGCCTGCCACTCCCGCGCCACCGGCCACGATGGTCGATGAACAGCAATGCCAGGGCTGTCACAGCGAGCAGGTCAAGGACTGGCAAGGCTCTCACCATCAACTGGCGATGCAAACGGCCACGGCCGACACCGTGCTGGGCGATTTCAACAACGTCCGCTACAAGGGTGAGAAAGAGACCACGGTATTTTCGCGCAAGGGTGGTGATTTCTGGGTCAACGCACCCGGCACCGACGGCAAGAATGCCGACTTCAAAGTCGCCTATACCTTTGGTATTGCGCCGCTGCAACAGTATTTGCTCGACGTCGGCGACGGTCGTTTACAGGCCTTGGGCGTGGCCTGGGATACCGAAAAAAACCGCTGGTTTCATCTCTATCCGGGCCAGGGCGTGAACTTCAAAAACCCGTTGCACTGGAGCAAACCCAGCCAAAACGCCAACTTCATGTGCGTGGAATGCCACACCACCGGCTACAAACGCAATTTCGACGCCCAGGCCAATCGCTTCGCCAGCCAATGGAACAGCCTGGGGGTCGGCTGCCAGGCTTGCCATGGCCCGGCCTCCACTCACTTGCAATGGACGGCCAACAAGACCGACCTGATCCATGCCGGTTTTGCCGTGGACCTCAACGACAAGGACGCCACCACCGAGATCGAGACCTGTGCCCGTTGCCACGCCCGTCGCGCCCCCTTGGGCGATGGTTTCACCGTCGGCAAACGCTTGATGGACGACTACCTGCCCAGCGTCCTGACCCGCGAGCTTTACGCGCTGGACGGCAAGATCAAGGACGAAGTGTTCGAACACGGCTCGTTCCTGCAAAGCAAAATGTTCGACAAGGGCGTGCGTTGCAGCAACTGTCACAACCCTCACAGCACGCAGCTCAAGGCGCCCGGCAACGGTGTTTGCCTGCAATGCCACAACACCGCGGGCAAGACCTCGATCGAGGGCGTCGACGGCAAGGGCCTGCAAGCGAAGCACTACGACGCCCCCGAACACCATCGGCATGTGGCCGGCCAACCCGGTTCCCAGTGCGTGGATTGCCACATGCCCGGCAAGTTCTACATGGGCAACGACTTTCGCCATGACCACAGCTTCAGCCTGCCCAACCCGGTGCGCGCCAAGCAACTGGGTACACCGGATGCGTGCCTGACCTGCCACCAGGGCAAGGCCTCGGACATAGTCACCGAGCAGTTCAAGCTCTGGAACACCCGCGCCACCGCCCAGCCGCCCCGTTACGATGAAAGCCTGTGGCTGATTCGCGGCGGCCACCCCGGTGCCGCGCAGGCGCTGTATGAACAGTTGCAACGCAACGACCTGCCAGCGATTCAGCGTGCGACGTTGCTCGCCGAACTGGTGCTGTACCCGAGCGAACAGGCCCTGAAACTGGCGACCCAAGACCTGGGCAATCCGCAACCCCAGGTGCGCGAAAGCGCGATTCACGCCATCAGCGCCTTCTTGCCTCCCGCTGAACGGATACCGCTGCTGTCGCCGTTATTGAACGACCCGGTCAAGGCGATCCGCATGGCCGCCGCACGGGACCTGTTGAGTGTCGCCAATGGTTTGGGCAGCGCTCAAGCGCACTGGAATGCCGCAATTGCCGAGTACGAAGCCGTGCAGGTGAGCCTGGCCGAACGGGCCGAGGCCAACCTCAACCTGGCCATGTTGTACCAGGCCAGCGGGCGCAGCGCGCAAGTCGAACCGATGCTGCGCACGGCCCTGAAGCGTGACCCGGACTTCTTCCCGGCACGGGTGACCCTGGTGCAATGGCTGGAGGCCAATGGACGCAGTCAAGAGGCTCAGGACCTTCTGGAACAAAGCCTGAAAGAAAACCCGGAGGCCGCGCTGCTGCAACACACCCAGGGCCTGGCATTGATTCGCGCCGGCAATACCGCGCAAGCCATGTCGGCGCTGCGCACCGCTGCCCGCCTGGAACCTGAAAATGCTCAGTACGGTTACGTGCTCGCGGTGGCGCTGCACGACAGCGGTCAGGTCGAAGCAGCCTGCGAGCAGCTTGAAAGCTTGCTCAAACGGCAACCGGCCAATCGCAATGCGCGGCTGTCGCTGATCCAGTACTACCTGGAGAACGGCCAGGAACCCAAGGCCCAGGTCGTGCTGCAAGGCTGGAAGAAACTCAACCCTGCAGACCCTGCGTTGAAGTGAGCGTGCTCAGCGCCATGGCGAGGGCGCGACGCCCTCGCCACGCTCATCACCAGGTAGAACCGCTACGCGCCGCGCGTTCGCGCTGGGCGCTGAGGCGCATGGCCTTGATCAGCGTCACCGTGCCCACCAGGAGGATCACGGCGCCGAACACAAAGTCGATGCCATACACATGGAAGTCCTTCAACGGCCCAACCAGAAACAACCGGATCGCCGCCACGCCAACCAGCGTGGCGAGAAAGTCGATGGCCGGCTCATCGCGATAAAACGCATGCATCAGTGGCAGGCAAACCACCAGCAACAACAGCAGCACAATGATCTTGAACGAGCCTTTGCGCTCAATACTGAAGGCACACTCGTTGCTCTTGTAAGGCGTGTAATCGCTTTCCAGAACAAGGTTGCTCTTGGCGTTGAAGTAATCCAGCGGGTTGTACTTCTGCACCGGGGACAAGGTATTCGACAGGTCCATGGTCGTGGTGATGTGCCGGAACTTCAGGTCGATGCGCTCAGTGCCCTTGATGATGTAGAGCACGGGCCGGTAGCCGTAGCGGTAGACATCAAACGGAAACTTCGTCGCTTGCCCGAGCACGCGGATCGGACGGCCTTCCAGATCGGCATAGGCGTTGCGGTTGACCGAGTTGAAGTTGCGGCTCAGGGGCTTGATCTTCATCTCTTCGGGGATCAGGAAGGTGTCGGCGTAAGACGATTGCAAGGGTTCAAGGCGCAGCCGCAATTCGTTCTTGCCCAACTCGTATTTGTTGAACGTACGCTCGGAGACGTTGATCCAGCCCGAGACGGCGAATTCGCCTTGCGTGGTGTTCTTGACGACCAGCGCCAGGTGGTCCTTCTTGTAGTAGCTTTCGCCACTGGGTGGCGGACTGCCGCACCAGGCACGGCCGTCGAACAAATCCCCGTACTGCCCGTCGCGCACGTCCTGAAAGACATAGACGTAGCCGCCCCACAACACCAGCAACAATGCCAGTGATATCAACCCCAGAATTTTCTTGCCAACGCTCACAACGACCCCTCACTTCCCTATGATATTGCACGCGGCCGACAACCAGCCGGACGCGGACTCTACCAAAAGGCCATCATCGACCCAAGCACAACACGCCCGGGTGGATGATTCTGTAGGCGGATGGGGCTTGGCGTATCAACGCCGACGAAACAACGGCCGAGGTTCGATCACCGAACGGCCGTACGACACGCTCATGCCTGCCAGCCCTTTGAGGGCATCGTCGGCGCACTTGTCTTCACGCACCGCGAATGCATCAAAACCGCATTGACGCATGTGGCTCAGTTGATCGCGCAGCACATCGCCAATCGCCCGCAACTCGCCCTGCCAACCCAGTCGCGTTCGCAACAGATACGCCTGGCTGTAGGCGCGACCGTCGCGAAAACTCGGGAAGTCCAGCGCGATCATCGGCAAGAGCTTGAGCCACGGCTTGAGGCTTTCGACTTCATCGTCCGGCCCCAGCCAGACGCCGTCCCGCGCCGGTTGGTGCTCGATGCGGCGAATCAGCCACAACGCCAGCGGCAGGATCAACGGCCCGGCCGGCAGGTCGTCGTCCGGGTTGCGCACCAGCGTCCAGCCGTCATCGTCGACCCGGCGTGCAACGCCTTCTTCCAGGGCCAGCAGGTTATTCATGCCGTCTCCTCCATTGCCTTGGGGTAGATCCGTTCCTTGAACGGCTCCAGGCCAATGCGGTGCAAGGTGTCGACGAACAGTTCTTCGCTTTCCCGGTAACGCACGAAGGTGCCGATGATACGCTCGATCACCTGGGGCACTTCAGCGGCACTGAACGAAGGGCCGACGACCTTGCCCAGCGCACTGTTCTTGCCCTGCGAACCGCCGAGCGTGACCTGATACCACTCGCTGCCGTTTTTATCGACGCCCAGGATGCCGATGTTGCCGATGTGGTGGTGACCGCAGGCGTTCATGCAGCCGGAGATGTTGAGGCTGATGTCGCCCAGGTCATGGAGGAAGTCCAGGTTGTCGAATCGCGCCTGAATCGCCTGGGCGATGGAAATCGACTTGGCATTGGCCAGTGCGCAAAAGTCGCCACCGGGGCAGGCGATGATGTCGGTCAGCAAACCGACGTTGGCGCAGCCAAGTCCCTGCTCGCAGGCCAGGCACCACAACGCATACAGGTCGGTCTTGGGCACATCCGGCAGAACAATGTTCTGTTCATGGGCAATGCGGATTTCGCCAAAACCGAACTGTTCCGACCAGTCGGCTACGGCGTCCATTTGCACACCCGTGACGTCACCCGGCGGCGAGGCCATACCGGGTTTGGTCGACAGCACCACGCTGGTGTAACCCGGCACTTTATGGGGCTGTACGTTGCGTGAAACCCAGCGGGCAAACGCCGGGTTCTCGGTCAGTCGCGTACCAAAATCCAGGTCGGTATTGGCCAGTTGCTCATACGCAGGCGGCACGAATGCGCTGGCGACCCGCTCATATTCATCGTCGGTCAACTGCGCCGGGCCGTCCTTGAGGTGCTGCCACTCCTCCTCCACTTCCTGGGCAAACGCTTCGATCCCCAAGGCTTTGACGAGGATCTTGATCCGCGCCTTGTACTTGTTGTCACGCCGACCGTGGCGGTTGTACACGCGCAGCACGGCCTCGACGTAAGACAGCAGGTGCTCCCACGGCAACCCTTCGCGGATCTGCAAACCAAGGATCGGCGTACGCCCCAGACCACCGCCGACAATCACCCTCAGCAGCATTTGCCCATCCGCTGCGGGGTAAAGGTACAGGCCGATGTCGTGCATCATGATCGCCGCCCGGTCCTGTTTGGCCGAGCAGATGGCGATCTTGAACTTGCGGGGCAGAAACAGGAATTCCGGGTTGATGGTCGACCACTGCCGCAGGATTTCCGCCAGCGGCCGGGGGTCGATCAGTTCATCGGCAGCAACACCGGCGAAGGCTTCGGTGGTGATGTTGCGCACGCAGTTGCCGGAGGTCTGGATCGCATGCATGTCGACCTCGGCCAGGCGCTGGAGGATGTCCGGCACATCAGCCAGTTCGATCCAGTTGAACTGCATGTTCTGGCGGGTGGTGAAATGGCCGTAGCCGCGATCATAGTCGCGGGCGATGCTCGCCAGCGTGCGCAATTGCCGCGCGCCCAGGGTGCCGTAGGGAATCGCCACGCGCAGCATGTACGCGTGCTTTTGCATGTACAGGCCGTTTTGCAGGCGCAGGGGCAGAAACTCTTCTTCACTCAAGGCGCCCGCCTGGAACCGCTCGACCTGATCACGAAACTGCGCGACCCGTTCAAACACCAAGGCCCGGTCGTACTCATCGTACTGATACATGTCGCTACCTCATCAAGGCTGATCGGGCTCTGCGGCTCGTTCAAAAGAGGGCGACTATGAAGGCCGCGGGGAAAACATTACAGATTCAGGCAACGCCAAAAAAACCATATCAACGCAATCAGGCGGATGCCCCGCGAGCGACGCAACTGATCTGCAAACACAGAAGAGCCCACCCTGAAAAAACGCCCGGCTGCCAAAAGCAGCCGGGCGACAGCCCCTCATTCAAGGTTCATGCACCCATCAATTGATCAAATCCTTGTAGCTCTTCATGAAACTCCAGTTGTACGGCACACCCTGCCGGTTCGCCCCGCAATCCCAGTTGATCGACCAGGTCATGAGGCCCCTGATGGCATTGCCATCGGCCGCCAGCGCCGCAAACGCCTGTTTCACAAAGGCCGGATCGGTGACAAAGCCGTTATTGGCCGCATCGACATTGCTGGGCAGGCCAATCACAAACTTGTCCGCTGGAATCCGGACGAAACCGGACGTCCCCGTGACCAGCGCGGTGGTCAGGTAGTAGAGAAAGGCTTCCTTGTTAAGATCATCGTCCTGCCTGATCGGTGACGGCGTGTGACCCGGGACGTCAATCCCGTCCCCCCACTGGTTGTAGTACTGCGGGGCAATGAAGTCATAAACGCCCTCCAGCGCAACCAGATAAGGCACATACTTTTGCCCGACCCGCAAATACGGGAACTCGGGCGCCATGCTGATGATGAAGTGACTGCCTTGCGCTGCGTAATACTCCCGGACCAGTTTCAGCGCTGCCGGGATCACCGTGTTGTTGTCGGCCGCATTGACAGCGGACTGCTCCAGGTCGATATCCAGCCCGTCGAAGCCATAGACTTCGACCAAACGGATGATTTCACTGGCAAACGCCTGCTCCTGGCCCTTGTACAGCGCAATGTGTGAATCGGCGCCGCCCAGTGAAATCAGCACCGCACGGCCCTGCTGATTCAACTCCCCGACCTGACGGCGGAACACCTCATCGGTCTGGTTGTAAGGCCGGAAGGTAGGAATTCCGGCCCCTGTCATGAAGGAGACAACCACTACGTTGTAGTCTTGGGGAATATCCTTGAGCTCCACCGCACCGCACAACCCTCCCTGATACCCCCCGCTCGGCCCCCAGTTCTGCCAATAACCCACCAAAAGCTGCTTGCCGCGAATATCAGGCATCGCAGAGGCGTTGTCGCCAGGCGCCTTGGGGCCTGTGTAGTTGAAGTCTTTCATCGGTTCACCTTTGAGGTCAGAACATCCTGTATGAAAGCGCCTCACCCCGGTCGCCATGACCTGACGAGACGCCCCTGCCGTCAACGCAACCTCTGGAACGTACTGCTGCCCAATACGTCAGCGAAGCCATTAAACACCCGGATTCAAACCACCGAAACTGTCGATTCGATCAACTATCAGCCCTGAAAAACCGTCCGGCCATGCCACCGCCAGAGACAGAAACAGCATCAGGCGATGATTCATAAATACAGATCAGCCAGGTACATCCGGTTCATTTCGCTGCCCGCAAACTGATCCGTATTAATTGCGTTTTTCTGAGTCTGTATTGTTAATCCGCGATTTCCTACAGTGCTATGGCATGCCAGACCGGGTGGCCTGGCAAGACTTTGCAACCGTGGAAGCATTGACCATGAGCACAGCAACAATCGGGCAGGCCTATAACTACAAGGTCGTCCGCCAATTCGTCGTGGCAACAGTGGTATGGGGCGTTATCGGGATGGCGATGGGCGTGTGGATCGCCTCGCAACTGGTGTGGCCGGAGGCCAACCTGGACTTGCCATGGACCACCTTCGGCCGCTTGCGTCCGCTGCACACCAGCCTGGTGATTTTCGGCTTCGCCGGTAGCGCACAATTTGCCGCCAGTTACTACGCGGTGCAGCGCACCTGCCAGGTGCGGTTGTACTCCGACAAACTGGCCGCGTTCACCTTCTGGGGCTGGCAAGCAGTGGTCGTGAGCATGCTGATCACCCTGCCGCTGGGCTACACCACCACCAAGGAATACGCCGAGATCGAATTCTCCGGCGCGGTGGGCATGGCAATCGTCTGGGTTGCCTACGCCATTGTGTTCTTCACCACCGTGGTGCAGCGCAAGACCAAGCACATCTACGTCGGCAACTGGTTCTTCGGCGCGTTCATCGTGGTGATCGCCATGCTGCACGTGGTCAACCACCTGTCGATCCCGGTGGACTGGTTCAAGTCTTACCCGGTTTACTCCGGTGCCACCGACGCCATGGTTCAGTGGTGGTACGGGCACAACGCGGTCGGTTTCTTCCTGACCACCGGTTTCCTCGGGATGATGTACTACTTCGTGCCGAAACAGGTTAACCGGCCGGTGTACTCCTATCGCCTGTCGATCGTGCACTTCTGGGCGCTGATCACCCTCTACATCTGGGCCGGTCCGCACCACTTGCACTACACCGCACTGCCGGACTGGGCGCAGTCGCTGGGCATGGCCATGTCGCTGATTCTGCTGGCGCCAAGCTGGGGCGGGATGATCAACGGGATGATGACCCTGTCGGGCGCCTGGCATAAATTGCGCACCGACCCGATCCTGCGGTTCCTGGTGCTGTCGTTGGCATTCTACGGCATGTCGACCTTCGAAGGCCCGATGATGGCGATCAAGACTGTCAACGCCCTCTCCCACTACACCGACTGGACCATCGGCCACGTACATGCCGGTGCACTCGGCTGGGTAGCGATGATCACCTTCGGTTCGCTGTACCACATGATCCCGAAAGTCTTCGGCCGCGAGCAGATGCACAGCGTGCCGCTGATCAACCTGCACTTCTGGCTGGCAACCATTGGCACCGTGTTGTACATCGCGTCGATGTGGGTCAACGGCATCACCCAGGGCCTGATGTGGCGCGCCATCAACGACGACGGCACCCTCACCTACTCGTTTGTCGAAGCACTGCAAGCCAGCCATCCGGGCTTCATCGTGCGCTTCACCGGCGGGGTGTTCTTCCTCACCGGCATGTTGCTGATGGCCTACAACACCTGGCGCACGGTACGTGTCGCTGACCTGAAAGTGGCCGGGATCGACGCACAGATCGCGTGACGCCACCCTCGACGCAAGCCCTTGGGCTTGCGTCTCTGACCTCAGGGAACCTTCGTCATGTTCGAAGTCATGTTGGATCTGTTGGGTGTGGCCTGCCTGTATTTATCGGTGGAGTACTGCTTGAAAAACCAGTCGACCGAGAATCTGGACGATGCCAGCCTCATTCCCTTCGCCGATGACCCTGAAGTGGCCCGGCGCGTAGAACTGGCCACCGGCAAGACCATCAACGCGGTCGCACCGGAAGAGGCCAAGCCAGGCTGGGGGAATGTGGAAATCTAAGCCCCGACAAAAGATCGCAGCCAGCAACCGGGGCTGCGATTTTTACTTTCTGAGCCCTGCTAAAACGCCTGAACCGCCCCGTCTCTCTCCACAAAAGCCTCCTCGCCCCGACGATTCATCTAGAATCCGCCGCCTTATTCACAAGGACGTGCACCCATGAGCGCAAAACCGGCAGGGATGATCAGGGGTCTTTCGATTGTGTGTTTGACGTTGATGCTCAGCGGATGTGAACTGATCATGATCGCGACGTGTGCAGGCCGCCCTGATATCGAGATTCAACCCGGCAACCTGCCTGTTGCGAATGCAGGCCAGCCCTACTACGTGCGCCTGGAAGTGCCCGATACCCGCTCGCCGGTCAGCGGGTTTTATGTAGACCCCGCGATGCCGCTGCCCCAGGGCCTGGAGCTGGTGTATCTGGAGCAGACGAATCAGGCGCAAATCCAGGGCACGCCAACAATACCGGGCGTTTACAACGTCTCGGTGTACACCAGCAGTTATGGCACTCAATGCATCGGTCAATCCGCGCAAAGAACCTACAAGCTCAACGTCCGCGCTCCGGCGAGAAGTTGAAGAACACTGCCGCCAGCATTCCCACGCACTCACGCGGGAATGCATCCGGTGCCGTTCCCGGCACAGCTCCTCAGCCTCGCTCGCGCGGAATCAGGCTCTGCAACTGTTCGGCAAGGAAGTTGGCGTCGAAGGCAAAGGTGTCGGGGTCTTTCAGGCCGTTGGTCTTGCGCCATTGCCAGTCGATGGCCGGTGGCAGGCACACCAGTGAGATGCTGCCATAACGGGCGGCCGTCAGGCCCATTACCGCCAGGGATATCTGGCCATTGGCGCCCATCACCTCCGGGACGAACTCCACCGGTTTTCCGGTGATCAGGATGCTCAGCTTCTCGGTCCTGAAGGTCGAAGTCTCGACCGGCACGCTCGACCCGAACGCCACGTAGGCCTCGCGACTGACTTCCAGCAAACCCGGCGCCTTGACCAGCGCCAGCCACTGCTCGATCTGCCCGAACAGTTCAAAAATTCGGATAGCCCACACCGACGATTGTGTTTCGAAAACCTGCTTCTTGTGCGCTTCACTGTCTGCATAGTGGCGAAGCATCTCAGCCAGTTGCTGTACGTTGTCCATTGCGCTGTTCCTTGGATAAACCGGTGTTACGGACACTCAGCATGGCAGATGCCTGCCGCCCGCGTACGACTAATACCGGGCTCGGAATTGGCTCAACGCAACCGGCATGTGAAATTTTCTGATAGATCGGACCAACGGATCACGGGACACTCGCTTGCACAGTGTTTATCAATAACAGGAGCATCGCATGCGCACCATCGGCCTTATCGGCGGTATGAGCTGGGAGTCCAGCGCCGAATATTACCGCCTCATCAATCAACAGGTACGCGACCGGCTCGGGCCGCTGCGTTCGGCGACGTTATTAATGTACAGCGTCGACTTCGGGCCCGTCGAACAGGCTCAGCATGCCGGACGCTGGGACGATGCCGCGGTGATTCTGGTGGACGCGGCCCGGCGTCTTGAAGCAGGCGGCGCCGAGTGCGTGGTGCTGTGTACCAACACCATGCACCTGGTGGCCGAACAGATTCAGGCAGCGGTGTCCGTGCCCTTCCTGCACATTGCCGACCCGGCCGGTCACGCCGCCGTCGAGGCTGGCGCACTGACCGTGGGCCTATTGGGAACTGCCTTCACCATGGAACAGGACTTCCTCAAGAACCGCCTCGCCGCCCACGGCTTGCAGGTGCTGGTGCCCGACCAGGCCGAGCGCCAGGCCGTGCACCGCATCATCTATGAGGAATTGTGCGTCGGGGTCATCAGCGAAGCGTCACGCAGGGTTTACCAGCAGGTGATTGAGTCACTGGCGGCGCGTGGCGCTCAGGCAATCATCCTCGGCTGCACGGAAATCAGCCTGCTGATCAAGCCCGGGCACAGTGAGTTGCCGTTGCTCGACACCACCGAGTTGCATGCCCGGGCAGCCGTGGCGTTCGCCCTCGGCGACTGACTCAGGAGGCCTTGAGCGTGCGACGCAGGCGCGCCATGCTCAAGGCATTCACCAGAACACCGTCGCGCACGGCGTAATCGCGGAACAGGCCTTCATCTTCGAAACCGAACTTGCGGTACAGGGCAATTGCCGCTTCGTTATCGGCGTACACCGACAGTTCGACCCGTTGCAGGTTCATCCAGTTGTCTGCGATGTCCAGCACCGCCGCCAGCAGCTTCGTCCCCACGCCCTGGCCCTGCCAGGCGACCGCCACGCCCATACCGATATTGCCGCAATGGCTGCGACGCACCCGCGAGGACTGCTCCAGACCGATGTTGCCAATCACCTGCCCTTGATGCAGCGCCACCAGTTGCACCACGCGTTCGTTGTCCGATGCCAGGCGCTTGCGCCAGACCTCGGTGGACTGAAACGGCGTTTGCAGCACCTGGCGTGCGACCGCAGGGTCGTTGTACAGCGCGGTGATGCCCTCGATATGGTGTTCGTTGAAACGCTCGAGGGTGATGACGGGGGCGATATCAGACATGACGGCTCATCCATGAATCAAAGAGTGGCCGCCGAGTGTAGGGGCTTATCCCGCCTTGGCACCAGCCTCTTCAAACCACTCGCGACGCTCGCTGAAGGTGTTCTGGATCAAGTCGACGATCAATTGCACCTGCGCCTCATGTTGCGACTGCACGTTGACGGCCATCCACACCTGACGCTGCATGGGTTCCATGAACAGCCCCGGCAATGCGGTCAGGCCCCGATCAAAACGGCTGATGTAACCCGGCAGCAGACCAATGCAGGCGCTGCAACGGATCATCTCCAACATCAACTCGTAGGAATCGACCTGGGCAACCCCCGCCAGACGCTGGTCGACCAAGGTATTCCACGGGCGAAAACTGCCGATCTGCCGGTCAGGCTGCCACTGCACCAGCATGTAATCGGCCAGGTCATCGGTGCTGTCCGGCCTGGCCGCGACCCGCGAATAGCGCTTGGCAATGTGCGGCAGGTAATCCAGACGCGCGAGTGGCCACGGTTCGGTAATCGCAAAACTCGGCCCTGGCAACGGTGAGTCAACGCTGGCCAGCCACAGCACCACATCGGCGCTGATCGCTTGCAGGGACAACTCGCTGTCCAGGGAAATGATCTCCAGCCGGACGCTGGCGTTGCGGCGCAGCAGGGAAATCAGGTCACGGCCAAGGATGTCATGCAGGATCGACTCGGCCACCGCCAGGCGAATCAGCGGTTGCTCGATCACCGGCAGCTTGCGTTCATGAGCCAGCGCCACCAGTTGCGCCTGCAACTGCTGCCCTTCACGGCTCAGGGTCAAGGCGCTGCCCTGATAGCTGAACAGCGAGCGACGCAACAGCCCCTCGAGGTGGGCCAGTTGCTTGCGCAGCAGCGTGGATTTGATATTGAGGCTGCGCGCCGCCTGCATGAAGCAACCGCATCGGGCGCTGACCAGAAAATACTGGGCAACGTCCGGGTCGATGTCGTCGACCAATGCCAGCCAGGCATCGGGATTGGCGTTCGTGACGCGATAGTCGGTAACACCCAGGCGTCCTGTGGGTTCTATGAATGACATCGATGACTCCCTGTCGATCTTGTTGGGGTGAGCGTCCATTGCGTTTGAAGCTGATGATTCAGACGGTTGCCGGGCAACCGATCACGGGCAAACCGGATCGCCACACGGCTCCTGCAGAAACCGTGCAGCCATCGCGCACCCCGCGTGCGAGCAAGACCTGCTCGCGATGGCGTTGTTTGAATCCCCGTAGAACTAAAGTTTCTCCTCCAGCACTTTATTCAACTGCGCCCCGTCGATACTCAAGGTCGCGGTGTTGAGCATGCCTTCCAGGTATGCCTTGGCGATCTGTTCCTGACGCTGGGCACGCAAGGCCTGGGTCAGGCGATCCCGCAATTCGTCCAGCGTGGCCACGCGCGCCGGTTGGTGCTCGGTGAGCTTGATCACATGGAACCCCGCCGTGCTCTGCACCGGATCGGCCACCGCGCCGACCTTCAGCCGCGCCACGGCCACCCGCACTTCCGGCACCAGTTGCTGCAAGGGTTGCAACCCGGTGTCCCCACCGCGTTGTGCGCTGCCCGGATCCTGTGAGTACTCAGCAACCAGCGCCGTGAACTCGGCGGACGACATGCCTTGGGCCTTTTTGCTCAGGTCCAGCGCTTGCTTGCGCACCGCGTCGAGGTTTTGCGGGTCCGGCGTGGCGAGAAAAATCTGGCTGACGCGGTACAGCGCCGGGGTCATCCAGGCCGACTTCCCGGTGTCATAAGCCTGCTGCAACTCGGCTTCGCTCGGGTAGCCGGCCGGAACCTGGCTGACCGACTGCAAGTAGTCACGGAACACGATCTGTTCGGTGGCCGCACGGGTTTGCAGCGCAACGTCCGGGCGCTGCGCCCAACCTTGGGCATCGGCCTGTTCCAGCACGGCTTTTTGCGCCAGGCGCGTGCGGATCCAGCTTTCCAGTGCCGGGCGATCGCCACGCAACTGCTCGCGGGACTCGACCGGCAACGCGGCGAACAACGCCTTGAGCTCATCGGGTGCAACGATCTGATTGCCCAGGCGCGCCACCGCCTCGCCCTCCGCGCCGACCTTGGGCAGTGTCGGCGCAGGCGTTTGTGCGGCCACCGGGTCAGCGCCCGGGCGCATGCCCAGGCCGACCGCGATCACCAGCAAGGCCAGCGCACCGGCGCTGGCCACGAGGGTGCGTTTTCTCACAGGCTCTGCACCTCTTCCTGAGGCACGGGTTCGGTTTTTTCAGCCTGGGCCTGCAACTGCGCGGCGTGCTGGCTGTAGTCACGCAGGTAAACGATGAATTCCTGAAGCAGGCGGTCCCACAGTTCCAGGTTGCTGCGCAGGTGATCGACGCTGACACCGGCGGCTAGTATCACGTCCATTTCCATCACCAGGAACTCGCCCTGCACCGACAACCGGGCAAACCGGCGCGAGGCGTTCCACAATTCGGCCAGCCCGGCCGGCAACTCACCTTGCACCCGCAGGGCGCAACTGAAGGTGAAGTCGACAAAACTGCCCTGATCCGCCGCCGGGTTACCGAAACGCACGGCGTAACCGATGCCCTGGCTGGCGCTGAGCAGTTGCACGATACCGTTCTGTTCGGTCTGGTTGACCCGATAACCGGCACCTTGCAGGACGTCGGTCAGGGATTGCGGGCTAACGCTGACGATCAGTTGCGCTTGAGTCATGGTTGATTCTTCCTTGGTCATCAATGAGCCGCTGCCTGAGGGGCATCGAACTGAGTCTTGTACAAATCGTCGCCAAAGCCTTGGGCCAGTTCCTCGAACCTGACCCGGGCACTGCCGGCGAACGGTTGGCGAATCTTCATGACTTCGCTCACATCGATTTTTTCGTAAGCCTGGAGAATCTCCTTGGCCACGCCATACATCTGCTGATTCTTGACCGAACATTGCTGCACTTGTGTGTCACGTTCGGCCAATTGCGCCTGAAGCTTAGACCGTTCTGCCTCTTTGCCACGGGCCATGACCAATAGCTCGTCGTAAGCCTGTTTGAACTTGCCGATCTGCTCGCTGCTGGCGGCTGCCTGCGCCTGGGCACGGCTTTGCAGGCTGTCCTGCTGACCGGTCAACTGTTCCGACAGGGCCTTGGTCTTGGCCAGTTCCGCCGTCAATTGCTTGATCTGCGCTTGAGACGCCTTGGCCTGGTTCTCGGCGGCGATCCGCGCAGCGCTGGCCTGGGCCTGTTCGCTTTGCAGCGATTGCAATTGCGCGGTGGTGCTGCGCAGTTGCGTGCGCAGGCGTTCTTCCATGCCTTCGGCCGACACGCCACTGGCGAAACACACACCGACGGCCAACAACATGTACGTCCAGCGGGGCCCTGGGCTCGCATGTTCATGACGGTTCTCCCGGCGCCTTAGAAGCGCGTGTTGATTTCAAGCTGCAAGACATCGATGTCGAACGGCGCGCCATACACCGCTTCGGAACTCAGCCAGCGGCCGGTGGCGAAGACGTTCTTGGCCAGCCCATAGTTGCCGCCCATGAAGTAACCCTTGGCGTTGGTCCCGCCGAGGTGGAACGAAGAGTCGTTGAAGCCGTCCGGCAAGGCATCCGGCTGGATGTACTTGTAGCCGGCGAAGAAGTTCCAGTCGCCCTGCTTCTTCAACTCCAGGCTGTTGCCCAGGGTGAACTGGACCATCCAGGCATTGGCGCCACTCTTGATGTTGCCGTCGCTGTCGAGGTTGTTGACGATCTGGCCTTCGGAGCGCTTGCGCATGTCGCCTTCGTCGTAGCCCAGGTTGTGGATGTAGTTGCCCTGGCTGCGCAATTTGAAATCTTCCGGCAGGTCGGTATCCCAGACCAGGTTCAGGTCCAGCAGGTTGAACTCCGAGGCCAGGCCGACGAACTGCGGCTGCGGCGTGGTTTTCGGGTTGAGCGGGTTCGGCGTGATGTCGCGCAGCAGGAACACGCTGTTGCCCTTCTGCATGAATGCCACGCGGGTGCCGTCGGTGTCGCAGCCCGGCGCACCAGCCCAGGGTTCGCAAGGGCTGGAGCGCTGGCCTTCGATGTCGTCGAAACGGTAATAGGCCAGCGCACCCTTGAGGCGGTTGTGGCTGTTGAGCGCCCAATTGGCGCCGATCTGCGCGCCGTACAGCCACTTGTTGTCGCTGTCTTCCTTGTCGGTGCCGTTGCTGGTGGACGTGTCGTTGGTGTATTCCACCGGGAACGCACCGACGGTGCCGAACACGCCCCAGTTCTGGCTGAGTGCGTGATTGAAGGTCGCGGCCACACCGTCGAAATTCAGGTCGTTGGAATAGAGCATGTCGGTGGAATAGAACGGGTTGGCGATCCGGCCACCGGTCAGGGTCAACTCCTCGGACGGCTTCCAGGTCAGGTAACCCTGGTCGAGCCAGATGTCTTTCTTGCCAAAGCCTCCGCCCAGGGTTTGGGTGGTCGACACCGGGTTGTTGTCGGAGCCGGTGCCAATGCGGATGCCCGCTGACCACTGCGGCGCAATCACCGCTTTCATGCCCAGGCGAGCGCGCAGGCGGAACAGGTTTTCCCGGTCTTCACGGGTATTGAGCAACGGCGGCAGGCTGGAACTGCTGTTCGGGTTGACGTCGTAAGGGCCTTTGTCGTTGAGCTTGGCGAAGTCGACGATCTGGTTGCTGTTGCTGCCCGAGTAATAACGCGACTCGTCACGCAGGCGGATATCGCCATCGAAACTGATGCGTGACACCCAGTCCGGGAAGGTGTTGGGCTGCGCCCAGTTTTCCTGTTTGGCGGTGGCCATGACCTCAGCCTTGACCTGGTCACGAATCTGCTCGCGAACAATATTCGGCACGTACTGCACGCGCACATCCCCCGGCGCGGCGGCCGGGCCCGCGGCCACCGCGGTGGCGGTCTGACGCGCCTGTACCGCTTCCTTTTCTGCCTGGGCGATCAGGCCTTCGGCCTGGTCCTGCTTGAGCACGCCTTGCTGCACCAGCAAGCGGATCAGATTGATCGTGGCGTTTTCCGAGGGCGCAGGCGCTGCCGCCGCGTGCCCGACCAGGGTCGCGATGACCATGCCGACCGCCAGGGACAATCGATTCACGTTGGAAATCATCTGCACACAACTCCTTTTGGCAAAACTGCAAAATATGTCGGTTAACCCGGACGCCGCCCTTGCAGGGACAGGCGCACGGGTAAAGTCATGGAGGCCGGGGGCCGTTCCTGTAAATGCGGTGCGGCGCGCAATGCTGCGAGTACCTGGGCGTCGACCTCGGGGTTGCCGCTGGACTTCACCAGCTCGACCCGGGTGATCTCGCCGACGCTGCTCAGCCAGACATCGGTCTGCAGCGAAAACGCCAGGTTGCGCAGGTCCGGGTTCTCCCGCAGCAAGCGCTGGAAGGTGAACGCCAGAAACTGGCTGTAGGTGCCGTTACCCAGGCGCCCGCCTCCGGCGCCAGCCATGCCGCCGCCCTTGCCGGCGCCGATGTTGAAGGCGTCGTTGCCGGACTGGGCGTCGCCGTCCATCTGCATCGGGTTGGCCAGGTCGTCGACCGGGCTCGGCGGTGCCTCTTCTTCAGGCTTGACCTCCTCGGGTTCGGGCGTTGGCTCGGGCTCGACCACCTTCTCTTCGACTTTCGGCTCCGGCTCCTTGGGTTTCTCGGGCGGCGGAGGTGGCGGCGGTGGCAACGGAATAATCGTCGGCACCTTCGGCGCTTCGCGGCGCACGCCGCTCATGTCGTGGGCCCACTGCCAGAGCAGCCAGGCCGCACCGGCACCGAGCAGCAGCCCGGCGCCCCACTTCACGAAGCGCATCGGTGACTTCTTCACGGGTAACGGGTTGATCGGCTGGTGTGCGGTCATGGTCAGCCCTGGCTCGGTTTGCCGGTGACGAGACCGACCTGGGACAGTTCCAGGCGCCGCAGCAAGTCCAGCACCTCGATCACCTTCTGGTACTGCACCGTCGCATCACCGCGCACGATCACCGGGAAATCCGGGCTCTGGGCCTTTTCGATACGCAAGCGGTCTTCAAGCTCCGCCAGGGTCACCGGGTAGGCATCGAGAAACACCTGCCCGCCATCATTGACCGAGATCGCCTTGGTCTTGGCTTCGGACAGCGACACCGAGGCGCTGGCCTTGGGCAGGTTGATCTGAATCCCGGACACCTGGGCGGTGGCGGTGAGGATGAACATCACCAGCACCACCATCAGCACGTCCACCAGCGGTGTGATGTTGATGCTGTCGACCGCCGCGTCATCGTCATCGTCGTGGGAAGCGTTCACTGAAGCCATGGTCGTTCCCCTCAGGCCGGCACGGTTGAATTGAGGTGATTGCCACGCTGGTGCGCGGCCTCACTGAACTGGCTTTCGCCGTGCATTTCCGCCAACCGGGTGATGAACTCGTCGACAAACACCCGCATGTCCGCGCTGACTTCCTTGTTGCGGGTGATCAGCCGGTTGTAGCCAAACAGCGCGGGGATCGCGACGAACAGGCCCATGGCGGTGGCCAGCAACGCGGCGGCCATGCCCGGTGCGATGGCATTGATGTTCACGTCGCCCGCCATCGCGGTGCCGAGGAACACCACCATGATTCCCAGGACCGTGCCGAGCAGGCCAATGTACGGGCCGCCGGCAATGGCGTTGGACAGGGTCGAGAGTTTCGAACTCAGTTGCTGGTTTTCGCGGGTGCGCACGCCGTCCATGGAGCAGCGAATGGCTTCGATGGTCGCCGCCGACACCGACGACGTGTCAGCGCCCTGCTCGCGGCGGGTGCGGATTTCCTTGACCGCCACCAGGTACAGGCGCCACAGCGACGAATGTGTCAGGCGCTGGGCCAGTTCCTGGTCGTCGGCAAACATCTCAAGACGCGTACCGACCTTGGCGAACTGTTCGCGGAACACTTCGTTGGCAGCGCTGAGGCGGCTGACCATGCGGTTCTTGCGGATCATGATGACCCACGACTGGAACATCATCAGCACCAGCACCGCGATGATCACCCAGGCGTCGATGGGCACCGCGTTGAGCAGAAAGCCCAGGCTGCCGAAACCGAACCCTGACTGTTCTTCGTCGACACCGTAAGCCACCAGTTTCGACTCGGCGCCCTGGGATGTGGCATCGGCCAGCAGTAACGCGGCTGGACGTGCGACCTTGGACAACCGCAGTTCGTCCATCGCGCCATGGAACGGCTGATAACTGCTGAGGGTGCCTTCGGTGACCGGCAGGTCGGCGCCGATGGCCATGACCGAATTAAACGCCGGAATCGCCACCGCGAGGCTGGCCGCTTCACGACCGTTGACGAACAACACCACGTTGCTGCCTTCGGCGGTCAAGGCCAGATGTTGCCATTGGCCAGGGTTGAGCGGCTGGGTCGACACCACGCGCTGGCCGTCGATTTCCACGAACGGCAGCCCCTGCTTGAGGCCGATCAACAGGCTGCCGGTCCCTTCCCGGCGCGCCAGTAACATCTGCTCGCCAGTGGCCTGATCGAGTCGCAACCAGGCGCTGAAAGTAAAGGCGCTGCCAGCGTTGTGTTGCAACGAAGGACTGGCCGGCAACAACAGCGGCTGACCGCTGAACTGCAAGGCATGCCCGATCACCCCGTCGATGCTCGCGCCGGTGGCGCTTTGAGCGGTGTTGCCGTAGGCCGTGGTGTCACGGGCCGGCGTGCCGTTGGCGCCATCGAAGTGATAGAGCACGGTGTAATTGGGATCGAACGTCAGCTGACCGTTGCCGGTGGCCGGGGCCTTCTGGTTGCCGTAGTACATCCAGATGTCCTGGCGCTGGCCGCCCTCGACCTTCGGCACATCGACCCAGATCAGCGCCATGCCCATCAGCGGGTCGAAACTTTCGATCTGGTGATTGAGCACGGTTTTATCGTCCGCCGCGACAAAACGCAGGTCCGCCCCGTCCTCCTTGACCCCGTCAAAGGTGAAGTTGCCGGTGTGCAGGCGCACCAGCAACGCGGTGCGACCCAGGGCCTCGTTGATGGCCGCGCCCTGAGGCGTGGTGTCGACCGAGATCTGTTTGCGGTAATGCCAGTCGTCCTGCCACCAGGCCTGGGCGGTGGCCGGGAGCACGAAGCCCAGGCAGATCAACACAGCAATGAATAGGCGTTGCATGACAAATACTCCGTAGGTTCAAAACGTCGCTTGCAGGTTGAAATGCAGGCGCGATTCCTGCTTCGAGGTGTTCGGCCCATCCAGCAGCGGATAGCCCCAATCCAGGCTGCCGGACAGCCATTTGCTCAAGCTTGCGCGGGTGCCCAGGCCGACACTCGCCAGGCTGTAGTCGGCTTCCTGATCAGGAAGCTCGTCGCGCAGGGACAACCGCGCACCTTCGGCAAAGGCGTAGAAGCGCCACTCGTTGACGTAAGTGCCCAGGTACTTGGCCAGGGAAGGCGTGCGCAGTTCCTGGGAGATCAGCAAGCCGTCATCCCCCGTGCGTTCGGCTGCCAGGTAACCGCGCACCGACGTTGCACCACCGGCGGAGAACTGTTCGTTGGAAACCAATGGCCCGGAGGCGAGTTGGAAGGCGGTTTTGGAAGCGGTTTGCCAATCGCTGGCGAAGGTGAAGGTGTAATTCAGGTCGCCCTTGAGCACGGCAAAACTGGGGTTGGCGCGGTAGCGCTTGTAGTCGAAGTCTTCGTCGGAGCTGCCATAGCCAAACAGGCTGCGGGTGCCCGCCACCAGGCTCAGGCCCAGCCCCAACTGGGAGCTTTCGGTGTAGCGAAAGCCGTTGTAGGCGAAGGTGAATGGCGCGTATTTGAGCGGCACCGTGTCGCGTTCGCCGCCCAGGGTCAGTTGTTCCTTGAAGTCCTTGAAGTCCACGCCGGCCGAAAACGAGTTCGCCCAGTTACCGGTCGCCGGCAGGCTGTAGATCGCCGAGACCCCGTAGGAATGGCCCTTGCCCAGGACGTTGCTGCCACCGATGGTCGCGACGTTGCTGTCGGACTGGTAACCGGCCAGTTGCACGGTCCAGCGCTCGCTCAACGGTGCGCTGTAGGAGCCGGACCAGACTTTGGCGTTGTCGGTGTCCTGCGGCGCGGTGAAGTAGGTCAACGAAATACTGTGGCCCAACTGCCAGAGGTTGTTATAGCCGAGCGTGGTCACGGCCCGCAGTTTCTCGGTGTCGGCGCTGTAGTCGTTGTTCAGGCCGATGCTGGCCTGCCAGGGGTTCTGGTCTTCCACCTGCAAATCGACGTCCATGGTTCCCGGCCGCTGACCTTCGCGCACCAACGGCATGACCTGACGCCCCGGGGTCTTGTTGAGGCTGGCGAGTTCGCCCTGGACCTTGCTGAAGTCCGGCACTTCGCCTTCCTTGAGCGCCGGCACCTCTTCGCGGATGTCCAGCGGCGAGTAGTGTTTGGCGCCGACCACCCGGACCCGGCCGACCTTGGTTTCACTGACGTGCAGGTAGACGATGCCGTCCTCGACCTTCTGCTCCGGCAACTCGACGAACACCGACTGATAGCCGCGCGCCTGATAGACCTTCTGCAACGCCTCGCGGGCGCCTTCGATATCGCTCAAGGCTTTTTGCGGGCCGAGAAACGGGTACACCGCTTCCTCGATCGCCCGCGCATCGAGCACGGTGTTGCCGCGCACGAAGTACTCGTTCACATCCACTAACTTCGCCGGCGGCGCAACCTCCTCGGCCATCACCGGCTGCACCAGCATCGCCGACACCAGCCAGCCGCACGCCGGCAGCCAGCGTGCGGTTCTGCGCGCTCGCCCGGGTTTGAAAAAATGCTCCACACCACCCCCTGAATTCGAAAAGACTGCATACCGCGTGTTCGCAACCACCGTCGCTGTCTGTACAGCGTTTGGTGCGCTCAATTGCTGCTGGTCGATGTGGTGGCGTGTTTCGCCAGCCAGCTGTGCAGCAGCGCAAAGTTCAGGGAGAACTCAGGCATTTGCAGCAAGGCCCCGCAGAACACTTCACCGATGACTTTCTGGATCAACTGCACCGCCCGCGGGTTGTTCAGCAAGGTCGCGATGGCGTTGTTCAGGACGCTGAAGCTCCAGACTTTCTGGTTCAGGTCCAGGCCGACGAACCAGCGAAACAGCAGGTTGTAATTGAGTTGTTCGTAGAGCTGTTGCTCGCTGGGCACCGAATAGAGCAACTGCAACAGCAGGATGTGCATGACCGTTTGCGGCGCAATCAGCATGCCGGGCTCGGCTGCGAGGCCCTGCAACAGGTCGCGATGCTCATCGAGCAAGTCGTCGATCTGCGGACGCAGCAACACCAGCGAATGCCCCGGCGGGATGTAGCTGGACACTTCCTTGAGCGCGCCCTGCCAATCGTCCTGGGACACAATCCAGACCCACGGCGCGCCGTAGCGATAGACCGACACCGGCTTCTTGCGCGCCGCTTCGACGATCTTCGACAAACGTTGGTCGAGCTCCTGCATGCCTACTTTCGAGTAACGTTCCATAGTCCCCATTGCCTCACTCCTGGCGTGCTGCTCGCGCCCGGGAAAGTGGCCAACCGGCCGCCCCAGCGCTTCACCTCTCCAAGACAGGACTGGCCATGGGCTACCGAACTTTTGTCATAAAAGCTTCATTTCAAAAGTAAGAGCCGTAGCCGAATACGTGCCGCTGCCGTTGTTATGGCTTTGGCTTTTGACCTTGATCTACCCGCCCCTTCGGAAGGCCGAGTGGAGGTGTTCAGCAGGGGGTTGGCGCGCAGCGCCGTACGGCGCAGCCGGACACATCGAGAGGAGGTCGTCGCGAAGCAGACCGTAGGCGATGCCCCCTGATGAATGCCGGAGCGAGGGAACACCGAGCCTTGGCGAGGTGCCGTACGCTTGGGGCGAGCGTTTTTGCTTACTTTTTTGGCGTCTGAAAAAAGTGAGTCGCCGTAAGGGCGAAACCCTAAGCGGCCGTTACCGCAGGAATGGATATGTACACCTGAAAAGGATTAGTCGGCTGTCAGACCGCTATCGCGAGCAAGCCCGCTCCCACATTTTGGACGGTGGACATCTGCGAGAGATTGGGCGGTTGTCAGGTCGCCTTCGCGAGCAGGCTCGGCGCCTACAGCTGGATATGGGGATCGTGGAAAAAAAAGGGTGACCCGAACGGCCACCCCAAAGGTTTACAACGAGAGAACTTATAACGTCAGGTTGCCCCGCTCTTCTTGCGTCAACTGCTGACGCGCCTGCTCAGTGAGCTCACCCGCCCCCAACACCTGCACCGGGCTCTGCGGGTTGTAACCCGGCACCGGCGCACGG
Source organism: Pseudomonas purpurea (assembly GCF_039908635.1). Lineage (NCBI taxonomy): Bacteria > Pseudomonadati > Pseudomonadota > Gammaproteobacteria > Pseudomonadales > Pseudomonadaceae > Pseudomonas > Pseudomonas purpurea. The sequence goes on from NZ_CP150918.1 coordinate 3,140,213, forward strand.
CTCGCACCTTCACGGGACGGCGCCAATTGCTCCTGGCCAAAACTCAACACCTGCACGGTAAACACCGACGGCTGATTCTGTCGCTGGGCCGCCTGCTGCTGGCGCGCCACATCCTCGGCGGCCTGGGTCGCCGAGGTCGCAGCCGAACTGGCCGAGGCAATCGCCCCGGTATTGACCGACGCCACCACCGGCACACCCGACGACTTACCCTGGGTCTGGATGTTCGCCGCGTTCACCACCTGCAACGCCGCAATGTTCACGTTCCCCGAGACACGGATCCCCGCCTCGCCCGCATCGATGGTGCCCAGCGGCGCGATCAGGTCGATGTCGCCGGGCGTCACCTCGGCAATCGGGTTCAAGGTCGCGATCCCCGCCCCGGTGCTCGGCACTGAAGGCGACAACGTGACGTTGCCCCACATGTCATAGGCGCGCTTGGGCGGGGTGTAGACCACCGTGGTTTTCGAGCCGCGCCCGGCGTTGATGTCACCGCCCGCCGACCAACCCATGATCGAACCACCGAACGTGGTCATGATCCGGCTCTGGCCCAACAGAATGCTGCCCTGTGAGTACAACTGGATGTCCCCGGAGCCTTGGGTGATCACGCCTGCCGTGGAGGGCGGTGCGTTGCCTTCGACGCCGAAGATCTGCTGTCCACCGGGCGTGAGCACCTGGATGTCGCCGCCGAAATCGGTATGAACCCCCGACCCGCCGTACAACGTGACGTCGCCGTCATAGCGAATGCTGTTGCCCGCCACGTCCTTGCTCGGGAACAGCGCGGCAATCGCCTCGCGCCCCCGCACATAGCTGCCGCTGCGTGCGCCGCCCACGGTGTTGTACTCACGGCCACTGGCCTTGAGCTCGGCGAAGTAGATTTTCCTGGCAAACACGTTCTGTTGTTCGGTCGGCAATCTCGCGAAGAACGCCGAAGCCTGGGCCTCACCGCCCCGGTAGCCAAACCGCTCGAGCAACCACTGATTGAGCTCGACACTGTAGGTTTTCAGCGCCGTGCCCGGTTGCAGGTAACGCGCCAGCAGCCCTTTGTAGTTCGGGCCTTGAGCACCGGCCCCCGCGATCAAGGCAATCGAAGCCCCACCGTCGCGAACCACCGCCCCCGGATCGACATTGCCGAGGCTGTTGAAGGCACTTTCCTGATACACCTGCCCCACACCGGGACCCGAGCCATACAGATTGCGGCCGGCACTGACCTCCAGCAAACCCGGCCCTGCGACGTTGAATGTACTCAGGCGAATGTCCCGACCGGCCGACACCACCGAAATATCATCAGGGCGGCTGTGAACGATCAGGTTGCCGGTGGAATGACCCTCCGGTATGCCATTCACCCCGGTTGGCACGAAGGTGAAGGTGTTCAACGGTGTACCGGCATTGACGATGTCACGGCCGGCCATCACCCGCAGCGGGCCGTTGCCTTCGTAACGGACTTCGTTGCCATTGGCCGGATAGCGCAGGATCTCTCCGGTGCGCAAGCCGACAATGTCACCGTTGACCGCGTAGAACCGCACCGGTTCGCGCTCGGCGTAATGCTGGTTGCTGAAGGTATTGGCCGCGAAGCTGAACAACGGAAATTCGCTCGGTGAGAACTGCAGGCCATTGCCGTAGTTGGCGTAGAGCGGCTGGACCATTGCCCCGCGATACCCTGCAAAGGCGGGGCGAAGGGGGCTGGACATCGCCGCCGGATCGGCACCGGACTGGGTCACCGCATAACCCCCGGCATAAATCGAATCGCCGGCAATCAGTTGCAGTTGGCCGGTGGCCGACGGTGCGGTCATCAGCGAAACCGGGGCCGACTGCCCCGTTGCCGCCGAGGCAGAAGCGCCGTAGTACAGGCTGCCGTTCGGTGCAGTGGCCCGCAGGATCGACGGATAGACAAAGCGTCCGCCGGTTGCAACAGCATTCGCATCGCCCGGGATTTCGGTCGCGACAATGGGGGTCAGGTTGCCACCGGCACTGAACAGGTCGATGGCCGTGTTCGTGGTCCATAACGAGAACTGGCTCAACCCGCCACCGTCACGCAGGATGCCGTCACGGTCGGTGAAACCGGTGGAGTTTTGCATCACCACCCGCCCAGGATCGCCGACACCCTGCAGCACCAGGTCGCCACGGCTGTCGAGGCTTACGCCAGCATCCCCCGGCATCACAATCAGCCCGCCCTGCGCTGCCGCTTTTGTGGCCACGTACACGTCGTAGGCACGGGACTCCTGATTGTCCTGCAAGGGCGCAAAGCCGCCATACATCAGTTTCAAGGCACCGACCGAGCCAGCTTCAAGCCTCAATGCGCCCCGCGTGTTGATCAACGCCCCGTTGAGGTCGGTCGCCGCACTGGTCAGCAGCCGCGCGGTTTGCGACGGGTTGAATCCGCCGCCGACCTGCACGTTCAAGTCGCCGCCACCGGTCTGCACCAGGCGGCCATCGCGCGTCACCCGGCCACTGCTGCCGACGGCCAGCACCAGCCCCTGGCTGCGCTCGGCCGCCGCTCCCGGAGCGGTCTGCTGTTCGCTCAACAATCCAGCATCGCCTGCCACGTTGACGCTCAGGTTGCCGCCACCCAGCGTGCCGATGCCGGTGAACCCGACCAGCACCGGGGCGGTGGCCGCCGACGACGGTTGCAAGGCAAAAGTGCCGTAGTTGATCCACCATGCGGTCGGGATCTGCGCATCCGGGTTGGCCGTCACACCGGTCCCCTGACGCCACAACCAGCCGCCCACCCCGGACGACGTTTCGCCCATGGAAAACGTGGTGTTCATCGCCTGGGCGTTTCGCCTGGAATCGCCTTGCAGGTCACCGCCCACCACCAGCCGCACGTTCCCGCCCTGCTCCGGGTACCAGGCTTTGTGAGCCGCGCCCACGGTCAAGGACTCATAAGCGCTGCCGTCCGGCCCCAGCACGGTGCCATCAGGCAAGCGCCCGCGAGCCTGCTGATAAGGATCATGGGCACCCGGCGCCAACGACGCCGACGGTGTGCCCGCGGTGTACACGCCATACAGCGACTGCATGCGCAAATCACCGGCGCTGAGCAGGTCGAGATCCCCGGTGCCGGTGCGCAACACACTGAACAGTTGGCCTTGCGGGGTGACGGTGGTCGTTGGCGGTGTTGGCGGCCCAACCGGTACGGCGATGCAAGAGTCGGGGAAGATATCGCACCAGAACAGGTCATCCGGCGAAACCGGCGTGCCTTCCGGGTATTGAAGGTAGTTGTCCGGCCCCCAGACAAACCCGGTGCCCGGCGTCACGCCCGGCGTCGTTACGCGCTTGGCCATGTAATGCCCGTCGGCCAATTGCAGGTTGCCGTTCTCGGCATGGGGACGCGTCAGGCGCGTATCGGCCGCCGTGGTGTCGGCACCCGCCACCAGCCGCATCGACCAGGATTGCGAACCGTCCGGGAGTAACGTCGCCAGTGCCCAGTTACGACCCTGAACCCCGCCGTTGCTCGGACGCAGTTCGATCAGGTCGACGCCCGTCGCCAGTTTGACGTCGGTGCCCACCGCAATCAGTGCGCCCACGCCCAGGGACAATGCGCCGCGCTGGGTCAACCCGACGGAGGGCAGCGCCACGCCTTTGGGCCAGGTGGCGCCCTGGACTGTCATCGGCACGGACAGCCGACTGCCGGCATCCAGTTGCGTGCCGACCGCCAGCGTGACGCCTTGGCTCAGTATCGTTCCTGCGGCGAACAGCAGATGACCGCTGCCATCATGAATCGCCGCGTGCAACAGCGTCCCGGCCGGCAGGCTCAACGCCGCATCGAGGCTCAACGTCGTCGGCAACTCGGTACCCGCCGGCAAGCTCAACGCCTTGAACGGCACCGCGTAGTTCAAGACTTTGCCACCCGGATACAGCGTGTCTTCGGCCAATTCGACGCCGCTGCCCGGCACAATCAGGTCATCACCGTAAGGCTGCTTGCCCGGTAGCAGCAACCAGCCATTGCCATCGGTGCGCTGAGTCGGATCGCCCACCTCGGGCGGAACGAAACCATCGGTGATGCTGCCGTAGATGTTCAGGTTGCCACCGGCACGCAGCACCAGATTGCCCGACTCGCCGGAGCCGTAAACCGAAGTCTTTTGTGTGTGCGGGTTAAGGCTGGCGTAGCGATAACCGGACAGGTCGAGATCGCCCTGCACCACCATGTCGCCGTCCGTGGTCTTGCTGACAATTTCCACGCCGGGGCGCAGGTGGAACGCATCGGCGTAGGTGGCATTGTTCAACCCGGCCAATTTGCCGTGCAGCAGCGTGTCGTTGACCAGCGCGGCGTTGATGAACGCCTGGCTGTCCGCATGTTTGCCATCCAGATAAGCCTGATCGATCACTTGATACGGCCGGCCGCTGGTGGCAGGCGTGGTGCCATCGGGTGCATCGGTGTAGCGCGCAGTGCCGTTGAGGGCAATCGAACGCGCCCCCTGAATGTTCAGGTTGCCGCTGGCATCGATGGCGATGTCGCCATACCTCGGATCATCGGCCCGCAAGCGTGGTGCATTGAGTTCCAGGGTACCCCGAGGCTTACCATCGTTTTGCCCGGCAGCACTGCCGATAGCCGCCGCCGTGCCGTGGCGCAGGTCGAAACGCGCACCACTGGCGAGGGTCAACTGGCCGTCGCCGGCGTTGAGCTCGATCACGGCCCGGTTCGGGCTGTCGATGATCTTGCCGTAGCTGTCGACCCGCAGTCGGGTCCCGTGGGTGTCGAGCAGTGCGCTGGCGCCAATGCTCAGGCCCTGCCTACCCGCCAGACGAATACTGCCGACCCGCTCGCCGCTGGCGTCGACCGTGCCGACCACGCTCAGGCTGCCGCCATCCACCGAAACGTTGATGTCATTGGCCTTGAGCTCGTTGCCGATCACCAGGTCGCCCTGCTTGATCTGGAAGCTGCGCGAGCCAAACACCTGATCGCGGGTCAGACGCTGGTTCAGCGCTGCAAAATCACCCAGCCGTTGCCCCCGCAGGTCCACCGCCCCGCCCGCGTACGGCACCAGCGTGCCACCGGCGTTGTAATAGCCGCTGGCCGCACCGAGGATATGTCCTTGCAGATCAATCTGCCCGGCATCGGCATCCAGAGCGATGGCGGTCAACAGCCCCGCGCGGTTATTGCGCGCACTGAGATCGACGGTCGAACCGGATGCCTGCCGGATGTTGCCACTGCGGCTGTCGAGGATCAGGTCGCCGCCCCAGCTGTACTTGCGCACATCATTGAGGACTTGTTCACGTCCGGCCAGATCAATCAGCGCGCGGTCGCCCAGTACCACATCGCCACTGGCCGCCAGGGTCAACTTGCCGCTGGGCAAACGCACCGTGCTGTCGAGCAGCAGGCTGCGACCTTCCAGAGCCAGTTCCGCGCCCAATGCCGCGTTGCTGCCCGGCGCCGCGACGCGGCCCGGCACGCCGGCCACGGTGATGGCGCCACCGGCCTTGATCCGGTTGATGGAACCGGCCTCACCGGTCCACAGCGGCGTATTGACCCGCAGGTCGCCGCCCGAATAGCCATAGCCGCTGCCACTGACGTATTCGCCCCGCGACTGGTAAACGTTCAGCGCGCCTTTGTGGTTGGCGCTGATCCGCTGATTGGCGTTCAGGCTGACCTGGGCAAACCCCAGCGTCAGGCGTTGCAGGGTGTCGACATTGTTCGGCTGGGTGCTCGGGCCATAGCCGAATTCCAGCACATCGGTCTGGATATCCAGCACGCCGCTGCCGGTGCCCGGCCCCCCGCCGATGGGCGCGCCGGCCGGGGTCGCGGCGCCGTTCCAGACCAGCGTGCCAGTGCGGATGCTCGCCCGGTCCCCGACGGCGCCGTAACCGTAGATCGCCGGAGTACCCAGTACCAGCCGTTGCAGGCTGGACTTTCCGGTCAGTGGGTCGAGGGTACTGAGTTCGGCGTTTTCATAAAAATTGACCGAATCACGCACATTGAACACCAGGTTCTCCAGGGCCGGAGCGCCCTTGAGCGTGTCGCCGCGCAGCAACCGGTTCAAAACCTGCTGGTTGAGCGTGAGCCCTTGAGGCAAGGCATTTCGCTCATGTGCGGCGGCCAGTGACTGTTCGGAACCAATGTTGATTGAACCGACCGCCAGAGCCAGGTTGCGCGTGCCGAAACGTACCGATTCGTCGAGGCTGAAGGTGTTATCGGTGGCCGCAGTAATCGTCCCCCCGGAGTACAGCTCGGTCGTGCCGCTGCACGCCGACAACGTGCACAGCCCGATGCGGATCGAGCCCGGGCCCGATGTCCCGTTTGTGGCCACGGAGGGCGGGAGCATGTCCAGCCAACCGTTGGAGATCGCCAGCAGACTGTTTGCGCCCGGGTCATACACATAGCCGCTTTGCGAATCGAAAGGTGCCTTGCCCTGCCCCAGCGTGTTGATGCTCGCGCCCTGTTCGATGACGATCCCGCCTGCCTTGACGTTGGTCACCAGGAACACTTCCCCGGCCTTGAGGCTCGCACCCTGACGCAGGGCGATGTTGCCGAGCGTGCCGGTGAAGGTCACCTGATTGCCGCCCTGGCCATACAACACGCCCGGCAGCACACCGATCGACAGCCGTGGCGCCTTCAACCCGTTCAGCGCGCTGTCATACAACGAAAGTCCGTTAAAACCAGGCGTGACAGCCTGCCCGGCCGCCAGCACCTCGAGGTCATAGCTCGTCGAGAAAACACCCACGCTGCCGGCCAGCCCGTCCTTGGCCGGGGTGAAGTTCGCCCGCCCGTTGAAGCTCAAGGCACTGGCCGGATCGCCCGTGCCGGTGAATTTCAGGCGCAGGGTTTTACCATCGGCCTCGATCATCGGACGCGGCACGCCCTTGAGCGCGGCGTCGGCCTTGGCGAAAGCGGCATAACCGGTTTCGTTGTACTGCGAGTAGCGGCGCAGCACGTCGGCCGAAGTCAGAATCACCTGACGCGACAGCGCATCCGCAATCCCGGTGTTGGCAATGGACACACCTCCCGAGGTCGCCCAGGAGCCGTTGCGCATCGCCAGGCTGCCGGTCAGTTTCCCGGCGCTGGCCAGCCCGTTAAGCTCGACCCGGAAAGCCCCCGGCAACAATGCATAGGTCGATGGCAGCAAGGTGTAAGTGCCCGCCGGCAACCCCGGAACCCCGGCATCCAGGGTGATGCGCTGGCCAATCACCGGGTCGCGCACGTCACGCTCACCGGCGGGCGGCGCATAGGCCCGTTGCTCACCCGGAACAATGGCATACACCGGGTTGGTGCCCAGCCCCGGCAGGACAAAGCGGCCATCGGCGCCCACCTGTACCAGCGGGTTAAAGCGCGCATCGGTGGAACCACCACGCCCGGAAATGAACCCCGCACCAGCCAACTCGCCGCCACCGGACAGATCGACCAACGCCTGCGGCTGTACGTCGATGCTCTTGGCGGTCATCGAAAGCCCCATCGAGAGCACGTTGACCGAGGCGCTGCCGCCGACCCCGAGCAACTCCACATCCTTGCCGTTGTAGCGGTAGGACAAACCGTCGACGGTGCCGCCATAAGGCAGGTTCAATCCCGCGCCACTGACCGACGTCACGCTGCCCGGCAGCAGGCGCAGGGTCCGGGTATTCCCGGCATCCACGCCCAGGCTCAGCATGCCCAACGGCGCACGCACCACCCCGCCTTGCAGCAGCGTCCCGGCATCCAGGCTCAGCGAACCGAACACCGAATACGGCTGCGCCGGGAGCAGGTTGCTGCTGCGGCCGATGCGCAACGTCGAATCGGCGGTGGTCCGGATCAGCGCCTTGGCGCCCGTGGTCGGGTAAATCTGCGCGGCGAGCAGGCTCAAATCGGCGTTGCTGTGCAACTGCGTGCCGATGGCTTCAACGTTCAGCGGGGAACTGGCGAGCAAGCGCAAGTCCCCGCGGCTGTTCAACTGTGCCAGCGCAAAACCACGCCGGTCGACCGTCAAGGACGGCCGCTGTTTCTGCTCCAGCGTGCCGTGGGCACCGAGGGTCAGCACATCACGCAGGTCCAGCAGGTCCGCGTCGACCTGCAAGTGCGCGGCGCTGTCCTGAAGCGACAAACCGCCCTGCACGGTCGGCCGTAATGCAGACTCAAGCCCGCCCCTGGCGGTTGCCCCGGCCAGACGCACATAAGGCGCGGCCAGCGACACCCGGCTGTTGCCCGCCGAAGTGTCGGCCAGAGCCAGGGAACCGGCGTAGAGATGCAGGCTTTGCCCGAGGTTCAGCGCAACGTCGCCGTCGAACGACAGAATGCCGTTGCTCAGCAAGGTCAGGTTATCGAAGCCTCCGGCAGCGACTTTGCCGACGTCCAGCCGCGCCCTGCCGTAAGTGAGCCCCGCGTCCGTCGAGACCACGCCCGGCCCTTGACCGAGGACCAGCTCACGCGGCAAACGCACCTTGTCGTCCACGGTGGCGGTCAGGTACTGCGGGGTTTCGAGTGCCACCGACAAGCTGCCACCCGCCACACCTTGGCCACCGGCTGCGGCCATCAACGTACCGTTGAGCACCAGGCCATTGTTGGAACTCACGGCAATGCTGCCGCCCGCGCTGGCGATACGCGTCGGGCCCTGACCGCGCACATCCAGTTCAGCCTGACTGCCGTTGGCCAGCAACCGCGCGCCCTGCTCCAGCACCACGAACAGGTCCGGCGCCGTGGCCGTGCCATTGCTGTGATCGACACTGCCGCCGACCACGATGCTGCCGCCATCGGCCACTTGCCCGAAACGCCGCCCTTGGGCATCGACCGCCGTCACCGCACGGCCCGACACATCCAGCAAGGCGTGCTCACCCACGCGGATCGAGCGCTGATGCGGCGCCTCATCGACCGCTTGCCCCAGGCGCACGCGCACGGGCTGAATCTCGCTCAGGACAATTCGCCCGCCCCAGGCGTCTAGCTGCCCATCGACAGTCAGTTGGCCGATGCTGCCAATACTCAGGGAGCGTCCCGGATCGACACTGATCCGCGCCCCTTTGCCAATCACGGCGGCAACGCTCTGGCGTTCGGCCGCGCTCGACAGTTCGGTCCCGGCGCGCAGGCTCAGGTCCGCGCCTTTGCGCGAAGTCAGCAGCCCCTTGACCGGGTCTTCCGAATAGCGCGGCGGCGTCCACACTTGCAGCACCGACTGTGGATCGACACCGCTGGCGCTGCTTTGAGCGTTGTCGGCGAGACGATAAGCCGGCAGCGTCACGTCCACCTGAGTGCCGTCCGCGACGATCAGGCCTTCGTTGCCGGTGATGTCGTAGGCCGAAAAACCCTTGGCAAAAAAATCGCCGCCCAACACCACCCTGCCGGTTTCAGCCACCGGCGGCTGATCGCTGATCAACACCTTCCCAGCCTGCACGTTCAGGGTGCCCCCGCCGTCGACACCGTAGCCGCGAATCTCGCCGTCGATCACCAGCGCCCCGGCAGCCCCGGTTTTGTTGGCATTCGCCGCCAGTGTCAGGTCACCGCCCTTCCCGCCTCTTTGCTTGCCGTCCGCCAGCAGCGCCGCACCCGACGACACGTCCACGCGGCTACCGGCCGCCAGCGTCGCATCGCCGCTGCTGCGCAGGGAAATGCTGCCGCCATTGAGGAACGCCAGGCCCGCGCTGTCATTCGGGTTGTGCTGCAAATTGCTCCACACGCCACGGGTATCGAGGGTGACGCCCTGGCCCACGCTGACCACGGCACGTTTGCCCGGCGCGGCCTCAAGCGTGGTGTCCTCGACCCGCAAGTTGCTGCTCATCTGGTTCAGCACGTTGCCGAGTTGCAGGCTGCCGCCGCGTGCGGTCAGGTTGGCCGCGACCTCGATGTGCGGCCCATACAACGTGATGTTGCCCGCCGGGGCGACGTGCAGATCGCCGTCGACTTTAATGCTGTCGCTCGCCGCAATTTTGATCGCGCCGAGGTTGAAGCCATTGAGCCGGTCACTGTTGAGGTACAACGCCCCTTGACGGTCTTCGGCCACGGCGTCGCTCAGGTTCAGTCCCGCCGCAAGGTCGCGTACGTCGTGGCCAAGCACAACATTCTTCAGCGTATTGGCGGTGGCCCCCAGGCTGTATTGCAAAGCACCGCTGCTTTTGACGAAGTACGGCACGTAGCTGCCGACCACCAGTTGCCCGGCGCGGGGCCACGGCGTTCTGCGATTGGTTGTAACCATCCAGGCCCACTTGCGGACGCTGCACCTGACGGTCGCCCTGGAACGTATCGCCGACGATCTGCCCCTCCAACACGGCGTTGCGAGTGCCGATCACCAGGCTGCCCGCATCACGGCCAACGCTGTAGCCGCTCTCGAAACGTTCACGCGGAGCAATCAGCGGGTTGTAGTAGAACGCCGTCTGCCCCCAACGCTGACTGTGGTCTTCATAGCCTTGGTAGAGCCCGGTGTAAAGAATGTCGCCCGGTGCGCGGGACAATTCATACAAACGACCATCGTTACCCTTGAGCCAGCTCTGTTTCACCGTACCTGCCTGCACATCGAGGGTGCCGCCAGAGACGTTGATCTGCGAGCCCTGCCGAGTCACCACATCGCTCCCGGAAAAACTCACGCTGCCGCCCTGGGCCATCCACTCGCCGATGCTGTGGTTGCGCGTGCCCAGGTAACCGCTGACCTCCAGCAAACCGCCCGCGGTGTACCAACGGTCGGTGGCGTAGCCGTTGGTGCCGGCCGGCACGAACACCAGCTCACGGGTGTCGACCCACACGTCCTTGCTGTTCAGCCCGCCCTTCTCACGGTTGCCCGAGGCGTCGCGCTGCTCATTGCCCTGGATGTTGACCTTGACGCTGTTGGACTCCATCGCGACCTTCACGCCGACCGCGCCGGACACGTCGATCACCGCACCGTCGCGCACCAGGCTGCGCTGGCCGGCGTGTACGCCGACCTGACCGCCAGTGGCCAGGGTGATCGAACCTTTTTGGAAATCCACTGTGCCGGCACTGTTGATCGCAATCAGTGACTGGTCGCGGCGGTAGCTGTCGCCCAGCGATACATCCCCGACACCGGGCGCCACAGGCGCCATCAGGCCGGTGCGCTGGCTGTCCAGCGCGCCGCTGCTGTCGAGCAGAATCGCGCTGGTGCTGCCCTCGCCCAGCGTCACATTGCTGGTGGCGTTCAGGTGCACGGTGCCGCGAATGTCCACCGTGGTGCTCGCCAGGGCAACGCCGTTTTGCCGCACGTCGTGCCCGGTCAGGCTGATATCGCCGACGGCGGCTTGCAACAAGCCGCTGTTGCTGACCGTGCCGGTGCCCGTGGCCGTGACTTCGTTGCCACGGGTGGTCGAGTTGGCATTGCCCTCGGTGCCGTAACCTTTCTTGATCACGAAACTGTCGCCCGCCGCCAGCGCCGCCTGGCCCTTGGCGGTGCTGATGGTCCCGGCGTTGCTGACTTCGTTGCCGAGCAGCAGCACATAACCACCGCCCGCCGTGGAAGAGGCCGGGGCATGGGTTTCAATCTTCGCGCCCCGCTCCACCACAACCTTGCCGCCAGCCTGGGTGAAGGTCGGTGCGGCGCCGGGGCTGTAGAGGCCGTTGCTCTTGAACTGACTGTCATCAAACGCCGTGGCTGCCGCCACCAGGTTGCGCACGTTGACCTGGCTGCTGCCACTGAACACGATGCCGTTCTGGTTGATGATCAGCACCGTGCCGTTGGCCTTGATCGCGCCCTGGATCTGGCTCGGCGCGGTCGAGTTGTTGACCCGGTTAAGGGCTGCCCAATCGGCGTTTTGCTGGAACTCGACGGTGGTGTTACGCCCGATGTTAAAGGTCTCCCAGTTGAGGATGGCCTTGTCGGCGGTCTGCTTGATCGACACCAGGGTCTTGCCGTTGGCGTCGGTCTGTACCGGCCCCTGGGCATTGATAAACGCCGGTTTGCCGTCAGCGCCAATCACCAGATTCAAGCCATTGCCGCCCAGACCGTTGTGCACGGTTTCGGGGCTGGCCATCGCGGCCGCACGCCCTGCCGCCTGCGCCGCTTGCTGCGCGGCAATCGCCGCCACGGTGTTGTTGAGGTGGGTCAGCGAACGTTGCAATTGCTGATTGGCCCGCTGCTGCTGGGCCAGCGGTGGCGCAGCCCCTGGCACTTGCGCATCGGGCCGTGCGGCAGCGGTTGTCTGCGCCGCGCCTTTGGCGGCAAACCAGCTGGTGCCGAACGCGGCGGGCTGCGCCGCCTGAGCGGAGCCCGCGAGCAGCATCAAGGCAATGGTCCGGGCCAACGGCTTGAGGTACAGCGAACCCGGTTCAAAAGGCAAAGGGACGGAACCATGCGCAGTGTCACGAGCCATCGGTTTTGATTTGGTTTTATGCAGACGCATCACTGCTGATCCTTTTCCCATTGCACAGAGTTGACCCACGCAGCCGCCCCAGGAAGGACGCTGCTGATACGTGATAGGCAGTTGAAAGCGCTCGGGACCGAACTGTTGTCATACAAAGTTCATCTGGCCGGGCGAACCCATGGTCGCTAAAGCTCACGGCGCATTGCGCGCTCATGCAAAACACCGGCAGCACCCAGCCGGGCGCCCCGATGTCGGCTGCATTACCAGGCGTTTCAGGGCCGCCCGCGACCGTTGCAGGCGTTGACATTGCCAATGTCGAGCCCATCGCCATAGGCGTCATCCAGAAAAACCTTCTTGATTTCTCCCGCCAGTTGAGTAGGCGTCGCAGCCGTGCCAGGCATCGGGACAAAGCCATTGAGGATGATCGACGGGGTACTGACCCCGGTATAGACGTCAGCCAGGAGCTTGCGGATAACAGAGGCATCGGCTGCGCTGGGGCACTGCCCTACGAGCATATTGATGTAACCCACGATAGGGTACTGACCCCCACCCGTCGGAACAGGAGTATCGAACGAACTGGCGCCGAAGGTCCGCACCCACTTCAACGGATTCATCCGGTCAGCGGACGACCCCAACGGGGAAGCCCACCCCAGGCCAGCCCTGATAGCGCTCACTGTCGGCAAGGGTGCCGCACCCTGTGCCATGTTGAGTTTGCTGACCCGCGCCACCGTGGCATTGTTGGGCGGTAGCGTAAACAGGTCAGCATTGCCATAACCGATGGCACCATCGCTTTCCTTGACCGCTGCCAGGACATCGGCGCTGCTCTTCACCGCTTTCCAGTAGGTCGGTTCAGCCCCCATATTGGCCGTGGTGAAGGTGCTGCTGACACTGAATCTGTTGGCACAAGAGTCATTGAGGAAGCGTGAGAGCAGCTCCGTGCTGCCGCTGCTCCCATCGCGGTAGATGACTTTGATCGGCATGGTGTCGCTGGTGCCCAAAATCTGGCCCCAGGTGCTCACGGTGCCGGAGAAGATGTCGCACAGTTGATTGCCGCTCAACTGCAAGGTACTGACACCCGATTTCTTGTAGGCAATGGCAACTGCCGTACCGGCAATTGGAATCTGAATCAGGTTTCCATAAGTCGCACCAAAACTGCTTTTGTATTGATTGAGTTCTATGGCAGTCAGTACAGACTCGCTGCTCGAAAAATCGACTGACGTGCCTGCCGGAAGACCGATCAATTCCGCGTTGTTGATCAGGAATGGGGTTTTCTCATTCGTTCCGGTGACGGGGAAGTAACCGGAACCGGTCGGCAACAGCGGTGGCGCCTTGGGCTGGGCTGGGTTGCCATTGTAAAGATTCACCGCAGAGCTCGTCCCGACGCCGACAACCGCAGCCTGGACGTTAATGGAGCACATACTCGCAAGGGCCAGCGTTGTAGCAAAAATCGTTCGCATAAACATAAGCACTCTCCTGACTGAGGCGATCCATTGCCAAGGCCCCGGTACAGCATTACGACCCACTGGCAACACTCGAAAAAACACCGGTAGCGCCGTAATGGCCGCTACCGGTGTGGGTTTCACTGCGCCACATCCTGTGGCTTCAAACTCTTGCCTTATGGGCGACCTTTACCGTTGCAAACGCTGACGTTGGCAATGTCCAGACCGTCGCCGTAGGCGTTGTCCAGGAAGACTTTCTTGATTTCGCCAGCCAGGCCGGTTGGCACGGCCGCGGTGCCTGGCAGTACCGAGAAGGCGTGCGCTTTGACGGTCGAGTCCTTGGTGCCGGTGTACAGGCTGGTCAGGAAGTTGCGAACCGCCGTGGCATCAGCCGCGGTGGTGTAGCACTGGCCGACCAGGAAGTTGGTGTAACCCACGATCGGGTACTGGCTGGCACCGACCGGTACAGCGGTGTCGTTCGCGGCGCTGCCGAAAGTCGGCACCCATTTGAGCGGGTTGGCGCGATCAGCGGCAGCCGGCACGGTGGCACTGCCGAGTGCGGCGGTGGTGTTGGCCAGGGTTGGCAGCGGAGCGGAGCCAGGGGCGACAGCCAACTTGCTCACGCGAGCAACCGAGGTGTTGCTGATCGGTGCAGGAATGTAGTCAGGGCTGACATAACCGATGGCGCCGTCGGTGAGGTTAAGAGGATTGACCACGTCGCCGCTGCCGGCCACGGCTTGCCAGTTGGCAGGCTCGGCACCGATGTTGGCGGTCGTGAACGTGCTGCTGACACCGAACTTGGTGGAGCAAGAGTCATTGAGGAAGCGCGAGAACAGCTCGGTGGTGCCGCTGCTGCCGGAACGGTAGATGACTTTGATCGGCGTGGTGTCGGCAGTGCCCAGAATCGGGCCCCAGGTGGTCACGGTGCCCGAGAAGATGTCGCACAGTTGCGCACCGGTCAGTTGCAGGTTGGTGACGCCGGACTTCTTGTACGGAATGGTGACCGAAGTACCGACCGCCGGGATCTGGATCAACTTGCCGAAGGTGGCCGCGTTGGCGGTGTTGTAGTTAGCCAGTTCGGTTGCGCTGAGTACCGAGTCGCTACCGGCGAAATCCACTGGGGTGCCGGCAGGCTGGTTGATCGAAGCCGCTGCGTTGGTCAGGAAAGCGGTCTTGCCGCCGCCGCTGCCTACGCCGGTGTAGCTGAAGTCAGTCGGCAGCAGGCGTGGCAGTGGCGATGCACCGTTGTAGAGTTTTTCCGGCAGCGTTGCACCGCCACCCACAACAGCGGCCATGGATTGGGCAGAGGCCAGTGCGGCAACAGCCAACGAGGCTGCGATCATAGTGCGCTTAAACATGAAGAAGCTCCTTTCGTCGTGTTCGTACGTTGGGTTCAATACTCGTGCGTGACGCCATGGCGCTCGATCCATCGCCTTGATCCAGACGGGTTGTTGGGTGAGGCCATGGGGTAGAAGTTCGCAGCTTCCGGTGACAGATAAAGGAAAAAACCTCGGGAGCTGAACGTTGATTTCAGGGGTAAATCTCGGGTGTTCGAAGGGGGTGGAAGAAGCGTTTGGAGTGGGGTTTGCGTCGAGGTTTTCCTGAGCGGGCTGGAGCGCCCGACGGGTCGTTGATACGCGGCGCCACATGACAGAACGACGAACCCGAGGATGGAGAGGTTTGGGCTCGGGTGAGGGTCGGGGCAGTGAAAAAATCTGAAGGCTTGAGCCAGGCAGGCCGCGAAGCTTTTACTGCACCAGTTGATTGATCTCGATGATCGGCAACAGCACAGCCATCACAATCACCAGCACCACCGCGCCCATGACCACGATCATCAGCGGCTCAAGCAGTGCCGTCATGCCCATGGCCCGACGCTCGATGTCGCGGGACAGGGTTTGCGCGGCGCGCTCAAGCATCGGCGGCAGGCAACCGGTTTTTTCGCCACTGGCGATCAGGTGGATCAGCACCGGTGGAAAGACCTTCTCCACTCGCAGCGCCGCCGCCAGGTTGACCCCTTCGCGCACCCGCGCCGTGGCGTCGTTGACACTCAGGCTCAGCCGGTCGTTGGACAGGGTTTGCCGCGCCGCCTCCAGTGCCCGCAACAACGGCACCCCGGCGCCGCCGAGAATCGCCAGGGTCGAGGCGAAACGCGCGGTGTTGAGGCCCAGCACAAACCGCCCGATCAGCGGCAGGCGTAGAATCCGGCTGTGCCAGTTGAGCCGCGCCAGCGGATTGCGCAAATACAGGCGCCAACCCCAGAAACCGCCGGCCATGAGCGCAAAACACAACCCGCCCCAGGCCCGAATGAAGTCGCTGGCATTGAGCATGGCCAGGGTCAGCCCCGGCAGGTCCTGGCGCGCCTGGGAAAACGCGCTGACTACTTGAGGCACCACGTAACTGAGCAGAAAGATCACGATGGCAATCGACACCAACCCCACCACGCCCGGATAAATGAACGCGGTGAGGATCTTGCCCCGCAGGTTGTTGCGTTCCTCGATGTAGTCCGCCAGGCGCTCCATGACCTGAGCCAGGTCGCCCGACTCCTCCCCTGCCGCAATCAACGCCCGGTAGATTTCCGGAAAGTCCCTGGGCCGCGCCGCCAGCGCTTCGGCCAGCCGCATGCCGCCACGCACATCGGCGCGCACGGCGCTGAGGGTCTGGGCAATGTGCTTGCGCTCGGCCTGCTCCACCGTGGCGCTGAGCGCCGCTTCCAGCGGCAGGCTGGCACCCAGCAGGCTCGCCAGTTGCCGGGTCGCCCAGGCGAGATCGTTGTCTGTCAGTTTCGGACTGAACAGCCCGGCACCGTTGCCGGACGACACGTTGCTTTCCAGTTGCACCAGCAGCGCGGTCAGTCCACGCCCGCGCAGCACGCCGAACGCGGCGCTCTGGCTGTCGGCTTCCAGGTGCCCGGATTCAATCTTGCCGAGGGCGTCGGCGGCTTCGTAGCGATAGCGATTCATCAGGCGTCCCGTGTCACACGCAGAATTTCTTCAGGGGCGGTGGCGCCGCTGCGCACCCAGCGTTCGCCGTCTTCGCGCATGCTCAACATCCCGGCCGAACGCGCCGCCGCCCGCAACGCCTGCTCACCCGCGCCTTCATGAATCAAGGTGCGAATGTCGTCATCGATGCAAAACAGCTCGTGTATGCCAGTGCGGCCGCTGTAACCGGTGTGATTGCACGCCGCACACCCGACTGGCCGCCAGGTTCCGGGGGCCGCCGGGTCCGGTTGCTTGCACTGCGCACAGAGCCGCCGTACCAGCCGCTGCGCCAACACGCCGAGCATCGATGAGGCGAGCAAAAACGGCTCGACGCCCATGTCGATCAAGCGGTTGACCGCTGACACCGCATCGTTGGTGTGCAGGGTCGCCAGCACCAGGTGCCCGGTGAGCGAGGCTTGCACGGCTATTTGTGCGGTTTCCAGGTCACGGATCTCACCGATCATGATGATGTCCGGGTCCTGCCGCAGAATCGCCCGCAGCGCCAGGGCGAAAGTCATGTCGATCTTGGCGTTGACCTGGATCTGGCTGATCCCCGGCAAGTCGTATTCCACCGGGTCTTCAACGGTGAGGATGTTGCTGGTGCTGGCGTCCAGCCGTGCCAGCGCCGCGTAGAGGCTGGTGGTTTTGCCGCTGCCCGTGGGGCCGGTGACCAGCACAATGCCGTGGGGCTGGCGGATCAAGGTGTCGAGTTTGGCCAGCACCTGCGGCTCCATCCCCAGGGTTTCCAGCTGCAGGCGCCCGGCCTGTTTGTCGAGCAAGCGCATCACCACGCGTTCGCCGTGGCCGGTGGGCACCGTCGACACCCGAATATCGATGGGCCGCCCCGCCACACGTAGCGCGATGCGGCCGTCTTGGGGCAGGCGTTTTTCAGCGATGTCGAGTTGGGCCATGATCTTGATCCGCGACACCAGCGCCGCGTGCAATGCCTTGCGCGGCGAAACCACGTCACGCAGGGTGCCGTCGACGCGATAGCGCACCACTGAATGGCTTTCATAGGGTTCGATGTGAATGTCGCTGGCCTCGTCCCGCGCCGCCTGGGTCAGCAAGGCGTTGATCATGCGGATCACCGGCGCGCCGTCCTGGGTGTCCAGCAGGTCGGTGATTTCCGGGATGTCCTGCATCAGTCGGTCAAGGTCGACCTCGCTTTCCGCCGCGCCGACCACCGCCGCCGCGCTGCCGGTGTCCGCGTAGGTGCTGTTGAGCAGCCCGTCGAGTTCTTCTTCGCGCACCTGCTCCAGCCGCGCCGGACCGAACTGACGGCGCACTTCACTGATCGACCAGCCCGGTGTCGAGGGGCAGATACTCAGCACCGCGCCCTCTTCCCCCTGACGCAAGACGATCCGTTGCGCCTTGGCCCAGGTGTAAGGCAAGGCGCTCATGGCTTGATCTCCCCAACGCCTGTGGCGAGGGAGCTTGCTCCCGCTGGGCTGCACAGCAGCCCCAGCCCCTTCAACCCTGTTCTTTCAGACACACCGTGCATTCCGGATTTTCGGGTGCTTCGCCCCCGAGCGGGAGCAAGCTCCCTCGCCACAGGAATGTATTTCACCGCGAAGTCGTGTTTCATAACTGTGATCCCGGCTGGATCGGCACTGCTTTGATCGTCGCCCGCGGCCCCGAAGTCGGCACACCCAGCGCCGCGGCCGGCAATTGCGGCGCCTGCATGTCCGGCATTGCCCAACTGCGTTCCGGTTGCAGGCCGCCCTGGGCACGGCGCATGAAATCGTAGCGGTTCAGGGTCACGCTGCGCCCCGCCGCGCTGTCGCGGATGATGTACGGGCGCAGAAACACCATCAGGTTGGTTTTGGTGATCGAGCGTTTCTCGTTGCGAAACAGCGCGCCGATGCCCGGAATGGTCGACAGCCACGGCACCGCCTCGTTGCTCTGGTTGTAACCGTCTTGCAGCAGGCCGCCGAGCACCATGATCTGCCCGTCGTCGAGCAGGATGCTGGTGTCGATCGCACGCTTGTTGGTGACCGTGCCGCCCGTCAGCGAGGCGCGCCCATCGACGCTGCTGACTTCCTGATAGATGTCGAGCTTGACCGTACCGCCCTCGGAAATCTGCGGCCGCACATTGAGCTTCAACCCTACTTCTTCACGCTGGACCGTCTGGAACGGGTTATTGCTGTTGCCCCCGCCCCCGGTCACATAGCTGCCGGTGACAAACGGAATGGTCTGGCCAACGAAGATGCTCGCGGCTTCGTTGTCCAGGGTCAGCAGGTTCGGCGTCGACAGCACGTTGGTGCCGCCCTTGCTCTTCAAGGCATGGGCCAGCACTTTGAGGTCCAGCACTTTGCCGATACCGGGAATGTCCACGGTGCCATTGACCAGCCCCAGGCTCAGGCCGCCGGGCAACACGTCGATGCTGGTCTTGCCGCCGGGTCTGAGCCCCGTGCCGCCCAGGTTCGCCCCGCCGATCACGCCGTTACCGCCCAGGTTGCCGGTTTGCCACTGCACGCCGAATTCGCTCGCATCGTCTTCGCCGACTTCAACGATCAGGCTTTCGATCACCACTTGGGCGCGGCGCTGGTCGAGCATGTCGATCACTTCACGCAGGTTGCGGTACAGCGGGTCCGGTGCGGAAATCAGCAAGGTGTTGGTGGTGGCGTCGGCCTGGATCGTCACCCCGCCCGCGCTGAACGCGACGTTCTGATCGTTCTGCTGACCGCCACCGGACTGACTGGCGGACGAACCCGCGCCCTGACCATAACCGCTGCTGCCAGTGCTACTGCTGCTGGTGGACGTGGCACTGCCCGACTGACTCGACCCTTGGCCGTTCTGGCTGCTACCGCTCATGCCGCTTAACATTGCCCGCGCACCATCGCTGGTGCCACTGTCGCTTTCCCCCGTGAGCAAGCCGCGCAGCGACTGTGCGAGTTTGCCGGCCTGGGCGTTGCGCAGGTACACCACGTGCAGGTTGCTCGGGTTGTTCTGGGCGTTGTCGAGTTTGTAGATCAGGTTGCGCGCCAGCTCCGTGCGCTCCGGGCTGCCGGCACGAATGATGATCGAGTTGGAACGCGGATCGCCCACCACACTGATTTTCTGGGTCTGGTCGGTGCCCTGGTTTTCCAGCAACTCGGCGACCATCCCGGCAATGTCCACGGCAATTCCGTTTTGCACCGCCACCACGTCAGTGTCGATGGCGCTCGGGGTGTCGATGCCGTCGATGATCTGCGCCACCCGTTGCAGGTTTTCCGCGTAGTCGGTGACGACGATGGTGTTGTTGCCCGGATAGGCGTTGATCGGGTTGTTCGGTGAAACGATGGGCCGCAGCACCGGAATCAGGTTCACCGCGTTTTCGTATTGCAGGCGGAACGTGCGAGTGAGCATGCCGTTGCCGGCCGGTTTGTCGGCGCTGTAGATCGGCCCACCCAGCAACTTGGCATCCGCCTCCGGCACAACCTGCGCCACCCCGCCCACATCCACCACGCTGAAGCCCTGCATGCGCAGCGCTGCCAGCAACATGTCGTAGGCCTGATGGGCCGGCACCTGACCTTCGGACACCAGGGTCAGGTTGCCTTTGACCCGTGGGTCGACCAGAAACTGCTGGCCGGTGGAGCGGGACAACGCGCGCACCACGGCTTGAATGTCGGCGTCGACAAAATTCAGTTGCACCGGTTGATCGCCCAACGGATGAGGGGCCGGTGTGGTGTTGCGTGACGCAACCGCGTTGCGGCCGGGCGTGGTGATCGGATGTTGCACGCGGGGCTTTTGTTCAAGCTGAGCCTGGGTGCGCTGCCGATCCGCCGCCGACTCGCTGCTGCGCTGGGTGTTGGCCAGCGGCACGCCCAGTTCGCTGTCCACCAGCAACGGCGGCGGGTTCGGCGCAGGGCCGTTGCTGCACGCGCCCAGCGCCAACAGCAATAACGGCGCGGCCTTGCGGCACCAGCGCGGGTGTTTGGAAACGGACTCCTTCATGAAGCTTCCTTAGCGCCAGGCGCCTGATCCATGCGAACGGTTCCCGACAGAGTGCCTGCCGTGTCATCGAGTTCGGCCGCGCCCGCGCGTTGCAAACGGGCCTCGACCACTTCCAGCGAAAATTGCCGGGGATTGCCCAGCAGCCAACCCACCACCGCATCGGCCGGGGCAGCCTCGAAACTGAGGAGCCAGACGTCGGGCCGTGATGCGTCAGGCGGTTGCAATTGGTAGTGCCCTTCCAGGCCACTGACGTGCAGGCTCTGACGCAGGGTTTGTTCGAGGTTCTGGCCAGCGGCCGGTGCCGCAACGTCACGCAGCAACAGCTCCAATACCTGGGCCTGGGAACGCAGCTTGGGCGTTTCGGCCTGCCAGTAATCGAGGGTCTTGAGCGGTGGCTGAATCAGCAGCAACCAGACCAAAAGCCCGCCCAGTAACGCTGCGCAGCCCAGCAGCAGGCGTTGGTCACGCGGGGTCTGACTTTTCCAGAACTGCTGGCCTTGACTCCACAATCGCTGACCGCGCACACGGTAAACGGTCCATGACGGCTTATTCATTGTCCGCTCCGTTGTCATTGTCTGTGTCGTTCGCCGCGCTGCCGGACGGCACACGCAGGGTCCAGCCATCGTCGCTGGCCGTGGCTTCAAAACCGGCCTGGGCCAGGCTCGCCTGCCAACCGTTGTCCGCCGCCACTTTGCGGCTGTCGGGCAGCAGGTTCAGCTGCAACTCAGCGTTTTCGAACACCAGCCGCTGCACACTGGCGACCATGAACGGCATGGCGAGACCGGCCTGTTGCACCAGGTTGCTGAAACGCTGCGCCGGGTCGGCGACGCCGCCCGCCTGGCGGGCCGTCAGTTGTTGGCGAGCCTGCTGCAAGGGATTGAGAATGACCGGCAGTTCCGGAAACGCCTGCTTCACTCGCTGGCTCATCTGCGTTTTGAGTTGCTGCCCCTCATGGGCGGCGCGGGCGGCATAGAGGTTCAGGCCCAGCGTCCAGACCACCAATGCCACGGCGCACAACGCAGCCGCCCGGCCCCAACCGGGTTGGGCGGCTGCACGGTTCTGCACCCCGGTGTGCAAGCCCCATCCGGGGGGCTGCCCTGTCCAGCGTTGGCTGCCTGGCAGTGCGGCGTGTAATGTGTGCGGCGCACCGTCGCCGATCCACTGCACCGCCGAGCCGGTCATCAGCAGCAAGTCATTCAGTGCCTGATCGACAATCGGGTGCACCGCCGCGTGCTGCATGCCGTATCGCACCAGTAAATGTTCAGCCTGCACACACGCTACCGGCATGGCGTGTACCGGCAAGGCATACGCCGCTGGGTACACGCCGCGCAGCTTCAATCCGGCATCGCGCAGCCGTTGCCCCAAACACTGCAGCGACTCGCGAGGCAACCAGCCGATTTGCACCTTGCCGTCCTCATCGCGTGGGCCATGGGCGACACACATCTGCCCGCTCGCACCGAGGATCAGCGCCTCGGCCGCGCACTGCACCGCCGCGCTGATTTTCGCCGCGGGCAACGGCGGCAACTCGATACTCGCCAACAGGCTGTCCTGTGGGTGCAAGTAACACTCGACGGCGACCGGTTTGGCGGTCTTGCCGAGTTGCGCCAGGGTGCTTTGGCCTTCTCGACTGACCTGGCCTAGACGATCCAGCCAGGCATAGTCCACCAGGCTGTCGAGCGTCAGTTCATCGAGTGCCGGTAACGCCACGCGCAAGCGAGTCATACGCCCACCCGCGCCCAAATCACCTCGGGCAACCGGTCCTGGCTGCGGTGCAGCAGTGCGCTGAGGCTGACCCGGCGTTGATCGCTGCGCGACTGACCGCTCAAATGAAACCAGTCACTGGTGATGCCCACCTTGATGCTGTCCAGGTTCAATTCCGGCAGACGCAGGCGATTGACGAAGTCACCGCGATTGATAAACCACTGCCCGCCATCACGTTCGGTCGCCAGCGCCTGAGCCCGCTGTACCGAAAGACCGGGCACATACGCCGCCAGCACTGGCGCGCTGGCCGTGTTGCCGTTGAGCCAGGTGTTGGCCGGAAGAATGGTCACGTAGGGCGTCATTTTCGCCAGCAATTCGTCACTCATGCCCTCGACGCTGCGCAAGTCGTCCAGGCTGCGCAACATCGGCTGTGTGGGCGGCAGGGGTTTACGCGCGGCCGAGGGCGAGGTAGTGCGACCGCTGTCGAAACCGACCTTGACCGGCGTCCGGTCCGCCAGTTCCGGGTTCAATAGCCGTGGGTAGGCGCTGATGACCCGCTGGCTGATGCGTTGGCCCAGGCTGTGGCTGACACCGATCAGCTCACACAAACGTTCAAAAATTCGCTGCTGTTCATGATCGATGCGCTCGTTGGCCACCAGGTTGCGCAGGTTGAATTTGCCCTGTTCATCCATCAGCCGCCCTTCAAAAGCCCCCCCGCGCTGACTCAGGCGCTGCGCCACGATCGGTTGCGCCCACGGCTGGTCGAGCCGCGTCAGGGGGTCCCGCTGGCGGGCGTCCCATAGCAACTGTCGGCTGATCTCGACCCCACCCTGCAACAGCCAGGCGCCTTGCACCCGCAACTGTTCGGCCTCAAGGCTGCGGGTGAACACGGTCTGACGCGTGAGCATGCCGCCGGCAATCACCGCCACCACCGCCGCGATCAACAGCGCGCTGATGATCGCCATGCCCCGTTGTTGCGTCGAACCCGGCGCATCGCCGTGGATGCTCACCCTCAGAGCTGCCAGGAGCCGATGTCGGCACTCACGCCGTCGCCGTCGGGCTTACCGTCGGCGCCCAGGGAAAACACGTCGACTTCGCCATTGGCGCCTGGGTTGAGATAATTGTAGGGGCGGCCCCAAGGGTCGTTGGGCAAGCGGTCGAGGTACGAACGCCAATTGCTGTTCTTGGCGTCTGCCGGGCGCTCCACCAGCACTTTCAAACCCTGGTTCATATTCGGGTAAGTGCCGTGGTCCAGACGGTAAAGCTTCAACGCCTGCATCAGGCCGCCGATGTCCTGTTTCGCCGCCGTGGCCCGCGCCTGATCGGGCCGGTCGAGCACCTTGGGCACCACCATCGCCGCCAGAATTCCGAGGATGACCACCACCACCATGATCTCGATCAGGGTGAAACCTTGTTGTCCACGAGGCCCACGGCGTGGGGTTCTGTTGCGCGCGATATCCATCTCGACATTCCTTGGCTTGATTGAATCGACGCGCAGTGTTGCAAGAAGATATGTCAGTGGTATTGAAAATCCTCGGGAGGATTGGTCGCCATTCGGTCAAGCCGGGCAGGTAGTCTCAAGCGCTCTATTACGGTCCCGAGCAGCTGATGTCAGCCCCCCGAAAAGAAGCCGGTTTCACCCTGATTGAAGTGCTGGTGGCGCTGGCGATCATCGCCGTGGCCATGTCCGCCGCAGTGCGCGTGGCAGGCTTGATGACGCAGAGCAACGGCCTGCTGCGGGACAAGTCGCTGGCACTGCTGGCCGCTCAAAGCCGCATGGCGGAGCTGCGTCTGGAAGGTCGTTTTGCCCTGGGCATGAAAGCCTTCGAGTGCGATCAGGGCCGCTTGCTGTTGCGCTGCGAGCAAACCATCAGCCCGGCTGAAAACGGCGCGCTGTTGAAGGTCAATGTCCGGGTACTCGAGCGCAGCCACGAGGCCCCGCCGCTGGCGCAACTGGATACCTTGCTCAGCCGCCCGGCACCGAAGAAAAACCCATGACCCCCTTCATTCGCGGGTCAACACCGGAAGAAACGGCGAATCCGGCAACTTGCTGACCGTCAGCCGGGTCTTCTCGCTGCCGCGTTCGATCATCACTCCATCGCCCTCGATAGACAGCAATCGAACACCCTGGCTCAGGGCCTCGCCGGCCAGAAAGCTGCGCGGCAGGCCGTCGTTCAGGCTGAGAATCGCCACCGCCCCGCGCGCCCCGGCCATCACCCCGCTGACCTTGATATCGACCTGCGCCGGACGGTTGGAAAACCATTGCAACGCCGGATTGTCCGAACGCACGGCGAGCCTTTCAGGGGGCGCGTCCGGCGTGTGGGACTCGGCGGAGGTCAGCAGTAACGACCAGGTCATCGCGCCAGCCAGTGCGGCCAGCAGCGCCAGCGCCTGGACGATTTTTGGGGCAGAGAGTTGTTCGGGCAGTTGCATGGGGTGGATCTCCTTTTCCGGGGTGGCGCGCACGACCACGACTTCACGTCACCCTACTCTGCAATTCTCACGTTTTTATTTCACACGCCCATCATCTTTGCCGTGCATGCTGAAAATGACGCAAAGGAGCGCGCAACCATGGATAGCCACACGCAACACGGCTTCACCCTGATCGAATTGATGGTGGTGCTGGTGATCATCGGCATCGCCAGTGCGGCGATCAGCCTGAGTATCAAACCCGACCCGCTGAACCTGCTGCGCAAGGACGCTGACCGACTCGCCCAATTGCTCCAGGTGGCCCAGGCCGAAGCGCGAGCCGACGGTCGGCCGATCAGTTGGAAGGCCGATGCCAAGGGCTTTCGCTTCAGCCGCCAGAACGACGACGGCCAGGGTGTCGAGCACTTCAAGGACGATCCGCAACTGCGGCCTCGTGCCTGGCAAAGCCCGGCGATGGAGGTGCGCATTGAACCCAAACAGCCGCTGGTGCTGAACGCCGAGTGGATCAACCCACCCCTGGAGATTCGCCTCTCGGACGGCCAGCATCGCCTGAACGTCCAACGCAGCGCGGCCGGTCAGGTGACGGTCCAATGAGCGCCCGGCAAACAGGTTTCACCCTGATCGAAGTGATGGTGGCGATCATGCTGATGGCGATTGTCAGCCTGATCGCCTGGCGTGGTCTGGACAGCGTGACCCGCGCCGACACGCATTTGCAGGCCAGCAGCGAGCAGACCGAGGAACTGTTGCGCACCTTGAATCAGCTGGAGCGCGATGTCGCCTTGCGCGCCGGTATCGAACTGGTCGAACCGCGCCGGCCCGGTACCGAAGCAGAACCGTCCGAGGCACCACCGGCCGTGACCGTGCGCAGCGCCGAAGGCAAGGGCTTTCGCCTGGACCTGATCCGCACCTCCGCGCAATCGGAGGGCGGTTTGCAGCGCGTGCGCTGGTGGCTCAAGGGCGACACGCTGTACCGCGCCGCAGCCGAGGCCCGCAGCCACTACCCGTTGCCGGCGCCCGCCCAGGGAGTGGCCGTGCTGGGCCAGGTGACCTCGCTTGAATTAAGGGTGTGGGACGCCGACAAAGGCTGGCGGCGCTTGAGCGGCAATCGCAAGGAAAACCCGCCGGGGATCGAAATCAGCCTGACACGCCAGACACCTCAAGGTGTCGAGCACTATCGGCAAGTGTTGGGACCGTTGGACTGAGCCCTTCAGTGGTGACCTAACTCAGCACCACCACCCCGCCCGGCAACTCGGTGCACTTGACGCCATAGGCATCACGAATCAACAACGCCACACCTGCCAGTTGATCAAGCCGAAAGCGAGCCTGAACCTTGCGCTGGCCCACGTCCTTGTTGAGCAACAACAACATCCCCGGCCGGTAACGATTGATCTCTTCGATCACCGTGACCAGCGTCGCATCGTTGAACACCAGCACCTGTTGGCGCCATGCCATCACCGCTGACGTGTCGACCGCCTGCGGTGCACCGATGCCATTGGCGTCATACGTCAGTTGCTTGCCGCTTTCCAGAAGAACACTGCGCCCCTGCACATCCACCGTCAGCGAACCTTCGATGCACGTCACGCAGACATTTTGGTCGGTGTTGCGCAGGTTGAAACGTGCGTGTGCGGCGCTCAACCAGCCCCCGGCGGCCTCGACCCTGAGCGGCGTCTGACTGCGCGCCCGCACCTCGACCTCGCCACTGACCAACTCCAGCCCTTCACCGCCACCGGCCAACGTACGGCGGCTGATGCGGGTCTGGGTGTTGAGCTCCAGGCTCACGCCATCGGCCAGATCGACGCGGCGTTGCTCACCGACTTCAGTGCGGTAGTCCGCCCCCAGCCCGGCAAAGCCGCCAGGCACCGTGGCGCGCACCACAAAGAACGCGGCCGAGGCTGCAATGGCCCCGCCCAGGAACGCCCGTCGACCAAAGGAGCGTGGTCGGGCACGCGGCTCAACCTGCTCGGCGGCCGGTTTCAAGCAATGCCATAACGCCTTGCCATCCTCAAATGCCTGGGCGTGTTCCGGGCTTTGCTCGCACCATTGGCGCAACGCTCGTGCATCGGCCGCCGTGGCCTGGCCCGAGGTCAAGAGGATCAACCAGTCCCGGGCTTCGCCCTGCAACTGAACCTGGCGCGTTGCCCGTGGGTTGGAAATGCTAAAAATATTCAAGCGCGCACGTACTCACGGATTTGTCTGGACTCTGCTAACAAGACGGTTTTCCCGCACCGGGACCGAACCGTTGAATCACTTTTCTTTCCAGGCGCGTGGCGCAGTGGCCAAGGGCGGCCTTGAGTTCTTTTTCGACCATCCGTGTCGAGATCCCGAAACGCCGGGAGATTTCCAGGTGCGGCGCCTCCTCCAGGCGCGCGGCGATGAAGATCTTGCGACGCCGCGCCGGCAGTTCATACAGCGCACTGAGCAAGGATTGGATGTCCTTCTGGCCGCCGACCACCCGTGCCGGGTCCAGCGTGTCATCGCCCACGTGCAACAGTTCCTCGACTTCGCTGCCGGTCAGCAATCGCGCATCGGACTGGCGTCGGTCGGCCGCAATGTTCAAGGCCATGCGATAGAGGTAAGCATTGGGTTGGCTGAGGTTCAGCGGTTCTTCCATGCGGTCGACCCGCAGGTAGGTTTCATGCAGGACATCATTGGCCAGGTCCTCGGAGCCAAGGCGTCTTCGCAGGCGCACCTTGAAATCGTCATAGGACGTCAGGAACAGCCTGACCATCGCGCTCTGTCCGGTGGTTTTCATGCCCCCCAGGTTCCCTCTTGTTGTGTGCATTCCATGCGTTTTCCTGATGAGTCGGGTAGCAGAAGCAACGTGACCGGCTGACGCAGTGAACTGGGCGCCGAGCGTTGAACCTTCAAGTGCTGCAAACTTTTCACCAACGCGCCATCGCGCTGTACATCACCGGTAGAGCTGATCAACCGACTGTGCTGAACCGTGCCATCGCGGCCGATCCACAGCTGCACCAAGGCCCGAAAGCTGCCGGGGCGGGTCAGTGGCGAACGGCACAACGTGCGTTCGATGGTCTGCTGGATCGCGGCGGCGTAACTGCTGTCCGTCCACTCGTTGTTGCGGGTGGTCGATCCGCTGGGCAAAGGCCGATCTTCAACCTGAGCCACTTGCAGGGTGAAAGCATCCGCACGGGTGTAGCGCGCCATCAAACCGCTGCCGGTGAGCAGGACTTTCAGGGCATCGGTAGCGGCAAAGCGACCCTTGACCGCCACCGAGCGTCGGCCACGGGTCAATTCGCGATCCACCAACACCGCCATGGCGGTCGAACGGCTGAAGGCTTCAAGCGCCGGTGCGAGCTCCTGCGCTGGAATGTCCAGTTCGATCATCGCCACCGCCCTTGCGGGCAGCGCGGCCCAGCCCATCAGCCAGAGCATCAGCGTCCATGCGCCGTACCGGCGGGTCCGATGAAACCGTCCAAAAACGCCCTCGACTCGCCCTCGCTGCACGGCTGACGTTTCCCTGAAAACCGTCATCCTGAGGGCTGTTTATGAACCTGACATGACAGTCACTGCAAAAAAACCATCACCCGCCATCAAAGCGCCATGCACTAGACTCAGGCACCAGCGGCCCCCACCCTGCGGGCCGGCCAGGAGGTCACGGATGAAACCTTTCAGCACGCTTGCCGCATGCCTGCTGCTGATCAGCGCCCTGCCCTCGGCCCATGCCGAGGAAGCGAAAGAGGGCTGTGTGGAGGTCAGCGTCGATGGCTACAAGGCACCCGACTACAAATGCCTGAGTCAGCAGATGGGCAACGCCGAAGGCAATACGGCCAGCCAGAAAAATCAGCAGGCGATGCAGGTGCCGATCAACAAACGGCCGCCGAATCAGGTTGGCCTGGCCACACCGGCAGCCACCAGTACCCGCATGGGCAACACATTCGGCAGCTCGGTCAAACCCCAACGGCCAGTGCCGTAGTTCAATCGGTTGAGCACTCGGCCATTGATCGTGGCCACGCCACTGAATGGCAACGGCCGAAAGCACCACAAAATTATCGATCCACTCCACGAAAAACCCGGGGGCGAGTACCCTTGCACGACTTTCAACAGGCCACAGCCTTCAGGATTCATGCATGGAACTTCATGTCGTCATCAAAGGCCGCAAGGACCTGGCCGAGCAGCTCTATCAGCAGTTGCGGGGTGCCATCGAGTCCGGGCGGCTGGCGGTCGGTACCCAGTTGCCGCCCAGTCGCCTGCTGGCCGAACAGTTGGGGGTTTCACGCAAGACCGTGTCCGACACCTACACCTTGTTGACCTATGAAAACTTCCTGGTCGGCAAGATTGGTCGCGGCACCTTTGTCAACGCGCGCTCGGCCAAGGTTGAACGCAAGCAGACCGGTGCAGACCTGGCCTGCGCCGCCAGCCTGGAAAAATGGCAAACCCTGCCATCGCCCCTGCGCCACCCGACGCAGGAAGGCATGCAACGCTATGAATTCATCGGTGGCGCCACGCGCAACCCATTCCCCCATGAGCAATGGCGCCGCTGCACTCAAGACGCCTTGCGGCGTATGGCCCTCACGGGCGGGTTTTACAGCCAACCCGAAGGCCTGCCGGCCCTGCGAGCAGCCATTGCCGGGCACGTGGCGTTTTCCCGTGGCGTGGTCTGCCAGGACGACGACATCGTGGTGTGCAACGGTGCGCAACAAGCGCTCGACCTGATCGCCCGCGTGGTGATTGAACCCGGCAGTATCGTCGCCATGGAAGATCCCGGCTACACCCCGGCACGTTTGCTGTTCGCCGCCCAGGGCGCGCACGTGGTGGGCGTCCCGGTAGACGCCGAAGGTATTCAGGTGGCGTTGATTCCCGAAGGCACGCAGCTGATTTATGTCACCCCGTCGCACCAATTCCCTCTCGGCATGCCGATGAGTGCCGCGCGGCGCGAAGCCTTGCTGACGCGTGCCTTGAGCCTGGGCGCAATCGTTATCGAAGACGACTATGACAGCGAATTCCGCTACGAAGGCCGCCCCACTGACTCATTGCAAAGCATGGACACCCGGGGCCTGGTCGCCTACGTCGGCACCTTCTCCAAAACCCTGCTGCCGGAACTGCGCCTGGGCTACGCCGTGCTGCCACCTGCAATCCGCAATGCGGTGATCAAAGCCAAGCAACTGACCGATTGCCACACCTCGACCCTGCCGCAATGGGCACTGGCCAAGTTCATCAGCGAGGGTTATCTGCTCAAGCACATTCGCCGCTGTCACACCGTGTACGCCGGGCGCCGCGAACGAATACTCAAGCGCCTGCACGGCGATCTTTCACCGTGGCTTGAAGCGGTGCCCACCATCGCCGGTTTCCACATGGCCGCGCTGTGCAAGGTCCCGGTCGATGTGCCGTTGTTGATCGAGCGGGCGAAGCACGTCGACGTCGGCCTCTATCCGCTGGACGGGTTCTACTTCGACACACCGGTCCAGAACGGTTTGTACTTCGGTTTTGGCGCCATCGAAACCCTGGACATCGACCCCGCACTGGACAAGGTTCGCGACTTGCTCACTCAAATCGCCTGATTGGTTCGGCGGTTTTCCGGCCGATTGGCTATTGGTCCACCTCACGCCAGGGCTTAGGGTGAATAAACCGATCACACAAGGCCCCTCCCATGAATGCACTCAAGTTCGCCACGTCGACCCTGACAGGTCTGGCATTACTGGCATTACTGGCGTCACTCAACGCCTTTGCCCACGACCCGGTCTACGGCAAGGAAAAGCTTAACGTGCTGCAAGAGCATCAACTGAGCAACGTGCCCGGCAAGAAAGTCATGATGCTCACCGTCGACTACGCACCCGGCCAGGCCACCGTCCCTCACATGCACGAGGGTTCGGCCATGGCCTATGTACTGGAGGGCGAAATAACCTCCCAGGTCAACGATGAAAAGGCCATCACCTTTAAGGCCGGTGAATCCTGGTACGAAGCGGCCGGCTCCCGACATCCGGTATCGGAGAACGCCAGTCAGAGCAGGCCGGCGAAGTTGTTGGTGTTCATGCTGATGGATAACAAGGATGAAGTGCTGACACCGTTGAACCAGTAGCGATCAACGATCAACCCTCCATCGGTGCCCAGATGCAAAAAAAAGCCCCGTATCTCTCGATACGGGGCTTTGTTTTTTTACCGCTCAATCAGTCAATCAGACGACCGATTGACCGCTCAACGCCAGGTCCAGCAGTTCACGGTTGGCCACCGCGTACATGGCGTAGTCGGTGCCGCTGGCGGCACGGATGTCCACCAGCATGGCGCGCCAGCGCTCGACCATGTTCTGGTTCTGCTCCATCCACAGCGCCAGACGCGCTTCTACGTCTTGCTCACCCTCGCCCATTTGCAGGACCGAGATGGTGATCGCCCGTTGCTGCCAGTCGATGTCATCACGGAACGCTTCACGGGCCAGCGCTTGCCAGTTGTTTTCCACCGGCAAGGCGCTGATCTGTTGCAGGTACCAGGTCAGGTCCAGCGCGCTGCCCACGGCGAAGTACGCCTTGGCCACGTCCGCTGCGTTCTGACCGGTAACGTCGGCCGCTTCGATAATCGGCAACAGGGTGTACAGGTGAGTGGTGCCTGCAACCATGCGCGCCAGCAACTCGGGTACGCCCGCCGCAACGTAAGCCTGATAACGGGTCTGCCAGCCTTCGCGGGTCGGGCCTTCCAGCAGTTCGTCGAGCTTGAGGCCCAGCGCTGCCAGATGTGGACCGAAGTGTGCGACGTCGCGGGCAGCGTTCTGCTCGTTACGACGGCTGCGCAGGAACCAGCGCGTGGCACGACGGCCCAGGCGCATCAGCTCATCCATCAACTCCAGTTGCACGTCGGCGGAGACCTGGTAGTCCAGGGCTTCAATCTGACGGAACCAGTGCGGGAGGTGGAAGATGTCACGCACGATCACGTAGGCACCGGCCACGTTCGCCGGGCTCATGCCGGTCGACTCTTTGAGTCGTTGCACGAACGTGATGCCCATGTGGTTGACCAGGTCGTTGGCGATCTGGGTGCTGACGATCTCGCGCTTCAGACGGTGACGACGCATGGCTTCGGAGAACTTGCTCACAAGCATCGGCGGGAAAGCAGTTTCCATGTCGCGGGTCAGGTAGTCGTCGTCCGGCACTTGCGAGTTGAGCAGTGCTTCCTTGAGGTCGATCTTGCTGTAGGAGATCAGCACCGACAGCTCGGCACGGGTCAGGCCATGGCCTGCCGCAACGCGCTCGTTGAGTTGATCTTCCGACGGCAGGAACTCGATGGCACGGTCCAGCTTGCCGCGGCCTTCCAGGTCGTTCATCAGACGTTTGTATTCGGCAATCCGCACGAAGGCACGGCGAGCCGCCAGGGACAGGGCCTGGGTCTGCTTGTAGTTGTTGCCCAGCACCAGGCCGCCGACTTCATCGGTCATGCTCGCCAGCAACTGGTTACGTTGCTTGTCGGTCATGTCGCCAGCGTGCACGACTTCGTTCAGCAGGATCTTGATGTTTACTTCGTGGTCGGAGCAGTCCACACCACCGGCGTTGTCGATGAAGTCGGTGTTGGAACCGCCACCATTGAGGCCGAATTCGACACGACCCAGTTGGGTCATACCGAGGTTACCGCCCTCGCCCACGACTTTGCAGCGCAGTTCGTTGCCGTTCACGCGCAGTGCATCGTTGGCCTTGTCGCCGACATCGGCGTGGCTTTCGCTGCTGGCCTTGACGTACGTACCGATACCGCCGTTCCACAACAGATCCACAGGCGCCTTGAGCAAGGCGTTCAGCAGTTCGGTCGGGGTCAGCTTGTCGGCCTGAATGTCGAAGCGCTCTTTCATCTGCGGGGAAATCGCGATGCTTTTCGCGCTACGGGAGAAGATCCCGCCGCCTTCGGACATGATGCTGGTGTCGTAATCCGACCACGCCGAACGCGGCAGGTCGAACAGACGCTGACGCTCAGCGAAGCTGTTGGCAGGCTGCGGGTTCGGGTCGATGAAAATGTGCAGGTGGTTGAACGCGGCAACCAGTTGCAGCGTGTTCGACATCAGCAAACCGTTGCCGAACACGTCACCGGCCATGTCGCCGACGCCCACGACAGTGATGCTGTCTTCCTGGACGTTGATGCCACGCTCGCGGAAGTGACGCTGTACGCCCACCCACGCGCCTTTGGCGGTGATGCCCATTTTCTTGTGGTCGTAACCGGCCGAGCCGCCCGAAGCAAAGGCGTCGCCCAGCCAGAAGCCGTAGTCGATGGCGATGCCGTTGGCGATGTCGGAGAAGGTCGCGGTACCTTTGTCCGCTGCCACCACCAGGTACGGGTCGTCATCGTCGTGGCGAACCACGTTCAATGGCGGAACCAGCGCGCCGTCTTTCAGGTTGTCGGTAATGTCCAACAGCCCCGAAATGAAGATGCGGTAGCAGGCGATGCCCTCGGCCGCGATCTCGTCACGGCTGCCACCCAGTGGCAGACGACGCGGCAGGAAGCCGCCCTTGGCGCCCACCGGCACGATGACCGAGTTCTTCACTTGCTGGGCTTTTACCAGGCCCAGGACTTCGGTACGGAAGTCTTCTTCACGGTCGGACCAGCGCAGACCGCCGCGCGCAACGTTGCCGAAGCGCAGGTGCACGCCTTCGACGCGTGGCGAGTAAACGAAGATTTCGAACTTCGGCACAGGCTTCGGCAGCTCTGGAATCAAGTGCGGGTTGAACTTGAAGCTGAAGTAGGACTTGTTATGACCGTTGGCGTCGGTCTGGTAGAAGTTGGTCCGCAAGGTCGCCTTGATCAGGTCCAGGTAGCGACGCAGGATCCGGTCTTCGTTGAGCACCTGAACATCGTCCAGCGCGCTCAGGATCGCGTGTTCCAGACGTTGCTGCTTGTCGTCCAGGTCGTCGCTGGTCAGCTTGCGTGCCAGATAGAAGCGGGTCTTGAACAACCGGGTCAGTTCGCGAGCGATGTCGGTGTGGTTGTTCAGGGTGCTGGCGATGTAGCCCAGGTCGAAGCCCAGGCGAATCTGCTTCAGGTAACGGGCGTACGCACGCAGCAACGCCACGTCGCGCCATGGCAGGCCGGCGGTCAGTACCAGGCGGTTGAACGCATCGTTTTCGGCATCGCCGCGAACGATGTGGACGAAAGCGTCCTGCAGGGTGTCGTTGAGTTGCTGGATGTCCAGGTTCAGGCCTTCAGCGGCGGTGAACGCAAAGTCATGGATCCAGAATTCGCGGCCATTGCTGTGGCGCAGGCGATACGGGAACTCGCCCAGCACGCGCAGGCCGAGGTTTTCCAGGATCGGCAGGACGTCGGACAACGCCAGCGGGGTATCGGCGTGATAGAGCTTGCAGTGCAGCAGTTGCTGACCGGTGCTCTGGGCCAAAGGCTGGTAGAAGCTCATGACCAGCGGATTGGCTTCCGAAAGGTTCAGCAGGTGCTGCATGTCGACGACGGCCGAATGCGCAGCGAAACGCTCGCGGTAACCGGCCGGGAAGCCTTTCGGGAAGTCGGCCAGCACGTTGGTGCCGTGGGCTTCGCCGAAGCTCTCGACCACCAGGCTGGCGTAGTCGTCCTGCCAGCTGCGGCAAGCCTGCACGACTTCTTTTTCCAGCAGCAGCGGGTCGATGTCCAGACGGTTCTTCGGGTCAACCCGCAGAATCAGTTGCACACGGGCCAGCACGGACTCGGAGAAGAACGTCCAGAACTCGCAATCGCTGGCTTTCAGGCGATCCATCAGCACTTGCTGGATCTTCTGGCGCACTTCGGTGGAGTAGATGTCGCGCGGCACGTAGGCCAGGCAGTAGCAGAAGCGACCGTACGGGTCTTTGCGCAGGAACACGCGGATCTTGTTGCGCTCCTGGATCTGCACGATCGACATCACGGTGCTGAACAGTTCGTCGACCGGGGTCTGGAACAGGTCGTCACGCGGCAGCACTTCAACCACCTGCGCCAGTTCCTTGCCCAGGTGAGCCTTGGCCTGGAAGCCGGAACGGCGTTCGATTTCCTCGACCTTGCGGCGGATGTACGGAATGACCCGCACGCTCTCGCCATACACCGAAGAGGTGTACAGGCCCATGAAACGGCATTCCTTGACGACTTTGCCGTTGGCGTCGATTTCACGGATCGACACGTAGTCCGGGTAGGCCGGACGGTGTACGCGACTTGGGTGCGCAGCCTTGGCGAACGACAGCAGCGTCGGTTCGCGCAGGTAGTTCACAGCGTAGTCTTCAATGCGCAGGTCGTCGGCGGTGAGGCCGGCGCGCAGCAATTTGGTCAGGCCCAGGAACGACTTCTGGTCGTACTCGATGTGGCCGCCGTCGGCTTCATCACGCACCACAAACTCTTCGTAGCCCAGGAACGTGAAGTGGTTGCCCACGAGCCACTCGAGGAAGCTCTTGATCTCGGCTTTTTCATCGCCATCAACGGCGAACTTGCTGTTGTCCAGGCCAGCCAGGATTTCCTGGACCTTGGCTTTCATCGGCTCGAAATCGGCGACCGCGACGCGGACTTCACCGAGAACCTGTTCCAGCTCCTTGCTCAGGACATTGAGTTCGGCCGCGTTGGCGCAACGGTCGATTTCCAGGTACATCAGCGATTCTTGTTGAATGCCTTCGCCCTGGGTGCCTTTTGGCAGGATTTCCAGCAGCTCGCCCTTGCTGCCGCGACGCACGCTCAGCACAGTGGTTTGCAGGGTATGGATGCTGTAACCGCGACGGTTCAGCTCGGTACGTACCGAGTCCACCAGGAACGGCAAATCGTGGTGCAGCACTTCGATCGCGGTGTGCGTCGACTGCCAGCCGTGGCGTTCGTAATCAGGGTTGTACACGCGCACTTGCGGTTGCGCATGGTCAAAGCGCTCAAGCAGGCGCCAGGCAGAAAGTGTGCAGCCGGCGAGGTCGGACAACCGGCGCTGGGTCAGTTCATCAAGGGAAATAATGCCGAAGAATTGTTCAGCGAACAGCGCCACTTGTGGCAGTGCCTGTTCACTGATGTGCTGCGCCAGTGCCGCTTGCAGTTGGTGCTGGAAGTCGGCTTTGCTGGCTGCGGTGAAGAACGCCATCTGTGGTACTCCGCTTGGGCTTGTTATTGATGGAAGCGTCGCGTGCAAAACCCCTTGCGGGGCAACCCGTCACCCTGGCTGGCCTACGGTAGCCGACACAGGGTGACAAGGTGGTGAAGCTGGACGAGACACTCAGGTCACATTCACCTTCCTTGAGGGGACATCCGCAAAGACAACGGGTGAAACGGGCAGCGTCACGGTCTTTGCGGGTGTCCATCCGTTGCGCAGCTTAACGAGTGCGGCAAGGCCGGTGCTTGCGATGCTGCGACATATT
This sequence comes from Pseudomonas purpurea, assembly GCF_039908635.1. NCBI lineage: Bacteria > Pseudomonadati > Pseudomonadota > Gammaproteobacteria > Pseudomonadales > Pseudomonadaceae > Pseudomonas > Pseudomonas purpurea. Next base: position 3,176,156 of record NZ_CP150918.1, read on the forward strand.
CGGTCATCGGCACGTAACTCACGGGATATGCATCGGACAACCCTAGCAGTCTCGCAGGAGAAATGCGGTTTTATCGCCGGTTTTGCAGTACTTTCGTACCAGAAATGACCAGCAGGCCTCTTTGTGTTCGCACACACTTTCAGACACACATCCGAGCAGAAATTCCCTCGCACTGGCAGAATTGCATTTTGCCTGCCAACAGCGCGCCCAGCGCCAGGATTTTCACCATGCAACTGACCACCGCCCACCTGATCGCCAACCCGTGCGACGACGAAGAAGACAACATGGCCATGCTGTGCTGTCACAGCGCGCAGGGCGACATGTTCCTGATGACGCGTTACCCGGACGAGGACGAGCTGGAGATTACCCTCGATGGCGAGCCGTCCACCCTGGACGGCGTAAAAGTCACCCTCAGCCCTACCCGCCTGCTGATCGAAATCGCCGCCGCTGACGCCGATGCGCTCAATGGCGATGATTCGCTGGAAATCATTCACAACACCGATGCCTCGGACTTGGCTGAAGTCGAAGAAACCCTGCAGAACATCCTCAAGGGTACTGGCACCTATATAAGCCAGCTCTAAGCCACGGAACCTCCGGTGCCTGAACCGGCCTCATCGCGAGCAAGCTCGTTCCCACACTGGAATTGTGCCGGATGCAAAATTTGCATCCGCAGGAGATCCCTGTGGGAACGAGCTTGCTCGCGATGAGGCCCGAGAGATCTACACCCCACCCCCGTACTACGAATTTCAAACAATATCGCCAAGCAATTCCCGCACTTTGCGCAAAATGCCGTTAGTCGCCACCCCCCGCGATGGATTAAAGTAACGCCCCCGGCCCTGGCGTTATTCGTACGCCTGCGCTCAGCCTTTCCAGGAACACTCATCGATGGAACATCGTGAAGCGCTGCTTGCGCTGCGAACCTTTCTTTCAACGCAGATTCTCGGCCAGGAAAAACTCATTGAGCGATTGCTCATTGCCCTGCTCGCCGATGGCCACATGCTCGTTGAAGGCGCTCCGGGCCTGGCCAAGACCAAGGCCATCAAAGAGCTGGCCGAAGGCATCGAGGCGCAGTTCCATCGCATCCAGTTCACGCCTGACCTGTTGCCAGCCGACATCACCGGCACCGAGATCTATCGCCCGGAAACCGGCAGCTTCGTGTTCCAGCAAGGCCCGATCTTCCACAACCTGGTGCTGGCCGATGAAATCAACCGCGCCCCGGCCAAGGTCCAGTCGGCCCTGCTCGAAGCCATGGGCGAGCGCCAGGTCAGCGTCGGGCGCAGCACTTATGAGCTCTCGCCGTTGTTTCTGGTGATGGCCACACAGAACCCGATCGAGCAGGAAGGCACCTATCCGCTGCCCGAAGCGCAACTCGACCGTTTCCTGATGCACGTCAAAATCGGCTTCCCCGATGCTGCCGTCGAGCGGCGAATCCTGCAACAGGCCCGTGGCGAAGCGCTGAACGGCGAAACCAAGCCCGAACGCAGGATCAGCCAGCAGGCAATTTTTGCCGCACGCAAGGAAATCCTCGGTTTGTACATGGCCGACGCCGTGGAGGAATACCTGGTGCAATTGGTCATGGCCACTCGCACACCGGCCAAGTTCGACCCGGAAATGGCCGAGTGGATCGCCTATGGCGCCAGCCCTCGTGGCTCGATTGCCCTGGACCGCTGCGCACGCGCCCACGCTTGGTTGGCCGGCCGCGACTTCGTCAGCCCCGAGGACATTCAGGCCGTGCTGTTCGATGTGCTGCGCCACCGCATCATTCTTTCTTTTGAAGCCGAAGCTGCGGGCATCGACCAGGACCGGGTGGTCCAGCGGATCCTCGACGTCGTAGCTGTCGCTTGACCTCCATGGACACACCACCAGCGCCTGAGCCGGGCATTCGCATCAGCCTTACCGAGCTGATCGAGATGCGCCATCGCGTGCGTGAAGTGCAACTGTTTTCGACCCCTAGCCAGCGCAGCCCGTTGATCGGCCTGCACCATTCCAAGCTGCGCGGGCGTGGCGTGGACTTCGATCAGGTACGGGTTTACCAGGCCGGTGACGACGTGCGCACCATTGATTGGCGCGTCACCGCCCGGACCCAGGAACCGCACACCAAGCTGTTTCATGAAGAACGCGAGCGACCGATTTTCATCATGGTCGAACAAAGTCGCCGGTTGTTCTTCGGCTCCGGGCTGATGTTCAAATCCGTGCTCGCCGCCCAGGCCGCGAGCCTGATCGGTTGGGCCGCGCTGGGCCATAACGACCGGGTCGGCGGCCTGGTCTACGGCGACAACGAACATTATGAAATCAAGCCCCGGCGCAGCAAGCAAAGCTTGCTGCAACTGCTCAACCGATTGGTGCGCGTCAATCAGACGCTCAACACCGAAGGCGCCCCCGACCGCGATGGCCTGAGCATGGCCCTGCGCCGCGCGCGGGAAGTATTGCGCCCTGGCAGCCTGGTGATTGTGATCTGTGACGAGCGCGCCCTGTCCGACGGCGCCGAGCAACAGCTGAGCCTGCTGTCGCGTCATTGCGATCTGCTGTTGCTGCCATTGTCCGACCCGCTGGACCATGCCCTGCCCGCTGCCGGGCTATTGCGTTTCGCCGAGCGCGGTGCGCAACTGGAAATCGACACCTTGAACTTCGACCTGCGCCAGACTTACCGCGCCCAGGCCGAAGCGCGCATTGCCCGCTGGGAACTGCTGGCGCAAAAGTTGCGGGTGCTGTTGATGCCCTTGAGCACCCAGAGTGAAATGGTCGAACAACTGCGCGAATACCTGAACCCGCAGCGCCCGGGGAAAACCCGATGAGCAGCCTTGAGCAACTGCAACCGCTGATGTCCCCCGCACCCATTGGCTTCTGGCCTTTGGCGCCGGGCTGGTGGCTGTTGCTGACCCTGCTGCCACTACTCGTGTTCGGGGTGTGGAAACTGCGCAAGCTGATCCCCAGCAAGCGGCCCCTGCCCCGCGCCGAACAACCGCTGGACCCGGTGCGCCTGGCCGCCCTCGCCGAACTCGCGTTGCTGCCCAAACCCTATGACGGCGCACCGGCCGGCGCCTGGTTGCAGCAACTCAACGGGCTGCTCAAGCGCCTGTGTCGCAACCACTACCCCTACAGCCAGAGCCACACGCTCAACGGGCGCAAATGGCTGGCCTTTCTCGACAATCGCTGCCCGGCGGCCGGCCTGACCCGCTGGATGGTGCTGGTGGAAGGCGCTTACAAACCCGAATGCAAACTCGACGACAAGGCCATCGCCGGCCTGACGCAAGCCGTCGAAACCTGGATCCGCAAACATGTTTGAGTTCGCCTGGCCGTGGATCTTCCTCCTGCTGCCACTGCCGTGGCTGATGCGCGTGCTGCTGCCGGTCGCAGACAGCGGCGAGCCGGCACTCAAAGTCAGTTTCCTGAGCGACCTCGAAGGCCTGGCCCGAAGACGCGCCCGCGCCAACCTGCCCGCCTGGCGCCAGCAAACACCATTCATTCTGCTGTGGTTGCTGCTGTTGATGGCCGCGGCCCGGCCGCAATGGCTCGGCGAACCATTGCCCATTGCAGCCAGCGGTCGTGATTTGCTGGTGGCCGTCGATGTGTCCGGCTCCATGGATTTCCCTGACATGCAGTGGCAGGACGAAGACGTGAGTCGCCTGACCCTGGTCAAACACCTGCTCGGCGACTTTCTCGAACACCGTGAAGGTGACCGCGTCGGCCTGATCCTGTTCGGCAGCCAGGCTTACCTGCAAGCACCGCTGACCTTCGACCGGCACACCGTACGGATCTGGCTCGACGAAGCGCGCATCGGCATTGCCGGCAAGAACACCGCCATCGGCGACGCCATTGGCCTGGCGCTCAAACGCCTGCGCCTGCGCCAGCGTCCGGCGCAGAGCCGGGTGCTGATCCTGGTCACCGACGGCGCCAACAATGGTGGCGAAATCGACCCGCTGACCGCCGCACGCCTGGCCGCCGAAGAAGGCGTCAAAATCTACCCGATCGGTATCGGTGCCGATCCGGAGCAAAGCGGCACCCTGGGTTTTCTCGGGGTCAACCCAAGCCTGGACCTCGACGAACCGGCCCTCAAAGCCATTGCCGAGGTCACGGGCGGCCGTTATTTCCGCGCCCGCGACGGGCAAGAGCTGCAAGCCATCAAGGAAACCCTCGATCAACTCGAACCCGTGACCCAGCAACCGACTCAGGCTCGTCCCGCCCAAACGCTCTATCAATGGCCGCTGGCCGCAGCCTTGCTGATGAGCATCCTGCTGGTGGTCCGCCAACGCTGGCCGGACAACCCGCTGCAACGTCTGTTTGCCCGGCCCCAGCACTTTTTGCAACAACACCCCGACTGGCGTCAGCGCCTTAAACGCCTGCGTTTGCGGAGACGTCGATGATCGCCCTCTGGCCCCACTGGTTCCGCCCCTGGTGGATCGTGCTGTTGCCGCTGCTTGGCTGGTTGCTGTGGCAACTCTGGCACCGGCAAAAACGCGCCGGGCGCTGGCAGATGATTTTGCCACCGGCCTTCCACGCCGCCCTCTTGAGCGGCGGCAATGGCCGTGAAAGCAAACTGCCGTGGGTTGCCCTGGGATTTGCCTGGGTGCTGGCCGTGCTGGCCCTGCTCGGCCCGAGCTGGGAGCGCGTCGAGCAAACCAGCCAGAAACCGGCCGACCCTTTGGTCGTGTTGCTTGAGCTGACCCCGCACATGCTCGCCACCGATGCGCCGCCCACGCGTCTTGAGCAAGCCCGGCGCAAACTCCTCGATTTGCTGCAACAGCGCAGCGATGCGCAGACCGCCATCGTCGTCTACGCCGGCAGTGCCCACACGCTGGTGCCACTGTCGGACGACCTGTCGACCAGTCGCAATCTGCTCGAAGCGCTCAAGCCGTCGATTATGCCCGAGGCTGGCCAGCGCGCTGACCTGGCGGTGGCAAAAGCCCTCACTCTGCTTGATCGTGGTGCCCTCGGCCAGGGCCGGATTCTGTTGATCGGTTCATCGTTGAGCGAACAGGAACGCCAGGGCATACGTCAGGCGCTGCGCGGCCAGGCACCGACCTTCCTGATGCTGGGTATCGGCACCCGCGAAGGCGCGCCGGTCGCCAGCGAGGACGGCAGTTTCCTCAAGGACGAGCAAGGCGCAATCCTCGTGCCGCGTCTCGACGGGCCCAGCCTGAAAGCCTTCGCCAATGAATTGGGTGGCCGTTACCGCCAGGCGCGGCTGGACGAGAACGACCTGCGCGGACTCGGGCTACTCAATGGCCCGCAAGGCCTGCGCACCGATGGGCAAACGGTGCATCTCGATACCTGGGCCGATCAGGGTTACTGGCTGTTGTTGCCCTTGTTGCTACTGGCGGCCTGCGCCGGACGCCGTGGCTGGCTGTTTTGCCTGCCGCTGCTGTTCATGCTGCCGCAGCCCAGCTATGCCTTTGAGTGGAATGACCTGTGGTTGCGCCCGGACCAACAGGGCCAGCACCTGCTGAAAAAGAAACAGCCCGCCGAAGCCGCCCGGCATTTCGAAGACACGCAGTGGCAAGGCGTCGCGCTGTACGAGGCGGGCGATTACGCCGCAGCCGCCCAGCGCTTTGCCGAAGGCAATGACGCGCGGGCGCACTACAATCGAGGCAACGCCCTGGCCAAAAGCGGCGAGCTGGAAGCCGCCGTCGATGCCTACGAACAAGCCCTGGAGCGTCAACCGGATTTGCGTCCGGCATTGACCAACAAAGCCTTGGTGGAAAGCCTGATCAAGCAGAAAAGCGCACCACCGCCCAGCGAGCCCGAGAAGACCGCTGACGAGAATGCCCAAACTGATGCTCAAAACCCGCCCCCCGGAGCCGCGACTCAACCCGCGACCAGCGGCGAGCAGAAAACGCCCGGCACCAGCCCGCCGACGACCGGCGAGCCCAAGCCACAACAACCGCCGCAACCCGGCGCCAATGAAGTGCCGGGCAGCGAACTGGCTGACGAACACCTCACCACCCCGCCGATCCGCGCCGAGGCAGAGCGCTTCGAAGGTGAACACCGGCAGGCTCTGGAGCAATGGCTGCGCAAGATTCCGGACAACCCGGGCGAATTGCTGCGGCGCAAATTCTGGTACGAACAGCAACAACATCAGGATCAGGGAAAAACTCGATGAGCCGCGTCACCGCCCTACTACTCGCCCTCCTGCTCTGGAGCTTTCAGGCCCAGGCCGCGGGGTTGATCGCCAGTGTCGACCGCAGCCGCCTGAACTCCGGGGAAACGGTGGAGCTGACCCTGGAATCCAACGACGTCACGCAGTTCGGCAAGCCGGACCTGGCGCCGCTGGAGGCGTTGTTCGAAGTCCGTGGCACCCGCCAGGTCAACCAGCTCACCACGCTGAGCGGCGACCAGCGTGCAACCACTCGCTGGATCGTCACCCTGCAGCCCAAACGGACCGGCACGGTGCAGATCCCGCCGCTGCAACTGGGCAATGTGCTGAGCCAGCCCATCAGCCTGCAAGTGGTTCAAAGCCAGGCCCAGGACAGCACCAACAGCCTGGCGCCGGTGTTCATCGAAACCAGCCTCGACCAGGACAGCGTGTATGTGCAGGCCCAGGCGATCCTGACCGTGCGCGTCTATCACTCGGTGTCGTTGTATGACGACAGCAGCCTGACGCCGCTGCAAATGCCCGATGCGCGCATCGAGCAACTGGGCGAATCGCGTACCTACGAAAAGCTCATCAATGACCTGCGCCATGGCGTGATCGAATCGCGCTACGCGATCTACCCGCAGCACAGCGGCGTGTTGACGATCCCGGCGCAACAGTTCAGCGCCACCCTGGTCGACAGCCAAGCGGTGCAAGAGCCCACGGCCCAAGGGCCGAAACCGGGCAAGATGGTGCACGTCGGCTCCACTGAACTGGCCCTGACGGTCAAGGCTCAACCCGCCAGCTACCCGGCTGACATGCCGTGGCTGCCGGCCCGCAGCCTGACCTTGAGCGAGAGCTGGAGCCCCGAGCCCGAACACAGCCAGGTCGGCGATTCGCTGACTCGCAGCCTGACCCTGAAGGCCGAAGGGCTGGCCAGTTCCCAACTGCCTCCCCTGCCCGCCACCGAGGTCAGCGGCCTGCGGCGTTACCCCGACCAGCCGCAACTGAGCAATCAGCACAACGAACGCGGATTGGTCGGCAGCCGCGAAGAACGCGAAGCCCTGGTTCCCAATCGCAGCGGCGCAATCGAGTTACCGGCGGTGGACGTAGTCTGGTGGAACACCGTCGAGGATCAACTTGACCACACCAGCCTGCCGGCCCGCACCCTGCAAGTGGCCAACAACCCAAGCCTGGTGGTCGACACCCCGGTCAGCAGTCAGACGCCGGTCACGGTAGACAGCGAAGTGCTCTGGCTGTGGAAACTCAGCACCTTCATCCTCGCCTGTACCACCCTGCTGGGCTTCGGCCTCTGGTGGCGCGCACGCTGGCAACCGGCGATTCTGCGGGCCGCACAAACCGGTCCAAGCCCACGGACCCTGCTCGACGACCTGAAACGCGCCAGCCAGGCCAACGACCCGCAGGCCACTCGCCAGGCACTGGACGCCTGGGCCCGTCAGCAGCCCGAAACCCTGGCCGACATGGCCGCGCGTTTCGTGCCGTTATCCGACGCACTGGACGGCCTGAATGGCGCGCTCTACAGCGAAACCGGCCAACACTGGCAAGGCGAAGAACTGTGGCGCGCCATCCGCGCCATCCCGACTGCCGAACGGGTCCAGGACCCGACTGGCGACAGTGGCTTGCCGCCGCTCTACCCCAAGTAAAGGATAATGGCGGTCTTCTCAGTATCGCCAATAACTTCCCCTGCGCTCCACTCGCTCCATATCTATGGACCCTCTGCGAATGGAGCCTTTCAACAAGTCCGCCTCGAAAAAACGTGAATTCCAAGGTAGTTCATGGCGATTTTTGACAGATGTCTCTCTATCCATCTCATTTGCCTTTCGAGCCGGCAATTTGATTGTTTTTGGCTGTACATGAATCAGAAAATCAAACGTCCCACCTGGTCCTTTAATTCTTTCCATGCTAATGGGCTCAAGATTGAAATCTTCCATTATCCGTATGGTACTTTTTCCATTAGGTGTCTGAGTAAAAAAAACATTCATCACGTCTTTAGCATCACTCCCGCTGCTCACCGTATTAGCAAGAGTTGTGTAATTCATGACGTTCTCTCGCTTGATCACTGAAGGTAGCTTGCCAAAAAAGCCAAAATGGTTGGCTACCAATTCATACTGGTATCTGGCAACGTCACTCGCATAAAACCTATCAGGCTCACCGAAACCAGGATTGTCACTGCGAGCAGGCTTGGTTTTATAGTTCTCTTTGAAAGTCCAGATGTCTTCACGGAATTCGTTCACGAACCAACTTTCAGTACGATGACCGCCCACCTGATCGAAAAATGTTGACCTGACTTCATGAGAATCAGGCTTAAGTTCGTGGACCTCAAATCTATCCTTTATAAAACGCTGCGTCGCTTGACTGGAACCACCCAGGCCATCAAGTTGCGCCCTCAAACCTGCCTGCCAGAAGGATTGGTTTGAAGTACTCCGCGGTACTGGTTTCAGACCATGCATGTCGACGAGCGTAGTAGGTCTATTTTCAACCATTTTGTACAGATTCTGCCCATACACCGTACCTGCCGGATCAGGACTTATCCAACGACACAACCATGGTGCGTAATACCGATACCCGTAGTAGTAAAGTCCGGTCGTATCCCTTTCTTTTCCTGAGTAACGAATGGTTTTGTATTTACCCTCCAACGCATTCCTACCCGCCCACCACGCCGTGCCACCAAACGGGTAATAACCTTCCTGGTTCAATAATCCAGCTTTTTCATCCAGCTCTAACGTGCATGAACCAAGGTGATCACTCAAACTGTAACGCACCTGATCATTGCTGATGCCATCGGGCGGTTTTGTTTTCCAATGTAGTACCCGCACACAGCTACGTCCTGCTTCGACACTGATCACGTGGCGTTCTTCGCCTGTTACCGCGTCATGATGAATCTCTAGTCCTGGTAGATAGCGAACTTCAGCGCACAAGGTCCGACTACCGGTTTGAGTTCGGCGCACCTTGCGCAGGCGATGACCGGGGCGGTCGTAGACATAGCACTCATGATCATCCGGCCCCTCAACGTGTTTCACCAGTGTGAGCAGACTCAGTTGATTTCGAGCGTCCCAGTTCATGCCCTGACCACGTTGCAGCTCCTGTTGATTGCCATTGCCATCAAAGCCATTGCCAATTTCCTCCTCGCCCGGTAGTGCCCCATCTTCGCGCTGCGCCAGGCTGCGGTTGCTGGAATGGGAGATACTCATGCTGAACGTCGGTGCGCCACTATGGTGGCGGGAGAGTAGATTGCCAGCGGCGTCGTAGAGGAAGGACTGGAGGTAATTGCGCAATTGATTCGGGTTCAACGGCGTGGGTTGCAGCACCGGCAGTGTTGGTCCGTAGCCAGGAGTGATGACCTCCCGGCCACTCGCACCGATCAGTTGATAAAGGCTGTCGTAGCGATAGTAGTTGATCGGATCGGTGCGCTGATTGTTGAAGTAGCACACCAACCGTGACTTGTCTTCAAGACTGAGGATGTTTCCCACAGGGTCGTATCGATAGTGCACTTCTTGCAATGCCGGACTGCCGGGAACACTCGATAGCAATCGAGTTAGCCGGCCATCTTCAGCCCCGTAATCGGCAATGGTCTGCACCTTGTTTCCGGCGGTTTCACAATCTACCTGGCCGAAAGCGTTGTAGCGAATAGCACCGACCAGCAAACGCGGTTGCTCACCCGCACCCGCCAGTTGCAGTCGGGTTTCCTTCAGTTCGCCAGCCACCGTATAAGCGAACATCCTGAGGTTGCCCATCGCGTCGGTCTGGGACCGCATCTCATCTGTCGCAGTACAAGCCTGAGCAGTGATGAACCCCTTACCGTCTTCCAACAGATCATCACGTGGTGAAATGTCAAGAGGCCAGTCCGGCACCTCCAGACTGCTGAGGAACTGCCGTGTTTCCACCATGCACGTATCGTGTAAACCATATTCGGATAACCGCAACGTACCTGCTGGATCATCATGCCGAATCAGCCGACCGCATTGGTTATGGGCCGCAACGTCGTCAACACAATCGCCATAGGTAAAGCGCTCGACAACCTTGGATACCCGACCTTCCGTGTGTTCACGTACTGTGATCGGGCGCAGCGACGAATCATATTCAAACTGTTGCTGGTTAGTACGACTGTCCCAGGAATGGAGCAACTGCCCACCCGCGCCCGGCAATGCCAGACGCAACCCAGCGTCGACACATTGCATTGATAGTACAAAGTCGTGAAGAGTGTAAAGCGTTACCCTGTTGGGGTCTTGCTTACCTCCCGCTGCAACCTTCTTCCACAGGCGCGGATCCCAACTGGCGATCTCTCGCCCCGCCGTATCATAGGCATACCGGGTGATCCGTGAGTCAGGCACCTGGCTAAGCTGCGAGCGGCAGTAAGCGACGGTCCGACTATAGAGACCACGCGGATCTACGACTATCAGGGTGGGAGTTGCACGATCTACAGAGTTGTTGTTCATGGCTTTGAATAACACAGTGTGTCATACAGCGGCTACTGTCAGAAGTTACAGGTAGATCAATATGCAAGGCCGAAACATTCCGCTCATCATCTACCTTTCCAAGGTGCCATAAGATCAACCGAGCCCTGGTGATTGTTTGCCAGTAAACTCTCCCCCCTTTAGCCGCCATCATTTTCCTCGCGGCCATCACCTGACTTTCCCCGGAGTACACCTTGCGTCTGTTTCACACCTCCGATTGGCACCTTGGGCAAAACCTGCACGGCCAGGAGCGCGATTTCGAACACGCCTGCTTCCTCGACTGGCTGTTACGTCAGCTTGCCGCTGAGCAACCGGACGTGTTGCTGATCGCGGGCGATATCTTCGACACCGTCAACCCGCCGGTCAAAGCCCAGGAACGCCTCTACGATTTCATCGTCAGCGCCCATGAGCAGCAACCTTTGCTGACCATCGTGATGATCGCCGGCAACCATGACTCCGGTTCACGCATCGAGCTGCCCGCGCCGTTGATGCGCCGCTTGCGCACTCATGCGCTCGGCCGCGTGCTGTGGCTCGATGACGGTCAACTGGACGCCGAACGCCTGCTGATTCCGCTGCCCGATGCTTCAGGCGCCATCGCAGCCTGGTGCCTGGCGCTGCCGTTTTTGCGCCCGGCCGAAGTCACGGGCGCCCAGCTGGGCGACAACTACCTGCGCGGGATCGGTCAGGTCCACGAATGGCTGATCGCCGCCGCCGACGCCAAGCGTCAGCCGGGTCAGGCACTGATCGCCATCAGCCACGCACACATGGCGGGCGGTTCGGTGTCCGAGGACTCCGAGCGCAGCCTGATCATCGGCAACGCCGAAGCCCTGCCCGCCAGCCTGTTTGGCCCGAGCATCAGCTACGTCGCCCTCGGCCATTTGCACAAGCCGCAAAAGGTCAACGGTGAAGAACGCATTCGCTACAGCGGCTCACCGATCCCGTTGTCGTTCTCGGAGATCAACTATCAACATCAGATCCTCGACGTGCGGCTTGACGGTGAAACCCTGCTCAGCGTCGAACCGCGGCTGATCCCCCGTGCCGTGCACCTGCAACGCCTGGGCCCTGCGCCCTTGGCCGAGATCCTCGGCCAACTGAGCGAGCTGCCGGACATCGACCTGCTGGCCGAAACCCAGCGCCAGCCCTGGCTTGAAGTGCGGGTACGCCTGGACGAGCCGCAACCGGACCTGCGTCAGCAAATCGAAATCGCGTTGCAAGGCAAAGCCGTGCGGCTGGTGCGAATCGCCGCCGAATACGCCGGCAGTGGCGGCCGTGAAGGCGACGATGACAGCGCGACACTGATTGAACTGGACCAACTGACACCGCAGGAGCTGTTCCGCCGCGCCTGGCTGGATCACTACGGCAACGAGGTCGATGACCCGACCCTCAACGACTTCGCGCAGTTGCTGCAAGACGTCCAGCACGAGGAGGAGCAAGCATGAAAATCCTCGCGATTCGCCTGAAGAACCTTGCCTCGCTGGCGGGCCCCTTTGAAATCGACTTTACCGCCGAGCCGCTGGCAAGCGCAGGGCTGTTCGCAATTACCGGGCCGACCGGCGCAGGTAAAAGCACCCTGCTCGATGCACTGTGCCTGGCGCTGTTTGGCGCGGTGCCGCGCCTCAACAACACCGGGCGCGACGCCAAGGTGCCGGACGCCGACGGTGAAATCGCCACCGGCGACCCGCGCACCCTGCTGCGTCGGGGCACCGGCGAAGGGTTTGCCGAGGTGGATTTTGTCGGCACTGACGGGCGGCGTTACCGCGCACGCTGGGAAGCCAACCGGGCCCGCGAAAAGGCCAACGGCAAGTTGCAGGCCAGCCGCCAGAGCCTGCGCGACCTGGACACCGATCAACTGTTGGCCAGCCAGAAAGGCGAGTACAAGACCCAACTCGAAGCGGTGCTGGGACTCAATTTCGAACAGTTCACCCGCGCCGTCATGCTGGCCCAGAGTGAGTTCAGCGCGTTCCTCAAGGCTGACGACAACGACCGCAGCGAGCTGCTGGAAAAACTCACCGACACTGCGCTCTACACGCGCCTGGGCAAACGGGCCTTCGACAAAAGCAAGGAAACCCGCGAAGTCCACAAGCTGTTGCAAGACCAGGCCACGGGCATCACGCCCCTGGAGCCCGAAGCCCGCATCGAACTGGACCAACGCTTCGACGACGCCCAGCAGCAACTCAAAACCCAACAAGCGCAACTCAAGCAGCTTGAGCTTCAGCACACCTGGCTCAAAGAACTGAGCCAATTGCAGGACCAGCAACTGGCCGCCGCCGAACAACTGCAACAGGCTCAACAATCGTGGGATGCACAGGTCAGCGAACGGCTGAACCTGGCACGCCTGGAGCAACTGGCCCCGCAACGGCATCAGTTTGCCCGGCATACAGAACTGAACACGCAGTTGAGCCCGTTGGCGGCGCTGATTCAGCAGCACAGCCAACAACAACGTGACCTGCAAAACCGTCAGGTTCAGCTCGAACACAGCCTCGACACGGCAAAAGCCGCGCTAACCCAGGCCCAGAACCAACAAAGCACCTGCGCGCCGCTGCTGCGTCAGGCCTTTGAAGAACAGAACAACCTCGCCCGCCTGACCCAGGCCATCAGCGCCTCGGCCGAGCTGAAGCAGAGCGCCGAGCACGCCAGTCTTGAAGGCCAGCAAGCCATCGCGCGGATGCAAGAGCAGCAACAACGGGTCGCGGAACGGTTGGCGACGATTGCTGTGCAACTGGAACAAAGCGTGCAACTGGCACCGGTCAGTGAGGCCTGGAACGTCTATCGCGAGCGCTTGCAGCAGTTGATGCTGGTGGGCAATCGCCTGAAAAAAGGTCAGGTCGAGTTGCTCGATCTGGAACAACGAGCCGCCCACAGCGCTGCCCAATTCAGCGAGCAAAGCAAAAGCCTGAAGTTGCTGTACAGCGAAGCCGGGGCCGAACCGCAAGCGGTGGCCGAACAGATCAAAATCCTCGGCAGCCTGCTGCAAGACAACCGCAAACAGCAACGCGCCATCGAAGAACTGGCGCGGTTGTGGGCCAGTCAGCAAGCGCTCGACCAACGCGCACTGGAGCTGCAACAGCGCCAGCAGGTCGCCCAGCAGGAGCGCGAACGCCTGACCCGCGAAGGCGTCCAGGCTAAAGCCGAGCTGACCGTCGCCGAACAAACCCTGACAGTCACCCGGGAACTGCTGGAACGCCAGCGCCTGGCGCGCAGTGCCAGCGTCGAAGAGTTGCGTGGGAAGTTACAGGACGATCAGCCGTGCCCGGTCTGCGGCAGCGTCGAGCATCCTTATCATCAGCCCGAAGCCTTGCTGCAAAGCCTGGGGCGTCACGATGAAAGCGAACAGGCCAATGCGCAAAGCGCCGTTGACCTGCTCAAGGAAAAACTCACAGAGTTGCGCACCGAAGTCGGCGGCGTGATTGCCCAGCAAAAGGAACTGCTGCAACAGCAGGAACAACTCGCCGCCCAACAGCAGAGCCTGGCACCGAGCCTTGAGGCTCATCCGCTCAGCGCCCAGTTGCTGAGCCAGGACGCTGGCAAACGCGACGCATGGCTGAGTCAGCAAGCCGCGCAGTTGAATCAAAGCATCACCCAGGACGAACAACGGCAAACCGTCCTGCTCACCCTGCAAACAGACGCTGCCCGCCTTCAGCAGCAGGTGCACGCCGCCGAGCAGGCCAGTCAACAGGCCGCCCAGCAACTGGCAATCCAGCAGCGTGAATTGGGCAACGACCGTCAGCGTCTTGAAGAAGAACTCGCCGCCTTCAACACCCTGCTTCCCGCCGCGACCCTGGACGGTTTGCGCAACGAGCCCGCCGCCACGTTCATGCAACTCGACCAGCACGTCAGTCAGCGGCTCGAACAGCTGGAGGCACAGCGCGAGGAACTCGGCGAACAACAGCAACGCCAGCAAACCCTTGAGAAAGAACAGGACCGCCAGCTCACCCGTGCCCAGCAGGCCGATGCGGCCGCGCAGCACCACGCGACACTGGCCGGACAGCAACACAGTGCCGGGCAGGCGCTGGCTCAACTGCTGGGCGAGCAACCGAGCGCCGAGCACTGGCAGCAACAACTGGATCAGGCCGTCGAACAGGCTCGTCAGGCCGAGACCGCTGCCAGCCAGGACTTGCAAGACGTCCGCAGCCAGCAGATTCAACTGGCCGCCGAACTCAAGGCCGAGCAACAACGCCAGCAAGCCCTGGAGATTGAAAGCCGTGAGCTGAACAACAAGATCACGGACTGGCGCGCCCTTCATCCGGAACTGGACGACGGCGGTCTGGAACAGTTGCTGGCGTTCAGCGACGAGCACGTCGCTCAGTTGCGCCAACAGGTGCAACTGAGCGAAAAAGCCATCGAGCAAGCCAAGGTGCTGCTGCAAGAACGCGATCAGCGCCTGCACAACCATCAGGCGCAGCACAACGGCAACCTGGACGCCGGACAACTGGCCACGGCGCTGAGCGAGTTGCAACACCAGTTCGGTGTCAGCGAACAGCTCTGCGCCGAACTGCGTGCGCAGCAAGCCGAAGACCAACGCCGCCAGGACGCCAATCAGGTGCTGACGCAACGCATCGCCGAGGCTTACACCGAATGGCAACGCTGGGCGCGACTGAACGCCCTGATCGGTTCGGCCACCGGCGACACCTTCCGCAAGATCGCCCAGGCCTACAACCTCGACTTGCTGGTGCATCACGCCAACGCGCAGTTGCGGCAACTGGTGCGCCGTTACCGCCTCAAGCGTGGTGGCAGCATGCTCGGTTTGCTGGTGATGGACACCGAGATGGGCGATGAACTGCGTTCCGTGCATTCGTTGTCAGGTGGCGAGACATTCCTGGTGTCGCTGGCCCTTGCTCTCGGCCCTGGCGTCGATGGCGTCGAGCACGCTGAAAATCGAATCGCTGTTCATCGACGAAGGTTTCGGCAGCCTGGACCCGGAGTCGCTGCAACTGGCGATGGACGCGCTCGACGGTCTGCAAGCCCAGGGTCGCAAGGTGGGAGTGATCTCCCACGTCCAGGAAATGCACGAGCGGATTCCGGTGCAGATTCAGGTCCACCGCCAGGGCAATGGCTTGAGCACCGTGGAGGTCAAATGAGCACGCCGACGCTCTACTCCTTCCGCCGCTGCCCTTATGCCATGAGGGCTCGCATGGCGCTGCGCTACAGCAACGTGGCGCTGGAGATTGTCGAAGTCAGCCTCAAGGCCAAACCCGCGCAAATGCTCGCCCTGTCCAGCAAAGGCACAGTGCCGGTGCTGAGCCTTGAGGGGCGCGTCATCGAGGAGAGTCTGGAGATCATGCAGTGGGCGCTGGCACACCATGACCCGCAGGACTGGCTGCTCAAGGACGATCCTGCTGCGCAACAACTCGGTGCAACGCTGATCGCGGAAAACGATCAGGTGTTCAAGCTGCACTTGAATCGCTACAAGTACGCCGAGCGCTACCCGGAACATCCCATGGAGCACTACCGTGCGCAGGGCGAGGTTTTTTTGCAGGCACTCGACGAGCGACTGCAACAACGAGCGTTTTTGCTGGCCGACCATGTGAGCCTGGCGGACATCGCACTCGCGCCGTTCATTCGGCAGTTTGCCCATGTCGACCGCGACTGGTTCGCGCAAACGCCTTATCGGCAGCTTCAGGCGTGGTTGCAGGGGATTCTTGAGTCCGCGTTGTTTACCGAAGTGATGCGCAAGTAATTACGCCAACACGCTGCACATGTTCAGCGCCGAGCAATCAACCTGAAACGGCCCCGCAAAAACGGCTTTGGGTTTGTCCGGTGGATTGCCCGCCAACAGCCCCAATGCCTTGGCGGTCTGGATGTTGTGGGCGATGCTGTGATTGCACTCGATGGCCCGCGCTAACGAGCCAGCCGACCCTTGGCCGATGCCCAGCAGTGAAGACCCGTTGGTCAGAAACGCCAGGAAGGCGATGACCCAGAGTTTGCGCCCTTTCATACCCCCGCCGCTCCCGCAACGCCTGACGGCTCAACGCTGACGCTCATGGCATGTGGTTCAAACTGCAAGGCTGGATGAGCGATCTGAACCGGGGCTTCGATGACGCGTTGCGAGTGAACCGAGACGCTGACGACGAGGACCATCGCCACATAGGCGCCGATTGCAAAGTAGGCACCGTGCTTGGCAGAAGAAAGGATTGCGCTGGCCATGAGACTCTCCGTGGGCGTGTTTCAGTGCCCACAGAATCAATCAAATAACCGGCTATTAATAGCGACCTTTATGCATAGTAGCTATCAGTTTAATTGATCGATAATTCAGCGACTCTCAATCCTGCAACAGGCTCATCAAGCGCTCGCGCGAGGCTTCAGGCTCGCCTTCGACAGGCTGGACGGCCGAGAGAATCGGGGTCGAATACAGAAAGAGAAGCACCACTGCCAGACGCATAGCCATGTTGTCGATCCCGGAAAAAGAGGAGTCAATTAATTAGCGTCAAATTTAAACACATGGCTATGTGATATTACCAAGGGAAAATGTACTGGCTGGTGAATGCTGTCGCAAACGCGTTATGCAGGAGCGACATCACTCCCAGTGTTCGACGACGTTAATGTCGAACCACCGAAGTGACTTCGCGCCTGCATAAAGACTGCGGGAGGTGAATCTCAGTGCTGGATTTTGTGGTCCAGCGCGGCGTAGAAGTTGGCGCTTTGTTGCAGGTACTTCTGGGTGTAGCTCTGGGTGCTGGAGCGTTTGGCGTTGATTTCCACGCTGGCGCTGGCTGGCAGTGCAACGCTGGCGGAGATGGCGGAAGCCGCGATAACGGAGAAGAGATTGAAGTTCATGATGATAACCCTCGAAGATTCAGTTGGCTTGTTTGCCTGTGGAGGCCGTGAAGCAAACTTACGCCCGAGGGTTGGCGCCTTTGAAATGCTTTGTAGCATTAGCGGATATCAGTCTCATTAATAGAAGGATGCAGGCCCCGGCTACCGGGGCCTGCGGTCTATTGACGCAGCAGGAACCTGATATCGCTGGGGGAATCAATCGGCAGTTTTTGCACGGTTTTACCCAGAAGACCCGTCTTGGGATCGCGCTCGACCACCACAATCTGGTTGCTCTTCTGGTTGGCGATCAACACAAACCGGCCGCTGGGGTCGAGGCTGAATTCGCGAGGATGATCACCGTCCACTGAGCGGCGCTGAATCTCCTTGAGTTCACCGCTGACCGGGTCGATGGCGAATGCCAACAACTGGTTGGCGGTGCCACGGTTACTCACATAGAGAAACTTGCCGTCTGCTGAAGCGTGCAACGCCGCGCCTGCCTTGTCTGATGCAGGCTGACCGGCCGCCAGATCGACCAGTTGGCGTTGTTCAAGCGTGCCGTCGTGGTAGTCGAACACCGCCACCTGCGCGCTCATTTCCATGCTCAGCCAGGCATGTTTGCCGTCCGCGCTGAACAGCAGATGCCGTGGCCCGCTGCCCGCTGGCAACTGGACCGAGGCCGGTGTGGCAGCGGTCAACGGCAGTTCCCGGTTGGCCTTGGGGTCGTAGCGATAAACGAAGACTTTGTCCGCACCCAGGTCACTGGAAAACACGTACCGACCGTCCGGCGAGGACACCGTCGCATGCACGTGGGACGAGTTCTGCCGCTCAGGGTTGACCCGGCTCGCCGGATGGCTGCTCAACTGCACCGGAGGCGACAGCTTGCCGTCGGCACTCACCGGCAGCACCGCCAGGCTTCCGCCTGGGTCTTGGGCCACGCAATAGTTGCTGACAAACAGATACTGGCCGTCACCACTCAGGCTGGAATGAGTCGGCTCATTGCCCAGGCTCTGCACCTGACTGAGCGGGCTCAGCGCGTGAGATGTCGGTTCGACGGTAAAACTGCTGACCCGACCCACCGGGTCGGCTTGCCCCGGACCGTTCTCATTGACCACGAACAGGCGACGCTGATCCTTGGACAAGGTCAGCCAGGACGGGTTGGCCGTCTTGATGACCTGTAACGGTTTGGCGTCGAGCTGACCGCTGCGGCTGTCGAATTGCAGCCGGTAGATCCCTTCGCTCTGGCCCTGGGTATAGGTGCCCACCAGCAGCTCATAGGTGTCGGCGGGCGCGGCCTGCACGCCCATCGCGCCAACACTTGCGGCCATCAGCAAGGGCCATAAACTACGCATCCTCATGCTCGTCTTCCTCTTCCTCGCCAGCGCTGAAGGCACTCATGCACACCAGTCGGTGCTCGCCGGAATCACCGGTGATGCTCCAGCTCTGCAGGGTCGGGTCGAAGGTTGCCGATTGCACCTGAGCCAGGCTGAAGCTCCAGCGCTTGGCCGCACGACCGTCCATGCACTCGATCAGTAACTGGGTGTCATCGAGACTGAAATCGAAGGCATGCAGCCCGTCGATTTCCAGCATGTCGCAGGTTTGCAGGGCAGTCAGCAAGGTTTCGTTTACGGCAGTCATAACCATCTATCGCTTGGGAGAAAGGGGTAATGATAGGCCAGTTTGCGAGCCACTCCTAAACGGACGTGCGCGGGTGGTATCCCGGTATCGCCCGACGGCCTGGCGCGGCGGGTATTTTTGGGCAATCCCGGCTGATACCTGCCAGCGCTGGCACTCCCGCGCACAGGTTTGGCTCAACGACTGCCCAGGTACGCCCGCATGCAAAACCCGCCCTCCCCCTCAACCACGTATGTCGATATTCAGGCACGCATCATTCAGGCGCAATTCGCTACCCGACCGACGTTGCGCTCGGTCGTCGTGCACATGCTTGGGGACCTGATTACCGAGAAAACCGCAGCACTGGACACTGATATCGCACTGATCAGCGTCGCCACGCCCAATGCCCTTCAAGGCTATGACCTCAATCCGCTGGTTGATATCGCCCTCAATTACATGGCGAGCGGCAACGCTCCCGATTTTTCGATAACCGCCAGCGACCGCGACTGTCATCTCGTCAACGAACGCGGCACGCGAGTGCGCTACGTCTCCTTCGCTGATGACGGTCGTGCGCTGGTTCCCGATATGCAGCTCATCGAAAACATCCTCCTTGGTCTGCCTGCAATTGTTCCTATCGTTTTCCAACAAGCGTTGACCGACTACTGGAATGCACCCGCCGATACCGGCGCCAGCCGTTGGCAGTGGCTGGGCGATCAACTGCGTAACGCCCTCAGAAGTGCAACTATCCTGCTGGCGGGAGACGACATCGAACCGCGAGAAATACTCACCCGGCTGGCAAACCACGCCGACACTCAGGAGCGCGCCATCCTCAGCGGACCTTTGGGCGATGTGCACGCCTACTGCATTCAAACCACGGTGACCAAAGCGGCGCAGTCCATCACCTATCTGGCTCCCGACATTCTTGTGGTTCGAGGCGCGCGCGTGCTGCTGTGCAGTGTCTCGGGAGTCATCCAGGCCTATGCCTCCCTGGAGGCATTCGGCGAAGCCTGGGGGAAGATGATCACCCAGCGGTTCAATGTCGAGACCATCACCTGGAAACGCTATAAGCCCGGCGACGACATTTTCGACACTCAGGCCGCCCTGCTGCTGAACCAACAACTGGAGGACATCGACGCATTCGAGCTGCCTGCGCGACTCAACACGCGCGAGCTGGAACAACGCTTCAATGAAATGACCGACCTCGCTCCGCTGTTCTGCGGTATCGCATCTGCCAGCCCCGTTCAGTTACGGCAGGTACACGCTGCGCTACCTGAATGGCTGCGGCAGGCATCCACTGTCGATCAACTGGACTATCGCAAACACAGCCTGGAACTGGCGAGCCTCAATCAAGCGACAAAAGGTCTGTCATGGTCCGATGGCATCGCCGACATCCGGACATTCGCGGCCACGGCACTGCAACAACAGATGCTCAAGGACCAGCCACATGCACCGGTTTACAAGGCCGATGAGCTTGAGCTGACGTTTCACGTACCCGTGGGCAATCTGGGCAGCGGTTACATCGAACTCGTGAAAATGACCTTGACTGAGCTGGCGCTAAAAAACCTCGCCGGCAGGCCCAATGGTCGCATGACCGTGCGCCACACGGGCGAAGGGACCTTGCCGGACTGGATAACGCCCGAGTACCTGATGAGCCTGATCACCCGGATAGACATTGGCAAAGCCTATCCGCTGCTGATCAAAAACCTGTTGTTGAGCGGGACCGCTGACGCCGACAGGCGCCAGCGTCTGTTTGCCGCCGAACTGCACGTGGCTTTGCCGTTGAAAGCGCTCGAACACTCGATCAAGGGTGAGCACGGCCTGACTCGACGTGGTTACCAACTCGTCTGCGCCCTCCTGCACCCTACCTATGCTGATCGAGTGGTCGACGGGCAAGAAGTGGTGATCCGCCCGCTGGCATTTTCACGAAAAGCCAATGCGCAAGCCGATGTGGCCAGCAACATGTTCATCATTGAGTGCGAGGGCAGCCCAGTCGGCCCGCATGTCCTTTACCGCCCGGTCTATACAGACTCGTTGCTTGAATACCCGACCCGCGAAGCCTTGTTGGCCGCCATCGCTTCGCCCGGCGCACTCCAGAGCAGCGTACTGGCGTGGTTGCCGGAAACAGCCCGCTCGGTCTACGACAACGGTGGGTTCAACGAACCGCACATTGCTCACTTTTCACCGCTCGACCCTTTCGGCCTGCCTGAAAAACCCAAAGCGGCGACACTGGCCAACGGCGAGCGGGCGGATGAGCTGCTGCACTCACTGCGCAACGGAGCGCTGATGCAGTACCTGTTCGGCAGCGAGGCCCGCGCCCTGGTAGACCTGGGTGAACGCGACTCGGTTTCCGACGCTGAAAGTCGCTGGGCGATCCTGCTGGAGGGCGGCTGGACGTTGTTCAATACCTTGCTGGCCTTGCCGCTCGGCGGCCCGATTCTGGCCGTTGGCTGGATGATCTCGATGGTCAGCAGTGTGCTCAATGACCTGCCACAACTTGACAGCCAGGCCCCCGCCACACGGGAAGTCGCATGGGTCGATTTCCTGATGAACCTCTCGATGCTGCTGTTGCACGGCGCCCAAAAGCCCGAATTGCCCGCCGAATCTGTGGCTCTGGAGGGGTTGGAGAAAATCGGCGTTGCACTGGACCGGGTGCGTCGCCCACCGCACCCAGCGCTCGACGCCCACGCGGACGTCAAGCAAGGCACCCCTGGCCTGCCCTCCGAACCGCCCGGAGGCGGTACAACCCTGCTGGACTTCGACCGTTCGCAGGCGCGCGATTCGTCGGCGACGCGCTTGCTGAACAGGCTCAGAGAGGTCAACGTCAAATGGCCCGACGTTATCCCGGAGCCCATTCCAATAGGGGCGTTCAAAGGCCTGTACCGTATCGGCCACAAATGGCATGCCACAGTCGCCGGGTTGTTGTTCCAGGTGAGCATCGTTCCGGGCTTCGCTGAGGTGTACATCGTTCACCCCCTCAAACCTGACCATCCGGGGATCAAGCTGAAAACCGACGGGCAAGGCCATTGGACGCTGGATCAGGGGCTCAAGTTGACGGGGGGCGGCCCCAAGAAAAGGATTGCCGCTTTGCAGGAAGAGAACATTAGAAGACTTGAAGCGCTGTATCTCGAAAAACAGCCTGTACAAGAAGCGCAACTCGAAGGCATCGAAAGTTTCCATCAGGCGGCACGTGATGTTGATATTGCCCACAGTGTCTATAAGCCGCACATCAAGAGACAGCAGGTGATATGGCAACTGCTTGAACACGCCGACGACCTACAAAAACCTGCCATGCGCTCGCGCCAGGTCACGGAATTGGAAAAAACCGCCAACGCCTGGTCAGCACTCCTGGGCAAGCTGGAAGCGATGCAGGCAGGTGCCGTCCAACTGGAACAGATACGGCGTCAACTGATCGACTTCAGCCGCCGGGAGAGTGAGCTCAACAAGACCAATACCCCCGCCCTACAACGCGCCAAACTGTTTGCCGCGATTGCCTCCACCCAACTGCTGGTTCAGGACCATGCCGTGAGACTGAGTCAGGACTACCTGCTCGGCTGCACAGAGGGCGAGCCCCTTGATCATCTGGCCAACCGGGTTGGAGCGGCCCTTGACGCCGGCGACCCTCAGCCCTACCGCAAGTACACCCAGGCAATGGAGGACAGCTATGCCTTTGACGAGCATATTCGTGAATGGACCCGGCGCTTTGAATCAACACTCGATGAGCTGCAGGCGGACTCGCACGCCGGAACAAGAGAGCGTAATAACCTGCTGAAACTGGTGGGCGGCTCGGAATTGCTCAGTGAGTTGATTATCAAGCTGCATGACCTGGATACCTTACGCGAACTGAGTCTGGACCGCAGTGTCGGGCGCAGTGTCCAGACGCAGCTGTTGTTCGAGGACCTCTACTCCATGCAAACGCCTCTGGAGCGACTCAAGGACACGGCCACCGCTCACCTGGTGTTGCGCACGACCGAAGGTTTCACGTTCGAGCAACGCCAGGCAGTGCTGGAGACCATCATCGAGCAATATCAAAAAGCAGAAGACGCCAGCCTGATGCTGAAGGAACTCGCCCCGGCGGTTAGTCGCCCGAGCTATCAACAGCGCTTTATCGACGACCTCAGGCTGGCACGCCAGGGTGCGGAGTCCGAGCTGGTCGAGCTGATCCTTCAGCAGGAGAACCTGCCGGTCACTGCTCCGCGCACCCGGCAGACGAGTCGCCCATCCACCACCAAACGGATATTCAAGACACGCAACCATGGCACCCTGATCGGAGAAGTACAGGCGCCGCGCCCTGGAGACGAAGGTGAGGTCATTGAAGTACACGACCCGTTCAATAAACAGATGGTTTCGCGTTACCACAAACATGCTCAAGACGATGTGTACGTCCAGATGGTTGAGCAACCGCTGCAACCGGCCCCGGTGACCCGGTCAACCAAAACCATCATAGAGGCCGGCAACAAGCTGCTGGCGCAACGAGTCAAGTTAGAGACCTTGATTGACCGTGAAATGGCCCAGGTACTGCGAGACCCCGTGTTGCGCGAAGAAAAGACCCCCGCCGACTGGGAGACCATGCTGGTCCAAAGCGCCGGGGACCTGGAAGGCCTGGTGAGCGAACTCCGGAAAACGCCAGAATCTTCGGCGCAGAAGAGCGCGTTACTTGTCGAACTCGCCAGTGCTGCCCAGAGCATGCGAACCAAAGGCCGGGATTACCGGATCGCCGGCTACACGTTGCAGTCCCCTACCCCCGAAAAAGTTGATTTCCTCTGGACTCATCACACGATAGACATCGAGCCTGTGACGTCGCGCAAGCTGACCCAGGCCAAGGATTTCCTGACAGAGTTTGTTATCAAGGACAAACACTCAAGGGAAGTGCTGTGGTACGCGCATTTCCACTACGCACATCTTGACGGCCCAACCGATGCCTACACCGCCGGGCACTTGAAACGGCCCGAACAACGCTTTGTCGGTTTCAAGGCGCAACTGAGCCAGGCCAAAAACAACCGGGAAATCACCCGCATCTGGCGCAGCAAGATTTCACCGGCCATGGCTAAAAAGCTGTTCTTCTACGATTGAAGGCTCGCCCCGACCCAAAAGAAAAGCCGCAGCAAACGCTGCGGCTTTTCATTTGTGGCTCGGCTATCAGTGAGCAAACAACGAATTGCCCTTCTGCCCCGCGAGTTTTTCCGGTTTGATCAGGAACCGCGCCAGTGCAGGCAGCAACCACAACGCACCAAACATGTTCCAGAGCAGCATGAAGGTCAGCATCAGCCCCATGTCAGCCTGGAACTTGATCGCCGAGAAGATCCAGGTCGCCACACCAATGGCCAGGCACAGGCCGGTGAACAACACTGCTTTGCCCGTGGACTTGAGCGTCTGGTAGTACGCCTCCTGCAACGGCAGGCCGGCACGCAGGAAGCTTTCGAGGCGGCTGTAGATGTAGATGCCGTAGTCCACGCCAATCCCCACCCCCAGCGCCACCACCGGCAAGGTCGCGACTTTCACCCCGATGCCCATGAACGCCATCAGCGCGTTGCCCAGCACCGAGGTCAACACCAGCGGCAGCACGATGCACAAGGTCGCGGCCCAGGAGCGGAAAGTAATCATGCACATGGTGGCCACACAGATGTACACCAGGATCAGGATGATCAGCTCCGACTCCTTGATCACCTCATTGGTGGCCGCCTCGATCCCGGCGTTACCGGCGGCCAGGATGAACTCCAGGCCCTCCTTGTTGTTTTCCTTGGCGAACTCCTGCACTGCGTGGACCGCACGATCAAGGGTTGCAGCCTTGTGGTCGTTGAGGAACACCAGCACCGGCGCCAGGGAGCAACTGTTGTTGTACAGGCCATCAGCGCGGGCAATGGAGTTGTTCAGTACATCCGGGTTACGTGACAGAGTTTCCCACTTCAGGTTGCCCTCGTTCATGCCCTTGATCATCTGCTTGGAGACCGTCACCAGGGAAATCGCCGACTGCACGCCCTCGGTGTTCTGCATCTTCCACATCAGCTCATCGATTGGCGCCATGGCTTCATAGCGCGAGCAGCCTTCGGGCCTGGTCTTGACCATCACCACCAGCACATCGGAGCTGGTGGAGTAATTACTGATGATGAAGTTGTTGTCCTTGTTGTAACGCGAATCCGGACGCAGCTCCGGCGCACCTTGATCGAGGTCGCCGATTTTCAGGTTCTGGCTGTACCAGAGCCCGCCGCCAAACGCGATCAGGGCGATGAGAATCGAGACCGGAGCCACTTTCGCGCTGGCAAAGTTCGACAACATGCGCCAGAACGGATGCTCGCGGGTCGCGTCTTTCTTGCTGCGTTCGATGGCACGCTTGCTGATGCCGACGTAGGAAATCGCCACCGGCAGCAGGATCAGGTTGGTGAACACAATCACCGCTACCCCGATGGAGGCGCCGATGGCCAGTTCACGAATCACCCCGATGTCGATGATCAGCAGCGTGATGAACCCGACCGCATCCGCGAGGATCGCGATCATCCCCGGCAGGAACAGTTGACGGAACGTGCG
This sequence comes from Pseudomonas purpurea, assembly GCF_039908635.1. NCBI lineage: Bacteria > Pseudomonadati > Pseudomonadota > Gammaproteobacteria > Pseudomonadales > Pseudomonadaceae > Pseudomonas > Pseudomonas purpurea. Next base: position 3,201,587 of record NZ_CP150918.1, read on the forward strand.
CCGCGCCGCTGTCAGGGCGTTGTCCGCCTCACCGGACTGCAAGGCAATCCCGTTGATCTTCTGGACGCCATGGGAAATGCCGATGGCGAAGATCAGGAACGGCACCAGCATCGAGTACGGGTCCAGGCCGAAACCGAATGCGTGCATCAGGCCGAGCTGCCAGACCACCGCCACCAGGGTGGTGATCAACACCGCGATGGTGCTGCGAATACACCAGGTGAACCAGTACAACAGCACCAACGTGATGATGAACGCCACACCGAAGAACATCACCACCATGATCAGGCCATCGATCAGGTCACCGACTTTCTTGGCGAACCCGACGATGTGGATCTTTACATTGGGGTTCTGGGCTTCGAACTTGTTGCGGATCTTGTCTTCCAGTTCATGGGAGAACTTCTGGTAGTCCAGTGCCAGCAACTTGCCCTGGTCCGCCGGGTCCGGATAGGACTCCAGCAATGGAATATCGACAATGCTCGACTTGAAGTCGTTGGCCACCAACCGCCCGACCTGGCCGGACTTGAGCACGTTGTTGCGCAGTTGTTCCAGGCTGTCGGCCGAGCCGTTGTAGCTCTGCGGGATCACTTCGCCGCCGGCAAAGCCTTCCTCGGTGACTTCAGTCCAGCGAACACTCGGGCTCCATAACGACTTGAGGCCGGAACGGTCGACACCGGAGATGTAGAACACTTCGTCGTTGATCTGGCGCAGCGTCTCCATGTACTCCCTGGAGAAGATATCGCCGTCCTTGGCTTCCACCGAGATCCGCACGGTGTTGCCCAGGTTTGCCAGATCGTTGCGGTGCTCCATCATCTTCTCGATGAAGGGATGCTTGAGCGGGATCATTTTTTCGAAACTGGTGGAAGGCCTGATCAGCGTGGCCTGCCAGAACAGGAACAGGCTGACCAACAGGCAGATGACAATCACTGCCGGGCGGTTGTTGAATATCAGGCGCTCGAGAAACGTCGCCTTGTCCTGGTGATGACTGCTCATGGATGTCATATCCCCGCCTTCTTATTATTTGCCCAGCTCGGTGCCGGTTGGCGAAGTGGCGCGAACGCCGCCCTGTCCGACCAGAATCAAGTTGCCATTACCTGCCCCGGTGACCGCTGAGATGGATATGCGGTCGGAGCGGTTGGCGACGCTGAAGGTCTGACCATCGTCGCTGCTGCGTACCACGCTGCCGCCGTTGCCGACGATCACGATCGAGCCGTCGTCCAGCAGCGTTGCGCCGGACAGGCCGAACTCCAGATCACCACGGGCGGCCTTGAGTTCGACCGGCTCCCAGGTGCTGCCGAAATCGGTGGAACGAAACAGGTTGCCGCGTAAACCGTAGGCCAGCAGCGTCGCTGGCTGGGCGGTGCCGATCACCCCGAAGAGCGAACCTTCGTACGGGCCTTGCAGGCGTTCCCAGGTTTGCCCCCAATCAGCGGAGCGAAACATGCTGCCCTGCTCGCCGACGATGAACAGCCCCGAATCCTTGACGGAGGCAATCGCATTGAGGTGGTACTGGTCTTCGTTATCCAGGCGATCACTGACGTCTTCCCAGTGTTTGCCACCGTCGGTGGTTTCCACCAACGCACCGTAAGCGCCCACGGCGAAGCCGTTGCTGGCGTCCTTGAACCAGACGTCGAGCAATGGCGCTTCGCGCTTCAAATCTTCGTATTGTTTGGTCCAGTTGATGCCGCCGTCCTCACTGGCGAGGATCTGCGCATCATGGCCGACGGCCCAGCCGTGTTTGTCGTCGACAAAGAACACGGCGGTCAGCAGCTGGCGGGTGGGCACTTTTGCCTGGGTCCAGGTTTGGCCCTGATCATCGGAATAAAGAATGTGCCCACGATCCCCAACGGCCACCAGGCGCTTGCCGGCATGCACCACATCGAGCATCAGGCCCTTGGCGGATTTATCGGATTCGATGGAATAAACGGCATCGGCAGCCGGCGTAGCGGCGGCCAGGACAGGCCCTGATAACACCGCAGAGCCCAACAGCGAGAGCGCTGTAGCCAGCAACGCGAATCTGCGTAGCGCCAGCGGGCGGCAAGAACCCACACCCATGACAGGCTCACTCATAGACCTTTCCCCCATTATTATTGTTAGGTCATTCAACCTTTCAGGGCGCCATAAAGGGCGTTTTTACTGACCGACTGGCGGACCGATGTCCGCAAACCTGCAATCTAGAGCCCCTTTGGAAGCAGGGCTATCCTATCCAGCTTTCGAAAGGTCTGACAATCGACGCCACGTTATCTTTTGTTAACCCAAAGAATTACGGTCGCAGGTGAACGGCAGGCACCCGTCGGGCGGATGCGCATCAACGCACACGCGCCTCCAGCAGGTCTGCCGCACAGTGCGCGATACGCCGGCAGGCCTCCGCCAACTGGACCTGGCCCACCACCAGGCCAATGCGGATATGCCCTGCCGCACTGGGTCCGAAGGCCTCGCCGGCCAGCACCGAGACGCCGTACCCCTCCAGCAACCGCTCGGCAAACACCTGGGCACCTACACCGGTCCGGCGCACATCGACCATCACAAACATGCCGCCATCGGGTCTGACCGGGCTCAGCCCCGGACAATCCTTCAGGCTGGCGCACACCAGGTCGCGACGCTGGCGATACTCGTCACGCATCTGTTCCAGTTCCGGCAAGTCCGCATCAAGGGCCACCTGCGCGGCGTTCTGGATGAATTCCGGCAGACCGAACAGCATGCACAGCGACAGGTGCACCAGGTGTTCCGTCAGCGGTTTGGGGCCGATCACCCAGCCCACGCGCCAACCGCTCATGGCGTGGGACTTGGAGAGGCTGTTGAGGGTCGCCGTGCGTTCGGCCATGCCCGGCAGGCTGGCCGGGCTGATGTGCCGGCCTTCATAGAGCAGGTCGCTGTAGACCTCGTCACTGATCAGCCACAGGTCATGACTGATACACAAGTGCGCCAGTGCCTGCCAGGTCGACAGCGACAGACTGGCCCCGGACGGGTTATTCGGACTGTTGAGCAAAATGGCCCGGGTCCTGGGGGTAATCAGTGCGGCCACGTCGGCCGGGACAACGCGAAAACCGTTTTCGGGCCGCACCGCCACGGGCACGACCTTGGCCGCGCAGGCGCCGAATACCCCTTCATAAGTGACGTACATGGGTTCGGCGACGATGACTTCGTCGCCTGGGTCGAGCAAGCATTGAGCAACGGAGTACACCGCGCATTGCGCGCCCGGCAACAGCACCACATGTTCGGCTTCAACCACCTGACCGCTGCGTCGGGTATGGCGCCGGGCGATGCTGTGACGCAGCGCCCGGGTGCCACGCACTTCGGCGTAATGGGTATCGCCGGCCAGCAGGCTGTCGATTGCCGCCTGGACGATCGGCTTCGGGGTGTCGAAGTCCGGGTCGCCGACCGACAGCAACAACACGTCGACGCCCTGCTCGCGTAATTCCAGCGCTCGGTAGTGAATCTGCCAGGCTTCGGCACCTTCGCCGGCAATTCGTTGGGTCAAGGCTGAATAGCGCATGTCACTCTCCTGTCGCGCGAGCTCCAGCCTCAACCCTATCTCAAATCACGAAACGCGCCACCATCGCGTTCAAATCCACTGCCAGACGCGACAGTTCGTGGCTGGCGGCGCTGGTCTGGTTGGCACCCGCGGCGGACTGGGTCGCCAGGTCGCGGATGTTGACCAGGTTACGGTCGACTTCACGCGAGACCTGCGCCTGCTCTTCGGACGCACTGGCGATGACCAGGTTGCGCTCGTTGATCTGATGAATCGACTGGGTGATCTGCTCCAGTGCCACGCCGGCCGCGCGGGCCAGTTCCAGGGTGCTCTGGGTGCGCTGGTTGCTCTGCGCCATCGATTCGACCGCTTCGCCGGTGCCGTTCTGGATCCCGGCGACCATTTTTTCGATTTCCTGGGTCGATTGCGCGGTGCGATGGGCCAACGCCCGAACTTCGTCCGCCACCACCGCAAATCCACGCCCGGCCTCGCCGGCACGGGCCGCTTCAATGGCTGCGTTCAGGGCCAGCAAGTTGGTTTGTTCGGCGATGGCGCGGATCACGTCCAGCACCTTGCCGATGTCACGGCCCTGTGTGGCCAGGCCTTCGATCATCAGCGAAGTGGCTTGCACGTCCTGCGTCATGGTCTGGATCGCACCGACGGTTTCCACCACCCGGTCGCGGCCCTCGCGAGCAGCCTGGGTCGACTGGTTGGACGCTTCGGAAGTCGACACCGCGTTGCGCGCCACTTCTTCCACGGCAGCGGTCATTTCATTGACGGCGGTGGCGGCCTGTTCGATTTCGTCGTTCTGCTGCTGCAGGCCGCGTGAGGCTTCTTCGGTCACGGCGCTGAGTTCTTCGGCCGCCGCGCCGAGCTGGTTCGCGGAGCCGGCGATCTGTTCGATGGTCTTGCGCAAGTTGCCTTGCATGGCGGACAACGCGCTGAGCAAGCGCGCCGGTTCATCCTTGCCGTCGATTTCGATGGTTTTGGTCAGGTTGCCGCCTGCGATGGTTTCGGCGGCGTCCAGCGCCCTGTTCAGCGGAGCAACGATGCTGCGCGTCAACAACCACGCCAGCAGCACGGTGGCCAGCGCCGCGACGACCGAGACCACGACAATCCCGGTGATGGCACCGCTGTAGTGCTCGCCCGCGTCGGCAGAAGCGGCTTTGGCGTCAGCCGCGTTGATCGCGATCAGTTTGTTCAACTGCTCACCCATCAGGTCGGTGCCGTCCTTGATACGGGTATTGATCAAGGTGCGCATTTCCTCGGTCTTGTTGGCCCGCGACAGCTCCATCATCTGGCTTTGAGCTTGCAGGTAGCTGTCCAGGGTGGCGGCAAACACTTTGGCCAGCGCCGCTTCTTCTGCACCGGCCGGCAATGCAGCATAGCTGGCTTGCGCCTGGCGGACTTTGTCGACAAGGGCGCTGATACGCGTTTCAGCCTCCTGCAAACCTGCCGGGTCACGGTTGACCAGCACCCGGAACGACAGAATGCGCAGGCGCAACACGTTTTCCGTGACGTTGCCCAGGAACCCGACGCTGGGCAGTTGAGTGCTCTCCATGTCGATAGACGCCTGGCGGATGATCGACATGCGGTCCACGGCAAACACGCCCAGCACGATGACCAACAACGCAATAAAAGCGAAACCCAGGAAAGCTCGAGGCGCGATATTCATGTTACGTAAGGACATAGGATGACTCTCGGGGTAGTGAAGGTCTACGAGCATCCATGCCGTGAACGCTGCCCGGCAGGAGATCGCGCTCCACCGACAGGTAGGCGCCGCTTTTTTAATTGATCTGTGCGCCTGTTACAGGTATCGGCCGACCTTGAGCTTTTATGCACGTCCCGGAGAAAAATATTTCTGGATATGACAGGTGTTTCACTGCTGAAACACCTGGCCTTTGAGGATCAACCCTGGCGAACCGCCATCCTCCAGACCCGGGCGATGTCGCGGGCGCGATCACGCAATAGCCCTGGCGCCTGCGCGCAGGCCTGTTCCAGGCTCATTGGGCCGGGCGTCAGGGCGAACGCGGCGTCGACACCGTGTTCGTACATGTGCTGATAACCCTCGCCCAGGGTGCCTGCAATCACGATCACCGGCACACCCTGCTGATGGGCAATGCGCGCCACGCCAAACGGCGTCTTGCCGCGCAAGGTCTGGGCATCGAAACGCCCTTCGCCGGTGATCACCAGGTCTGCACCACGTATAGCTTCGGCGAGGCCGACCAGCTCTGCGACCACCTCGACACCCGGACGAAATTGCGCACCGAGAAAAGCCTTGGCCGCAAACCCCAAACCGCCTGCCGCGCCACTGCCGGGTTCGTCGCTGACGTCTTTTTCCAGGACTCGTGCACAGAGCACGGCAAAATGCCCGAGGGCCTGGTCCAGCTGTTGAACCTGCTCCGGCGAGGCGCCCTTTTGCGGACCGAAAATCGCCGAGGCGCCCTGAGGGCCACACAGGGGATTGTTGACGTCGGCGGCAATGTCGAAACGCACCTGAGCCAGACGCGGGTCAAGTTCGCTCAGGTCAATCTGCGCCAGTTGGGCCAGGGCCAGGCCACCCGGTTTCAGTGGCTGACCGGTTGCATCCAGCAGCCGGAGGCCCAACGCTTGCAGCGCGCCAGCCCCGGCATCGTTGGTGGCACTGCCGCCAATCGCCAGAATGACCCGTTGCGCACCAGCATCGAGCGCGGCGCGGATCAGCTCCCCAGTGCCCACCGTGCTGCTGGTGCACGCGTCACGCTTGTCCACCGGCACCAATTGCAAACCGCTGGCCTCGGCCATTTCGATAATCGCGGTGTGGCTCTGGGGCAGCCAGCCCCAATGGGCGTCGACTGCCATACCTAGCGGCCCCTGCACCCGCGTGCAGCGCAACTGCCCGTCGCACGCCGCCAGCACCGATTCGACCGTCCCCTCGCCGCCGTCGGCCATCGGGCACTTGACCAGTTGCGCCTCCGGCCAGACTTCCGCCAGCCCCTGGGCAATGGCCGTGGCCACTCTTTCGGCACTCAGGCTGTCCTTGAACGAATCAGGGGCGATGACGATTTTCATGTGAATTCTCCAGTTCCAATGCACCCATGCTGCCAGTTGAACTGAACAATGACGCCGGTCCGCTGCACAAGTCGTCGTGAGGTTTATTGTTCATTTCCACAAAAATCATTCCATCATCGTCGTCGTGTTCTATGGCGGTTGGGGTTGATTGTCATGGATGGGCATCGGTCTGCGGCAGCAGTTGCACCCCCAGGTACAGCGCGAGCATGCCGTCGAGGCGCAACGGATCGACGCCGCTGAGCTCGGCGATGCGCTCCATCCGGTAGCGCAGGCTGTTGCGGTGAATGCCCAGCGCATCGGCGCACGCCTGGCTCTGACCGTCGTGCTCACACCAACTGCGCAATGTCGCCAGCAACTGACCGTTACCGTCCCTGGCAATGACCTTGCGCAGCGGGTTGAGCAATTCATCCAGCGCATCATCGTTGCGGTGACGCCAGAGCATCACCGGCAACCGATAGCGATTGAGCGTCAGCAGTCGCGACTGGGGCAGTACGTCGCGCCCGTAGGCCAGCAAGTCGCCGACGCGCCGGTAACAGCGGCGCAACCCTTGCAAACCATCGGCCTGGCCGCCCACCGCGATGCGCAGGATGTTCCAGCCCTGACCGTCGAGCTTTTCCAGCAGGCGGTCGTTCTCCAGCGTTTGCGCGGCCGGCCGGCACCACAACAGCGATGATTTCGCCGAGCTGACGCACCAACTGTCAGGGTAACGCGAGGTCAGCCAGGCACTCAGGGCCTCGACGGTTTGCCCCGGCCCATGCTCAAGACCCAGTTCAAACAGATAAGGCACCCGTGCCAATTGAGGCTTGAGCCCCAACTGTTGCGCCTCGTCGATCAACCGGGGCGAATCGCCGGCCTCGCTGAGCAGCAACGCCAGCAGGTCATCGCAGCGCTGGCGCCGCCATTGCTGCTCGGCCTGCTGATTGCGCTGGCCGACGAGCATTTCAGCGGTCATGCGCACCAGTTCGGCGTAGGTGCGCAGCGACTCCGGCTCACCGGTGATGCCCAACACACCGATCAGCCGCTGATCGAGCAGCAACGGCAAGTTGATCCCCGGCTGCACGCCTTTGAGATGGATCGCCGTTTGCGCGTCGATTTCCACCACCCGACCATTGGCCAGCACCAATTGCGCGCCTTCGTGGCGGGTGTTGATCCGTTCCGGCTCGCCGCTGCCCAGAATCAGCCCCTGGCTGTCCATGACATTGACGTTGTAAGGCAGGATGGCCATCGCCCGGTCGACGATATCCTGCGCAAGGTCGTGATCGAGTTCGAACATAGCGGCGTGGTCCTTGAAAACGGCGTGCGGTGGATTGGTCACCCGCACAGGTGCGGCGGGCAAACCCTGTGCTCAGGCACAAAGACAGCGGCCCTGGGGTGACCGAGACTCACTGGGCGATCAACGTTACCCTTGCCTCGCAAAAAATCATAATAAAGAGAGACCCGCCATGTCACAGAGCGCCGCTGCCACCCTGGCCACCGCTGACGATAAAAACGCCGTCTACAAGCGCATTACCCTGCGCCTGATCCCCTTCATTTTCATCTGCTACCTGTTCAACTACCTCGACCGGGTCAACGTTGGATTTGCCAAACTGCAGATGCTCGACGCGCTGAAATTCAGCGAAACCGTGTACGGCCTCGGGGCCGGGATCTTCTTCATCGGCTACGTGCTGTGCGGCGTGCCGAGCAACCTGGCACTGAGCAAATTCGGCCCACGGCGCTGGATCGCGGTGATGATGGTGACCTGGGGCACGCTGTCGACCTGCCTGTTGTTCGTCACCACCCCGACCGAGTTCTACACCCTGCGCCTGTTCACGGGCGCCGCCGAAGCCGGGTTCTTCCCGGGCGTGGTGCTTTACCTCTCGCAGTGGTTCCCGACCTTTCGCCGTGGCCGCATCATGGCCCTGTTCATGTCGGCCATTCCGTTGTCCGGCCTGCTGGGCAGCCCCTTCTCGGGCTGGATCCTCAACCACTTCGCGGCAGGCCAGGGTGGCTTGGCGGGCTGGCAATGGATGTTTTTGCTGCAAGGTATTCCCACGGTCATCCTTGGTGCACTGGCGTACTTCCTGCTGAGCGACAACTTCGCCAGCGCCAAATGGCTCAAGCCCGAAGAGCGTGCGGTGCTTGAAGCGGATCAGGCCGAAGACCTGGCCAACAAACCAAAAACCGCCACCGACTCGCTGCTGGCCGTGTTCAAGAACCCGGCGATCTGGGCGTTCGGGCTGATTTACTTCTGCATTCAGAGTGGCGTCTACGCGATCAACTTCTGGTTGCCGTCGATCATCAAGAACCTGGGGTTCAGCGACAACCTTGTCATTGGCTGGCTGAGTGCGATTCCGTACTTGCTGGCAGCGGTGTTCATGTTGCTGGTGGGCCGTTCCGCCGACCTGCATAAAGAACGTCGCTGGCATTTGGTAGTGCCAATGCTGATGGGCGCGGTGGGCTTGCTGATCGCGGTGAACTTCGCCGCCAACCCGGCCATTGCCATTCTGGGCCTGACCATCGCCACCATGGGCGCCCTCACCGGTTTGCCGATGTTCTGGCCGGTGCCGACGGCCATGCTCAGCACCGGTGCCGCCGCTGGTGGCCTGGCGCTGATCAACTCCATGGGCCAGATGGCCGGCTTCCTGAGCCCCTACCTGGTGGGCTGGGTCAAGGACACCAGCGGCTCGACCGACGCCGCGCTGTACGTGCTGGCCGGGGTGATTGTCGCCGGTAGCCTGTTAGCCCTGCGCATGACCCGTCAGTTGCGCAACCCGTAAAGGACTACGCGCCGGATAGCTCCGTGTCCGGCGCACCGCCCTCCTTCGCGTACTCATGGCTGATCGTCAGCCCGGCCGCTGCCGGCGCGTCCAGCTCCAGCACCACGCCCGCCGGCAACTGCACGAAGATCTGCCAGATGCCGTCCTCCGGCACCTGCGCCACTTGATGAGGCAAGCCGCTGTCGCGAACCCGCCGCAACACCTGCCCAGCGTCTTCCTGTGTGCGAAAAGCGATGTGGCTCAGGGCGCTCTCGACGAACCCCGGCTGCTCGATCACATGCACCAGCGCCTCGCCGTCCTGATACAACCAGCGACCGGGAAACGGAAACGGCGGCCGACGGCCCGGCTGCAATCCCAGCAGCGCCTGGAAAGCCGATTGCAGCGCCGCGCCATCGGCGGTGTTGAATGCCAGATGGTCGAACTGCCAGCTCACAGCACACCCCGCTTATCGACGTTGATCGGCCCTACGGTTTGATGGGGGAAGGACGCATTGCACGTGTTCATGGCAAGTACCGTATCAAGTGAAAGGACTTCATCATCCTTGCTTGCCAATCACGGAAAAATCCCGGTAAAAAAGAAGCATCTTTAAAGGATTTTTATTAATGAGTTCGATCCTCGACCTGGAAATCTTCGTGCGCACCGCTGACTCCGGCAGCATTTCCGCTGCCGCCAGAACCCTGGAACTGACCCCGGCCGCCGCCAGTATCGCCCTCAAACGCCTGGAAACCCGCCTCGGCATCCGCTTGTTCGCGCGCTCGACCCGCAGCATGCGCCTCACCGAAGAAGGTCGGCGCTATCTGGAAAGCGTACGCCTGGCCCTCGCCGCGCTGGCGGAAGGCGAACAGGCACTCAAGCAGCAGACCCAAGGGCTGAGCGGCATTCTGCAACTGGCCGCGCCTTCGGATTTCGGGCGCAACGTATTGCTGCCGTGGCTGGATGAGTTCAAGCACGAGCACCCGCACATTCAATTGCAGTTGCTGCTCAGTGACCGTCACGCGGACCTGTTCCGCGAAACCGTCGACATCGCCCTGCGTTTTGGCGTGCCGACCGACTCGACCCTGGTGGCCCTGCCGATCCTCACGGAGCACCAGCGTGTGGCCTGCGCCAGCCCCCAGTACCTCGCCCGACGCGGTACGCCCCGCACGCCCGCCGAGTTGAGCGAGCACAGCGCCCTGCTCTACTTGCGCAACGGCCGGCCCTACAACAGCTGGCGCTTGAGTCGTGGCGATGAGGTTCAGGAAGTCCAGGTCCGCGGCGACTACCTCAGCGACGACGGCGAAGTGGCGCGCCGCTGGGCCTTGAGCGGCCACGGCATCGTCTACAAGGCCTGGCTCGACGTGGCTGCCGATGTCCGCGCCGGTCGCCTGGTGACCTTGCTCGACGACTGGCAGGGGGAAAGTGCACCGTTCTACCTGCTGTGTCCGCACCGGGTCCAGGTCTCGGAACGGGTCAAAGTGCTGCAAGCATTTTTGCAGGCGCGCTGTCAGTCGCTGAGTCGATAATTCAGATTGCCCCGCGTGCGCGTTCTGGTATTTGATTGGGCGTTGCGACCACTTCAGGTCTTCACCGGTAAAAGGATTCTGTCCATGAGCTACCGCACGCTAGGCCACTCCGGGCTGCAAGTGTCGACCCTGACCCTGGGCACCATGATGTTCGGCGAACAGACCAGCACCGAGGACTCGCTGCGTATCATCAACAAGGCCTGGGACCAGGGCATCAACTTCATCGACACCGCCGACGTCTACACCGACGGCCGCTCGGAAGAAATCGTTGGCGAGGGCATCGCCGGCAACCGCCATGAGTGGGTGCTGGCCTCCAAGGTCGGCTTCGGCCCGGCAGACGGCGTGCCCAACCGCAGCGGTTTGAACCGCAAGCATATTTTCAACGGCATCGACGCCAGCCTGACGCGCCTGGGCACCGACTACCTGGACATCTACTACCTGCACCGCGAGGACCACAACACGCCGCTGGAAGTGACGGTTTCCGCCATTGGCGACCTGCTGCGCCAGGGCAAGATCCGCTACTGGGGCGTGTCCAACTACCGTGGCTGGCGTATCGCCGAAGTGGTGCGCATTGCCGATCAGTTGGGTGTCGACCGGCCGGTGATCAGCCAACCGCTGTACAACATCGTCAACCGCCAGGCCGAAACCGAACAGATCACCGCCGCCCAGGCTTACGGCCTCGGCGTGGTGCCTTACAGCCCGCTGGCCCGTGGCGTGCTGAGCGGCAAGTACGCCCCTGACATTGCCCCCGACGCCAACAGCCGCGCCGGGCGGCAGGACAAACGCATACTGGAAACCGAATGGCGCGTGGAGTCGCTGCGCATCGCCCAGCAGATTCAGCACTACACGCAGGAACGCGGCGTCGGCATCGTCGAATTTGCCATCGCCTGGGTGCTGAACAACGCCGCGGTCAGTTCGGCCATCGTCGGCCCACGCACCGAAGCACAATGGGACGCGTACACCCAGGCTCAGGCGGTGAAGATCACGGCCGAAGACGAGACTTTCATCGACTCGCTGGTGACGCCAGGGCATTCGTCGACCCCCGGGTTCAATGATGTGAGCCATTTCGTGTCCGGGCGTATGCCGCGTAACACCTAAATGAACACACTTCCCAGTGTGGGAGCCGGTGTTGATCGGTCGGACAATATTTGGCTCGAAAACCACGTATCCTCTGCGCCCGCTTCATACCCACTAAAAATTCCGCGAGGACAGTTTGTCTAAAGGTATTGCTCTATCGGTAACCGCCTCAGTGCTGTTTGCCGTCATGTATTTCTACACGTCGCTGCTGTCACCCTTGAGCGGCGTGGAAATCTTTGGCTGGCGGATGCTGCTCACGGTGCCGTGCATGACCGTATTCATGCTGGTGTCCGGCGAATGGAAACAGGTGATCGAGATCCTTCGACGGCTGGCCGGCAAACCGCTGCTGATGCCTGGCCTGCTGGCCTCCTCGGCGTTACTGGGCGTGCAGCTGTGGCTGTTCATGTGGGCGCCGTTGAACGGTCACAGCCTGGATGTGTCGCTGGGTTACTTCCTGCTGCCGCTGACCATGGTCCTGACCGGGCGCATCGTTTATGGCGAACGCCTCTCGTACCTGCAAAAAGTTGCAGCGTTTTTCGCCACTCTGGGCGTACTCAACGAGTTGTATCAGGTGGGCAGTTTTTCCTGGGCAACCCTGCTGGTGGCCATCGGATATCCGACCTACTTTGTGCTGCGTCGGCGCATGGCCGCCGATAACCTCGGTGGTTTGTGGCTGGACATGGCCCTGCTGCTGCCGGTGGCGTTCTGGTTCGTGCAAAGTGGCGAACAAGGCTTTGGCGTGTTCAATCAACACCCGTGGCTGTCACTGCTGATCCCGCTGTTGGGCATCATCAGTGCCTCGGCGCTGGTGGTCTACATCATCGCCAGCCGTTTGCTGCCGTTCAGCCTGTTCGGGCTGTTGAGCTATGTCGAACCGGTATTGCTGCTGGGTGTGGCGCTGCTGTTGGGGGAAAGCATCAAGGCCGGCGAATGGCTGACCTACATCCCGATCTGGCTGGCCGTCGTGGTGCTGGTGCTCGAGGGCTTCAAGCATCTGGTCCGGCAGCGCAGGAAGTCCGTTTAGAGGCGCATGAAAAAGCCCGGTCAGACGTTGTGTCTGACCGGGCTTTTTTACACCTGCGGTTGCTTACTCGGTAGCGAGTACACCACGGCGGACCTGGTCGCGTTCAATCGACTCGAACAGGGCCTTGAAGTTGCCTTCGCCGAAACCGTCGTCACCCTTGCGCTGGATGAACTCGAAGAACACCGGGCCCATCAAGGTTTCCGAGAAGATTTGCAGCAGCAGGCGCTTGTCCCCTGCTTCGGACGAACCGTCCAGCAGAATCCCCCGCGATTGCAGTTGATCAACCGGCTCGCCGTGGTTCGGCAAACGGCCTTCCAGCATTTCGTAGTAGGTTTCTGGCGGCGCGGTCATGAAGCGCATGCCGATTTTCTTCAGTCGATCCCAGGTGTCCACCAGATTGTCGCTGAGGAACGCCACGTGCTGGATGCCTTCGCCGTTGAACTGCATCAGGAACTCTTCGATCTGCCCGGCGCCCTTGGACGATTCCTCGTTCAGCGGGATGCGGATCATGCCGTCCGGCGCGGTCATCGCCTTGGACGTCAGGCCGGTGTATTCGCCCTTGATATCGAAGTAACGAATCTCGCGGAAGTTGAACAGCTTCTCGTAGAAATTCGCCCAGTAAGCCATGCGGCCGCGATACACGTTGTGGGTCAGGTGGTCGATGATCTTCAGGCCTGCGCCTTCCGGATTACGGTCAACGCCTTCGATGAACACGAAGTCGATGTCGTAGATCGAGCTGCCTTCACCGAAACGGTCAATCAAATACAGCGGCGCGCCGCCGATGCCTTTGATGGCCGGCAGGTTGAGCTCCATCGGGCCGGTGTCGATGTGGATCGGCTGGGCGCCGAGTTCCAGGGCACGGGCAAACGCCTGTTGGGCGTTCTTGACGCGAAACGCCATGCCGCACACCGACGGGCCGTGTTCAGCGGCGAAGTACGAGGCCACGCTGTGGGGTTCGTTGTTGAGGATCAGGTTGATCTGGCCCTGACGATACAGGTGCACGTCTTTGGAACGGTGGGTCGCCACCTTGGTGAAGCCCATGATCTCGAAGATCGGCTCCAGGGTGTTCGGGGTTGGCGATGCGAATTCAATGAACTCGAAGCCCATCAGGCCCATTGGGTTTTCGTATAAATCTGCCATGGTTGGCGCCTCATCATGTGCTTTTGGAATTAACGGCTGAATGAACGGATCGTTAGTTACGAGCAATGCTGAGACCGGCGGGCGGCGCGCAGGAGATACCTCGCACACTGCGGGCGAGAAAATCACCGTAGATCAATTGGAACCCAAATATCTTCATTGTCGACCCAAGGCTATTGCGGGCGAGGCTTCTGCTGCCAGAAGACGTTATTCTTATATGCGTAACCGGATTCTACACAGCGTAAAACGGTTTGTCCGCCTTCTCTATAAAATCCCCCTTTTTGCCTCACGTGCAAAGGGTTTGTTGCACAGGTAAATGCCCGCCACGATCAAGCCCCCACCCGCATAGATGGCGGGAGTCAGTTGCTCGCCGAGCAGCAACGCCCCGAGGATCACCGCCGTCAGCGGGTTCAAGGCGATGAACACCCCGGCGCGCGTCGCGCCGATCTTGCGGATGCCGTCGTAATAACCAATGTACGCCAGCGCCGAACCCAGCACGCCGAGGTAAAGCAACGCCAGGCCCTGCGAAGCGTCCAGCCCACGTAACGCCTCCATGCTCAACTCCCCGCGCAGCGCGCTGGTGAGCCACAGCATCGCGGTGCCCAGCAGAATCGAATACGTCACCGTTTGCAGCGGCCCCAGGGTGTCATTCAGGCCTTTGGAGCACAGTGAATAAACGCCCCACCCCACCACGCAGCCCACTATCAGCAGGTCACCGAGCCAGGCAGTGACGCCACCGTCGAACACCTGCCGATTGCCACTGACAATCACCAACCCCGCGCCCAAGATGCACACCGCAATCCCCATCACCCGTAACCGGCTCAACGCTTCCTTGAACAGTAACCACGACGCCAGGCCAATCACTGCGGGGTTCAGCGCCACGATCAACGACGCTCGTGATGCATTGATGTGCTGCAAACCGTAGAAAAAACACAGGTTGTAGAAAAAGATCCCGAAGAACCCCAACACCACCAATTGCAGGCACTGCCCCGGGCTTGGGCGAGCCAGCGGGATGCGGGTCAACAGCATGAACAGCAACAAGGCCAGGCTCGCCAGCAAAAATCGCAGGCTCGCGGCAAACAACGGGCTCAGCGAGTCGGCCAGAAACCGGCCCGCAACGAAGGTCCCGCCCCAAATCATGGTGACGGCGGCCAGTTTCACATACACCACGCTGTCCGAAGGGCAGGCGCTTGGGTAACAGGTTTTCATAAGTCTCCAGTGCGGTGAGTCATGCAGATGACCTATTCTTTGCCTAATGCATGATCATCGTAAAATGAGCAAATACTCATGACCCTGACTCAACTTGAAATCTTCGCCCTCGTGGCCGAACTGCGCGGTTTTACCAACGCGGCCAACCGTTTGGGCATCACCCAATCGGCGGTGTCCCACGCCATCAAATCACTGGAGCAGGAACTGGGCGTCGAGTTACTGAACCGGCACCCGTCGCAGATTGAACTCAGCGATATCGGCCAACAGTTGTTGATGCGCGCCCGCGCCATGCTCGGACTGGCCAATACCCTGCGCCAGGAAGCCGCGGATGCTCGGGGAATGAAACGCGGCACGTTGCGCATTGGCTCGTTCGGGCCGACCTCGTCGATCACTTTACTGCCGCAGATCTTGCAGCCGTTTCGCGAAGCGCACCCCGGGATAGAGGTCCACATTGACGAAGGGCCGGATCGCCAGGTCGTGCAGTGGCTTGAGGAACGGCGCATCGACATTGGATTTGTGGTGCTGCCCGAGGAGCGTTTTGACACTGTCGCGCTGCTTGAAGACCAGATGGTTGCGCTGGTGCCTGCTAAACACCCTCTCGCCACGCGCGACAGCCTGAGCCTGAGTGACTTGTGCCAGGACCCGTTCATTCTCACCGAAGCGGGCTCCTCGGAGCTGGTTTCGCGGTTGTTCAGCGCTGCCCGGTTGACGCCCAACATTCGCTATCGCTGTTCGCAGTTGCTCAGCACACTCGACACTGTCGGCCGTGGCGATGCGCTGACGGTTGTCGCAGAACGCTCACTGCCCAATCACCCTGACAGCCGTTTTGTGAAAAAACCACTGTCGCCCGCCGTCAAACGCCGGATCGGGCTGGCCGTGCTGGACCGTCGCCAATCTTCACCCGCCACCCTGGCATTCATTCAGTTGGCTCAAAGCCTGAACTACGCCTGAAAAGCGCAAACCCGAAGTGCGATCTATCATGGCCTGTAGCTGAACGCTTTTGAGGAGGCGAACGTCGTCCTGCCTGCATTTGAGAGCCCCACCCCACCCTTTCAGGTTTCGCAGATGCCCCTGACTCTCAAAGCACGCCGTAAACCCGCCATCCGGATTGCAATCACCCTGTTGAGCGGCCTGCTTCCGATGCTGTTGGGATTGACCATCCTGTACATGCAAGCTGAACGGGGGCTTGAACACAGCACCCGGCAAACTGCCGAAGAGGCCATTCGCCAATTCGACTTGATGCTCGACAACACTGCCATCGCCGCCCAGGAACTGCTGCCGCTGGCGGGCCAGCCCTGCGCCGACGTCAAACTGGCCCCTGCGCGAGCAGGTCACGCGCCGCCCCTTCGTACGCTCGACCAACCTGGTATGGGACAACAACCTCTATTGCAGTTCGCTGTTTGGTGACTTTCAGGAAAAGGTCAATCCAGGCGACTACACCCAAGGCAAGTTGTGGCTCATGAACGGTAATCCCGTGACACCCAACACTGCGTTACTGGTCTACCGGCTCAGCGAAGGCAAGCAAGGGGCGCTGACGACACTCGATGGCTATCACCTGAGCAACGTATTGCGGCTGATCGGACGCAAGACCCTGCTGTTACTGCAAGTGGGGCCCAACTGGTTATCGGCTGACGGACATGTCCACGACGACAGCCTCCTGCCGCCGTTACCGGTGGCGCGAACCCACCTGTTGTCGAACCGTTACGCCTTTGAAGTTGAGGCAGGATTTCCCGAAGGGGAAGTCTGGCGCTACATGGCCAGCGAATACCCGCCCTTGTTCAGCCTGCTGATTTTTTTCGGAGTCATTGCCGGGGCAATCGGTCATTGGTTGCAAAAACGTTCGTCATCCCCCAGTCACGAAATGCAGCGTGCACTGGAAGCCGCGGAATTCATTCCGTACTTTCAACCCGTCGTGCATGGCGACAGCAAACAATGGGCAGGCGTTGAAGTCCTGATGCGCTGGAAACATCCAAAAGAAGGTCTGGTGCGGCCAGACATGTTCATCCCCTTTGCCGAGCATTCGGGGCTGATCGTGCCAATGACGCGCTCGCTGATGCAGCAAACCGCTGCGCTGCTCGCCCCCCATGCGATGCAGTTTCACGAACGCTTTCACATCGGCATCAACATCACGGCCAACCACTGTCATGACCTGGCGCTTGTCAGCGATTGCCGCGAGTTCCTGGCAGCCTTCCCGCCCGGTAGCGTCGCACTGATTCTGGAGTTGACCGAGCGAGAGCTGATCGTGCCTAGCGACATCACCCACCAGCTCTTCGAACAGTTGCATGAGTTGGGCGTGATGATCGCCATCGATGACTTCGGCACCGGCCATTCGAGCCTGGGCTACTTGCGTCAGTTCAATGTGGACTTCCTGAAAATCGACCAGAGTTTCGTCGCGATGATTGGTGTCGATGCACTGTCGCGGCACATTCTGGACAGCATTATCGAACTCTCGGCCAAGCTCGACCTGGGCATTGTGGCCGAAGGCGTAGAAACAGCTGAGCAAGCGGACTATCTCGCCAGCCACAGTGTGAACTTTCTACAAGGCTACCTCTTCGCTCGCCCCATGCCGGGGGCCGACTTTGTTAATGCGATGAATCGCCATTAACTGGCCACTTGCCTACGTTCATCGTGCAAGATACAACAAGATTCGCGGACATTTTCGAATCAAATGGCGGCGCCTAGTTACATCATGAAAAAGACATGATTTACTCTTGGCGAATTAACTACTACACTTTTTCATACCTGTACTAGATCGACGGGTGAGCCAATATCACCGAGTCGCCTCAAAGCACTAGGCTTATAGCTTTGTTTGCGGTTGGTATCAGCCAAATACACTATTGGAGTAAAGACATTGTCCAGACTCGCTGAATTTCGTGCCGCTGAAAAGCGCCTTCAAGAACAGCTCGCACAGCTGGAATCCCTGAAGAATGACGCCGGGCTCAAGAAAGAAATCGAGTTCGAAGAAAAGCTCCAGGGCCTGATGAAGACCTACGGTAAAGGCCTGCGCGACATCATCGCCATCCTTGATCCAAACCTTAAGTCCGGCCTGCAGCAGACCGCTGCACCCAAGACCCGCCGCGCTCGCGTGGTCAAGGTTTATCAGAACCCGCATACCGGCGAACTGATTGAAACCAAAGGTGGCAATCACCGTGGCCTGAAAGCCTGGAAAGAACAGTACGGTGCCAGCACCGTTGATTCCTGGCTGCGCGCTTAAACAGTGCCGCACAAGAAAGCCCTGCATCCGCAGGGCTTTTTTTGTATATGAGAAACATCTGACGCGACGATATTCGGCGTTCTCGCGGCAAACAGCCGCCAACTACCACTTGCCAGCCGCATCACCGCCAAGCCACCATCGGCATCATAACTTTTGACTTAATGCCTTTGGATAGCCGACACATAAGGCCAAGGCTCGCTTCAAGATCTAACAGCTGCCGAGCTATAGTTTCAAACTGTTTCGCGTGCTCTGCACTTCACTCTGACTCGCGATGTAAGCCTCTGCCTGCCCCGCACAGGAAAATACATACGCCTTGTCCGCATCAATCGCGGCAACCAACGTTTGAGACAGTATGTGGCGACCGTTCTGTGTGATCGTGCAAGTGGTTTCAAGGGCCGCGAGTCTACCCAGCGTGCCGGGATGGATCTTGTTGCAAACACTTTGATAGCCGCTGGCTGCAAAGTCTTTTTGCACCGACTTGCGCATTTCCAGTAACACGCCCTGCAAATTGACCTGATGCCCGGCTTCAACCTGAGTCGTGGTCAACTCCATCACCATGACCGGCGTGCCACTTTGATCATTTTTCACGGCACGTTGCCGCAAGACCTGTGCGGGCTCCTCTTGCGCCAGCGCTTCAATTTCCCATCCGTCTGGCCAAGTGACGACCGGGTCGGCGGCCTGGGCGCCAGTGGCTCCGATCAGCAGGCAGAGCAACACGAATGCGGTTTGATGGGGTCGGATCATTGCAGTCACTACTCACAAGACAAGAAGCAAAGTCTGAACCCGGCCACTCGGTCAGGCAATAGCCACGCTTTTGCTTTGGCTCGACGCAAACGCTTGCGTATCATGGGCGCATTGCAAGGAAGCGCCATCAATCGCAAGCCAAGGGACTGCTCGCCAGCGCGAGCACCGTTTGCCCCACTTATTCTCTGGAGGGCCCATGAGCCTGCACGATCTGAACACGTTCCCCGGCGTTACCGCCAAGCCCGACACCTCGACTCAGAACTTCGTCTTCAACCACACCATGTTGCGGGTCAAGGACATCACCAAGTCCCTGGACTTCTACACCCGCATCCTGGGATTCAGCCTGGTTGAAAAACGCGACTTCCCGGAAGCCGAGTTCAGCCTGTACTTCCTGGCACTGGCCGACAAAAACCAGATCCCGGCCGACGCCGCGGCACGCACCGAGTGGATGAAGTCGATTCCCGGAATTCTCGAACTGACCCACAACCACGGCACCGAGAACGATCCGGACTTCGCCTACCACAATGGCAACACCGACCCGCGTGGCTTCGGTCATATCTGCATTTCGGTGCCGGATATCCGTGCAGCGTGCGAGCGTTTCGAAGCGCTGGGCTGCGATTTCCAGAAGCGCCTGAACGACGGCCGCATGAAGAGCCTGGCCTTCATCAAGGACCCGGATGCTTACTGGGTCGAGATCATTCAACCGACGCCGATGTAACTCCCGCCTTTGCAGGAGCAAGGCTTGCCCACGACAGGCACACCGTCGACTACCTGATCGCCCCGTCATCGCTGATCGCGAGCAAGCTTCGCGGCTACACCAGCCGTTGCCACAAATGAAAAACCCCATGATGACTCATGGGGTTTTGTTTTTTGCGCTATCGATCACTCAAGCCGGCGCAGAGGTGCGAATCAGGTGGTCGAAAGCACTCAGCGATGCCTTGGCTCCCTCACCCACCGCAATCACGATCTGCTTGTACGGTACCGTGGTCACGTCACCGGCAGCGAACACGCCTGGCATTGACGTCTCGCCCCGCGAATCGACGATGATCTCGCCACGTGGTGACAACTCGATGGTGCCTTTGAGCCAGTCCGTGTTCGGCAGCAAACCGATCTGTACGAAGATCCCTTCCAGCTCGACATTCAGCACTTCACCCGACTGACGATCCTTGTAGCGCAAACCGTTGACCTTCTGGCCATCGCCCGTCACTTCAGTGGTCTGGGCATTAGTGATGACGGTGACGTTCGGCAAACTGTGCAACTTGCGTTGCAACACCGCATCGGCGCGCAACTGCACATCAAACTCCAGCAGCGTCACGTGCTTGACGATGCCCGCCAGATCAATGGCCGCCTCGACACCCGAGTTACCACCGCCGATCACGGCTACACGCTTGCCCTTGAACAACGGACCGTCGCAGTGCGGGCAGTACGCCACGCCTTTGTTGCGGTATTCCTGCTCACCGGGCACGTTCATTTCGCGCCAGCGGGCGCCGGTCGCGAGAATCACGGTCCTGGCCTTGAGCGAAGCACCACTGGCGAACCTGATTTCGTGCAGCTCGCCGTTTTTACCCGGCACCAGCTTATCGGCGCGTTGCAGGTTCATGATGTCGACGTCGTATTGCTTGACGTGCTCTTCCAGCGCGACCGCCAGTTTCGGCCCTTCGGTTTCCTGCACGGAAATGAAGTTCTCGATGGCCATGGTGTCCAACACCTGACCACCAAAACGCTCGGCCGCAACGCCGGTACGAATGCCTTTGCGGGCCGCATAAATCGCTGCCGAGGCACCGGCTGGACCACCACCCACAACCAGCACGTCAAAGGCGTCCTTGGCGTTGATTTTCTCGGCCTGGCGCTCAATGGCGCTGGTGTCGATCTTGGCGATGATTTCTTCCAGGCCCATGCGGCCCTGGCCGAAGTTGACGCCATTAAGGTAAACACTCGGCACGGCCATGATCTTGCGATCTTCGACCTCAGCCTGGAACAACGCACCGTCGATGGCAACGTGGCGAATGTTCGGGTTAAGCACCGCCATCAGGTTCAGCGCCTGGACCACGTCCGGGCAGTTCTGGCACGACAGCGAGAAGTACGTCTCGAAGTTGAACTCGCCTTTGAGCGAGCGGATCTGCTCAATCACCTCATGACTGGCCTTCGAAGGGTGACCGCCGACTTGCAGCAAGGCCAACACCAGCGAAGTGAATTCGTGGCCCATGGGAATACCGGCGAAACGCAGGCTGATATCACTTCCCGGGCGGTTCAACGAGAACGATGGCTTGCGCGCATCCGTTCCGTTGTCGAGCAACGTTATTTGATGGGAAAGACTGGCAACGTCTTTGAGTAGCGCGAGCATTTCCTGGGATTTCGCACCGTCGTCGAGGGAGGCGACGATCTCGATCGGCTGGGTGACCCGTTCCAGGTATGACTTCAACTGAGCTTTAAGATTGGCGTCCAACATACGGGCGATTTCCTTTTTTTGATCGTAAAAAAAACGCCCGAGCGAATCTCGCCCGGGCGTTTTTGAGGGCGGTGCAGCTTACTTAGGTGCGGTAATCCGCCCTGATGTACTTCACAGACTTAGATCTTGCCGACCAGGTCCAGAGACGGTGCCAGAGTGGCCTCGCCTTCTTTCCACTTGGCTGGGCAGACTTCGCCCGGGTGAGCAGCGACGTACTGAGCGGCTTTGATTTTGCGCAGCAGTTCGTTCGCATCGCGGCCCACGCCACCGTCGTTCAGCTCGACGATTTTGATCTGGCCTTCAGGGTTGATCACGAAGGTGCCACGGTCAGCCAGGCCGACTTCTTCGATCAGCACGTCGAAGTTGCGGGAGATGACGTGGGTCGGGTCGCCGATCATGGTGTACTGGATTTTGCCGATCGCAGGCGAAGTGTTGTGCCATGCCGCGTGAGCAAAGTGGGTGTCGGTCGACACGCTGTAGACTTCAACGCCCAGCTTCTGGAATTCGGCGTAGTTGTCAGCCAGGTCTTCCAACTCGGTTGGGCAAACGAAGGTGAAGTCAGCCGGGTAGAAGAACACAACGGACCATTTGCCTTTCAGGTCGGCGTCCGACACTTCGACGAATGCGCCGTTTTTGAATGCGGTGGCTTTGAACGGTTTAACTTGGCTGTTGATGATAGGCATCGTTGACTCTCCGTCAGGGTTGAAAAGTTGATGAGGTGAATCCTAACCACTCGATCGCCGGATGGCTCATTGGCAAAGCTGATGTTGCTGATTGGTTTTCGCTATTAGCCGACAGTATTAATAGAAGAAACCTGTATCACCCACCAACAGGTTGCTCGCCGATGCGGGTCATCCCGATAAACGGGCTGGCTTCAACATAGCGCATGGCGGACTTCACATCCTTCCAACCGACATAACTCATCAGGGACTTGAGGTCCCAACCGCTGCGATGGGCCCAGGTGGCGAAACCCCGTCGCAGCGAGTGACTGGTGTACTGCTCGGCCGGAATGCCTGCGCGATCCAGTGCCTGACGCAACAGCGGAATCACGCTATTGGCGTGCAAACCCTCCTCGCCCAGATTGCCCCAGCGGTCGATGCCACGGAACACCGGCCCACGCACCAGCGCTGACACTTTGAGCCACTCGATGTAGGGCCCTGCACCGGACACAAGCGTTGCAAGGCAGGCGTCTGATAGGTCTTGCCGAAGTTCTCGCGATCACTCTTGCTGCGCGGCACGTACACAGTGATGCCTGAGCCTGGCGCAACCTGGACATGCTCAACCTGCAAGCGGCACAACTCATCGCTGCGAAACCCGCGCCAGAACCCAAGCAGAATTAACGCCGCATCACGCCGCGCCCTCAGCAATGCAGGCTGATCACCCGCAGCCTTCGCCTCAGTCGCTTCCAGCTCCAGGTGCACGACCAAACGCTCCAGATGCTGAAGCTGCAACGGCTCAGCCTGTTTTTCCTGCGCCGGATGCAAGGCGCGAATGCCTTTGAAGACTTTGCGCACCACCGGCGCCTTGGTCGGATCAGCAAAGCCCTGGCTGTTGTGCCATTGCGCCAACGCAGACAAACGCAACTTCAACGTGTTGATCGACAGCTCACCGGCATGCGCCACCAGATAACGCGCCACGCTATCGCTGGTGGCTGGCAGGAACCCGCCCCAACTCACTTCAAAATGCTCAACGGCTGCCCGATAGCTGCGCCGGGTGTTATCACGGGTGGCCGCTTGCAGATAGAGATCCAGATCAGTCATCAGCTCAAACCTCGCAAACGTACGGCAATGCCGCTCGAAACCGCATAAAACGCTCATCACACGGGGTAATACCAGTATATCCCATGTCATATTTTGTAATTTACACGGATCACCGATAACATGGCACACAGGCAATTTACGTGGTACGTACCACAGTACTAAATCGTAGGAGAGAACATGGCTCGTGGCGGCGTAAACAAGGCACTCGTGCAAACGGCACGCTTGGCGATCCTCGCCCGTGGCGAACACCCCAGCATTGATGCCGTGCGTATTGAAATGGGGAATACCGGGTCGAAAACCACCATCCATCGCTACCTCAAAGAGCTGGATAACGGCGTCGAACACATCAACGACCCGCAAGAACAGCTCGACAGCGAACTGACCGCGCTGGTGGCGCGACTGGCGCAGCGCTTGCGGGAACAGGCGCAAGAGCCGATTGACCGCGCGCAGGCCTCCTTCGACCAAGCAAAACAGGAGCTTGAGGCACAACTGGCGAATGCCCTCCTGACGCAGGCGCAGCTCAAGCAGCAACTGGAGGTCCAAGGCGTAGCGCTCGCCCACGAAACAAGCACGCTGCAGAACACCCGCTCCATGCTGCAGACCGAGCAAACCCGCAACGCCGGTCTGAACCAGGCACTGAGCGATTTCGAATTACGCTTGAATGACAAAGATGAGCAGATTCGCTCGCTGGAAGATAAACACCTGCACGCCCGCGACGCACTTGAGCATTACCGCAACGCCGTGAAGGATCAGCGCGAGCAGGAACAACGCCGCCATGAGGGGCAGGTTCAACAGATTCAGATGGAGTTGCGCCAGGCCCAGCAAAGCGCGTTGATACGCCAGGATGAAATCACCCAGCTCAACCGCGACAACGAACGCCTGCTAACCGAAAACCGTGGCACGCTGCGCGAGCTGAACCTGTTGCAGGATCAACTCAAGCAGAGCGAAAAACGTCAGGAGCAGTCACTGGAACAAACCCGCCGCGCCGACGCCGAATGCACCCTCCTCCAGGAACGCTTGCGCGTGGCCCTGCTGGAGAGCCAGACACTCAGCCAATCCGTCGACGCACAGGCTCAGGTCATCAAGCAACTGGAGCTGAGCGCCGTGAAAGCGCAAGCCAGCCTGGAGGCCCTGCATCTGGCAGCCGCCAAGGCGACACCAGAGGCAGAAAGCACTTCAGGAACACAGAAGGACGATTAGCCCGCCACAGGCGTACGCATGGTGACGAACTCTTCGGCGGCGGTAGGATGCACGCCGATGGTTTCGTCGAAATCGCGCTTGGTGGCGCCAGCCTTCAAGGCAATCGCCAACCCTTGAACGATCTCTCCTGCCTCGGGGGCCGACCATGTGGCAACCCAAAACCTTGTCGGTTTTGGCATCCACTACCAGCTTCATGAGGGTCCGCTCCTGACACTCGGTCAGGGTCAGCTTCATCGGCCGGAAACGGCTCTCGAAGATCTGCACGTCATGGCCCGCCTCGCGCGCCTGCTCCTCGGTCAGCCCGACCGTACCGATATTCGGCAGACTGAAAACGGCAGTCGGAATCATCGCGTAATCGACCAGACGATACTGCTCAGGCTTGAACAACCGGCGCGCCACGGCCATGCCTTCAGCCAGAGCAACCGGCGTCAGCTGGACGCGGCCGATGACGTCACCAATGGCCAGTATCGACGGCTCAGCGGTTTGATACAGCTCATCGACCTCGACAAAACCTTTCTTGTCGAGTTTGACCGCCGTGTTTTCAAGCCCCAGGTTGTCCAGCATCGGACGGCGACCGGTGGCATAGAACACGCAGTCCGTCACCTGCTCACGACCATCCTTGAGGGTCACGCTCAAGCTGCCGTCGGCCTGCTTCTCGATACGCTCGATATCGGCATTGAACTGCAAATCCATCCCGCGCTTGGTCAGTTCTTCCTGCAAGTGCTTGCGCACTGCGCCGTCAAATCCGCGCAGAAACAGGTCACCCCGGTACAGCAACGAGGTTTCGGCGCCCAGACCGTGAAAGATCCCGGCGAACTCGACGGCGATATAGCCGCCACCCACGACCAGAACACGCTTGGGCAGTTCCTTGAGGAAAAACGCCTCATTGGAGCTGATGGCGTGTTCGCGACCTGGAATATCCGGAACCTGTGGCCAGCCACCCGTGGCAATCAGTATGTGCTTGGCGGTGTAACGCTCACCATTGACTTCAACCTCATGGGGCCCGCACACCTTGGCATGGGCCTCATGCAAGGTCACGCCGCTGTTAACCAGCAGATTGCGATAGATGCCGTTCAAACGGTTGATCTCGCGATCCTTGTTGGCGATCAACGTCGACCAATCAAAATTCGCCTCACCCAGCGACCAGCCAAAACCTTGCGCTTGCTCGAAGTCTTCGGAGAAATGAGCGCCGTACACCAGCAGCTTCTTCGGCACGCAGCCGACATTCACACAGGTACCGCCCAGATAGCGGCTTTCAGCCACGGCCACTTTTGCGCCAAAACCGGCAGCAAAGCGCGCTGCACGTACGCCACCAGAACCGGCGCCAATCACATAAAGGTCAAAATCGTAAGCCATTTCAATCTCCTCGGCAGGCCACCAGCATACCCGCTGCAGCTTTTTCGGTCAGCGCTGCGAACGGCACAGGCCCGAAAAATGAAAAAGCCACCCGAAGGTGGCTTTTCAGAACAAGTCGGTTAAGCGCTATTAGTAAGCCTTGCCCGTCTTGTAGAAGTGCTCGAAGCAGAAGTTGGTGGCTTCGATGTAGCCTTCAGCGCCACCGCAATCGAAACGAGTGCCCTTGAATTTGTAGGCAATCACGCAACCGTCTTGCGCCTGCTTCATCAGGGCGTCGGTGATCTGGATCTCGCCACCCTTGCCTGGCTCGGTTTCTTCGATCAACTTGAAGATGTCCGGCGTCAGGATGTAACGACCGATGATCGCCAGGTTGGACGGCGCATCTTCAGGCTTCGGCTTCTCGACCATGTTGCGAACACGGTACAGGTCGTCACCGATCAGATCGCCGGCGATCACGCCGTACTTGTGGGTTTCCTGCGGGTCGACTTCCTGAATCGCGACGATGGTGCAGCGGTACTGTTTGTACAGCTTGACCATCTGGGTCAGCACGCCGTCGCCTTCCAGGTTGACGCACAAGTCATCCGCCAGCACCACGGCGAACGGTTCGTCGCCGATCAGCGGACGACCGGTCAGGATCGCGTGACCCAGGCCTTTCATTTCGGTCTGACGGGTGTAGGAGAACGAGCACTCGTCGAGCAGCTTGCGGATACCGACCAGGTACTTCTCTTTGTCGGTGCCCTTGATCTGGTTTTCCAGCTCATAGCTGATGTCGAAGTGGTCTTCCAGGGCGCGCTTGCCACGACCGGTAACGATGGAAATTTCGGTCAACCCAGCGTCCAGCGCTTCTTCAACGCCGTACTGGATCAGTGGCTTGTTCACCACCGGCAGCATTTCTTTGGGCATGGCTTTAGTCGCTGGCAGGAAGCGAGTACCGTAACCGGCTGCTGGGAACAAGCATTTCTTGATCATAAAAGTCCTTGAAAGGGCTGTGTGTACGAGTTTCGGCGCAGTCTAATCAGGCGGCAGGCACCTTACAATGCCCCCCACTGGCTAACCGATGCCATCATAGAGAAATAATCAGGCAGATAGTTCCGCGCCGGCCAGCTGATCGACTGTTTCGCCGCACCAAAACCACCTGCCAATCGAATCACTGTAGACCAGCGAACACCTCTACTCCTGATTTCCCGCTATCATTGCGCGATTGAACCAGCCAACGAGGCAGATAGATGTCGGCAGCAAAAAGCGTGAACGGTTACCTGATCAATCAGGCAAAAGATGGCCAGTGGTGGGTCGACAGCGCCAATGGTGAGAACATCGCCGGCCCCTTCCCTTCAGAGGCGCTGGCCATTGAAGTGGCCTCCGTGTTCCAGGATCAGCCTGCTGCGCCACGGCGCCGCAACGCCAAACCTGAGTAAGACCGAATGCAAGACCAGAGCCCTGCCCACCCGCAGGGCTTTTTGTTTGTCTGTACCAGGATGGCCGTTCGCTATAGCATCTTGGCGCAGGGCGTTCGCACCCCGCACACCCTCTACCTTGAACGACGACCTTCACATGAAAAAATACCTGGCACTGATTGCGGTTCTGGCCCTGTCCGGGTGCGCCACCGCGTCCAAGACTTATCTGGACGACGGCGAACAAGGCCTGGCGATCGACTGCTCTGGCGAAGCCAACTCCTGGGCCACCTGCTATGAAAAGGCAGATGCCTCCTGCGCGGGCACTGGTTATCGGATCGTGGGCACCGACGGCACACCGTCGACCAAGGAGAGCGACAAGACCCTTGGCGCAGATGTCGGCAACTTCAAGAGCCGCAGTGTTGTGGTGGTGTGCAAGTAACCACCCGCTGCGTCGTTACATGTGGATCTCGGCAAACTTGATCCCGAGCCCGCGCACGGTCTCGATCAAGTCGTCGAGCCGGCTGAAGGACTCCACTTCGTCGTTTTCATCCACCAGAAAGAAACTGCGCCCGGCGCTTTTCTTGAAAAACACGATCCATTCACCCGAATTCGCCGGATTCTGAATCACATGGGTCGCAGAGATATGACCCTCTGCATGCCGCTCCCGCACCTGTTCACGCTTCATGACTGACTCCCAAAAATGACAATGCCGCCCACGTGCTGACGTGGGCGGCATTGGGTCGATGGGCGACAGTTTATCGGATGCCTTGACCAATCAAAACGCCATTCACGGTTTGCCCGTACACATTGACGCCGTCATTGGCATGGTATTTCAGCCGGGTTTTCTCGATTGAGCCATCAATCAGGCGCGGATCTTGCGGGCGCTCATGACTGTTGACGAAGGCCGCCACGTCCCAGGCCTGCTGGTCACTCAACGTATTGGGCTTGCCCAGCGGCATATTGTGCTGGATGAAGGACGCCGCTGTGTTGATGCGATGCATACCGGCTCCCCAGTTGTAGGAATCCTTACCCCACAGCGGTGGCAAGACGTAATCCTGACCGACCTTCTGACCCTGGCCGCTGTCCCCATGACACACCGCACACTGCGCGTTGTAGACCTGCTGACCCTGCGCGATGTCATAGCCTTTGGCGGGTTGCGGCACATCGGGATAACCTCGGCCCGGCAACTCGACACCGACTGGCGCCTTGCTCGCCAGCCAATAGGCATACACCGACAGCGCGGTAATTTGCGGGCTGTCGGCTGCCGGTGGCGTGCCGTTCATGCTGAACTGGAAGCAACCCTGAATGCGCTCGGCAAAGGTGTTCACTTTGTCATTTTTTTTGCGATAGGCCGGGTACATCGGGTACGCCCCCCACAATGGCGCCGAATTGGCCTGACGCCCCTGACCGAGGTGGCAGTTGCTGCAACTGAGCCCGTTGCCGACCAGTTGCGGAGCCTGGCGCCGGGTATCCACAAACAACGCATAGCCTTGCATGACCATTTTGCCGAAGGCGTTATCCGGCAATTCATGTTCGGCGGGCGGCTGGAAATAAGTACGCCCGCCCGCAGCAACCGCCGGAGTTTGCAACTGGGACTGATCGTCCATCGCGATTGGCGCAGCGTAAACATCAAGACTCACGGCAGCCAGCAGCATCACTGAAAGCGTTCTCATGGCTTGACCTCCTGGCTACCCAGCGTCGCGAAATAATCGGCGACCGCGCTGATTTCATCCGCGCTCAAGGATTTGGCGATGTGCCCCATCAAATCATCGGGATCGTTATGCCGGGTGCCGTCGCGCCAGGCATTCAACTGCGCCACCAAATAACTGGCGGGTTGCGCGGCCAACGGCGGGAATGCACTGCCGACGCCTATGCCACCGGGGCCGTGACACATCACGCACTCAGGAACACTGCGATCCCAGGCACCGCGCAGCGCCAGCGTTTCGCCGAGGTTTTTGGGCGAGGCCGTGCGGTTCACCAACGGTGTTTGAGGGGCAGGCATCGCCGCCAGTGTGGTAGCGACCGCCTGGATTTCTGCTTCGCTTAACGCTTTCGCGACTGGCTGCATGACCGGGCTGACACGCGTGCCCGCTCTAAAGTCCAGCAGTTGCTTGCTTAAATAGGCGGCCGAGGTACCGGCCAGCCTGGGAAACCCAGCGGCCGGCATACCCAGCCCGTCACCGCCGTGACACGCGAAACAAGCCGTGGCGCCGGGCTGCGCACCGCCCTGAGTGTAGACGTTCTTCCCTTCGACGGCATGGGCGCCGCCTGCGACAACGAGCATCAGGCTGCTCAACATCATTCGATGTCTGATCATCTCAACCTCCATTCTTATAGTTATATGCTTAGACCTACTCGGCATAAGCCTACAAATAGTAGGTCATTGCTCAGCCAGTCACAATGCCGACCTGGCAAGCTTCAGAAATGACGTGTTTAAGAATGATGAGACAGACAGATGTGAAAAAGCCTGACGCAATACCCTGGACGGTATCGGGTCAGGCTTCCTGGAAACGCCATGCGGGCCGCAGGTAATCTCAGCCAGAAATGCACGCGTTGGCGGCATCACCCACGTCGCCTGGGCGCACAGGCACGTTGGACATGCTTTCGTGAAGCTTGATGCTGCTGCCCCCAGAGCGGTTTTCGATATCAAACACCGCCGTCGGGCCAGCGGACAACTTGTTCGGGACGATCACGCGAACACCGTCCTTCTGCGGCTCGATCTGCAACGCACCACGGCTGTTGGCCAGTTTATCGACGATGCAGCGAGCGTACTCCTGCGGTTTTTTCCCAGAGATCACATTCATGGTGGGCGGCGTTTGACTGATGTCCGAAACTGTCGCACAACCACCCAATGCAAACGCCAACATCAACACGACCCGCTTCATACAAAACCTCCAATAAAGACGCTCCGACAGCGAAAATCCATTTTTTCTCCGGCAACTGCCGTTTTATCGCTCATAAACCCTCAGATAACTGTTTTTAATTGTCAAAGCGCAGCGCAACGGCCCGATATTAAAGCGTTCGGGCTGATAAACTGCGCCATCGCCCATGCTATCGTTTTGATTTTGTAGAAAAAGCCCTTCTGGAGGCGCCCCATGAAATTTATCCACCAGCGCGAGCACCTCAATGAAGATGACATCGTCGTCATCCAATGCTCCCAAATGTGCAACATCCGTCTGATGAACGACGCCAACTTCCGCAGTTTCAAGAATGGCGGTCGCCACACCTATCACGGCGGCGCGTTCGATACGTTCCCAGCCAGAATCACCGCACCAAGCACCGGCTTCTGGAACATCACCATCGACACGGTCAATCGTCGGCCCATCAGTGTTACGCGCAAGCCGACACTCACCCACTCGATCAAGATTATTCGCCGGTCCAGCTCGAAACTGAGCTGATCTTCAACCCGCAATAAAGCAGACAGGTACGCCCGTGGCCCAAACGACCAAGTACGTTATCAAGTACAAGCTTAACGGAGAACGACGCTTCGAGTTCGCCCAGCTTGAAACCGGCACCCCGGAAGAAGCCCGGGCTGTGCTGGATGCCATGCACGAAAAGAGTGACACGATCACGGATATCCGCGTCAGCAAAGCGCTGTAAGACGTTTCAACCGTCGGGGAGCTACAAGGACGTCATCCCCCGAGTTCGACCGCAAGCAGCGGAGTGTCCGCTGCCTGAACGCTCCCTAGACTGGCCTCTCAACCCCTGGTTCAGGAGCCTGATCATGTCGACACTCCCTTCACCCGCTGTTTCCTGCATCCGCTACCTCAGCACCCGCTTCAGCCTCGGCGTGGCGCTTGCGGCCTACAGCGACGCCGGACTTTGCGCGCTGTTGCTCGGCGATGAACCGACGTCCCTCGAGTCCGACCTCAGACGACGCTTTGCACAAAACCGACAACTGCTGCGCGACGACAACCTGGCAATCGCGCTGCAACACGTCGTGCACTTTCTCGACACCCCACACCGCCCCCTGAGCGTGCCGCTCGACCTCGTCACCGGCAGCGAGTTTCAGCGCCGTGTGTGGCAGGCGTTGCAACACATCCCGCTCGGCGAAACGCGCACCTACCGTGATATCGCCCGGCAGTTGGGTCAGCCGGGCGCCTTTCGGGCGGTCGCCAACGCCTGTGGGGCGAACCCCTTGGCGGTGGTCATTCCTTGCCATCGCGTTGTGCGCCAGGACGGCGGCCTCGGGGGCTATCGCTGGGGACTTGAGCGCAAGCATGTGCTGCTGGAACGTGAGGCACGCCGGTGAGCCTGTGCGATCTGCATCAGCATATCGCGGCCCTGGATTGGGCCGCGCTGGAACAGGATCTGGACGGCGATGGCCACGCAACGATCACCGGACTGCTCAGCGCGCAGGACTGTGACGCCCTGGCTGCGCTGTATCCCGAACAAGCGCCGTTCCGCTCCAGGGTAATCATGGCCCGGCATGGTTTCGGACGTGGCGAGTACCAGTACTTCAGGTATCCGCTGCCAACGCTGGTTGCCAACTTGCGTAGCTCGCTGTACCCACACCTGGTACCGCTGGCGAACCGTTGGAACGAACAGATGAACCTGGCGGTACGCTATCCGTTGCACCATGACGATTTTCTGCAACGCTGCCACGATGCCGGTCAGTTACGTCCTACGCCTTTGCTGCTGCGCTACGGCCCGCAGGACTACAACTGCCTGCATCAAGACCTGTACGGCGAACACGTATTCCCACTGCAAGTTGCGATTTTACTGTCAGCCCCCGAGAAGGACTTCACCGGCGGTGAATTCGTACTGACCGAACAGCGCCCCCGCATGCAGTCACGCCCTCAGGTTGTAAGCTTGAAAAAAGGTGATGCAGTGATTTTTGCCGTGCACCAACGACCGGTCAAAGGCCTGCGCGGCTATTGCCGCGTGAACTTGCGCCACGGCGTGAGTCGCCTGCACAGTGGTCAACGGCATACCCTTGGTGTGATTTTCCACGATGCACAGTGACCACATGAACCCGACAACCCTGGATCTGTTTGGCGACAGCGATCTCGCACAGCCGATCAAGACCGAACCCATTGGCGAACAATCCTTCGTCCTCAAAGGGTTTGCCCTGTCGTGGGTCGGCCGTTTGATGCCGGCACTGGAGTCAGTCTTGCTCGCCGCACCGTTCCGGCACATGGTGACGCCGGGCGGTTTCACGATGTCCGTGGGCTTGAGCAGTTGCGGATCACTGGGCTGGACCACCGACCGCTCAGGCTATCGCTACACCCGCGCCGACCCGTGCAGCGGTCAGCCCTGGCCCGAAATGCCCGGGGTGTTTCTTGAACTGGCGCAGGCAGCGGCGCTTGAAGCGGGGTTCAACGCGTTTCAGCCAGATGCGTGCCTGATCAATCGTTACTTGCCAGGCGCCAAGATGTCTTTGCATCAGGATAAAGACGAACGATCCTACGCCTGGCCGATCGTCTCGGTGTCCCTCGGCCTGCCAGCGGTGTTCCTGTTTGGTGGTTTTAAACGCACCGACAACCATCGGAAAGTGCCGTTGGTGCATGGTGATGTCGTGGTCTGGGGTGGCGTGGACCGTTTGCGCTATCACGGGGTACTGCCGATCAAGGACGGTCATCATGCAACACTGGGGGCGCAACGGATCAACCTCACCTTGCGCACCGCAGGCTGAACGGCGGAATTCGAGCGCAAGACCCGGAGTGTTCGCGTCGGTCGTGCACGTTAACCTGAACTCAACTCGCCACCGGATCGAACCCCATGACTTCCAACCACACACCCTGCGCCATCGAAAACGACCCTCGTTGGGCGGCGGTGCTGGCGCGTGATCCTCGGGCAGACGGGCAGTTTGTCTATGGGGTAAAAACCACCGGCATCTACTGCCGCCCCAGCAGCCTGGCGCGCCTGCCGAATCCCCGGAACGTCGAGTTCTTCGACTCCGCCGAACAGGCTCAAGCCGCCGGTTACCGACCCAGCAAACGCGCTGCCGCCGATCAAACCCATGTTGCCAGCCAACATGCCGCGCTGGTCGCCATCGCTTGCCGTCAGATTGAGTCTGCCGAAAGCCTGCCCAGCCTGGCAGACCTGGCCGATGCGGCCGGCATGAGCCCGTTTCACTTTCACCGGGTGTTCAAAGGCGTGACTGGCCTGACGCCCAAAGGCTATGGAAACGCCCACCGCTCACGCAAAGTCCGGGCGCAACTCGAAAGCGGCCAGTCGATTACTCACGCGTTGTACGACGCCGGCTTCAACTCCAACAGCCGCTTCTATGAGGCCGCCGATCAAGTACTAGGAATGAAACCCAGCGACTACCGTGCAGGTGGCGTGAACACCGACATCCGCTTCGCTGTCGGCCAGTGTTCACTGGGGGCGATTCTGGTGGCGCAAAGTACTCGCGGGGTGTGTGCAATCCTGTTGGGCGACGATCCCCATGCGCTGGTGTGCGATCTTCAGGATAAATTCCGACAGGCCAATCTGATCGGTGCCGATCACGACTTCGAACAGTTGATTGCCAGGGTCGTCGGCTTCATCGAAGCACCAGCCCTTGGCCTGGACTTGCCGCTGGACGTGCGCGGCACCGCGTTTCAGGAGCGGGTCTGGATGGCCTTGCGTGAAATCCCCGCCGGCAGCACCGCCAGTTACGCCGAGATCGCCCAACGGATCGGCGCCCCCAAAGCGGTGCGCGCCGTGGCTCAGGCGTGCGCGGCCAACAGCCTGGCGGTGGCCATTCCCTGCCACCGGGTGGTGCGCAGCGATGGCAACCTCTCGGGGTATCGCTGGGGCATAGAGCGCAAACGCCAGCTCCTGGAACGCGAAACCGCGCCCCAGGCTTAACGAATGCCGATGTAAACCGACACCGAGTCCGGGCCGTTGTAGGCCTCAAAATCACTGACAAAGGCCCGTTTGATCTCTGTATGTTCTTCGAAGTACTGCCAGACCTGGCCCCAGGTGGCAATCACGCTTTCGGGCATGGGGCCCGAGGCTTCGAAGACAAGGTAACGCCCGCCCTGAATGTCCACGGTCGCAAAGTCCTTGGCGGGCGCGGTCACCACTCGGCCCGCCGTCACGTCGAAGGCGCCGTTGGCATCGGACTCGTAATTGGAATAAACGCCATAGACCAGCGATTCCGCCACAGCATTGGGAATTTTGCTGAAGGCCTGATCGGCAAAAAAACGCCCCCACATCGGGCCGATCTTCGCCGTCTCTGGCTGCTGCTCATCGCGGTTGAACGTGCGTACCTGCAACCCCGAAACACTGAACGGGGCAATATCCAGTTGTTTGACTTCCATTGAATCCACACTCCTTGGCTGCGCATTGAGCGCCTGGAAAAATAGCGCCAGAGGTTTATCACAACTGGATCGATCATAAAACCGTGCCATCACCTCAATCAGTTACAACACGCAACTTGAGCCTGTGCCTGAAAAGTCGGCTGGCCTTACGCCAGTCACTCCTGATACAAACGCGCCATGATCGTCTTTTCTGTTGCCGGATAATAATTCAAATGAGCCAATGGCCTGACACCCGCATTCTTGACCTGTTCGGCATCGACCTGCCGATCATCCAGGCGCCGATGGCCGGCGCCAACACGTCGGCCATGGTCATCGCCGTCAGCAACGCCGGTGGCCTGGGCTCGTTGCCCGCCGCCATGCTGAGCCTTGAGCAATTGCGCGAGGAACTGACGATCATCCAACAGCAGACCACCCGCCCCTTCAATGTGAACTTTTTCTGCCATCAGCCACCGGTTGCCGACGAACAACGCACCCATGACTGGAAAAACCTGCTGGAACCTTACTATCACGAACTGGGCGTGGACTTCGACGCACCTACACCCGTGTCCAATCGTGCGCCGTTCGACAACGCAGCGTGCGAAGTCATTGAAGCATTCCGGCCTGCGGTCGTCAGCTTCCACTTCGGCTTGCCGGAAAAAGCGCTGGTAGACCGGGTCAAGGCCGCAGGCGCGAAGGTCATCTCTTCGGCGACCACGGTGCAGGAAGCCGTGTGGCTGGAGCAGCATGGATGCGACGCCATCATTGCCATGGGGTACGAGGCCGGCGGCCATCGCGGGATGTTTCTCAGCGAGGACCTGAGCAGCCAGGTCGGCACCTTCGCCCTGGTGCCGCAGATCGCAGACGCCGTGAGCGTACCGGTGATCGCCGCTGGCGGGATTGGCGATGCTCGCGGCATTGTTGCTGCATTCGCCCTCGGCGCCTCGGCCGTGCAACTGGGCACCGCTTATTTGTTCACCCCGGAGGCCAAGGTCAGTGCGTCTCACCATCACGCCTTACGCACCGCCAAAGAGAGCGAAACCGCGCTGACCAACGTGTTTACCGGACGCCCGGCACGCGGAATTCTCAATCGGATCATGCGCGAACTCGGTCCGATCAGCCCTGCTGCGCCAGCCTTCCCGCTCGCCGGCGGTGCGCTGATGCCGTTGCGGGCCAAGGCTGAAGCGCAGTTCAGCAACCTCTGGGCCGGGCAGGCACTGCGCTTGGGCAGGGAGCTGTCGAGCGCCGAGTTGACCTGGCACCTGGCCGATGAAGCGCTGGCAAAGCTGAGCCCGCGCTGAACATCAGGGCCGCATCCGCGGTGCGGCCCGCTTCCGTCACGGCTCCATCCGCAGACCGTACCGCGAGTTCCGTTCGTCGTTGATTCGCTATATATTCCGCTATATAGCGTTTCACCTCAGCCCCGGCGCAGTCGACTTACAACAACAAACTGCCCACCTCACTCGCCCTACGGAGCCGTTCCATGACTACTCGTGTCTCACGTTTCGCCCCCACTTGCCTGACGACGTTGTTCGCCGTATTCGCCCTGGGCACGGCCCATGCCGATGAAGTGCAAGTCGCGGTCGCCGCCAACTTCACGGCACCGATCCAGGCCATTGCCGCCGATTTCGAAAAAGACACCGGGCATAAACTGATCGCCGCCTATGGCGCCACCGGGCAGTTCTACGCCCAGATCAAGAATGGCGCGCCGTTCGAAGTGTTCCTGTCGGCAGACGACACCACGCCGCAAAAGCTCGAAAGCGAAGGCGATACCGTCAAGGGCTCGCGCTTCACCTACGCCATCGGCACCCTCGCGCTGTGGTCGGCCAAGGACGGCTATGTCGACGCCAAAGGCCAGGTGCTCAAGAACAATCAATACCAACACTTGTCCATCGCCAACCCGAAAGCCGCACCCTATGGCCTGGCCGCAACCCAGGTACTGGCCAAGTTGGGCCTGACCGACAAGGTCAAGGACAAAATCGTCGAAGGCCAGAACATCACCCAGGCCTACCAGTTCGTGTCTACTGGCAACGCCGAAATCGGCTTTGTCGCCTTGTCGCAAATCTATAAAGACGGCAAAGTCACCGGCGGCTCGGCGTGGATCGTTCCTGCCGAGATGCACGACCCGATCAAACAAGACGCGGTGATCCTCAATAAAGGCAAGGACAACCCGGCCGCCAAGGCACTGGTTGACTACCTGAAGGGGCCAAAAGCTGCGGCTGTCATCAAGTCCTACGGTTACCAACTCTAAATGTCCTTATCGAGTGCCGATTTTTCCGCCATCTGGCTGACCCTGAAACTGGCGTCCCTGACGACGGCCATCCTGCTGGTCATCGGCACTCCGATTGCGTTGTGGCTGTCACGCACCCGTTCCTGGTTGCGGGGCCCGGTCGGGGCGATCGTCGCCCTGCCCCTGGTATTACCGCCGACCGTGATCGGTTTCTACCTGCTGCTGGCCCTCGGACCTCATGGTTTCGTCGGCCAGTTCACCCAGTCGCTGGGCCTCGGCACGCTGACGTTCAGCTTCGCCGGCCTGGTCATCGGCTCGGTGCTCTATTCGATGCCCTTTGTCGTGCAACCGTTGCAAAACGCGTTCTCGGCCATTGGCACACGTCCGCTGGAGGTGGCGGCGACCTTGCGCGCCAATCCCTGGGACACCTTTTTCAGCGTGATCCTGCCGCTGGCCCGCCCCGGTTTTATCACCGCCGCCATTCTGGGCTTTGCCCACACCGTCGGTGAGTTCGGCGTGGTGCTGATGATCGGTGGCAACATCCCCGACAAAACCCGTGTGGTGTCCGTACAAATCTACGATCACGTCGAGGCCATGGAATACGCCCAGGCGCACTGGCTGGCCGGGGCGATGCTGGTGTTCTCGTTCCTGGTTTTGCTGGCGCTGTATTCCAGCCGCAAGACCAAAGCCGGCTGGAGCTGATAGATGACGTCCCGGATTCGCGCACGCCTGCAATTGAACTACCCGGACTTCTCGCTGGATCTGGACCTGGACCTGCCTGGTCGTGGCATCACGGCGCTGTACGGTCAGTCCGGCTCGGGCAAAACCACGTGCCTGCGCTGCATCGCCGGCCTGGAAAAAGCCGAACAGGGCTTCGTCCAGATCAACGATGAAGTCTGGCAGGACAGCGCCAAAAAGTGCTTCGTTGCCCCGCACAAACGGGCGCTGGGCTATGTGTTCCAGGAGGCCAGCCTGTTTGCTCACCTCTCGGTGCTGGCCAACCTGGAGTTTGGTCTGCGGCGTATTCCGCGCTCCCAGCGGCGGGTCGACATGGCTCACGCCACCGAGTTGCTGGGCATTGGCCATCTGCTCGACCGGCATCCGCAACACCTGTCCGGTGGCGAACGACAACGGGTCGGGATCGCCCGCGCGCTGCTGACCAGCCCAAAATTGCTGCTGATGGATGAGCCGCTGGCAGCGCTCGACTCCCAGCGTAAAAACGAAATCCTGCCGTACCTTCAACGCCTGCACGATGAGCTGGAGATCCCGGTGCTCTACGTCAGCCACTCGCAGGATGAAGTGGCGCGCCTGGCCGACCATCTCGTGCTGCTGCACGAAGGCAAGGCCCTGGCCAGTGGCCCCATCGGCGAAACCCTGGCCCGCCTCGATTTGCCCTTGGCGTTGGGTGACGACGCGGGCGTGGTAATCGAGGGCAAAGTCAGCGACTACGACGGTCACTACCAACTGCTGAGCCTGCAACTGCCCGGCAGCGCATTGAGCATGCGTGTGGCTCACTCGCCGCTGGCGGTCGGCCAACCGCTGCGTTTCAAGGTTCAGGCACGTGACGTCAGCCTCAGCCTGCACAGCGGCGAACAGAGCAGCATCCTCAATCGGCTGCCCGTTACGGTCACCAGCGAGATTGCTGCCGACAACACCGCCCACGTTCTGGTGCGCCTGGACGCGGCCGGTACGCCGCTGCTGGCGCGGATCACCCGCTATTCCCGGGATCAGTTGCAACTGCATCCGGGGCAGCAACTCTGGGCCCACATCAAGGCCGTCGCCGTGCTGGCATAACTGCTTCGCACGACGCCAGCGAACCGTAGCGTTATCACCCACACAGAAGAAGATCTGCGCCAGCAACAGAGTTGAAGCTTCGGGCGATTTCTCCTTGATGCTTGTAGGGTTATTGCGCCATGAGCTAGGCTAGCGACCTTTCCCCTCTTCAGGACGAACGCCAACGTGAACAACTAAGCCTTTCAAAAATGTATTCGCAGCAAGTTGCCACGGGCACTTGTTGGCCTTTCCGACATTTTTTGGAGGTGCTGATGACTCACGTCACACGTCTGCCTGCGCTCGTCACCCTGAATCAACTGACGTTTCAGTTCGCCAATGGCGAAACCCTGTTCGATTCACTCAACCTGAGCCTTGACCGTCGCCCTACCGGCATTGTCGGGCGTAACGGCAGCGGTAAAAGCGTGCTGGCACGGCTGATCGCCGGTGAACTCTCGCCCTCGTCCGGCAACCTGAAGCGCTACGGCTCTGTCGCCTATGTGGCGCAGGAGCATGCATGCCTCACCTCGCGAAGCGTTGCTCAGGTGGCCGGTGTGGCCGATACCCTCGACGCGCTGACACGCTTGAATCAGGGGCACGCCGCCAGCGAGGACCTTGAACAGGTCGGCGACCGCTGGGACCTGCCCGAGCGCTTGCGTCGGTCACTGGATGAAGCGGGATTGCAGGGGCTGGAGGCTCACCACCCGGCCCAACCATTGAGCGGCGGCCAATTGGCGCGGGTCGCACTGATCGGCGCACTACTCAGCCGTGCCGACCTGTTGGTGCTGGACGAACCCACCAATCACCTCGACGCCCACGGTCGTGAGTGGCTGGTGAACCAGCTCGCAGGCTGGCGCGGTGGTTTGACCGTCGTCAGTCATGATCGGCAGTTGCTCAACGGCATGCAGCGGATTGTCGAGCTGAGCGAGCTGGGCTTGCGCACGTTCGGAGGTAACCACGAAGCCTTCCGCGCGCAGTGCGAGGTTGAACAGAACGCGGCACTGGCAGCACTGGAACAAGCCCGCGCGCAACGTGGCCGAGAACTTAAGCGCCTGCAACGCGAGCACGACACGATCCAGCGCCGCGCCGCCGGATCACGCCGTAACGCCGAGACCGCCAACGTCTCGCGGATCGAGCGCGCCAGTATGAAAGGTGCCGCGACCGAGATCATGGGCCATGTGCGCCCGGCTCATCAGGCGCATAAATCCGAACTCGACACCCTGGTGCGCGAGGCCAACGCGCGGGTAGCGGCGCA
This sequence comes from Pseudomonas purpurea, assembly GCF_039908635.1. Lineage (NCBI taxonomy): Bacteria > Pseudomonadati > Pseudomonadota > Gammaproteobacteria > Pseudomonadales > Pseudomonadaceae > Pseudomonas > Pseudomonas purpurea. The sequence goes on from NZ_CP150918.1 coordinate 3,241,410, forward strand.
AGAGCCGGTGCTGATCACACTCCCCGCCACTGCGGTGCCTGAGAGCCGGCAGGTGGTGAGCCTGATTGACGCACAACTGCCGTGGCTCGCGCCAGAACAGCTGAGCACTTACCTGAACCTGACAATCTCGGGGCCGATGCGCATCGCCGTCAGCGGGCCAAACGGTTGTGGCAAGTCAACATTGCTCAAGCTGCTTGCGCAAATCACTCCGCCCAGCAGCGGCCAGTGCCTGACGCACGTGCCCTGCGCCTACCTGGATCAGCAACTGGTGCAACTTGACGATCAGCGGTCGATCATCGAGCAGTTGGAGAAACCCGGCTCACTCATGACCGAAGGCACACTGCGTACCCGCTTGGCTCAGTTGCAACTCGATGCCCGGCAAGTCACCCAACCCTGCGGTTCACTGAGCGGCGGCGAACGCCTCAAAGCAGCCCTCGCCATTGCGGTCTGGAAAACACCGCCCGCACAACTGCTGTTACTGGACGAACCGACCAACCACCTCGACCTCGCCTCCGTGCAAGCCGTCGAGCAGGCTTTGCGAGGGTTTCCAGGGGCGATGGTGGTGGCTTCCCACGATCAAGCGTTTCTCGCTGCGCTTTCCCCCACTCACACATTGACGTGGCAACCCGACGGTTGGCGCCTGGAGAACGTCAACGTCTGATGGGCAGTTTGGCGCAACAGGAGTCGGTGGCCAGGCATCTGTTTGCAGGATTGCGAGTTGCTTCTATAGTTGATCTGAACACCTATTCACCTCGGTGACGCCATGGAAGACATTTTCGTAGTCAGGCGCTGTAACAAGATCATCATCCAGGGCCGTCGCGCCGGCGAGGTTCTTCATCTCCCGCCGGTCGCCGAGGTGTGGTACAGAATCGCCGACACCCGCACCCGGGGCGGGTTCATCGGCGACGGTTTTGAGAGCGAGGAAGACGCCCGGCGCGAATGCCGACGGCTCAACGCGGCCAGCCGGCTAATGCCGTCTCACCAGCCTTAGCCGGCCAGACACCGATGCCACGCGTCTTTGCAGTGCATTTTCCGGGTCTATACTGATTTCAGCTGAAGGACCGGCGCCCCAATGGCAAAAGGCTCGCTCGCGGGCTTTTTGTTGTCCTCGGCCAGTTTTCTCTGAACGGAGGTGCTTCCCATGTCCGAAAAAGAGTCCATCACCACCCTGCTGACACTGCTCGATTCTCGCCAGGCTCGCCTGGCAGCTGCCTGCAAGGAAATTGCCGACTGGGTCGACCACCAGGGCGGTCATCCCACCGCGCTGAGAATCCGTGATCGCCTCAGAGACATCGAGAACGATGCCCCCTTGGTCCAGAGTGCGCTCACCGCGCTCAAACCAGTCGAACCACGGCTACCAAAGTTCCGCTAGTACCCTGACCCGACAGCACAACTGACTGTGCCCACAAGGCACTGTCTTTGTGTGGCTCCTGATTTGCTCATCCATCCCTCTTTCGCAAGCTGGAGAGGCACGCCTGATCCCCACTGTTTATCGTGAGTGCTGGCGTGTCCGACACATATGGCAATATGATTGCGCCCGTGGCGTTCGCACATGCGGACACTCGGACATTATTAAAAAGGAAGTTTCATGAAAGATTTCGTTATCAGCGTCAACAACATCGTGCTCTACCTTGCTCTTGGATTCCTCTGGATCTCTGGCCTGTTCATGATGAGCCAAAGCTTCCTCGTGGGTCTGGGCACGGTGATTGGCGGCTCGCTGGTATGGTGCATCGTGTCGGGCTTCTGGTTCGTGCAGTCGGCAACCTACGAAGAACTGCGCAAGCTGAACGCAAAGCCCTGACGGGACCCGCGCTGTTCCGACGCGGACATATCGGACCCATCGCCGCGCACCAACAGGTGCGCGCAAAGTCCAGTCTTCACGCGCAATGCTGTTGACCGACAACACCTCAGGGCTTCAGTGGCCGCTCTTCATCAAGCTCCGACAACTCTTTGCCATCATCGGGATGCTTCCACGTTTGCGGTGGCGGTTCCGGGTGCTCGTCTGGCTTTTGAGCGGTGCCCTTGGCGGTATCATCCTGTGGTTCGTGTTTGTTCCAGAATGTCATGTTCACCTCCCTTTGCAGGCTGGATGTGTCCTCCACTTTCAGGATAGAACAACTCGGCGCAAACGCCCAAAGCCGGAGTCGCCCGCCCAGGCCCTGCCAGGCAGGAGGCATCAATCTTCGCAGTGCTTGATGCCCAGCTCTTCAGCGAAACGCAGCAGATAACCATCGGGGTCCTGCACCAGAAAGTTGCGCTGGCCGACCAGTTGATCATCATTGCGATACCAGTGTTCTTCAACCGGCCTGCGCAAGGCATGCCCCGCTGCTTGCAATGCGTTGGCCAACGCATGGGCATCAGGACAGACAATGGACAGGTTCATTCCGCGGCCAAAAGGACGCTCCAGCGGACCGACACGCCAGGGCGAGTCGCTGTGCCAATCTTCCTCCAGCATAATCTGGCTCTGCCCAAAAGACAGGTAGGCGAATTTGTCTTCCGGGCGTTCATACTCAATGGAAAAACCTGCGACCTGGCAGTAAAAGGCGAGGCTCTTGGCCAGGTCTGAAACAATCAATTCGGGAACAAGGGCGTTCATCTTGAACATGTCTGACATCCGTTCGGGGGCGTAATAACACGGGTCAGTTCCGACCAGCGCTCTACAGGGGGAGGCGCAGACTATCAACCTTTCTCCCACGCGGAAAAGAAGAGTCGGCACGACGTAAAAGACAGAGGAACGTCTTCTGTCGCGGGCGGAATCAACTATTCGGCCCTGAAACCCCAGACTATTTCCACGATACGTACGGCCAGGACGAGGTAGAGCAAACAGAACAACACCTGCAACAAGATGTGATAGCGAAGATTGCTCAACTTGCGCACTCCGTCGCTGACATTGAGCACCATCAGGCATCCTGACACCGCTATCAGCCCCCATCCCGTCAAAGTTGGCCCGAAAAACCCCAGAAACAGCTCATGATGGCCCTGCAACGCGTTAGTGCCCGCGGCGAACAGCAATGCACACACCAGCAGATTCTTGATGTTGTCGAATATCTTTGCGTTCAGGTCGTTGTCCAGTAACGCCAGATACCAGTTCCAGAACTTGCGCATGTTGACGGCCCCCCGACACCTGCATTAGCAACTGACGCTCCGCATTAACCAGGACGATGAGCCTGCGAAACCCTTTGTAACATCGAGCTTAGCGAGTCTTTTCACAAGATGCCGCCTTCTGGTGCCCAATGGTTCGAACAATACCTCGTTGATAAGAACCCCGGATAGGGCCCTGCTCGGCAACTAATTTACACAGCAAGACTTATGTAACCCGACAATACGCCGATACTGTGCAGCGGCACGGAAACGCCGAAACGCATTTATTCATACAAGGCAGGAACCTGAACAATGTTCGAACACATCTGGCGCAGCATCCATTCCCCAGGCTACTTCCCCAACGTTCTGGAATGGATGATGGATATTCTCCTCAACCCGTTCATGGTGGTTCTGTGCCTGATGGTCGGAGCGCTGGCCGGTAAATGGTGGCGAGCCATCCCCTACGGCAGTCTTGTGTGTTATGTGGTGTTCCTGAGCCGCTCGTCATTCTATCGGTGGGGCAGCATCTTCCCCGTAGCCGGCCTGCCTGCACTGTTTATCGATGGTGCACTGCTGGCCCTTCTCGGCTTCTATTTGAAAGGCGTACTCAGAACCCGCTCAGAAGCAAAACCCGAAGGGCATTGGCTGCGCTGGCTGTATCAAAGCCTGAAGGTCGTCATGCTGACAGTCATGGTGATGTTCTGGGTACTCGTCGTGCTGTTTGTCCTGACCTTCACCGTCTCGGTCGCCACCCAACCGTCACTGGCACATTGATCCTGGTGCACCTCTCACAACTTGCTAAGGAACGGCATCATCAAAGCACTCATCGCACTCTTACTACTATCAACCGTCACGCTGAACGGTTGCGGCACCGCCATGGGCCGGTTGGCGGGTTCGGACCCTTCATTACCCAGTGATGGCTACTACATGGGCACCCGCACCAATATCGAGTTCCTGTCTGCGGCAGAAAGCCTGATGTTCTGCTGGCCGACAATCGTCTGCCCGCTGATCTTCATCGCCTCGCTTCCGGTGGATGCCGCCGTCGATACCGTTTTACTGCCTTACGATGCGATAAGGACTCAGTAGCCGGATAGAAAAACCCGCTCGTGAGCGGGTTTTTCTCAGGCCTCCTGGCTCGATGCACGCAGTCCAGCCCTGTCTGGCTCTTGCGGGAGCCAGATCAACGGGCGATAGGTGGTCTGGCACAACGGCAACGACAAGGCCGCGAAGCGTTCAATGAGGGCATCCCGCCGATGGGCGTCGACGCGCTCACCCAGCAACACTGGCAACTGACGACAGCGCTTGAGCGCCTCGGCAACGTTGATCGCAAGCAACGCGGCGGTGGCGCGGGCCGCGCTGATAACCTGCTCGTCCGGGCACTCGACCAGGTGCAGGTCGTACTCGGTAAAGAAACCACGGGAAAGATCCGATGGTACGCGGTCGCCCTTGCTCGTCGGCGTCTTTACCTCGCAGAAGGTGTCGTACTCGGCGTAGTACTCCAGTGCATCGGCATAATCCTGTACGTGCGATAACGGGTTTTGTTCCTTCTGCACGCAGAGCACCGAAGCAAACGTCGCCGGCTCCAGAAACCCGTACAACCCATGCACATGTGCGTACGCCGAGACTTCTTCGCCATAGTCGTTGTCTTGCATCTCGTCTTCATCAGGCGAGAGGTAAAACCGACACTGGATGAGCGGCTTGCCCGTTTCGGCATAAATCCAGCTGTAACGTGCCCAGACATCACCGTCGTCACAGCAGGCCGCGATTGCCTCAATGGCCTCTTGAAGGGAACACAGGGCTGGCACCGCTGGATTCTCAGGCATTGTCGAAGTCCCCGGTCCATTCCGGGTAATAGTCACCGGCATGCTTTTTCATGAACGGGAAGTACCAGGCTGCGGGTTCCGGTGCCAGGTTGAATCCGGACTCGTCATCAATAATCGAATCTTCAACGTCAAAGCCCAATACGGCGTGATGACGGGCACTCAGCAACACCAGAAACTGAGGGAGAGAATCGGCGACAGGGCTGAAGCACCACTCGCCTCTGCCTGGCTGTCCCAAGAACACCGGGCACGCTGGCCCCTCAGACAGATCCACGATGATGGGGTCTGCGCCCTCGTCGCCGATCAATACCCAATCATCACTCCAGCCTTCAATGTGTTCGTTTGTGACGGGGTTGAAGTTGTAGCCCTTGGCCAACTTCTTGATATCGCCGGCGGCATACAGGGTCACCGAGTTACCGACTGTCGAAAAGTCGCAAGCGGCGTCGGGAGCGAAGTTCTGGATGTAACGCGAGAGTTCGGCCGGTAAGTCTGCCTGCCATTCTTCACTGATCCGTTGCACTTCCACGGCCCCGGCCCCGACAAGCGGTAATGGCGACTCAATCCAGAACGATTCGATGATGGTTATTGCGTCTTCAAACGACACTCGCGGCTCCTTGATATCACTCGGATAAACTCCTTCGGGCATGAGGTAAACGCGAGCGTTCCCCTGCCAACTGCCCGGCGATCATATCACCGCCTCGCCAACAGACCGCGACGGCCACAAGCCGTCACATGCCTGCGGCCATTCCACAAAAGCGTCAGTAGCCATCAGCCAGCATCAATGCGAAACTGCGGCCGCAAAATCAACCCCGACGCACTCCCACGCGTTTCAAAGGATCGCCCGCTTGCTAAGGATTGGCATCATCACAGCCCTCCCCCGTCTTTTGCTCGCCTGTAGCGTTGGTTCCAAACAGCCGAGGTCATCTTGAAGTCATTCATCATTGCAGCGCTGGTTGCCCTGCTCGTGATTTCCAATCTGTTCTGGCTGTACGTGGTCGTCGACACCGCCGTTACAAGATCCTATGCCGACCAGGAAATGGACGTGCTCAAAAAGGCCAACGCCCAAGCCGTCGGTATGCTCAAGACCGTGCTGGAGGGGAAGACAAAATCACAGGTCGAGCTCGCGGCCATGAAGTTCTCGGAACTTGAGCCTTATGAAAAGGAAGGCTGCCTGTGGATCGGCTGGTACGGTTTCAAGTTTTCCGAGACCGGACTTTTCATGAATCTGGAGACCGATGAGTCGTACAACGACAACCCGATCTGCCGTGAAGAGACGCCGCCCGATCAAGAACCGCGTTGAAACCGCCGCATACTGCACATCTCCCGCTAAGGAATAGCACCATCAAAACGCTCACCGGCCTCCTGACCCTGTGCGCATTTGCCCTCTCGGGCTGCGGCACCTTGATTGCCCGCGGCGACAACGCATACAGCCAATTCGACTACTACAAAGGTACTCGGGAAAACGTTCAACTGCTCACCACGCTGGGTGGTGCCGATGATGTTCTACCGACTCAGATATGCTGGATGACGGTGGTGTGCCCGGTGATCGCGATTTTCAGCTTACCGGTCGATGTCGTGGTCGACACCGTGCTGCTGCCATACGATGCTTCCAACGGATAGCCATGCACCGGCTATTGCTCATGCACTTGGCCATCCATCAGCCCCCTCTGCTTGACCCTCCCGCACAGGTTACGATGATCTGTAAACCGGATGCACCATCGTGGTGCCCGTGGCTGGCGACATCCGGGTTTCTCTACTAGGATTTGTCCGACAAGAATTTGTGCCGCCACACTCGCTGGCACCTGGTCAGGAGATTCAGGAGATCGAGATGAGCAAGATTCAGAGCGCAGAGCAGACCTATCGCGCATGGTCGAGTCCCATTTTGCTTCAGCTCAAGGAGCGAGAGCACCAAATGGACCCCTCAGACCGTCAGGCACTTGAAAATGTATTGGTCGAAAGAAGGCTTCTGGACACCGGTAACCCGACCGGCAAAGATCGACGCAAGACGGGATCGACCGGCAACGATAAACCTTAGCGCCTAGTCACACCGGTTTCAGCGCCCATACCCCAGGCTTCCATGCCGCCGCCTGACAGACCCGCACCCTGCTCATCGAGCCGGGTTTGCGGTACCCGATGGCGAGATCCCACGTACAAACATTCCAGTGACCGGATGGGCGCGTCCGGGGTCCGGCTTTCACCGACTCGTGGACAGGCTCAATGAAGCTGGCGTTGTCGCTGCAGCTCCTTCGTTAGCCAAGGGCCTGCCGGTTGTTCGCCCGCTGGGCATTTCACCGTATAGGCGGTGCCACTCATGCTGCTTTTTGTGGCCGCCAGTTCGATGAAGTCTTCGGCACTCTGCACCTTGTTCTTGCCTTCGAGATAATCGAGTTTCTTCTGCAAATGTGCGCGGGCTTCAACGCCTGGGTACTCGCTCCCGTTGCGCACAAACTGACAGCCGCTGTGCTCGACAAACGTCAGCAGGCCGTTGATCTCCTGCGCGGCTTGAGGCGAAGTTTGAGCCTGCACGCTACTGGCCAGCGAGGTAAAACCGATAACCGCCGCCATCAACCAACGCTTCGCAACGGACGATGGTGCCGTCGACAGTGATCCGATCAAAATACCCATGACGCTTCCTTGTTCTGAAAGCGGCGACTTTAGCACCCGCCAACAGGAAACGAAAAAGAACCCGTCACATCGATCATGCCCCGTGCAGGCGCACTGTTTGAATCCGGGCTGAGCTAAGCTGAAAGCTCAACGGGAGGGTTCTGCGATGTGCGGGAGACTTTCACAGTACCGTGGCATCCGCGACTTCGTTGCCACGCTGAGCATGCCAAACGCCTTGGTCAACACCGTCGGCGATCAACCGCTGGGGCAATACAACGCCGCGCCATCGACACCGTTGGCCCTCCTGCACCTGGAAGGTGAAACACTGCACGCCGACCGTGTGCGCTGGGGATGGCACCCACGCGGGGCAAAAGACCGGACGACGCCGATCAACACCCGCGTAGAGAAAATCGCACACGGCGCTTACTTCCGGGCGATCTGGCCCCACCGCGCAATCCTGCCGATCGACAACTGGTTCGAGTGGGTCTATGAAGGCGGGGCAAAGAAACAACCCTACCTCATCCGTCGCCGAGACCGGGCACCTATCCTGTGTGCCTCGATCGGGCAATACCCTGCCGGTGGACGGGAACCCCGGGACGATGACGGATTCGTGATATTCACCCCCGACAGCGAGGGAGGCATGGTTGACGTACACGACCGGCGCCCGGTGGTGCTTTCACCGGAGCTGGCCAGGGAATGGTTGAACCTGGCAACGCCCAAGGATCGCGCCGAGCAGATAGTGGCGCATCTGGGAGAGCCCATCGAAGCGTTCGAGTGGTTCAAGGTGGGCATGGCCATTGGCAACGTGAGAAACCTTGGAGCCGGTCTGCTCAAGGAGGTCGGGCCAATTGTGCGCAACGGCAAAAAAGGTCACGCCTGAGCGTGCTCGACCGGGCTGCCCGTGACACCCCGATTGCCCAATTCATAACCCGCTGGTGACTTTGGTCCACAACCGGGTGACTTGCCGCATGACTTTGGGTTGCATGGCCTTCAACGGGAACAGGGTGCTCATCACTTCAGGTGCCGGATAGATCGCCGGATCGTTGCGCAGGCCAGGTTGTAGATAGGGGGTCGCCGCGCTGTTGCCGTTCGGGTAGTGGATCGCATTACTGATGTCCGCGATGACTTTGGGTTCCATCAAGTAGTTCATGTAGGCATAACCATTATCTTGATTGGGCGCGTTCCTGGGCATGACCACCATGTCGACGGCCAGGGTTGAACCTTCCTTGGGGATTGCGTAGCCCAGTTCGATGCCGTTCTTTGCCTCATGAGCAATAGAGGTGGCCTGCGCGATATCCCCACTAAAACCGATGGCGACGCAGATGTTGCCGTTGGCCAGGTCGCTGACGTACTTGGACTGATGAAAGTACTGAATATACGGTTTGATCTTCAACAATGCCGCCTCGGCCTTGAGGTAATCCGCAGGGTCCTCGCTGTCGTGTTTCAACCCCAGGTAATTGAGGGTGATCGGCAACATCTGTGTCGAGTTATCGATGAAGGCAACCCCGCACTGGCTGAGTTTCTGGATGTTCTGCGGATCAAACAGCATGTTCCAGCTTTGAGTGACATCGGTGTTGCCGAAAATCGCCTTGACCTTCTCGACGTTGTAGCCGATCCCGACCGTGACCCACATGTAGGGAAAACCGTACTGATTGCCGGGGTCATTGACCTCCAGGGTCTTCATCAATTGCGGGTCGAGGTTTTTCCAGTTAGGTAACTTGCTCTTGTCCAGCTTCTGCAGGGCGCCTGCCTTGATCAATTGGGCAAGAAAGTGATTCGAGGGGCTGACCACATCGTATCCGCTGCTACCGGTGATCAACTTGGCTTCGAGCATTTCGTTGCTGTCGATCAAGTCATAGGTTGTCTGAATACCGGTCTGCTGGGTGAAGTTGCTCAACGTATCACTGGCAATGTAGCTGCTCCAGTTCGAGATACGGACCGTATCAGCCGCCACGGCAAAGCCGCTTGAGGTCACGCAGAGTGCAAGTGCAATGGGTTTTATTGTTGTAATCATGACTTTCTCTTCCACATTAGGAAACGACGTTGAGAGGGCCTTGCGAATCAGGACTCCGACTGGGCGCGACACGCTTCGTAGCGCAAACGCACCGAAGCGCCAATGTCAAAAAAGGGTGCAGGTGGCAGCCAGCCCGGATCGGCCTGACTCAGTACCTTCGTTAATAATGACGACTGGCTGCCGGAGGCCATTTCCGCCAGCAGGCGCCCCCATAGCGTGCCGCGCGCAACCCCGGAGCCGTTGCAACCGGCCACGGTGTAGATACCCCGTTCGAGCATGGAGAAGCGCGGTTCACCGGAGCGCGTGGCACTTAAATGCCCCGTCCAGGTGTACTGAAGATGGTGTTCCGTGATCCACGGGAAACGCCGTTGCAAGCCACGCAAATGGGTTTGCCGGCGAATGCCGAGCGAGGGGCCGGCGAGGTCCCGATGGCGGTATTCCACAGTGTTGCGGATCAGCAATCGTCGATCCGGTGTCAACCGCACCGTAGCACCCGCCGGCCGGGTCGACAGCACTCCCCATGGAGACGGACGCCCCATCTGGTTGTATTCGTCCTCGCTCAGCGGGCGACTCAACGATGCGCTGAGTTCCAGAGGGAACACCGCCCGATCACGCAAACCGACACGAGGCAAAAAAGGACCGACACAGATCAGTACTTGCGCGGCCTCAACACTGCCATCGACCGATGACGCACGGACATTGCCATTGGCCAAACGCTCCAGCCCGGAGATGTCGGTGTACTCATACAGTGAAACATTCTCCGGCAGGGTATCGCGCAACCCCTTCGCATACTTCGCCGGTTGCAGCAATGCGTTGCCGCCTTGGCACTCTATTCCCGCACGGTAAAAACCCGTTCCCAGGCACTGGGCCAAGGCCTTCCCCTGAAGGAATTGTGCATCGGCACCCGCCTCGCGCAACGTCTGTACCTTGAGTTCCGCCTCCTCCAGCTTGGAGGGATCGTGTACCGCGAAGAAGTAACCCTCCTCACGCAGGTCACACTCGATACCCAGGCCGTTAACACGCTGGCGCACCTCTTCGCTGGCGGCGCGACTGATCTCGGTACTCCGTTGGTAATAAGCATTGCCCTGCCGACCGATCAACTCGTTACTGGCGGGGTTTTCATGGGCAACCACAAACCCGGAGTTTCTGGCCGACGCCCCCTGTGCGGCGCGCTGGCGATCGACAATCACAATCCGCGCATGAGGATGTAGCTCGGCCAAGGTGTGCGCTGCCGACAGCCCGCTGAAACCACCGCCGATGATCAGCCAGTCAGCCTTTTGCAGGCCACGCAAACTGGGCTGCGCTACCGCGTCCGGGGATTGCACGATCCAGCCGCAAATATTTTCTGTCATCTTTTCACCTCATACCGCACGGACCTGTTGAACGCCGCAGTCATGAACATTTAGCATGGAGTCATGCCTTCAATCCGACCGCCATCACCAGAATCTATGGGGAACTCGATGCGCAATCCAACGCTATTAACGCATTCAACCATTCAGTTTTCGCATGGATAAGCTCTTTCGAGCGCCTTCGATGAGCGCCCTTCAAGCGTTTACCGAGGTGGCTGACTCGGGCAATTTCACCGAAGCCGCAGCCAAGCTGTGCCTGACCCAAAGTGCTGTCAGCAGAAAGATTCAACAACTTGAGGTGCACTACGGTGTAGCGCTTCTGGCTCGCAGCAGCCGAGGCGTGACGCTAACCCTCGAGGGTAAGGAGGTACTCGAAACCGCACGCAGGCTGATTAACGAATTGCAGGCCCTTGAAACACGTATAGCGCCCAGAGAGACGCCCTTTCGTATCCGTATTCATGTATCACTCGCCGTGCGCTGGTTGCTTCCTCGGTTGACCGACTTTTATGCGCGTCATCCCGACCTGGCCTTGTCGATCGAAACCGTGGCCACCGAGCGGGTCGACCCCTCCGGAGATTGCGACGCGTGCATCCTTTACCTGCCACAACCACCCGCCGATCAGGCCTGTCACATTCTGTTCGAAGAAGTGCTGGTACCGGTCTGCGCACGAAACACGGTGAATGGAAATCCGCCACCCACCTCACTGGACGAGCTTGAAAGGTACCCGCTGATCCACGGCTCAACCGGTCAACAGGAATGGGCAACATGGTTAAAAGCCCATGGCCACGAGCCGTCCAGAGGGTGTAAGCACATCACTTTCAATCTGGACGAATTGGCCCTTGATGCCGCCGTGCGCGGCCTGGGCGTTGCCATGACCGACCGCACCCTGGCACAAGAGCTGATCAACCGTGGCGACTTGATCATTCCCTTCGGCCCGGCATTGAAAACGTCCGGCGTCTATACCTTATGGCTACAACCCACAAGCGCCCTGCACCCTGCCCGGCAACCTGTACTGGACTGGTTTGACCAGCACTCAGAAGCGGCACTTACAGGGTTGAAGGGCCAGCGGCATAATCATCGCGATTGGCCTTAGCCAGGAAAAATCACAATGACGCGTCCCTTCCGGTTGTTACGTTTTTGATTCACTAAACGAAACCGACCTCATGCCAGATCTATACGCCCCTACATGCTCGATCATGTACGCATGCCAGTTAACTCTGAATACGAACGCACAAAATAGCCATGCATCAGTGATAAACGTCTACACGGAGGTATTTCGCGCTGTTGACGGGAACCCGATAGAAAGGATTGACCCGCATTATGTGATTTAGACTACTTAAACTACCACCTGTCTCCTGCCCGCCAGGAAAGCCGAATTTTTTTTGACAGACCTTTTTCCAGATCTATAGTCCATCTGCGGCCTATCGGAAGGAACCTGGTTAGTCGACGAGCCTTAAAGGAAGTTGCATCAGTACGTCTCAGACATAGGGGTTCCAGCTTTTATTGTAAATACCGACGGGCACTAGCATTGAGCCGTTGAGAAACTTGGCCACGCCAGGTAATTACCATAAAAAGGAGCTTCATCATGTCTCACTTCAAGGATGTACTGATTGCCATTGACACTGACACAATCCTCAGGCACTTCAATCATGACATCAGCCAGGACCACAACTACCCAACCAGAATTGCACCACGCTTTGCCGAAGATGTCATACATATGGTTTCGAACAGCAAGGACACCAGCAACCAGGGAAGCGCAAATATAACCTCAACACTTGAACTTGGCGACGTCATTCGCTGGCGCGCAACGACACTTTCAAAAGACTTTGAAAACTCAGTCATCCTGTATAACTACTCACAACTCTACAGTGATGGCGGGGAAATCAGCCCCGTCAGAATCATATCGATTCAAGGCGCCCCAATGCCTGTAATCAACAAACAAAGCCCATGGGCCACGCCTATCAAACAGGAGGTCAACACTTACTTATGGGCAGCCACGGCCGAAAATCGGGGGCACATTACTTACACATGGTCATTCATGATTGTAGACAAGCATAACCAGGTGGTTGGCTACTGCTCCTGGGACCCGTACATGACTATTGTGTAGTCCGTCACTGAGGCGCATTAAACCCCTTGGACAACAAGAAGGTTTAATGCACTTCCAAATCAGTTCTGGCACACCACCTTCTTTTAAAGTTAAAACGCACAGAATTGATATCTCACAACCGCATAACCTGGAGCGCCCCAATGCGAACACTTAAAGTCTATCTAGCAATCACTTCGGCACTGTGCCTCGCAGCGTTCTCAACAACGCCACTGGCAGACGTGTATGTCTGCAACGACAAGCTTGTTAAAGACTGCAACATCAAAAGCGCTGTCCTTATCAGTCCAGAGCAGTACAATCTGGAATCTCAGAACTCACACAAGGTTACAGTCAGGCAAGCCCTGGAACATTCATCGCAAGACTCTGTGAGAAACGGTTACAGCAACACAGCCAACACTGATATTTATTTAAAGAAAGACTTTTGGCATGAAGGAGGGACTACGGCATTTCCTCACGACCTGCACATTACAACCTATGTATACAAGGGAAATAACAAACAAAAAACCTGTCATACCTTTTCGAACATGTCCCCCAAAAGCACAACAAAGTACTTCGCGACCTGCGATTAGCAAAAACGAGTCAGGACAATCCCTTGGCGCGATAGCCTAGATTCTCCTGACTCTGCACGCCCGCCTTAGAGCGGGCATTTCATTATCTGACGCTGTTCGTTACCTATGACAAAGCCCCCCATGCTCACGCACGTCTTAATCAGCTTAAACCGCTAAGCAAGTTCTCTGTCTCAACAGCCATCGGTGTAAATTGTTGCGCACGCAACTCAGTAAGGGCATACAGCAACCGCCCCATACGACCATTGCCGTCGATAAACCCATGGAAGCCCACCACAGCTGCGAACAACTGCTTGCCAACTTGCTCATGATCCTTGTCCAGTGTTTTGAGGTGCTGATCCAGCATCGCTGCCCCCGTAATACTGGAGAGCAAACGGCCGCCGCTGGTAGCCGGGCCACGATAGGACCTGTCGATATCAGGTACCAGCCGTTGATGCAGTTCTTTAAGAACGGTCGCGTCTGTCAGGTCCTTGCCATTGGATGTGTACTCACGCAGCAACGCCGTAAAGTTTTCCCATTCATTGCCACCCGAGGTCGACGCTTTAAGGATCCAGGCAGCCGCGCGATCCACATCTTCGGTGTAACCTTTCGGGTTATAGAACGATTCACTCAGGGCATTGTTGTACGGCGCACTGCCAAGATCCTGCCGCAACACTGATTGCTGATGTTGTTGTGCCAGGCCCAGGTTCTTCAGCTCGACCATGAGTATCGGCTCCAGGCGGTCCACCACCGAGGCGGACGAACCTGAAGTACGCAAATTTTCGAGACTGGCAAATGGCAGTTGCTTGTCCACCAGTGCTCGGGTGACCGACGGCCCCACTAGCGCCTCCAAGGCTTGGCCAGATGCAGTATTAACCAGCGCTTGCGCCAGCGCGCGCTCAAAGAGTTGTTTGACTTCGCCACTGGAAACCCCATTCAACGACTTGTCATCTGTTCGACCCAGGCGATCCAGTACTTGCTCGGGGCTTTGCAAACCAGCATCTTTGAACAACATCCGTGCATGCTCAACCGATGAGGTAGATTGCAGACGTTGCTGCAACGCGCCCGCATGTGAAGTAAACAAAGACTGCGTCAGCCCTTGAGCAACGGAAGCGCTGGAACCGGTCGTGAACAGCTTGCCAACGCCTTCAATAAAACGCGCCACTGCGCTGTCTTTAGGCTGAGTACGCAGCACTTGCTGCAAATCGGCTTGAATATGGTACTCACGACCACCGACTTTCAACACACCTTGCTGCTGGATAGCGTCTTTGACGGATTCAGGTGCTCTTTGCAACGCGGCAACATTGTTAAACGTGATCATACTTAACCCCTTGAAAACTGGATGCTGAATCAACAGGCATCGCCAGCTGCCGCGAAAAAGTGTCAGCCCATTCGATAAAACAACCCAGGCTCGCTTCTAACTCGTGAACATTGAGCCCTTCCAGGCTCAATGCCTGAAATCCGATAAGCCCCAAATCAGGGTCCCACCCGACACCTGGAGCTGATCCCATCAGCGGATTGAGCGCTGTCGACATCAACACATTCAATGTTTTCCGGGAAGGATTGTCGGGTAGCTCATAGCCGAGCGGTCCAAACAGTATCAATTGGTTAAACGCACACGCGTGTCGTAACGACAACACCTGCCGATGACTCACCACCAGCGTGCACAAACGTTCATCATTGAATTCAAGCCCGGCGATACCCAGTACAGCCCCCAACTCCTGGAGCAAGGCATCTACGTAACTGGTACTCATGACCACACACTTCCCCGTTCGTTTGTCAGTATTTGAGAGAACTCATCGTATCATCGCCTCCCCCCCTGACTTTTTAGTAAAACGCTCCTGATTTTTTAGATATCTCTATAAATCACTTAAGAAGTTACTCAAACAGCCATGTCGTTCTCGTTGCTCGGCGCCCTGCAGCTTATGAGCGCCTTCACCGTCTTCAGCTTGTGCTCTTAGCGGGTAAGTCAGCAGTATTTGCAGGCCACGTATGCCGTTCTCGGCGGGATCGAAAACGGTAAAACGCGGCTTGGGCACTCCAGCCCCCATGCTCTCCCTGCCCCGCCCATCGTTACGGAAGTTGAAGTCTATGTTTGCGTTTTCTTGTGTCCTACTTCGCGCTTATCCGTAAGGGGCATCACTCATCGTCAGACATAAAAAATCCCGCTCGATGGCGGGATTATTTGACCGGTAATCATTTGGCTGGGCGGTCCAACAGGTTTAGGAAAGCAATACTGGTGGAGCGCGAGGGGGCAACCTTCCATCGCCTGGATATCACCCCGCCAAGAACACCCCCATGCCCACAGAAGAGCAAATTACCCAACCGCTGGTCACTCAGCGCTCGACCGTAACGAGACTGGTCACCACTAGCGATCCTTGTCAGCATCCGATACAGGAGCACAAGCGGGCTGAAAATTAAAGATGTCACGCAGAGGGGTATGTAACTGACATAAGAAACGCCGGACCGGATCGGAGTTGGCGCTCCCTATAAAGACGATCATCCAAAACTCGCGCACTGCCTGCCGAACGAGTTGTACCTTGATGACCATAAGGAAAATGGCAGGGGCGGCTGGATTTGAACCAACGCATGGCAGGATCAAAACCTGCTGCCTTACCGCTTGGCGACGCCCCTGTATCTGTTGCTACGAGTGCCTGACACTCTCTTCCTGACTTTTCAGCTTGCGAGCAGCACGAGATGCTGCTTCATTCCGCTACAAGTCCTGTAAGGACCTCTGCAAGAATGCGTGCAAATTTATCAACTTTCGCTTCGTTTGGGAAGCCCCCTCAAAAACAAATTGTTTTTAAAACAGCCACTTACTATTGACCGAGGTTAGGCACACATCACCGAGCATCCATTCGAGCTCCCACAAGCAGCCGGCAGGTGCTTTAGAGGAAGATCGCCCAAACCTTCGACCTCTTGGCCGGAATACCCCTCCGACAGGGAACTGCTGCCCAGCATCACGCATCAAAAGTACATGAAAGGTCTTTTTGTCTTCATGCTTCAGGAGGACAACGCCATGCCCCGCATATTCCTCATCCCTTTGCTAATGCTCCTGCCCTTTGGTTCGACCATGGCCCACGGGCCCCACATTGATGCACGTGATGTTGCTACTTCGGCAGGGATCTCCGTGTCGCTCTACTCAACGTTCAAAGACGACAAAATCGTAACGCCCGTCCGCGAGGACCTCTCCAGCTTCATCGCCAGCGGGGGGGCAATTCGCGACGTATATCTAGAGTCTGTATTGACGCAAGCGAGACACAATCATCCAGGCCTCAACGCAAGTGACGAAGAACTGGCCAAAGCGCTCCTCATCCAGGATGAGCAACAGACAGGTCAATAGAAGACTACGCATATCCGCATCTGAGCTTCACTTGCCATATCTTGGAGAGCCGATAGAACACCTCAAAAGCCCGTCTGGAGCGGGCTTTCCTGGAGTTCTAGCGTTAATTTCATGGCTACGACTGGGACTTCCACAAAGCCCATGCATGGGTGCCACCCACTGCTGCTGAGCGCTGTACCATAAAACAACGGCATCCCGATTTACGTCCCCCCGGGCCATCCGACTTGTGGTACTTGAACGGTGAATGTCACATTCCTACGATGATTTTACGCAGTTGCTTAAATGCCCCTGCAACTGCGTGAGTGGCGAGTGAACTGAACGCCTACCAAGCTCGCCATTCGCTCCACGCGCATCTTGAGCCTCATTGGCTCTACTTCCTCCCCATCAAAGAGCTTTGAGGCTCTTTTTTGCCCCGCGCGCCCCCCAGAAAGGAAAAGGTCCAGCGAACTGACTGGATTTTAGAGGTGATGTACTCAGGGCTTGCTCGGCCAGCTAGCGCGATTGGTAGACCAAAATCGCTTGCGCCAGCCGCATATCATTAACTGTGTCAACTTCGCCAGACGGACGTAAAACATCAAACGCAGCTTCCAAATGCACGCCGCGAATGTTGCCATTGCTCGCGACAAAGGCAGCGGCATCATTACGAGCGCAAACAATTTTCTGGTCGTGGCTATTGATACTCTCGCGAGTATTCCCACTGCTTTCATCGGTGAAGGTAATGGGATACAAAGTGACGGCCAACGTCGTTGAGACAATGCCCCCAAAGGTCGATACCTGCACACCACCATCTCCGGCGCTGGCAGGTAAACTGAAGGACAAACCGAACAGCATTAAAGTAATGGCTTTATACACAAACGAACTCCAAAGGTATGCGTAAAGGTTCTTCCGTGATCGGTTGCCTATTTCACTTAAAACCCAGACCTCTACATGCCCTCGTTTACCTGGGGAGAGAGGGTACAAACGAAAAAGCCCAGCGCACGGACTGGGCTTCATCTTCAGCTGAACATTCAACCACCCTTTACTGCTTAGTGCTTTCAAATCCCTTGGACCGATGAGATTGACACCGACTTCGCCCCGCGTCTTGCCAGCGCGGCCACGCGGACAATCAGTACGCAGAGGCTACATCCTCGGCAGGGCCTACATCAATGCGAGGCGGCGATTCAACTGCCATCATTGCGGCGGGACTCCGTGCAGCAGCGATGCATGCCGGGGTGATAAAGGAGCCGCTGAAGATACTCCGTCGGCGCAATGCGCTGGCGCCTCAGAATCGGTGACGTATGATGAGGGTCAAACCTCTTGGGCTCTCGAACTGGCAAGCTGCTGGCTTGAGCGCGGTATGAAAAATAACGGATATCGAACTGGAAATGATCAGAGCACTTGAAACACACGACATAGAAACCGTACTGGATATCTGGCTAAAAGCATCGCTGGTAGCCCATGACTTTATTGACGCCTCTTTCTGGCACTCACAAGTCGAGAACATGCGAAGCCTATACATCCCAGCTTCGGAGACCTACGTTATTGAGCAGGAATCAACAGTGGTGGGGTTCTGCTCGCTGTACGAAAATCAACTTGCCGCGCTGTTTATTGCCCCTGAGTTCCAGGCTAAGGGTTTTGGCAAACAGCTGCTCGCTCATGCCAAAACCCTGCGAACTGAATTGACTCTCGGGGTTTACAAAAATAACACCGCCAGTTGTGAATTTTATTTATCACAAGGGTTTGTTGTGACGTGTGAGCAGACTGATGAACAAACCGGACACCAAGAGTACCTCATGCGCACCATCGAAATTTGAATGCCTGAAACTTCTTGCGGAGCACTGCGGTTCCGGCCATCGGTTTTCCTGCCCGCCAGAAGCCCTGCCAAGATGCCGAAGATTCCCAAACCACGCGGCGGCGTTGGCCGAGGTTGCCGAGCGTGAGTACAGGCTATCGCACACAGGACGAGTGCAAGGGCCCGCACTACGCACAGTGATTCACATTGAATCGGAAAGCTACGGCAACAGGAACATGGACTGCCGCACCAGCAGCAATCTGTGCCAACTGACCACCGAATATACCGCCACCTTCACGACCAAGCTGATCGGAGAGCGGATCACCGCTTGATCTGCTCTCACCTTGAGAAAGACGCCAGGCGATATGGCGTAATAGTCAGTCACCGCGAAGTCGATTGATGGCGTCCGTACCCAGTATTCCGCTCCTGCCTACGCCCAGTTTGGATATCAACTCAGGCTCCGCATCGGGAACAAAATAGACCCAGTGTCCCGAACCATCAGGCTTGCGCTCTACGGCTGAAATATTGGCGACAACTTGGCTTTCAGTTAAATCCAGAGCATCTGCAAGTTCTCGCTGTGAAGGCTTCTGATCCTTGTTCATAACGAACTCCTGTTCACAACAGCTGAACTCGTAAGTTTAGCTCGACGCAAAAAAATTCACGTACCATCTGTCGTATCCGGTCACGGAGGGCGGCGCAGGCGAGCCAGCACCAACAATCACCGCAGAGGACCACCTGACACGGGTCACCGTAACGATCAAAGGCACGCCGTACGTGATCGTCGAATCTGCCTGCGGATGCTGCAACCGACCGAACAGTACAAAGCCCAGGGCTTCCCCGCCGACTACATCATCAGCCACGACGCTGATGGCAGTCGTAGAATGGATACGGCCACTCATCAACGAAATAGATGAGCGGCCGAAAAAATAAAATCAACCAAACCATATCGACACAATTGTATCGATATCATTTAGTTCAATATTGCAACGCTCTGGCCTCCAGTCCTTTGTGAGCCCATCACCTGTTTTATAAACTCGAAGAGGGTGACCCACTAACTGAGCAACTGTATGTGGTTGCGCCGAGGTCAACGAACCAATTAACTGACCTATATTCAACTCCTCAGACGACAGTGACCTTACGAGGTTCTCTTCCAGTAAATAAAACCCTTCTTGCCCACGAAAACCATGTTGCAGTATGTACCAGCCCTCAGCGGTAATTTCAAAAGCGTTGTAACCTCCGGTAGGAAGGTTGCATAAGGCCGGAAATATCCGAGCCCCCACTTTCTCCCCGAATATTTTGCTTGACCCTATCAAGCTACTTAGCTCGGCTCGAGCCTCACTCAGTGGGATTCTCCGCACTTCATCATTACATTGAACTGTGCCGTCAAGTTTATAAACCCATACGCTGGACATAGCTTTCTCCTTCCCTAAGTTTGCTCCACTCATGAGAGCACTTACCAAGTGGCACACTACTTAGGCAGCTAATAAAAATGCAAAACGCCAGCGTGCTATTCGGCTGATTCAGCATAGTTGAAGAAATGCCGGGCTCGCTAGATCTATCCGCCGGACCTAACTCTCAAAGTCAGCGGCTATAGCGGTAAGAACGACGAAGACCGCAGATACGTACATCGAGGATGAGCTATTCAAGCGCCTACAAGGCTGAGCTGGGCTGTGCGATGCCATGGAATCGACTGGATGGAAGATGCATGACCTCTCCCGCGTTGAGGAAAAGAAGGTCGTGACGATTCGAAACCTCACCGAGCAAGCCGACTGAATCAACCAGCGCCACATCAGCCTGACGATAACTGCCCAAGCACCTGATACTCCCCATAACCTGGCTGCATCGGAGTGTGATCTGCGGCAAAGCAAGGCACCTGGCTTGTAATCAGCTCGCCGGGCAGAAGCCGGCGCAGATCGAGCCAAGGGTAGCGCCTCGCGTAGATCGCACTCCAATGCCGAGCCACACTAGCGTCTGTATTCCTGCCCCCCATGGCTGCCGTTGTAGTAGCGCCCGTGATCATGTCTGTGACCATCATGGTCGTGCCAATACGGCCAACAGCCGCCGAGTAAAAGGGCCCCTGACATCAACAAAACTAGAGTGGTTGTGCGTTTCATTTGATCATCTCCGGGCAGGCGATACCTACTCTATGAGCGTTTGATCACCTTCGAATTGGGGAGGTTCAAAAGTTTCCGACCAGTAGGCATTCTCCAGAATGCATCTGGCCAGTACCAAATTCCAGGCGGCGTCGGGAAGTTCGTACCGTTTGGCCATCGTGGGCCCCTGCCCCGGCTGAAGCCCCCCCAGCTCAAGGTCATGCTGGTCTCGGTCACTTCCTGGGCAGACAGATTTGCGGGAGCCGTTGGCCGGTCACCAATACCGGGGGGTTCATGCTACTCCGCAGGGGCCGGTGGTCGTTGCATTTCGCTTGTCGCTGGCGTGTGGCTAAGCTTAATAAATCGGTGCGAATTGAAACTTGGATGAAAGTGGCCATCAGCGGATCTGGATTGGTATCAAGACAGTACTCCCTAAGGAGACGACTATGTATGCGGTTATAAGAACCTACTTGGGTGCTGGAGCAAAGCAGCTTTTCGAGCTTTTAGAAGAGCGCAAAGCCGACGTCGAAGCTACCCTGCGGACAGTGCCTGGCCTCGTAAGCTACACACTGCTGAATACTGGTGATGGTGGTACGTCGGTGACTGTTTGCACGGACAAGGCCGGCAGCGATGCGAGCTTGAAAGTCGCACGTGACTGGATTCAGAAAAATGCATCGAATATCCACGCGAACCCGCCGATCGTTACGGAAGGACCGATCATTGTGCAGATCAATTAGCGCGCCCTTGCGATTGATCTCACGACACTATCGCTGACATCGCTTATCCATCGACCGGCAGAGCGGACTGGTCTTGCTGCCCAGCGTGGCGACCATTTCAATCTCGGTCACCACGTTGGTATTGGCCTTGGCCACTTTCATCCACGCCTGTGACGACACATGCTGAATCGCGGCATGCACAACCGTGCTGGCATTGCGGCTGATGGTGGCCAGGATGCCGCCTCTGTACCCGGCCACCCTGGTACCGCGAATGTTGCGGATGGCGTACCAAAGCAGGACTGTTTGCAGCATCCACCAACGCTTGAACATCAGGGCTTGCGCCGTAGCGGCGGACCACACCGACGAACTCTTCTACGTTGTGACCGCGCATGCATAACTTCGGCATCCCTCCTTCGTGAACTTGGGGCACCGATTGAAATTGCATAAATGCCTGTTAAGGTAATCAAACCGATGAATACACCAACGTGGCAGTGAACAGGCAAACCTACTCTCCAGCGCAAAGGGAAAAATGATGCAACCACTACCAGTCTCCCCGTTAACTATTGGTGAGTCGCTAGAGCTGCGCCCACTAGAAGCTGATGACTTCGAATCGCTGTACAGTGTCGCATCCGACCCCCTGATTTGGGTTCAGCATCCAAGCCCAATGCGCTATCAAGAACCAGTTTTTCACGAGTGGTTTAACGAGGCACTAGCTTCAAAGTCCGCGCTTATCGTTATCGACCGTAGCAACAACCAGGTGATTGGCTCCTCTCGTTACTACGAGTTCGATGAAAAAAAACGAGAAGTCGCTATCGGATACACCTTCCTAGCTCGCGAAAAATGGGGAGGCGGAGCCAATAAAGAGTTGAAACATTTAATGCTGACTCATGCATTTCAATGGGTGGACACTGTTTGGTTTCACATTGATAGTCAGAACATTCGATCTCAGCGAGCCATGGAAAAAATCGGCGGGCTCCTCTCCCATCGCGCCACTAAACAGCTCACCGATCGCACTCAGGAGTACCTGCTCTACAAGATAGAGAGGCCTAATCGCTCTGATTGACGCACCAATCAACTCACCATCCCGGCTGTCTCGCTGTGCGCTTGCCCATGCAGCAGGGCCACGGCAAATCCCAGAGGTAGCCCGGCTTCACGTGCTTCGCTGATTACCTTAACAAGAGCTTGGTCAAGCACCGCCAGTGTCTCCACGATATCAATGCTTACTGGCCGTTCGTGGCGGATAATTAAAGCCTTTAGAGCTGAGCGACATCGCTCGTGGCTACTCAACATCCTGCGGCGTCCTGCCGACCAAAATCCCCACTACCGCTTCCACATTTCAAACTGCTACGCCGCCCTCTCCACGGAGGACTCGCGATGCCAAATGCAGACCTGCTCCCTTCCCTGCTGTTCAAGCTCAACGAAAACCAGCTCGCCCTCGAGGCAGCCATCCTGGAGCTTTCAAACTGGATCGAACAGCGCGGATCGGCCGACGTCGCCGACAACGTTCGCGGAGCCTTGGACACGATCGATAAAAACAAGGAGTTCATCAAGATGACGCTCGCGGTGCTGATGACGCCGGAGTGACGTCTGACTGGCAGTTATCAGCCAGAAGCGGGTGTTTCGCCTTGGCGCCAGAGCGCCGCTCACCGCACGGTTGAGCTAGCGATGAAAGTCATGCGCGTCGGCGCGAATCTGGGCTTTAATATCCGTGCAGCTCACCTGTACCCAACATTGTGTTTCGACCGCATACGAAATGGGCCCAGCAGCCTGCTTCAGATTGCTATGCGCTTGTCTGATTAAGGAAGATAACGACATTGAAAACAGCTTTCGGCGCCCTGTTTCTGATCTGCCTGACTGCCAGCGCACTCGCTGACGAGAATCCTGTCGGCTTCCAGTCTTCCACGCTGCTGGACACGCACAATGACCGCCCGCTTGAGATGGTCGTCTGGTACCCCAGTGCAACTACCGCTACCACGCAATTGATCGCCGATACCGTGGTGTTTGTCGGTGCTTCTGCCGTTCGTAACACGCCACCGGCTGCCGGCGAACACCCATTGGTGGTGCTCTCCCACGGTTTCGGGGGCAACTGGGGCAACCAGACTTGGCTTGCCAGCGCTCTGGCCCATAAGGGTTACATCGTCGCTGCGGTCAACCACCCCGGTACCACTAGCCGTGACCGTAGCCCTCAAGCAGCGGCACAGTTATGGCAGCGGCCCGTCGATCTGAGCCGAGTCATTGAAGCGGTCACGACTCAACCTGAAAAATTTGGCCGGGTCGCGAAGCGCCGAATTGCTGTAGTGGGCCATTCACTGGGCGGCTGGACCGCCATGGAGATCGCCGGTGCTCGCTTCGATCCAGACCTATTCGCCCGTGACTGCAAAGCCCACCCGCAGTTGGCCAGTTGCACCGTTTATCAACAGATAAACCCCACAAGCACCTCAGCATTGAAGGCCGGGTTGGCCGCCGATTTGCGCGATAAACGCGTCACCGCTGTGGTTACACTGGACTTGGGCCATTCACGCGGGCTGACCGACGAAAGCCTTGCGGCGCTGCCGGTACCAGCGCTAGTGATCGCTGCCGGCGTACCGTCACAAGAGCTTCCCGCTCAGTTGGAGTCCGCCAACTTGGCCAAACGCCTGCCCCAAGCGTCAAGCCGATACGTCGAAATCAGCGACGCAAGCCACTTCAGCTTCATGTCGGTGTGCAAACCTGGCGCGGTGGCATTGCTCGAAGAAGCAGTACCAGGCGATGGCATCATCTGCCGAGATGGCGACAACGGCCGCCCACGTGGGTTGATCCAACAGCAGATTACATCGCTGATCACCGAGTTTCTGATGCAGTCATCTGGCAACAGAGAGGACATTTTGTAAACCATCAGTATTAGGCTTGCCGGTGCTCGGCAAGAACACCGCCGGAGCCGTTTCCGCGCCCGCGTAATCGGTCATATCGGCTGGTTGAATCCACAGTCGATTTCGGTCATTCGGTCCACAGCCAAGCTCTGCTTTCAGAGTGAGGGCTGACCGTATGCGGACGACCTTCCCAGTACAGCGGCATTCACGACTTCGTTGCAGCGCTGAGCATGCCCAATACACTGGCCAACACCGTGGGCGATGAACCGCTCGGGCGCTACAACGTCGCGCCAACGACGCAAGTCGCCCTGCTCCACCTCGAAGGCGACACCTTGCTGCTGACCGGGTTCGTTGGCGATGGTGTCCGCACTGGGCGAAGGACCGCGCCGCGCCGATCAATGCCAGATTCTCGAGTACGCAAAACTTGAAAAAGACCGAGCCTCCAGTGCCGCAGCAAAGTCTGTACTCACCTTCAGTTACGTCGCCGAGCGCTATATGGAGGAAGTCGTTCCGACAAAAGCTCCCGCTACACAGAGGGGCAACGCCCGAGAGCTGAAACAGTTATTGTCCTTCTTCAACGACCCTCCGGCACCGCTTGAGGCAATCGAGCCCCAGCATGTTCGGCAGTACCTGCGGTATCGCGGTAAAACTGCACCTGTACGGGCCAATCGCGAGAAAGCACTGCTTAGTGCGATTTGGAACTTCGCCAGGGAAACTGGCTACACGGCGCTTGCCAACCCCTGCTCCGGCGTAAAAGGAAATCGCGAGACGGACCGAAAGTCTACATCGAAGACGACCTGCTTCTCAGCGTGTGGGAGCACGCCGACCAACCACTTAAAGATGCCCTGGATCTGTTTTACCTTACTGCGCAACGGATCGCCGATACGCTGAAGATGGATGAGCAGCATGAAGGTCACACCAACAAAATGACCGATTGCGGAACACGTCAAAAATTGCGGAACGAAAACGACAAGGGCCTGCGAAGGAAAAACCCCGCAAGCCCTTGATAAATATGGTGCCCGAAGCCGGAATCGAACCGGCACGCCCTTACGAGCGGGGGATTTTAAGTCCCATGCGTCTACCAGTTTCGCCATTCGGGCGGTAGCGCGGTGAAGCGATCTGAACGTCTGAAAAACGCCATGGCGCTGATGTTGCAGAGCTGGGGGAATATATACAGCCATTCCCTAGTAATCAAGCTCGCAAGCGCTTATTTCAAGACGAATTTTTACGGCGGCATGTAGAGAATAAACCCTGTAAATCATTGACCTACAGAACTTATCCACGCTGGGGACCAAGGTTCGCGTAGCCCCACCAAAGGTAGAACCCAAGCCCTCGGTACACCCTGCAAGCCCAAGAGACTAGCACGACAATCATTTCGCAACCAACTGATTTTTAAGGATTTATTGCCATAGCTCTGCATAGAGCTACCACCGGATTGAGCAGCAATTTGGCTAGACCTGGATTGCCCAGTCAAGAGCGTTTGAGCGGCGCCAAGTCGATCACAACGTTGCCATTGGCAACCACACCGAGACACATAAACCACGTCGTGCCTCATCATCGGAAAAACCCAGGCGAACCCGTGCACCGTTACGGTCCGCTATAGCCTTGACGATGGAGAGCCCCAACCCAGAGCCCACCTCATGACTCCCGAGGCTGCGATAAAACGGATCGAACACGCGTTCTCGCTCTTCGACCGCAATCCCGGGGCCGGTGTCCCTGACTTGCAACAGAACGCTGTCGCCTTCATTGCCAACACAAAGGTCTATCCGTCCCCCCTGCGGCGTATAACGAATGGCGTTGTCGACCAGATTCTTGACCAGCGCAATCAGGTCGAGCTCATTCAGCAGAACCCGTGCATCCTGCTGACCTTCAACCCCGATGTCGATGTGCTTGACCTCTGCCAGGGGCAACAGGTCCTCCAGCACACGACGATAAACGTCACGCACGGAGACCGGCGAAGTCGCTAGATTCTCGGCTGATTGCGCAGTGGCCAACATCAACAACTGATCAATCAGATTCTTGCCGCGCTCAATCCCTCGACACAACGGCAACAGACGCTCACGCGCCACGGGCGACATCTCGGCAGCAGACAGGCGCTCAGCTTGCAGGGATAACGCGGTCAAAGGCGACCGAAGTTCGTGGGCAGCATCGGCAACAAACCGGCGCTGTGTTTCCATCGACTGCTCGACACGGCCGAGCAATCGGTTGATGGCCAGCACGAAAGAACGGATCTCGGTGGGCAGATGACGCTCATCGATAGGATGCAGTTCCTGTTGGTTGCGCTGGTCAATTTCAGAGGCCAGCACCGCGATCGGCCGGAACAGCTTGCGCACCAAGTCGGCAACCACCAGCAATAACACGGGAAACAGGATTAGAAACGGCAGGAGGCCGCGCCACGCGCTCTCTCGGGCGTCTTTGTCTCGAGCATCGATTTCCTGCGCGACCGCGATGCGCTCACCCTGTGTCGTGGTCCTGACCAAAACACGAAACGGTTCGCCGCCCACATCCAGGGTGAACAAACCATCAGCCAACATTACCGGAAGCGGCAACGGTGACCGGGCATCCCCGTTTCCCGGCGCATGTTTACCATCGGCCAAGTACTGAACAATGACCCTGGACTCTTCATCGTCTCCCTCGATACCGACGTTGTTCTGGGGATAGGCCCAGCGTCATTTGCTGCCGATCAAAGAGAACCGCCACCTGACGCAAGGTATTGTCCTGCATCTCGTGGGCTTCATCGAACGCGGACACAAACGCGAATATACCCGCCACAATGGCAACGAGCAGAATGGCCAGCGACAGGGAAACAGACAGCCTGAGCTGTACCGACTCACTCAGCCGTTTTTTGAAACCATCCATCCCACTCCCCTCACGTTTTTGATGACATGGCTACCCAACTTGCGCCGCAGCGCATGGATCAAAAACTCCACCGCATTGCTTTCCACTTCATTGCCCCAGCCATAAATACGGTCTTCAAGATCACTACGCGAGAGAATGGCGCCAGGCCTGATCAACAGCGCCTGCAGCAAGGCAAACTCGCGATTGGACAGTTGAACGGCCGGGTTCTCCTGCGTCGAGGCTTCTTTCGAGGTGGGGTCGAGCGAGACCACATTGTTGCTGAGGATGGGCAACGCGCTACCACCTTTTCGCCGCAGAACGGCGCGCATGCGGGCAAGCAGTTCCGCCATCTCAAAGGGCTTCAGGACGTAATCATCGGCGCCGCCATCGAGACCACGCAGCCGGTCATCAAGGCTGTCCCGGGCGGTAATAATCAGCAGCGGCACGGGGTTGTTGCCGGCACGAATGCTGTTGAGCACATCCAGCCCATCCTTGCCCGGCAAGCCGAGATCGAGCAGCACCAGGTCGTAATGCTGAGTCTCCAACGTCGCCAAGGCGGTCAGGCCATTACGAACCCAGTCGGCGGCGTAACCGGCATCCATCAATGCGCCCTGGATCGCATCTCCGATCATGGGGTCATCTTCAACCAGCAATATCCGCATGTCCCTCTCCGGTGATGAATGAGACACGACACTCGATTGACGCACTGTTGCCACGAATGTCATGCCGGCATTGAATCACCTGCTCAAGCGTTCACGAAGTGGTTTATCCATCTTCAGACAGGCGCACTACGTGCCTTATCGTCATTTGATTGATTGCATGGACCGGAAGGTTTTCAGCAGGTCATCCATCGAGGCCTTGCATTCGCTCAGTGTCGGACTGCTGGCACGCAAGGCCTCGAGCGCACGGTCGATGGCCTTGTCCAGCACATGCCAGTCGCTCGCCGCCCGAGGCTTGATACCCGCCTCGGCGCTGTCCCAGGACAACTCAAGGTCCTTGATCCGGGTTTTCGCACCCGGCAAGTCGTTCTTGTCGACAAGAGCTGCAACCTCTACAGCAATCCCCTGGAACGTCGACAGATCTCCCAGCTTGGAAACCGAGCCTGCGGCCTGAACGCTCGCCGCGCCCGACACGGCACCCGCTTTCGGAGCGTCGGCAGGTTTGGAACACCCGGCAGCCAAGCTCAACAAAGCAATGGCTGACAGAATAGCGGCTTTACGAATGACAGCTTGAACGTGGGCCATGATGAATCCCCGATTGGCTTTTGAATGCGTTATTGAGTAACGAGTTTGCGAGTGCCGACGCTGAACTGCGCGACAACTACCAGAATGACAATGACGGTCAGGAAGATGGCGCTGGTCCAGGTCGCGCCCATGCCGAGGCCGCCATAGGTCTTGGCTTGAGTCAGCAGGTCGCCCAGGGAGGCGCCGAAAGGACGCGTCAGTATGTAAGCGATCCAGAAGGTCAGAACGACATTGGCTCCCATGCGCCAGGCGATGAACGTTGCAGCGATCAGCCCACCAAAAATCACAGCGCCCCAGGTAAAGCCAAGGCCCAGCGCTTCGGTGGCCAGATCACCCGCCGCCGTACCCAGGGCAAAAGTGCAAAGCACCGTGGTCCAGTAAAACCACTCTCGGCGCGGTGTGACGATTTCATTGATGGACAGGTTGCGCTCCGCCGCATACCAGATCATGAAATTGATCGCCAGCAAGATGGAAAACACCGCCGTACTGGCGTACAGGCTGACGCCCAGCTTATCGGTGAGCAAATCCGTGATCTGCGTTCCCACCACGCTGACCAGCACCACGGTCAGCCAGTAAATCCAAGGCGTATACGCACGGGTGCGAAACTGGCCGAACAATGCAATCGCCAGCAGGGCTGCCATGCCAAGGCTTGTCACCCCCTGCCCCAGGCCGGCATCGACAGCGAGAAAGTCGGCACCTGTTTCACCCACCGTGGTGGACATGATTTTGATGACCCAGAATGACAGCGTCACCTCGGGAACTTTGTTCAGCCAATCGGCTTTTGTCAGCGACTTCATGTGACCTCTCCATAACAGCGCTGCAGTTCGCGCAAGGGAGAGGCTACGCACGCAAACTTAGCTAAGACTGAGGAACGAACAATGAAGCCGAAACGCTGCCCTCCGCGAGGGAGATAAACAGCAAAGGCTTGGCTAATGCGCGGATCAGAGGTGTTTCTCGTTCCCTCTGCGACCCAGCAGGATGTTTTCAACGGCGACACTGAACGAAGTGTCTATCAGTGTAAAAGCGTCGGATATGCAGTTCATGTGATAGCAAGCGCCTTCAGAATCAATGAGCAGCGTGCCGTACCCCAGGCGTGTCTCGGCAATGCCGATGAGCGTAGTGGACAGGCGTTGTTGCCAGGCAAAAAAATCGACATCGTCTGCAAGGTTCAAATCCGTGCCAAAAGCAATGTCCCCCCTGGCGAAATCTTCACCCGCACCGGAGCTGAGTACGTGCAGCCCGTCAAACTCCCTGAGCAGCGCGGCGGCCGGATGGTCGGCGGGTACGAAGTCCGGCAGGGGCCGACTGTTTGCTCTGGGCCAACCCGCCGCCAAGAACAGTGGACGTATTGTTTCGGATAATTCGATGGGCATTTTCTCTGTAAACCTTACACATGCTGGATGTCGGTGAACTGTTTGGCCACTGTCCGGGGCAGCCATTCGTGAACCCGGTTAATGGAGTGTTCCGCAACCATACGAAGCACCTGATTCTGTCTTGAGTACGTAAGCGCTGCAAAAAAAGTTGCACGCTTACAATGAATTCTTGAGCTGGAGCTACTATACGATCCACTGCCACTTCTCATTTCCTCAAGTAATGAGGCACCCATGACAAGAATAAGAAACCTTTGCGGCCTCATGGTTTTGTTGCCCGCCATCGCCGCGCAAGCAGATGACGGCGGCATCAGTTTCTGGCTGCCAGGCCAGTTCGGTACGCTGGCGGCAGCACCGACGGAACCCGGTTGGAGCATGCCGCTGGTGTATTACCACGTCAGTGCCAGCGATGGCGGGAACAAACCGGTACCACGCGGGGGACGGACCACCTTTGGCCTGGATGCAAAAGCCGACCTGCTGTTCGCCAGCCCCACTTATACCTTTACTGAACCTTTGCTGGGTGCCCAGGCTGCGATCTCGATGGTCGCCGCGGTTGGGCGCTCGCACGCCAGTATCGATGCGGCGTTGACCGGGCCGCGCGGCAGAACATTTTCCGGAGGGACAGACGACAGCCTGAAAGGCGGCAGCGACGTCTACCTGATGGGCACATTGAAGTGGAACCACGGGGTTCACAACTTCATGGCCTATAGCATGGGCAATCTTCCGGTTGGCGCTTACGACCCTGATCGCCTGGTGAACATTGGGCTCGGTCACGCGTCTCTGGATGCCGGAGGTGGCTATACCTACTTTGACAAGACGAACGAATTTTCCGCTGTCGCGGGCATGACCTATAACTGGGAAAATCCGGACACTGACTATAAAAATGGCATAGACGCTCACCTGGACTTGAGCGCCTCGCACTTCATCACCGATCAGACCCATCTGGGCCTTGTCGGTTATGTCTACCATCAAGTGACGGGCGACAGCGGCAGCGGTGCCACGCTTGGCGACTTCAAATCGCGGGTCAGCGCTGTCGGACCTCAGGCCGGACACTTCTTCAAAGTCGGAAAAGACCTCTGGTACACCAACCTCAAGGGCTATTACGAGTTTGATGCGAAGAATCGTCCGGAAGGCTGGAACACCTGGCTATCCCTGGTCATACCGCTGTCCAATTAGAGAGCGGTTGCCGACGGATCAGGTCCAGTCGAAGGTGAACAACACTAGGCCATCGACAGGCTCGTAGAACATCACGATCATATCGGCCCCGCTAATACCGT
The DNA here is from genome assembly GCF_039908635.1 of Pseudomonas purpurea. Lineage (NCBI taxonomy): Bacteria > Pseudomonadati > Pseudomonadota > Gammaproteobacteria > Pseudomonadales > Pseudomonadaceae > Pseudomonas > Pseudomonas purpurea. Next base: position 3,272,428 of record NZ_CP150918.1, read on the forward strand.
AGTGCACAGCCGGGACGCTGAGGACATGCTGAAAGCGTCGCTTGGCGGGGCTGAGTGGCCAGACACTGTAGTCACCGCTATGGTCATCGGCCGGGATGATGTCCATCGGGAACTTGACGGTCTCGACCCAATTGGCGAAGCCTTGAGCTTCACCTCCCAACTCATCGAAGAACGTATAGCGCTTTCCACCCTGCGCAGACCAGGTCAGGTAGCCACGCTCGCGGTAGCTTCGGCGAGCTTCCTGATAGGCGGCGTGTTCGGTGAGGTAGTGCTGCTGCAACTCGTCACGCACTCCGGGGTGGACTTCAGGCAGGTCTTTGTTATCGGGATGCAGAAAGAAATAGCGCGGATCACCGCACAGACGGTAGCGGCCACTCTCTAACTTGAAACCGATCCAGTTGGTCTTGAGCAGTTCCCCGTCAAAACCCATGTTTTCAGTCAAGTCACCTACCAACCCCTCATAGGGCTCCACGGGACTGAGCAGGTGCAAGCGGCCAGACCATTGCGGATTGATGCTGCTGGCGTCGATCGACAACAGCGCAAGCATGTGCTGGGCAAGCTCTTGTTGATCGGCGACAAACACGTCACTGGCCTCAGGGAAGGCAATGGCGTGCTCCGGGAGTCGGGTGAAGTCCGGCGATGTTGCAGTGGGCATGGAGAGTCCTTTCGTTGAGGCGATGATTCGGGGCGTTGATACAGCTTAAAGCCTGAGCCCCTGAATAACAGCATGCTCCCGCCACCGGCGAGGTGAGCGGCCCCCTCAAGTGAGTATCAAAGCCTGCGTTCTTTTACTCACACTTCACGGGTGGTAACAACACGTGCAGTGCGGATAAACAACGCGCGGACCTTCTCCCAGAAATTCCCCCCCAATACGAAAAAACTACCGACCAGCATCGCGTCGCCAAGGAACTGGGCTTGCCAGAGGTTCGGCCGCAGCCCTGGCCAGATGCTGTCGACGTAAGGTTCAAGAAATGACGAGATCAACGGCAGGCAGAACATCACGAGGCCAATTCTGTGACGCGTGGGCCCTACTTCGAACTCTGCCGTCGGCACAAGTGCGGACATGTAACCGAACAGGCTGCGCTTCAACTGCTGAAAGCCTGACTTGCCCATGATCGCGATGACCAAGATCAACAAGATCTTGTTGCTGATAAACAAAATCCCGGTCAGCGCCGCGACTTTCTGGCCGGGCACGTCGGCGGCCGCCGCGATAGGCACCATCAGCCAGGAGAGCGGAATCAGGCAGAGCATCGCGATACCCAGCTTGAAACGCCAGCCGGCCGAATGGGGTTCAACAATACCGGGGGTGGTATTCATGATCATCGTACCTTTGTCGAAATTACGGCTGGTTTGATGGCGCTTAAAAAGCGTAGCAGTTGCCACGCAGCGTGATCCTCCACATTCCGCCCCCCCTGCAAATCCACTGTGCAATCGCTGGACCCGCCCAGCAAACCGCCTCCGGTTCCAACGGCTATGCTCCAGTGATCTTTCTTGGCTGGAAAAGATGCAATGCATTCAAGCGCCGCCCTGCTGACTCGGTCGGGCCAACTGCTCCTGCTTGGGGCACTGGGCCTTGGCGGTTGCATGCGCGTGGGGCCGGACTTTCAACCGCCCGGCGAAGCGTGGATCAAGCTCTGGGAGAGCCCCGCACTTGAGCAGTCCAGCCAACAGGGGCTGAGTCCGGATATCCGTCAGTGGTGGCAGGTCTTCGCCGACCCGGTCCTCGACGCCCTGATTGCCGAATCGGATGCACACAACGCCAACCTGAAAATCATGGGCCTGCGTGTGATGGAAGCCCGCGCGCAACTGGGCATTGCCCAGAGCGGGCGATACCCGCAGTTGCAACAAGCCAGCGCCGAGAGCCTGTACACACACCGCAGCCAATCCAGCGGGAGCAACCCTCAGGACAGCCGCTTCTGGCAGTACAGTGCCGGGTTCGACATCGGCTGGGAGCTGGACTTCTGGGGACGCTTCAGCCGTGCCATCGAATCGTCCGATGCCAGCTACTTCGCCGCTCAGGCCAACTATGAAGATGCACGCGTACTGCTGCGCGCCCAAGTGGCGCAAACCTACTTCTCCCTGCGCACCACTGAAGCACGATTGCGCGTTGCTCGGGAAAACGCCCGGCAGCAAAGGCGCAACTTTGAGATCACCGAAAAGCTGTTCAAGAGCGGCCAAAATGCCGAACTCGATTTGCAACAGGCCAAGACCCAGTACCTGGGCACCCTAAGCAGCATTCCCGACCTCGAAGACCAGGTGCAGCGCACCCGCAATGCACTGGCCGTGCTGATCGGGCAACCGCCCGGCGCATTGCCGCATCGGGTGGAAAGTGAAGGATTGATCCCGCTGATCGACCGCGCCGTGTTGCAAGACGTCCCGGCCAACCTGCTGCTGCGTCGGCCCGATGTACGCGCAGCAGAGCTGAATGTCGCCGCCCAGTCGGCGCTGATCGGTGTGGCCAAAAGCGATTTCTATCCGTCGCTGACCTTGTTCGGGAGCATTGTCTGGTCGGCCAATTCACTGGGTGGAACCTCAAATAGCCTGGACCTGATCGGCGGCCCCAGCCTGCGCTGGAACCTGTTCGACCACGGTCAGATCAGCAACAACGTGCGCGTGCAGGATGCGCGGTTGCAACAGTTGATCGAAGCCTATCGCGACAAAGTCCGCCAGGCAGCACGCGAGGCCGACGATGCCGCCAGCGGCCTGAGCCGATCTCTGGAGCGCGAGCGCATCCTGCGCGAAGGCGAAATCGCCGCCAGGCGCTCGCTGGTGCTGGCCAGCGCTCAGTACCGTGAAGGCTACTCAGATTTTCAGCGGGTGCTGGATGCCCAGCGTGCATTGCTTGAACAACAAGACAACTACCTGATCAGCCGGAGCAATGCCGTGAGCAATCTGATTGCCCTTTACAAGGCGTTGGGAGGCGGCTGGTACAGCGCGCAACCCACTGTCGATCAAGCCACCCGCCAAGTGATGGAAAAACGCACTGACTGGGGTGACCTGCTGAAAGAGCCCGCAGCTGCACAGCCGGCCTTTCCCACGCCGCACGGGGTAACCGTCGATGAATGAACCCTCCCAGGAAGCGCCTGCCCCCAAAGCGCCGGAACCAGCCTCCGACCCTTCAAGAAAAGGGCTCAAGTGGGTGCTTCTGCTCGTTCTCTTCAGCCTGATCTGGTACTTGCTGGCTGACCGCTTTACACCCTACACGCAACAGGCCCGGGTGGGCGCCTTTGTGATTCCGGTGGCCAGCGAAGTGGCGGGGCGGGTAACCCGCGTGAATGTGCGCAACAATCAGGACATCAAGGCTGGCGACATCTTGTTCGAGGTAGACCCGCAGCCGTATCAAATCGCCGTTGATCGTGCGCGCGCGGACCTTGAGTCAACACGCCGACAGATTGGCGCCAGCACCGCGGGCATTATGTCGGCGCAAGCCTCCTTGCGGGCCGCCCAGGCCAATGAACTCAAGGCCCGGCAAGATAATCAGCGACTTGAAGGCTTGTACCGCCAGGACCCGGGAACCATTTCCGTGCGCCTGCTCGAAGTGTCTCGCGCCAATCGCGAACAAGCGGTCAGCCAGGTAGCCGCTGCTCGCGCCGAAGTTCAGCGGGCCCGCGAACAGGAAGGCGGCAGCGAGGAAGAAAATGCCCTGCTGCGTAGCGCCGCGACGGCGCTGTCAAAAGCCGAACTGGACCTGGCCAACACCCGCACAGGTGCACGCTCGGCGGGCCTGATCACGGACCTGCGCACCGACGTTGGTCAATTTGCCGCTGCCGGCAACCCGGTGATGACGCTGATTGCCATCCACGATGTGTGGATCAGCGCAGACATGACCGAGAACAACCTGGGCCTGGTCAAGCCCGACACACCGGTTGCCATCGTACTGGACGCGCTACCCGGCACAGTGTTCGAGGGACGTGTCCGCAGTGTCGGCTACGGGGTCAGCGTGGGCCCGACAACAGCACCCGGCACCCTGCCGAGCATTCAGAACAGCCGCGACTGGCTGCGGCCAGCACAGCGATTCCCGGTGATTGTCGAGTTTTCCGCAGAGTCTTTGAACATGCTACGTGACGGCCGTGCCATCCGCGCCGGCGGCCAGGCTGAAGTCATGGCCTTCCCCACCCAAGGCAATCCGCTTAACCCGGTGAGTCGCTTGTTCTTGCGGCTGATGAGCTGGCTGTCCTATGCCTACTAAGCGCGTGCCTGGGGGGCAGCGTGCGATGCGTCTGGCCACAGGCACGGCGCTGTGTCTGGCCACAAGCTTCGGCCTGGGGTTGCCAATCCCCTTTCTCGCGCCGGTGCTTGCGGTGTTACTCCTGGCTACGCTCAATCGCCCGATGCCCTTCAAGGCCGGCGTGGCCCTCGCACTGGTCGCCATGTTGACCACGGGCGCCGGCCTTTTACTGATTCCCCTCCTGCGTTACTACCCTGTCAGCGGCGTATTGCTGATTGGCACCGGTCTGTTCCTGGCGTTCCGTATGGGGCTGCGCGGCGGCAACAACCTGATCGTGACCTTCCTGGTGATTGGCCTGACCATGATTCCGTCGGCCGGTATCGCTGATTTCGGCCTCGCGGTCATGGTCATTGACGCGCTCGTCAAAGGATTGCTTCTGGCCGTCATTACCGTGGGCTGCAGTCATTGGCTGTTTCCCGAACCCGGCAATGCACCGACACCACCGGCAGCCCCGACCCTGGCGGCCGACGACATCGCCAGAGTGGCGCTGCGTGCAACCCTGATCGTGTTGCCGACATTTCTGTTAGCGCTGATCGACCCGGCCAGTTACTTACCCATCATCTTGAAAGCTGTCAGCCTGGGTCAACAAAGCTCCACAACGACCGCTCGCAACGCCGGGCGCGAACTCCTCGGCTCGACGTTGCTGGGCGGCCTGCTGGCCATTCTGTTCTGGTGCGCCCTGAGCCTGTTTGTGCACCTCTGGATGTTCTTTCTGTGGATGCTGCTGTTCGGCTTGATGCTGGCACGCAAGCTGTATGCTCTGAGCCCGACCCGGCAAAGCCCGGGATTTTGGCTCAACAGCCTGCTCACGATGATTATCCTGTTGGGCCAGTCGGTTCAGGACAGCCTGGCGGGCAAGGATGTCTACACCGCCTTCGCTGTGCGTATGGGCCTGTTTATCGCCGTGACGCTTTATGCGTGCCTGATGGTCAACCTGCTCGATCAGCGCCGACAACGTGACAGTGCCAGGCAACCCGACCACTGAGGCTCAAGGTGTAATCTGATAACCCTTGCCCTGAAGGCAACTGGTGTAAGCCGTTGAGCTGGTCGAGGCAGTGGTTTTCTGCTGCGCCCGGCGTTCCTGACGCTGACGCGCACCGCCCACTACCGCCCCGGCCGCCGCTGTTTCCTTTGCGCGATTCTGGCGGTAGTCCTGCTTTACATCATCGTCGACGCGATCATAAATCTCGTCATGCTGACGTCCACGCACCTGCGCCCCAGCCGCCCCGGCGGCGGCCCCGACAGCGGCGCCGCGCAATCTTCCCCCGACGGGAGGGGGCGTCGTCGAGGCACTCTGACTGGCTGCCACGTTATGGCAGTCGTTGATGTCCTGCTGGATTTGTTGCGAACTCTGCCCCTTCATGGGAACAACCGTTTCAGCCCACGCCGGGGTAAGGGGAACCGACAATACGATGCACAGACTCATGGACGACAACCTGTTCATGACCACCTCCGAAAGGGCTTGGCACTCTGCGATAGCGCAGGGCTGGATAGGGAGCCAACGACTTCATGCACCACAAGACAGGACTTGGCTCAAGGCAACCGGCGCAAGGATAACGTTAGCAACATTTGATGCGGGTGCCGGGTGTCGCCTCCAACGATTGCAACCAACCGGCCTACGCTCCCCACAAGCCAACGAAGTCATCAAAGTGACTGGCAATAAAGCAGGAACTCTTCGAACCCGGATCAAATGCCTCAACAGCAACAGGGTGCACATCAAAGTTCAGGCAGATCAGACAACCACCTGCATCCCGTGCAATGGGCACCAATCTCACGGGAAGCCCCGGCACTCCACCTGCCCTTGAGTACCATGACACGGTGTACGGCCTTACATCAGGAGAGAACGAAAAGAACTCGCTGATGCAGGTTCCGGTGTCGCCATATACAAATGAAGCTGCCTCTGGAGACGCTTCATCGGCATAGATGACCAAATCCAGATAGGACTCCGGAAACTTGACCTTCAATAGTGTCTCTACCTGGACAATCGTATCGGCATCAACGGATGAGCCCTGTTCGATGCCAAAAAAACTCCAGTCAATATTCATCCCTGCCCCCCGAGCTTGCATTTCTATTTGCAAGGCTGCCCTTGTCTCCTGGATGTCGTGGCTTCAACTCCAGCCGTGAATACCGGCGTCGCACCCGGCCAGACGACTCCCCGATGCGGACGAGCACACACCGGCTTCGTATCGCCCCTGCATCAAACCACCGAGACACTGAGCCTGACAATTGTCGGCTGGCCCGCCTCTTACCGCGAGGCAATCGATACCTCGGCAAGAAACCCCAGGTACTCCTGCGCGAAATCCAGATATGCCCGGACAATGGCGGACGGATGGCGATGCGATGGATAGAGCAGGTTGATCTGTTGTTCGGGTAGCGGATGTTCGGGAAGCAGCACCAGTAACCCTCCATCCCGGATGGCCTTTGCTGCCAGAAAGGGGGGGAGTTCGGTGACCACATCACCCGCCAACGCACGACTGCGCAAGTGCGCGTAGTCGTTAGTGGACAGTTTGGCCTCTGGTTTGAAGACCTGCCCTCCCAAAAGCCATGTTGCATCGGTGCCCTTGCTCCAGGTCGCGCAGGGATAATCGTGCAGGGCCTCCACGGTATCGGGTACACCCAACCGCTCAATCAGCCTCGGGCTGGCGACGAGGATGTGACGATACGTCAGCATATGGCGCGCGATCATGGTCTCGTGCTCGATCATGCCCACGCGCAGCACCACATCGACGCCGTCTTCGATGAGATCGATGCGTCGTTCAGTGGTGTAGACACTGAGCTGAATCTGCGGGTATCGGTCCTGAAAGGCAGACAACACGTCCCACCACGGCTCAAACGACGGTGGCAATGACAGCCGTAAACACCCCTTTAATTGCGCCTGATCACTGACCACGGCCTGCTGGCCCTCAAGCAGCGCTTCAATGCCACGGCTGGCGTGTTCGTACAGTCGTGCGCCCGAGTCGGTGAGCTTGGTGCCGCGTACTGAACGCTCAAGCAATTGCACCTTCAACTGCTGCTCTAGCTCACGAATGCGGCGGCTCAGTGTCGGTAGCGGAATGCTCAGGCGTTCGGCCGCGGCCGACAGGCTACCGGCCTGCGCCACGCTTACAAACATCCGAATAGCGTTCAAGTCCACGGGGGCAGCCCTCTCATATTTGAGATGAAGCCTATCCCCGATGCTTATTTTCTTCCAGATACGAGCGGCAGATAGTGCACACATCAGCTTGATCACCAACGGTTCAAGCAACCACGTGCCTGAGGAAACAACCATGAAAGCTTATGTCATTGAACAACCGGGTGGCCCGCAAGTCCTGCAGCTGCGAGATATCCCGTCACTTGAACCGACATCGGACGAAGTGCAGATCCACGTTCGGGCGTTTGGCCTCAACCGCGCAGAGACTTACCTGCGTGCCGGAAAAATGGGCGAGATCACCGCACCACGGGTACCTGGTATCGAAGCCGTGGGCGAAGTCATCCACGACCCCGCCGGGGTCTTTCGCCCAGGTCAGCGCGTGGCGACGGCCATGGGCGGTATGCAGTTCATCCGCAACGGCAGCTATGCCGAGCAGGTGACGGTTCTGCGCAGCAACGTGGTCTCGCTGGACGGTACTTCCCTGTCATGGGAAGAGCTTGCCGCGCTGCCGCAAGCCTACCTCACCGTTTGGGGGGCGCTGGACAAGAGCCTGGCGATTCAGGCAGGTCAAACATTGCTGGTGCGCGGTGCTACCACATCGGTTGGCCTGGCCGCCATCACATATGCCAAGGCCCGCGGATTAACCGTGATCGCCACAACGCGCACGGCTGCCAATAGCCAACGCCTGCGCGAGATGGGAGCTGATGAGGTGATTATCGACAACGGTGACATTGCTCAGCGTGTGCGCGATATCACCCATCACGGCGTGGATGCCGCCCTTGAGATTATCGGCACCGCCACGCTGCGCGACACGATCAAGACCCTGCGACCGTTCGGTGCGGTGAGCGTTATTGGCCTGCTGGGCGGACCGCCGGTACTGGAGCAGTTTCACTTGATGCAGGACCTGCCTGCAGGGATACGCCTGAATTTCTTCCCCAGCGGTTTGTTCGGAACACCGGCGCTACCCTTGCAGGGCACACCACTGCCGTGGCTGGCAAAGGAAGTCGCAGCCGGGTCGATACCTTCCATCCGCAGCCAGACCTTTGCCTTTGATGAAGTTCCCAAGGCGCATCGCTTAATGGAAAGCGACCGCGCACTCGGCAAACTTGTCGTCCTGCTGTGAGATCAAGGAGCTGCGCCATGAGAACTGCATTGATTGCGCTGACGTTCAGCACCCTACTCCTGCCCGCAACGGTGATGGCCGCAAAACCCGCCGCCAACACCGAGGTGAATGCGGCAATCACCGAGCAACTCAACCGCTATCAAGCCGCACTCAACACCTGCGACCTCGAACGGGTGATGAGCATGTACACGGACGATGCGGTGTTCATGCCGCAGAACAGCCTCCCGGCCGTGGGCCGCAGCGCTGTTCAAGCGGCCTATCGTCGGGTGTTCGACACGATCAAACTCGATGTGCGCTTCACAATCGATGAAATCCGACTGCTATCACCGGATTGGGCATTTGCCCGTACGCGGTCCAATGGAACGGTCACGATGTTGAACAGCAACCAGCCAGCCAGGCCCGAGGGCAATCAGGAAATGTTCGTGCTGCATCGAGAGGCCGATGGCCAATGGCGCTTCGCGCGCTACATATTCTCCACTACCCAGCCACCCAAACAGCCATGAACGCCAGGCCCCCGCTGATGCAAGGAGACGAAACCAACTGAAGCATGTCCGGTTGGGCCGTGTGTCAGGCCCGACGGTGTTGGAGGTCGGGACTGAACTTACTCTTGCCTGACAATATCGACCGAGATCTCCACCGCCGGAATCATTCCTCTGTTCTCAAGCCAGTGAGTGGTGTTCCTGTCCTCGGGCCAGCCCACTCCTGGCCCATAGTCCGTGGCGACTCCATTTCGATGATCCGTGATCGTTCCTTGCAATATGTAGACGGTGCCGGGTCTGTCTTTATGAGTGTGAATCGGCCCAAAGACACCTCCAGGCTCGATGGTTACCATACGCATCCTGAGTTGGCGCCCTGCCATGCCCTCGATCTCGGGGCCGAGGTCAACCGTTGTCAGTAGCTTGACCGCAACACCTTTCGTCTCCGGTGCTATCTGTTCGTTGCTCATCGTGCTCTCCTCTCTGTACAGACAGGACCTGACTGGAAGTAGATACCCTGCATGCGTGGACTCGGGTACGCACAGGGAAACAATCTGTCGACGGGACACCATTTTTATCGTCGCGATGTCGAGGGGGTGCGAACACACAAGGTCCACGCTTGCATCACCGGCCACGGTCAAATCGAAAGAGTGCTCCGCTTTCGTGATTTGCTCGGGGCGCCCCTATGATTCACCAACGGTATCAAGCCTTGAAAATGGGTGAGCGGATGACCACCTGACCTGCCCTTCACCGACTACGCAGAGGGTAGACACAGGTGTGCAATCGCAGCTTGAGCCATCTCAATCTCGGCAATGGCGTCTTGGGCATGATCGGCCTTTACCCAATTAAATCGGGGATCGCCAACAATTGCGCCAATTGACTTCCTGCACAGTTCGTCGGTTTCCAAGCCTTGCCGGCAAGCCACCGCCATTACCGTTCTTAGCGCTATCTCAAGCGCAACCACTCGATCTTCGCTCATGACGCAAGCCTCTGTGTAGAGCGTTAAGCGTAGACCAATCCCAACTTCAATGAATCACGCCGCAGCGTTCAGGTACGGACCTCCCTGAAAATTGCGGGGTGTGTGACTTTCCAACAGGCAAAAAAACCCGTAGATCATTGATCTACGGGTTTTCAAGAGTGGAGGCCGAGGTCGGAATCAAACCGGCGTATGCGGCCCCAAGGCTTACATGGAGTACTTCACACCCAGTTGCGCCTCACCCGCGGTGTAGTCGTGCGTGCCCGTCTCGAAACCGAGCGAGCCCCATACGCTAACAGCCTTGCTGACATTGCCTTGCAGGCCGACCTTGCCCTCGAACCGGTTGGCCGACAAGCCATCGCTGACTTTAATACCGTCAAACGCGAGGTTCTGAGAAGCGGGACCATGCCACCAGTTCACCTCGACGAACGGACGCATCTGCTTCATACCACTATCGCTGTCGACATTACCGTGCACCCGCACACCAAGACGCGTTGTCACGTCGACGCTGGCCTGGTCCGACACAACCGTGCCATTGCGCTCCGCGTGGTTCCCCGCCTGGTACCTCGAAACGATGACCTGCCCTTGTGGCTCGATGAACATCCGGGTGTTCCCCGCCTCGTAGATCGGGAACGAGTAGCCGGCTTCAAGCGACGCCGGGAAGTTGCTGGACTTGTAGCGCTCCGTCGGCAGGCCCTGACCGCTGACCTTATTGTCGAACCTGCCGTACATCAGCCAGCTGTCCACATACGGTCCGGACAGGATGTCACGATGGCCATACCACGTGCCGTACACACCTGCACTGTAGCCGGCCACCGAGCCACGCGAACTAATGCGCCCGTTGTCCGCCTGACTTCTGGAGCTGCCATAAGCAACCATTGCACCGACACGGATGCTGCCCTCTTCGCCAACCTGGAATTGAGCCAAGTCACCGCCTGCATGAATCAGATAGCTGGTATCGGAAATGTCCATAGTGCCGGCGCCAGTTCGCTCGCTGGTCTTGCCCACTACACGTATCCAAGTGTTCTCGTCCGAGGATGTGTTCAGATCCTTGCCTTCCATGCCCGGTGCCTGGCCCTGGCGTTCATGCAACGTATGGAACAGCATGGTCGAAGCGGCGAGTTTATTGTTCAGATACGAGCCCACTTCTGGCCTCAACTGCTGCTGCGGAATCGGAGCGGGAGTTGGAGTTGGCGGACACAACAAGGCATTCGTGGCGCACGTCGCGCCCGACGAGACCAGATACCAGGAATCGCTCGTGCCGCCGTTGCCGCCTCGCATAAGGCTGTAGTCGTAAGGGCCGGCTGCGAGGGTGCCATTACCCTGACGATACCCGTCCGAGCTGCTCGACAGGCTGAAGGCATTCGGATCGGTGGTGGCGCCGTTCCTTGTGTCCACAACCATGATTCCTTTGTCGGTCTGCGCCCCGTTACCGCCGGCATGTTTGATCACCAGCGATGTGTTGCCCGAAGCACGGCCGCCGTCCAGCACCAGGCGATCAGTCGGCGAACTATCGTCGCTTTTTACCGTATTCAGAACGACTGTACCGTTGTTGCCAACGTAGTCGCCCTTGATCGTCAGCGTGTTGCCCACGCTGCCACCCGCCAGGTTCACTGTGCCGTTGTTAACGAGGCCGCTGGCAAGCGTAAAGTTGCTCACTGGCGAGGCGCTATTGCCTGCCAACGCGTTGAGAGCACTCACTGTGCCGTCGTTTACTACCTTACCGCTCACCGTGCCCAAGCCTGACAGCGTACCGCCGCTGGCGATTGTCACATCACCCGCACCCTTGGCATTCAGCGTGGCGGCAGGATGGGTGGCATCGCCCACGATCAGAGTGCCGCCCTTGATCGCCGTGCCGCCGGTGAACAATGTATTGACGCCGTTGAGTACGGTAGTACCGCTCAGTGAAGTCACGGTGCCAGTGCCGCTGATGGTCGGAGAAAACTGATAATTGCCCGTTGTATCCGTGTGATTGAAGACAAGGCTACTGGTGCTGTCAGTCAAGAACAACGAAGGCGCGACAAGCGTTCCAGGGGCAACCGCGGCCGCTCCCTCCTTGGCGCCAATAGCCAGGGAGGTACCCGCGCCGCCCCCGACTTCCACGCCTGCAGCTGCCTTCACCAAGCCTTGGTTGGCGATCTCCAGCGTGCCTACGCCTGCGCCTCCAGGATCGGTGTAACCGATAAGCAACTGACTTGTAGTTCCCGTGTCCCAGATCGACCCTACGCCGCTCACAGACGCCGTGCCAATACCCGTACTCGACGACACAACCTGGCCACCTTCGCTTTGCAGGACACCACCGTTGCTAATATTAAGAGAACCGGTCCCTTGGCCTCCAACAGTGAGCTGACCATTGGTGATTGTCCATTTCGAGCCCGGCCCGGAGATGTCCACTGTACCGGTGCTGCCTTGACCATAACCAACGGTAGAGCCACTGTTGCTGATAACCTGAGCGCCATGACTGATGGTGAGTGACCCGATACCGTTGGTCCCGACCGTGATCCCGGAGCCCGTTTGCGTCGTGGCCAGCAACTGCGAACCAGCGCCGTCTACCACCACGCTCCCGGTGCCACCGGTGTTCTGGCCGATATTGAGAAACACCAGGCCGACCTTGCCGCCCCCGCTGATGTTTAGCGCACCGTCACCACCACCGCCCACTGCGGTAGTCCCGCCAGTGAGGGCGGTATTCGTGACATCCACACCATCGTACCAAGCGCCACCATCGACGTTGATCGTGCCATTGCTGCCAGCGTCAAAGCCAAGGACGGACCCAGAGGATCCACCAGAGACGGTCCCCGATTGAACGGTGCCCGTATTTAAGATCGTCAGCGTGCCAGTTCCCGATTGGCCGACATAGAGTGCTCCGGTGTTTATCCATGGGCTCGCATGCGTACCTGGAACCGTCTCGGTGGCCCCGTTGTCGATCACTGTGTCCGCCAACGCAGGTGCGCACAGCGATACCGAGAACAGCATCGCTGCAGACCTCAGCAATGACACTTCGGATACAGCCTGCGCCACACCTAGCGATGCATTCCAGACAAGTTGGTAGCTCTTGTTCATATGTAATTTCCTAATGGTAAAAGAGTTTGCACAGATTGCGCATGCGCGAAATACATAATGCCAATCCATAGCAAAGCCAGACCCATGCCCTTGGCGCAATCGGATATATACAGTTGATATTGAGCGTTGCGCCCACACCTACAGCCTTCCTTATCACTCTTGCAATGAAAGAAAGACCGAAGCAACAGATTGACTACTAGAGGAAGACCGTAGCAAGTCGTTAATTATTATATATTGGCATATCTTTGAAATATGACCGAACCTTGCAAAGTCGCTACTTACTACTGCACAACGACACCTGCATGAACGCAATCATTTAAAGTCAGTTTGGAGCTACACTTTCAACGGTTTATTGCTTACATCCGCCAAAAAAACCAACGCCCCGGCCAAGTACCGCCCCCAAACTGGAAACAATACAGTGCCGCACTAAAAACGCGCAGCTCACTGTTGAACTGATTAGATAAATCCCTGTAACGGCATAGTTGGGTGGAGGTGGAGGCGTGCGAATTCTTAGCGACGCAGCGATCCGATCTTCCTCACCCTCAAAGGTTTGTATGGCCGCCTAGTATATAACTTGTCCGCCAGCCTGTAAGGTGCCTCACGGTGCGGCGAACCGTCACATCTCCCTCGCCGTATTGCGATGGATACCGAAGTAGCGCGCAACCACGCGATCACGCTTGTCCTCGACCATCACGCCGCAACTTACTTTGATGTATTAGTCCACGGGAAACATCCTTCCCGCCTTTCTTACACACTTTCAGGCACACCAGACTTTTCGCCAGACCTGAATACCAATCAGATTGATTAGTATTTTGGCGGCGACACTAAACAAGCAACGTACTTACCCCTGGCGCCACGAAGCGTGAAAGTAAACACTGATTGGAACCACCTATAATTCACCCTCCCTTCACTGCTACATATGCACATAAGCTATCAAGCTTATGACATTTCGTCATATTGATAATCTTTAATCACGGAAATAGGCAAATGCTATTGACGCGCTTAAGGAGTCCGCGAGCAACATTCCAGAATTTGCCAAAATACGCGCCCACTACCTGACCCGAGCCTCACATAAACTGCTCGACCGAGGTCGCCGACAACGTGCGTGGCGCCCTGGATGCAAAGATGACGCTTGCGGTACTGATGATGCCGGGTGGCCATGGTGGCTCCAGATGTAAAAAGCCCAGCGCGGGGGCTGGGCTTTGGTTATTTTCTGTTTTCCATCATCTTGTCGGCGAGAGCTTTGGCCCGCTCAACCAACAGGTTCTGCCTGTCTTCATGAGTGGCCTCTCCTACAACCGGTGCAGTCAGATTGCTTTCTGCAATCAACGCAGCGCAGAAGTATTGATCCCAAACTCTTTGCTCCGACACCGGTTTGTTCAGTTGGTCGGCGTCCATATACGGCTCCTTCTGATGAGGTAGCACCGCTATTTTACGCCCGGATTGCGAACAACCCGCGTCGCTGGAGATAGTCGGCAAACTGAGTGGCGCTTGGGTGATCCGGTGCCGTCGATTTCATTGAAGGTACCGAGACCTTTCGGCGGATACGGTCGGTTCACGCTCTCACCTTGGCTTAAGATCATTAAGTGGCACCGCTATGAGCGAGAAGAACGCGATGAGCACGACTGAAGAGGCAATAATCGCAGCCGCAAGAATGCGCGCCGCAAGCCGGGGAGAAAACGAGGCTATGGCTGCCGCATCAGCGCTCGACGTCCTGAGCGCTCTGAAAAAGTCGTTAACTGGAGACAAGTATCAGGAGGCTCTCGAAAAACTGTATCTCGAGTACACAACCTCATGATCTGAGCCTGCTGTACTCACTCACGGCATATCTATCCCCTCCACATCTCATCGAGCAGCGTCTGTTCTCCCAGTCGAAACAGCGCAAGCGACTGCATGTCCCCTGTCTTCGGGCCAAAGCCTTACACTTCGATGCGCCCACTCGCTGAGCGCATCGCCAGTACACCCACTCAGCACGGACCAAGCTCACCCGACTCACTATCATCAGCGATCTTGCACAGCGACCGGACAGCGTCTCGCCAACCTTCACGCTTGAACTCATACTTTGACGGTCGATTTGCGTCTGCATGCACGCGTGACCATGCAGGACGGAGATGACGAAGCCTTGATAGCAAAATAGCGCTTCCAGCGCCGACGCTGGCCTTGTTGACTTGCGGGCTCGTCAACAATGTGTGAAGCAGGTAGGTGACGCTACTCAAGGGCATAAGAGATGTGACAACTATCCTGAGACCGAGTGTTTCTCATCACCCATCGCGCCTGCTGTGCTGGCGACTGTCAGCGCCACGCCGCAAGCCAGCAGAGAGAGCGCAGCAAAAGCGCCCATCACATGCAGAGTAAGGCATCTGGAGCTTTCAAACTTTGAGCAACGCGGATCAGCCGACGTTGCTGACAACGTGCGTGGCGCCCTGGACACGATCGACAAGAATGAAGAGTTCATCAAGATGACGCTAGCGGTGCTGATGACGCCAGAGTAAGCCTCGATATGGCGGACCATCGCATACTCTGCGTAGTGGTCCGATAACGGATTGGAATGACTTTCCAGCATCCGCCCGTAAATAAAAGCTTAGATGCCACTGCAAATTCAATGGGTACCATTTTTGTACCACCAATACAGAAAGCTGAGCGAGTCGGATGGTGCCCGCACCAAATGCCGTCGGCAAACTTTGTCGACAGTGCCGCGCTCTCCAATCCTAGGGTCTGTACGAAAAGTCGCCGAGTGGCAATCAGGCAAGGCAAAAACAGGCGAGGAAGCGGAGTTTACGGGTTGTAAATGAGCATTCCGAGCCTGTTTTTAACGTAGCATGATCGACACGCAGGCAGTTTTCGTACAGAGCCTAAAACCCATTCACAACAGACAACCAATCCCCCAGGACAACATCATAACTACCGTTGGCAATCTGGTCTGAGAAGCGATTACGCAACGTTTCGGTCGTTGTCAGTGACGAATCGAAAGCTTTCAATGCCCCCTAACGACAGCAAAAGATGAGACATATGCCCAGCACCGGCACCCATCTCGAAAAATCTCCCAGGTTCCAGTCCAGAGATCCGTTCTTTGAGGTACATCAACTGCAGTATCGTACCTGGTGGCAAAACGTCCATGGGGACCTCCTTTTCGGTCACTACGCTTCTCATCGCTCGCGGACCTCGTCCATCAGGACAAGGGCTAACGCGCCAAGCGCCACCTCAGTGTTTGGGAAATCAAGCGTCATGGGCCAATTAAGAAAAATTTTGCTGGAACTATGGCTCATCATACCGGCATAGGTATACTTCGCCGAAGCTCATGCGGCCAAGTTATTTTATAAAACCTTGAGAACACATTAAAGATGAAGCTTTCAATAGTATCCACTCTATACCAATCAGAAAAATACATTGATGAGTTTTACAGAAGATCAAAGTTAGCCGCAGAGACTTATGCTGGAGAGAGCTACGAGATAATTTTTGTCAATGACGGGTCCCCCGACAACAGCGTAAACATCGCCATAGAAATATCAAAAATAGATAAACACGTCACCGTAATTGATTTATCGAGAAACTTCGGTCATCACAAGGCCATGATGACGGGGCTAGCACATTCAAGTGGCGAACAGGTTTTTTTGATTGATAGCGACTTAGAGGAAGAGCCTGAGTGGCTGACCACCTTTGCAGACATCATTAACAACAGTAGCGACCTGGATGTTGTTTACGGAATACAAAATAATCGAAAAGGAGGACAAACTGAAAAGCTATCTGGATATTTATTCTACCGGTTATTCAGAATACTTACTGGCATAGACCAACCTGACAACATTGTCACCGCAAGACTAATGTCACGACGATATGTCGACGCGTTGCTAATGCACAAAGAACGTGAACTGAACATAGGCGGCATCTGGATTATTACTGGGTTCAAACAATCAGCTATCGAAATAAAAAAACACAACACCAGCCCAACAACATATTCGCTTCGAAAAAAAATAAGCCACTTGGTTAATGCTGTAACATCCTTCAGTAGCTTTCCTTTGGTCTTCACCTTCTATTCCGGGTTAGTTATTTCCGCCACCGCTATGGGCTTCATCTTTTTACTGATAATTCAATACCTGTCACACTCATCAGTACCGAGTGGTTATACTTCAATAATCGCCTCAATCTGGCTTTTTTCTGGCCTGATAATTTCTTTCTTAGGGATACAGGGAATCTACATATCAAAGATATTTATGGAAATAAAACAGCGCCCTTACACCATCATAAAAGAAATTCATAATTCAGGAGGCGACAATGTTTAACCCTCCCCCAACCGCCAGCTATGGAGTTCTTCAAAGAGCAACATCAGAAAACCCAATCGATTTAGCTGTAGAACAAATCAGCGCCTTGGGGTATGCGACCATACCGTCAGGAATTAGCACCAAAGAACTTAATAGCTTTAAAAATGACTTCGACTCAAACCGCGCCCAATACATTGAAACTTTTGGACTAGAGAAGCTTTCGTCTACTGACGAACTGAATACCGTACGTGCTCCGCTGACACACGGACCAGAATCCTTCCTTAAAATCGCAACCAGCGAGAAACTGTTATCGCTCATCGGAAAACTAATACACGGGCAATTCATTTTAAATCAACAAAACAGCATTATTAATCCTCCAAAAAAACAGTATAACCAAGGAGCATGGCATAGAGACCTGCCATATCAACACTTCACATCCAGCAGCCCCATTGCTATAAACGCTATATTTTGTGTAGACGACTTTACAAAAGACAATGGCGCAACATTTATCTTGCCAGCCTCCCACAAATCCAACAAATTCCCCTCATCTGAATACATAGATAAAAATGCGATTCAAATCGAGGCGAACGCTGGAGATTACATCATTCTGGATTGCATGCTTTTTCACGCAGGAGGATTCAACTCAACTAGTTTTTCTCGAAGAGGCGTAAACCACGTATATACCATCCCATTCTTCAAACAACAAATAAATTTGCCAGACAACATTGACGCTAAAAATTTATCAGAAGACATTAAAAACCTGCTAGGTTTTAGATACAGCGAGCCTAAAAACATTCTAGATTTCCTCGATAGCCGACCCAAAATGTAAAGCATCCTCTTCTGGCATTTGGACGGAGGATGAATCTACTTACATGCCAACGAGCTGAACTTTCTGCAGAAAGGTGTGCCGCTATCGGCCAGCACCCTAGCCCGAAACACCTGCCAGGTGAGCATGATGGCTTCGTGATCATCACCGCCGACAGTGCCGGGTGAATGGTGGGCATTCACGACCGGCGGCCGGTGACGCTATTGCCAGAGCTGGCACGGGAATGGCTGAACTCGGCCACCCCCAAGGAGCGCGCCGAGCGGATGGTACTGCACCAGGGAGAACCGGCAGAGATATTCGAGTGGTTCAAGGTCGATTACGCTGCAGGTAATGTGAGGAACCAATGGGGAAATTTATTATCGCCCAAAGCAACACCCTCATAGCGCTACGCCTACCTTGACTGGAACGGGATGGCCAGCGCCTATGAAGTTCAATTCATGGTTGGCTGCTCACCACAAACACCGGCCTTCCTCTATTACACACGCGTATTTCTGGAGTAGCGTCTGAAACGCTGACCTCTCGTAGCTTAGGCTATGAAAGTACGGACCAGTTAACCGCCATAGCCATTGCTGCAGCATCAGAGCGATCCACATTATCCACATAGATGATATTTGGATAGCTCGTTGGCGATATCTTCGGATACAGACGATCTGCAAGAACTCCGCTGGCGATTTTAGCCAAGTCGATGATGCTATATGCCGTACCTAGAGCACAAGTTGCTGCCTGCACTCCATCTTGGGTGAGCGTCCAAGACAGCAAAAAATACTGCCTATCAGAGCTTTCCCTCATTTTCTTGACTTGATCCTCCACCATTGTATTCAAGTCATTAGTATCCGAGTACTTATTATATACATTAAAGCTGTTATATTTATAAAAACCTTTACCCAGCCTCCCCCCAAAGTCGATACCACCCTCCTCGACTATCACCAACACAGCGGCCCGACCATCAACAAATCTACCCAACTCAAAATCTGTTAAATCAGAATCCTTATCAGCAACATACAGATTGCCAAGACCATCCAGGCTATTAAACAACCTATTCCATTCCGACTGGTCAAACGGCCTATAGGAACTATTGCCAACATCGGTATTAAGTGAGTGTGAAAAATTCAGTACCACTAGCTCATTATGACTTCCAGCGAAGGCATTGACGTCTGATATGATCGACTGAATAGACTGACCATTGGCCCCCTGCCAAGAGGAACCAACCTTTCCATAGTGGCCCGTATAAAATCCCCCACTACTAATTACGGGGCGAATATCAAAATACCTGACCCCAAGCTTTAACTGATGTCCGACATCACGACTTTGCGTCAAGGTGTTACAGTCGAAAGCCCCCGCTGTACCGGTTCCTCTCGCGCTCATCCCTGAATCATGTGACCCGGCGATGCATATCTCCTTCAGCTTCTTCCCTTTTAACAGCCCAAGGTTGTTTTTCATCCAGTTGGGGGCATCAAGATTGGTGCCCGTGTAATTACCTTGGACGCCAGCCAACACAAAGTTTACATAACGGTCATGGACCCAACCAATTGATAGCGTGGACCCTCGGATTACCATCAGCATTAAGATTCTCAAAATAGATTTGGATATTAAAACCATTCTTCGCTCGAGCCTGAACTTCAAACTTCAACCCTGAAGTACCAAACGTATACTGCGCCTCACCAGCATCATCCTTCTGATTAGTGCCAATGCCTTGATCCCACTCAACATATACATTCGCACGACTTCTCGCCGAAATTTTTTTCGGAAACGACCAAGCGTTCATTTGATACTTTTCTAGCTTCGTGAGTTCCCAATCACTATCCGTTGCATTCACCAGAGTAACATAGCCACCTTGCCCCATGTCAGATATCCTTCTCAGCTCAATTTAAGTAACACCCTCCAGATGCCACCGAATATTCAACTGCAACCACTTAATTGCTCAGCGACATTCGAACCACAAAACACCAACAAGACTCTAGACTTGAAAGACCATTTGTCAAAATTGATACCTCCACACCAAAACAAAAGACAGCCAATAGACAAACATCTTATTTAACAATCACTTCCCAATAGAGTATGCGATCACGGCAAAAAATCTGGCTGTGTTTTAGACGACAGAATTCCTTGATGCAAATCAGATAGCCCACAAAACTCTTGCATTTGACGCGACTGCGCAGCATCCATTCAGAGACACCCTTGGGGGGGGGGGGCAGCACTCCACTCATTCACCTTGGCTAGCCTCAACGCCGTCAGTCCTTGATCTCCGTCGCCGGTAATTCCGATAGCGGGATTCGGTCCAGAGCGCCCAATTCAGAGTGCTCGTACCTGGCATGCTAATTTTTACGACCGTAAATGTAGGTCTGTGCGAAACGGCCCTGACGTATGCCAGGCACATAGCCAGAGCGGTCGGCCTGATGGACCAGCCCCTTTGTCACGACACTAATAGCCAAAGGCTATCATTGACGCAAGCACACCCCCCCACCGATCATTACAAATTAATTACAAGTCGAATATTGATCTCGTGTTCTAAAAACCATGGAGGGTGTTTTTTGAAACTTATTCTTGTTACCTTCTCGATTCTTGCGTGTTCAGCCGCTTATGGACTGGATACTAAAATTACCTACCCAGAAGACCCGCATACGAATTACTCGATAGTTTCCATTGAAGAGTCGGGCGCGAATCGAACCGTTATAACAAAAGTTGCAAAGACTGAATTCACAACGTATGTGAAGAGAGAATTCAACTGTAGCAATTCAACAGTTCGCTATTTAGGATCGAGTAACACGCCTAGTAGCTTCAATCCTCAGGGGGAGGATGAGTATTTCTCTAGAGTGGATATCACCACACTGACTGCCTTGGTGGGGAGCGAGGCTTGTCGAGAATTTCCAGCTTCGCAGACTACTATTCAGTGACAAGCAGAAACTGTCACGACAAACTCCTTCTCTGTAGTGGTCTAATGAAAGCTGCCCACCCCGCACTTACAACCTCGCCATCCATGGACCGGTAAAGAGTCATAAGGCCGGGTGAACCGCTGAAACCATAGCTCACCCGCGGCGTTCGTCACCTCCCCTTAACAAATTTCAACAATCTACCAACCAGCCTGCCGGTGAACGGCGGGCGAGGACTTATCTCTGCCCGCAATAAAGCTGTTCGGCCTGCTCATGGCTACCCTGTTCTACATCGTCATCACTGGCCTCTGGTTCGCCTACGGTGTGCCGCCGATGTTCGAGGATGGTTCGGTACCCGCCCTGCTGATGTCCTCAAGGCATCGACCAATGAGGCGGGCCAGGGCAAAACGGAGAAACACCTGCGTATCCGCTTGTATGACGGCAATGACGCATCGGCGCTCTGCTCGAGCGCAAGGCTCAAAAGCTCAAGCCTGATCACGAATCAAGCCAGGCTGAAAATGAGCTATCCCATGCTGCGAAACCGCTGGGACTCCGCGATATCCGACCGAAAGCGGCCAGCGAAATTGACGATATCAGTCATGCCAGTCGACTACTGGGCCACTCAACACAAGAGATGACGAAGAAGGTTTATCGCCGTGTTGGAGAAATCGTAAGCCCGACAAAATAACCGAGGGTTACGGAACACCCCCTGAAAATTGCGAAACACTTCACTTTCCTGAAGACAATAAAAAACCCCATAACTCGTTGAGTTACGGGGTTTTTAAGAGTGGAGGCCGAGGTCGGAATCGAACCGGCGTAGGTGGATTTGCAATCCACATATAAATCTTTATATTTCAATATCTTAGATGAAAATCAGTTCCGCAGCTTCGCGATTTCAGATGGCCTACAGGCCCCTAACTGCGCGGCATGCACCTTTGATTGCGGAACTGATTTTTGCCCCTCCTCCGGCGTTCTGCCGACCAAGATCCCCTCCCACTATCGTTTCAACATTCTCTACTGCTACGCTGCCCTCCCCACGGAGGAATCGCGATGCCAAATTCAGATCTACTCCCTTCCCTGCTGTTCAAGCTCAACGAAAACCAGCTCGCCCTCGAAGCTGCCATCCTGGAGCTTTCAAATTGGGTTGAGCAACGCGGATCGGCCGACGTCGCCGACAACGTGCGTGGTGCCCTGGATACGATTGGCCGCAACGAGGAGTTCATCAAGATGACGCTTGCGGTGCTGATGGCGCCGGAGTGACGTCAGACTGGCAGTTATCGTCCCAAAGCTGACGGTCAAGAATGCCGAAGACATGAGTGCTTTAATGCACTCATGTGGTTCAGAAACATCTCAGATCATTGTTTCATCAAGTCCCCGGGTTTCCATGCCTTGTCGAAGAACTCCTTGGTCGGGCCGTACAACCGCAGAATCACGAAGTAGCCTTCGCCTGGCAGGGTTTTGATCCAGTTTTTACCGGCGCCGGGTGAGTCTGGGCCGAAGTGTACGTCGATTGAGCCGTCGGTGTTGGTGACGGGTTTGTCCATGGTGTTCAGCGATGGGAACGGCTGGCCGTTATCCAAGCCTGATGCAGTGATCGAGTCATACGCCGTCACCGACCAGAACAATGCCGCCGGAATACCTTTGGGCAGGTTCAGCGAGTAGCTGTTGCTGCCGGACAGGAATTGGCCTTTGGCATCGACGAAGGTGGCCGGGTACTTGGCGCCGACGTTTTCCATGTTCACCGCCATGCCCGGGCTGGCCGAGTAGGCATTGGTGAAGAAACCGGTGCGCGGGTCGATGTAATTGAAGGTGTCGGCGGTGAACGTCGCGTTGCCGGGGAACACGTTCAACCACTTGCGATCCGGATACCAGGTGCCATTGGCGACAATAGTCTGCGGCGTATAGGAAATGGCATGGCCAATCTTGCTCGCGGTTTTCGCGGCCTTGTCGAGCAGGTCGCGGGTGGCAGGCTCCGGTTTGAACGGTGTGCCTTTGACGATACCCAGTGCAGCGAGCATGCCGCGCATTTCCATGTCTTGCGGGTCGACGTATTCGTGGTCGATGAACCGCGACAGCATGTCGAACGCGCTGCCGTCGGTGGGGTAGAGCATGTTGACCGGGGTTTTCGAGGCGTTGGGAAATTGCATCGCTTTGGCAGTGGCTTGTTTGCCCAGCGGATAGATGCGCGTCTGCTCCATCACCGTAACCGGTGCCACCAGCTGTTTTGGGTCTTTGAAGAAACCACGCCAAAACACGAATACGCCGTAAGTGCGCGAGCGGTAGGTCAGATAGCCCGGCGGTACCTCTCCTTTGTAGTCCGGTGGCAGCACCAGATACTTGGCGCCCTTGCCTTTGTCCGGCCCCGGCAGCCCGACATCACCACACCACTGGCGACCTTCGATCTGGCCCTCGGAGCAGATCGGCCGCTGGAAGAAGTCATCGAGAATGCCCTGCAAACCAGGCGGGACTTCGATCACCATCGGGCCGTCCTGTTTGAGATCCAGGTAACCCATGGCGTAGATCACGTCGGAGTTGGGCGTGGTGACGCGGGTCTTGGCGTTGAGGCGATCCTTCCAGATCGGCAGAACGTTGTAACCGGCGCCGAAGGCTTTTTCCGAGCCTTCTTTCATGGCGTACATGTTCAACGCCGGCAACGCCCAGATGTACGACTGCGCGGCGCGCTGGAACAACAATTCGTTTTGCAGTTGCGCTACGCCTTCCAGTGTCGGGTACCCGCCGGTAAACGGCAGATCAGCCAACTGTTCATAGTGCGTGGCGGCCTGCGCGCTGAGGCTGATCGACATGGCCAGACCCGTTGCAGTCAGTGATTTTGCAAATGTGTTCATCGCGAACATCCTGTTCCGGTCAGTTGGCTTTTACTACGGCTGGCGGAACCCACTGGCCATTCAGCGCGGCCAGCTCAGGCCAATACGCGCGGATGTACAGCGAGAAATCAGCGCCTTTGGGCGTCGGCAGCCAATTGCTTTCCTTGTCCTTGCCCGGCGATTCGCTCTGCACGTAAATCGTCAGCGAGCCATCGGCGTTCGCTTGCAGTGATTTGTTCTTGGTGCCGATCGAGTAACGCTTGAGGTCATTCGGGGAAAAGAAGTGCTGTTCGTTGTACAGCGTCAGCGACCAGAAGCCTTTCACCGGCGGCAGTTGTCCCTTGGCGAAGGTCACGGAGTAGCTGTTCTGCCCATTGAGACGCGTGCCGGACTTGTCCAGGTCCTGATAGAAGTACTTGGTCTCTTTCGGTTGATTGACGAAAATATTCGAGCGCGCCACGGCGGTACGGCTGAAGTAGTCGGTGCCAAACGCTGCACCGTTGCTGATGGTGCTCCAGTGATCGGGCAGTTGCAGGCCGTAGTTGCGAAACTGCAACAGCGGATCGATCACTTCGCTGTCGGCTTTTTTCGCTTCATCGATCATCGCCGCCTTGAGTTGCGGATCGGCCTTGGCGATGGCAGCGAGAGCGGCCATTTGCGAGTAACGGGCTTCTTCGCCCGGCAACGGTTTGGCGTCCTTGAGTAGTGCTGGCAACTCGTCGAAGAATTTCTCCGGCATCACCCATTTGGTTTCGCCACTGCCGGCGGCCTGCGCGGGGAATTTCGGCAGTTTTGCCCAGTCGCGGTGTTTGACCTTGCCGTCGTATTGCGACAGTGGGTACATATCGACGCCTGACAACGATGGCTGAATGGCTGCGCGGTCGGCGGCGGTATCGTCCTGGAACACTCGGGGAATTACGAAGCCGGTGTTGGTGCGTGCCCGGAATACTTTGGTGATGCCCGCCGGAACCTTGCCATTCCAGTCTGGGCCAACCAGCAAATAGAAGCCGGGTTTGCTGCCGTACATCTTGCCGAGCTCAGCAAAGCTGTCGGAGCGCAAATCCACCACCTGATAGACCCAGAAACGGCTGCCGAAATCCGGCACTTGCAGCACCACCGGTTCCAGATCCAGCGCGATGCTTCCCGCGCCGTACACCACATCCTGATTCGGGCACGCTACCAGACGTTCGGGCCGGATCAATGTAATCACTGAGCATTGACAACCGATTGATCGGTGCGACCGGGACGATGCCACCCATCAAGCCAGGCTCGGGCAGGTCTTTGAAGGCCTGGCGGCGGTTGAAAATATTGGCCATCGGCCAACCCCAGAAGTACGCCTCGCGCGCCATCATGCGCACGTAGGGCTCGGTGACCTTGGTGCCGGTGACGGGGCCGGAAACTTCGTCAGCGCGGCTTTGCGGTGCCAGCAGGGTTGTGGTTGCCAGTGCACCAATCAACGTCAGTGCGAACAGGTTCAGGCGATGGGGCGATTGATTCATAAAGCATCCTTACTTGCGGGATCACCCTTTGCAGGTGAGTCGCAGGAAAGATAGCCCAAGTTTGGCGGGGTGACGCCTGAACGGCTTGAACGCCTGCTTTTGGCCGAATTTTGCCTTTCACGACCGGCAGAAGACGACCCAATGCGGACGCTGACCAGAATTTGGTTAAGGGGCGGGCTTTAGTCCGTCCCAGTGAGCGAAGCGAACGGTTTGAACCAGTTGTTATGCATGTTTTACAAGCCGTTTCTTTAAATGATACAGCTTAGTCCCGATTGGTCGATCCTCAAGAACACCATAAATCTCATACCCATGCTGCTCATAGAACTGTTTAGCATCAACGGTTTTTAAGAATGCAACTACTGCCCCATTGTTGGCGCCAACCGTTTCTGCTTTTTCCAATAGCATAGAACCTACTTTTCTACCGCGATGAGATTCCTTAACCCAAAAGGTATCAATTTCTAAGCCATCCCAGTAACAATTACAGCTTATTGCACCGATGTAGTCGCCTACTTCATCGTGTGCAACCACCATAAATATTTTATCTTCCGATTCTGGCGGTAGATTTGGATATTTAATTCGAAGATATTCTGAAAACCTGTTATTCAGAACTCCTTGATCCTTTTCTGTTGGAGAACCCAATATATCAATCTTGATTTCCACTTTATTGCTCCGACCATTAAAGCTTGAGGTGCCGTACGGCTTTTGGCATAACAATTAATTTTGCGACATGCGATGTCGCATAACATTCCATGTTCATGCGTAATCCCTTGAACAATCAAAAAATCGAGTCTGTAAACGCGCCATCAAGAAGGGGGAAAGCGGCATATTTTTTTGCACATTACTGACGTATTAGCTGCGTGTCCATGGTCTGCTTTTGGCCGATTTCTGCCTGTCGCCACAGTCAGCTTTGGATCGCAACGTAGAGCGTGCATAGCTCCCAGCCTGCCTTACGCCTACCGGCATGAAACCCGCCACAGCTGATCAAGCCGAGTCGTATAGCTCTGACTCATCATTTCGCGCCGCATGGCCCAATCCGGATGGCTCGGTACGCTGGCAGACCGAAGCGTCCCTCTGCCCCAGCGGCCGTTGATCTGATCCAGCACACCCATCAGCTTGGTCGAGACACCTGGCTGTGACGCGGCAAACAGGTCCTCAGTGAATTCGCCCGGCTGGCACAGGTTCAGCAGCATGACCTCGGTCTTGCTGTAATTGAAGCCCGGCCGGAAGACATGCTCGAGCGCATCGACCGCCACCCTGGTCAGCAACTGCACATCGTCGGTCGGATATGGTAGGTCAGGCGCCTGCCGGTTCCGGTTCTACCCTAAATTGCGCCCCGATACCCCGTCCCCTCTGAACCACCGTTGTGGGCTTTGAAAAGTCGGGGCGCAAGACCTGCACTGGCGTGGCCTGCTTTCCAACGAAGGGTTCTCGGAAATAGTCGAAAAAATTAAAGACTCAAGGCTTCCAAAAATAGAAACCCGACTATAGTAATTTTGACCAACTTCGGTCGAACAAGGAAGTCAACGACATGTCTAATACTAAAATTACGATAAATGCGATTTCGGCAATAAATCTGACGAAGATTTCAGAAAGTGGCAGCGGGGCGACGCTGGTAAATCTGACGACAGGTAAGTACGCAGTCACGCTGTCAGAAGATACGATGAAATTTGGCGGCAACGCTTATATACAACAGGTTATTCTCTTCAATACGACTCCGCTCAAGGATGGAGAATATGAAAAATGGTTTTATACAGTTAACACGTCGGAAGGAACGGTAATTAAAGTTGACGGTGACTATCCTGTCTATGTTTTTATAGTAGATCAACTCTCGGTCAGCGATAACTCTGGAAGCGCGACGGTAACATTCACTCCCGTTTAAAATCCGGAATAAATCGAAAAGGGGACTGTTTTATTTACAGCCCCCTGCTCCAGACCCCAAGACGCCTGGCGCGGCACGTTTCCTGATAAACTCGGCGCACCATCAAGCCGGCGCCCTACCCATCCGCGCCGGCTGCACTCAAAGCGACAGACACTCCAGCCCTTGAACACCGTCCGAGCCCTCTCACCGCTTCTCCGTGGCCCCTATGATGGATTGGGCGTAGCACTCCACGAAACCCCGGCCAGACTGGCCAATCAGCTACAACACCTTCGCTTTGTAGCAATTTCTAAGCAAGCTCTAATGACTGCCTGACAGGGGTACTACCGGTATTTTGCTTGAAGTTTTTTGAAGGAGTGAAAGCCACCCAGGCGAATATTCGTGACCATGTGCAAAAAATATATCACCCCACTTGGGGTCTATTTAGAGTTAGGTAGGATCATCAAGTGGCGAAAAAATCGATAGATATATACCAATAATAGAAATCTGCCCAATCCTCAAATTTATCTTTTATACACCGTGAGCTTTTCCGGTGACATGTAGCCATCCTCTTATTCGACTATCTACTTCCTCAGCTTCTTGCGAAAAGCTACGCCTGTGCTACACCTAACCGTTCAAGGAAGTTGTTCAACCAAAGGATTACCCAATGACAATCTACAGAGTTTATGTCCGAGGCCACGGTGGCGAAGAGGCGCAGAAGTTGCCTCCATCAAAGGATCTTCCGATCAGCATGATCACACTGGGTCAGTTTGGCAGCACCATGTCCGATGAAGTCGCGGATGACTATATCTATCATCATCGCGGCATTGATGACATCAAGGCGCAGATCAGAGACGAGGTCGTCATCTACTGGACCAAAGCGCAGCGCGACGACTGGTATGACCATCAACGCCTGAGCTACTCGAAGCCCGCCCTAGGCATCAATCCCTATGAAACCCTGACCCAGAACCTCGCGCTAGATGGAGATCGTGACATCGGCGATTGCGGCGTTTGTTACTGGAACGAGCCGAAAGCGGAGTTGACGTGGATTGTCAAACTGCGCCATGGCGAAACGATTCTCCTATCGGAGATCCTTGCGAAGTTGCAAGACATGCTCCACGGGGAGCAAGACTCCATCGAACTGTTCTGGACGGCCTGCATGAGTGCCAAGTACTGGAGCGGCAACGCCAAGAAGGTCTCTTTCAACCCTACCAAGTAGGCGGTGGGCAATGGCTGAATAGAAAACTCAAAGCATTGATGAAAGCATATCCGCCGATTCACCGACGACAGAGGTCGCCCTACTCCACCTCGAGGGCGACACCTTGCATGCTGACCGGGTGCGTTGGGGGTGGCGCCCGCACTGGGCGAAGGACCGCGCCGCACCGATCAATGCCAGGGTGGAGAAAGTCGCGCACGGGCCATTCTTCCGGGCGATCTGGCCGCACCGTGCCATCACCCCTATCGATAACTGGTTTGAGTGGGTTGATGAAGGCGGGCCGAAGAAGCAACCTTACCTCATCCGGCACCGGGATGGTTCGCCGATTCTGTGCGCCGCCATCGGCCCAACTGCCCGACGCCGATGAAGGTGCCGGAGAGCATGACGGGTTCGTGATCATCACCGCCGACAGCGCTGGGGGTATGGTGGACATTCACGTGGTCCTCGCGCCAGAGTTGGCCCAGGACTGGCTGGACCTAGACACACCGAAAGAGCGCGCCGAGCAAATGATTCTGCATCAGGGTGAGCCCGCCGAAGCCTTTGAATGGTTCAAAGTCAGCACCTCGGTGGGCAATGTGTGGAATCAAGGGGTTAATTTAGTGATTCGAACACTCGACCCCTAGCACCCCATGCTGGGGCCACAAAACACCTAACCTATTGTTTTTAAAAAGATATACCCACCATTCAGTCGGGCAAAATATCCGTACTTTTGTGCTTATGCAAACGAGAAACTGCGGCCTCCAGCGGTGGTTTTGCGCACACCCATCCTCCCGGCGTCCTGCCGACTATTCCCCTACCGCTTCAACATTTCATACTGCTACGCCGCCCTCTCCACGGAGGACTCGCGATGCCAAATTCAGACCTACTCCCTTCCCTGCTGTTCAAGCTCAACGAAAACCAGCTCGCCCTCGAGGCCGCCATCCTGGAGCTTTCAAATTGGGTTGAGCAACGCGGATCGGCCGACGTCGCCGACAACGTTCGCGGAGCCTTGGACACGATTGGCCGAAATGAGGAATTCATCAAGATGACGCTCGCGGTGCTGATGACGCCGGAGTGACGTCTGACTGGCAGTTATCGGCCAAAAGTAGACGTTCAACTCGCTCTGCTTTTGGCCCATTGAAGAGCTGCACCGAATGACTGCAATTCACTCGAAGAATTGATTTAGCCGCCGGAATGGGCTCGGATCAACCAAGCGTTATCAGATGAAAGTACAACCTGGTAGCCGCAGGCCTCACTCTGGGGCGTCGAAGGATTCGTGGTATTGCACAGTGCCTGCTGGCAAATCACCGCTGAAGGCCAGTGCTTGGAAATACTCATGAGGAATCCCGGGCAACTCCAAACCAATGTGAGCTTTGAAGCCAAAACGACCATAGAAGCCAGGATCGCCCAACACTACGCAGCCAGTTGCTCCTTGGCCTTTCAATTCCGCCAGAGCGGCTTTCATCAAGGTTGAACCAATGCCTTGGCCCTGTCGGTTCGGCCAAACCGATATCGGCCCGAGCCCGTACCAGCCTTTTGTGCCGGACGATACCGTGACCGGGGAAATAGCGACATGTCCAACGATTTCATCATGGTCTAGTGCGACTAGCGAAACGGTTAATTTTCCGGCGCGACGGAGCGCATCGACAATCAAGTGCTCGGTGTGGCTGGAATGCTCTTCCTGTTCAAACGCCGCGACGGTAAGGGCGGTAATGCGCTCGATGTCTTCAGGTTGTTCGTTTCGGATTTTCAGATTCATATTGAGTTTTTCTCTAGTGTCTTGATCGATCAGAGTACGCAATGTGTCAAACAGCGCAGTTGCCTTGGTGTATTGAATCCCGTAAGTCAGGTTAAAGGCGTAATCGAAGTCGGGCGGGTTGATACCCTGGTTGTGTTGCAGAATCGTCTCTAGTTTGTCGAGCGCCTTGACCGCAAGAGCCTCTGCAGAGGCTGCATTTTCGTAGTCTTCCCAGAGTGCCAAAATTTCCTCTTGCAAGGCCTTATCCAGAGTGCGCGTCAGATGCAAAAGGTCAGCGCGCTCTTGCTCACTTTTATCTGGGAAGTCGCTCTTGTTCACGGCGGGGATATCTCCGCTTATGGCTTCCCCCAAGTCATGAACGAGGCAGAGTTTGAGTACTTTCAGAAGATCAAGGCCTTTGAGTTCATCAGCGAAAACCATAGCCATCAAACTCAATCGCCAACTATGCTCAGCGGTACTTTCCTGGCGGCCAGAGGAAGTGTGAGCACTTCTAAGAACGCTTTTGAGTCACTCCGATTCGCGCAGGAACGCCAAGCGTCCTTGTACTGTTTCAATGTTCATGAGACGCCTCTATTAATTAGCGGTTGTCCAGTTGCGAGCGCACGGCCTGCAACCCTGACTTGTTGACTCGGTAGGGCTGACCGTTTGTGGATTTTAGTAAACGCTTGGCCTTGAGCTTGTTGAACACACTAAGAGTGCAGTCGGAAAGTACATGGCCTTCCCGGGTATAGCATTCGACTGTTCTGATCCGACCTGACGCATCGCGTTGGTGAGAGATGCGCCCGCCTTTTGCGAGGACGTGTAACGTCCGTTGTTCCTGTTTGGAAATATTCATGGTTTCGACCCAAAAATGTCAGGGCGCAGTGAGTATGTGCCGACGCTAGGCGCTGTTTTTCTGCAAGATGAAAAACTGATAGCCATAGTCATCCAAGAAGCGGTCATGGATATCAATCTCGTCCTTGATGTCTGTTAGAGCTTTTGAGGAAAAGCTTTCTGCGGACAACTCGGCAATCTTTTCACGCAACGGCGCCAAGTAGTTTTCCCAAGCATGGAGACTCAAAGGGAAACTGTGCAGGACTTGATAGCCCAATGAGTTGATACCTGACACTCGACGCTCAAGTGTTGTCATGTCAGGGTAGTTTTTTTGCCAGAACGATAACACTTCAGAATGGGGCTGATCGGTGAACCAGATCAAATCACTCACCACCAGAAACCCTTCCGGCTTAATAAACGGTCTCCAGCTTTTCAGGGCGCTGCCAAAGCCCATGATGTAAGCACTACCCTCGGCCCAGACGGTATCAAATGAACTACGTTCAAACGGCAGTTCGGTCATGCTGGCGCACAGTAGCCGGACGCGAAGATCCAATGCATTGGCAGTGACCGCTTCCCTCAGTCGGGCCAGGCTGTGCTCATCATTGTCCAGAGCGGTAACCAGGCCCTTGGGTATGTGTTGCCAACAACAGCGTGCTCAGACCTCGGCCGCAGCCGATGTCCAGTAGGCTCTGCGGCACAATGGGTAAGGCACCGAGGGCTTCTAATGTATCTTCAATAGAGCCCGGCCCCAGGCGATCCAACCCATCAAAAATTCGCTCGAAATCGGCCATGTAATGATCATGTTCGTTCATGTCCCTTGATAACCACTTCAAGCGTAATGCCTGCTTTTCGTTGAAGCCTTGTTTCAGCAACCAGGCCAAATGCGCCCCCGGTGCCTGATTCTCCAACGCTTGGTGCCAGTCGCGCATAGAGGCCTTCCCCAGCATTGCGGCGAGCAGATCTCTGGATCGCTGTTTTTCCGCAATCTCTTGCTCCAACGCCTGCAAGCGCTCAACTAACAATGACCTGTCGATGCGCGTATCCAGACAGGCCTGGCACTCTTTTAAAGTCAGCCCACCGGCTTGCAGTTGCTGCAGTAGCTTTAGCTGCTGCAGGTCATGTTCTGAGTACGCCCGATAACCATTGGCCTGCCGCTTGGATGAGATCAGCCCTAACTTCTCGTAATAGAGCAGCGTAGAACGGCTCAAGCCCACCTTTAGTGCCAGTTCGGAAATGCGATACATGACCTTTCCCTCGTTCCATGGCGTGAACCATAAACTATGAAGTTATAGACAGGTAAAGAGGAAATTGGCTGGGGAGTCTTTTTTCTTTGCAAAAAAATCCAGCATGGGCTGCAGCAATTTGCGCTCTGAATGATCGCTTCTGTTCGGTATTTTTCTATGAAAAATCAGAGTCCGGGGCGAAAGCGGTGATTAGTGAACGTCCACGGTTGGCCGATTACTGCCTGTCGCCACCGTCAGCTTTGGATCGCAACGTAGAGCGTGCATAGCCCCCACTCTGCCTTACGCCTACCGGCATGAAACCTGCCACAACTGATCAAGCCGAGTCGTATAGCTCTGACTCATCATTTCACGTCGCATGGCCCAATCCGGATGGCTCGGCACGCTGGCAGAGCGAAGCGTCCCCCTGCCCCAGCGGCCGTTAACCTGATCCAGCACGCCCATCAGCTTGGTCGAAGCACCAGGCTGCGATGCGGCAAACAGGTCCTCCGTGAATTCGCCCGGCTGGCACAGGTTCAGCAGCATGACCTCAGCCTTGCTGTAATTGAAGCCAGGCCTGAAGACATGCTCAAGCGCATCGACCGCCGCCCGAGTCAGCAGCCGCACGTCGTCGGTCGGGTACGGCAGGTCGACCACCACACCGTTGGCGTACTTGGCTTCCTCCTGACTGAACATGCCGGTGTGGATGCTCACGCGTTTTTGGCTTGGGGCCTTAAAGGGCTTCAGGGGGGGCTTTGAGCCCCCTCCTGAAAGACGCAGGATCGGTACAGCTCACACCCACCCCCGGCGTCCTGCCGGCCGAACACATCTTCGCCCCCTAACCCGCACAGCTTCCAAAATGTCCGTTCCGACAGGCGGTAATCTTCATGATTGATTCTTTTCTAGTGTTTGTTTCGTTGCTGGAGCCCAGCTTAGAGCCCCCGCACTCACCAAACGAATCCTCAATCTGAGAGAAGCACGAAATCTGCACCGCACTTCCATCGCGCAACTGAGACTATAAACTTCAAAAAAAAAGATCAGCTTAGAACTCGAAACAATCGACAACTAGGCCAAACCAAACAAACCAGCAAGGAACGCTACTTCTATGGAAGTTCCTAGACTGCGGCACTTCCATTACCACTGGCGACCAGATCAATAGCATTATCTCCACGCAGGAGAATATTAATCACGAGCGCTTAATACCTGCGACAAAAAATAACAACAACTCATTCTAAAGCAACCGGAGAGCTATATAATGGGCGCATCTGAAAAATTTTATCTAAACATTGCCAATCAATCAAAAACCAAAACACTAATCTTTCAAAGTATTCATTTTGACTGGGGGAGAGAGACGAGCCCCCATATAATTAAAGTCCCCCCCAAAAAAAACAGTTCAAGTCTTAGTTGCTCAAGGCAGGGATAACACCTCCTCAGGTACAGAGGGTTATATTATTTATGAAATTGAAGGCCTTCCTGGCAGATGGGTAAAAGCATCATGGGATGTGCCTTGGAAATCAGGAGCTACAAATACATGCTCCCTTAGCACAAGCGATGACAATACAAAAGAAGACACTGAGGGAACTATCCTTTGGGAAAACGAATCACCTTCAACCAGCAGTGGCACAAGCTTATCAGTATTAGTTAAATTTGGATTTGTAATAGAGCTATGAGAGCGATACAAAAAACAACTTAAGTACCTTGTAAGCGTCATATAATTATCAGCCCGGCCCAGCGCCGGGCTTCTTGTTTCTGCACGACTTGGTCTCACTTCCTCAGGCCATCATAGGCCTGCTCACACGTCACTCCCCTGCTCCGGCTTTAGTCGGCATCTGCCATCACTGGCACGCACCAACCGCTGCCACCAACACCCGCTCGTACCCGATCCTCTGCCGACGCTCTGCCAGGAGCGCACGCACCTTCAGCTCCAGGCTGTCGGCCTTCTTGAGGCCATCAGTAGCCCAGACTGGCACCGGAACCGCCGACACCCTGCACAGTACTTGCACTGGTACCTCTACGCGGATGGTCCGCACCTCCGGCTCCCGGATGCGCACCCGGCCAGCACCACCTTCGCGCTGCGGGCATCAGCTTTGCTTGCTGCTAATCGGTGGTCTAAGGTGGGCAGAAATCTATAGGGGTTCACCATACGCCTCACGAACCTAAAGCGAACTCAGCAACCTTGTCGATGTAGACGCTAGGCTTAATGGGGAGTTAAATTTTGTTGCTACGAAAACTTCTACCTTTCTGCTTTCTATTCACAGGTGCAGCCAACGCATCCTATGTGATGCAGTGCACTCTTGATGGTGTCGTTGTCTCAGAGCCTAAGATCAAACCCTCGTACTTGCGAAACGGTCAGGGGCACGAGATAGAGCGGGAGGTAATGCGATTCCAGTTCGCTGTTCAGGCGGCATCAGCCGCTGCTCGCGCTGACAGTGATTGTGGCCGGACACTCGGGGGCAAGACTATAGCGGTGCTTCTCAATGCTAGTTATTCGAGGGCAAAAAACATTCGGAAAAATGATCGACTATCGATCAACTATCTGAAAAAGTCAGATCGTGGGATGCCCGAGAGAATTTCGTTCTCCTTGCCAGACTAAGTTTATGGCACAGCCCCGCGCCGGGCTTTTTGCTTCCTCCCCTACCGACACACCTCCTGCACGTACCGCTGCAACCCCCTTAGGGCAGCTTGGTCGGCGATAATCCCGGCGCGGATATCGAAAACAGTTCGTCCAGCAGTTGGAGCGAGTTCGATGGTGACTGCATTGCCCAAGCTGGCGGTGCTGGTGGTACCGGACACGTCGCCGCCACCGGCACTACAACTGCCCGCGATGCGCAGCCTGCGAGCAGAGTCGTCAGCAGCACGGCGTAGCCTTTCGTTTTCAGCGAGATCACTGGCTTTCTCCTTGGTTGCTTTGGCATCGTTGTCGGCCCGAGCCTGCTCGGCAGCCTGCTGCTTCTCCAGTGCCTGACGGGTTTGGGTGTTCGCGGCGTTGCCAATAGCGGTCAGATCGGACTGGTGGGCAAGATTCAGATCTGCCAACTGTTTCCCATAGCGCCAGGCGTCCACTTTCCATGTGGAAAAAACGGAACACCCCACCAGCACGACCACGCCGACCAGCCGCCACGCCCCGGCATTCACAGCAGCGCCCTGCGCACCCCTTCCAGCAGTACCGGCTCCGGATAGGCGTACCCGGCGTTTTCATGGCGAATGATCGCCTTGACGAAGCCCTGCATCACCGCCGAGGTGGTCAAGTCGACTTCAGCGCCCGGCCGGGTGCCGGTGCTCGCTTCGACGGCGCGCACATACGCCGCCGTGTTGTTCTCGTTGGTCGGCGCCCAGCGGCCGATGAGCGCCGCCACGGTCTTCAACTGGTGCTTGCGCTGGTAGGTCAGCAGCAGCTTGCCTAGGGCACGAATGCCGTTCTCGGCGCTGTCGAAGCGGGCAAAGCGTGGTTTCGGCACGCCGACTTCCAGGCCGAGCTGGCCCTGCCAGGCGTTACGCGGGCTGTAATCGATGTTTCCGGGGTTTTGGTTGCGCACTCCGCGCGTTTCGGTGATCGGCATACTGTTCTCCAGGCATAAAAAACCCGCTCAAAGGCGGGCGTGGGGTTCGGTTACGGGTCGGTTACGTCAGGTCAACGGCATTGAGCTGCGGCGAAGCGCTGATGTCGGGCGCGGCCGGTTCGGCTGGCCAGGTGGGTGCCGCCGGCCAAACCGCTTGGCCGGTGACCTTGCCCAGGGCGAACTTGTAGCTCTTCCATGCCCTCAAGGCCGGCAACAGTTCCGCCTGCTCATCCTCATCGCCTGGAGTGGATTCGCCAATCTCGATACCGTACGGCCTATCCATGGGTCACCTTGTGCTTGAAATGGTGGGGGCTTGCCAGAACTGGCAGGAGTTAACTCAATGCAGGAGACAGAGCTATGCCGGAGAATTATGCAGTTCCGCGCAAGTCAAGGATTGACGCAGTGGTTCAAGGTAGGCGCCACGGCGAACCTTTAGACCGGCTCTCTCTTGGCAGTTTGCTTTCGGATAGCGGATACATGAACGGGAGATTACTTCGGAGAACCGTACGACGATGAAGATACCGCATACAAAGAGTGCAAGCGTCTGAACGACATGCATGCTCAGTGATTAATCTGGCCTGCCATGCGCCCCCTATT
The DNA here is from genome assembly GCF_039908635.1 of Pseudomonas purpurea. Lineage (NCBI taxonomy): Bacteria > Pseudomonadati > Pseudomonadota > Gammaproteobacteria > Pseudomonadales > Pseudomonadaceae > Pseudomonas > Pseudomonas purpurea. The sequence goes on from NZ_CP150918.1 coordinate 3,308,699, forward strand.
CCAAGTGCTCGCATGAAAGGCCGACCCTCTTAGCGTTGACCATCATGCACAGTGACCCTCATCCCCGTAGACACAATCTCGTACTCAGTTTCGGAAATCTTATTCACGGCACCACCAAATCGCATTTCGAAATGCTTCAGGCCTTCATGTCGAACCATGCCGTTTGGCGAGCGCTCAACGGTCTCGTCCTGATAGATGTTAATCACGTAGTCCAAGTTATCCGTGCCAACCCCAACTATTTTTCCAACATATTTATCTGCCATGTCCGAACTCCTTGCGTGAAATCTCAAAGTAGCTGGTACTGACAGATCAATCCAGAGCTTTGAAAAGTTCAGCTCACCATGATGTTGGTCTGCACTTGGGCGTGCCCGTGCAAGAGAGATACGACCAGCCCCTGAGGCAGGCCGGCAGCCTTGGCAGCACCTACCGCCTTGGCGATGGCGATATCCAGAGCATTCACTGCGGACTGGATCTCAGGACTCAGCGGCAGCGCGTGGTGCAGTCGGGTGACGTTGCTCATGCCACCACCTCATACGCGAAAGCCTGATTTGCAGGCGCGGCAGTCACGAAGCGACAGCGATGGGTGTCGAACGCCTCACTGGTTCGAATGGTTCTGGCGTAGCTCGAGTTGGTCTTGCCTTCGAACCGCTCACGATGAACGACCACACCATCACGCAGGAACTCGACCTCGGCCGATCCCAGCAGCTTGCTGACGATTACTTTCATGACTTGCTCCAATGTCGCGACACGATTTGATAATTCGCAAAACGTGTCGCGACTCAGCGCGCCACTTCAAACACATGCCCACGCCTCGCCCAGGCATACGCCACCACACCGGCATGGATCATCACGGTGAACGGGCTCACGTAGTGCCCCTGGATCGCCGTGGCGAAATCACCGAACGCACCGATGGCCACCAGGTAGAACGAGATGCTGAGCATCGGTTGCTCGATCGGGCGTACACGGCGCAAGTAATCAATCGAGGCAATCACCACCAGCACGCACAGAAAGGCGTCTACGCCTCCCAAAATAGGATTCATGATCAGGCACTCCCGGTTACGCCGAACTTTCCAGCCAGCGCCTTGAGGCCGGGGATGATGTTCATCGCCAACAGGCCAATCAGAAAGGCCACACCGTTCTGGGTGTCGCCGTCTGGTGGAAGTCCGAAGTAGTGGACGGCAAGCGGTGTGGTGAAGATTGCCGACAGGAAGCCGGTGGCCACCGCCCAGAATGCCTGCTTACGCGTCAGGCCCTGCAACAGGGTCAGCGATACACAAGCGCCCGCGAAACCAGCCACAGCTACGCCGTACTTCGCGATGAGCGCAGCCGCAGCTGTAGATGCTGGTTCTGCCATTTTGATACTCCGGAAATGAAAAGGCCCCGCACGATGGCGAGGCCTTGAAATAGGTGTGCGTATCTTTCCACTCTGCCCGCAACGCTTCAGGCCTGCGGGGCCGGCAAGTGGTTAAACTTTAGATTGCTAGGGTCTGTACGAAAAGTCGCCGAGTGGCGATCAGGCAAGGCAAAAACAGGCGAGGAAGCGGAGTTTACGGGTTGTAAATGAGCATTCCGAGCCTGTTTTTAACGCAGCATGATCGACACGCAGGCAATTTTCGTACAGAGCCTAGGCTCTGTACGAAATCCGCCGAAACTCATTTGACTCCCACAAACGTCAGGAATCAGTAGAGTCCGCGTCCATCAAAGGCAGGAGCCCACGATGGCCAAACGGTACGAACTCCCCGACGCAGCCTGGGATCTGGTTGCAGACATCTTCAGTGAACCCCGCCGAAACGGACGCCCACGGGCAGATGATCGGCTGATGCTCAACGGCGTGCTATGGGTGCTCTGCTCAGGAACCGCCTGGCGTGACATGCCCGAGCGCTTCGGCCCGTGGTCAACGGTGTATCAACGCTTTCGCGACTGGCGTAATCGCGGGTCTTTCGACCAGATGCTCAAGCGACTTCACATCCGATTGAACGAGCAAGGCTTGATCGATCTGGAAACCTGGATGATCGACTCCACTGCTGTTCGTGCAACCCGAGCCTCATCAGGCGCCGGGAAAAAAGGGGGCCTGAAGAACCGCAAGACCATGCACTCGGGCGCAGTCGGGGCGGCCTGACGACCAAGATTCACATGCTGTGTGATGCCAATGGCGTGCCGCTGCGCTTTCTATTATCAGGTGGGCAAGCAAGTGATATCGCTTATGCCCAACCGTTGCTGGATGAGGCTTACATTCCAGGGCCTGCGCGGTCGTCCCCGCAAGCGCTGCCGCTGGTTGCTGGCCGACAAGGGCTATGACGCCGAAGCCCTGCGCCGCTACTGCGATCGTTATCGGATGCAGCCGGTAATCCCGCTGCGCAGCATGAAGCGCAAGCCGAAGCCGGGCTTGCCAAGACTGTTTGATCGCCCCAAGTACCGGCAGCGCAACATCATTGAGCGCATGTTCGGGTGGCTGAAGGAAAACCGCCGCATCGTTACGCGCTTCGACAAACTCGCGAAAAGTTATGCAGCGATGGTCTCACTGGCTTGTGCCATGCGGTGTTTGCGACATTACTTTTCGTACAGAGCCTAGATAACAGCTGCTGAGGGAGGCGAAGGCCTGAAGACATTCGCGGAACGATTGGCGATACTGTTACGCCATCATCCATGAAAAGGAATTCGCTTATGAAGCGTATTTTTGCACTTTCGCTTCTCACGCTCTCCCTCACCGCTTGCGATAAACCGGCAGAAAATACCAGCCAGACAAACCAGGTGTCCGCGCAGTGTTCCAAGGATACCGATTGCAAAGGCGACCGCATCTGTGAGAGCGGCCAGTGCACTAGCCCGAACACACAAACAAGTCTCACAGCTAATCCAAAACCTCCTGTGAATTTAGCCCCACCAGCACCCAGCATCGCTTATCAGCCAATACTGATCTCGGGTGACAAAATTGGCCCATTTACCATCAGCGGCCATGAAATCAACTACCAGTCTCGCGCTGGCGTCATGGATATCATGGCGCAAGTGATCGACGAGCCCGAGTACGCTACCTATGTTGGGATCGAAAAAGCCTACGCATTTGGCCCCAATAAATTCGTATTAGTCATCTCTACAGGCGAAGGCGGCAACAGCTGTCCTGCCACGACCTACGCCGTGAGCTTCGATACCCAAACAGAATCTGTCGACGGCAAGACATCAATTGACGGCTGCTCGGAAACAGTTGACTCACTGGCTGATGGGAACAAGCTCATCATTAAGAAAGATGGTGCATCCACCGAGGTGTACAACGGTTTAGTCAAATAAAGACGAAACCCAAATGAAAAACCCGGCTCGGTGGCCGGGTTCAGGTAATTTGTGTGCGTGTTGCGTGAATTGCGCACTATGGGAAAATTACGCGCAATTCCCCGTCACGTCAATATGTTTATGCCGCCTCTTCTTCTTTTTCCGCGTGAATGACCTGCCATACCGGCTGTTGCGCCTGAATATCCGCTTCCTTGATGACTTCTTTCAGGGATTCCCATAGGTCGAGCCAATCGCGCGCCCAGTTCTTCGGATCGATCGTCACGCCGAAGAAAGCCTTCATCTCGGCAGCGATCCGGGCCGGCCCCCACTCTGCCGCCCCGACCACTTCCCCCTTGTACGATTGCAGCGCTAGGGTCACCAAGTATTGCGCCTTTAACCGACTTTAGCAAGATGTTCTCGCGCAGATCGGCAGTGGTCGGGCCAACGGCGGGGCCAAGAGCAACGGCAACATGAAGGCAGTGGCCAGGAAATCGAACGGGGTCGGCTGGGGTCATGGCACTGATGGTGAAGACCGCGCCCGTGGCAGGATCAAGGATAACGAGTCGATGAACTCAGCCCTTGCCGTAATGCCGACGGAGCGAAACAAGCGCAGCGTTTGGACAGTGGCCACCCACAGCTTCAAGGGCGCCCACTTCGCCACCTTCCCGCCGGACCTGATCCGACCATGCGTTTTGGCTGGGGCCCCGCGCGGCGGCGTGGTCCTCGACCCATTCGGCGGCGCCGGGACCACAGCAGTCGTCGCCATGCAGGAGGGTCGCAAGTCAGTACTCTGCGAACTCAACCCAGACTATGCCGCTATGGCTGAGCATCGGATTGCGGCGGCATGGCTCGACGGTGCGGCCCAGATGGATGTGCTTCATGATTCTGCGCCAGCCGCGTGACCACTTTTAGCTACTGAGGCTTTCTTGCCAGCACGGTGGCAGCCATGCCCCCGTAAGGGTGACCTGCTGTTTGGTAGACGCTACCGCTATCAGGCAGGACCTATCAGTAACTGACTGGCTGCTTCGAAAACGCCAGCGCCACGATCGACTTCAAGGTACACAGGGCCTGACTGCAGTCCCGAACTCAGTTGGGCGTCTCACTAACAACTTCCCACCTGCTTTTGTATGGGCGGGCATCATCACCAAAGCTGCAACCTAAACTAATGTCACCTACCCGCTTGATATTGTAAGGGCGGATCGTTTCGGTTGGCTTGCCGCCGCCCCAAGGGCTGAAGGTTTCCTTCACGGTAACCTTGTAACCCTTTTGGGTATCACTATTCACTAGGTGCGCCCACCTTCCCGCCATCGAAAATCCACATGGTTCTACGTATTTCACATTCACTTTTGTATCAGCAAATGCTGAAGCGGTGAGCATTAGTGCAACTGACAACGCCGTTAGTCTAGGTATGCGCATATCCACCCCCAATAGACGCGTAACTGGCGAGGCACCAGCACGGAAGAAATAGCAAGGCTGTCGCCGTGGTTCGCTGGATTGGAATCAGGCTCGCTCGGCAACCCGCCTGATAACGATAATCAGGAGACAAGGAGCTTATGTTTATCCGCCTCATAGCTCGACAGGAGTGGTGATGAGTGTGTGACTTTGTTCAAAGCAATCCAGGCTCTTGTGCGCTCCACATCGAACGACTGCTTTAGCCCGGCCATTGTGTCGACCAGTGTTCTTGAAATCCTATATCGGCCGCAGTCCACGCAATTGCGCTCATGCCAGTCGCCACCTGACTCGTAGGTTACCGCAGGCTCTTTGCAAATTAGGCAAGCCATCTCTACCACTCCTTGTGAATGACCAAACAACTGTAGCTGGTCGCTCCAACCTCACTACCCTCCACCGCCCGGGCATGACCCGGCATAGGACGCCCCATGCCCGCGGAAAACCAGCGGAGCGTCAGCCCCGCCCGCGCAATGCTTCAAGCAAGTGAGACATCCAATAGCTGATGATTCGCGATATCGACTGGAGTTATCCATGGAGGCTGCTTGTTTTCAGCTCGCATCGCCAAGTAAGTCCTGGTGCGCTCAATATCAAAGCGCTGTTTTCGCAACAACATTTCTTGGACCAGTTGCTTAGGCACCCCGTAATGTCCGCACTCTGGACAGTCCCTTTCCACAAAGTGGCCGGCTGACAGAATTTCAATGTCTCTGGCCCCGCAAATTATGCATGCCATTTTCCACCACTCCCTGTGAACGACTTACTAACTGTAGCCGACACCGGCAAAGGACACCTCATGCCCACAGAAAGCCAAATCGTTGAAACCGAATTTGACTTGTCGACCTCGGCAGGTGGGCGCGACTACATCGCCCACCTATTCAAGACTCAGCTCAAGCGTCATGACTACACCACCTACATCAACGAGCGACTGGCAGCTGACTTCGCCTGCACCCTGGCACGACACCTCGAAGATTCCAAGGCTCGCGAGAGCAGATTGCAAAAGCGCGTTGATGCGCTCGAAGCTGAGAAGTCGACGAACTGGGAGCGGACACGCGCGGCGATCCGCAAACACGCGCTCGACGACGCTGCGACCGTCTGTACCCGCCTGGCGCATGCCGAGTACTACCCGAGCAACACCCGGTTCCGCTACCACGTCCCGAAGAAGTGCGCCCAGCGCGGCGATCTGTTTATCAAGGCTGCAAACGCAATCCTCGATAGCGAAGCGCAGTAACTCCCTCCCCCTTCAAAGTCAGCCGCTATAGCGGTAAGGACGAAGTCATGCCTGAAGAAACTGTTTTGATTCAATCTGCCGCAGTCGTTCGCGATGAGAACGGCATGTTCTGGCACCCCGATCTTCCGGATTTCGAGGAAGGTGATGAAGGGAAGAGCAAGCAGTGGATCGCCGAACAGGGGCTGATCGTCGGAATGGTCAGCCTTGAGTTTGCAGACGCGGATGTCTCGGATCGCTACTTCGAATCCGGCGACCCTGATTGCAGCTACTGGGAGCCGGAAAGGCCCGAGGGCGAAGGCTGGTTCTGCTTGTCGATCCACGACACTGATGACGGCCCGGTCTGCTGGTGGGCTCGCCGTGAGGTGACCCCATAAAAGCTACCCACCCCGCACTTACAACCTCGCCATCCATGGACCGGTAAAGAGTCATAAGGCCGGGTGAACCGCTGAAACCATAGCTCACCCGCGGCGTTCATCTCGCTCCCTTAACAAATTTCAACAATCCACCTACCAGCCTGCCGGTGAACGGCGGTCGAGGAATTCTCTATGCCCGCAATAAAGCTGTTCGGCCTGCTCATGGCCGCCCTGTTCTACCTGGTCATCACCGGGCTCTGGTTCGCCTACGGAGTGCCGCCGATGTTCGATGAGGGTTCGGTACACGCCCTGCTTATCGCCGGAATCGGCACCGCCATCTGGCTTTGCGCCACCGGCTGTGCCGTCATTCACATCATTCAGAAAGTGCGGCCAGCGTAGGTCGGCTCGGGCTTTCATCAACTTCTGCCGCTGTGTACGGCATGGGGCATTTTATGGAAATTCAAACTGAAACTCTCGCCGAGGAAGAGTTGGTCGCCATTACTGGCTACCAATATCCATCACGCCAAGTCGGATGGCTTTCGAACAACGGCTGGGAGTACACACTAACCGGTGCCCGCAGGCCTGTAGTCGGAAGGGTTTATGCCAGGCTGAAGCTTGCCGGTGTCAAGCCTTCAGCAACGAATGCGGTCGCTGAGGCCTGGACATTAGACCTGTCGCGCGTGAGTTGAGTAATGCGAAAAAAGAAGACAGCCAACCTTGATCTGCCGCCACGGATGGTTCGGCGAATAAGGGAAATGAAGAGCGGTAAGGTAGTGGTTTGCTACTACTACTGCGGTAAAAACGCAGATGGGAAAAGAGTCGAAACACCGCTGGGCACCGACCTTGATGAAGCGAAGATAGAATGGGCGCGCCTTGACCGAAAGGCAGTTCCCAACTGCCCTCGCACATGATGGGGCGTCTGTTCGACGATTATGAAAGCAAGGTCATGCCCGGCCTGACAAAGGGGACCAGGGACGACTATGTGAAGGGCATGAAGCAGCTGAGGAAGGCGTTTGAAGATGCCCCGGTTGACGCAATGACACCGCAGCAGATCGCGCAGTACCGCGACACCAGGACAGCAAAAGTCAGGGCGAACCGCGAACTGGCCCTACTCTCAACCGTCTGGACCTATGCCAGGGAGTGGGGGCTGACCGACAAGGCCAATCCCTGCTCGGGTTTGAGGCGTAATAAGGAAACCCCTCGCGACTTCTACGCCGGCGATGTTGTGTGGAGCGCCGTTTACGAGGTCGCCCCACAGGAACTCAAGGATGCTATGGATCTGGCCTACCTCACAGGCCAGCGCCCCGCCGACGTGCTGAAGTCGTCCTCCACAGACCTGAACAATGGGTTTCTATCGGTAGGCCAAGGCAAGACGCAGAAGCGGCTTCGAATCAGGCTACTTGATGGCGAGGAGGCTTCAGTGCTCAGCGTATTCCTAGATGCTCTCTTGAAAAGGAAGGCTGACGCCGGGATCAGGACGTCGACCCTGATCACAAACAAGGCTGGACTGCGTATGAGCAACCAGATGCTGCGCAACCGCTGGGACGAAGCCAGGGAAATCGCAGCGGTGAAGGCGGCTGCGAGTGGCGATACTGCCCTAGCCGCAAGTATCAGACTGTTTCAGTTCCGAGACATACGCCCGAAGGCTGCCAGCGAAATTGAAGATATAAATAAGGCCAGCAGACTGCTTGGGCACTCGACCGAGGAGATGACGAAGAAGGTTTACCGTCGCGTTGGGGAGGTCGTGAGCCCGACGAAATGATGCTTAGTTGTGGAAGCGATGGATATAGTTGTGGAAGCGATGCTTTTTTCTGGGCAAAGAAAAAGCCCGTAGATCATTGATCTACGGGCTTTTAATAGTGGAGGCCGAGGTCGGAATCGAACCGGCGTAGGTGGATTTGCAATCCACTGCATAACCATTTTGCTACTCGGCCCCAAACATTCGATGCCATAAAGCAACATCCAATGCATACAAACCTGAACAGGTGAAAAAACGCACTTTAGCGCTCTAACTCCTTGAAAGCATTAACATTTTTAAAACGTCAGTGCTTTCGATGGCGTGAATTATGTACTGAATTCATGAGGCTGGCAACCCCTTGATTTCAAAAAAATATTTACCGTGCATGGACCCAGCGTTGATGGAGTCCGCGGGCGAATGCATCGAGGGCGAAGCCCAGTACACCGATGAGCAACACCATGGCCATTAACTCCGAGTAAGCGAGGCGATCGCGGGTGTCGAGGATGAAGTAGCCGAGCCCTGCGCTGACGCCGAGCATTTCGCACGGTACCAACACAATCCAGAGTATGCCGATGGACAGCCGCACGCCGGTCAACGCATGGCCCAGCACTCCCGGCAGGATAACCTTGCGCAATGTCTCCCACCGTGTGGCGCTGAGGCTGCGGCTCAGTTGCAACCAACGCGGGTCGAGCTGCCTGACACCCGCCACAGTGTTGAGCAAAATTGGCCACACCGCAGCAAACGCCAGCAGAAAATAGATGGGCTGGTCACCCACGCCCATCAGCATCACGACCACCGGCATCCACGACAACGGCGAAATCATCCGCAGGAATTGAAACGCCGGCGTCGCCGCCGCCTCCAGATGACGATAGCTGCCAATCAACAGGCCCAACGGCACGCCGATCAACAACGCCAGCAACAGGCCGACAAGGATGCGCTTGAGGCTCACCAGCACATGCTCGTAAAGCTCTGGCCGCACCAGCAGTTCGGCCAGGCTAAGCAACGTCGCCTCGGGGGAAAACCGCGCAGACAACCCGTCGGGGTCACCCAACAGATGAATACCCAGCCACCACAGTGACAACAGGCACAGCAGCCCCGCCACACCCAATGCCCCTTGCAGCATCAATGAAGAACGCTTGCCCATCAGAGGCTGAACTCCTCGTTGCGCTCGAAGCTGTCCGGCAAACCGAATGCCTTCAAGCCACCCACCGCCGCGATGCTGTTGCGCACAAAGCGTTCGTCTACCAGATCGCGGGCCGCGTGTTGTGGGTCCAGCGCCGCAAGAAAACTCTGATCACCCTGGATCAATGTGTCCTTCAGTCGTGTGATCAACGCCTCTGTGTAGCTAGGAAACGGGTACGGCTGAAAATCGATGCGCGGATCATTCCACGCCTCATGTTGAATCGCGCCACTGGCCAGGTAAGCCTGACGGTCCGCCGCACTGGGCGACAACACCCGGCCGAGGACTTGCGGGGTGTGAGGCGTGTAACGGTTGGCGCCGTCCTTGGACAGCAGTTGAGCCGCCTCGGCCCTGTTTTCACGGGTCCAGAGTTGCGCCTTGACGATAGCGTTGACCACTTTCTGCGACCACTCGGGGCGGTTGTTCAAGTCATGCTCATGCATGAACACCACGCAACAGGCGTGATTGCGCCAGATGTCGCCGGTGAAACGTTGCACGCGGCCGACCTTGAGTTCCTCAGCCAGCGCATTGAACGGTTCGGCAACGATGTAGCCGGCAATGCGCTTGCTCGCCAACGCGGGCGGCATGTCCGACGGCGGCAACACCACCAGATTGACCTCGTTCGGCGCCACCACGCTATTGGCGGATTGACTCACCGGTTGCAGACCGTGGTCGCGAAACAGCTGCTGGACCACCACGTTATGAATCGAATACCAGAACGGAATCGCCACCGTCTGCCCGCCCAGCTGTTTGACTTCGGTGATGCCCGGCGCCACGGTCAAGCCCGAACCGCCGACATGGTTCCAGGCCACCACTTTGGCCGGCACCTTGCTGCCATACCGCGCCCAGACCGTCATGGGCGACAACAAGTGAATCACGTTGACCTGACCGGAAATGAACGCCTCGATCACCTGCGCCCAACTGCGCAACAACACTGGACGCTCCGCCTGGATGCCTTCGGCTTCAAACAGGCCATTGTTATGGGCCACCAACAACGGCGTGGCGTCGGTGATCGGCAAGTAGCCGATGCGTACCGGCGCATCAGGTTCGGCCGCTGCTCGCGCTTGCAAGCTGTTGAGCAACGGCAAGGCGCCAGCAGCGGTCAGCAAGGCGCTGAGTTTCAGGAAGTCACGACGTGTGTGAGTGAAGTCGTCCAGGCACATGGTCAATCTCCGACAGTTCGGGCAAGGGTTGGATTGTGGAAGAGCGGCTCGCCCGCCGAAGGGTTTTGAGAATCTCGATACGCAGTGCGCCCAGTTCCTCGACCAGCTCGGCGCGAGGCCGCGGCAAGTCGATCCGCCACTCGCCCAGGGTCTGCGCCGGGCGGTTACCCAGTAGCAGAATCCGCTCGGAAAGCAGCAGGGCTTCATCAATGTCATGGGTGATCAACACCGCAGCGGTGTTGTGCTCGGCAATGACCCGAAGCAGCAGCTCCTGCATGTCGGCACGGGTGACTTCGTCCAGCGCCCCAAAGGGTTCATCCAGCAGCAACACATGAGGCTGGCGCGCCAGGCAACGGGCCAGCGCGGTACGTTGGGCCATGCCGCCGGACAACTGCGCCGGGTACTGATCGCGAGCGTGTTGCAGGCCCACGGCACGGATCGCGTGATCGATGCGCGCCGTGCGTTCGGCCAGGCTCAATTGTGGTTGCCGGGCGAAATCCAGGCCGAAGGCAACGTTCTTTTCCAGGCTCAGCCAGGGCAACAGGCTGGGGTCCTGAAAGGCGACGGCCACGCGCGGATGAGGACCGCTCAAAGGCTCGCCCAACAAGCTCACGCTGCCACCATGGGGTGCCTGCAAACCGGCCAGCACGCGCAGCAGGCTCGACTTGCCGACGCCGCTGGGGCCGAGGATCGACACCACTTCCCCTGGCATCAGTTGCAGGTCGAAGCCCTCCAGTACCGTGTGCCAACCCTGCTCACGCGGATAACCCAGGCTGATCTGCCGAGCGTGCAGCACCGGGCCACTCATGCCGCCGCATCCCGCGCCTGGCGTTGCAGTTCGGCGCGCAGTTGCACCAGGCTCGGCGTAACGATCGGTACGAATGCCGACTCACGCCAGCGCCGTGCAAAGCCACTGCCATGCTCACTCAGATAGGCCTTGCCACCACTGGCCTGTAACTCCAGTTGCACGGCGCTGGCGGCGGATTCGGCGAGGGCGATACGCACCCGGAACAAGGCACCGGGTTGCGTCAGGAAACGCCCATCGAGCAAACCGCTTTTGAGTTCTTCCACCGCCTGTTCCAACTGTTGGCGCTGCGCCTGCAACGGCTCGGCGAGGATCGAACGCCCAACCTGCAAATGCCTTTGCACTTCGTCCAGTGCACACCGCGCCAGGCCGATAGCCAAACCACATTGCAGTCCCAAAAATGCCGGGCGTACGGCAGGCAGAAAGCTCCGCGCGTCGTCATGCAACAACCACTCGCGACCCACCTCGACCTGATGCAGATCCAGCGCTGCAGTGTTGCTGGACTGCAAGCCCATCAACTGCAAATCATCAGAGCGTTGCAACCCGGCCAAACCATCCGGGATCGCCAGAATGAACGGCGCACCACCCTCCTCCAGCTCGATTGCGGCGGCCACCACAAAACCGCTTTTGCGCAAGTTGGTTACCCAGTGCAAGCGCCCGTTCAGGCGCCAGCCATCGGCCTGAGGACGGGCGCTGACTTGCAGGGACTCGATGCCCGACAGGTACTTCATGGCATTGGACAGACCCGTCGCGCCGGCCAGTTCACCGCTGAGCAATGTCGGCAGCAAGCGCTCGCGCAGTGACGCATTCGGGCTGTGCAACAAGTACTCGATGAAGGCCCGCTGGCCCCAGAATACAAACGCAGCGGCCAACGAATGGCTGGCCACGCTCGCCAGGGTTTCCACCGCATCCGCAAGATCGCCGCCGCTGCCGCCCTGTCCTTCATCGATGCCGACCCGCAGCACCTGGGCAGTCGCCAACTGCGACAACACCTGCTGCGGGTCGCACTGACCCAGGTCCAGCGCCTGTGCGTGGGTGTCCAGCCACTGACTCAATGCATGATCGAGCATGTCGTTTTCTCCTTGAACGCTGCGCCAGCCAAGTGCCGACGCCGTTGAATCATTGACCCGAAGCTTGCCAGCGGTAGGCGCCCAACTCGGGGTTGAGCGGCGTGCGGGCGAAGACGTTGGCGAAGTTGCACAAGGTGGCCAGGCTCACCCCGAGGATCACTTCCAGGGCATTGCCTTCGCTGTAGCCCGCCTCCTTGAACTCGCTGAACACCTGATCGCTGACATTGCCGCGCATGGCGATCACCTCTCGCGTAAACGCTGCCAGCACTTCGAGTTTTTCCAGCGGCAACGCCTGCTGGGGCCCGCAAGGCGCTGACCACATCGTCCGGCAACTTGGCCTTGTTCAGTGCCACCGCCGTGTGCCCGGCCACGCAAAAATCGCAGCCATGGGTGGTGGCGGCCACCAGTTGCACCACTTCCCGCTCGGCCAGGCTCAGCTCGGCCTTGCCATTGAGCGCCGATACCGTAACGTAGGTTTCCAGCGCCGCCGGCGCATTGGCCAGCACGCCCAGCAGGTTCGGGATAAACCCGGCGTTCTTCTGCGCATTTTCCAGAAAGGGCTTCGCCGCTTCAGGGACGCTGTGCAGTGTGTGTAGGGTGATGCGCGACATGGCGGAACTCCTGCTGTATAGGTGTCCGGCAAGTCTGTTGGTTATAAGAATTCCGATCCATATTCTAAAGTAGCGATTACTTGCTCCTGAGTGTTTCCATTAGATGATTTCGTCCAGCCCACTGGTTGATTGGTTATTAGAAAGTCTTGAACTCGACGCGAGCCTGTTCCATGTCGGGCGTTATTGCGGTGGCTGGCACGCCAGCACCCATGGGCTGGCGCGGGCCAGTTTCCACCTGGTGGTGCAAGGTCATTGCTGGTTGCACATCGAAGGCGAGGATCAGGCGCAGCGCCTGAATGCCGGGGACGGAGTGTTCCTGTTGCGCGATCTGGATTACCGGTTGTCCAGCGCCGAACACCGCGAGGCTGCCCATCAGCAGCCCCGCCAGCCAATGACTGCGCTGGACAGCGAGGCCCAGGACGGTGTCGGCCTGGTGTGCGGTTTCTTTCACTTCCAGTCGGGATTGTCGTCCCTGATCATTGAGGCGCTGCCTGCACGGATCATCCTGCGCGCTGGCGATCCTTCGTCGAGTGCCGCCCGGGCGCTGTTCGAACTGATTCTGCAAGAGTGCCAACGCCAACCCGCGCCCTCGTCGACGCTGCTGGAGCGGCTGAGTCATCTGCTGTTTTTGTATGTGTTGCGCCAACACGTGGCCGACAACCAGAACCTCGGCGGTCTGGTGGCGCTGGCCCGGCACCCGGCCTTCGCCCTGTTGCTGGAGCAGTTGATCCAACGGCCCGAACAGCCCTGGCCGCTGGAAAGCATGGCCGCCTGCATCGGCCTGTCGCGCTCGGCGTTTTTCAAGCGCTTCAGCGAGCTGGCCGGACAGTCTCCCGGCCAGGTGCTGTTGGCCCTGCGCATTCGTCATGCCTGTCAGTTGCTCAAGGCCAACAACACCGTGGAGCAGGTCTGCGCGGCAGTGGGTTATCAGTCCATCGCCGCGTTCACCCGCGCCTTCACCAAAGCGGTTGGCGTGCAACCGGGGGCTTACCGCAAACAGCATGAAGCCCGCTGACTCGGCGCACCTGATGCCGACAGCGCTCAGGCCTCGGTTCGCCCGGCCTGCTCCACTTCACAGGGTTGCAAGGCTTCACCGATGGTCTTGAGCTTCCAGCAGGTTTCCTCGTACTCACTGCGAGGGTCGGATTCGGCCACGATGCCGCAACCGGCAAACAGATGAATTTCAGGCCCCCGCAGCAGCGCCGAGCGCAGCGCCACGACAAACTCGCCGTCGCCCTCGGCATTCAGCCAGCCGACCGGCGCGGCGTACCAGCCTCGGTCCAGTTGTTCATGCTCGCGGATGTAGCGCATCGCCGTGTCCCGTGGCAACCCGCCGACCGCCGGGGTCGGGTGCAACGCCTGCACCAGTTGCAGCACATCGACACCCGGTCGCAGCCGCCCCAGCACCGGGGTCAACAGGTGTTGTACGTGCGCCAGCCGATGCAAGTGCGGCTGCGCGGGGATCTCCAGCACCGCGCAATACGGCTGCAATGAATCGCGCAGGGTTTGCACCACCAGTGCGTGTTCATGCCGGTCCTTGTCGCTGTTGAGCAGCTGCTGACCCCACTCGGCATCCTGCTGTTCATGGCTGCCTCGCGGGCAAGTGCCGGCCAGCGCCACGGTACTCAGGTTGCCACGGGCGACCCGCACCAGACGTTCGGGCGACGCCCCGAGAAAACAGCTGTCACCACGACTGAAAGCAAACAGGCAGGCCGACGGATAAGCCTCGCGCAGATTCTCCAGCAGCGGCCCGCAAGGGATGTTGCGCGGCGTGCGCAAACGCACTTCACGGGCCAGCACTACCTTGTGCATCGCGCCCTCGCTGATCCGCCGTACCGCAGCGGCGACGCCGTCCTGCCAGACCTGAGGGTCAATGATGTCCTCATGGGACGCCGTGCCGGCCGGCGCGCTGAACCACGGTGAGTGAGCGTAGCGGGCCAGGACCATTTTCCATTCAGCCTCCAGGCTTTGCGCTCGCCGGCGCGCGTCGGCACCCGGTTCCATCCATTGACTGAACAACACGTGCTGCTGCTCGCTGTCACGCTGCACCAGCAGGCGTGGCAACACCAGTGACGTGGCCGAAAACGATTGCCATTTGGCGCTGCGCGACACCTGCGGATCGAACGCAAAGCCGCCGCACAGCAACGGCTGGCACGGCCCGACGATTTCCGCCTGGCTGAGCAGTTGTTGCCACTGGCCTGCGCTGTCGCTGAAACGCTCGGTCGCGGGCGGGCTGATCTCTTCCGTGCAACCAAACCCCACCAGCGACATCGCGCCCTTGTCGGTGTGCCACAGCAGACTTTGCCCGAGCATCTGCCGGCTCGCGGCGAACAGCCTCAGCGGGTCGAGCCGCTCGCACGGCTGGCTGAAAATCGCCAGCACCGGTTGGCCCGTTCGGCGGGCGCGTTGCTCGGCCTGATGCAGGGCGTCGGTCAAACCGGGCAGGCGTTGGCTATTCATGGGTCGCTCCTGCTGTCAGTTCCTGCACCGCGCGCCAGTGCAGCACTTGCTGGTCGATATTCCACTGAATGATCTGCGCGAACAGAGGAACGATGAACGCCGGATCAAGCCCCTCGCGCTCGGCCCAGCGATGACGTTCGGGAAGCATCGCCGCCACGCGTTCCGGGGCGGCGATGCTGGCCTCGGTGGGTTTGAATTGCGCAGCCGCCTTCACATAAGCGAGCCGCAGGCCCAAGGCCTGGATGATCTGTTCATCGAGGGTGTCGATGCCCAGACGCACATCGTCCAGGCCGGTGCAGTGTTCAGGTGTTTTCATGTCGGTATCTGCCAGATAAAGGTTCATGGCGTCGAAGGCCAGCGCTGCCAGGACGGCTCGGCGAAATTGCCCAGTACGCTGTCCAGATGACGGATCAGGGCGGGCTGCTGCTCGCGCAGGTAAAAGTGCCCGCCCGCGAAGGTCTTGATATCCGTCGGCTCGCGGGTCACTTCGGCCCAGGGCCCGGGCTTCGTGTGCATCGACTTCGCTGTCCGCATCGCCGAGGCAAACGCTGAGCGGGGTGTTCAGCGGCTCGCTGACATTGCCCCGGTAGGATTCAATCAACCGGTAGTCGTTGCGCAGCGCCGGCAAGTACAGCTCTCGCAGTTTCGGGTCGTCGAGCAGCGAAGGCGTGCCATCGGAGAGCCGGCGCACATCGGCCAGCAATCCCTCATCCGGCCCCAGATGCAGTTGGCTCGGACGCTGGCGGTGTGGCGCCGGGTGCGCCGAGACAATCAAGCGCTCCACGTTGGCGCCCTGACGCTGCAAGCGTTGCGCCACCTCATACGCCACCGCCGCGCCCATGCTGTGGCCGAACAGCGCCAGCGGCCTGTCGAGCAGCCCCGACAGCGCCCGGACGATATGCCCGGCCATCCACTCCAGGCTGCCCGGCCAGGTTTCCGCCAGACGCTCCTCGCGCCCCGGATACTGCACCGCCACCAGTTCGATGTCGGCGGGCAGGGCATGCCGCCACTCATTGAAAAAACTCGCGGAGCCACCCGCGTGGGGGAAGCAGGCCAAGCGACAACGCGGCGGCTGATGCACCTCGAAGCGCCGCAGCCAAGGACTGGTAGCTGCCAGTTTTCTCATAGCGCACCCTCCTCGACCGCTGCGTCTTGCCGAACGCCGTTCTGCACCTGCATGCGGACCTCGGGTAACCATTGGCGCACTTGCTCCACACAGTGCTGCGCCGACAGCACTTGAGCGGCGTAATGCAAACCGGCGGGCAACTGCGGCAGTTGCAGCGCGCACAGCGCCGCCACCGTGCCGGTCAGCGCCGAACCATCCACCGCACGCAGCCAGCCGCTGGCCTGCCGGACCTGACCGTCGCGCAGCCCTTCGACCTCCACAGCCATCAGTTGAAACGGCGTTCGGCCGGCCACATCCAGTCGACTGGCGCGCACCAGTGCGGCAACGTTTTCCGGGCACTCCCGGGTTTCAGGCGCGGCGCCCTGAATCCGTTGCAAGGTCGCCGCCAGGTGCTCACCGGCGAACAGGTTAAATCCCAGCCCCTGCCCCACGTTCATGTCGGCAAACAACCGTTGCTGCTCGCCGCTGAGGTAGGGATAAGCCAGCACCGGCCCCGACAACCAGGGCCGTTCGAAGGCATCGTCCAGCGCATGATGAGCCTTGACCCGTCGCCCTTCGGACCAGCCCACCAGCGCCTGGCCATAACCGTTGCCCAGGCTGAGCAGGAAGTCTTCGGCAGCCGTCATCGACAACTCGCCCAGCCCTGCGGCATAGCAGCGCATGACATCGATGCGTTCGAAACCGGCGCCCACCACCTGCGGAAACAGCGCGCTCAGCCCCGGCAACATCCCCGCCGACAACAGCACCCGTCGGCCGGGCGGTATCTGCCCTTGCAGCAATTCATGCAACGGATCATCACCACCGACGTCGAGGTAATCAGCGCCAGCGGCCAGCGCCACGCGGGCCACGCGGTCGAGCACCCGGTAGCTGGGGCCGGCGCAATTGATGACCAACGAACAACCGGCACAGAACGCTTCCAGGCTGCGGTCGTCCCACAGGTCCAGCGCCATGACCGTCGCCCGTCCCTGCAAGCGTTCGGCATTGAGGCGCTGCGCCTGCTGCACGTCGCGGCCGCCGAGGCGCAAGCGGCAATGCTGATTCAACAGCATCGCCACCTGACGCCCGACCTGACCGTAAGCGCCGACCAGCCCGACACAGGCGCCGGTCATGCCGCCACCTCGACCGGCGTATCGAAGGCCCGCGCAACGGCATTCACCTGCGGACTTTCCATGCAGGTGAAGTGATCCCCCGGCACGTCCACCACCCGCAATTCGCCCAGGCACAGGGCCTGCCAATAGGCGCTCATGTCCCGGTGCATGCCCGGCAGGACCTGGACTTCGCCGCTCTGGCGAATGAACAGCATGTCGCCGTCATACGGTGTGGCCTCGTGCAACGCGACCGCCGCCAGGCTGTGGCGCAACACTTCAAGTTGCTCGTGCAACCAGGTGAGGTCGCTGAGTTGCGAGCCGGCGTGGCGCATCTGCCCGGCAATCGCCTGCAAGCGTTGCTCGCGGGTCTTGCGTGCCAGCTGCCGCAGGCAGGCCAGCGCCGCCGCACTCTGCGGCTCATCGCTCAGGGCCAGCAACGAACCTTGCGGCACGCGCCCCGGTGTGTGTTGCAGCACCCGGCTGATGGCCCGCTCCATGGATTGCTCATCGGCGGGGTAACCCAACGCCTGCGGATCGGCCTGCATGACCCGGGCAAATACATACTCGGCGAGCAGGTCGTCCTCGATCATGAACGGCACCCGGTAGCTGCTGATCACCGCCAGTTGCACCACCTCAATCGAACGGGCACGCAGGCAGGTCGCCAGTTCCGTGGCCAGCAGGCCACCCAGGCAATAACCGACGATGCTCACCTGCTGACGGCCCTCGGCCTGCAAGGTGTCGGCATAGCGTTCGGCCAATTGCCGAATCGCCGTGGCCGGTGCCAGCGCCAGGTAAGCAGGCACATCGTTGAGCACCAGCCCTTCCAGCGGCGCCTCTTCGCCGAGCGCGGCGAACAACGCCCGGTACGGTGCCAGGGTGCCGCTGCCGTCGTGAACGAAAATCCGCGTCAAGCCCTGGGCTTCGTCGCGTATGCGCACCAATGGCGAACCGCTGGCCGAGTCGTCCTGCTGCTGACGGAGGTAGTCGGCCAGCGCCGCCACCGTTGGCTGATTGATCAACTGACGCAGCAAATCACCCCACGGTACCTGCCGCGCCTGCGGCAAGCGTTCGCGTATACGACCGACCACTTGCGCCACCAACAGTGAGTCGCCACCGAGTTCGAAGAAGCCCTGATCACGCCCCACTGCCGGTGCCCGTAGCAACTCCTGCCAGATTGCGGCGATGCTGCGTTCCAGTTCATCGACCGGCGCCGCACCGCTGCTGACTGACTGCTCCGGCCCGGCCAGGCCCAGGCTGGCGAGTGCCGAACGGTCGACCTTGCCGTTGGCCGTCAGCGGCATGTCATCGAGCACCAGCCATTCGGCGGGCACCATGTAGTCCGGCAATTGCAGGCTCAGGTGATCGCGCATCTGCGTGGCGTCGAGGGTTTCGCGGTCGCTTTTGAACCGCGCAATGAACAGGTGCTGGCCGATGTCCGACATCGCATCCTGCGCCGCTGGCAGGCACAACGGCGTATCGGCCCCGGCGTCGGACAACAACTGTTGCCACTGCTCACGACGGATGAACGTGGTGTCCTGCTCCAAGCGGAAGTCTTCGAACGCGGTCAGGCCTTCCTTGAATTCCATGGACGCCATGATCTGGTAGGTGTCACGCGTGGCCTCGATAAAGATCAGCCAGCCACCGGGCGCGAGCATTTCCCGCAGCCGCGCCAGCACCTTGGCGGCGTGACGCGAGTTGTGCAGCACGTTGGCGCACAGGATCACATCCAGCGAGTTGGCCGCAATGCCCTGGCTCCAGTGATCCTGGTTGAGGTCGAACAGGCCGAAGCTGACCCACGGGAACCCGGCGAAATGCTCGCGGGCCTCGTTGAGGAAAAACTGCGACAGGTCGGTGAAATGGTACTCCACGTTCAAGCCGTCCAGCGCGGGAATCAGGTCGGCACTGGTGCCACCGACCCCGGCGCCGATTTCCAGCAGCCGCAACGGTTGGCCGGGCGGACGCAGCCGGGCGATTTCCTGCACCGCCGCACACACTGCCTGATTCAAGTACTGGCTGATGAGGTTCTTGCGGTACGCACCTTCGGCCGTGTCGGTGCGCCCTTCGGGGAACAGCAGGTGCAGCGGGTCAAGTCGATCGCTCATCAGGGCCGGCAAATGCTCCTGGCTTTCGCGCAGGTAACGCAGGACTTCCGCGCCCCAACCGACTACCGCATCCAGTGCATCAATGCGTTGCCACAGCTGCTGATGTTCCGCACGTTCGGTGCGCAGGGAATGGTATTCACCAGTGCGCTCGTCGCGGTCGACCAAACCTTCGCGGTGCAACGCTTGCAACCAGCGGCGGATCAACCGTTCGTTGCGCGGCGCCACCTCGCAGGTCGCCATGATCTGCTCCAGGTCGTGGTGCGTACCGGGTTGTTCAAACAGGCCCGGACGCTGCAAGGCAATGCCCATGGACAACAGCGCTGCCCGTTCGACACACGCCGACATTTCACGAATGGCCGCATCGTCGAGCGCGCCTTTGACCCGCGCAGCCGCTGCGTTTACCCGTGCTTCCAGGTGTTCTGGCCAAGCCATCGGCGTGGTGCGGCGCACCGCCCGCAGGCAGGCTTGCAGACGTCGATCCAGCGCGCCTTCGCCTTGCGCCACTACCACCGCCGACTCCACGTCGGGGTGGGCCAACAATGCACTTTCGACTTCCGCCAGTTCGATGCGATGCCCACGCACCTTGACCTGGAAATCATCACGCCCCAGGAACTCAATCACCCCGCCAGCCTGATAACGACCCAGGTCGCCGGTGCGGTACAAGCGCTCGCCCGTTGCGGGATGCTCGACAAAGCGTTCGGCGGTTTTCTGCTCATCGCCCAGGTAACCCAGGGCAAGGCCTTCACCGGCGATGTACAACTCGCCCGCCACGCCTTGCGGACGGTCGCGGCCCTGCTCGTCGAGCACCATGAACCGCTGGTTGGCCAACGGCATGCCATAGGGAATGCTGCGCCATTGCGGGTCGACTTCGGGGATCGGGTAGTAGATCGACCAGATCGCCGCTTCCGTCGCGCCGCCCAGGCTGATGAGTTGCAGGCGCGGGATCAGCGCTGCCATTTCCGCCGGCAGGTTCAGCGGGATCCAGTCACCCGACAGCAAGGCCAGGCGCAGACTTTTTGGTGTGGCCTGTGGGACCGCTTGCAGGTAATGCGCGAGCATCTGCAACTGCGCCGGCACCGAGTTCCACAACGTGACGCCGTGGCGGGCGGCACAATCGGCCCAGTGGGACGGATCGGCGCGGCGTTGCGGGTCCGGCAGCACCAATGCGCCGCCCACCGCCAACAGGCCGAAGATGTCATACACCGACAGGTCGAAGCCGAGGCTGGCCAGCGCCAGAACCCGATCATCACGGTGGATGGCAAACCGCTGGTTGATGTCCACCACCGTGTTCAACGCGGCGCGATGGCTGATCATCACGCCTTTGGGAATACCGGTGGAACCCGAGGTATAGATCACGTAGGCGAGTTGTTGCGGATCGACGACGGGCGTCGGCAACTCAACACTCGCGGTAGCCGGCAACTGGTCGACGTACACCACTTGCGTCACGCGGGCCGGCCAGCTCAGGTGCTCTCTCAGCCACGACTGACTGACGACCCGAGTGACCTCGGCGTTGTCCAGGATCAACCCGCGACGCGCCTCGGGCTGGTTGGTGTCCAGCGGCAAGTACGCCGCGCCGGCCCGCAGAATCCCGAGCACCGCCACCACTTGTTCGATGCCCTTATCCATGCACACCGCCACCCGTTCACCGGGTTGGCAACCGTCGGCCAGCAGCGCCTGGGCCAGTGCTTCGGCACGTCCGGCCAGCGCGGCGTAACTGAGTTGGCGTTCGCCCTGAATCACCGCGATGCGCTGCGGTTCGGCCGCCGCCTGACGCCAGAACGGCTCATGCAGCAGCCCCTCGGGCATCGGCGCCACGGTGTGATTCACCAGTTCGCGCTCCAGCCGTTGTTGCGCCGGCAGCTCGATGCAGTTTTCCAGGGTCCAGGCCGAAGGCTCACGGGCCAGGCGTTTGAGCAGGCGTTCGAAGGTGTCGAACATCGCGTCGAGCATCGACTCGCTCAACACGCCTTCGCGGATGTCCCAGTTGATCGCCAGTGCATTGTCGCGCTCGCTGACCTGGCAATCGATCAGCACTTGCGGGGTCTGGCTGATGCCCTGCACCAGCTCGGCGCCCGGCATGAAGGCACCGCCACCACTTTCACCGCCCGCGCCCAGGGTGCTGGTGAAGGCATACGGCATCAGCGCCGCTTCGCGGCCTTTGCGTCGGGCCAGTTCACGCAGCACTTCAATACCGGAACACAAGCGGTGGTCCATGTCCTGCCAGAGGCGTTCCTGCAAACGTTGGGTGCGCTGGGCAAAGCTGCCGCCCTGGGCGGTGTGGACTTCCAGCAGTTCCACGGAACTGAAATCCCCCACCAACCGGTCGACTTGCGGGTGCAAGGACAAGCGATTGAGCAATGTCAGGCTCAGGCAGAAATGCCCACGGCGACTCCACAGCGCGAGGGTTTCGGCGTAGCAAGCCAGCACCGCGGCAGACACGCCGACGCCCGCATCGGCGGCGTTCAGGCGCAACGCGTTGTAATCCCGTGCTTCGAGGGCGAACGCCCGACGACTGAAATGCGGCCCGGTGGGCTCGCCCAACAGCGGCAACTCCGGCGCGCCCGGCAACTCGTCCATGCGCGCCCACCAATACTGGCGATCACGCTGATAACGCGGTTGTTCGCGCAAACGACGCTCACCCAGCACGTAGTCGCGGAAGGTGATTTCCGCCGGTGCCGGCAGCGTCTCGCCACGGTATACCCGCTGCAATTCGGCCAGCAGCATGCGCACGCTCTGGTAGTCGCACACCAGCAAGTCCACCGAGACGTGCAAGCGCGATTCTTCAAGGCCCTGGCTGATGTTCAGTTCGATCAGCGGCCATTGATCGGGCGCTGCCCGGCGCAATTCCATCCGCGAACGCATGGCCGCCAGCGCGCTGCCGTCGTCTTCGCGCAGGTCATACACCGACACGCTGTAATGCGGCACCTGAGGCAGGATGCGCTGGTAACCGTCCTCCAGCACCACGGCGCGAAGCATGTCATGCCGGGCGATCAGTTGGTTCCAGGCACGCTCCATGCGCGCCGGGTCGAGGTCCTTGAGGGCGAATTCCAGATAACCGTGGCACGCCACCCCGCCATAACTGAACGCGCCCGTGCGGCCCATCAGGTACGCGGCTTGCACATCGGTCAGCGGAAAGGGTTCGGAGCGTGCCGACTGATCGGCCTTCACCGTCGGCATGCGGTTGTCGGCCAAGGCTTGCAGCAGGGCCTGCTTGTGCTCGCGCAGCTGTTGCAACCGCGCATCGTCCATCACGCCTGCGGGGGCCCGGTAACGCAGGCTGCCCTGCTCTTCCCAGAGTTCCACGCCCAGTTCTTCCAGTTCCTGTTGCAGTTTGAGCAGTGTCATAGCGCACCTTCCACCATTGCATTCTGATTGGCGCGGCCGTGTTCCCGGTGCGTGGCGATCAATTGCGCCTGCCGGGCCACGGTGGCCGCGTTGAAAAAGTCTTTGAGTGACAGTTCAAGGTTGAACTGCCGGGCGATTCGTTCGATCAACCGGGCGGCCAGCAGGCTGTTGCCGCCCAGGGCAAAGAAGCCTTGGTGACGCCCCAGCGACGGGACGTCGAGGATCTCGCGCCAGAGTTCGGCCACCGCCTGTTCCCATTCGCCCTGCGGGGCTTCGCCGGCCTGGGGCGTTGCGCCGCGACGCTGCTCGGAAAGCATCCAGAGCAACGCGGCGCGGTCGACCTTGCCGTTGGCGCTCAGCGGCAATTGCGGCAACGTCAGCCAGGTGTCGGGCAACATGTGCTCAGGCAACGACTCGCCCAGCCATTGGCGCATGGCGCTGCATTCGGGCAGGTCCGCTCCTTGATGAGCGACCAGCACCGCCGCCAGTTGCGCGGTTGCGCCCGGCAACACCAGGCTCACGGCACGGGCAACGGCGGGATGCCGCTCCAGCGCCACATCGATTTCACTCAACTCGATTCGATAGCCACGGACCTTGACCTGCTGGTCCAGCCGTCCGAGAAATTCCAGGGTGCCGTCCGGCCAGTAGCGGCCCTGATCGCCGGTGCGATACCAACGCTGGCCGGCGTCCTCGACAAATCGCTGGGCGCTGAGCGAGTCCAGGCCGCGATACCCCAGCGCAACGCCTGCGCCGCCAATCCACAACTCGCCCGCCACCCAATCCGGACAGTCGCGGCCCAACGCATCGACCACTCGATAGCACTGGTTTTCCAGCGGTCGGCCATAAGGCACCGAACGCCACGCGGCCGGGACGTCGTGCACTTCCTGGGCGTTCGACCAGATGGCCGCTTCGGTCGCACCGCCGAGGGCGATAAACCGGCAATCGGCCGACGCGCAGTGGCGCAAGCGCTGCGGCAGGTCCAGGCCGACCCAATCCCCGGACACCATGGCCAGGCGCAACGACGACAATGCCTGCGGTTCACGCACTTGCAAGGTGAGCATGTCGAGCAACGCCGGCACCGAGTTCCACAGCGTCACGTGGTGCTGCTGGATCAGCTCAAGCCACTGCCCAGGTTCCTTGCGCTGTGCATCCGCCGGCAGCACCAGCGCACCGCCGACCGTCAGCACGCCGAACAGGTCATACACCGACAGGTCGAAATCCAGCGCCGAGACGCCCAGCACCCGATCACGGGCGCCGACCTCGTAGCGTTGGTTGATGGCGTCGATGGTGTTCATCGCGGCCTGATGGGTGATCTCCACACCCTTGGGTTCACCGGTGGTGCCCGAGGTGAAAGTCACATAGGCCAACGCCTCCGGGGCGACGGACACTTCCCGTGGCAACGGCGCATAACGCTGAGCCAGGGTCAGGTCGATCACTTGCAGATCGGCCAGCCACACGCCGCGATCACGGTGTTGACGATCAGTCACCACCACGCGCACCCCGGCGCGCTGGTAGATCGCGTCGCGGCGCGCGGGTGGCTGCTCGATCCCCACCGGCACATACGCGGCGCCGAGCGCCAGCACAGCCAGCACCGCAATCACTTGATCCCGGCCCTTGGGCAACGTAATCGCAACCGTGTCGGCACGCCGCACGCCCCACTCACTCAACGCGCCGGCCAGTTGCAAGGCCCGCGTGGACAGCTCGGCGTAACTCAGTGTTCCCTGATCACAGATCAGCGCAACACGTTCCGGGTGCCGGTGAGCCTGCTCGAAGAAACCGGCATGAAGCACGCCCGCCGCCCACTCGACGCGAGTGTCGTTAGCCTGTTGGCGAACCTGTTGCTGTGCCGCTGGCAGCGGCAAGGGCGGCTGTTGGGTCCAGTCATTGGCGCAGAGCCACAGCAGCAGGTGTTGATAGCCCTCGAACATGGCGTCGAGTACGCCCTCGGGAAACAAACCGTCGACGGCGTCCCAATTCAGCAACAAGCCGTCTTCCAGCGGATAGCTTTGGTGGTCAAGCCACACTTGTGGCGTCTGCGACAACGCCCAGCCTTGCCGGCCCAGGTGTTCGCGGCACGTGGGCTCGACGAAACTCGGCCCCAGGTTGCAGGCGAACACCACCGGCGCACCCTGACCACCGCCCTGGCGAACCCGCGACAGTTCACGCAACACCTCGACACCCGGCCAGGCGCTGTGGGCGATGTCCTGATGCAGCTGCGCCTGCACGGCCTGCGCCTGGGCGCTGAAACTGTGGGCCTGACGCAGGTCGACTTCCAGCAGCACCAAATTGGAGAAGTCTGCCACCAGGTCCGGGACGCACGGGTGCAGTTCCTGACGGTTGAACAAGGGCACGTTCAGCACGAACCGCTGATGAGTGCTCCAGCGTCCCAGCACCTGGCTATAGGCGCAGGCCAGCACGCTGGCCAGGGTCAAGCCGTGTTGGCGGGCGCGGCTTTCCAGTGCCTGCAACTGCTCGCCGCCAAGCTGCATCGCCAGCCGCCGAAAACGCGGCGTGCCCAGTTGCTGCGGCTCTTGGGCCAGGGGCAGTTGCGGCCCGTCCGGCAAATCTTCCAGGCGTTGCAGCCAGTAGTCCCGTGCCTTGTCCAGTTCAGGCGCACGGGCGGCGCGCTCGGCACCGAGGTAGCGCGCAAAGTCCCACTCCAGCGCTGGCAGCGTGGCCTCCTGGCCGGTATAGAACGCCGCCAGATCGCGCAACATCACCCGAATGCTCAGCACATCGGCGACCAGCAGGTCGATGTTCAGGTGCAGGCGCGTCTGGCCATTCGGCAACAGGCTCAGTTGTACATCGAAGACTTCCCCGGCCGCCACGTTCAGGCAACGTTGGGCCAATGCCACGCGGGTGTTCAGCAGCGCCTCAGCGACCGCGTACTCGTCGAACAACTGAAGGTCATGCACGGTCAAGCCCGGCCATGGGCTCTGCGGTAGGATGCGTTGGTAGGCGTCGCTGAGGAAACACACCCTGAGCATCGAATGCCGCTGGCACAGGCTGCGCACGGCGCGCTCCAGTCGCGGCGCATCAACGTCGCGACCATCGAGTTCCTGATACAGGTGACAACCGACACCGCCCAGCGCCATCGCCGGGTCACGACCAAACCAATAGGCCTGTTGCAAGGGGGTCAAGGCAAAGTCGCTAGTGGACTCGACCGGCGTGATGACCGGCAGCGGCTGGTCGGGCTGGCGGGACGCAATCAGCGCCCACCAGGCATCCAGCGTGGGGTGCTCGATCAGTTCGGCAAAACTCACCTGCACGCCTTCACGGCCAAGCAAGGCCGGCAGGCGCATGATGCTGACGGAATCGAGCCCCTGCTCGATCAGCGAGGCACCGGGTTCAAGGTCCTCGGGGTCATAGTTCAACAGGTCGGCGATGCCTTGGCACAGGCCCTCGATACTCTGGCTCAGACCACGGGTGGCCGGGTCGCAACCGGGAGGATGAACGCGTGCCAGTGATGGGTTATCGATCATGGTGGACGATCCTTTGGGATACGGGAGAGGCTTCACGCAAGCGCCAGCGGTTGACCGCTTCACGCTCGTGGAACAGGTCGCGATAACGGCCGGGGGCCGCCATCAATTGGCTGTGGGTACCGCGCTGGAGCAGGAGCCCCTGATCCAGCAGGAAAATCTGGTCGGCATACGGCGCCAGCGTCGGTTTATGGGTCACCAGCAACACGGTGTGGCGTTGCGACAGTTGCAACAGCGTGCGGTTGACTTGGGCTTCGCTGGCCGCATCGAGGGCGGCGGTCGGTTCGTCGAGCAGGATCAGCGGCGCGTCCTTGAGTAGCACCCGCGCCAATGCCAGGCATTGACGTTCGCCTCCCGACAGGCTGACGCCGCCGTCGCCCAGGCGGGTTTGCCAACCTTGCGGCAAACGCTGGGCCACCCGGTCCAGGCCGGTGGCGCGCGCGGCCTCGAAGAGCTGCGCCTGCCGGGCCTCGGGACAGCCCAGGCGGAGGTTTTCGAGCAAGGTGCCGGCCAGCGGCGGGCAGTCCTGAAACATCAGGGCCATCGTCCCGTCACGCTCCGTGGCCGAGAGTTCCCGCAGGTCGACCCCGCCCACCCGAATGGCGCCCGCGCTGACGTCACTGAAGCGGGCGATCAGCCGCAGCAGGCTCGACTTGCCGGAGCCGGAGGCTCCCACCAACAGGTTCAGCGAGCCCTCGCGCAGTTCAAGATTGATCCCTTCGAGTACCTGATTGCCGTTGCGCAGCAACGCCACCTCGTCCACTTCGACGTGATGCCCTTGGGCTTGGCGCGGCTGCGACGGTTCGGGCAATGGCGCGATGTTGAGCAAGTGACGCAAGCGGTTCAGGCCATGCCGGGTCTGGCGCAGGGTGGTGCCGAGGTTGACCAGCGCACTCATCGGTTCCACCAGGCTGGTGGCCAGAATCGCCAGCGCCAGGTATTGCGCCGCGCCCAGGGTGCCACCCAGCACCGCATACAATCCGCAGAGCAACATCGCGGTGTAGCTCGCCTGCAACACCAGCGCTAATCCGAGTGCGGCGGGAAAGGTGCGCCAATGGGCACGACGCTGAGTCCGGCGTTGTTCCTGGAGCGCCTCGGCGAGCAGGGTGAAACCTTCGACGCTGCGCCCACTGGCGCGCAACAACGGTTGTTGGCGCAGAAACTCCAGGACCCGTGCCGCCGCCTCGTTGGCCGCCGCGTCACTGCGCTCCTCGGCCTGAGCGCCCCAGCTCACTCCCCAGCGATAGAACAGCCACAAAAACGGCACGCTGATCAGCGCCGCAAGGGCCATCGAACGATCGTAAAAACACAGCGCGACCAGCAACGCCAACGGCGTCAACAGCGCGTTGGCCATCGGCTGCAACAGGTGCGCCGGGGTGCTCATGATTTGCAGCACCGTGTGGGTGACCAAGCGATTGAGCTCGGCACTGCGACGCTCGACAAACCACTCCAGCGGCAACTGCGCCAGCTTCTCGCCAATGCGCCGGTTCAGCGCTTGCGCCGCGCCCGCACCGGCGCGATAGCCCGCCAGTTGGGCGTGCCGCCGCAACCACAGGCACCCCAGCGCCATCAGTGCGAAACCCAGGACCCAGCCCCAGGTCCGGCGATTCACACCCTCGTCCAGCACGTGGGCGAAAGCCATCGGCAACAACGCCAACGCCGCCCCTTGGGCCAGCGCACTGGCGGTCATGGCTGCCAAAGCGCGGCGCAACAGGCCTGCTTCGCGGGGTAGAAGACTGCTCAATAGTGCTCGGATCATGGCTGCGCCCTCCCCAGCCCTTCGGCCGAAAACTGTTCGGCCTGCCACAGCGCCGCATAGGCATCCTGCTGCTCCAGCAAGCCTTGGTGCTGACCGCGCTCGACGATCTGCCCGTGTTGAAGGACGATGATCTGATCAGCGTCCTGAATGCTGCTCAGGCGATGGGCGATCACCAGCACCGTGCGTCCTTTGGCCAAACGCGACAGGGCCTGTTGAATGGCCGCTTCCGACTCCGGATCACTGGCCGCCGTCGCTTCGTCGAGCACCAGGATCGGCGCCTCGCTGAGCATGGCGCGGGCGATACCCAACCGCTGGATTTCGCCACCGGACAGCTGTATCCCACCGCCCAACTGGGTGTCGTAGCCCTCAGGCAACGCTTCGATACGTGTGTGGATCTGGGCTGCGTGCGCCGCCTCTTCGACCTCGGCCAGACTCGCTTCGGGCCGCGCCAGGCGCAGGTTGTCGAGCACCGAGGTGCGCAGCATCCGCACCTCCTGGAACACGAAAGCCACCTGGCGGTACAGCGTGGCGCTGTCCATGTCGCGCAGGTCGACGCCGCCAATGCGAATGGCCCCGCCGCTGACATCGGCAAACCGCGCCAACAACGTCGCGAGCGTCGACTTGCCGGCCCCCGAACCGCCGACCAGCGCGGTCAACGTGCCCGGTTTCAAGTCCAGGTCAATGCCGTGCAGCACGTGCGTGCCGTCCGGGTAACGGAAGTCCACCTGTTCGAACTTCACCCCTTGCCCGGCAGGCGACTGCGAACGGGCAGGCTGCGGCAGCACCGGGGTATTCAACACGTCGGCAATCCGGATCGCAGCGGCACGGCCCTGGACCAGCGCATCGGCGCCATGCCCGAGGGCCGCGACCGGCGCGGCGAGTGCCGGGGCCGAGCAAGGCGAACGGCAGCAACTGACCCGGCTGGATGACCCCCGCCACGAGCATCATCGCCCCCGCTGTCAGCACCAGCGCCAACACCAACAGTGGCGATAGCAGCACCTCGACACTGGCCGCCAACCCCGCCCAACGCTCGACCCACCGGGAGAAAAACCCGGCAAAGGACTCGACCGCGCCGAAAAATCGCTGCTGCACGGCCTCTGCACGGCCAAAGGACTTGACCATGGCGATGCTCTGCACGTAACCGAGGGTCGCCGCCGAAAGATCGCCCAGTGCCGCGCCCATCGCTTTTTGATCGTCCCGATAAGCACGGGAACGCAGGACGCGCAGACGCCACAGCGCGATGGCCGGCGGCAGCATCACCACCAGCGTCATCGGCAGGCTGACAGTCAGCAGGTAAATCAGGCACGCCAACGGTGCCACCAGGGCGGCCGCGAGATTGTTCGGCAGGTGCGCGACCAGTTGATGCAGGGCGCCGACATCATCGAGCAGGACCCGATTAACCTTCTCGCCCTGACGCCCGCCGAGCCAGGCCAACGGCACCCGCGCCAGATGATTCGCCAGGCGCTGGCGCAACACCCGTTGCAAATCGCTGTCGGCCAAATGGGTGATTTGCAGCGCCGCGCTCAGCCCCAGCAAGCGCAGCAACAGCGCTGCCGCCCCGGCCAGTAACAGCCAGCGGGCCTGAGACAGTTCGAACTGACCGCTGAGCAACAACGGCGCCAGCTCGGCGACAGCAATGAACGGCAAAACCCCGACCAGCGCTGACAACGCCTGCAAGGCCATCGCCAGCAAGAGGCGGCCGCGCACCGGGCGCAGCAGCGTACGCAGCGTGTTGTATTCAGCCACGGGCAGCGCTTCCTTCAGGCACACCGAAGTAACGCTGCTGGATGGCTTCGCGCAGGTGCTTGCGGCTGACTTTGCCGACCCCGGTCTGCGGGAACGCTTCAATGAACTCGAACCGGTCCGGCAACTTGAAGGCCGCCAGCCCCTGCTCACGCAGATGACGCAACAGTTCCGGTGCGCGCGGCGTTACCCCGCGTGGAATGACGAAGGCACAGGTGCGCTCACCCAGGTAAGCATCGGGCATCGCCACCAGCGCAATATCGGCCACGCCGGGATGGCTGAGCAGCAGGTTTTCGACCTCTTCGGCGGCAATTTTTTCACCGCCGCGATTGATCAGATCCTTGTCCCGCCCCTCGACCATCAGGTAGCCGTCCGGTGTCAGGGCCACCCGGTCACCGGTGCGATAAAACCCGTCTGCGGTAAAGGCCTGGGCGTTGTGGTCGGGGTGTCGGTAATAGCCACGAATCGTATAGGGACCACGGGTCAACAGTTGGCCGACCTGACCGACCGGCACCTCGTTATCGAAGTCGTCGACGACACGGATTTCATCGGCCGGCGACAGCGGGTGCCCCTGGGTGTGCAGCACTCGTTGCGGCGGGTCCTCGGGATGGGTGTAGCAAATCAGGCCTTCGGCCATGCCGAACACCTGTTGCAAGCGGCATTCGAGCACGGGCTCGATACGCCGCGCCGCCTCGAAACTCAGCTTGGCGCCACCCACCTGTAACAGTTCCAGTTGCGGCACTCCGCGACCGCGAGCCTGCGCCGCGTCGAGCCAGACCAACGCCAGCGGCGGCACCACGGCGGTGTGCGTGACGCCTTCCTGTTCAATCAGCGCAAAACAGGTTTCGGCACTCGGCGAGGTGCTCAACACCACACACCCACCGACCAGAAACGTGCCCATGAACCCCGGGCAGCACATCGCAAAGTTGTGGGCCATCGGCAACGCCGCGAGGTACACGCTACGACTCGACAACCCACACAACTCGGCACTGGCGCGCAGGTTGTAGAGGTACTCGTTATGGCGCCGGGGAATCAACTTGGGAATGCCGGTGGAGCCACCGGACAACTGAAAGCAGGCCACGTCGTCCGGCGCCGGGGACGGCCACTGCGCCGGTGCGGCATTGAGGTGCAACGCCTCCAGCGCGACAAATTCCTGGGCCTCGCCCGCCACGACCACCCACTGCAATTCTGCGTGTTCGGACTTGAGCTTGCGAGCCAGGTGGCGATAGTCGAAACCGGCTTCCTGGTCGGCGCAGAAATACGCCCGTGCATTGGCAAATGCACAGAAGCGACCGATCTCCAGGTGCCGGTGCGCCGGCAAGGCAAAAATCGGCCGCACGCCCAGTCGGTACAAAGCAAAGCAGACTTCAACGAACGCGCTGCGGTTGGGCAATTGCACCACCACGTTATCGCCGGCACGCAACCCCATCGCAAACAACCCGGCACACAGGCTGTCGACCCGCGCATCGAGTTGCTGATAACTCGACCGCTGCGCACCATCGACCAACGCCTCACGCTCGGCAAAGCGCCGGGTAGCCTCACGCAGCAGATCGCCGAAGGTCTCATCGCGCCAATACCCGGCCTCGCGATACTGCTGCGCGAAGGCCTGTGGCCAGTTCGGACAATCCTGGCTGTCGTCGATGATGTTCATGCTGCCTCCAGAAGGTTTTTGCGGGCAAAAAGCTGCCTGAGGCATCCCGTGGGATGCCTGCCAAAAATTGAGTGAGTGCCCGTTGGTGCTAACGGATCTTGATCACCGAAACGCTGAAGTTCGGTGCAACGCAGAGACGGCCATCCCTGGCCAATAATCGTCCTTGGTAATGAGAGTGATTATTAATAGTCAAAATCCGGCAACCGGCAATGAGCAGGACATTCGTTTGCGCGGCTTTTTCTTTGGATTGCGAGACAGCCCGTTTTCAGGGGCTCTTGACGAGGAGCAAGAGAGAGCAGATTGCGCTAAAGGATAATCATTCCTAATTACAGGTAGGAAAAATCCTGCTAGCGTATACCGACCTTTTTTGGCCCACAGGGAGTTAGTCATGCTCAGCACTCACGCTGCGCCGCCACCCACCCAAAAGGATTTCACCCTCAACTTCCCGAACAGCCTGAACAACGGCGCAGCAACCGTGGTGCCGGAAATCAGCCTGTCTGCCGGCACAGTCCTGATGGACAATCAGGTCTGGATGCAGGAGCCGCTCTGGCAAGGCCTGAAGATCATTCTGGTGCTCAGCGGGCAATTGAATTGCCGGGTCGAAGGTCAGCCAGAAGTTGAAATTCGTGGCCCGACCTTATGCGCGGTGGCCAATCAGGGCGAATACTGCGGCGATCACTTGTTCGCCAGTGGTGTGCCAGTGCGCTACACCACCGTGCAACTGGATTTCCCTTCCATCCGCAGCGTCGGCATCGAGCCAGAACGGTTGCTGAATAAACGTGGTGGCGGACCGATGCTGTTCTGCCAACCGGCGAGCAAATCCCTTCAGGCATTGGCCCAGCAGATATTCACCTGCCCGCTGCAAGGCCCGACCCGCTCCTTCTATCTGGGTGGCAAGGCGCTGGAACTGACGGCCCTGGGCGTCGAAGGCATTCTTGCGCAAACCGAATCGCGGCCCGTGCAGGAGCAACATGTGAGTTGCGCCGATATCGAACGCATTCATGCCGCACGGGACCTGTTGCTCAGCTCGCTGCAAGCGTCGCCCTCCCTGACCGAACTCTCGCGCCAGGTCGGCCTCAACCCGCGCAAACTCACTGCCGGTTTCCGCCAGGTGTTCGGCACCAGCGTGTATGCCTACCTTCAGGAACAGCGCCTGAGCGAGGCCTATCGATTGCTCGCCAGCGGCGAAACCAATGTCTCTTGCGCCGCTTACCGCGTGGGTTACAGCCCTGCGCATTTCTCCACGGCGTTTCGCAAACGCTTCGGGGTGTCGCCCAAGGCGTTGCGCTGAAGACTGTAGTGGGTCTTTCGCGCAATGCATCACCCCGTTACAGCTTCGCACCGCAAACGAAAGAAATGGTCGCTCGACCCAAAGTATTACTCCGACGTCGCAGCACCTTGATGAGATAAGTTTGCATTCGCATTAATACCTCGTCATGGAGTGAAACATGGGCACCCGCGTCCCGCATCGAGATTCTCACGGTTTGCCACACGACTGCCCTTCCCCTCGCCCGACCTTGCGCCGCCATCCACTGGCGACGCTGGTGCACGGTTTGGCGCTGGGTGTGTCCCTCGGCCACGTCGGTCATCTGATGGCCGCCGAGCAGAGCGCGGACGACACGCGTGCCCTGGTTCTGGAGAACAGCGTCGTCACCGGCGTGCAGGAAAGCCCCACCGGCAAAGCGTCCGGCTACGTGGCCAAACGCAGCCTCAGCGGCACCAAGACCGACACCGCGCTGAATGAAATCCCCCAGTCGATTTCTGTCATCACGCGCGATCAGATGGACGCCCAACAGGTGCAGTCGGTGAGTGAAGCCCTGCGCTATACCGCAGGCGTGCAGGCCAACACCACGGCGGCCAACCAGCGCTTCGACAACATCAGCATTCGCGGTTTCGACGTGACCAGCACCGGCATGCTGCGTGATGGTTTGCGCGGCACCACCACCCAGGCCTGGCCAAAAATCGAAGCCTATGGGCTGGAGCGGGTCGATGTGCTCAAAGGGCCGTCGTCGGTCTTGTTCGGCCAGAACGCGCCGGGCGGCGTGGTCAACCAGATCAGCAAACGCCCCCTCGACCAGCCGTACCATGAGGTGCAAATCCAGGGCGGCAGTTTCGATCGCGCGCAGGCTCAGTTCGACGTCAGCGGCCCATTGGATGACGAGGGCCAGTTCCTTTATCGCCTGGTAGGGCCTGGGTCGCGACAGTGGCACCCAATTCGACCATATCGAGGACAACAAACAGTACATCGCGCCCTCCTTCACCTGGCAGCCGAACGATGACACCCGCCTGACCGTGCTCGGCGACTACACCCAGGACGAGTTCGGTGCGCCACGGGTATTCCTGCCGGCGGCGGGTACATTCAGGCCCAACCCCAATGGCAAGGTCGACCACAACGTCTTCCTCGACGAGCCCGGCCTGGACAACGACCGCACCCAGTACTCGGTGGGCTACCTGCTCGACCATCACCTCAATGACATCTGGACCTTGCACTCCAGCGCCCGCTACGGCCACGTCAACCTGCTGACCAACACCGCCAGTGGCCGGTTCCTCAGGCCCGACATGCGCACCCTGGAGCGCGCGGCCTATCGTTTCCGGATCATTGGCGACGTCTACTCGCTGGACAACAACGCCGAGGCACGCTGGACCCTCGGCGATACCGAGATGGTCTCGCTGGTGGGCCTCGACTACCGGCGTACCCGCGAGGATTACTACCTGAACGGTGGCAAAGCCGCGCCCATCGACATCTACAACCCGGTCTACGGCAAGGGCTTCAACCCGAACACCCCAATGGCGAGCACCCTGCAACGGGCCGATCAGACCGGGGTCTACGCCCAACAGCAAATGACCTTCGACCAGCATTGGGTGCTGACCGTCGGCGGACGTCAGGACCGCTCCAGCGCCCGCACCGACAATCGTCTGGAAAACAACGGCAACAAGCAGCGCGACGACAAGTTCACCTACCGCGCCGGGCTGGTGTACCTGGCCGATAACGGCCTCTCGCCTTACATCAGTTACGCCACCTCGTTCGACCCGGTGCTGGGCACTGATTTCTACGGCGCGGCGTTCAAGCCGAGCACCGCCAAGCAGTCGGAAATCGGCGTGAAATACCAGCCTCCAGGCATCGACAGCTACATCACCCTGTCGCTGTTCGACCTCACGCAGCAGAACGTCAAGACCACTGACCCGAAGGAACCCCTCAACAGCGTCCAGACCGGTGAAGTGAACGTGCGCGGGATCGAACTCGAAGGCAAGGCAAGCCTGGCCGAAGGCCTCGACCTGCTGGCGGCGCTGACTTACAACGATGCCGAAATCAGCAAGAGCAACAACCCGCAGGAAAAAGGCAAACGCCCCACCGACACACCGGAAAAAATGGCCTCGCTGTGGGCCGACTACACCCTGCCCAACGGCCTGTTCAGCGGGCTCGGTTTCGGGGTCGGCGTGCGCTACATCGGCTCCACCGAAGGCGACACGGCGAATACCGTCACAGTGCCCTCCTACACCTTGCTCGATGCGGCGGTGCACTACGACTTCGACAAACTATTCCCCGAAGCCAAGGGTCTGCGCCTGGCGGTGAACGCCACCAACCTGACCGACAAACGTTATTACGACAGTTGCTCTGCCCTCAATTGCAGCGCCGGTTATGACCGAAGTGTCATCGCCAGCCTGCGTTATCGCTGGTAGGTCGTGGCGATGTCGCGCATGGGTTTGCGCTCACTGTGGCTGACCGTGCACCGCTGGCTGGCGCTGAGCATCGGCCTGCTGTTGGCGGTGATCGGCCTCAGTGGCTCGCTGCTGGAACTCAAAGGGCCGATCCTGCGCTGGGAAGTCGGCAGCCAGGCGCTGGAGCTCAAGGCCGGCCAACGGCAAGCACCGATGCTCGACAGCGCGGCGTGGCTCGACGCTGCCGGCGAGGCCTACCCGCACTGGCAAAAACGCCTGGGCGCTGCGGCACCGCGCCAAGGGTTTCTGCAGTCGGACAACGCCATTGTCTTCGGCACCTTGAAGGACCGCCCCGGCACCGGGATCGCGATGATTGATCCGTACAACGGCGAGCCGCGCGGCTTCTTCGTATTCGAGGACTTGTGGCTGGCGAAACTCGTGGCGCTGCACCGCGCCTTGCTGCTGCCGCCACCGTGGGGGACGACGCTGCTGTTTTTCTGCGGCTGGGTCCTGCTGGGCTCCGTCGGCAGCGGGCTGTATCTCTGGTGGCCGGGCCAACGCAGCTGGTGGAAAGCCGCCAGCGTGCGCCGTGGCAGCCAGGGCCTGCAGCGGATTCGCGAATGGCACAACCTCGCGGCCGCCTGGCTCTGCGTGCCGCTGATCGCGATCGCGGCCAGCGGCGCATGGCTGGCCCGACCCGACTGGTTCGCCTGGACCGGTGCCAATCCTCTCGTGCTCAAACCAACCTTCTCGGCGCTGCACGGCCATCTGCTGCTGGGCCTGCCCGGCGAAGTCCTGGCCTTCACTTGCGGGCTGTCATTGCCGCTGCTGTACATCACCGGCCTGTTGCTGTGGTGGCGCAAACGCGCCCGACGCCAGGCCCATTCACTCGTTCAAGGAATCGCCCCATGACTCACTCCCCGTTCCTGCACCGCGCCTGCCGCGCCGTGCGCTTGAGCCTGCTGCCGCTGGGTTTGCTGATCGCTGGCAGTGTCAGCGCCGCCACCGTCACGGACCTCGCCGGACGGCAGGTCGAGGTGCCCGCCAAGGTCGACCGCATCCTGCTGGGCGAAGGCCGGATGATCTACTCGCTGTCGTTGCTGGAAGGCAAAAACCCGTTTGCCCGCCTGGCCGGTTGGCAAGGGGATTTCCGCGGGCTCGACGTGCAAGGCTACGCCGCCTATCGCCAGCAGTTTCCCGAGGCCGACGACGTGCCATTGGTGGGCGGCACCTCGGCGGACACCTTCAGCGTCGAAAAAGCCCTGGCGGTGCACCCGGACCTGGCCATCATGGCCCTGAGCGGCGGCCATGGCCCGAGCCCCGACAGTGAAGCGGTCAAACAGCTGGAGGCTGCCGGGGTCGCCGTGGTGTTCGTCGACTTCAGCGACCATCCTTTGAGCAACACCGTGCCCAGCATGCGCGTACTCGGCCAGGCCCTGGGCCGCGAGCAGCAAGCCGACGCCTTTATCGACTTCTACCAGCAATCTCTGGCGACCGTCAGCGAGACTCTCGCCAAGGCGCAGGCCCCCGTGCCACGCCCGAAAATCTTCATCGACATGCTCGCCGGGCTGCAGGATTGCTGTGGCTCACCGGGCACCGGCAATTTCGGTGAAATGATCACCCTGGCCGGTGGCGAGAACATTGGCGCAGGGCGAATTCCCGGGCCGATCGGCGTGTTGAACGTCGAGTACATTCTGTCCAGCGAACCGCAGGTGTACGTCGCCACCGGGGTGTTCGCCGCAGGCCAGGGTGGTGTGACCCTGGGCTACGCCGCCACCGACAAACAGGCCCGCGACAGCTTGCGGCAAGTGGCCCATCGGGCACCGTTGAACGAACTGCGGGCGGTGCGCGAAGGCAACGTGCATGGCCTCTGGCATATTTTCTATGACTCCCCCGAACACCTGATCGCCGTCCAGGCGTTGGCCAAATGGCTGCATCCGCAACTGTTCGCGCAACTCGACCCCGAGAAGACCCGCGCCGAACTGTATCGACGCTTCATGCCGATTCCGGCCAGCGGCGTGTTCACCACGAGCCTTGAGCAATGACGCTGCCGGCCTGCGAAACCTCGCCAACCTACGCCGGCGAGCGCTATCGCCAGCGCCATGTGCGCCGCACGCTGGTGTTGCTCGGGCTTGGACTGGCGTTGCTGGTTTGCCTGGCCATCGACATCACCACCGGTCCTTCCGGGATGAGCCTGTCGCGGCTGCTTGAAGTGCTGTGGAATCCGCAGGACATGCCTCGGGTGGAAGCGGTCATCGTCTGGAACGTGCGCCTGCCCTACGCCTTGATGGCGGTGCTGGTGGGCGCCGCGCTGGCATTGGCCGGGGCAGAAATGCAGACCGTCCTCGACAACCCGCTGGCCAGTCCTTTCACGCTCGGCGTGTCGGCCGCGGCCGCCTTCGGTGCGGCACTGGCGATTGTGCTGGGGCTGGGCATTCCCGGTGTTCCGACGCAATACCTGATCTCGGCCAACGCCTTTGTCTTTGCCCTCGCCTCGGTTGCCGTGCTGTACCTGTTGGCGCGCTGGCGTGGCTTCGGCGTGGAAAGCCTGGTGCTGTTCGGCATTGCCCTGGTGTTTGCGTTCAATGCCTTGGTGGCGTTGCTGCAATTCGTGGCCAGCCAGGACAGCTTGCAACAACTGGTGTTCTGGACCCTCGGCAGCCTGGCCCGCGCCTCTTGGGAAAAACTCGCGATCCTCGCGGTGGCGCTGCTGATCTGCCTGCCGTTTTCCCTGCGCCAGAGCTGGGCCTTGACTGCCCTGACCCTGGGCGAAGAACGCGCCCGCAGCTTCGGCATCGACGTGGGACGCCTGCGTGTACTTTCGTTGCTGCGCATCAGCCTGCTCTCGGCATTGGCCGTGTCGTTCGTCGGCACCATCGGCTTTATCGGACTGATCGCGCCACACATCGCCCGCCTGCTGGTCGGTGAAGACCATCGGCTGTTTCTGCCGGCCAGCGTCCTGTGTGGTGGCCTGATTCTGTCCATGGCCTCGATTGCCAGCAAGGCGTTGATTCCCGGCGTACTGATCCCGGTCGGGATCGTCACCGCGCTGGTGGGCATTCCCTTCTTCATGGCGATTGTCATGCGCAACCGCCGAGGTGCCCTGTGACGACTTCTCCCTTCTGCGCAGGCCTGAGCACTCAAGGCCTGAGCATGCGTTACGGCGCACGCGACGTACTGAGCAACATCGATCTGCCGACCGTGGCGGCCGGCACCGTCACCGCGCTGATCGGCCCCAACGCCGCCGGCAAGTCCACGCTGCTGCGCGGCATCGCCGGTTTGCATCAGGCCAGCGGCCGAGTGATGCTCAACGGTCAGGACCTGAACCGACGACCTCAGGTCGAGCGCGCGCAGCAGATCGTCTACCTGCCGCAAAGCCTGCCGGAGCGCACCCGTTTATGTGCCTTCGAAGCGGTGCTGAGCGCGGCCATGGCCGGTCATCGCGGCAGCGGTTTTTCCCCCGGTCGCCCCAGCGCCGCCGTGTTGCAAAGCGTCGAGAAAGTCCTGACCGACCTTGACCTCACGGCCCTGGCCGACCGCCCGGTGGATGCCTTGTCCGGTGGGCAGCGGCAACTGGTCGGGCTGGCGCAGGCCTTGGTGCGCCAGCCGCGCGTGCTGTTGCTGGATGAACCCACCAGCGCCCTGGACCTCTACCATCAATGCCAGGTCGTCGAAGCCATCACCCGCGAGACCCGCGAACGGCAGCTCATCACCCTGGTGGTGGTGCATGACATCAACCTGGCGCTGGGTTTCAGCGATCAGGTCGTGGTCCTGCACAACGGCCAACTGGCGGCAGCCGGCCCCGGCGCTGGAGGTGATCAACGAGCAACTGTTGCGCGAGGTCTATGGGGTCAACGCGCGCCTGGAGCAGGTTCGCGGCCGGCCACTGGTCATGGTCGATGGACGCCTGCCCTCTCACTCTGTCACTGGATAACCGATGAACAGCACCCAAGACACCGCAGAACGGCAACAACCGGCCAACGCAGCGGCCACAAACTTCGACCTGCGTCCGCTGCTGTTGGCCAACATGGCATGCACCATGGCGATGATGGCTTTCGTCTCGCTGATCGGTCCCATCGCCCGGGTGCTGGGACTCGCCACGTGGCAAGCCGGGGCGGCGGTGACGGTGTCGGGGGTGGTCTGGATGCTGCTGGCCCGGCAGTGGGGCCGGGCCAGTGATCGCCTGGGGCGGCGTCGCGTGCTGCTGCTCGGCACCGGCGGGTTTACCCTGGCGTACTGGGCGCTGTGCGTGTTTATCGACACGTCATTGCACCTGCTGCCAACGGCCCTACTGGCGTTTGTCGGACTGATGCTCGGGCGCGGTTTGATTGGCGTTTTCTACGCGGCCATTCCCGTGGGTGGCTACGCGTTGATTGCCGACAACATCGAGCCGCACCATCGCGCACGCGCCATGGCCTCACTCGGTGCGGCGAATGCCGTCGGCCTGGTACTCGGCCCGGCAGTGGCAGCCCTGCTGGCGCGACAAAGCCTGAGCCTGCCGCTGTATGTGATGGCGGTGTTGCCGCTGCTGGCGTTCCTGGTGTTGTTCTTGCGGCTCAAGCATCAGGTGCTGCACCTCAAACAACCGCCACGCCCCGTACGCCTGGGGGACCCGCGCCTGCGGCGGCCACTGGTGGTCGCTTTCGTGGCCATGCTGTGCGTGTCCATCGCCCAAATCACTGTTGGTTTCTATGCCCTGGACAAACTCGGCATGACGCCCGCCAATGCCGCCCGCACTGCGGGCATCGCCCTGACCATGGTCGGCGTGGCGTTGATCTGCTCGCAACTGGTGGTGCGCAAACTCGAATGGCCGCCGCTGCGGATGATCCGCATCGGTGCGACCGTGGCCGCCGTCGGGTTCGCCGGCAGTACGCTGGCCGACACCGACTGGGCGTTGTGGGCATGCTTCTTTGTCTCGGCGGCGGGCATGGGCTGGATCTTCCCGGCCTTCGCCGCACTAGCCGCGAATGCCGTGGACGCTGCGGAACAAGGTGCGACTGCCGGTTCCGTCGGCGCGGCCCAAGGCTTGGGAGTGGTCATCGGCCCGCTGGCCGGCACCCTGATCTACGCCGTCGAACCGCGCTTGCCGTACCTGGTGGCCGCCGTGCTTTTGTTAGTGATAGCCTGCTGGCCGGTTCAACTACCACGCGAACACGAATAATGAGTTTTGAATACACCGTCCACGTTGACTGGGCCTTGAATCACTATTCACCCTCAATACTTGAAAAACTCGGCAGCCTGCTTCCCAACGCCCGTCTCTCTGATGATGGGAGTTCACTCCTGATCACTAGCGACCACTCAAACTGGATTGATTTCTCCATTGAAAAATCTGAAGACGGCTTCTGGGTTGTGTGCAATGCAAATGGCACTGCCAGAGAGCACTTTCTCTCCCTGACCGGAAAAGTGCTTGACGATTTGGACATAAAACACTCAATAGATGAGGCCTAGTAGTCCAACGCAGAACAGTCGAGACACTTCCATCAGGCTGCCCTTTTCGACAAGCGACCCATAAAATGCCAATGACCCAACTCCACAGGGAATCAATGCACTGCCCGACATGCGACGAATACGCTGACCTGGTTGTCGCGCGCGTTAATAAAACAATAAAACAGATGAGCAGGTCATCGTCTGTACGGAATGCGATCAGCTATGGGAAAACACTGAGCTTAACCCGATGAGTGCGAACAGAGTGGGGGACGTGGATACTTTCATGGAAGAACGCAGGCTTCCGACGGGTTGGGAGTCGCTGGAAGTTATTTGTCGGCTCGACAGCCTGTGCAGAAAGCCATGATCCTTGTTGAAGCGCTGGAGACTCTTAAAATGCTCAACGTACCATTTCTTGCTCTATTCGACTTGCACTTGAAAGAGAAGACTATCAACCACCCTGACCTGTTTGGGCTTAAGGACTTTAGCCCCAGTGAGTTGATGGCGAATGACTATGAATTGGTCGGCGACCCGTCAGACTTTCACCTTTATGAAAAAACATACACAGCGCGCTATAACCATCGAGTGCTACACATAGTCTTTAAACGCTACTTTTGTTCAGACCGTGACAAGGGAAGCGGCATCAGTATCGCGCCTGGCGTACGACTGACGTCCCTGCTGCGACGCTACACACGTTCACAAGGCATCAACCCCACCACCCCACTAAGCCTTGAGTTCTACTTCTCGGAAGATAAAAAAGAAGGCGCGCTCATTCTCGACGATTCAAATGTTATTCGGTTTAACCAACTGGACAACAGAGGCAGCTACATGGCAGCCACCCTTGAGAGCGACCATGATGGTGTAAAGATAACGACTCATTCTGTAAGAACAACCATGGACCACTTCACGTTTGAGTCAATGCGTGAAGCCCTGAGAAAGAGAGATGTATCCACGGCATTACATCGACTGGCCGAGTACTATTTTAAACACCTCACACCCTCCAACCCCACGTAATGCTTGCCACCGTGCATCATGCCAACCATGGTTAATCAACCATGAAAGCCAGAAAGCTCACCCGGCGACTCAAGATCAGGAACCGATATATTTGTAGCTCAACTCAAACTGCCCATCGAATTGTTTAACCTCAACATGAAGGATAGCTTCGCCAGGAACGCCATTATCAAAAAGTACACACTCCAGACCCAGCGTCTTGTCATGTGTCTCGTAAACATCAATAAAAGGACGCTGACCGCGTAACTCGAAGGCCTGCTCCAGCCCTGCAATGGAGATACCTTTACTTTCGCCAAAGTAACCTTCAATGTCTTCATATATTTCTTCGGCTACGACGCTTGCGATTTTAAAGTCGCCTTGTAGCGCATCAGAGTCTCGCCGAGCAATAACATCAACAAATTTTTTAACAATGGCATGCGTTTGCAGCATTGTGGGACATGTCTTCACAACCACTCCACTTCGGCGCTCATCGCCAGTTTCTTCATGCCTTGTTTATGACTTGGATCGCCACTTGATTAAGTGCAATTATATCCACATGCTGACTGCTCGAAAAATCCTGATATACATCTTGCAAATGCACATGCTCAATTCCACTTTCCACCATCTCACGAGATGCATTGATCAAAAACTCACCTAGCACCCTTATTGTTTCGGGATCGGCCAGTATAGACACCTCATCCAGCCTTATACTCTTATCGTCCCCAACCGCTGCTCCATGAACAACAAACCCCTTAAGTGCTTCCAAGATCAAACTCCGTCATTAGACATTGATTACTACTTGCAAATGCGACAACTTTTTCGCCTCTACTTAATACGGCCTGAGAAGCCCCTGAGAATATCAGCCACTCTCAGCGCCTCATACCCAGACAACTCCACTGGGTCATTTTCTTTTGTCACCACTTTCATGTGAATGGATGAACCCTGTTCGATCCATATTCGGACATCCCCATCATTCATTTCAAAATAATCCTGCACCGGCCCCTCTTGCATTTCCATCAATCACTTCCTTGAAAATATTGAACACCCAAGATCGGGCTGACGGATTACTTCACAGAAATATCGATATCATCCCGCGCGTCCTGAGCGCGACCGGACAAATTCACATCCTTCATACACGCTAACAACACAGGCATGACCCTTTCACGATCAATACTCCCATGAATTCTTGCTACATGCCCCAAGCCAGTGATAGCTATCCCCTTTACATCGTCATTGTCTTTCCCTGATATGACTTCGATGCATTTTTTCTGAACCCACTCCGGGTCATTCACATTGAAGCACAGGTACATCAGAGCCTCTATCACAACCTGTTCATCTTCAGATTGAAGAAGGTGCTCGATACCTGCTTCATCTAATCCGTCTTTCACTGACTATGCCCTAAACAAAAATCAAGCCGTGCTCTCACCAAACGCCCTCGGTACATCTACTCGTATTGACGCAGTTCTTGCGTCATCAAACTCAGAACTTGCTGTGGCGGAATCAATAATCCGTGCTCATCAGGTGTCGGAAAAACCTGGCAAATTCTACCGTCAGCCTGCATTCCGGGAAGCCACCCAGTCAGAAAGTCGTGCAAGGTAATGAGGCGCGGGCTGAATCCGCTCCATTCAAGATTGGCGCAAAGGGCTGCGAAGTTTTCTTCAGGCCAGAATGGAATGGTTGTCAGCTCCGCGGTTTTAGCCGTCGCCCAACCGTTGTCGAACAACCCCCAGACCACCTCGAAATCTGCCACTTTTCGAATGAAATAATCACCTCTGGCTTTCGATTCAAGTGTAAGAATATTTCTTGTTTTATGATGATTCACAACACTCACCTTCTACAGACACTCTAACGCCCCCTGCTACCCTTCGATTTCGCAGGCTTCTACCTGACTGCCAATCACATAGCAGCTACCGTCTCGACGAACTTCATCAAGCGAGACCGGGTCTTCATCAAAAGAATAAACACCGTCAACATCAACGCACCACAGCCCATCAAGATTCAGCAACTTGACCCCGCTGCATATCGAGTGAAATTGATCGCCTCGGACTTTTGCACAGAGTTCTTTCACATCCGTTACGACCACTTCGACTGTGCGCCACTCATTACCCTCGACGGTATGATTTCTCGCGTGAAGTACCAGTTTTGCTGCAAGCCGTTCACCCGGGGCATAGAAATACTCGAACGACAGTAACAAACCATCATCGAATCGATGGTAATCCACAAAGATCTGTTGTGTAGCTTCTATCGACACGCTCACACATTCCCCCGCAACACTGTCAAACCGTACTATTGTCGAATCATGCCAAATTCATAATCCAGCCATTCCTTTTCGGTACAAACATCCAGAAACTCAAGCATATTATCCAGAGAGACACCCTCGGGAACATTGACAGCGAAAAATCTTTTACTCATTCCCTCCCACGTACCGCCCATTTCAACAATGGCGGCTAGAACAGCAGAGATTTCTGATACGCCTGCCTCGAAAAAGATAATTCGAACCGTGCTGTTACCACTTTCCTTTTTCACTTCGGCAAACAGATATTCGCCCTCCGTACCGACTTCAACTG
This sequence comes from Pseudomonas purpurea, assembly GCF_039908635.1. Classification (NCBI taxonomy): domain Bacteria; kingdom Pseudomonadati; phylum Pseudomonadota; class Gammaproteobacteria; order Pseudomonadales; family Pseudomonadaceae; genus Pseudomonas; species Pseudomonas purpurea. The sequence continues at coordinate 3,352,948 of NZ_CP150918.1, forward strand.
CCACTTCGTCATCCAAACTGACCTCCATTATATAAAATGGAATGTTTCTTATACGAAACAAACCGGAAGTCAACTTCTGCGCCCACACACGCTCAGTGGACACCGGCGGATAGTCGTCAACAACCGATAATCTAAAGCTTATTTTTTCCATGATATCGCCTCCCATTGCGATCACTCGCCCACTGCCTACCACTCAATCACTGAGTTTCATCAAGCAACGCCTACCGAGCGACTCACTGTTGATCGACCCACTCAGAAAATGCCTTCTCAATGTCTGCCAAGTATTTAATGTCACCAATAATCACACACTCGACGCCGGAGTCTTTACGTTCATCATAAGAGCTAAACCCGTCACCGTCATCAATCACAACCCTCAGTGTGGCGCCACTGCGTTTATTCTTTGCAGAGAATATCGGATTCCCATCCATGAACGGCACACCGTTGGCGAACCTGGTGTTATACACAGGCGTTGCAAAGTCTTCGCGCAACTTTCCACCCTGCGCCAACTTCAGGAAAAAGAACGCAACAAAGTGTCGCTCAAAATCACGATAAACTGCTTCACTTTCCAGGTATCGCTCAAACACCTAAACCACTCCCAAAAGATCATCCAGAACTCTTTAACTATTCATATTTTCGAAGATAGCACTCAACCGCTCCCACACCTCGGCACTCTTCATAATCAATAGAGACCTGCATCGACAACTCCGTGTTAATCAGTCTGATCTCGTCACTGCAATAGCGATCAAAGTCAAACTGCACACGCAGAGGCGTGTTACTGGCTGCCGTGTAGGCGCCACAATATTTCCAATCCTCATCCATCAACAGATAGTACGAGTGCGCGCTCATGATTGTCGAAGCGAAACCCAGGCATTCGGCGAGACTGGCGAAGTCGATGCGCTCGCACATCACTTCGCGCTTCTTGCGCAGCTCGTCGATCAAACTGTCCGTTTCCGGCAAGCTTAACAAGCTCGCGTCAAATTCGTTGACGACTAATAAATGGCCGAGTTTCGCTTTGTATCGGCTCAACATGGACTTGCCATGTGCCGCTCTAAAAAGCAGCATTCGTTTGTAAGGATCCATATTCATTGACTGCGTCCTGGCCTGCTACACACATTCCCTTGACTGCGGTGACGTTCGAGGCTGTGCCTGATCGGACTTTCGCGCATCACCCAGGCGCTCGGCTCACCGAACACGTTCAGCGGCGCGACCCGGTGCGAATCATAAATCGAATGCGCCCTGATGTGCGGTGTTCACTGCAAAAACGAGAAAAGAGACCGAAGTCTCTTTTCTCAAGGGCCAGCACACTCCCCGTCAGCAGGGTCGCGTTTTAGAACGCCCAACGCGCCTTGAGCGACACGCCCTGATTGCTGAAAGCACTGCGCGTTTCCACGTCATAACGCAGGCTCACTTCCGTGCCGTTATCCAGCGTGTGGTTCAACCCCAGGCCAGCACGACCCAGCCATGGGCTTGGGTCCAGGCCTTGGGTGGTGAAGGCCGCGCCCGGAGCCCCGGCGTAAGTCGAGGTGATGGATGCTTGCTCGTTGATCACGTCATAACCGACACCCGCACTGGCACTGAGCACGGTGCTGTCGCTTACGTTGTAGTCGAGCTTGCCGTCAACGCCGAGCACCAGTGCCTCGGCATCACGGCTGTCCACTTTCAGGTTCAGCGCATCGGCACCTTTTTCACGGTAGGACTCGTCGGCGATCCAGGTGTAGTCGGCACGCACCGATGGCTGGAACGTCAGGGTGTCGTTGAGTCGCAACGTGTGATCCAGGCTGACGCCCGCGTGGGCGTTGTGACTGGTGTAGTCGGCCTTGGCCGTGGCGTCGGCAAATGACATATGACGTTTGCCTTTGTTGTTGTTCTGCCCGACATCAAGCTGAACATTCAACTCCGTGCCCGGTGCGACGGTGTAGCTGCCGTAGCCGATCAACTGGAAGGTGTCGATCTGCATGCTCTGCGGGGCGATGTTCGAGTGGCTGTCGACATCGGTTTTCGCGTAGGCAAACGCCACGCCCATGCGGGCCTGCTCGGAGACTGCCGCGTCAGCGCCAATCGCCAGGCCCTGGGTGTTGGCATCGAACCCGGACACACCGCTGCGCTCATCCTGATCAGCCCACGAACCAAAGGTCTTGATCCAGAGGTTTTCCTGCGACGGCGCGTCGCCGGATGAGAGGCCGACCCGGCCACTGTCCTGTCGCGCCTGAATCACCCGGTTGATCCCCGACAACGTGCTGCCGGTGGCGCCAATCGAGCTGCCGGTGAGCAGCGGCAAGGTCTGGGTGACCGCCTCGGACACTTGCTGCCGGGTGCTCAGGCCGACGAAATTCGCCGCCAGATCGCCAGTCGGATTCTGCGCGAACGTCTGGTCGAGGGCACGGGCAGCGGCGTAGGCCGGGGAGTTGCCCATCTGGCGAACGATGTGTTCTGCCGTCAGGTTGTCATCCGGTTTTGGCGGGGTGACAGGGATAACGGGTTTGTCTGGCGTCACAGGCACGACAGGTTTGTCAGGTGTCACAGGGACAACCGGCTTGTCTGGCGTCACAGGCACGACAGGTTTGTCAGGTGTCACGGGGACAACCGGCTTGTCTGGCGTCACAGGGTCAACGGGTTTTGGAGGAACCACAGGCTTGACCGGGACGGCCGCCGCAGTGAGTGTCAGGTCGACGCTGTTGCCGTTCTTGACCGCGCCAAAGTTGAACAACAACGAGTTGTCACTGACGGCAAAGGTGCCGTCGCTGACCAGGTTGCGAGCCATCACGATGTCCTGCATACCCGTGACGCCGAACGCGTGGTCAGGCCGGGTGACGTCCACCTCGATCCGGGCGTTCGTGGGCAGCGTAGCGGTGCCATCGATCAGCAACTTGCCGAACGTCTGGTCGTCGGCGACCCCCACTTTCAGCCGGCCATCGGCGCTTTGTTCGTAGTTGCCCAGGATGCTGCCGAACGAGGTGGCGCCGAGGGCAAGGGTGCCCTGGTTGTTGAAACCGCCACTGCCAACGGTGATACCGTCGTTGGCGACTTCAAAGCCTATGCCGTTGTCTTTGCCGCGAGTGGTGCTTCGTCCCTCCTCCATCAGGAAAGTAGCACCTCGTTCAATGTTGAACGCGGCAACCTGGATCGCGCCTTCATTGCGAAAGGTAGAGCCTGACTTGACATTAAAACTGGCGTCGATCGCTTTCACGTCGCCAATAAATCGCGCTTGATCGCCCACGGCGTTGATCGCTGTCGCGCCGCTGCCGTCAAGCCATACAGAATTTAACTGACCTTCGATGGTACCGCTGTTGTCGATGAACCCAAGAGAGCCTGACTCGCTGGCCACGCCGGCCAGGCCACTGATTTTTCCTGAGTTGCTCAGGCCTGACACTGTACTGTCGAGCAGTACAACGCTGGCGTCATCCTTGGTCAGGATGCTGCCACTGTTGTTGATACCGGCGACGATCGTGCTGCCTTTAACATGCAGGGCTGAATCATCTGACTCAATACCTCCGGTATTGTTCAGCGCTCCGGCAACCATGGACTTGTTCACACTGATGCCACCGTCTGCTCCCGAGATACTGCCACGATTGGTCAGGTCCCCCTTCAGCGTGAGCTCACGCAATGTCAAGCCCGTGTTTTTAGCGTCGATACGCCCGGTATTGAGGATACTTGCACCGATCGTGACGAGTCTCAGATCAATGCCGTCGTTCCCTTTGATGGTGCCAGCATTTTCCAGACTGCCAATTGCCACAAGATTGTCTTGGTAACCCCAGGCACCGACCCCAAAGTCCCCTCCCTGCATCACCCCGCCTGCATAATTGACGATGCTACCAATGGAGGTTGGTGTATCCGGATTGCCGCTGATGGCCAGCGCACCTTCCCGGCCCTCGACCCTGCCTGCGTTTTCAATGCTGCCAACCGTCACAGCGGTATTGCCGCCTATCCATATTGCGTCGGTATTGCCGAGGATATCCCCCCCCATGTTCATGATGTGCCTCACCTGGATCGGGTTACCCGAGGGCTGGCCAATGCCAATCGCACTGTTGGTCGTCGACTCGATGCGTCCGGCGTTTTCAATCGTCACCCCCTCGACAGCACCTGATAAGGCGTCGACCCACACGGCACTGTGATTCGTGTCACTGACGACGAGACCACCACCATTGTTCACGAGTACGGCGGCATTGTTTTGGTTGAGCGCACACGTTGGCCCCATCCGCACATCATTGATGAAGGTGAGTTGGTCACCGCAGTGCTTGACCGCGGCCATCGCCGGAGATGAAGCAACGAACAGCGCACCGGCGAGCGCCACCAGGCGGGCCCCGCTAATACTGGATTTGCCGCTCGACCTGGCGCCTTCATCAGCAACAACAAACGCCTGGCGTACCTGGGACCAAATAAGACGATACGACCTGTTCATCGCTTAACTCCTTGGCAGTGGACCTGAAAATGGGTCCGCAGCCTAGCGCGGATGAACAGCAGCGAAACTGAGCAAATCTGAGCCAGCGCTCAATGCAGCGACGTGTGAGGTTCAGGTATTGATGACCGCCGTCGCGTAAAAGCAATAACCGGCGTTGCGCAGGGTTTTGACCGGAAGCGCGTGGCCGGAGAACGCCTCGATGTTGCGGCGCAGTCGGCGCATCTGTGTGTCGAGACGGCGCTGGTCATATCCCAGGAAGTCTTCCCCCAGCGCCTCGATGATGGCTTGGCGACTGACATTTTCGGGAGCCCGCTGCATCAGGCATTGAAGCACCAGCAAGTCCTGCTGCGAGAGACGCACGGGGCCGGCACCCGGCACCAACAGACGCCGCGGCCCGACGTCAAGCCGCCAGGGCTGTTCGTCGCGGTCCAGGTCCAGGCGTCGCTTGAGCGAATCCAGCACGGCCGCCAATTCGTCCAGGTCGCAGCCCTTGCCGAGATAGTGATCGGCCCCCTCGCCCAGACCCGCGATCCTTTCCGGCGTGGTGTCGCGCGCTGTCAGCACCACAATGCCCAGCCGATGACCCGACTGGCGCAAGCGACGAATCAGTTGCAGACCATCGCCATCGGGCAGCCCAAGGTCGATGATCGCCAGGTGATGGCGTTGGGTGTCGAAGCATTGCTCGAACGCCGCCAGCGTGGTGACGGTCTGGGTGCGATAGCCACTTTCTTCAAGAAACTCCCCCAGTTCCTGGGCCAGTACGGGTTCATCTTCAAGCAGGATCAGGTCAGTCATAGCCGTTTATCTTAACCAATTGCAGCCGCGCCTCGCTGAGCGTTTCCAAGTACTAGCAGTCTGCCATGAACGGACATGCTAAGGTGCGCCGCCATGAAAATCCTCCTGCTGCTTCTGACCCTTTGCCTCGGCCAATTCCACCTGCAAGCGCAGGCGGACGTGCTGCACCTGTCACGGCTGGAACAACCGGTCAGCGCCCGTGGTTATCTGCAACGCCTGGATGACCCCAAAGGTACGTTGACGCCTGAACAAGCCGCGCAGGCAACCACCTGGCGCGCGCTGCCGGGGAGCCTGAGCGCGGGCTACACCACCGACGCCGTGTGGCTGAGGATCGAGGTCCAGGCCATCGACACCGCCGAGCAGAACTGGGTGCTGCGCCTGAACAACGCCCTGCTCGATGATGTTCGTCTCTATCAATACGTGCTGGGTGCCTGGCAGGAGCAACGTGCGGGCGAGGACCTGCCGCGCAGCCAATGGCCGGAAAATTCCCGTGCAGCAGTCTTCCCGTTACAGCCCCATCACGACCAGCCGCAACTGCTCCTGCTACGTCTGCAGACCAAAAACGCCCTGTCGGTGAGCATCGAACTCACCCCGCGGCTGGCCTTCTCGGAGTCCAACCGCCGCGAGTTCCTCATGTACGGGTTGTACTTCGGCGTCTACCTGATGCTGATCGGCTTCCACAGCATTTTCTGGCGGATGACTCGCGCCCCGGAAAGCGGCTGGTACTTGAGTTATGTCAGTTGCTGCGTGTTGGTCGAGGCCCTGACGATCGGCCTGCCGCAGCAGTTCCTGGGCATTCCCGTGTGGGTCAGCGATCCCTTGCTGGGCGTCGCCCTGGCCCTTGGCGTGCCCATCGGCGTGATCTTTGCCGGCCGCCAGTTGGGGCTGCCCGAGGTTTATCCTCGGTTGCAGCGTGGCCTGGCGTGGTTGTGCTGGGGGATTGGCGGCGGCGCCGCGCTGACCGTCATCGCCGGGCACTATCGCGAAGCCATGCCGGTGGTGCTGACCACCGCGCTGCTGCTGGTGCCGTGCTTTATCGGTCTGGGCGTCTGGTTGCTGTGTCGTGGCCATCGCCCGGCGCGTTTCTATCTGCTGGCGTTCGGCATCTATTACGCCGGCGTGGTGATCAGCTTCCTGCGCAACCTGGGGTATGTCCCGGCGATGTTCTGGACCGATCATGCGGTCGCCATCGGCACCCTGATTCACATGGGGTTGATGAGCTTGCGCATCATCACGCACTACAACCGGCTCAAGCGTGACAAGGAACTGGCCCAGGCAGCCGCCGCCGAGATGACGCTGCAACAAAGCGCGCACCTGGAGTCGCTGGTGGCGATCCGCACCCAGGAGTTGAGCCAAGAAATCCTGCGTCGGGCGCTGCTTGAACAGGAGCTGCGCGTCGCCCTGGAGCATGAGCAACGCATACAGGCGCAACAGAACGATTTCGTGGCGATGGTCTCCCATGAGTTCCGCACCCCGCTGGCGATCATCAGCACCTCGGCACAGCAACTGGCGAAACACCTCGACGCACCGGCGGAAAAGAACCTGCGCCGCTGCCAGAACATCCGCAATGCCGGCTCACGCTTGCTGGCGTTGGTCGATGACTACCTGACCCATGACCGCATGACCGACCTGCGCCCCACCGCACGCCTCGCCCCCTGTGACCTGGCCCTGCTGCTGGAAAACGTGGTGGCCGAATTCGCCCCGTGGCGGATCTCGCTGGACTATCGCCTGCCTCACCGGTTGTACCTGTGCGACGCCGGTTTGCTGCACGTGGCCGTGCGCAACCTGTTGGCCAACGCGGACCGCCATACACCGGCCCCGACGCGAATCATCTTCACCGTGAACGAAATCGACGACGCCCTCTCCCTGAGCATTCGCCACCCGGGGGAAGCGATCCCCGAAGACGAGCGCGAGCGCCTGTTCCACAAGTACTACCGTGGCCGTCAGGCCCAACTGAGCGCAGGCGCCGGCCTGGGGCTGTACATGGTGCAGCGGATCGCCCAACTGCATGGAGGGGACGTTCAACTGGTGGGCATTGGCGGACACGAAGACGTGAGTTTTCTCATGCAGGTGCGCCTGGCTCAAGTGCCCACTATGACGGTCAAGCCCTGCGCGTAGAGCAGTACTCCACAATGAGTTGAGTGACCGCTGCCACCATTGCCTGATCCGCTTCAGGAGCGCTAAACAACCGAAACTGCGCATCCGGCAAATCCGGCAACCCGTGTTCCGTGCCAAGAACCGCCAGCCCTTGCCCCAATTGACTGACGGCCATGGGCGCTACCGCGAAGCCCGCCAGTGCCGCCGCTCGCAATCCGGCAGTGCTGCTGCACAGCATCGCCGTTCGTTGGGCGATCCCTGCCCGAGCCAGCCGTGTCAGCGCGGCTTCGCGATAAGGGCACGGCTCAGGGAACAGGGCCAGCGGCAACGGCGTCGGTAACTGGGCAACGGGTTGCGCCGACCAGGCCCACACCAGCGGCTCTTGCCACAGCAGCAGCCCCGCTTCGCTGGTTTCGCATAGAGAACCGATGACCAGCTCCAGATGACCTTGCTTCATCAGGTTCAGCAACGTGCCAGGAATGCCCGTCTGCACGTCGATCTCCATGCCCGGGTACTGCGCCGCGAAATCCTGAAAAATGCGCAGCAAGCGCGATTCGACAAAATCCTCGGACACCCCGATCCGCAGCCGCCCGTGAAACGGCGTACGTGTCAGTTCTGCCCAGGCATCACGGTTCAGCGCCAGGATCGTGCGCGCATAAGAAACCAGGCGCTCGCCATCGGGAGTCAGTTGCTGGGAGCGGGTGGTACGCCTCAACAGGGGTTTACCAATCTGTTCTTCCAATCGCCGCACGTGGCCACTGACCGCAGACTGGGTGAGGTGCAGCTTCTGGGCGGCACGGCTGAAGCCTTCTTCATCGACGACAGTGACCAGTGTTTTGAGCAGCAGAGCATCGAACATAGTTTTATACGTGATCAATTGGCCATTAATTTACGATTTATATTTCAAATACAACTATGTTGCAATGCTCCCACCTGCCCTATCTCTCCACTACTCAAGGTGTGCCATGACGACTCTTCTGCATATTGAATGCTCCCCACGCAAGCAACGTTCGGCCTCCCTTGAAGTCGCCCGCAGCTTCATTGCGCGTTATCAGGAAACTACCCCAGACACCGAAATCATCACTCTCGACCTTTGGAACATGGCTTTGCCGGAATTCGATGATCTGGCAATGGAGGCCAAATACGCCGGACTCAATGGCACGCCCTTGACCTCTGCACAACAAGACGCCTGGAACACCTTGAAAGAGCTGGCCGCTCATCTGCACCGCTCGGATGTGCTGGTGATGTCCGTACCGCTGTGGAATTTCAGTATCCCGTACAAACTCAAGCACTTCATCGACCTGGTGTCGCAGAAAGATATCCTGTTCAGCTTTGACGCGGAGCGCGGTCTGGAAGGCATGCTGCACAACAAAACCGCCGTGGTGATGTACGCCCGTGGCCTGGATTTTTCGGCGCAGTCGATCACGCCGGCAGAGCGCTTCGACTTCCAGAAGCCCTACGTGGAAGCCTGGCTGAAATTTATCGGCGTGACGGACGTGCATTCGGTGATTGTAGAAAAAACCATTCTGGGGGAAGACGTTGACCTCAACGCGCGTGAGGCGGCAACTCAGCAGGCCAGGAAATTGGCAGACAGTCTTGGTCGCTGACACTCTTCTCATCAGACGACAGTGGCTTTTCATTTCATGACCGCTATCCGGTCGGAGCGCACGGTATAAACGCCTGGGATGGATGACTTATCCAGCGCCTCTCGATACCCTTGCGCCGCCCGGAGCATTGACGGTGTTTCGGGTCAAATCACACTCCCTCCAGACGAGCATGTCATGAAGTCCCCTGCAGGTTTGCTGCTGTCGGGTATCGAGCTGGACCGTGCCAGCTCAATACCCTTGTACCGCCAACTCTATTTGCAAATTCGCAAACAGATTCTCAGTGGCAAAATTCAAGGGGGCGTGCGCCTGCCGTCGACCCGGACCTTGAGCCACGAACTGGCACTTTCGCGGATCACCATTCTCAATGCCTTCGACCAACTGATCGCCGAAGGCTTTCTGGCCTCGCGCACCGGGGCTGGGACCTATGTCGGCAATGAATGGGAAAGCCGTGGGTTCAAAGACGATGACTCGCAGCGCCAACCTCCACGTCTTTCTCACCTGAGCCAGTCGATGTTGTCGCTGCGCAGCAATCATTTCCAGGGGGTTTGCTATGCCGACTGGGCCCCCGGCAGCCCAACCTCGTTCCTGCCAAGCCACAGCACGTATGACGCATTCCCCCAACTGGTCTGGAAACGCCTGATGAACCGCCACTTGCACAAGCCGACCAAGGCCATGCTCGGCTATGGTGAGTTGCAAGGGCTACAGGCCTTGCGTACGGCGATTGCCGAGTACGTCTTTGATGCCCGTGGTATTGATTGCAGTGCCGAACAAGTCGTGATCGTTTCCGGCGCCCAGCAAGCCTTCAACCTGCTGGGCATGCTGTTGCTCAATCCGCAAGACAGCGTGTGGATGGAGGATCCCGGGCATATCGCGGCGCGCATTGCGCTCCAGGCCCAGGGCGCCAAGGTCGTGCCGTTGCGTATCGATGAACAGGGTATCGATATCCACCAAGGCTTGACCGAGTGCCCTGACGCCCGATTGGTGTTTACCACGCCGTCCCGCCAGCATCCGTTGGGCGTCACCATGAGTTACACGCGGCGCCAGGAACTCATCGATTGGGCAGCACACAACCAGAGCTGGATCATCGAGGACGACTGTGACAGTGAGTTTCGCTACAGCGGCCGCCTCCTCCCTGCGTTGTATGCCATGGACCCGTTGGCGCGAGTGATCTACGTCGGGACGTTCAGCAAAGTCCTTTTCCCCTCGCTACGACTGGGTTACGTAATACTGCCGCAAGCCTTGGTCGAACCGTTCTGCACCCTGCGGGCGGTCATGGATCGCAGCCCGCCCACACTCCTGCAGGCCACGACGGCAGACTTCATGCGCGAAGGCCACTTTCTGGGGCACATCCGCCGGATGCGCACACTGTATCAAGCTCGCCAACAGGCGCTGGTCGAGCAGTTACAGCAACAGTTGGGCGGGTTCTTCACGATCACCCCGGTTGAAGCCGGCATGCACCTGATCGCATGGCTGCCACCGGAGCTCGATGACGATGCCATCGCCAAGGAGCTGGCCCGGCATAACATTCACACCTATGCCCTGAGTGACTACTGTCTTGAGCAAGTCCTGCCACCGGCGCTGTTGATCGGCTTTGCCGGCACACCTGAAAGCCAGGCCCAAGAGCGCGTCGAAGCACTGGCCCAAGCCTTGTGCAAAATGGGCTACCTGCAACAGGCCACTTGAGGCAAGGCAAGTGGTCCTATGATTTAACTGATAATGGATCTATCGAGAGTTCCTGACTGGCGCGATAAAGGTTGCGCCGACAGACCCGGCGTCTGAACCAGGAAAACTCGAATGAATAATAAGATCCAAGAGCGATTCAATGCCGTGCTCAGCCATAAGGCTGTCGAGGCCGGACCACCTCCCGCCTTGACGGATGCACTGGCCCGCCAACTGCTCGATCGACTCGGGCAACTGCGTCTGTTTGCCCATGCCTACCCCTTACTGACCAATCTCACCCATGGCCGCGTCACGCCGGCCGACCTGCTGGACTTCGCCTATCGCCACGAGTTGCAGGGGCTGAGCCTGCACTTGCTCGACGGCGAGGCAAACAGCCTGAGTCAGATGACACACACGCAGTTGCAGGCGTTTGCTGGCAAGGCCAAAGCAATGGGGCTGGATGTGCATCTGGAAATCAGCAGCACGCGAAAAAAAGAGGTCGATCAGGTGATCGACATTGCCAGGGTCCTGGGGGTGCGCAACATCCGCGTTTACTCACGCTACGAGGGACCGCTGTCGCAGGTCATGGACGTGATCGAATCTGACCTGCATTACCTCGCGCAGCAGGCAGACGAGCATGATCTGTTCTTCGACTTTGAGCAGCATGAGGAACTCAAGAGCGCCGAGATCGCGCAACTATTGACCCGCCTTGACCACCCCCGGCTGCATGCGCTGTTCGACTTCGGCAACATGATCAATGCCTGCGAACAGCCCATGCAGGCGCTCCGTAACCTGGCGCCACACATACGCCAGACCCACCTCAAGGGTGTGCGAATCGTCCCCGAGCAAAACGGTTACGGCCATTACGGCGTACTGCAGGGCAGTGACGAAGATGATCTGCCCAGCGCCCGCATGCTGTTCGAACTGCTGATGCTGGGAGAATCAACCCCGCAAGTGATCGCCTTCATCCTGGAGCAGGAAAACCACTACGTGGCCCCGGCGTTCCGCCAGACCCTCGAGACCGCCGACCCCTTCATTGCCTACCGTGAAATGAGTGAAACAGCGCTGCCTGAAGGCTACTCGCTGGAGCGAATGCTCGCCGACGAACACCGCTGGGCGAACAATCAGGTGGCCTATGTACGAAGCCTGCTGGCCGAGTTTCGAACCCTGGCCGAGTTGACCCTGGCCAACCGTACCAACGCCTGAACCTGACGTGATAACCGGCACTGCTTTCCCAACTATGGCTGGAGAACAATAATGACAGCTCGTGACAAGGCCAAATGGCTCAGATTCCTGATTCTCATCCTCGGTGGCGGCACCATCTACAAACTGGCGAACCTCAAGGACGCCTTCTATGTACCCATGCAAGAATTCATGGGGTTGACCCACACTGAAATCGGCCTGCTGCTGAGCGCCAACGCCATTATCGCCACCGCGCTGTTTGTGGTAGGCGGTCTGCTCGCGGACCGTTTTGACACCCGTAAGCTGATCCCCATCGGCCTGCTCGGCACGGGCAGCCTGGGGCTGTACCTGGCGACCTTCCCGCCCTTCAGCAATCTGCTGATCGTGTTCAGTCTGCTGGCTGTCTGTGCCGATTGCATCTTTTGGCCCTCGCTGCTCAAGGCCATCCGCAATCTGGGTGACGACCAGGAACAGGGCCGGTTGTTCGGTCTTCTGGAAGGTGGACGGGGCGTCATCGATACGCTTGTAGCCTTCTCTGCCCTGGGTGTGTTTGTCGCCATGGGCTCGGGTGCGGCCGGTCTGAAATCGGCGATCCTTTTTTACTCGGTAATCGACATTCTGGCCGCAACCCTGACCTGGTTCCTGCTCAAGGGCGGCACGGCGCAGTCGACCGTCAAGCCGAAGAACGGTCTGTCGAACCTGCTCGAAGCCATCAAGGTCCCGGGTATCTGGCTGGTCAGCCTCAACGTGTTCATGGTCTACATCGTCTACTGCGGCCTGACTTACTTCATTCCCTACCTCAAGGACATGTACGGGCTGCCTGTGGCGCTGGTGGGCGCTTACGGCATCATCAATCAGTACTTCCTCAAGATCCTGGGCGGCCCTGCCGGTGGTTTCATTGCCGACAAGCAATTCAAGAGCACCAGCCGCTATCTGAAATGGGCATTCCTGGCGTTGCTGCCGCTCATGGGGATGATCATGCTCATCCCGAAAAGCCACGGTTTCATTTATGCGGGCATGGCGGCCACCCTCTCCTTCGCACTCATCGTATTCTCCATGCGCGGCGTGTTCTGGGCACCCATGGGTGAAGTCGGTATTCCCCAGCACATCACAGGCTCTGCGTTCGGTATTGGTTGCCTGATCGGCTATGCACCAGGCATGTTCGCTTACGTCATCTACGGCGCAATCCTCGACCACTTCCCCGGTCAGCAAGGCTACAACTACGTCTTCAGCTTGATGAGTGTGTTGGCCATTCTCGGGTTCATGGTGTCCAGCCTGCTGTATCGAGCGGTCCAGAACAGGTCCTCGGCAACTGACGGGGTTGGTGCCGCGCAAGCCTGACCATCGCCCTGCCATCCAGGAAGAGATCTGCACCTCCTGACACTCGAAAAACTGTTGATCCACTGTATTCAAATACTCAAAGACGGATCCAGTCACGATGAATAAAAATTAACGCAACTTATTGTTAATTAAAGGTTTTTTTGAAATGCTCACTCACTTTTTTCTACAGTCTGCCGATGGCTTTTTTACTGGACACAGGGAGCTGTAGGAATGAGAAACAATCAACCCATTACACAGCGCGAGATAGCACTGGCACCTCAGCAAAAACTCATATCGACAACCGATGCCCGAGGCGTCATCACTTACTGCAATGACGCCTTCGTAGAGATCAGTGGTTTCGACAGAACCGATCTGATTGGCGCACCGCAAAACATCGTCCGCCATCCCGATGTCCCACCCGCCGTATTTGCCCATATGTGGGGTGCCCTCAAGCAGGGCACTCCCTGGATGGGGATCGTCAAAAACCGCTCCAGGAATGGCGATCACTACTGGGTCAACGCTTACGTAACGCCGATTTTCGAAGGCAGCCAAGTCGTTGGCTATGAATCGGTCAGGGTCAAACCCACTGCCAAACAGATCCATCGCGCCGAAGCCCTTTACAAGCGCCTGAATCAGGGCAAACCGGCCATCCCTGGTCGTGACAAATGGCAACCAGCCCTGCTCGATTGCATACCGTTCTTGATCATGGGTTTGGCGGGCACCTTGAGCAGTCTGCTGCTCAGCCCTCTCACCGCCGCAGTCATCACAGCGGGAGTTTCAGTGCCATTTGGATTGATCGCGGGGCGCTGGCAAAAACAAGGAACACGGCGCCTGTTGCAGATGGCTGAACCATCCACTTCAGATCAACTGATAGCGAAAATGTACAGCAATGAGCGCGGGGCTCAGGCACGCCTGGAAACAGCCTTCGTGAGCCAAGCCGCGCGCCTGAAGACTTGCCTTACACGCCTGCAAGACACCGCTGAGCAACTCAGTGGGCTAGCAGGGAGATCCGACGTACTGGCGTCCAAAAGTTCGCAGGGGCTTGATCGTCAGCGAGTAGAAACTGAACAAGTCTGTGCAGCCGTCAATCAGATGGCGGCGACCACACAAGAAGTCGCCAGCCATGTCCAGCGTACCGCTGACGCTACCCTGGAGGCTAACGTACTGACCGGGCACGGACGCGACGTGGCACGTGATACCCGCAAAGCGATTGAGCGGCTCTGCGCTGTGTTGGGTGAAACTGGGCAGAGCGTTACACAGTTGGCCAAGGACAGTCATGAAATCGGAACGGTGGTCGACGTCATCAAAGGGATTGCCGATCAAACCAACCTACTGGCACTGAATGCCGCGATTGAGGCGGCGCGCGCCGGCGATATGGGTCGAGGCTTTGCTGTGGTGGCTGACGAGGTACGCCAGTTGGCACAACGCACTTCTGAATCCACTGAACAGATCCATGACCTGATCACCCGGCTTCAGAGCTCAACTAATAATGCTGTGCAGACAATGGAAAGTGGTCATCGCCAAGCAGAAGAAGGTGTGGCGTGGGTACTCGAGGCAGACAAAGCATTGGTTGGAATCAGCGAGGCCGTAGCCAACATCACTGACATGACAACCCAGATCGCCGCAGCCACAGAAGAGCAAACCGCCGTTGCAGAGGAAATCAGCCATAACATTACTACCATCGCCCACCTGGCCGATCAGACGTCAGAGCAAGCCCATCACTCGGCAGAACTGAGCAAGGAGTTGACCAGGACCGCTGCCACTCAGTATTCGTTGGTCGAGCGCTTCAATCGATAGTCCCAACGTGCTGAACTACCGGCGTAGTCATTGCCGGGGCGGTCGGCCAAAAAGGCAGACCGCGCACTGCTTGAAACCTTACGACTGCTGCTATGAGATGCCCCTACCGCTTTAAGCCTGATACGTCAGGACGTCTTTGGGGCAGATCTGGCCGTGGCGAACGGTTGAATCCACAGCCAGAAGCAGGCATTCATAACCTTACCCAGGCGGGCCTCTGGCCATAACATCATCAGCCCTGTAAGCGGTGTCTACCATCATCAGATCAAATCGAATTAAACTTGATCTGATGTCAGCAGGCGACCAGCGCTCTATGGAATGCCTGCATTTCCCACGGTTGAGCGCCGCACTTGTTTCTGGACCTTGGCACTCTCCTACTGAAACGTCACGACCAGCCCCAGCAACCTCCTAAGGAAAGAAACTTCATGAACAAGTTAGTTGTGACTACATTACTGATGTCAATCTTCGCTTCAGCTTCTGCTTGTGCGAATGACAAGTATGATCTGAAATGTATGCTGGACAGTGGAGATGTGATGACACTTAGTCACGGCAGCGGTACTGTTTATATCGAATTTCTGGGAGCCAATGACGACCCAGATGAAGGCGGAAGCGTGATTAAACTGGACATTCTTTCTGGTGGAGCGCAGCAAACTCTGAACAAAAGCGCCGTAGGCACTCAGTCTTTTACCCTCAGAGGAACTGATGATGATATTGAAGGCGCTGTCGCGATTGGTTACGACAGACACGAAGGAAAGCAGACTGCTTATTTCAGTCTAATGAATCAAATGGGTAAGGAAGTACAAAGCCACACTTGTAAGCCTGAGACCATTCGGGCACAGAATGCATTATTGACGGAGGGCATTGCCGAAATTGAAGCTCAACATCAGAAAACCCAGCCAAACAAGTCTGGTGCAACATCTAAAATAGAACCATCTACTGCACCGTCAGCATCCCCCATCAAAGTAGGCGTTGACGAGCGGCTTTTTCAATACGGCTCCGTTAAAACACCTTATCGCACAGTCAACATTACCAGCATTGCCGAAGGCTTGATTATCAACAGCGTTATTGTCAACCGCAACCAATGTTCATCAAGCGTTGGCAACCCGAATAAAGCGTTTGAGTTGCCGTTCGGCCGAACAGTTACTTATGATTACAACATTCAAAGTCGACGTTGTGATGTAGTTGAAATTGTTGTTAAAACAAATAAAGGTGATTGGACTCTTGCGCCTTGATGATCTGCCGTCTTGAAGCGCCCTTGGTTTCGTAGATCATCGACAGGCCTGCATCGTCCGGTAGCTGGCCTCCGCCTAGGTCAGCTTTGGGTCGAATAGCGACGGTCTAGCATCGACCGTCACTATGGATGGTCAGACTTCCGTCTGTTCCGCCATTTCCAGGGCATCGTCGACCTCGATTCCCAGGTATCTGATTGTGCTTTCAAGCTTCGTATGACCAAGCAGGAGTTGGACAGCTCTCAGGTTCTTCGTCCTGCGATAGATCAGCGATGCCTTGGTTCTCCGTAGCGTGTGAGTACCGTACATGGTTGGGTCAAGGCCAACGGCTGTCACCCACGCTTTGACTATTCGAGCGTATTGTCTGGTGGAGATGTGGTCTGAGTCGTGCAACCGGGTCGGAAACAAGAAGTCCTCGCTGCGGAGACGGGCCTGTTGCATCCAAGCCTCCAGAACCGTTCGAGCTTGCTCAGTGATTTCAAATTGCACTGGGTGCTGGGCTTTCTGCTGCATCACGATGGCCCGTGACGATACATGCTCCCCATGGGCTACATCTCGTACTCGCAGCTTGGTTAAGTCACAGGCACGCAGCTTGCTGTCAATGGCCAAGTTGAAGAGCTCCAAATCACGTGTCTTCTCAGCAAGCTGAAGTCTTACTCGGATGGCCCAGATATCTCTGACTCGGAGCGGGGCTTTCTGTCCGACAAGCTTTCCCTTATTCCAAGGCTGATGACTGTATGTAGCATTAGTGTTCATGGCTAGTCCTCCACGTTGAGGGAGGACAAGGGTGGATCAGTCACAATGGGTCGTGGTCGCTATCCGACCCTTTGCCATCGGTCATGCTTCCCGGAAGCTGTCGTTCAACGCCGAGCTAACAGGCCGCAACCTATGCCGCGCAGCGGCAGTCTTCGGTTGCGGTCCGGGTTGAGGGAAGGGTTAGACCTCAGTTGGCCGCGCATGATGATTTGGACTTTGGCTTACGCCTCCGTCGCCGACGGCCAGCCGATCCGTGCCGCACTACGAAGATTGGACTGAACGACTAAGCGATGAAACGGGGCAATGAGAAAAATATAGAGACGACCTAAGCGATTGTGGCAATGAACAACGGTCGACAGAATCAAGTGACGTTTAGCTCCCGGCGACGACTGACCGGAACACAGAACAGAGAGCCTGAAGTCCAGGTGCTTGTCGTCTTCTCCAAGAACAACTTCAGTTGGACTTGTGCTGTAGATCTTAAAGATGCCGAGTCGGCCCGCTCCGCTCTCCGCATCCAGTGATGCGAGATGCTTAGCTGTCTTGAGGCCAAAACCGGCTACGAGCGCGTCTCGAACCGTCAAGAGGCTGCTCACCCAAGGCGCTTGGTGAGCGAAGATGAACCTCGCCAACAATTCGGGATTGGTTGACGCTCCGGTTGGAAGCTCGATCGAGTAAGCGTCGGCGAGATTCATCGATGCGTAGGCTTTAGCAATCGCCGACTCCGGAGGAAGCGACACAGATGTTGCGTGATGGTGTTCGGTTGACATGTATACAGCCTATGGTTCGTTTCTGAGGTCTAGAATTTCAACCACATGATCTGGCATCTCCTGCGGGAGCATTTGCCTAGCACTGTAATTGGCATTTTCTTGGCTATCCGCCCGAATCGGCCTTGTGCCTTCGGACCAGGACTCGCTATCGAGCGACGACTTGAGGCGATATCTGTACTTCACGAAAAAGAACCTCAGTGCTGTCATTTTTTGGCCCTAGATGAGGGTTCGAGTACGAATCACAGGAAGCGTAGCACTGAATAGCCCCTGGCTTAGTAGACGCAACCGAACGCCCCACTGATCTCCGACGCTTGTTGGTACTCACCGGCTGCTTTTGGCCGAGACCAGCCAATTACGACAGGCAGCAATCAGCCGTTTTCCGCCGATCGCCACAGGCAGAAAACGGCCAAAAGTTACCAGTCGAGTGAGCGGAAAAGTTGACTCAAAGAGGACGTAAAAACTGGCCTTCAGGCAGGGTTACTCTTCTCTTTGCCAGCGTCGAGCAATTCTGAAAGCTTTTTGTCGAAAGGACTGTGAAAAAACTTTCTGAGATGAGCATTGAAGCAATAGTTCGGATAGCTTGTGGTCAACAGGAAACCCATCATCTAACCATTTGATTGCAAGTTGAGACCAATATTCAGAGTCAGACTCCAGCGCTGTTACAAGCAACTGGGACAACGATATTTCTTCCGGGATCGGGCTTTTGATGCCCAGCGCCGATACAGCAACTGAAAGGTCCTGCTTTACAGCCCCATATGACTTTTCAAGCAGTGGCAGTAGCCAAACATAACTGAAACGCAGAGTCATTGTCTCAAGGACCTCATATAGCATACTCGCTGACAGCTAATCCCGTTATCAGGGTGACCGCATCACCCTGTCGTCGAAGCCAGCGCATTGTGTAGTTCTTGTCGGGCTAGAGGAAAATCCTCAAGCGTCATCCGGACGCTCAGCGTTTCGCGGGCTTTGACCACCGATGCAGGCCCCAGGATCACAATGGCTCGTATGGCGGCCCAACGAGTAAAATGGTTCTCTGGATCTGAAACCAGTGAAAGTATCTTTTCAAAGTCCGCATCGTCGGATGCATGCTCTGCTAACAACCTAGCAGTACCTAAGATATCAATTGGGTATGCAACTTGATGTACGCCCAGATACATCGCCCTGTCGATCAATTCGTCAAAAGAAGAGTCCATGGTGCCTCGTAAGGTAAACAAAAATCCCCCACGCAGCTGAATCCACTTATAACCCTGTCAGATTCCACTAGCGGTGCGACCGTAACCTCCCAGCTTACCCGACCGATCAGCCTGTGTCTGAGATCAGTAAATCATCGGCACGATTTTAAGCGTGGCGGGTGACGTGCATGCCAATCAACGCAATTCAGATGACTGGTTTGGGTCGACTCCCGCCCGTCGTGACAGGCAGACGGGCGGCCAGCAGCATCAATATCGTGGTCTGTCCCCGATTGCTCGTCGCGACTTGATTGCGCCAAGACAGAGTAGGATTTGGGGCGTGTAAACCGCCCCGTGCTGATCGCCCTCACCCCCATGTTTTTCCGAGCGCGTCCAGACCGGCTCTTTGCAGGTCCTGCGGATTCATGGCAAGGCGGAACTTGCAGGTCGCCTCGAAGTTGAGAAAGAAAGGTTCTGCAAAACTGGGGATTTCAGATGAGTCTTGTACGTTGATCAGGAAAATCCCGCCGCGCATTCCCTCCTGCTCGGTGAAGTAGGCAGTCTCCGGTTTGATGCTCTCCAGGATACGCCCCATGATTTCGCCGATCTTCCCGGATCTGACGAGAGCGTTGAAGGGGTCATTCGGGAACTCGACCATCAGTAGCATTTTCATCATTCGATACTCTATTCAAATGGCAGCCTCATCTCCCTACCTTTGCTCCTGGCGCTTATGCCGTCAGGACTGCATTCAACCGTTCCTGCGGTGTGTTAAGCATAGCGAAGCATGAGTTGACGTTCGTCCGGGGCTACGGACGGTCATCAAGCTGCCGTTCGCCATCTGCCCAGGCTTTCAGCATCCTCGAAATTGCTGACAAGCACACAGGTAAGGAAGAAATGATGCAGAAGGAAGCTCACTGGAAACACCGCCTTCTGACCCGCGACAGCGGCTTGAACGGAAACTGAAAGGGTCGCAATCGTCAGTCGATAGCTGACGAGGCTGGAAGGCTGCTGGCCGGATAGCGACGCCCTAGCATCGACCGTCGCTATAAATCGTCAGACTTCCGTCTGTTCTGCCATTTCAAGGGCATCGTCGACCTCGATTCCCAGGTATCTGACGGTGCTTTCAAGCTTTGTATGGCCAAGCAGGAGCTGGACAGCTCTCAGGTTCTTTGTCCTGCGATAAATCAGCGATGCCTTGGTTCTTCGTAGCGTGTGAGTACCGTACATGGCTGGGTCAAGGCCAATGGCTGTTACCCACGCTTTGACTATTCGAGCGTATTGTCTGGTGGAGAGATGGTCTGAGTCGTGCAGCCGGGTCGGAAACAAGAAGTCCTCAGCACGAAGGCGAGCCTGATGCATCCAAACCTCCAGAACCGTTCGTGTTTGCTCAGTGGCTTCAAATTGCACCGGATGTTGAGTTTTCTGCTGCATCACGATGGCCTGTGACGATACATGTTCTCCATGGGCTATATCTCGTACTCGCAGCTTGGTTAAGTCACAGGCACGCAGCTTGCTGTCGATAGCCAAGTTGAAAAGAGCCAGATCCCGTGTCTTCTCCGCGAGCTGGAGTCTGACCCGGATCGCCCAGATATCTCTGACCCGCAGCGGGGCTTTCTGGCCAACTAGCGTTCCCTTGTTCCAAGGCTCATGGTTGTATGTAGAAATAGTGCTCATGGCTTGTCCTCCACGTTGGGAGAGGACAAGGGTGGATCAGGCACAGTGCTGCGTGGTCGCTATTCGACCCATAGCTGTCCTTTGCCAAGGACAGCAGATGGCCAATCTCCGGGCGAAAGCTCAACGACTAACTTTGGTTTTTACAGACGTTGTAAACCTGATTCTGGTCCATTAATTCAACGCGCTGCCCATATCCTGTCATCATAACGAGCTTGCGCTCAGTGATCCCGGTTGGCTGATAGGACTTTCCCTGGGCATCAATGTGAGGACGGAAGCCGGCGGCTGTCATCTCATCGATCAGCTTTTTTCGTAGGGGGACGTCAATAAGCCCTCTGTTGTTGCCGGTAGTAAGAAATACGGGGCGATCGGCTTTCAATAACCACACCGGCTGCGCGCTTACATCACCGTTGAAAATGTACATGCAGTCGGTTGAGGCACTGGTGAATTCAGCCTGGCGAACGTAATGGCCTTTTTCATACCCGAAAAGTGTGAGTAAGCCGGGTTGGACCAGCGCAAGTGTATCTACCGTATCCATGCCTTCCTTTTGAACGCCATACTCAAAACAGGACCATTTCAGAGGGAGCGTTCCTGGCGGTAAATGCTCCAAGTGAAGGTCTTGTTTCATACGGGCTAAATCTTCAGGTGTTTCATAGGAAACTGTACTGCTGCAGGCAGCAATCAGCGCGGCGCAGCTTCCAGCTAGGCTCTGTACGAAAAGTAATGTCGCAAACACCGCATGGCACAAGCCAGTGAGACCATCGCTGCATAACTTCTCGCGAGTTTGTCGAAGCGCGTAACGATGCGGCGGTTTTCCTTCAGCCACCCGAACATGCGCTCAATGATGTTGCGCTGCCGGTACTTGGGGCGATCAAACAGTCTTGGCAAGCCCGGCTTCGGCTTGCGCTTCATGCTGCGCAGCGGGATTACCGGCTGCATCCGATAACGATCGCAGTAGCGGCGCAGGGCTTCGGCGTCATAGCCCTTGTCGGCCAGCAACCAGCGGCAGCGCTTGCGGGGACGACCGCGCAGGCCTGGAATGTAAGCCTCATCCAGCAACGGTTGGGCATAAGCGATATCACTTGCTTGCCCACCTGATAATAGAAAGCGCAGCGGCACGCCATTGGCATCACACAGCATGTGAATCTTGGTCGTCAGGCCGCCCCGACTGCGCCCGAGTGCATGGTCTTGCGGTTCTTCAGGCCCCCTTTTTTCCCGGCGCCTGATGAGGCTCGGGTTGCACGAACAGCAGTGGAGTCGATCATCCAGGTTTCCAGATCGATCAAGCCTTGCTCGTTCAATCGGATGTGAAGTCGCTTGAGCATCTGGTCGAAAGACCCGCGATTACGCCAGTCGCGAAAGCGTTGATACACCGTTGACCACGGGCCGAAGCTCTCGGGCATGTCACGCCAGGCGGCTCCTGAACAGAGCACCCACAGTACGCCGTTGAGCATCAGCCGATCATCTGCCCGTGGGCGTCCGTTTCGGCGGGGTTCACTGAAGATGTCTGCAACCAGATCCCAGGCTGCGTCGGGGAGTTCGTACCGTTTGGCCATCGTGGGCTCCTGCCTTTGATGGACGCGGACTCTACTGATTCCTGACGTTTGTGGGAGTCAAATGAGTTTCGGCGGATTTCGTACAGAGCCTAGAGAAAAATACGCCCCCGCCACCCAGCGCGCGGTCAATCGAAAACCAGGTAAAGACTCATAGAACTCTACGCTTCGAGAGAGGTTCGCAACTGCCAACGTGAGATGATTCAGGCCAGTCAACATGGGTCATTATCCAGAAGAAATCTCGAGAGACGCCGAGGATATCAACATCCTCGATTGTCCGCTGTCGGCAACAGCAGACGCTCAAAAGAGTCATGGATGACCAGTCTCACATGTCATTCGATCATCCGGCTGTCGTACCATCGTCAGGTCGACAGAATGGAGGTTGATATGGGAAATGGTGTGAGCAAGCAAGTCGTTGTAATTGGCGCGGGCATAGTGGGCGCGTCTCTGGCGTATCACCTGGCTGGCAAAGGCGCGAATGTCACCTTGGTCGAAGCTGAACGTATAGCGTGCGGAGTGACTGGAAGTTCATTCGCATGGCTCAACACCTCACACAGCGGGCCCGACCCAATCGCGCAATTGCGCGGTGCCGCCATCAAAGAGTACCGCCGACTCGAAACGGAGCTGCCTGGCCTGAAGGTACGCTGGACAGGCGCCCTGTCTTACAGTGCGAGTTCAAGTGGAGTGCTGCAAGCCTCAGGTGACCAGCCTTCGGCAGCCCTGGTGTCCCGCTCCCAGATTCTCGGCCTTGAGCCGAACCTCAAGAATCCCCCTCAGCATGCCCTGTATGAAGCCGAAGCAGGCGCGCTGGACGCAGTGGAAGCAACGCATGCTTTGATCGCAGGTGCCCAGGCTCATGGGGCGAAGATCCTCACACAGACTCGGGTTCTCGGCTTTACAACCCAAAGCGCGAAAGTGACGGGAGTCGAAACCGCAATGGGCATCCTCGATGCCGACATTGTCGTACTGGCAGCAGGGACTGGCATCCCGAAGCTGACAGACACGCTAAAAGTGTCCCTTCCAATAGAGGCGTCTCCTGCCATTTTCATCCGCTACAAGCCACAACCCAACCTCGTGCACACCATCATCTCTAGCCCTGAAATGGAAGTGAGGCAAAGCGCAGATGGTACGTTGCTGGCGGCGGAAGATTACGTGGACGACTCTTTGGAAAACCAGCCAATCGCGATAGCGCTACGAACCGCCAGGGCCATCCAGAACGAACTCGACGGGGTTATTTCCATTGAGCCTGAGTTTGCGTGTGTCGGGCTCAGACCCATTCCTGCGGATGGCATCCCCATCATCGGTTATCTACCCAATATCGGCGGCGTGTACGTCTGCGCGATGCACCCTGGGGTTACTCTGGCGGCGATAGTGGGCCGTCTTGCCAGCGAGGAGATAATTGACGACAAGGCATCTGCTGCCCTCAGCCCCTGCCGCCCAGACCGATTCGTCCAAACGTAGGGGGCGCTTATCTTTGAATATTCCTCTCTGCTTGTCGGGAGAGTCCCTATCAGCCTGGTCAGGCTTTATAGCTCCCGAAGGAAAAATCCGAGGGTTCGAACCGATCGGTTGTGTCCATCCGAATACTTCGCAGGCTGGCTGTTTCCAGGTGTGACGCGTATAGAGGCTCCGAAAAATAGCCAATGAGGATGGAGCGACGGCGTGCGCCAATTGAGTTCAGACTGCCCGCATGCACTAAATCGACATCAAACACCAAGATGTCACCAGCGCAACCTGCAAGCTGCACAGACCGGGACTCGTCATTGAAGTCGAATGGCGGCTCTCCCTGCTCAGAGCGATGGCTGCCGGGGACGATGCGTGTCGCACCGTTCTCGGGGCCATAATCGTCGAAAAAAGCCAGGGCGCTCACCATGTCGCCCGGCCGTTGGGCCGACAAGTCGCGGTGCAGTTGCTGATGACCGCCACCTGCAAGGGGTTCGCGCCCCTCCACCTGCGAGAGGAAGAACCGTTCTCCGATCAACTCACCCACCACCGCCAGCACGTCTGGCAGACGACACACGGCCTGAACCTTCGAATCAGAGTCCAACAGCGAATGGCGCCAGTCCATGCCACGTGGCACTGGCCATTGGTCCGACGGCTTCACGCCCGCATCAAACACGGCACGAAGATCACCCAGCCACTCGGCCGGGATCGCTTGACGGAGCAGCACATAGCCATCTCGATGGAGTTGCTCGCGGTCAGTCATAGCTTTCTCAATTCCCTTGCCACCAACGCGTTATGCAGAACGGCCCGGAGCTAACCAAACGCATCGGGCAATAGTCGGCCAATGATTCAGCATAGCGTTTGCGAATCCGTTGAGCGGAGCGAACGGTGTTGAGTGCCGTAATGAGAACCGGCCAAGTGCGGGCATTCAGTGATGGACTGAGGGTTGTAGCTTGAGGCTGGCGTCACCTGAGACGTAGACGCTGAAGGCAATGCGAGGGTGGTTGCTATGCCACCCTCGCATGCTTTCACGCGCGCGATGTATCAGGCGCCGCCGAATACAACGTCGCTGGCCAGAAGATCAACCCCGACCAAGGTGATGGTCGTTGTTTGTCCGCCAGCCTCGGCAACCGTCACGATGCTGTTTGCGCCGGTGTTGTCGATCGATTGGACCGACGCGTTGTGGTCGCCGTTGAGCACCAGGGTGTCTCGCTGGCCTGGGTTCACATCGAAGCCAATGATCTGGTACAGGTTCTCGGAGGCTGACAAATCGACGTTGAAGGCATCAGGCACACCGGCCGTGCCAACCAGCGTGTAGTCGAAGAGCGCGTCGTTCGGGTCATTGGCGAACAGGTTGGCGTTGAACGTACTCGTTGACGAGTCCCCATCCTTGTCCGTCAGCGTCGCGTTGAACGACAGCTTGACATCGCTGGCCAGGTTTTCGCTCTCCTGAATGAACTGAATCACCGGGATCTTGATCGCGCCCCGGCCCATCGTGAGCTGGACAGCATCAATCAGCGCCGTCCCCTCCTTCTCAATGAGGAAGGACACCTGTCCACCGGCCTCTGGCGTCAGGGCGTTCACCTCGATTAGGTTAGAGAACGTGCCATCTTCGTAGAAGATCCTGTAGTACAGGTCCTCGGTCGCTGTGTTGTAACCCGCCACGGAGTTGTCGATAAAGACCTTCATTCCCGTCAGCAGGCTCTCCGGATTGATCACAAAACTTTCATCGGCAGCGCTGATAGCCGCCAGGTTGTCTCCTTGGAAAAGGTTATTGCCGACGCCAATGCCGGACGTGCTGACGTTCATGGCCGACGGGTCGATGTACGACGGCAGAGGGTTGGTCTGTAGCGCGGCTTCGGTGGGGTCGGGTTTCCCGAGCCCGATGCCGGCCAGGATGTCCGCAGTCGACGCAAGCGCCTTCGCGGAAAAGAAGACAATCTCCTCGGATGCCGAAGGAATCGTCGGGTCATTCGTCGTCGGAATTAACAATGTGCGCACGGGATCCGGGCCACCGGCATCGAGCGAGCCGTCGGCACTGCTGCGCACGATCGTCGAACTGAAGCCTTGCACCAGATCCAGTGCATAGCTGCCGTTGGCAAAGGCAGTCAGCGTGTAGTCGACGCTGGTATTCGCCGTTGCGGCGTTGTTGTCGAAATCGCCGGTCAATGTCCCTGCGAAATGGTACGCGCCACTGGCGTCCGGCGAGGACCCTTGCTCGATGAGCGTGCCGACCCCGGTCGTGGTCGTGTTGTCTGGCCTGACAAGGGTGAACTGGCCATTTACCAACGAGATATCCAGGCCGGTCGCACCCAGCCCATCGGCTCCGTTCGTATGATCCCAGAACCCGTATTGGGGAAGGACGCTACCGGTTCCGACCAGGTTGCCGAACGCAAGTGATGGGCCGTCGTCGTGGAACACCAGGTTCTGCCCGATGTTGAGCGTCGCATGGGCGCTGTCGCCGTCCTTGTCGGTCTTGGTCGCCGTCAGCGTCACCAGGTTGTCTGAGGTCAGGCTCGTTGAGTCATCTGGATTGGTTGCGTCGGGATGTATCAAGGCCCGGATCTGGTCGAGCGTGACGTCGCCATTGGCGGCTGCGCTGACCGTGAACACCAGCAGGTTGGTGGTGGCGGTGCGGCCTTCGACCACTGTGCCGTTGAGTGACAGGTTCACTGCCTCACCCGTGGCGGTATCCGTGAGCCCGGAGGCACCCGCGACCACGCCCAGTGCATAGGTCAGTGTGCCGGCGCCATCGGCGCCAAACGCCGAACTGAAGTTGGCGGCAAAATTTTGGGTGGCATTGGTCGCCAGGACGGTTTCGTCCACGGTCAGCACCGGCTCGGTGCCGGTGGTGCTGATGCTCGGCCCGTCGTCCTTGAACGTCAGGTTCTGCCCGATGTTAAGGCTCGCCTGGGCGCTGTCGCCGTCCTTGTCGGTTTTGGTCGCCGTCAGCGTTACCAGGTTGTCCGAGGTCAGAGTCTTCGAATCATCGGGATTGCTGGCATCGGGATGCACGATTGCCCGGATTTGATCGAGCGTGACGTCGCCATTGGCGGCCGCGCTGACCGTGAACACCAGCAGGTTGGTGGTGGCGGTGCGGCCTTCGACCACTGTGCCGTTGAGTGACAGGTTCACCACCTCACCGGTGGCGGTGTCCGTGAGCCCGGAGGCGCCCGCGACCACGCCCAGTGCATAGGTCAGTGTGCCGGCGCCATCGGCGCCAAACGCCGAACTGAAGTTGGCGGCAAAGTTCTGGGTGGCGTTGGTCGCCAGGACGGTTTCGTCCACGGTCAGCACTGGCTCGGTGCCGGTGGTGCTGATGCTCGGTCCGTCGTCCTTGAACGTCAGGTTCTGCCCGATGTTAAGGCTCGCCTGGGCGCTGTCGCCGTCCTTGTCGGTTTTGGTCGCCGTCAGCGTTACCAGGTTGTCTGAGGTCAGGCTCGTTGAGTCATCTGGATTGGTTGCGTCGGGATGTATCAAGGCCCGGATCTGGTCGAGCGTGACGTCGCCATTGGCGGCTGCGCTGACCGTGAACACCAGCAGGTTGGTGGTGGCGGTGCGGCCTTCGACCACTGTGCCGTTGAGTGACAGGTTCACTGCCTCACCCGTGGCGGTATCCGTGAGCCCGGAGGCACCCGCGACCACGCCCAGTGCATAGGTCAGTGTGCCGGCGCCATCGGCGCCAAACGCCGAGCTGAAGTTGGCGGCAAAGTTCTGGGTGGCGTTGGTCGCCAGGACGGTCTCGTCCACGGTCAGCACCGGCTCGGTGCCGGTGGTGCTGATGCTCGGCCCGTCGTCTTCGAAGATGATCTTGGAGCCGATTTCGGTTTTCTCAACAGAGGTTTGGTGCAGCGAGAAGCCGCCGATATCAAAATCGGCGTGGTTATTGCCCTTGGCATCGAGGGCCGCCCCGTTCTCGATGAGCACGCGGTTGTGATCCGACACTGTGGTGTATTCAATCTGGTAGCCGGCTAAAACGCCGGTGATGGTTGCAACCCCGGCAGCCGTAAAGCTGATGGTAATGGCCGGATCATTCGCGGATCCGTCTGAATTCTCGATCACCAGCCCGGTGCTAATGTTGATGACGCGAACATTGGTGATGGCAACCGGCGTATCACCCGCATAGCCGTTGATGAAATTCACGCCAGGTTCGGCGGCGGTGTTGAATGCGCTGACCGTGACGACAGCACTCTTGCCGCTTTGCAACTGCACGACGTCGAAATTGGCCGACCTCGTATTGTAGACGCCAGTAAAGTCGATGTTGGATTCGACATCCGCTTCGTTCTGATCAAGGTTGGGAATGGTCACATTCTGCCTGGCACCTGTGACGAACGAAAAACGGATGCCTTCCTGTTCCGTAATCATCTGATTGTTGGTGCCGAAGGTGGTTGGGCCACCCGCCTGGCTGGTATTGATCGTGTCGCCAGTGTTTATGTTGACACCGCTTGACTGGTCGGCGGGGTCCTTGCCGGTGGCGATGATGGTGGGATCCGTGATTCGCACGACGCCCGCGACAACTTCAGTTGCCGGGTTCAATTTCGTGAACATCAAGAAGAGGTTCTGACCAGAGGGCGCATTGGCCAGACTGAATTCCACGTCCTGACTGGCGCCGACGAAAACCTTGTCCAGCAGGTTGACCTGGTCATCGGGGTTCGTCGTATCTGGATGCTTGAGCGGTGCGTATTCCACAGTCCAGATCTTGCCGCCCGTGACCGGCGATCCGGTTTCTTCAATGTAGGCAGCGAACACGATCGCACCGGCCGGCCCACCGGCCCGGCCCAGAACGATGTTGTTGTTCGTATCCGTATAGAGAAGGATGCTGGTTCCATCAAGGGTATCCAGCCCGCTGTCCACGCCATCAAGCGGTGCGCCAGCGCTGTCGACAAAGCTGACATCGGTAATGCTTGCTCCAGGCGCAGCGGTGATGGTGAACGCGTTGCTGCCTGTGTTGCCCGCCGCACCGGTGTAGCCACTCAAGGCAGCACCCGTTGCGGTACCGGCCCCAAGTGCGGTCAACCGGGTAGAGAAGGTCGAGGGCAGAGACGCCACCAGAATGTCGTTGTCGTCAGCGTCTCCCGCAGGGCTTGCAGTGGCAGTGGCGTTCTGCAGCCCGGCCGTTTCGTCCAGCGAAACGTTCTCGCCGGTTGCCACGACGCTCAGAGCGCCGGCTGAAACGGACGTTTTCACCACTGAGCCATTGAGGTCGGTGGTGAAGAGCGGAGTGTATAGGGGGAGCGGATCGTTCGTTAATGGTGAGTTTTTTTGGTGAGTAGCCATGACTTTCTCCCGAGCAATTGCAGCCACCGAAGCCGGACCGTGGACCTTTTTCTGGTACATGCCACAACTATGGATAAACGCCGGAGGTTGTACATCGGCCGATGCTCCCAGGCGGGGTGGGAGTTTCAGACTAAAGGGAGGGAGAAAGAGGATGACGCGAAGGAGCGGCGCCGCATATTCCGTTTGTGAATGAGGGTATGACGCGGGTGCTCAAGGGCGGCCGGGCTTTAACCGCCAGCGCGTCGGGCCGAGACTGAACCTGCTCGGGCGGCCGGGTAGAAACCCTTTAATTCGTGTTGATCAAGCGCTCTGCGCGAGTGGCAGATAAGGGGCGAGCCATGGCCCTTGTCACATAAATTTGAAATGCACGGCGTTGCTCGACAGAATCTCGCCCCGATCCGGGCCAAAGGTGCCGGACGTTCGTGGTGAAAAGGGGCTGCAGTTGAACGAACAGACATTGTCCATGCGCCTGGAGCGCGTGGCGGCGCATGTACCAGCAGGTGCGCGCCTGGCCGATATCGGCTCGGATCACGGCTACCTGCCGGTGGCGTTGATGCGCCGTGGCGCCATCGCGGCGGCGGTGGCCAGCGAGGTGGCATTGACGCCGTTCCACGCGGCCGAACGCACCGTGCGCGAGAACGACCAAGCCCTGTCGATCACCGTGCGCCTGGCCAGCGGCCTGGCGGCGATCACGCCGGGTG
This sequence comes from Pseudomonas purpurea, assembly GCF_039908635.1. NCBI lineage: Bacteria > Pseudomonadati > Pseudomonadota > Gammaproteobacteria > Pseudomonadales > Pseudomonadaceae > Pseudomonas > Pseudomonas purpurea. The sequence continues at coordinate 3,382,364 of NZ_CP150918.1, forward strand.
ACGGGATCACCGCGATCAGCATCTGCGGCATGGGTGGCGAGACAATCCGCGACATCCTCGACAGCGGCAAGTCGCGTCTGAGCGGCCAGGAGCGCCTGATCCTTCAGCCTAACGGCGGCGAGCAACCACTGCGCCAATGGCTGATGGAAAATGGCTACCGCATCCTCAGCGAGGAAGTGCTGCGGGAAAACCGCTTCGACTACGAAATCATCGTCGCCGAACGCGCCGGGCCGGTGATGTACACCGCCGAGGAGCTGTACTTCGGCCCGCTTCAGATGCAGGCTCGCAGCCCGGCGTTCCTGGCAAAGTGGCAGCGCAAGCTGCGCCAGAAGCAGCAGACCCTGACCCATTTCGCCCGCGCGGGGCAAGCCGTGCCCGAGGAGAAGGTGCAGGACATCGCCCGGCAAGCCCGGTGGATCACCGAGCTACTGGCTTGAACCCGCCACCTGATGCGCGGCGCGAAAAATTCGGGCTTCAATGCGCGATAAATGAGCGTGGAAAGATTTTCACACAGTGCAAAAGAATTGCATAAAGAAGGCCCCTTGTGGGGCCTTCTTCGTTTCATCCTGATAGTCGCTTAGTCGATACCCCCGGTTCCCATGTCGCCAATGCAGGATCTTGTGGCCGGCCTTTGCAGTCGACGCCGGCATCGAGCATGGCCAGCGCTTGAGAGAACAGGCGAAGCCCCATCGGGGCAAGCTCTCTGCGCCATAGCATTTGCGGGGTGTCATCTGGCCGAACGTGACACCAGTCTTGTGTGAGGACTGGCCCGGTATCCGCCCCGTCGTCCAGCCAATAGACCGAACCGCCTGTTACCGGCTCCCGCATATGAACCGCCCAATGCACCGCATCCCGGCCTCGGTGCATTGGCAGCAACGAGGGGTGGTAGCCCAGCGCGCCGTGTGCCGCCTTGGCCCGGACTTCTTCCTTTATGTAGACGTGGGCGTGTGCGGTGAGGATGTCCTTCACCGCATCGGGCAACGCGCCCTCGGGGCGGCGCTGATACAGCCAGTGCCGCGCCAAGTACACCACTGCATCCCGTAGCACGGTTGGCACCGGATCGAGCGGCAGGTTGTACCGCCCGCGAAGGTAGCCATCCACCAGCTCTTCAGCCTGACGCACGCCGTCCTCGATCACGCTTTCATTGGGCAGCATGGCGGCCGGATCATCGTTGAAGAGCTGAATCAGCGTCATCTCCGGGATGGCGTTGCCGATGTCGGCGCGGGTGCAGTAGCGCATAGGTCAGCCCGCCTTCAGCTCGATCAGGGCTTCAGGGAACAGGCACATAGCCAACGGGTTAGCCTGGGCTTGCCTCGCTCACTGACGACTGAGCGGGGCGTCTTCTTATTGCACTGGCTGCAACTGAATTTCACAAACCATCCCAACCTGTGCCAGCCTATCCCGGATTGGCCCAGGTTTATCTCACGTTCCCCCTGGTATTTATCTCAGTCCTAAACAGCCACCCTCTGCACTCTGAGAACCGTCAACCGCCTCCCACCCTCCCCCCAACGACGTGGCGGCAAGCGCTCCTGTCGATGCCCGGTTACCTGGCAAAAAAGCAAAATTGCCATGTGTTTCCTTCGTTCTTTCATACGTCGCAGTTTCCACTGTCCGTTCCTACATGTCTGGAGTTCTCTCGATGCCCTCGCCAAAATCCCTGCCCACTGCGCTGCTGGGGCTGGCCCTTGCCTGCCCGGCCATGGCCGAGGCCCAAGGCCTGGAGCTGGGACAAGTGCTGATTCGGGCTGAGGACCAGAGCAGCGAAGACCCGTCGGTCGAGGACGCCAAGGCCCGGCTTGCCCAGGTGCCCGGCGGCACCAATGTGGTCGACCTGCGCCGCCCCCTTCAGGGCCGAGTAGCCAGCAACCAGGATGTGCTGGCCTATCAGCCTGGGGTCTATGCCCAGTCTGCGGGCAATGAAGGGGTGAAGATCTCGATCCGGGGATCGGGGATCAACCGTGCGCCGGGCGCCCATGCCTCGGGGCTGTACGCAATGCTCGACGGTCTGCCGCTTACCGGCCCTGGCGGTACGCCCTATGAATTGCTGGAGCCGTTGTGGCTCGACCATGTGGAAGTGCTGCGCGGCGCCAACGGTTTCGACAGGGGTGCCTTGGCCTTGGGCGGGGCCATCGATTACGTCAGTCACACCGGTTATGACGCGCCGCTGTTGCAGGTGCGCTATGCGACGGGCAGCCACGGTTATCTGCAACGCCAGGTCAGCTCTGGGCAGGTGCTGGGTGATTTCGACTACTACGTGGCCATGACCGACGCACGCTCCGACGGCTACCAGGACCACACGGCCAGCGAGAGCCAGGGTGTCATCGCCAACTTCGGCTATCGCTTCAACCCAAATCTGGAAACGCGCTTCTACCTGCGCTACCGCCAAACCGACAACGAGCTCGCCGGGCGGGTGACCAAGCACTCCATCGAGCACGACGCACGGGCGGCCAACCCCACTTACCTGGCGCGGGACTACAACCGTGACCAGCCGGGCAGCACCTTTATCGGCAACAAGACCACCTACTACATCGATGATGATTCGAGCATCCAGGCCGGCCTTGCCTACCACGACTATCCCATGGACTTGCGCGAGGGTCCCAACCGCCTGAAGGTGGCGTACACGGATGTCAGCGGCACGTTCGACTATAAGCGTCGCGACACGCTCTGGGGCCTGGAAAGCCATAGCGCACTGGGGCTGCGAGTAACCAAGCACCTGCCCAATGCCGGCGCCAGCGAGTTCGTGCGCATCCCCTCCGGCAACACCGCTGGCTATGCGCCGGGCACGCACATTCGCAACTTCACCTACCAGGGCTCAGACACCGTCCTGCATGTGGGCAATGATCTGGAGATCGCCAACGACCTGTGGTTGACTACCGGCCTCGCCGCCCTCTATACCCGCCGTGAAAGTGCCGTGACCTACCCGCAAGGTGGTGGCAAGACCAGCCTGCACGACTGGGACTATGCCCCACGCCTGGGTCTGCGCTATCAACTGACACCGGACTTGCAGCTCTTCGGTAATCTCAGCCGCTCGGTCGAGGGGCCGCACCCCTGGTCGCTGATCTACAGCTCCAACATTCGATTCCCGGCGGGCAGCGGCGTCGCCACCGGTGCGCAGCGCGATCCGATCAAGCTGCAAAACCAGACCGCGACCACCCTGGAAATCGGCGGCCGCGGCGACAGCGCGATGGGGCAATGGAGCCTGGCCTGGTACTACGCCCAAGTGCGCCACGAATTGCTCTCGGTGTTACCGGATGCCAATGCCACCACGCCCTACGAGCTCAACGCCAGCCCCACTGTGCACCAGGGCGTGGAAGCCAGTTTGCAGAGCAACCTGTGGTCACCGGACAACGGCGGTCAATTGAGCCTGCGCCAGAGCTATACCTTCAGTGACTTCCACTACCGCGACGACGATCGCTTCGGTGACAACCGCCTGCCGGGCCTGCCGATGCACTATTACCAGGGCGAACTGCGCTACGACTGGCCCCAGGGCTTCTTCGCTGCGCTCAACACGCAGTGGGTGTCCAAAGTTGCAGTAGATTACGCCAACAGCTACTACGCCGATCCCTACGCACTGTTCGGCGCGACCCTGGGCTACAACGCGCCCAAGGACGACTGGCAGACTTGGCTGGACATGCGCAACCTGACTGGCAAGCACTACGCCGCCACTGTCACTCCGGGTTTCGACGACAAAGGGCTGGACGCGGCACGATCCACACCGGGTGAGGGTCTGGCGGTGTATGTCGGGGTGTCGTGGAGTCTGCGCTGAGGCCCTGGCGAGCAATCCGTGAGTGAAATGGCCGGGCTGCCGCCGCACAAGTGGGTGCCTGTTTAATGACTTGAGCGGTGTTGACCAGCCCCTTGGATTTTTACCCACACTGATCAGTTGAAAAGATGCCCGGCGACAAAGTCCACAAACACTCGAACCTTTGGAGAAAGATGACGGCTTGATGGCCAAAGCGCCCAGAACTGCCCTTCGTCACCTTGTAGCACAGCCACCAATCGTCCCTCATCAAGTGCCTCGCGGGCTAAAAAATCGGGCATATGGGCAATACCATGACCGTCAACGGCCGCCGCCAACATCGCTTCCATATTATTTAGAATCATCGCTACAGGCAGACGCAGCGCCGATAGGGGTGAATACCGTCATCTGGCTGGACTTCGCGCGCGCCGTGCAAGGGCTGGCCGCCGCCGCATCGCTGGCCAGCGGGTCTGCCGCGCTGGCCCACGCGTTCGATGGGCATGAACGAACGCGTGCGTTCGGCGCATTGGGTACGACCTTCGGAATAGGGCTGGCCTTGGGGCCGCTCGTTGCAGGCGCGCTGGGCGAATACTGGGGATGGCAGGCGATATTCCTGAGCACTGCTCTGATTACCGGAGTTTCTTTCTGCTTTGCTGCCTGTACTTTGCAAGAAAGTCGCGATCAAGCAGCTGGAAAACTCGACGTGGCAGGCCTGATTTCGTTCTCTGCTACTTTGGCCGGCTTCACGAGCGCCGTGATACTGGGGCCATCATACGGTTGGAACTCCCCCTTGATCGTCGCGCTGTTTATGTTATCGCTTGTGGGCGGGCTGATATTCGTGGCCGTTGAACTGCACACACCACGACCGATGTTGTCGCTGGGGTTGTTTCGCTATCCACGATTCGTTGGCGTTCAGTTGCTACCTGTCGGGACGTGTTACTGCTACATCGTGCTTATCGTTGTGCTACCCATTCGGTTGATCGGCGTAGAGGGTGCCAGCGCCTGGCACGCAGGTTGGATCATGCTCGCGCTGTCGAGCCCCATGCTGGTAGTGCCGCTTTTGGCGACATCGTTAACACGCTGGGTATCAGCGGGTGGGCTCTGCGCTGGAGGGTTCCTGATCGCTGCCACAGGTTTGTATGCATTAAGCTTATCGTCAATCAGCCACGGCTGGGCCGAGCTCATCGCCTTGCTGGTCATCGGAACGGGCACTGCGTTGCCATGGGGCTTGATGGATGGCCTGTCGATTAGCGTTGTGCCAACAAACCGTGCCGGAATGGCGACTGGCATCTTCAACACGACCCGTGTCGCCGGAGAGGGAATAGCGCTAGCGATCACCATGACTTTACTCGTCGAATTGACGAGCCATGCGCTGAGGCTGCGAATACCCGAACTCCAAGAGTCCGAACAAGTGACGTCGATTGCGCAGCACTTAGTGACTGGAGATCTGCGCTACGCCAGTGCTTTCCCGTTACATGCAGTTCGCCAGGCCTCCAACGACGCATTTCGTGTTCTGTTGCAAATGCTGGCAAGCTTCACCTTGATGACGGCGATTGCCGTTGCAGTATTCCTCAGAAGGCCCGCCCAGGTTTATACACCCTCCCCCGTTAGCGGTTCGTAATCGTCTTGGGAACACACCTGGCTGACACGGTCGGTTGACGCGATGGCATCATGTTGATCGGCCTGATCATATGTGTACAAAGAGGTTGGTCGCTCTATGATTCGATGAATCCAAGGCTGCAACGCCTTAAATGTCAGTATTCCAGGCAAGGGCAATAATGAAAAATCATGCAGCGCGCTATGCGCTATTTGTTTTAACGCTCTCAGTACTGTGCGAACCCGTACAAGCATCAGCGTGGCAAATTTGCAGTATGGAGCTACGTATCACGGATGTATTGAAGCGACCGTATCCGCAACTACAGGCCCAGATCCTGAAAGTAAGCCCAACGTCGACCACCACAGAATGTCCAGAGGCAGGGGCGACTGTTACGTTCACCCCGGAAACTACTGACTACCAAGCCCCGCTCCCACGCCGACAGTGGCCCAGTAAAGGCCAGTTGGTGCATGTTAACTACCGGTATCTGGATGGCATATGTAAAGGAGATGGCAATGAGCATGCGTGTCGTATCGAGCACTACCCATTAGGCGGTCGATAAAGGGTGTCAGTTATCAGCAAGGTGGCTCCCACGAAAAGCGATTTACACGCTTAACTGACAGGCATTACTCCGGGGAGGCCGTTTTTTTCACACCGAAACGACTACTTACTATAGTCACTCGCGGTGTCTGAACCGGGCCTTCCAAGCAAAAAAGACATCAAATGGCCACTATTCAGATTGACAGCATTACTAATTCCATTTCATCATAAAAAAAGGATTTTATAGACGGATAACACGGAATGTTTGCCCCTGCCAACCAGGCTCACTTCAGCCTGGCGATCGACGGATGCGAGCCTGGCTTTCAGGTACTGGCCTTCAAAGGCCGCGAAGCGCTCAATCAGCCTTTTACCTTTGAACTGGAGTTGGTCAGCGAGCGCTCCTCACTGAACCTCGAAAGCCTGCTGCACAAACTGGCCTTCTTGCAGCTCTCGCAAAACGGCACCGGCATTCATGGGCTGGTCTACAGCATCGCCCAGGGCGAGGCCGGCAAACGCCTGACCCGCTACCGGATCTCCCTGCGTCCGCAACTGGCCTACCTGGCCCATCGCGTCAATCAGCGCATCTTCCAGCAGATGACCGCGCCGCAGATCATGGCCCAGGTGCTGGAAGAGCACGGCATCCTCGCCAGCGACTATAAGTTCCAGCTCAGCGCGGTGTACCCCGAGCGCATTTACTGCGTGCAGTACGACGAATCCGACCTGCATTTCATCCAGCGCCTGTGCGAAGAAGAAGGCATCCACTACCACTTCCAGCACAGCGCCAGCGGCCATCTGCTGGTGTTCGGTGACGATCAGACGGTGTTTCCGAAACTCGCGCCGGTGGCCTATCAGCAGGACACCGGGCTGGTCGCCGATGACCCGGTGATCAAGCGCTTCGGGCTGCGTTTGGCCACCCGCACCAGCCGCACCACGCGCCGCGATTACGACTTCACCAAGCCGCGCATCGAGCTGGAAAGCGACGCCAAGAGCAGCGCCAAACCGGACCTTGAGGACTACGACTATCCGGGCCGTTTCGTCGACCGCGAGCGCGGCAAACACTTGGCCAACCGGGCGCTGGAACGTCACCGCAGCGACTACCGACTGGCCGAAGGCAACAGCGATCAGCCGTTGTTGGTCACCGGGCATTTCCTGGCCCTGACCGAGCACGCCAACCCGGCATGGAACGACCTGTGGCTGCTGACCGAAATCCTCCACGAAGGCAAGCAGCCGCAGGTGCTGGAAGAAGTGATCAGCAGCGACGTCACCGACCTCAAGGACGATTTCCATCAGGGCTATCGCAACAGCTTCAGCGCGATCCCGTGGGACGTGCCGTATCGCCCTCCCCTCGATCACCCAAAACCCAAAGTCCTCGGCACCCAGAGTGCAATCGTCACCGGCCCGGCCGGCGAAGAGATTTTCTGCGACCAGTATGGCCGGGTGAAGGTGCAGTTTTTCTGGGACCGCGAAGGCGAGTTCGACGACAAGACCAGTTGCTGGATGCGCGTGGCGTCGAACTGGGCCAGCCAGAATTTCGGCTCGATCAACCTGCCGCGCATCGGCATGGAAGTGCTGATCACTTTTCTCGAAGGTGATCCGGATCAGCCGCTGATCACCGGTTGCCTGTACCACGGCGTGAACCTGCCGCCGTACAAGTTGCCGGACTTCAAGACCCTGGCCACGGTCAAGAGCAAGGAATACAAAGGCAGCCGCGCTAACGAGTTGCGTATCGACGACACCACCAGCGAGATCAGCATCGCGCTGCGCAGTGACCACGGTGCCAGCGCGATCAACCTCGGCTACCTGACCCATCCGCGCCCGTCCGGTGGCCAGCCGCGTGGCGAAGGCTTTGAGCTGCGCACCGACCGCCATGGCGCGGTGCGGGCGGCGGCGGGTTTGTTGATCACTACCGAACCCCGTCACCACGAAAGCAAACACCACAAGGACCTGCCGGAAACCGCCGAACGCCTGGCCACCGCCAGCGAGCAGCAGGACGGTTTCGCGATTCAGGCCCGCGAGGTGCAGGCCCAGGAACCCGGCGATCAGGACGACGTGGCCAAGGCCCTGCATGCCCAGCACCTGGGCATTCTGGGCACCGGGCCGGGCGACCTGAGCACCAACGAATTCCCCGAGTTCGTCGAGCCGCACCTGGTCCTCGCCAGCCCGGCCGGCATCGCCCTGACTACCCCGCGCTCGACCCACATCGCCACCGGCGAACACCTGGCGTTGAGCAGCACCGGCCACACCAGCCTGGCCATCGGCAAGCGCCTGCTGGCCAGCGCCAGCCAGGGCATGCGCCTGTTTGTGCAGAACCTGGGCTGGCGTCTGGTGGCGGCCTCCGGCGACATCGATCTTCGGGCGCTGAAAGACAGCATCAACCTGCTGGCCAAACTCAACATCACCGCCAACGCCGACCGCATCACCCTCACGGCAAAAACCGAACTGGTGATCCAGGGCGGCGGCAGCGCCACCACCTACAACGCCGGCGGCATCACCCATGCCACCACCGGGCCGTACACGGCCCACGCGGCGAACTTCGCCTACACCGGGGCGAAAAGCCTGGCCGGTGTGTTCCCCGAACCGCCGAAACCCGGCAAGGGCAATCTGGAGCTGTTCAACCTGTACGCCAACCGCCAAGGCCTCAAGGATGGCGATTTCGAAGTGATCGACGCCCTCGGCAAGAGCCTCAAGGGCAAGCTCGATGCCAAGGGTTTCGCCACCGTGGCTGGTGCCGCACCGGGACCGGCACGGGTCATGTTCGGCAAAGACCCAGCGGACACCTGGAGTGTTGGCAGCTATGTCGGCAAGCCCGAGTGGCCTCAGCAACCACCCGGCGCGGAGAGTATTCCGGCGCAGGTGCAAGCCATGGTGGCGAGCCTCCTGCCCAGCGGTAGCAGCGCAATGCTGGAAAAGGGCAAGGACCTGATGCAAGGCGCACAAGGCGCGATGAAAACCGCCCAGCAGGTCAAGGGGCTTGTGCCAGGCGGACTCGCCGGCATGCCACAACGGGCCAGTGCATCCCTGCCGAGCGCCTCGTCGGTGTTGGGGGCCGCGAGCAAAGCCGGTCAATTGCCGGGCTTAGCCAGCGTACCGAGCCTGCCGTCTGCGAGCCTTCCCAGAATTCCTCTTCAGACCCCGAGCCTGATGGCCGCTGAGATGCTTTCATGACCACTAGCAAAGCTGTTAAAAAATCACGCGAACCCCAAGTAGCGCCTACCCCCCTGAGCGAGGTCTACATTGAGGACGTGGCTGCGGGCGCCGAAAATTTCGATGCCTGGCTGCGAGAGATCAGCGACGACTGGGTCAACCTGGAGCGGATCAAAAACGTCGCGGGCGCCCTGCCTGCGGTGGGCAACGTCATTGCGCTGATGGATGCCCTGGGGGACATCGTCACACTGGCCACCAGCGAGGAGCCTGACCCGTTCGTCTGGGTCAGCCTGGGGATCAACCTGATCGGGGTTATCCCGCTTCCACCCACCATGGCCGCAGCGCGCATGAGCTTGCGGCCGATGCTGTTTCTGGTGCGCCAGGAGGGCAAGAAAGCCCTGGGCGACGCCTTGATCAATATCCTGATCGGGCACTTGAACGCCGATATCGTCGGCGCCCTCGATGACTTTGTCGGAAATAAGGCCAAGGCACAGCTCAAGGACCTGCTGGACGCCGTCGGCAAGTACGGCGAAGCGATGGTGATCGACCTCGCCAAGGGGCTGGAGGCACTCGCGACCGGGACGATTGATACCCAGACCGACCTCGACTCCTTCGGGCGACATGCGGATGCGTTACTGCATAACCCCAGTGAGATCATCGACAATTCCTATGGTGCCGCCTCAAGTATCCTCAAGCTCACTTACAAGAGCCTGGCCAACGTGGCAGCAGACGCCCTGATGCCGTCAAAGGCCAAAGCGCAGGTGCTGCGTAACACGCCCAAGTTGCGGGCCCTGGCACCGCAGCTACGCCGCGAGCTGAACAAGCTGGCCGATCCACAAAACCCGGACTCCCTTGAGCGCCTGCGCCAGACCCTGGCGGACAGCGTGAAAGAATGGACGCTGCGCAACGAAAACGGCCAGGGTGCCAGCGTCAAACCCGATGCCGTCAGCCAGGCCAAGTACCTGGCGAGCGCGGGTGCGCTAGAGGTGACCCGACGCCAGAAGCGCGGAAAAAAGCGCCCCAAAGAACAGAAGAACGGCGCTTGCCCCGGGACCTGCAAAAGCATCAGTTTCGCCATGGGTTCGGAATCCATGGAACACACCGACTTCAGTCTGCCAGGACCGTTCCCGGTGGCATGGACCCGCACCTACTGCTCCGCCCTGAGCGCCTACGATCAAGGTGTCATGGGGGCTCGCTGGATCAGCGAATTCACCACCCGCTTCGACTGCGTTGACGACGGTCTGGTGTTTCAGGATGCCGACGGCCGCAGCCATGACTATCCATTGCCCAAGGTTGGCCTGTTCCATTACGACCCGATCGAAAACTTCACCCTGGTGCGCTCCGGCGAACAGCAACTGGTGCTGTGCCGTGGTTTCGAACGCAAGGAAACCTACGTCCGCCATGGCCAGCGCTACCTGCTGAGCGGTATCGTGCAGCGCAATGGCGCGGGGATCATGTTGCACCACGAGCATCGGCATGACGACCTGCCGGTGCTGTCGGACCTGATCACCTATCAGGACGATGTGACCAAGGTGCACCTGCACCTGGGCACCCTGCTCGACGATCATGGTCGCTTGATCGGCCTGTGGGAAATCCGTGACGGCGCACCCCAGCGGCAACTCTGCGCTTACCAGTACGACGCTGTCGGTGATCTGGTTCAGGCTCAGGATGAAAACGGCGCGGCCTGGAATTATCAGTACCAGCATCACCTGATCACCCGCTACACCGACCGCACCGGCCGCGGGATGAATCTGCAATGGGAAGGCCTGGGCGCCGACGCCAAAGCGGTGCGCGAATGGGCCGACGATGGCAGTTTCGACACCCGCCTGGAGTGGGACGAAAACATCCGCCTGACCTACGTCACCGATGCCCATGGCTACGAAACCTGGCACTACTACGACCTCCTTGGCTACACCTATCGCATCCGGCATGCCGATGGTGGCTCTGAGTGGCTGTTCCGTGATCCGGCCAAGAACGTGGTGCGCCACGTTCACGCCGACGGCAGCACCGACCGCTTCAGCTACGATGACCGGGGCAATGTCCTGGAGCACATTCGCGCCGACCACACCGTGGTGCATTACGCCTACGACGACCAGAGCCAACTGATCAAAATCAGCGATGCCGAGGGCGGTCAGTGGCAACGCGCTTATGACGACCACGGCAATCTGGTGGAAGCCCTCGACCCGCTGGGCAACAAGACCGAATACGCCTACGACGCAGCGGGCCTGCCAACGGCAATCAAGGATGCCAACGGCAACGAGAAAGCCCTTGAGTACAACGACGCCGGTCAGTTGGTGAAGTACGCCGACTGTTCGGGCAAGACCAGCGCCTGGGAGTACGACGATCGCGGCCAGATGATCTGCTTCACCGATCCGGCTGGACAGAGCACCGAGTACCAGTACAAGACCGGTCAACTGGTGCTGATCAAGCACCCCGACAAAACCGAGGACCGCTTCGAGCGTGATGCCGAGGGGCGTTTGTTGGTGCATGTCGATGCCCTGGATCGCTGCACCACTTGGAGCTATACCGTCGCCGGCCAGATCGCCGAGCGGGTCGATGCCGCCGAACAAACCCTGCGCTATCGCTGGGATCGCCTCGGCCGCTTGCAGACCCTGGAAAACGAAAACGAGCGGCGCGCACACTTCCACTACGACCCGATGGGCCGACTGCTGGAAGAAACCGGTTTCGATGGCCATACCACGCGCTACCAATACGACCAGTACACCGGTCGCTTGCACAGCACCATCAGTGGCGAGCGCAGCATCGCGGTCAAGTTTGACCCGCTGGGCCGCCTGACTGAACGCCTGGCCAGCCTGGGTCAGCTGACGCAACGAGAAACCTTTGCCTACGATGGCAACGGCAACCTGGTCATGGCCTGCAACGATCAGAGTCGCTTGCAATGGTTTCACGACCCTGCGGGCAACCTGGTGCGTGAACACCAGCACTACCTGGGCCTGGAAAAACCCCAGGTCGCGGTCTGGCAGCACGAGTACGACGTGCTCAACCAGCGTATCGCCACCGTGCGCCCGGACGGCCATCGCGTCAGTTGGCTGACCTACGGCAGCGGCCACTTGCTGGGCATGCGCCTGGATGAGCATGAACTGATCGGCTTTGAGCGCGATGACCTGCACCGGGAAGTTGCCCGCCATCAAGGCAACCGCCTGCTGCAAACGCAAAAGTGGGACCCGGCCGGACGCCTGCAAGAACAGTTGCTGGCCCGTGGTGACGACAAGTCCACCCTACTCAAGCGCGCCTACACCTACGATGCCGCTGGCCAGCTCACCGACATCAATGACAGCCGTCGCGGCCCCCTCGCCTACCGCTACGACCCGGTCGGCCGACTGCTCAGCGCCACCACTCGTCAGGGCGTGGAAACCTTCGCCTTCGACCCGGCCGGTAACCTGCTGGACGAGAAAGTCCTGCAAATCCGTCGACCACTGGATCAAGACCAACCGCGTAGCAAACTGCTGGATAACCTCCTGCGTGAGTACACCGGCACCCATTACGAATACGACGAGCGCGGCAACCAGATTCAACGCTTGCACAACGGCAGTTACAGCCGGATGCAATGGGACCTGTTCGACCGACTGGTGCGTTTCGAAGATGCTCGCCTGGCCGTCGACTATGCCTACGATGCCCTCGGCCGACGCCTGCACAAAAACTCCAGCGTCCATTACAAACAACGCCCCGAGGCCGGCTCCCAATGGAACCGCAACGAGCATGCGCGCAAACAACGCGAACTGGGCTGCGGCTTCACCTTGTATGGCTGGGACGGTGACCAACTGGCATGGGAAAGTAGCCCGGCTCAGCACGAAAGCGGCACTGGCCGCACGGTGCACTACATCTTTGAACCGGGCAGCTTCGTGCCGGTGGCGCAGGCGCTGCGGCATCAACCGATTCACCTGACAGGCCAACCGGATTACAGCGGCAGTTACAGCCTGGATGACGACCCGTTGTGGAATCACAAACCGACGGTACTGCCCTTCGAGGCGCTGGCCTGGTATCAGTGCGATCACCTTGGTACGCCGCAGGAACTGACCGACCCACACGGCCACACCGCCTGGAGCGCGCAGTACAAAGCGTGGGGCGAAGTACGTGAACAGCGCTCGGAATGGGCGCAACAGCAAGGGCTGACCAACCCGATCCGCTTCCAGGGGCAGTACCACGACCATGAGACGGGGCTGCATTACAACCGCTACCGTTACTATGATCCAAGTGTTGGGCGGTTTGTCAGTAAGGACCCGATTGGTTATGCGGGCGGAGTGAATATTTATCAGTACAGCAACAACCCTATCGGCTGGACAGACCCGTTAGGTCTCAGTCCGCGATGCCGATATGACTCTAATATGAACCCATTAGAAAAAATGGCGCACAGCATACATGGCGAATCCCTGAAACCTGGTGGTTCACCCAGATCGTTCAATAGCGAAACAATTGCTGTAGCTGTTCTTGCCAGTCCCGATGGAAAGACTCAGACCGTTGCTGCGTCTAGTCGAGGGCGAATGTCAGGAGCGCAGAAAGGGAGAGCAAGTATCCTGGGCGTTGCGCCTATTAGTGTACCAAACGTCTCAGGACCGGAAGGTCATGCTGAGGTAAACATCATCAATAGGTATGCAGAGGAAAATAATATGAAGGTGATTGATATTGCTGCAAGTCGCCCTATATGCTGCTCCTGTGAGGGATCTATTCTCCGCCATGGCGCAAACCCTGTATCGCCTCTCAAACGCAAAAAGTGAATAAGGATCCACAATGAACAAGCTAGAGAAAGTGTCTTTATTTGTACTACTAAGGGCGTTTGATAGATTTGGAAACATGCTCAATACGATGAATATTGGCGCACCAAAAGAAGCGACTTCATTCATAAGTAAATTATGGGATTTTCTTGCTACAGACAATTCAAAATTAAGCACAAGAGCAATAAACAGAGCAATAAGCTCTGCCGTAGTTGATGAACAAGACGCTAACGATGATGAGGTGGTTAGAAACTTGTATTTTTACGCGCTTTCAGATCTTCTTGTATTCTTCACTGAAGGAACTTCGGATAGCTTGGGGGCGGCAGAAAGCTCTATCATTGATGCCTATAATTATATCGCTGGTCAAAAGTACCTACTTGAAAAAAAGGGAGGCAAGGCTGTCATCTTGAGTGATGAGGAAGAGGAGGAAATAATGAAAGATCCAATATGTAGCGATGAGATCTATTCATTGCGATCGGATAGGGCCTTTGCAGAAGGCATCGTTGATTGGGGGAGAGCTCTAGAATTTCGTTGATGTAATAATTTTCGAGCAATTAATCGAGATCATTATTAAAATATAAGAATTACTGATAACAACTTCGTATTGACCTCTCGAAAATTAGCGTTATTGGGCAATAAGATACGTCCACCCGAATTGGATCAGACACAAGTTCGCTGTCTGAGTCGGGGACATTAGACAATGCGGATGATTTCAGAAAGTCCGCATTCCGTAGTGGATATTGCTTAGGCAACTACTGGCAAAGGAATGGCTTAGTGAAAGACATCATCCGCTTGGGCGACTCCACCACTCACGGTGGAGTCGTACTCGAGGCCTTTTCCCAAACCGACCTCAACGGTAAACCCATGGCCGGTGTCGGTCATAACGTCAGTTGCCCGCTGTGCAAGGGTATCTTCCCCATTGTCGAGGGCAGCAGCACTTACACCGTGGGCGGAATCGCTGTGGCACTGGACGGCATGAAAACTGCCTGCGGCGCAAGCTTGATCGCCAGCGGCCCAAAGGGAGCGGTGATTAGTTGACCTCATTCTAACTTCTGGATTATCCGCCCACCACACACTCAGCGCTCGAACCTGGCCGGCAAACTGCTGACTGCAGATATCTTCAATGAACCCCGCCGAAACGGACGCCCACGGGCAGATGATCGGCTGATGCTCAACGGCGTGCTATGGGTGCTCTGTTCAGGCGCCGCCTGGCGTGACATGCTCGAGCGCTTCGGCCCGTGGTCAACGGTGTATCAACGCTTTCGCGACTGGCGTAATCGCGAGACTTTCGACCAGATGCTCAAGCGACTTCACATCCGATTGAACGAGCAAGGCCTGATCGACCTGGAAACCTGGATGATCAATTCCACTGCCATTCGTGCAACCCGAGCCTCATCAGGCGCCGGGAGTTACCGAATGCAGTTGGTAATCCCGCTGCGCAGCATGAAGTGCAAGCCGGGGCTGGGCTTGCCAGGACTGTTTGGTCGCCCCAAGTACCGGCAGCGCAATATCATCGAGCGCATGTTCGGGTGGCTGAAGGAAAAACGCCGTCGGTGGACGCCCTCCCGGTGAAGCAGTAGCCTACCGATAGAAATGCTCGACGACATATCTCGTCGCCTATGCCGCGCTTCTCTTTGAGCCATATCGTGTCTGTCACGAGCAGCTTGATGCCTAACAACGGCTTACGGAGCGGCGAGGAATTTTATGCGACAGCCTGTCGTGTTTGGACGCCACATAGCATGCTGGCCAATTGTAGTTATGCCCTATGAACCCAATTCGAATGAAACGCGACATTGAAGAAAATGCGGAGACCATTCGCCATCTTCATGCCCGCATCAAAAAAAGCGTTAAGACTCGTGACGCTAGCCCACTGAAGCGACGCGAATGGGAACTGGCTTGCCAGGAGTTCCATGCAAGGTATGAGGCTTTATCTTTTCCATGTGATTTTCGAGAAGCACTACAAAAAATCGACTCTGGCGATCAGCTCTCGGTTGAGTCCGCATTGTGCTTTGTAGAACTGAGGCCATACTTTTATCGCTCAGGCTATATGTACAAAGATCTAATCCGTAAGCTTAAAAACGCAACGCTGGACGGTAGCCACCGTGAAAGACGTGACGCAATTATTTCTGCCTACCATCAATGGAGAGCCGGTAACCGTACATAACCATCGGTTCAAATCGATCGCAACGAGGCGTTCATCTAGATGACGCTTGCAGAATCGATGGCAGCGGAGTGAATGCTTACTGGTAACTTCCGGCCAAAACAGCCATTGCGCAGCGACAAGGTATTCGCCCTCGACATTCTTATGCGACGATGAAGTTTCGCTATCTTTTAGGCAGGTCATGGAAATTCGACTGACGGACGAGAAAGACTGGATGCTGTTGAAGCAAGTTCGCCTTGCTGCGCTTTTGGACACGCCGACCGCGTTTGGTGTGAGTTACCAAACAGCCGCTCATTACAGTGACGAGCAGTGGAAAGAACGCGCCTCGTCTGCGGCTGGGCCGCAGTTCTGGTTGGCCATCAAGGAAGGCAAACCGGTGGGAATGATCGGTGGCGGGGTCAGTCAAACGAATCGCTATAACTTGATCGGAATGTGGGTTGAACCCGCGGCGCGTGGCTCTGGCGTGGCCACTGAGCTGGTCGAGGCGGTGAAATCTCGCGCGAAAGAAAACGGACACGCTTGCGTTTTTCTGGACGTTTCTCCCGACAATGCAAGGGCCTCAAGCTTCTATCTGAAGCAGGGTTTCTCTTTCATCGATGAATGGGAACCTTTAGTCAGTCATCCGCACATCATGGTTCAGACGATGCTCTGGGCTGTACAGGACTGACTAACAGGCGAACCTGTTTGCTGTACGTGCGCAATGGATCAATTGCAGCCCTTCGCAATCAGCCATTATCGGCCGGTGAACCACTACACCGATGCCTCCGCTCCCGGCTTGGTGTTAAATAGCGCAGGTTGTAAGCCCAGACCCTGCCTCGCAATACAGTGCAACGAGAACCACTATGAACACCCATTTTGAGAGAACAGCATGATCGAGGTCACCGAGGTTTCCATTGCCGAGTTGCGTGCTGCGCTCGAATCGGGCCAGACCACGTCGCTTGAGCTGGTCCAGGCCTACCTCGCCCGAATCGAGGCGTACGACGGTCCCGATACGCCCACCGCCCTCAACGCGGTAGTGGTTCGCAACCCCGAAGCGCTGCAAGAGGCGCAAGCATCCGACGCCCGTCGGGCCAAAGGCGAGACGCTGGGCCCCACTCGATGGCATCCCCTACACGGCCAAGGACAGCTACCTGGTGAAGGGCCTGACCGCCGCATCCGGCAGTCCCGCTTTCGTCAACCTGATTGCGTATCGCGATGCGTTCACCATCGAACGGCTTCGCGCTGCCGGCGCAATTTGCCTGGGCAAGACCAACATGCCGCCCATGGCCAACGGCGGCATGCAGCGCGGGGTGTATGGCCGTGCCGAGAGCCCCTATAACGCTGACTACCTCACCGCCCCTTTCGCCTCCGGCTCATCGAACGGCGCCGGTACCGCCACCGCCGCCAGCTTCGCGGCTTTTGGCCTGGCAGAGGAAACCTGGTCGAGCGGACGCGGCCCTGCCTCGAACAATGGCCTGTGTGCCTACACGCCATCGCGTGGGGTGATCTCGGTGCGCGGCAACTGGCCGTTGACGCCGACGATGGACGTTGTCGTGCCGTTTGCCAGAACCATGGCCGACCTGCTCGAAGTGCTCGACGTGGTGGTCGCGGAGGATCCCGACACTCGCGGCGACCTGTGGCGGATGCAACCCTGGGTGCCGATTCCGAGCGTCGCCTCGGTGCGTCCTGCGTCTTATGCAGAACTGGCCGCGAAGACCGACGCGCTCGCCGGAAAGCGTCTCGGCGTGCCCCGGATGTACATCAACGCGGACCCCGAAGCGGGCACCTCTGAAGCGCCGGGTATCGGTGGCCCAACGGGGCAACGCATCAACACCCGCCCTTCGGTGATCGGGCTCTGGGAGCAGGCTCGCCAGGCACTCGAAGCCGCTGGCGCCGAAGTGATTGAAGTCGACTTCCCGCTGGTCTCCAATTGCGAGGGTGATCGGCCGGGTGCGCCGACCGTGTTCAATCGCGGCATCGTCTCCAAAGAGTTCCTGCACCATGAGTTGTGGGACCTGACGGCTTGGGCGTTCGATGACTTCCTGCAGGCCAACGGCGATCCGAATCTGAACCGTCTGGTCGACGTCGATGGCCCGCTGATCTTCCCGCACGACCCAGGCACACTGCCCAACCGCGAGGGCGACCTCGCCGCGGGCATGGACGAGTACGTGCGGATGGCCGAGCGCGGCATTACCCCGTGGGACCAGATCACCACGGTGCCGGACGGACTGCGGGGGCTTGAACAGACCCGTAAAATCGACCTTGAGGACTGGATGGACCGGCTCGGCCTCGATGCCGTGCTCTTCCCGACCGTCGCCGACGTGGGCCCGGCGAATGCCGATGTCGACCCGACGTCTGCGGACATCGCCTGGAGCAACGGTATCTGGGTCGCCAACGGCAACCTCGCCATCCGCCACCTGGGCGTGCCCACGGTCACCGTACCGATGGGCGTCATGCCGGACACCGGCATGCCAGTCGGGCTGACCTTTGCGGGTCGTGCGTACGACGATTCGACGTTGCTGCGGTTGGCTTCGGCGTTTGAATCGACCGGGACGAAGCGGATGATTCCGCCGCGGACTCCAGCATTGCGCACATAGGGCACACCGGAACAGACCACGACTTCAAAAACCGTTGAAATCGTGGTCTGCCCCCGAATCCATTGCGAACGCCAGAGGATCGAGCAGCGCGGGGTTGATGCACCTAAGTGACAGTGAGCTGTTTTCAGTTGTAAAAAACCCACATATCTGCGGGTTTTCATTGCCTGCCCTTATTCTGTAATTTCCGCCTTTGTATCCTGTGAGGCGGGGACTATTACCGGCAACTTCCGACCCTGAACGGACACTCGTCAACGTCAGCTCAGGGTCGAAAGCTCCTTGCTCCGCTATTGCAGCGGAACATACACATCGGTTTGCCATTGATCCTGTGGTGTCTCGGGATGGACGCTCAGGTAATTGAAGAATAGCGGCTGGTCACGAAGTTCCTCTCCACTGGCAGGAAGCCAATCGCGGTAAATCGGATAGATCGTTTCGCCGATGTGATCCGGTGACCCCACGTGTCGCACCACGACGTAGCGACCGGCAGGAATGACGACCTCGTGCACGCCGAACTCATTCGGCGCCACGGCCTCGTGAATCTCGCCGCAGATTGCGAAGCGGAATGCTTGTGGAGGTGTCGTATCGGGGTTGCTATAGGGAATGCCAAAGGTGCGACTCGATGCCACCGGCGACTGCCCGCTCTGCATACGCCACTCGATGAACGTACGCACGCTCTCATTGACGAGCCCGGCAGGTCCGCAGTGCTCAAGCGCTGCTACCTTGACTTCAGGGAAATCTATGATTCGTACTTGCATGATGATAGTCCTAGAAAAGTGAGGGATTGCGAATACCGCACTCCAGACCTGCCAGTTCGGTTCCTTCCTGAACGCACTCGGCGTCATACCGAACGCCCGCCTGAACGCCCTGCAAAATGCCTCGGGACTTTCAAAGCCGGCACCGAGTGCGGCGTCCAGTACCGAGTGATCAGCGAGGGCGGCCAGGCTATGTGCCGCGCGTCGTAGTCGCATCAGTTGCACATAACGTGAGACAGGCACTCCTACGAACGCGGTGAATTGTCGATGGAAGTGGAACGCCGAAAAGTTCGCCACATGGCTCAACGTCTTCACCGACAGGTCACCTTCGAGATTGGCATCAATGTAGGCGAGTACGGCGTTAAAGCGTTTTGTGTAAGCGAAATGGGTCGGCATGTCAGACACTGGAAAAAGCTCCTGGATGTACGGTCGGCAATAGAGTCGACTATAGCGGCGTGAACGCGCCTAGCCGCGTTTGCTCAAGGCACGCTTTGCGCCTGGAACTTTCCTGGAAAATGATGTCAATGTGATAGCGCGTCACGGCGCCAAAAAATCCTGGATCAACCAGTACCAGGCTGTTTCCTGGGCAATCATGGAAGTGTGCAATGAGACTGATTCTCGCAGTGTTGTTGATGTTCAGCAGCTACGTTTACGCCAGTTGCGACAACATCAGCAACGACGACCAGCGTAACTATTGCAAGGCGCGGGAGGGCCGGGGCGGTTGTCAGAATATTAAGGACGACGACCAACGCAATGCCTGCAAAGCGGAAACAGAAGGTACGGGTGATTGTGGAAACATTCGCAACGATGACCAGCGCAACTATTGCAAGGCCAAGCAGGGCTCTGGCGGTTGCCAAAACATCAAGGATGACGACATGCGCAATGCGTGCAAAGCAGAAACAGGTGGCACCAGTGATTGTGGAAACATTCGCGATGATGACCAACGCAACTATTGCAAGGCCAAGCAAGGCTCGGGCGGTTGCCAAAACATCAAGGACGACGGCCTGCGCAATCAGTGCAAATCCTTGGAGCGCTAGTTGAACGGTTCACCGAGAGAACCCGGCAGGAGCCGTAAGCACATTTCAGATACAGGAAACCCGCATCACTGCGGGTTTTTTATGACTTGGTTTTACCTCTGTCCACCCTTCCCAATCAAAGCAAAAGCCTCTTTACCATAGGCACACACGCCAACTGAAGCCCGGACGGTGAGTGGTAAATCGCAGGCGCGTCACCCACAAAACCACATCGCCGGTAAAAGTCAGCCGCGTTCAACGTAGCGTCCAGAGTGACTGCCTTCAGCCCCAGGTCCCGCGCCAGGCATTCAAGGTGGTTCAGGACTTTCAAGCCGAGGCCGCGCTGCATAAAGCGTGGGAGTACAAAGATCGCGCCGATTTCGCCCGCCTCCAGGTCAAGCATGCCTGTCGCCACCGGCTCGTCCTGAATACAGCCCAGATAGAAGTGTTTTTCCATCAGGTCGTTGTACCCATCGCTGGCGGCTCCTGCCGTCCAGGCCAGCATTTGTTCCGTGGTGTAGGCGCCGATGCATTGGTGCCGTATCGCTTGCAGGCGAATGTCGAATGCTGTTTGGGCATCGCTTGGCGTCGCGCGTCTGATCTCAAACATTTTATTCTCCGTTAGCCATCGGTAGACGGAGCACTAAAAAGCCCCGTCCATTTCTGGCGGGGCCTTGGGTTATTACGTCAAAACCTGTGAACGCATGACCTCATGGCCCGCCAGAGGCGGTCATGGAGGAGCACATCATGTTCATGCGGCGTGTGTAGGTCATGGGGCGATAGTGTTTTGGAGGGGGCCGGTTTGTCAATCCTGGAACGCAATCACTCAGCGCTTATAGCTTTCACACTCATTGCGCTGGTCGCTGTCGGTATCAGAAGTTCGCCGGGGTGTTGGCGCTGATGATTTCGGCCTCATCCTGCCCAATGTTTCGAAACCGGTGCGGCAACGTCGTCGGAAAGTAATACCCGTCCCCGGCATTCAACACGCTGATCTGCCCGTCCACGGTCAACTCGACCGTGCCACGGGTGACGAGCCCACACTCCTCGCCTTCCGCGTGCACGATCGGCTCTTCCCCCGAACTCGCGCCCGGCGCGTATTGCTCGCGCAGCAGGCGCATCTGTCGGCCCGGCACGGAGGCGCCGATCAGCAGCAGGCGCAGGCCATGGCGGCCCAGGTCGGGCTGTTCGTTGGCGCGGAACACGTATTGGTGCTCGCGGGGCGGTTGGTCGAAGGTGAAGAAGTCCGCCAAAGACATGGGAATGCCTTCGAGCAGTTTTTTCAGGGAACTGACGGAGGGGCTGACGCGATTCTGTTCAATCAGGGAAATCGTGGCATTGGCGACGCCGCTGCGCCGGGCCAGCTCACGCTGAGACAGCTTGTGGCTTTCGCGCACCAATTTGAGTCGTGTGCCCGTGTCCATAACAGCCTTATGTGAGGAAAACTTAAGGGTATTGAAGGTGGATGGCGGGCGACGGTTGTCGCAGGATTCGCCGCTTTCCCAGCCTGCCGGCATGAAAGGCGGCTATTAAATCATGTTTGTGGGTGTTGCTCAGCAGCTTCGATAGACGGCAGGAAAAAAAGGCCTTCGGGCCTGACACTGGCCATTTCGGGTGCGCAAACTGTGAGTGCGAGCTTGTTCCCACAGCCTGGTCCCGGCCGTCCACAGATTTTATGCCAGCAGTAGAAGTCCTGTAGGCGCTGAGCTTGCTCGGCGCCTACAGGAATGACTAGAGACCGAAACGATCACGCAGCGCGTAATACGCGGCGCCCATGGCGGTGAGCGGGGCCTGGAAGGTTCGGCCGCCGAACATCGGCATGTGCGGCAAGGAAGCGAACGCGTCGAAACGCTCGGCGTCGCCACGGATCATTTCCGAGATCAGTTTGCCGGCCAGGTGCGAGCAGGTGACGCCGTGACCACTGTAGCCCTGCATGTAATAGGCGTTTTTCTCGATACGGCCGAATTGCGGCATGCGTGACATGGTCAGCAGGAAGTTGCCGGTCCAGCGGTAATCGATTTTCACGCCCTTGAGTTGCGGGAAGGTCTTGAGGATTTTCGGGCGGATCAGTTGTTCGATGTCGTCGGGTTCGCGAGCACCGTACACCACGCCGCCGCCATAAAGCAGACGGTTGTCGGCGGTGAGGCGGTAGTAATCGAGCAGGTAGTTGCAGTCTTCGACGCAGTAATTGTGGGTGATCAGGCTGCGAGCGACTTTCTCGGACAACGGTTCGGTGACGACGATTTGCGAGCCGCAGGGCATGCTTTTACGGGTCACGCGGGTGTCGAGATCCTGGGGCAGGTAGGCGTTACCGGCGATCAGCAAGTACTTGGCCCGCACCACGCCTTTGGCGGTGCGCACGGTGATCGGCTCGCCGTAGGTGATTTCCACCGCTGCCGATTGTTCGAAGATCTTGCCGCCCAGGCCGATGATGGCCGAGGCTTCACCGAGTGCCAGGTTCAACGGGTGGATGTGGCCGCCCTGCATGTCCAGCAGGCCGCCGACGTAGTTGTCACAACCCACTTCACGCTTGATCTCTGCCGCGTCGAGCATTTTCAGATTTTTGTTGCCGTAACGCTCCCAACTGCTTTTCTGCTCGGCCAGGCCTTTGAGCTGCTTTTTGTTCAGCGCGGCGAATATGCCGCCGGGGCGGTAGTCGCACTGGATGTCGTAGTGCTGGATGCGCTGACGGATAATGTCGGCACCTTCGAAGATCATGCTGCCGAGGATTTCCGCAGTCTTTTCGCCGTAGCGCTGTTCGATGACATCGACATCGCGACTGTAGGAGTTGACCAGTTGCCCGCCGTTACGACCGCTGGCGCCGAAACCGACTTTAGCGGCTTCAAGCACCGTCACGCGGTAGCCCGCCTCGGCGAGGAACAACGCCGAGGACAAACCGGTGTAACCGGCGCCGATCACGCACACATCGCATTCCACCAACTCTTCAAGCACCGGGAAGTCGCCGGTGTGGTTACGGGTCGCGGCGTAGTAGCTGTCTACATGATTTTGTTTAACAGAGCTTTGCGTCATAAATTTCTCCGAGGGCCACCGGCACACGCCCGTGGCCGCCGTTGTAGAAGGGTTAGAGCTTGATCCAGGTCGCCTTGAGTTCGGTGTACTTGTCGAACGCATGCAGCGATTTGTCCCGACCGTTACCCGACTGCTTGAACCCGCCGAACGGCGCGGTCATGTCGCCGCCGTCGTATTGGTTGACCCACACGCTGCCAGCGCGCAAGCCGCGAGCGAAGGTGTGGGCCTTGCTCAGGTTGCGGGTCCACACACCGGCGGCCAAACCGAAGATGCTGTCGTTGGCAATCGCCAGCGCTTCTTCCTCGGTATCGAAGGTGATCAGCGACAGCACCGGACCGAAAATTTCTTCCCGGGCGATGGCCATGGCATTGGTCACGCCGTCGAAAATCGCCGGGTCCACGTACAGGCCACCGGTGTCTTCAAGGGTGCGGCTGCCGCCCGCAATCAGGTGCGCGCCCTGCTGTTTGCCGACCTCGATGTAGCGCAAGACCGAATCCAGTTGACGCTGATCGACCACCGCACCGACGGTGGTTGCCGGGTCCAGGGCATGCCCCGGCTTCCAGGCTTGCAGCGCTTCCACCAACAGCGGAATGAACTGCTCGCGAATCGAGCGCTCCACCAGCAATCGCGAACCTGCGGTGCAGACTTCGCCCTGGTTGAAGGCAATCGCACTGGCCGCCGCTTGTGCTGCCGCACGCAAATCCGGCGCGTCGGCAAACACCACGTTCGGGCTCTTCCCCCCGGCTTCGAGCCAAACGCGTTTCAGGTTGCTTTGCCCGGCGTAGATCAGCAGTTGCTTGGCAATCGCGGTCGAGCCGGTGAAGGCCAGCACGTCGACGTCCATGTGCAACGCCAGCGCCTTGCCGACGGTGTGACCGAAGCCCGGCAGCACGTTGAACACACCTTTCGGGATGCCCGCCTCCAGCGCAAGTTGAGCGATACGAATGGCAGTCAGCGGTGACTTTTCCGAAGGCTTGAGGATGAACGAGTTGCCGGCCGCGAGGGCCGGGGCGAACTTCCAACTGGCCATGATCAACGGGAAGTTCCACGGCACGATGGCCGCGACCACGCCTGCCGGTTCGCGGGTGATGAGGCCCAGTTGATCGTGCGGCGTGGCGGCGACTTCGTCGTAGATCTTGTCGATGGCTTCGGCACTCCAGCGGATCGCGTTGGCGGTCGCTGGAATATCGATGCTCATGGAGTCGCTGATGGGCTTGCCCATGTCGAGGGTTTCCAGCAGCGCCAGTTCTTCCTGGTTCGCCAGAATCAGATCGGCGAACCGAATCAGGATGCGCTTGCGCATCGCCGGAGCCTGTTTGGCCCAGACGCCGGAGTCGAATGCGTGTCGCGCGACGATCACCGCCGCGTTGGCGTCGGCTTCGTCGGTGCTGGCGACGTTCGCCAGGAAGCGACCGTCCACCGGGCTCGTGCATTCAAAGGTGTCGCCGCTGAGTGCCGCGCGGTATTGACCGTCAATGAATGCCCGGCCTTCGAGTGTCAAGGACTGGAAGCGTTGCTCCCAATCGCTGCGAGTGTTTGCCATGGAAGTGACTCAACGCAGAGGAATAGTTGATTGGTCAGGTGGGTGCTCGGTTTGAGATCCAGCACCGTTGTCAGATCAAACCGTGTGCAAATACCAGTTGTACTCAAGGTCCGAGATGGAGTTCTCGAACTCGGCCAGCTCGCTTTCCTTGCACGCCACGAACACGTCGATGTACATCGGGTCGATGTATTTGGCCATGACTTCGTTGTCGTCCAACTCGCGCAAGGCATCGCGCAGGTTGTTCGGCAGGCTCTGTTCGTTCTGCTCGTACGAGTTACCTTCGACCGGGGCGCCCGGCTCGATTTTGTTGGTCAGACCGTGGTGAATACCGGCCAGCACCGAGGCCATCAACAGGTACGGGTTGGCGTCCGCGCCAGCGACCCGGTGCTCAATGCGCACGGCGTCCGCTGCACCGGTCGGTACGCGCACCGCGACGGTACGGTTGTCGATGCCCCAGCACGGCGAGTTCGGTACGTAGAACTGCGCACCGAAACGCCGGTACGAGTTAACGTTCGGGCAAAGGAAGGCCATCTGCGCCGGCAGGGTCTCGAGCACGCCGCCAATGGCATGGCGCAGTGCGTCGTTCTGCTCGGGGTCTTCGCTGGCGAAGATGTTGTGGCCTTCTTTATCCAGGATCGAAATATGGACGTGCAAGCCGTTGCCCGCCTGCCCCGGATAAGGCTTGGCCATGAACGTGGTGTCCATCTCATGGTCGTAGGCGATGTTCTTCACCAGACGCTTGAGCAGGACCGCGTAGTCGCAGGCCTTGATCGGGTCGGAGACGTGATGCAGGTTCACTTCGAACTGTGCTGGTGCACTTTCCTTGACGATGGCGTCTGCGGGAATGCCCTGCTCTTTTGCGCCTTCGAGAATGTCTTGCAGGCAGTCGACGTACTCGTCGAGGTCATCAATCAGGTAGACCTGAGTCGACATCGGACGCTTGCCGGAGATCGGCGAACGCGGCGACTGAGGGCGGCCGTTCACGTTGTCCTGATCGATCAGGTAGAACTCCAGTTCGAACGCGGCGCAAATAGTCAGGCCCAACGCATCGAATTTGCTCACCACCTGACGCAGCACTTCCCGTGGGTCGGCGAAGAACGGCTGGCCTTCGAGCTCGTGCATGGTCATCAGCAGTTGTGCGGTCGGGCGCTTCTGCCAGGGCTCGACGCAAAGCGTGCCGGGGATGGGGTAGCAGATGCGGTCGGCGTCACCGATGTCCAGTCCCAGGCCGGTGCTTTCCACGGTGGAGCCATTGATGTCCAGTGCAAACAGCGAGGCCGGAAGGTTGATGCCCTGTTCGTAGACCTTGTGCAGACTGGTGCGCTCGATGCGCTTGCCGCGCACCACGCCGTTCATGTCTGCAATCAGCAGGTCGACGTAGAGAATCTCGGGGTGTTTCTTAAGGAAAGCGTTCGCTTCGTTGAGCTGAACGGCACGCGGGGGGACCGACATGAGGCACCTATTGTGTTAATTATTATGTTCACAACCCTGTTGCGAGCCCAGTCAATCCGAAAGGCAAAGTGAAGTCAATAGCGAACATAGCGCGTTCATCGTCAAGTATTACGGTGTTTTTTGGCCCTGCTCGAAATACAAAGGGCCTGACAGGACCGCATATTCTGAACAGTCGACCAGCGGCGTTTAGAATTTTTTACATTGAAGTTGTTAAATAAAATCAACAACGCTAAGCTCTCGAAAAACCCGTCCAAGTGCGAACTTCGAGGTGATAAAAATGGCAATCAAGCCATTGATCGGCGCTGTTGCGTGCGCCACAACGATCGGTCAGCGCCCCCGCTCTGCGAGCCCGGACCAGTACCCGCGTGCTGTCCGCCGCGCTTGCGACATCATTGTTTTTCCGACCGGAGCCCGCAGGCCTGCACCTGTCACGGCAAACCCTGTCGCCCCTTCCCTGCTCCAGCACTCTCCCTGCGCCTGGCGGCGCATGCCGGCCACAAGCGGCGCGTCGTAGCGTGCGGTGACCGGCGACGGGGCAACTCCCGCAACGCCCAGCTCACATCAATCACTTGAACACCATTGCCCAAGGCAATGCGCACTCGTGCGCCAGCCGACCGGCACAACACCGTCACACGAGAACAACAAGCAACCTCAGGCAGCCAGGATGGCGGCGCCGAACAGACCCGCCCGGCGCGGGTTTCAACCACTTAAGTCAGGCCCCATTGGCCTGACGAAAAACACCTTTGGGAGTTTCACATGGCAAACGCCTCCAGCACTTACAGGAAGGCTCTTGAAGGTAACCAGCAACCCGGGAAGGTGCTGGTGAGGGTCGACCGCGTCACCAAGAAGTTTGACGAAACCGTGGCCGTGGACGATGTGTCCCTGGACATCCATCAAGGCGAAATCTTTGCCCTGCTGGGCGGCTCAGGTTCCGGCAAATCGACCCTGCTGCGCATGCTGGCCGGCTTCGAACGGCCGACCGAGGGGCGAATCCTGCTCGATGGCGTGGACATCACCGACATGCCGCCCTACGAGCGGCCGATCAACATGATGTTCCAGTCCTACGCTTTGTTTCCGCACATGACGGTCGCGCAGAACATCGCTTTCGGCCTCAAGCAGGACAAGATCCCGTCTGCCGAGGTCGACGCCCGCGTGGCCGAGATGCTCAAACTGGTGCAGATGAGCCAGTACGCCAAGCGCAAGCCGCACCAGCTCTCCGGCGGTCAGCGTCAGCGTGTTGCGTTGGCCCGCTCGTTGGCCAAGCGCCCCAAGCTGTTGCTGCTCGACGAACCGATGGGCGCGCTGGATAAAAAACTGCGTTCGCAGATGCAGCTCGAATTGGTGGAGATCATCGAGCGGGTCGGCGTGACCTGCGTGATGGTGACTCACGACCAGGAAGAGGCCATGACCATGGCCGAGCGCATCGCGATCATGCACCTGGGCTGGATCGCCCAGATCGGCAGCCCGGTGGACATCTACGAAGCCCCGGTCAGCCGTCTGGTGTGTGAGTTCATCGGCAACGTCAACGCGTTCGACGGCACCGTCATCGAAGACCAGGAAAGCTACGCCGTCATTCATTGCCCAGACCTCGATCAACACATTTACGTCGGTCACGGCGTCAGCACGTCGGTGCAGGACAAGTCGACGACCTACGCCATTCGCCCCGAGAAAATGCTGGTCACCACCGTCAAGCCCGAGACGCGCTACAACTGGTCCACGGGCAAGGTCCATGACATTGCGTACCTCGGCGGGCATTCGGTGTTTTACGTGGAATTGCCGAGCGGCAAGATCGTGCAGTCGTTCATGGCCAACGCCGAACGCCGTGGCACGCGCCCGACCTGGGACGACAAGGTCTACGTCTGGTGGGAAGACGACAGCGGCGTGGTACTGCGCGCATGAGAACCCTCAGCCAGCACTTTCAGCGTTTGATCCCCAGCGGGCGCAAGGTCGTCATCGGCATTCCATTTCTGTGGCTGTGCCTGTTCTTCATGCTGCCGTTCTTCCTGGTGATGAAGATCAGTTTCTCGGAAGCGGCCCTGGCCATTCCGCCCTACTCCGAAATCTACGGCTACGCCGAGCAAAAGTTTCAGCTGCTGCTGAACCTCGGCAACTACGCCCTGCTGGTCGGTGACGAACTGTACATCGCTGCCTACCTGGGCTCGTTGAAGGTGGCATTGCTCAGTACCGCCATGTGCTTGCTGATCGGCTTTCCGATGTCCTACGCCATCTCCAGGGCCAATAAAGAAGCGCAGAACGTTTTGCTGCTGCTGATCATGATGCCGACCTGGACGGCGATTCTGATCCGCGTTTACGCGTGGATGGGCATCCTCAGCAACAACGGCTTGCTCAATGCCTTCCTGCTATGGACCGGGTTGATTTCCAGCCCGATAGAAATCCTCAACACCAACACGGCCGTCTATATCGGCGTGGTGTACGCGTACCTGCCGTTCATGGTGCTGCCGCTGTACGCCAACCTGGTCAAGCACGACGAAAGCCTGCTGGAGGCCGCCTCAGACTTGGGCTCAAGCACCTTCAACAGCTTCTGGAAAATCACCGTGCCGCTGGCCAAGAACGGCATCATCGCCGGCTGCATGCTGGTGTTCATTCCAGTGGTGGGCGAGTTCGTGATCCCGGAACTGCTGGGCGGTCCGGAAACCCTGATGATCGGCAAAGTGCTCTGGCAAGAGTTCTTCAACAACCGTGACTGGCCGGTGGCGTCTGCGTTGGCGGTGGTGATGCTGGCGATCCTGATCGTGCCGATTTTGCTCTTCAACCGCAGCCAGGCCAAAGAGATGGAGGGACGGGCATGAACCGTTTCGGGTTTTCAAGATTGATGCTGGTGTTCGGCCTGTTGTTCATTTACTTGCCGATGCTGATCCTGGTGATTTACTCGTTCAACGCCTCGAAACTGGTGACGGTCTGGGGCGGCTGGTCGGTGAAGTGGTACGTCGGCCTGCTGGATAACACCCAACTGATGGGCTCGGTGGTGCGCTCCCTGGAAATCGCCTGCTACACCGCGATTGCCGCGGTAGCGCTGGGCACCCTGGCCGCGTTCGTGCTGACCCGTGTCACCCGCTTCAAGGGGCGCACGCTGTTCGGTGGCCTGGTGACCGCGCCGCTGGTGATGCCGGAAGTGATCACCGGTCTGTCGCTGTTGCTGCTGTTCGTGGCCATGGCACAGATGATCGGCTGGCCGCAGGAACGTGGCATCGTCACGATCTGGATCGCCCACACCACGTTCTGCGCCGCGTATGTCGCAGTGGTGGTTTCAGCACGTTTGCGTGAGCTGGACCTGTCCATCGAAGAAGCCGCCATGGACCTTGGCGCCCGTCCACTGAAAGTGTTTTTCCTGATCACCATACCGATGATCGCGCCATCGCTGGCGGCGGGCGGCATGATGTCGTTTGCCCTGTCGCTGGATGACCTGGTGCTGGCGAGTTTCGTGTCGGGGCCAGGTTCCACGACCTTGCCGATGGAAGTGTTCTCGGCGGTGCGCCTGGGCGTGAAGCCCGAGATCAATGCGGTGGCCAGCCTGATTCTGCTGGCAGTGTCGCTGGTCACCTTCATGGTCTGGTACTTCAGCCGCAAGGCCGAAGCCAACCGCAAGCGCGCCATTCAGGAAGCCATGGAACAGACGGCCAACGAGTCCTGGAAACAACCCGCACCCCGCGTAATGGAAGCGACGGCCTAGGCCGTCGCAGCTCTGCACTTCCTCGGTTTGGGTGATTTTTGGCGCCTGCGGGCGCTTTTTTGCTTTGGGCTCGCGCCGAAGGTCAGATGCAACAGCTCTGCCCCCCTGCATTCGCACCCAGAAGATCAGTGGTCATACACGGGCACCGGACGCCTGCTATGCCTTCCCATGGGAGCGTTCATTTTGGCAGCCCGGACTGGGGGCTGGAATCAGATGCGTGGAGTCGGTCGCAGCGCCAGTCGGTTTTGCGAACAGAAAAACTGGCGGTCTCGACCAGGAGGTGAAAGATGCTTTTCATTGTCAGTTGGTCAATCAGCCCCGAACGTCGTAACAGTGCTATCGAGCGCTTTCTCAAGACAGGTGCGGTTCCACCGGCAGGCGTAACCATGCTGGGACGCTGGCATGCCGTGGGCCGCATGACCGGTTTTGGCGTCGCAGAGGCCAGCGATATCACTCAGATCCAGAAGTGGGTGCTTGACTGGAGTGACCTCATGAACATGGAAGTCTACCCCGCATTGACCGACGAACAAGCCGCGCCGCTCCTGGCCGCCGCGCTCGGCCAACACTAGTTCGCGCCCGAAAAGCCGCGAAGCAAAAGGCAGGGAGTCATTACGGCTCATCTGCCTTTTTTACCTCCCTCAGACGTTCCTCGGCTGCACCGCGCCCTCCAGCCAACGCTTGAACGCCGTCATGGCTGAAGTTTCGGCCCGTGATTGCAGACGCGTCAGCCAGTAGCTTCCGGTGATGATGCCGATGTCGAAAGGCTGCTCAACGGCGCCACTCTCCAATTGCCGACAGAACATCATTGCAGGCACCAGGGCTACGCCTGCGCCTTGAAGCGCGGCTTCCATCATGGCCAGCGAGGAATCGAAGACGATGCTGCGGGGGGCCAGGTTATTACTTGCAAGGCCGGCAGCCTGAAACCACTCGGGCCATTCGTCAGATCGGTAGGAACGCAGCAGCGTTTGCTTCAACACGTCGGCCGGTGCGTGCAGTTGCTGCGCAATCCGTGGGACACACAGGACTGACAGCGGCGCGTCCAGCAGGCGAGTCGCCTCAATGCCGTGCCATGCTCCCGCACCAAACCGGATCGCGTAGTCGAGCCCTTCGGCGGCCACATCCACGCGGTTGTTGTTCGTCGAGAGCCGCAGATCAATCAAGGGATGCCTGGCCTGAAAATCTGCCAGGCGCGGCAACAGCCAGCCCACCGCGAACGTCCCCACGGCACCCACGGTGAGCACTTCCCGAGAGTGCCCACCCTCGAAGCGCTCCAGCGCCTGCGCTATCCGGTCAAAAGATTCGACCAGCACCGGCAGCAAAATTTCGCCTTCACTGGTCAGCATCAAACCTCGCGGCAAGCGCTTGAACAGCGTCACGTTCAACTGGCTCTCGAGCCCTTTCACCTGATGGCTTACGGCGGCCTGCGTGACACACAGTTCAACCGCCGCCCGGGTAAAACTCAAATGGCGCGCAGAAGCCTCAAAGGCGCGCAAGGCATTCAGCGGCAGATGAGGTCGAATCATCCTTAACTCCCAAGTTTTTCTAATGGCTCATCTGTAATATCGTCGTTTGCCGATTGTCCGCGAACTGCCTAGATTTAGCTCGCCTGCGAAGGCCCGGACAACCGTTGCCAACAAACAGGCCCGTCAGTGGCCGCACACTCTGGCACTCGCACCGACGCGAAAGCGCTGGGTTACCGCAACCGGCCGCGCAGGAGTCTGCACGGAGTCCGGCGGTTAAAACAATGAAGTTTCAGGAGTAGCGGATCAATCATGCACGAAAACAACAGAGTCACACGAGCAACCCTCAGCGCCTGCGCACTGCTGCTCGTCGCGGCCAACTGCGTCGCCGCCGACCAAGCCGAGGACCGTCTCAAGCACATCGTGGACGCGGCCATCCAGCCGCTCATGCAGGAACAGGATATTCCCGGCATGGCTGTGGCGATCACTCTGGATGGGAAACCCCATTACTTTAACTACGGCGTCGCCTCAAAACTCAGCGGGCAAGCGGTCACCGACGACACCCTGTTCGAGATCGGTTCGGTCAGCAAAACCTTCACCACAACACTGGCCGCTTACGCCCAGGCAACCGGCAAGCTCTCGCTGTCGGAGCAGGCAAGCCACTACCTGCCGGCATTGCGCGGCAGCGCGTTCGACCATGTCAGCGTGCTCAACCTGGGCACCTACACCGCCGGTGGCTTGCCGTTGCAGTTCCCGAGCAAGGCGGATGATCCGCACCACATGATCGGCTATTTCAAACAGTGGAAACCGACTTACGCCGCCGGCACACACCGTCTCTATTCTAACCCCAGCCTTGGCCTGTTTGGCTATCTGGCCGCCCAGAGCCTGGGGAAACCGTTCGACGACCTGATGGAAAACATGCTGTTCCCCAAACTGGGCCTCACACACAGCTACCTCAAGGTTCCACGGGACCAAATGAGCCTTTACGCCCAGGGCTACACAAAGGACAACACACCCGTGCGGGTAGATCCGGGCGCCCTGGACTCAGAGGCGTACGGCGTCAAATCCAGCGCCGCCGACCTGGTTCGCTACATCGAGGCGAACATCAAGCCGACCACTCTGGATGAGCCATTACAGCGCGCGATTGCCTTGACCCATACCGGCTACTACACGACGGGCGGCATGACCCAGGGCCTGGGATGGGAGTTCTACCCTTACCCGGTCGCGCTCGACCGATTGTTGGCAGGCAATGCGTCTCATATGGCGCTCGAGCCCCAAAAGGTCACGTGGCTCACGCCGCCACAGCCCCAACCGGAAAACGTACTGTTTAATAAAACCGGGTCCACGGGTGGGTTTGGTGCTTACCTGGCCTTCGTTCCAACCCGGAACATGGGGATCGTGCTGCTGGCCAACAAAAACTACCCGATCCCCGCCCGAATCAAAGTCGCCCACGACATCCTCTCGGCACTCGATGCTCGCAATGGTACCGGCCAGCAGGAGTAAGTACTTTTTGAGCGTTTCAGAAGGCGCGAGCGGGCCCGACTCATCGTCGGGCCCCGGCGCCGGCTGTTGATGCCACCCCGCACTATAAGGATCGGACCTGCATCAATCATGGACCTATGCCTTCATGTCCCTGGTCAGGCACTCGCCAGAGCATCAGAGTCGCGAGGCCCTGGCCACCGCGTGCAGCCAATGGACGAGACGCATGGAGACTCTGAATCGACAGCTTGAATCAACCGGGGCCTACGTCAGTGGCGACGGGTTTTCCCTAGCGGACATACCCCCAAAGGTGTTTGACCACCCGGATGGTCAACCCTGAGTTGATCGGAGGTGGCCACCCGGACCATCATGAGAGCCCGCATGTTCATGCGACGAACAAAAAGGGAGAAAAATAGTATTTACCTGCTCGGCAGGACGCTCAGGACACTAGCATGAAGCGCTATAAAATCTTATGTTACAAATCAGAATTTTATGAATTTAAAAGAAAATCAAACGACTACATAAGAGAGATGCCTGCGAAAGAGCACGATCAGTTTGCGTTATTGATGGCCATCAGCCCAGAAGGCGCTGTTGGTTTTGATACAACTCCTCAAGGTTGTTCTGCAATAAGCGCTCTTGCTTCCAAATGCTATTTTGTTGACCTGCGCAGACCAAGCATTCAGCCACCACAAGAAAAACATACAGGCCTTGTACCTTCATTCCTATTTCGGGATAAAAGCGGAGAATTTGAGAAGCTATTTGACGAACACATAAAATATGAAAATGACATCAAGAAATATAAAATACTTTCAAGACATAGATACGCGGAAAAACCTTCAGCTTCGACCCTAGCCAGCCTTTTACAAAGCAACAGCCTATCGATAACCAAGGACGTATACGACGCCTTGCAGGAGGCCTGCCACTATATAATCAGACCGGTCATGTCGGGCGAGCACGGGCGTGGTGCGTTCAATATTTTCTCAAATAACCTGGACTTTTTTTTCGACGAATTTAAATCAATAGTTGGTGATTCTGGCGAAGTAACATTCGTAGACGCATCTAAGCTTGTATATGACTAGGGTCTGTACGAAAAGTCGCCGAGTGGCGATCAGGCGAGGCAAAAACAGGCGAGGAAGCGGAGTTTACGGGTTGTAAATGAGCATTCCGAGCCTGTTTTTAACGCAGCATGATCGACACGCAGGCAGTTTTCGTACAGAGCCTAAGAACCACCGTAAAACTTACAGACAATATCGCGTTTCCGATAAGCCTATGACGCAGTGCCTCGGCGACTCCACGACTCATGGTGGCGTGGTATTGGAAGCCTTTTCCCAAACCGACCTCAATGGCAAACCCATTTCTGGCGTCGGCCACAAAGTCGAATGTCAAAGAAAGCGAACATATGCCTATTCGACCGCCCAATGTTCCTGATGATTCGAAGCTGAAAGAATGGGCGAGTACCCGGGAGCGGAGTCTAATCACACCCTGACTGATGCTGTATTGAAATCCATTGGCTGTAAGGAAACTAAACAATGACTGAAAAGCTAGAAGTTATTGATACCCTTCAAGCATTTTTAGATAAGGTTTATGGGGAGGCTTCGAAAAAACAGGATATTGAGCTCAAGAGAAATCATGGCCACTACGATTACGCTGGTGAAAAATTCTGTATCTACGTGACTATTTTCCCTCATGAAGTCGAGCTTATTTTTGAAGGCAGGGAGGTTGGTGCTGGTGTTTTCATTGTTACTCTGGATATGTGCACGTCAGACGGAGAGATACTGAGTAGCGACATTGTATCTGTGAGCGGAAAAAGTGGCGAGATCAAGGCCATGTTAGTTTCGCAAGAAGCGTTAGTGCTTGCACAACTGCTGAGTCTTTTCGACGACCTAATGGAACCCTAGGCAGAAGAAACGGCTATAGAGCGTCATTGACTATTCCAACCGACTCGACATTAATGAAACAGATACTGGGGATTGCCTGCCCCTCTTTACCACAACACCACAAAATGACTATCATACAGTGAAAGATATCATTCGCTTCAGCGGAATTTTTTACTTAATTTGAATCTTGTGGGGGCGAGCGAAGGAAAATGAGAATATCAGATTTTTTCAAGGAGACCGCTGTACTTCCCTCAAGAGATTTACAGCTATATGCCTCAAAGTGCTTACAGGCCTATTGCAAAGCAAAGTCGATTCAGCACCGCTCAGTCGATGAATTGATAGCTCATCTTAATAACTATCCAGAAAGAGACAACCTGGTTGACTGGGAACGAAAAGGTGCAGGGCTGTCACTGAATGGGCGCGGTGATGATATGCCGCAAGAGCTTGCCCTATTGATCTCACCTCAAGAGGCTGAGGAGTTTTCTTATGTTGTTGATCGTGCTGTGGAGGTCGGAATAGCAGATATGTATGGAGCCCCGACTGAGCGGCCAGTTAAATTTCTAGGAGAAATAGCTTTGATACTGCACAGGAACAATATTGACTTACCTTAACTATAGGAGGCGCTCATAAAACAAGCACCTTGTTCTGGCAGGCAACATAAATAAATTTGACTTGGACAGCTACAAGAAAGACCATACAGTTGCAGAATGTATACGTAAGTAGGCCAACCCCAACAGGTTATCAATCAAATGGATTTCGATCACATCATCTTTATTGTGAGCACTGATTGCTTTTCCGAAAAGCTTCTTGGGAAGAGTTTTTCTCAAAATCTTGGAACCATAAAAGAGTTCGCCAGAGAAGAAACCTTGGCTTTAATGGCCGGAGGCACTGACTATTATTACGATGCAAACTTTTCAACAGAAAGAAAACACAGATCCAAAGATATTCTTTTTGAAAAAATCTCGACCTTGAGAAATGGCCCTGCCATCCTGGGGAAGCTTATCGAGCTTGATTCGATTCTCAATGAGCGAGTTTCAAGAAACAGCGTCAGTTTGGTTGAGCGTATAAAAAACGTATCTGCAAGACTGTACTGGCTAAATGTTGACGACTTTCAAATAGAAATCACAGATTCGCTAATTGAAGCGGCCATCCAGGCTCAACACTCAGAGTTACCTTTATACACCGAAGAACCTTTTGACCGAGAGGAAATCTACAACTCGTGGGAGCATGCCTCCTCGGCCTGGGACAACTACATCAAGGGCATCATGACTGATGTTCCTGACTCAATAGGCGAGACGCTCGACAGACTGTACAACTCCCCACTGTCTTTACGCCAACTCTTTAACTGGAGAGAGAGGCTGCCAAAAGATCAGTTTTTAACGTTGATCCAAGCCATTGAACGTGAGTCTTTTTTAGAGTTAATGAACTACAACCCGGCGTCCGCATTGCTGGTGGAACCCACCATGAGGCAATTTCATGAGACTGACAGACCTATACAATAAAGTAATCAGCCAAGAACCCTACAATGACATGAATGTGTTTTTCTCAGACTATGAAAGCTTTGAAGAAATACCACTCATCTCAAGATACCGGCGATTAGATTTTTTAAAGCAGGAAATGAACGAAGATAACATTCCTGATTTTTTAATCAGCTTCTCTGTTTTCCTTTTGAACTCAATCAAGGTCTTATCCACGACAACAGAAAAAAACAAAACATTCTTCGCCATAACCTTTACAAATTTTGAGCTTTTAGATGAGAGCGGCCTCATCATACCCAACATCTTTATTTACCCCAATTCAGCCACAGAAAATTTCCTCGATGAAATACAAAACAAACACAGCAAGAATACATCTCGAGAATTAGAAAAAGTCAAGAGGCACTTCTCCAGATGCACGATGGAAACCATCTTCAACTTCTATGAAAGTAGATTTCATGACCCTGCCTGCGGTGAAGATCTTGTAAGGATTTTTGCTATCCAAAAGTCGATGACCGAGCTCAACAAGTAAGTGGAGAAATACAGATGTATGATGAACTTATTTTCGTCCACGAACAGCCATCATTGAATGATGCATATGTGGGTGGCGGGGCTTATCTACCCGTTGAACTGGCGTGGCCGTGCGCTGTCGACGGAACACCCCTTACACACCTGATTTCCTTTCCTGGAGATTGGTTTTCTAACTCACTGATGAATAATGATTACTGGATTTCCGTATTTATACCTTACCTGCCGGGAGAGGTCGGCCACTACCGAAAACTTCGCGCCGCCCATGGAGACTCTGATGCTGTTGTATTAGGTTATCTTCGTGCAAAGAATGAGCGAAATGAAGCGCCTAATAAAATGTCAGACTACGGAAAGGTCCTGCTGTCGAAAAACCCCGACTCAGATGACGATGAAAACCTGGCGTCCAAATTAGACGGGATAGATGCTTGGTTACAAGCGCCTGTCCTGTCAAACATAGGTCGTAGAAGAATCTCTATTTATGGTGGTGACCTGGACATTGCCCTGCCCCGCAACAAAGGTATACTTTCGGATGGAATGGGATATCTTTTTTTGAGTGAGGATTTTTCAAGAAAAACAGAAACTGAACAAGGTAGATTTTTCCTTCAGCTCGGCTAGTAGAAGCCAAACCAGAAGTTATTGCCCTGAAAAATATAATCAATAGCAAAAATTTATACAACGTCAGGCTTTTGCTCGCTACAAGGCAACCCATACCCGCACAACGAAACCATCATTTAAAAATATTTCAGACAAGCGTACACACCGGAATAATAAAACAACAAAGAACCACATACACAAAACCAACTCAACAAAAACAATCCTCACTTGAAAACCAGAAAAATGACCACCCCCACTATTAACATCGACGTATTTCAGTCTAGCGATAAAAAGCACCTGTTCTCACACTGTTGCTTTGTGTTTTAAACGGTCACGATTGGCGACTTTGAGCAGGCGGTCCTGGCAAAAAGTCTCGTTGCCGCTTTTGAAGACCTGATTATTCGACTGGACGGCTACACCCCAGTGAGTTGCACCTTTAACAGTATGGAAACTACCTTTTCATTGATTATTGAACGTGACTTCCCAAGCGCTCTCTTACCTTTCTGCGTGGAGTCGTTTGATGGTGACTGCGCAACATTTCTTGATATTTCCGGGGATGCTTTTCTGGTCTTGAAACCATGGAACGAGAGCAGGCTTTACTTGGAGAAACTCAGCATCCGTCAATACCGCTCAGCCATCGTGTCGAGCCTGAGTACGCTGAAGCAGCGGATGCATGATCTGGCACAAAGCGACTGGGTGGTTTGAATCTCGCCTGCCGAACAACAAGAGCCGCGCCTCCCCTCACCCCTTTTTCTTCTGTAACCCTTTCATCCGCACACTCGCCCGCTGCACTGCCGCCATCTTTTCCGGGCGCTTCATCTTCTTCCACTTGCGGATGTCGTCCTTGGTGCGCCCACAACTCACGCACAGATCTGCGCTCAGTTGGCACACGGCAATGCACGGGTTCTCAATGTCCTTGGCCATCGCTCAACCCCGCTTCGAACGCGTGCGCGCCAATCGTTGCTGCCAATCGCCACCGTTGGCCTGCCGGCACAGCTCCTCACTGTCAAACTGCACGTGGGCCGCGACCGGACCGAGGTGCACATCCGCTTCATTCAGCGCCACCTCCGTCAGCTCGACCATGCGTGTCCCCAACCCTCTAGCCAGCGCCTGGTCCTTGTTGGCCTCGGTGTCGAAGATCCACACCACCCTCAGGCTGGACGGGAACGTCGCGTAATCCACTTCGTGGGTCAACCAGGAGAAGCCGACAATTTCCACCTTGGCCGTCTCACAGGCCTCGGTCAGGGTGGCCGCGAGGCGTTTTTCGGTGCTCGCCTGTTCGCGTTTGTTGATAAGCATCAGTTGAACCTTGAATGAGCGTCGGAAAAAGCTGCCTACCTTACCTCAACGCGGCTGTCTGCCCAGCGCCTTATGCCTCACGAAGAGCCATCACTATGATATCATCTGACGCTTTCCGGCCTGGGTCCGTGCCGCCCTTCATACGCCGGGAACCTCTATAAAGAAGGCGCCGAATCGATGCGCCTCCCGCCAGCCTTGCCTGCAAATACCTGACGGCGCCCTGGAACTCTCCAGCAGCGTGCCGCTTTGATGCAAACCTGCGAATCACCTCACAGGTTGTGCCTTTTGCTGCCACAAGGAACACAGTCATGCTTTTAAGAACGATGAACATTTCCCGACGTGCTGGCCTGGCCTTTGCCTTGATCGCCTTGCTGGCGATTGGCCTGGGCGGGTTCTCCCTGGTGGAAATGCGTCGTATGAACGAGCAATCGCTGGAGGTCGACAAAAACTGGCTGCCTTCGATTGTCGCGGCTAACGGCGTTGCCCTCACCAGCACCCAAATCCGCACCCTCACCCTGCGCCTGCTGGTGGTGCGCAACCGCAACGATGTCCAGGATTTGCTCGCACGCATCAACCAACTCGACGAACGACTGGAGACCCAGCAAAAGGTCTACGAGAAGCTGATCAACCTGCCAGAAGAACAAGCGGCCTATGAGCGGTTTGTCGGTGCCAAGGTGCGCTATCTCAAGGATCAGCAGCAGGTCCTCGACTTGATGAGTCAAGGACGCAAGGACGAGGCCGTGGCCATTGTCGACGCGGGCCCCTTCCTGACCAATGCCGATGCGATGCTCAAGGATCTGCTGATCATCATCGACGCCAATACCCAGGGCGGTGAAGCCGCTGCCGCGCAAAGTAATCAGGTTTTCCAGAGCGCCGTCAGCCTGGTGCTGGTGATCCTGGGTATCGTGGTGGCGCTGACCATCGGCCTGGCCTTGCTGCTGACCCGCAGCATCGTGCGCCCCCTGAGCCAGGCTGTGACGGTGGCCGAAACCATCGCCAGCGGCGACCTGTGCCATGAGATCGTCGCAACCGGCAACGACGAGCCGGCGCGTCTGCTGCACGCCCTGCAACGTATGCAGGCCAGCCTGCGCGGCACCCTGCAAAAGATCGCCGATTCCTCCAATCAACTCGCCTCGTCCGCCGAGGAGTTGCACGCGGTGACCGAACACTCCAGCCAGAGCCTGCATCAGCAGAGTAACGAACTGGAACAGGCCGCCACTGCGGTCAACCAGATGACCGCTGCCGTGGAAGAGGTCGCGCGTAACGCCGTCAGCACCTGCGAAGCCTCGCGGGCGACCGACGAGACCGCCCATCACGGCCGGCAGCAGGTGCAGCACACTGTCGATTCCATTGGTTTGTTGGCCGAGGATGTCACCCACACCTGTCAGCAGGTCGAACACCTGGCTGGCGATGTGCGCAATATCGGCCAGGTACTGGAAGTGATCCGTTCGATCGCCGAGCAGACCAACCTGCTGGCCCTCAACGCCGCCATCGAAGCCGCCCGTGCCGGCGATGCCGGGCGCGGGTTTGCCGTGGTGGCTGATGAGGTGCGTGCCCTGGCCCACCGCACCCAGCAGTCGACCCAGGAAATTGAAACGATGATCGGCACCATCGAGCACGGCACCGAAGGCGCCGTGAGTGCCATGCGCAACAGCAACCAACGCGCCCATGCGACGCTCGACGCCGCTCGCGCCTCGGGTCAGGCCCTGGATCAGATCACCCGGGCCATCACCGCAATCAACGAACGCAATCTGGTGATCGCCAGCGCCAGCGAAGAACAAGCCCAGGTCGCCCGCGAAGTCGACCGCAACCTGATCAACATCCGTGACCTGTCGACCCAGACTTCAGCCGGTGCCCATCAGAGCAATGCGGCGAGTCAGGACCTGTCGCGGCTGGCGGTGGAGTTGAATGGGCTGGTGATGCAATTCAAGGTGTGATGCGTCTGCGCTGACCTGCAACTGCCTGTACAGAAAAAGGCGAGGTTAGCCTTAATGCCTGTCAGTTAGAGTACGAAACGTGTGGGAGCGAGCCTGCTCGCGAAGACGTCGGCACATTCAACATCAATGTTTGCGGACACACCGCTTTCGCGAGCAAGCTCGCTCCCACAGAGATTTCACTTAACTGACTGGCATTAAGGTTAGCCTCGCCTTTATCAATAAGCGCGAGCGTGAAGCATCAGCAGATATGCCCTGCCCCACGCCCAAAAAATACCCGCGGAGCCGATCCGGCTGGTATTGTGCCGCGCTGTAAAAACTAGCTGCGTGACTGTGAGGAATGGACGTTGAGTACTGATGAAAAACTGACCGGGGACCTGTTCGAAGTCGACAAACGCTTGGGGCTCAAGCCTGTCGTGGACTTCAACAACTATTTGCGCGTGGCCTTCGGCGATGGCAAATGCACCTGCAGCCGCTGTGTCAGTAGCAACGGTGACGAGACCGGCTATGAACACCAGCACACCTTCAACATCGACGGGCGAGTGATCAACCGCCGCTTCGCCTCCACGGCGGGGAGCGATGTCATGCTGATGCTGAAAAAGGCCTGGCTGTCCTATACCAAAGAAGATCTGGACGTTAACGCCAACCTGGCGCTGGCGACCGTCAAGGACTTTGTCGACCCCGAACTGCACAAACGCCTGCTACCACTGTTCCTGGCCAGTGGCCTGGTCAAGGACGTGGACGGGAATTTGCAGCTTCAGGCACAAGCTGCCTGATATACAGCCCCGTCCCCATCGCGGGCCAAGCGCCTCGCTTCAGGGCAACGTTACAGGTGTTGCCCTGCGCCGCCTCACCCGCCGCGGGTGCTTGCTGGTCAGCATCTTCGATGCCGGCGTCAAAACCATAAGCGCTGGCAATCACCTCAACGTCTGTACCGATGCAATCACGTGCAGCGGTTTCAATCTCGCTTCTGACAGTGCTTGAGCCGTACATACGCAAGGAGCGACAAGCGGTTAAACTCCCGTCCTGCGGCTCAGCCCTGAAAGGCATTGCTCCCTTTGGAGGGCGCTCGCACCTACTCAACGAAGGCGCAGTACGCACGTAGTGTGCTGTCATACACCCCATGGAATAGGCGGCTCCCATTGAATCAGTCCCTCAAACCCGGCGAGAACACAACCCTCAGCATGCCCAAAGGGAAGGTAGTGGTTACCCATGCTGCCGGCGATAACCTGGACGTTAACCTCACTGCATTTCTCGTCACCGAAACCGGCAAGGTAGTGGATGACAGCGGCATGGTTTTCTTCAACGCGCCGGAACATGCTTCAGGTGCCGCCACTTTCACCGCGCCCGTCACGCAAGGTGGCTCCGTTAGCCACAGCATCAGCTTCGATCTGTCTCGCCTCCCGGCCAGTATCACAAAGATCGCAATTACCCTGACTCAAGACGGCAGCGCCGCAGGCTTCGCCGCAGTCCGGAATCTATGTGCCCAGGTCATGACCGGTGACCAGGTGCTGGAGCTGACACCTGAGCCCTTCTCTCAGGAAACGGGCATCATCGTGCTCGAGTTGTACGTTCGAAACGGGCAACTGAAAGCGCGGTCTGTCTGGCAGGGGTTCGCCTCGGGGCTTGCGGCCCTGTGCGGTCTGTACGGGATCGAGGTGGAGGACGAACCGCCATCGGCCCCGCCTGTTGCGCCGACGCCAGCTCCGAAACCGGTCAATATCGCCAAGTCCGTTATTACCCTGGACAAACCAGGCAGCAGCCACAAGGTGTCCCTGGAGAAGGGCCCGTCCGCTCCGAAGATGATCCGGGTCAGTGCAACCTGGATTGATAATGGCGATGGACAGGACAATGACGACCTCGACCTGCGGATCGGCATCCTTCGGCCTGATGGCCGGATGTCCATCATCCAGGCACCCGACAAACGTGGTGCATTTGATGCTGATCCCTTCGTCTTCCATACGGGCGACGTGGTCAGTGCCAGTACTTCCGCGCCGGGCATAGAAACAGTGGAGATCAACCCGGCCATCTCCCAACGTATGGGTGGCAAAGTTGCGCTGGTCTGCAGTGTTTACTCAGCGGTTGGCAATGGCGCCGTCTCGGTGGCCTCCCTGAAACCGAAGATGCGAATGGAATACGGTGATCAGGTAGTTGAGTGCGCTTTTGAATTCAAGAGCGGGTTCTTCAGCAGTGCGATCTACACCTACGTGATCGGCCTGATCGAAATCGACCTGGATCACATTGAGTTGAGCCCGTCCGGCGCAACATCCAAGACGGGCAGCGAAGCGACGCCATGGCTTACTCGTAAGGGTGAAAAACTCCAACTCACAATGGATGGCCCCCATGTGTTTAAAGGTCACCCCATCGATAACAGCGGCAAGAAGCAGTACGTCTGAGTCGGTGTAGCTGACACGCGCCACTTGCAGGGTCGACGCCACGTGCCTGAAGGACGTGGCGCAGACGCTGCGGTCGATGTCAGCCATTCGCAGCCATTTGCTATCGACCCAAACCGGGCGATCAATGCCCGCTCAGAAAGCCAGAGCACCGGCCTGGTGTTACTTCACGACCTGATACTCGACAGGTATATCCGCAACCTTTGTATCGCCCCAGTCCTTGAGTATTTCTCGATACGCATGAGCTGTATCACCAGGCTTCTCAAAAAGGGTCAGGGTGGGT
Organism: Pseudomonas purpurea; assembly: GCF_039908635.1. Classification (NCBI taxonomy): domain Bacteria; kingdom Pseudomonadati; phylum Pseudomonadota; class Gammaproteobacteria; order Pseudomonadales; family Pseudomonadaceae; genus Pseudomonas; species Pseudomonas purpurea. The sequence goes on from NZ_CP150918.1 coordinate 3,425,648, forward strand.
GTTTCATCGCATGTGGTGTGTTTGCGAGGACGCTGGAGCGTGCGGCACTTATTGCTGATCAGTGCTGCACTTAATACGTTGTCTTGTGGGCCTATGATGATGGCCGCCTTTTCCGTACACGAATGATAGCGACAACCTGCAAACAAGATTGTCTGGTCAGAAACTGTCGTTTTTTGTGGGGTATCAGGAACACTCAGAGCATCGAAAACCTGCTCCCCCGTGAGAGAGGAACTCCCGGTGTATTCACCGCGCATGCCACCAAAATAAACCTCCACGGATTTTTTGTAGTGGGTGGGTGGTATCCAGGGGGCAGCCAGGCACGGGTTGGTCGCTGACAATAAACTGACCGCAAAAAATGCAGTTGCGGTGATTCGCACATTCATCACTTGATCCTTCAAACGTACCATGACGCGATTTGGCAATTCTATCGCTCGCGCCGCGGCGGAGTCGCTTACTTCCTCCTCCAAAGGGATGTACTGCCTGACGTTATCTCGGTAAGGAGGCCTGCACTGTCGTAGTGATAGAACCATTCATCTTCGCCGGGCCACCCGTTGGCAATGGCTCGACCGGACAGGACCGTCCCCATGGAAGAGTACGTATAAGCAAATACGGAAAAAGCATCGCGGGCGCTAACCTCCCTCAAAATCTGACAGATACCGGTTACCTGCCGCTCCAATGGCGGATGAGACATACAAAGGCGCGTCAAATAGCATGAGTACGACTTGAGGTGATTAACATGAGCGAAATAAAAATCGTATACCCCGACGGGTACGATGAGCTTGCAGCGTTTGAGTCTGAAAAAAAGGCTACCTGGAAGGTGTTGAAGTTCACTTCGAAGGCAAACACATTGCGCTGAACTTTTACGATGCTGCCAGGTTTGTTCAAGAGTTGGAGTACGAAGTGGACCATGACGAGTTTTGGTACCTTCCAAGAACAGTCATTGTGAAATCAGTTTCAAGGAAGAACATTGAGTCCGCCGCCACAAGCATCATTCAACGAATGACTGCCTGAGCTCTTGCATTCAGTCGACAGGTTTTATCGTGACAACGACGCTATCGGCTGGCTGCGGGAGGTTGCAGACAGAGCAATCCCGGCCTATGTTCCAAGCCTGACATTGCCTGCGTATGGTTTGCGATGGCTCACCGCAGGTACGGATTCCAGCAGAGAGGTTAAGACATGCCGAACGACCCCCGCCCTGCCGTGCTCGGACTGATCGGCAACACGCCACTGGTGCGCGTCAGCCGATTCGATACCGGCCTGTGCACGCTGTTCCTCAAACTCGAATCGCAAAACCCCGGCGGTTCGATCAAGGATCGTATCGGCCCTGGCGATGATCGACGCCGCCGAGCGCGATGGTCGCCTGAAACCCGGCGGCACCATCGTCGAAGCCACTGCCGGCAATACCGGACTCGGCTTGGCCCTGGTCGGCCGCGCCAAGGGATACCGGGTGGTGTTGGTGGTGCCTGACAAGATGTCCACCGAGAAGGTCCTGCACCTCAAGGCAATGGGCGCCGAGGTGCACATCACTCGCTCCGACGTCGGCAAGGGCCATCCTGAATATTACCAGGACGTGGCCGCACGGCTCGCGCAGGAGATTCCCGACGCCTTCTTCGCCGATCAGTTCAACAACCCGGCCAACCCGCTGGCCCACGAGTGCAGCACTGCGCCGGAGATCTGGGCGCAAACCGAGCATGATCTGGACGCCATCGTCGTCGGCGTGGGTTCCGCCGGCACGTTGACCGGGCTGACCCGTTTCTTTCGCCGTGTGCAGCCGAACCTGGCCATGGTGCTGGCCGATCCGGTCGGTTCAGTGATGGCCGAATACAGCCGCAGCGGTGCCCTTGTCACGCCTGGCTCCTGGGCGGTGGAGGGTATCGGCGAAGACTTCATTCCGTCTATTGCCGACCTTTCCAGCGTGCGCCGGGCCTACTCGATCAGCGATGAGGAAAGCTTTGATCATGCCCGCCAACTGCTGCGTGCCGAAGGCATTCTCGGCGGCTCTTCGACCGGCACATTGCTGGCGGCGGCCTTGCGTTACTGTCGGGAGCAAACCGAGCCGAAACGAGTGGTCAGCTTCGTCTGCGACACGGGCACCCGCTACCTGTCGAAGGTTTACAACGACCAATGGATGAACGATCAAGGCCTGCTGCAGCGCAAACGCTATGGCGATCTGCGCGACGTGATCGCACGGCGTTTCGAGGATGGCCGGGTGATCAGCGTCGGCCCCGACGACACGTTGCTTACCGCCTTCCAGCGCATGCGCCTGGCGGATGTGTCGCAACTGCCGGTGCTGGTGGCCGGCGAGCGGCTGGTCGGAGTGATCGACGAATCCGACATTCTGTTTGGCGTGCATGAGGACACTTCGCGCTTCAGTACGACTGTAGCCAGCGCGATGACCGACAAGGTGGAAACCCTGCCGCCCGGCGCCAGCCTGGCTGAACTGGAAGCAAAACTCGACCGTGGATTAGTGGCGATCATCGCCGATGCCTCGGGCTTCCACGGCCTGATTACCCGCGTCGACATGCTCAATCACTTACGGAGATCCCTTGCATGAGTCAGCACGATGAAACCGCCGCGCCACGCGCCTTTGCCACCCGCGTGATTCACGCCGGGCAGGTGCCGGACCCGTCCACCGGGGCGTTGATGCCGCCGATCTACGCCAACTCCACCTACTTGCAACAGAGCCCCGGCGTGCACAAGGGCCTCGACTACGGGCGCTCGCACAACCCGACACGCTTTGCGCTCGAGCGTTGCGTCGCGGACCTCGAGAGTGGCACGCAGGCTTTCGCCTTCGCCTCCGGGCTGGCGGCGATCTCCACCGTGCTCGAACTGCTCGATGCTGGCTCGCACATCGTCTCCGGCAATGACTTGTATGGCGGTACGTTCCGCCTGTTCGACAAAGTGCGCCAACGCAGCGCCGGGCATCGCTTCAGCTTCGTCGACCTGACCGACCTGGCGGCATTCGAAGCGGCGCTGCAAGACGACACCCGCATGGTCTGGGTCGAGACACCGAGTAATCCCTTGCTGCGCCTCACTGACCTCGCCGCCGTCGCGCGCATCTGCCGCGAGCGAGGCATCATCTGTGTGGCCGACAACACCTTTGCCAGCCCGTGGATACAACGCCCCCTGGAGCTTGGCTTCGATATCGCGCTGCACTCGACGACCAAATATCTGAACGGCCACTCCGACGTGATCGGTGGCATCGCAGTAGTCGGGGCGAACGTCGATCTGGGCCAGCGCCTGGGATTTTTGCAGAACTCGGTGGGCGCTATCGCCGGCCCGTTTGACGCGTTCCTGACCCTGCGTGGAGTAAAAACCCTGGCGCTGCGCATGGAACGCCACTGCAGCAACGCGCTGGAGCTGGCGCAATGGCTGGAGCGTCAGCCGCAAGTGACGCGCGTCTATTATCCCGGCCTGCCGTCGCACCCGCAGCACGAGTTGGCGCGGCGACAGATGCGTGGATTCGGCGGGATGATTTCCCTCGACCTGAACAGCGACCTGGCCGGCGCCAGGCGTTTTCTGGAGAGTGTGCGGATTTTCGCCTTGGCCGAGAGCCTGGGTGGAGTGGAAAGCCTGATCGAGCACCCGGCGATCATGACGCACGCCAGTATCCCCGCAGAAACCCGGGCACAGCTCGGTATCGGCGATGCGTTGGTGCGTTTGTCAGTGGGTGTCGAGGATGTCGAGGACCTGCGCGCCGACCTGGCCCAGGCGCTGGCGCGGATATGAGCAATGATTCGATTCTGTGAATGGTCAGGGTTTCAACTCGCCTGACCCCAGACACGAACACCTTCGAAGAGCGGCGGATTGCTCCAGTTGACCGTTTCATTGCCCGGCACACCGCACCACCTCATCATGTGAGCCCTCTGCTCCGCCAGAGAACGACGGTTCGCAAAGCCCTGGGACCTTCCCGGGGCTTTTTCGTTTGTGCGTCGCTTTTGCATTTCTGTGCGACAGATCCCACTTCAGGGGCTCCCCTATCGCTCCCTCGCGGTGTTAGCTTGGAAACGTTTTGTTTCATCTATCCGACGCTTCTTACTCACTACCTGCAAAGGAATGCCCCCAGCAATGGACTTCTCACTCAAGCACCTGGCCGCGACAACCCTGATGTTGGCCAGCCTTTCGTCGTTCACCACGCTAGCGCACGCCAACATCACCCCACAACAGAGCGCGACCATCCTCAAGACGTTCAGTGACGCATCCGTCATGGACTTCAGGCAATTCCTGGGGAGCCTGGCCAAGAGCGACCTTGCGAAAACTGACGGCCTCGGCCCGGCAATCAGTGCCTTCCTGGGCAACAAGACCCTTACCCCTGAACAGCAGAACGACATCCATCGCCTGCTTGGCATTTATGCACGGCTGAAATACGGCAACGCTGCCACCGAGACGCTGCGTGAACTGGTGGCGATCCCGACCTTCCGCGTGGACGGTGTCGCTCAGCACGATAACCCCGAGTTCATCAAGATCGCCGATAAGATCAAAAGCCTGGCCCAAGCCTTCAATCTGAACTTTCGCAACATTGATAACCGCGTCTATGAAATCTCTCTCGAAGGAGGTGGCGACGAAGTCGTGGGCATTCACGCTCATGCCGATGTGGTGCCCGTGACTCCCGAGAACTGGGTCCTGAAGGACGGTACCCGCCTCGATCCGTTCAAGGTCACGCTGGTCGGCGACCGCATGTATGGCAGGGGCACCGAAGATGACAAGAACGGCATCGTGGTGACGCTCTACGCCATGAAAATCATCAAGGACGAGAAGCTGCCGCTGGCCAGGAATTTCAAACTGCTGGTAGACACCACCGAGGAAACCACCGGCGACGCCATTCCCTATTACTTCGAACGCAACCCGACACCCAACTACAACCTGGCGCTGGATGGCGGCTACCCGGTGGTGATTGCCGAGAAAGGCTACGGCACCGTCATGGCGACCTTTGCCCCGCGTAACGCAGAGGGTAAAGGCGCCGAAATCATCTCGATGACGGGCGGCCTGGCAACCAACCAGATTCCGTCGACTTCGGTCGCCACCCTGGTGACTGACAAGCCCGCCGAATTGGCCACCAGCCTGCAGAAGGCCGGTACGGATTACGCCGAACGCAATGGCGGTAACTTCGACGTGACCGCCAAGGTTGCTGGCAAGGACGTCAAACTGACGGTCACTGGCGTTTCCGCCCACTCCTCCGAACCCGAGTCAGGCGTTAACCCGGTAGCAAGGATGCTCGACCTCATCAACAGCCTCGATGGAACCGTCGCGCTCAAGCACAACCACATCACCGACGCCGCCCGCTACGCCGCCGACAACTGGGGGCTGGACTACCTTGGGGGCAAGTTGGGGGTCGGCTTTTCCGATACCTTCATGGGGCCGCTGACGACTTCCCTGACCTATGTCGGGATGGATGACAAAGCCTTCAAGCTCGCGGTCAATCTACGCGTGCCGGTCGGCAAGTCCCCGGAAGCGCTCAAGACCGAAATCGCCGACAAGCTTGGCGCCTGGAGCAAGAAGACCCACATCGCGCCGACCTTCGACTGCTCGATCGCCGAACCGATGTACCGCAACCCTGAGGGCGAATGGGTCAAGGCCCCTGCTGGCCGTGGCCAGTGAAAACCTCGGCATGGAACACACGTTCGGCACCTCCGCCGGCGCCACCTCGGTCCATGAATTACCCAATGGCGTGCAGTTCGGCCTGGCCAGGCCCGAGGTCAAGTACACCGGACACACCGACAACGAGTTCAAGACTGTCGAGCAATTCCTGCTGGACCTGCAGATTGTGACCGAAATGCTGGGACGCATCGGGCAGTTGCCGAAGCTCTGATCCACCCTTTCGGACCCGCTATTCTAGCGGGTCCGGCTCTTTGGTCGTCAACCTCAACGACAGAGAGCCTGTCCAACGCTGGCAAAACATCATTGGTGAACTCTAAAAAACATACAAACCAAATAAGTACCCGCAACAGAGTCCAAACAATAACTTATGCGGCAGCGCAAGGTTACATCTAAAAACCTTACATGACACTTCACTAAAACTCACATGACGTGCGAACTCCATGAGCACTTTAAACGTCAAAAACCTTTCGGCAGATCCATGAGTACTGATAGGTTTTCTCTTCCGCTCTGTGGGTTCGACGCCTGTAACTCCCCCAGTCCTGACCAGAGCAATAAGTGCATATTCCTGCTGTTTGAATTTGCGTACGATCCAAACCGGAGGCTTCTAGTAAGTAAAGACAATAAAGCGTGAGATCAAACCAGGCCTCGTCATGACTGGCTGGAGCTCGACGCAAGTTTCCAGCCAATTCCGACCGTTCGCGTGCACTTGACCAAGGTGCCTGTCTGCCACGCCATAAATGCCCATGTACCTGCTCTATTTGATCAACAAGGGCCCTGCCTACTTCATAGCAGCATGATTGTATGGCGGGGCCAATCGCAATCTGCAAGTTGTCTAAAGACACACCAGCGAGACGGAAAGCACTGAAGGAATTTTCGATCACCCCTGCCGCCAAGCCCTGCCAACCACCATGTATGGCGGCAACGAACGCATCCGTTTTAGAGCCTATGAGAATAGGCAAGCAATCTGCGGTCACGATGCCAATAGGCCGCGCTGTGCGAGTGAACATCGCATCCCCGGCAATAACTCCTGTCGCCTGCTCATCATCTACCTCAATGACAGTGGCACCATGTTTCTGAGCACAATGAAAAAGGCCCGCAGGTTGACGAGTGTCCCTCACTCCGCCGAATGAATGAGCGACCGGTAGAGCGTTCAGGTTATCGGCGAAAAAGGCCATTCGCACCTCACGTTTTAGAATCTTACAGATAGGTTATAGCGGCACGACAACACGGAATCAACAGTGAATGTACTGTAGACAGCCGCCATCAAGTGCAAAAAATAATGCGGGTAAACATTCATCGTCCATTGTGACGATCCCTGCATAAGCCATGCCAGACTCAACTACCAAATCTTGTAGGTGCAGCCTGGCTGATCAGCATCTATAAAAACTCCCCTACAAAAAGCGCGCCCTGAAAATCCTGGAGACATTGACAGAGGTCCTATGGCACAACAAATAGAAAACTTCAAACTACGTTGTGGGAATGTAGATTTGCGTGGCCAGCGCTGGGGGTGCAAAAACCCAAAAAAAACAGTCTTGATTATGCACGGCGCCGGCACATCAAGTAGCAAAGGTTTTTACAATCTTCAAACCTATTTGCGCAGCCATAATTATGATTCGATTACATTTGATTTTCTTGGGCATGGCGATACGGGGGGGAAACTGCAAAATTCCAGCCTGGAGAGAAGAACAGAACAAGCATTAGCCGTCGTCCATAAGTTTAACCTGCATACAGATCTCAACATCATCGGTTTCAGCATGGGAGCGCACAACGCGCTGCATATTGCCGCCCAGGCTTCAGCGACCCGATTGGGACTGGCGATACCCGCGGTTTACTCAGAAAAGGCCGAAAAAGTAAAATTCGGCCCATCCTTTACTTCGTGTATTCGCCGCCACCGAAGTTGGGAAGACAGTACATGTTTTTCCATTATTGAGAATTTCAAAGGCAAACTGCTCATTATTTCCGCCGAAAAAGACACCGTCATTCCTGCTGAAATCCCCTGCAAACTTATTGAACGAGCAAGAAACTGTCTTAATGCTGAACACCATTGCATCCGTCATGCAGGTCACGATTTGGGCACTCATTTCAGCAAACACCCGCAGAGCAGACACCTGACATTAAATAGCATTCTAAGATGGCTGGCGTAAATTTATTATAAGGCTCGGCAATGAAAAATACATTTGATGACCTCTATCTATACTTCTCGGAAAGCTATCTGACGCATGAAAGAACCAAAAAAGAATGCGATCTGATTGAGCAGCTTTGCCGACTCAAGAAGGGTGATCATATACTTGATATTGGTTGCGGTCATGGCCGGATAGCCAATGAACTAGCGCGCCGAGGCTACCGCGTGACCGGCATTGACTGGAGTCAGAGCGCATTGGATTTAGCTGCAAAAAATGCGTGCGCCGAAGACCTTGATGTCTGCTATGAAAACAAGAACTTTCTGGAGACGGTCTGGACGGATGAGTTTGACTGTGCACTGAGTTGGTATACCTCCTTTGGCTATACGGACGACGAGGCCTGCAACTCGCAATTAAGAGAAATTCACGCCTCGTTAAAAAAAGGCGGGCGTTTCTTGATTGACCACATCAATCGAGAACGCTGCCTGAAATATCTTCCAGCTTCAAGTGTTCAAGAGAAAGACGAGAACTTCATGATCGACCACTTCAACTATGATGCTGAAAATGGTCGGCTTCAGATCCGGCGCCGTTTCGTCAAGGATGGAACAATAACAGAAGCCCCTTATAGCATCCGTTTATTACCCTTCACGGAGATCAAGGGCTGGATGAGGCATGCAGGATTCCAAAATATCGAAGGGTATAACATCCAGGGGCAGCCCTACAGAATTGATGGCGAAAGAATGATTCTGACTGGAGTTAAATAACTCATGAAGTTCATTTTTTCAGAGTCAAACCCAGACTATAAAAACTACACGTTCCCTTACGCCGTTTGGGCCGTCCCGGAATCTGCGGCGGAAGTCGTTGAGCTCTACGAGCGTGGTTTCTTACCTTCACGCAAACCCAGATTCTGCTTGACCCGAAGCACAAGGATAGCGCTCGACAGGTTTGAAAATAGCTACCGAAACCGGCAAACGCTCAAACTCTGCGAGGATGTAGAGGTGACACTGGTTGCAATCTCCGACTTCGCCATGACTGACCCTATCAAAGCGATGTGTCTGCAATGTGCAGAATTAAGATTTGGTGCAGGTGTGGTTGATGAGCCGCGATTTACTCGAATCCTGAGTCCGGACAATGCCACACATGTCATGCATTTCGCGATCAGCAAGGAAACGGTTGGCCTGGTTACCATGAATGTCGCCAATCAAATAGCACATTATAATTTTGCTTTTTATGATATCACCCTGCCCAAAAAATCTCTGGGCACTTTCATGATGACTACGACCATCAACTACTTCCAGGCACGCCACTACACTCACCTCTACATGGGCACATGTTACGGTCGAAACTTTCTGTATAAAACACGCTTTCAAGGATTTGAGTTCTTCAATGGCGCTCACTGGTCATCAAATATAGATGAACTGGAGTTCTTGATTGATCGCCCCCAACAGGCAAGACATCTATTTGAGTCAAGTGATTACTTGGACAAATTTCACTCAACTGAACTTAATGTCGAAGCCGTAGAGTTAGGCTACCGATACCTGACCTCCACCGCGCCTGGTTTAGCGATAAAAGTCGAGACTGAACAATGAAGCAAATTTCAGCCCCGTTGTACGCTACCGCTATATTTTTTTCAAGAACCGGCACTGGCCTGTTCTTTTTTATTAATACCTGGATCGTCATTCATCTGACAGGAAATGCCGCTGGCGCAGCAATAAGCCTTTTGATTGCGGTGATTCCCAGTATATTTCTTTCAATGATAATCGGCAGCATCGCGGATAAATTTCCAGCGATAAAACTTGTACTTTCTTCCGAAATCACGCGTTTTCTAATACTTTTTGTATACGCTTCATTATTTATCACAAATCACGCCACCCCGTTGCTTGCTTATTCAGTCAGTTTCCTGATGTCAATCTGCGCAGAGATACAGTTGATGTCCTGGCGCGTTATTTTGGCTAAACACACCAGCCAAGAGAACAACTTCAAGCTCAATGCGCTCTCCGTCACCAGTGGCCAGGCAGGCGTCGTGGCGGGTGCAACCTGCTCCGGCATATTTTTTGTATATTTGGGTGCGGCGCTTACGATTTATATCGCCAGCAGCGCTTTCTTAATATCGAGTATCTGCGTTGCCTATCTGGCAAGCGCCCTGCATACGCCACGCCCTATAACAAAAACCAAGATAGACGTGCTGAGTTCGATAACCTATCACCTGAGATCGATACGTGATGGCTTTCAGTACATTACCGGGCAACCGAACCTTATCGGTTACTACCTTTTAATATTGTTGAATATAAATATCTTGTACATGTCAAATGCATTGCTGGCGCCATTTGTTAAAGGCCCACTCAATCTCAACGCTGAAGCGTATGGGAAAATTGACGCTGCTTACTCTATTGGCGCCATCGCGGGGGGGTTAATTATCGTACGACTCACTCGACGATTGGGAGCATTGCGAATCACCCTGCTTGGGCTGGCAATCCTGGCCTTGTCGCTGTTCAGCTTTGCTCGATCCGATGCGTTTCTTATAGCCTTTTGCTCATACATCGGTATTGGACTTGGGTGTCAAACCTCTATTGTCAGCCTTAGTCGTGCGCAAAGAATTACCGCCTCCGAACTTCACGGTAGATCTTACGCCACTTTCAACACTATCACCGGTTGCTTTGGTGTACTGGTCTTTATGTTAAGCACTCGATTCACCACACATGAAGAACTACGAAACATCTTTGAATACCAAGCCATCGCTGTGGCAACGGTTCTATTGGCAATAGGCTGTACAAAAAGGTTCAAAAATGCCCTGAGAACTGAATACAGCGCCTGACATTCGATAGAACGAAAACTTTGAACTCGCATTCCCTGCCACAGGGAGGCTCATGCACGCTTGGTAAGCATTTAATGAGTTCGCCGTAGTGAATGAACTTCACGCCTGGCATTAAAGAGGGCTTCATTCTTGATCAGTCCGCCTGAAAATCTTCCAGAGCTGATTCTTCGCCAAGTCACGAAAACACCTGACACGCTGGCGCTGACGGATGCACAGCATCAACCGATGACCTATGCCCAAATGGAACGGCGTTCACGCCAATGGTGTATGGCGATACTGGGTGCCGGAGTGAAACCCGGCCAGTTTATCGGTTTGGCATTGAACCGTTCTCCAGATCTGGTTTGTGCCCTGTTGGGCATTCTGCGAGCGGGTTGTTGTTATGTACCGCTGGATCTGAAATATCCTGCACAATGGTTGAAATTTGTAATACAAGACTCGCAATTGACAGCACTGGTTTGCGCAGACGGGTCCGACTTCCAATCCTGTGTGCCTGATACTTGCCAGGTGATCCTGCCCTCCCATCTGCCAACAGTCGGCCAATCTGATGGTTGGACTGTCTTCCCGCTCGTACATGAAGACTCAATTGCTTATGTCATCTATACGTCCGGGTCAACGGGGGTGCCCAAAGGCGTATTGATCCGCCATCGCAATGCGGTGAATCTGGTGAATTGGGCCTCCCAGTACTACAGTCGCGACGAATTACGCTACGTCCTGTTCTCGACCTCTATCTGTTTCGACTTGTCCGTCTTTGAAGTGATGGCTCCATTGTCCGTGGGCGGTACGGTCCATGTGGTACATGATGCGCTATCGCTGTCAGATGAAACCCCCACCCCTTCCATATCCCTGATTAACACCGTCCCAAGTGTCATGAAAGAGCTTGTGCGACTTCAGGCAGTTCCATTGACTGTCGAAACCGTCAATCTCGCGGGCGAAGCGTTATCAGCCTCACTGGTCGAATCGATTTACCGACTCGAACACGTTCGCAGAGTCTGCAATTTATATGGCCCTACCGAAACAACCACCTATTCGCTCTGCTACACCGTGGAGCGTGGCGAACAGACACCCGCCATTGGCACGCCTATTTCAGCGACACAAGTCACACTGATTGACGCCCACAACAGGGAGGTTGCCGTAGGCGAAATAGGCGAGATTTTCATTTCTGGCGCGGGTGTCGGAGCGGGTTACCTCAATAGCACTGAAGAGCACCCCAGCGGCTTTGTGCAGCACAACAGTGTCGCCGGAACGTTCTCTGCTTATCGAACCGGGGACTTTGCGCGCTGGCGTGAAGATGGACAATTAATGTTCTGCGGGCGCAAGGATGAGCAAATAAAAATTCGCGGGTATCGCGTCGAATTGACCCATATCGAAGAAGTACTGAAGCAGCTTCTTGAGGAGGAGGATATCGCTGTTGTCATTGCCGAAGATGCGCCTTACGGTCCTCTATTGGTCGCGTTTATCGCCAACCGAGCCGTGAATGATGACTTCATTGCCTTGTGTCGACGGGATATCCCCCAGGTTTTGCCTCATTACATGATTCCTGCTGTCTGGAAAACTATTGAAGCATTTCCTCGACTGGCTAACGGAAAAGTTGACAGGTCCTCGTTAAGAAAATTTTACGCATTGCAGTTATCTCTCAAACAACAGCAACCGACTGAAGCGCTGAGCGTGGGCACAGTCAGTTTGCATCGACTTGTAGAAGAAAGGGTGGCACAACGGCCCAATTCCGTGGCGGCCATATTCAATGATACACAACTGTCGTTCAGCGAACTCAATACTCAGGCCAATGCACTTGCCGGCAGGTTGCGCGGACTGGGTGTCGGGCCTGACCTTCTGGTGGGCGCGTATTTTGAGCGGTCACTGGAAATGCTCATCAGTCTGTTGGCGATCCTCAAAGCGGGTGGCGCGTACCTTCCGCTGACTCCCGACACGCCCGCGGCGAGAATGGAGTACATGTTGCAAGATTGTGCAGTAACAATACTTCTGACCCAAAAAACGCTAGCCGATTGCCTGCCTCCCCTCCCCGGCATTCCCCACATGATTTGCGTGGACTATTCGGCAACCGAGCCGGCGGAAGTAGTCGAAAACCTGCCCGACCGCACCGCACCGGAAAATCTCGCTTACGTCATGTACACCTCCGGTTCCACAGGCAAGCCCAAGGGGGTGGCGCTGCCTCATAAAGGCATCGTCAACCGGCTCCTTTGGATGCAGGACACTTTTGCACTGTCCGTGGATGACAGGGTCCTGCAAAAAACGCCTTTCAATTTCGATGTTTCGGTATGGGAGCTCTTCTGGCCACTTATAAGCGGCGCCACATTGGTGATCGCCAAACCGGGCGGACACCGCGACGCCAAATATCTGGGCGAAGTGATCAAGCTTCAGTCCATTACGACCCTTCACTTCGTCCCGCCGATGCTTGAAATGTTTCTGGACACTCCAGAGGCGACACAATGCCAGTCGATTCGTCGAGTCTTCTGCAGTGGCCAGGAGCTCTTGCCTAAACTTCAGCAGCGCTACTTCTCCACGCTACCGAATAGCGAATTGCATAATCTCTACGGTCCTACTGAAACATCCATTGACGTCACGCATTGGCATTGCGATCGCCACAGCATCGCAACTCGGGTACCGATTGGCCGTGCAATCGCCAATACCCGAGTATATGTACTGGATGAACATCTCAAACCAGTATCGCCTGGCGTGATCGGCGAACTTTATATCACGGGTGTTGGTTTAGCCCGGGGCTATCTCAATCAGCCGGAACTGACGGCAAACAGCTTTATCAGTAACCCGTTTGACTCGACATCACCACGAATGTACAAAACTGGCGACCTGGCCCGGTTCTTGGCAGATGGCAACCTTGAATACATCGGACGGCTCGATACTCAAGTGAAGATCCGCGGTTACCGGATCGAACTTGGAGAAATCGAGGGCACACTGCTGGCCTGTCCAGAAGTCGATGCTGCGGTTGTACGCCTGGTTGACAGCGAGGAAGGGCACCACGGCACACAGGAACTTACTGCTTTTTTAACGCTTCACAACGCTATCAATTGCACCGCTGCCCAACTGCGTGCACGTTTAGAGCGGGAGTTGCCGCAATACATGCTACCTGCCAGGTGGGTCATTCTTGACGCCATGCCGCTTACTGCAAACGGTAAAGTGGATATCCGGCAACTCTGTTGCAGGCCCAAACAAGTACTTTCTCCTGTCGACCCTCAGCAGCTGTGCGGGCTTACCGTTCAAGAGCTGACGAGGACGATATGGAAACAAGTACTGAAAGTCGACGCTTTGGGTCTGGACGACAATTTCTTTGCCATGGGTGCAGATTCTTTCATGGCAAGTGCGGTGGCACAGCAATTAAGCCAAGCCTTCGGACAACCGATAAATGTCTCGATGATATTCGAGGCTTCCACGGTTTCAACTCTTACTGAACGCTTGTCGGGCACCAAAATCAGCTCCAGACATGTTCTCGTCAGCCCCCCTCAATCGCCCGAGCGCCTGAGTGATGGTCAGCAACAGCTTCTCGCTTACACGCGATTGATGGATGCGACGCCAGCGCTTCAAGTCAGTTTCTGTCTGAAACTTCGACGTACTGTCAGCATCCGAGAAATCGAGCGCTGTATTTCAACACTCGCCACGCACCACGTCGGACTTCACTCCAGGATCGAAAATGACAACTGGGTGGCAATGGTCCATCCACCATCGCTGGAAGTCATTGAAACCGGTGCACTGACCGCATTGCACATTTCAGACTGGTGCATAAATCTTGCTCGGCGCAATCTTGATATTCAGGGTCAAGGTGCGTGGAAGGCTTATTGTCTAAACCATGGAAACGACGCGGTCCAGCTCGTGTTGGTGTTTCATCATGTGCTTATAGACGAATACTCCGTCGAGCGAATATTGGGTGATTTCGCTCAACTGCTGGAAGGGCACCCGCTACCACGCATTGGCAAAGTAGCAGAACGAAGGACAACACCCGAACGCAACGATATCGACTGGTGGGAACAGCACCTGCGCGGTCTACCCAAACTTGATATCCCGATAGATAAAGTTGTCGGCCAGTCTCAAACACCCAGTCTTCGATCCACGCGACGTGTTGTTCATTTGAAGCAAACCGCCTGGCAGCAATTGCTCCGCACTGCACGTGAATGCGCTTCGACTCCCTATGAAGTCCTTGCGGCAGCACTTGTGCTGGTTCTGCATAAATGGACAGCACGATCAAATGTGCTGCTGGGCGCGATCTACTCCCATAGAGACACGGCTTTATCCCAGGAACTCGGGTTTCAATGCGCGCTATTGCCCATCAATGTTGAATTACCACCGAATGCCGATTGGCAGCAAACACTCGCGTTAACGCGCAAAAGTATTCGCGAAGGCCATGAGCATCACAACGTATCAACGGTCCATCTGCATTCGTTGGCCCAAGCGCTCTGCGCCAGCAGGCAATTGTTGCCGATTCGATTCGGAATGATTAAAAAGCCTGGAGCCACCCTTGATCAGACCTGGTTCGATGCAGAAGAAATCGACACGGGGTACACCGAAAGCTATTTGAGCTTCCAGGTACGATACGACGTGAACGAAGCCTGCCTTTACGTCGATGGGCGACGGGAGCTGTTCAACGAAGATACGCTCGGCTGGCTGGTTTCCCAATGGTTCGCAACCATTGAGCAAGTACCGCATTGCGTTGGAATCAACACGTTTTCGTTACCTGACACTGAGGACATCAATGCTCGGATTGCCATCGAGTCGATCTGGACACGTTTCAACCAAAGGGTCGCGGAACAGCCTGAGCGCACGGCGATAGAGGAGGATGCTTGCCGGATCTCCTATAAAGCCCTCAAGGGACGATCCCTGGCTGTCGCCGCCCACCTGAACAGGACCGTCGAGCCCGGCGACGCCGTTATCATTTATTGCGAGCGCGCTATAGAAGCAGTTGTAGCGATCTTCGCCTGCCTGCGTATCGGAGCAGTGTTCGTTCCCGTAAATGCGAATGTTCCGGTCAACCGATTGAGCGAAATTGTCCGTATCGTCGGTGCGAGAACGCTATTACTGGATGCCCCGCCGGATCTTTCGTCAGCCTTGCAGCCCTTGGTGAAAACGCTCATCGACACTCGCACCGAGCAGACCGAAAAGGGTGAAGAGGCGACATTTCCCACCTATCGTCAAATACAAGACGATGTCCGCCCCGCCTACGTTCTCTTTACTTCAGGTTCGACGGGTGTACCCAAGGGTGTAGCGCAGAGCGAGGCTGCGTTGGTGCACCATATCGAAAGTTATATCCGCAGCGTCGATATCACATCCTTTGACTGCCTTAGCCTGATCGCGAGCGTGGGTTACGACGCCGCTTTAATGGATGTATTCGCAGCCTTGTCAGTTGGTGCACGGCTCTCTGTGAGAAGCCTCGCAAGACATGGTCTATCGGGCATAGCTGCGTGGCTGGAGCAGCAGCGCATTACAATTCTACATGCCACACCTTCGGCCTTTCGCGCCCTGCTCAAAGCGCCTCTGCAGTCAACATCGCTGTCTACCATCCGGTGCGTGGTGTTGGGCGGAGAGGCCGCGCGATCAAGTGACCTGGCCCTCTTCAATCAATATTTTGCAACCACTGCTCGATTAATCAATGGCTTTGGCCCGACCGAGTCGACGCTCGCGCTGCAGGCGTCTTTCAAACATGGCGCTCACTGCACATATGCCACCCTGCCTATTGGTCTGCCAGTGGGTGGCACGCAGGTATACCTGATCAACGAACAGACCGGTGACGGTTCGATGGAAGGTGAAATCGAGCTGCGCAGCCCCTGGGTCATGCTTGGCTATATCAATGCGCCTTCAGACCTTGCTGCGCTGCTCATCAGCGCGCCGGACAAGCGTTTGCAACGCTATCGCACGGGAGACATCGCACGCCGCCTGCCGGATGGACGTCTGCTGCACTGCGGGCGACGCGATGAGCAAATAAAGGTCAACGGTGTTCGCATTGAGTTGGCCGAAGTCGAAAACGCGCTGATTCTTCTGGAGGAAATATCACAAGCCTGCGTCCTGGTGCGCCAAAACCTCAACGACGAGAACGTCCTGTGCGGTTTTCTGATACTTGCAACAAGTCTTGCGTGCGATCCACAGAGCATTCGACGTCAATTGCACAACTATCTGCCCGCGGTGATGGTGCCATCCGAGCTAACCTTCGTGGAGCACTTCCCTTATCTGGCAAATGGAAAAATCGACAAAGGGGCCCTGTGCGCCCGCCCCCCCGTCATGCCACAGCACATCCACCTCAGTGACTTTGAATCGACCGTCGCAGGATATTGGCGCAATGAGTTGGGGCTACCTTCACTTCCTGCCCGCAACAACAGATTTTTCGACCTGGGTGGAAACTCTCTCACGGCAATGTCGGTTTGCGCGGCGATCAATCAGGCTTACGGGCTTCAAACGAGCCCTTCTGCCTTGCTTTCAAACCCGACCCTGGAGGCCTTCGCGGTCATTCTTCAAAACCGGCAATCGCCCCTGGATGGAAGCATCGCTACGGATAGCAGCGCTTTTGCGTTATCACATCAACAGGCGCAATTCTGGTTGCAGCACTTGATATCAGGTGGCGCAGACAAAAACTGGATACTGTGGAGCGCCCGGATAAGCGGCCCCCTTGATCGCGATATCGTTGACAAGACGCTGGATCACATCGTCGCACGCCATCCTCTGCTGCGCCTATGTGTCCACAATAGCCCGACTGGACCTCAAGCGATCCTGGCATCCCCCGGTCCTGTGCGTGCCATATGGGAGTCCGTGACGGATCTAAACCTGCCCGTCACAGTGGAACACCTTCCTCATTCACTGCGTCGCCCGTTCACTTTGACTGAAGGCACACCGATACGCTTTGCCGTCCTGCTGTACGGCGACGAGCATTATCTCGTGTTTCTTGCCCACCATATGGTTGTCGATGCGTACTCATGCCAACTAATACTGCGCGACTTTGACCGCACCTATGCATCGATGCTCGGCCTGATCCCGCAACAGGTCAGCCTCCCGCCCCCGACTTTCGATGATTCACGCAGACGCCTTGAAGCAGCGGCCCAACAGGCTCGGGATGCCGGCGCCATAACGTACTGGACAGAGCATCTTCGCCATGCAAAAACCCTGCTCGACCTTCCGCTGACAGACGCCAAAGGGTTAGTGCCGGGCACGGAAAGCATTCGCCGCAGCGTAGATATTGATGCCTCGATAACCACGGCGCTCGAACAATTTTGCAGCGAGCAGTCGATTACGCTCAGCAGTGCGCTTATCGCTCTGTTTGCGATTGTGTTATGCCGCTATGCAAATGACAGCGAAGTCATTATCGGCCTGCCGGTCTCGTTGCGAGTCCTGCCAGGCGAAGCCGATGTGGTGGGCCCCCTGATCAACACCGTGCCAATTCATTGCGAACTGGCACCTTTACAGGGCTTTTCTGAACTGTGCAGCATTGTCCAGACCCGCGTCGCCAATGGCCTCGACCGGGCTTATCTGCCACTGCATGAAGTCGCGGCCGCGGTACGGCCCAATCGACAGCCGGGACGCAGTACCCTGTATCAAGCTGTGTTCTCATTCCATGACGACACTTTGCAGTCTGCTGATCAATACAGGACGATCGAGCCAGTACGCACTGACTCGGGCACGATAAGTGGCGACATAGCCTTGACGGTCGAGCGTCAGGCACACGCTCTAACGTTCTTGCTGGATGGAGCCAAAGGCAGACTGCACTCGAAACTGATTGAGCGCATCGCCGCCCAGTTACCGGTCCTTTTGCACAATCTCTTGAGTGCGCCTCAGGCCTCTGTTCTTCATACGTCAATGCTGCCCCATGAACAGCGTGCGGAGTTGACGGGACCACTGGCCGGATCTCGTCAGCCACTCACTGTCCCCCAAACTCTCCTCGACTCAATCCTGGGTGTGGCGAAGAAACGCGCCAACGCGTGGGCCGTTCGCGGTCGCCATAACCTGACGTATTCAGAGTTAGTGGAACAGGCAAGCTCCCTGAGTCGACGATTGGAACAATCGAACGTGGAACCCGGAGAGTTCGTTCCTTTCATGGCCTGCGAGTTGATTAATCCTGCAGTCGTCGAGCTTGCGATACTCATGGTCGGCGCAGCATTCGTTCCCATCGATCCCTCATGGCCTGACACCATGAAGGACAAAATACTGACCGACATCCAGGCACATGTACTGATCGAACAGCATGAAGGCGCCTTGCACCCCGCCCTCCTGAATATCAAAAACAAAGCTGGCAGCGCTCGGGTGCACTCCTTGTGGAGTGACAGCGATATGCCCATTTATGCGATCAGCACATCCGGTTCCACTGCCCTCCCAAAAACAGTTGTCATCGCACATCGCGGCATTCTCAACCGGTTCGCCTGGATGTCGGTTTTTTTCGGTAATGGTTACCCCGTCACGCTACAAACGACGCCACTGACATTCGATAGTGCCGTCTGGCAAGTACTCTGGCCTTTGAGCCTGGGCGGGACCTGCGTGCTGCCCACACGCAACGAACGATTCGATATCGACGAATTTGCACGCGTGGTCAACGACTACAAGGTAACCGTGGTTGACTTCGTCCCGTCCGTACTCGATGCGCTGATGGGCCAGATAACGCAGTCACGTCTGGCAATAAGGCATATGCAGGTACTGCGCTGGATCATCCTTGGAGCCGAGCGGTTAAGTGGCACGACAGCCCGGCGTATCCGTTCGCTCATTCCGGCAGCCCGTATCGTCAACCTCTATGGCCCTACAGAAGCCACCATCGGTTGCATTTACCACGAAATCATCGACGCCCATGGCGCCTACATTCCCATTGGTCGCCCACTGCCCAATGTATCTGCCTTCGTTGTGGACAATCAGCAGGCCCTGGTGGCACGAGGTGCCCCCGGCGAATTGATGCTCCTGGGCGCATGTGTCGGCGCTGGGTATCTGGGGCAGACCTCAACGACAGGCTTCTGTAACAGTCTGCTCCCCGAACACCTTGGCGAACCCACCTACCTGACGGGTGATCTGGTGCGCTGGAACGAAAATGGCCTGCTCGAGTTTCTCGGCCGACGCGACTTACAAACAAAGGTTAGAGGGATCAGGGTCGAACCAGCAGGCATCGAGGCCATGCTGCGCGAACATTGCGAAGTCAGTCGCGCGGCGGTTCTGATCCGCCAGGACAACCCGTGCAGGGCAAACGACGAGATCGTCGCATTCGTCGTCACGCAAAGTGAATCTGCCGATCTCATCGAGTCAATCTTTTCCCATCTCAGGGAGCGTCTCGCCTCACATTTAATACCCTCCCGAATCATGGCACTTGCCGATTTTCCATTACGGTCCAGCGGCAAGCTGGACGAGCAAAAAATGCTCGCCTTGCTCGGCAGTGCGAAACCGGACCACGCACCTGTAACCGGGGCCCTTGGTGTTCATGGGCGTGTGCACGCGATTTGGCAGGCGGTGCTCGGCACTCTTCTGGCGCTGGACGAAAACAAAACATTCTTCGAGGTCGGCGGGCATTCGCTCCTGACGCTGTCGCTGCAGCGCGAGCTCAATCGTGAATTCAATCTGGCTTTGAGTGTGACCGATCTGTTCAGGCACACCACGATCTCGACTCAAACCCGACTCATCGTCGCTCGACAAGGACATGCAACAGTCAGCGCCTTAACAATGGATTGATAACGGTATGCAACCAATGGATCAAGAAAGAGATGACATCGCCATTATCGGAATGTGGTGTCGGTTCCCGGGCGCAGACTCCCCTGGCGAGTTCTGGACAAATCTGGTCGAAGGAAAGCAATCGATCATGCCCATTCGCCGCGACGAGTTGTTGCACTCAGGGTTGGCAGCAGACCTGATCGATAACAGCCGATACGTCCCCTTCCGTGCGGTGCTACAGGATGCCACCGACTTCGACCCCGGCGCATTTGGCATCACTCCTGCGCAAGCGCAACTGACGGATCCACAGCACAGGCAGTTTCTGGAGTGCGCCTTTCTGGCACTGGACGATGCCGGACTTGAACGAACCAGAGATGAACATATCGGGGTGTTCGCCGCACAAAGCCAGAACGCCTATCGCCAGGCTTGCGATGCGCCGGCTGGGTCTGTCAGCGCCTATAGCGCCGATGTGTTCAACGGCGATGCTCACCTGGCTGCCAACGTTGCCTATCGACTTGGTGCCAGCGGCCCGGCAATCACAGTCAAAAGTGCCTGTTCAAGTTCATTGGTTGCGGTGCACCTTGCCTGCCAGGCCTTGCACGGAAACGACTGTGAAATCTCCATCGCCGGCGGCGTTTCTATTGGCTGGCCACAATACGCAGGGCATCTGTATACCCCCGATGGAATCATGTCCCGCGATGGGCGCTGCCTGCCATTTGATGCAAACGCCACCGGAACCGTTCGAGGCGAAGGTGTGGGTGTTCTGATATTGCAAAGACTCAGCGTTGCGCGCACGGCGGGGCGTCACGTCCACGCCATCATTCGTGGCAGTGCGGTAAACAATGACGGTGCAGGCCGAATGGGCTTCTCCACGCCATCGGCCTCGGGCCAGGCACAAGTCATCACCCGTGCGCGTAGGCGCGCCGGCGTCAGTGCAGAGCAAGTATCGTTGATAGAAACCCACGGCACCGGGACCGCCATAGGTGATGCGGTGGAGCTGGCCGGTCTTGAAGAAGCCGCCGGTACAGCGCCCTCACGCAAGGTCTTCATTGGAAGCGTCAAAGGTAACATTGGACATCTTGATGCGGCGGCAGGAATTGCCGGCGTCATAAAAACAGTCCTGGCGCTGACTCATCGTAAAATTGCGCCGCAAGTGGGATTCAAGCAGTTTCATGAGGAGAGTCTGCACTACGCAGATCGCTTTACAGTGCCTGTAAAAGCAGAAGACTGGCACGTCAGCGGTTGCCGAATGGCCGGGGTAAGTTCGTTCGGGCTGGGTGGAACCAACGCACATATCGTCCTGCAAGAGCATGTGGAACCCGCCACCTGCAAGCAGCCCCAATACAAGGGGCCACTGATTTTCCCATTGTCCGCAACCAGTGAGACCGATCTTCAGAATGATGCATCGCGAATAAGCGAGCGCAGCATTCAGCGCTCACTCAGACCACAAGATGTGGCCTACAGCCTGGCCAACAGAACGGCCATTGGAGCGGTTCGCTTCGCCTGTGTGGGCAACACGCCAGACGAGCTGGTCCGGCGCTTGAAAACAGCGGGAGCCACATCAGTTCAGGTGCCCGCGCAGTTCCACGCAACATTTGTATTCGCCCACCAGGCTGATGTTTGCATCCAGACTCTGGACCAACTTCGCGAGGCATTACCCAGCTTCGATCGTCACTTTTTGTCCATCGCCGACAGGGTAACCTCGGCCACAGGGAGCGATCCGCACCATACCCCGTATCTGCTGCGATTTTGCGTTCAGGTATCAATGGCGAGAACCCTCATTGCGCTGGGAGTGCAAGTGACGACATGGGGCGCACAGGGTGCCGGAGCATGTTCTGCCGCCTGCCTGTCGGGTGCCCTGAGCATTGAGGACAGCGCGCGGCTGGTTCTGCTCGCCGCACACGATGCGCCCGCGAATCAGGTGCGCCAGTTACTCGATGACATTAGCGCATCCGCCAGCCCCGGCTGGAACGACCTCGATGGCAAAATCGTGCCGGAGCACCTGTGGCGCACGCCTGGATACTGGAAGGACAGCTTCAGTCATCGACTCCCAGCTGAGTCAGCTAGTCACCCCTTCGCGCAAAACACAAATCCATTGATGCGGCTGGATATGCTTCACGCGTCACTGACAATCGAGATGGACACGCCTGATGTATTGGCGCAATTGCTGAAAATCGTCGCCTCGGCATGGACAAACGGCGCCCCGATCAATTGGTCTTTGCTGTACGAAGGGATGGATGTTCGCACGGAGCCTTTGCCAGCTGCGCCCCTCAATCGCGCTCCTTTTTTACCACCTGCATACAGTCAGTCATGGGTAGGGGAAACCGCAGCCCCCCTCTACAGCGAGTCAACATCGCACACCGCAATGGTAAAGGGCATTGAGCCATTCACCGGCTCTTGGGAAACGCTGGTTCGCGACAGCTTCAGTGAAGTACTACAGATTTCCCAGATAGGGAATTCAGAGAACTTTTTCGACTTGGGCGGCTGTTCGCTGACGGCACTGGATGTAATGGACCGTTTGGAGAAACTGACTGGCGTTCGCATTTCATTGCGCACATTTCTCCATGCCCCTACCGTATGCGATCTAGCGTGTGC
This sequence comes from Pseudomonas purpurea, assembly GCF_039908635.1. Taxonomy (NCBI): domain Bacteria; kingdom Pseudomonadati; phylum Pseudomonadota; class Gammaproteobacteria; order Pseudomonadales; family Pseudomonadaceae; genus Pseudomonas; species Pseudomonas purpurea. Next base: position 3,448,406 of record NZ_CP150918.1, read on the forward strand.
TCTGGAGAAAACTGCCTCGCGGGGCAACGATGACTGCCTGGTAACATGCGCACCGTGTTCAACCCCGACACTGGGTGATCCTGGTGAACAGGAGCTTCCCGCCCCTGACACGGAGAAACTACCGCGTTTCAGCCTCTTTTTCTTTTCGGGCGAAGCAGCCGCTCAAGCGCAACCCGACACTTACACATTGCTCCTCGACGCCGCCAGATTTGCAGATGAGAGCAACTTCGAAGCCGTATGGGTGCCTGAGCGACACTTTCACAAGTTTGGCGGTTTGTTCCCCGCCCCCTCCGTCCTGGCCGGTGCCTTGGCGATGGTGACCCAACGCTTGGCCATCCGCGCGGGCAGTATTGTGTTGCCCTTGCACACTCCGCTGGAAATTTTCGAGCAATGGTCCGTCGTCGACAATTTGTCAGGCGGCCGCGTCGGGATGGCCATCGCACCTGGCTTTCATCCCACCGATTTTCTTCTGGCACCCTCCAGATTCGCCGATCGACGCGTGCAACTGCCACGAGCATTGCGCGAATTGCGCGAGCTGTGGCGCGGTAAGGCATTTGAAGGAGATGACGGCCTGGGACGCCATACAAAAGCCCATCCATTGCCCCGCCCCCAACAAGCCGAGCTACCGATCTGGATCACTGCGTCCGAGAGCGAACAAAGCTTCAGGGACGCTGGAGAGGCCGGTTTCAATATTCTCACGGCACTATTGGCGCTTGACGTCGAAAGCCTTGCCAAACGCATTACTGTCTACCGGACCGCGCTGGATGGAAAACCCGGGAAGGTGACCGTCATGTTGCACACCTACATTCATCCTGACGCCTCTAATGTGGCCACGATTGGTGCCGGGGCTTTGTCCAGATATCTGCAGGAGCATCTGGATTTTGCCTCCCCTCGCACGGCCTACGAGCAGGTCAATAAACTTGACGATGAAGACCGCCTCGCATTGGTCGACCATGCTGTATCGAGATACCTCGAAGGCGCCTCACTCATTGGAACGCCGGCCAAATGCGTGGCATTCGCAAAAAAAATGGCGGCGATTGGTGTGGACGAAATTGCCTGTCTGGTTGACTTCGGAGTGAGTCGAGACGACGTCATGGCCTCTTTGAAGGAGCTCGCTTCGATAGGAGGACAGCCATGAGCACCCTGCACCACAACCACCACGGCGGCGACGATTGTCCGGTGCCTGCGACCATGGCGCTTTATCCAGCGTCCGCCGCTCAAAAGCGTCTGTGGTACATGACTCAGCTTTCCCCTCGCAGTCCGTTCTACAACGTCACGCTAGCCATTCGCCTGGGCATCGCGCTGAATCAAACGGCCATGAAAGCGGCATTACAAGACCTGGTGATTCGCCATGAAATATTACGAACGCGCTATCTCGTTGACCAGGGAACCGTCTGGCAAAAAATCGAAGCGGCGCAAGGCTGGCAACTGGAACTACTCGACTATTCAGCAGTTCCATACGAGGAACGCGCAAACATCTGCAGCCAGATCGCGACAGACATCTCCAGGCTTGATATCGACCTGGAAGCGGGCCCGGTCTTCAGGGTATTTCTGCGACAGTTCGCGGACGATGATCATCTATTGATCCTGTTGACTCACCACATTGCCACTGATCAGCGATCAATCAATCTATTGTGCCAAGAGCTCGATGCACTGTATTTCAGCCATGTCGCGTCATGCCCGTTGCACCTCCCGGCGCCACTCCAATATCGCGACTACTCCATTTCGCAGCTTCAGCGGTTCGAACAAAAACGTGAGCGGCTGTTGGCCTATTGGAAAACACAAATTCCAGGAGCTGCACAACCGCTGCCGCTTCCTTACGACACTCCCCTGCAGGGTGGCGACAGGGATAGAACAGGCCGTGAACATCCATTCCTGATCGAACAACAGGCAGTCGTGTCTTTTCGCGGATGGTGTCGCCGCCAGCATATGACAGAGTTCAGTGGACTCCTTTGTGTCTGGGGTGCGCTATTGCATCTTCTGACCGGTTCGGAACGCATCTTCATTGCAACCACAACTGCATTCAGGGATGGGCAATGCTTTTCGAATACCCTTGGCTGTTTCATCAATACGTTGGTTGTCAATGTCAGAGCAACGGCCGAAGACTCCGTTGCGTCCTTCACACAGCATTCACGGGATCAGTTGTTCGACGCACTGGAACACAGAGAATTAACCTATGAACGATGGGTTGAGCTGGCCCGGGCGCAAGGTGAAGACGCTGAGGAATTCATCAGTACCTATCTGCAATTCCAACCGAAATCAGTGTCGACAAACCACTACAAAGGTCCTTTCACACCGAACATGAATGTTTTCAATGGCAAGGCCAAGTTCCCACTGATGCTTAACGTGAGCGACAAGGGCGAAGACTTCATATGCACCATCGAGTACGAGTCCAACGTTTTCAACGCTCAAACCATTCAGGATATTGCAGAAGGATTCCTGTCGGTTTTTTCCAGCATGCCCGCCAATGACGATGCCTGCGTCGCCTCGTTGATGCCGGAATCGATCATCAACTATCCCCGCCCTGCCGCTTCCCCTGATGTCACCACGCCTCCAGCGTCAGTGTTACCCACGTTGATACCCGCGCCTCTCAATGACATGGAGCACCGTCTGGCAGACATATGGGATGCGTTGCTGCCGACCCGTCCACAGCACCGGACCGATGATTTCTTTATGCTTGGCGGTCATTCTTTACTGCTCACCCAGCTCATATGGGAGATTCAGAAAAAAATGGGCATCGGCGTGCGTCTGTGCGAACTGCGAAACGCACTCGCGCTGGGAGAAATGGCACACTGCATCCAAAAAGCATCACTTCGCGGGGAGTCGAGTCCGAGGAACATATGACGTTCAAAGGATTGAACAGCGCTGCCAATTAACAGATCAGAGAGTAACTTTTGTGAGCACAGCAAAGACCATCGCCGTAATTGCCCCCTCGGGCATTCCTGATCAGGAAAACCTTGCTCAAGGAGTTGCCCTTCTCCAAAGCTGGGGCCATCGGGTTATCCTCGGGCGTAACATCTACCAGAAGTGGCGTTACACCGCCGGCACTACGCCACAGCGCGCCGAAGATCTGATCTGGGCATTGACCGATCCCGAAGTGGACGTCGTCTGGGTGGCCAGGGGAGGATTTGGCGTCCAGCACTGCCTCCCTGCCTTGCCTGTCCTCAAAGCAACGGACAGATCCGTCATTGCCAGTTCGGACTCCACAGCTTTGCTCAACTATCTGTATTTGCATGGCTACGTAAATCTGTTTCATGGACCAATGGTCACTTCCCTGGCGAATGACGTCGATGAGGCAACACGCACGACCGTGCAGGGATTGCTCGACGACCCCAAGGCATCGGGTGTCATTCAATGTGACAACGCCTTGGAACCCGTGAGGGAAACCCTTGCAGGGCCACTGGTCGGCGGTAACATCGCCGTACTTGCCAGTTTGGCGGGTAGTGAATGGCCCTTGCGCGCACAAGGTGCGATTCTCATGCTCGAAGATGTAACGGAACACGCCTTTCGACTTGATCGTTTCCTCCTCCAGCTGTGCGCCAGTGGCGCACTGGAGGGTGCATCAGCAATTGTGCTGGGTGAATTTGTGAAGTGTTATCTGCCTGCTGATGCGGATTACACTGCCAGCGAGTTGGTATTCGATCTTTTGAAACCCCTCGGTGTGCCGATCCTCACGGGTGCGCAATTCGGCCACGGCACGACGAATCTCCCTTGGCCATATGGCCGCACGGTGACTTTGTCCGGCGCCTCGATCAATTTTTAGCGGTTACTGCCAAGTTGTTGCCGCTGACCGAAAACTGACCCAATAAAGGCTGTTCTGCCGACTGAAAACTGACCCAGGTGTTCAACTGCTTCTTCTCAATTTTTGAGCAGGAGAACACAGGGTGATCAGCATGAAAATGATGGGCAAAATTCGGCAGATGTATTTTCGCGACAAGCTGTCTTGGCGAAGATACGATCCATCTGAGAAAGCGAGGTTTAACGATCCTCCTTCAACGTTACCGCCTTAAAAGTTCGCCAAGCGAGAAAGACCGCTGCAAAGGAGTTTTCTTCAGCGGTCATGGCGGTGAGACGATCCTCTCTTCGAGAGGCGCGAGGATCAATACCTTTCGCGACCAAACTGCGCGCCTGATCACGCGCCAGACGAGTGTCTTTAAGGCCGAGACCCGATTTCGATGTACTCACTGATGCACACAGCATGCGCAGCAGGAGGCGGCCTCACTAGAAATCGCAGACGAAAAAAAAGAGGCCTAAGCCTCTTTTTTCAGTGATTTACAAACTTCCGTAGAACTCTGTAGATCTTTTTTTGGAGCGGGAAACGAGACTCGAACTCGCGACCCCGACCTTGGCAAGGTCGTGCTCTACCAACTGAGCTATTCCCGCGTCTTGGTGTGGCACATTCTATAGAATCTAGAACATGCGTCAACCCCTTGATTCAAAAAAGTTTTATTTCTTTTCCACATCCGTCTTCAGATGCGGCCAGGCAGCGCGTAGATACTGGATCATGGACCACAAAGTCAGGCCCGCAGACACCAGCAGCAACGCATAACCCACCAGGACCCAGAAGCTGAAGTCCGACGGATTGGCCAGCAGAATCACCAGCGCCAGCATTTGTGCAGCGGTTTTCCATTTACCCAGGTTCGACACTGCAACATGCGCACGGGCGCCCAGTTCTGCCATCCACTCCCGAAGGGCAGAGATGACGATCTCCCGACCGATGATCACCGCTGCCGGCAATGTCAGCCAAAGGTTGCCGTGCTCTTGTACCAGCAGCACCAGCGCGACCGCGACCATCAATTTGTCTGCCACCGGATCGAGAAACGCGCCAAACGGCGTGCTTTGCTCAAGGCGGCGCGCCAGATAACCATCCAGCCAGTCCGTAGCCGCGGCGAACGCGAAGACCGAACTGGACGCTACATAGCTCCATTGATACGGCAGATAGAACAGCAAAATGAAAATCGGGATAAGCAGGACGCGTAGAACGGTGATCAGATTAGGGATATTCATCGGCACAACTGGCTACGAGGTGAAAAAGCATTCTACTCGCTATGCAGGTTTGCATAAATCGACTCAGCGAGCTTTTTACTGATCCCGGGGGCTTTGGCGATCTCTTCGATGCTTGCACGAGACAGCTCCTGCAATCCACCAAAATGTTTCAGCAGATCACGTCGACGGGTGGGTCCTACCCCGGCAACCCCTTCAAGTGTTGATGTACGACGCGTCTTGCCACGCCGCGCGCGGTGCCCGGTAATCGCGAATCGGTGGGCCTCATCGCGGATCTGCTGGATCAAGTGCAGCGCCGGCGAGTCCCCGCGCAAGGTGAATTCATGGGCGGCATCGTTGAGGTACAGCGTTTCAAAACCGGCCTTACGCGTTGCGCCCTTGGCCACACCCAACAGAATCAGATCGGGCACCGCCAACTCATTGAGCACATCCCTGGCCATCGACAACTGCCCCTTGCCACCGTCCACCAGCAAAATGTCCGGCAGCTTGCCCTCCCCGCCCTTCAGCTTGCTGAAGCGTCGGGTCAGTGCCTGATGCATGGCCGCATAGTCATCGCCAGGGGTCACCCCTTCGATGTTGTAACGCCGGTAGTCGGACTTGATCGGCCCTTCCGGACCGAACACCACACACGAGGCCACCGTCGCTTCGCCGCTTGAGTGACTGATGTCATAGCACTCGAGGCGTTGCGGCGGCTCATCCAGGTTCAGCACCTCGGCCAAGGCATCGAACCGCGCAGCAACGTGCTGCCGATTGGCCAACCGCGCCCCAAGCGCCTGCTCGGCGTTGGTCACGGCCAGTTGCTGCCAGCGCGCCCGTGTGCCGCGAACCCGGTGACTGATGGTCAACTCACGACCACGAAGCTCTTCGATGGCCGCTATCAGGGTCGGAAAGTCTTCGTGGACCACGTTGACGATCAGCTCACTCGGCAAATCGCGCTCAGGGCTGCTGATGAAATATTGCCCCAGAAACGCCGCCATGACTTCGGCGACGTCCTCTTCAATACCCACCTGCGGAAAGAAGTTCTTGCTGCCCAGCACGCGTCCGCCGCGCACACTGATCAGATGTACGCAGGCACCGCCCGGGTTGATGAAGGCCGCAATCACATCGACATCACCGGTGCCGCCCTCCATGCTCTGCTGATCCTGCACCCGTCGCAGCAGGGATATCTGGTCACGCAGCTCCGCCGCCCGCTCGAAATCCAGGGTACTGGCCGCCGCCTCCATGCCCGCAGACAGTTCATCGGTCAGCGCATTGCTGCGACCTTCGAGAAACATGACCGAGTGCCGCACATCTTCGGCGTACACATCAGGCTCGACCAGCCCCACGCAAGGTGCCTTGCACCGTTTGATCTGATATTGCAGGCAGGGCCGCGTGCGGTTCTTGTAATAGCTGTCTTCGCATTGACGAACGAAAAAGGTCTTTTGCAGCAGGCTCAGGCTTTCACGAATCGCACCCACGCTCGGGTAAGGTCCGAAATACTTGCCTTTGGCCTTTTTCGCACCACGATGAATGCTCAATCGCGGGAACTCACCATCCGACAGAAACACGTACGGATAGGATTTATCGTCACGCAGGAGGATGTTGTAGGGCGGGCGCCATTCTTTGATCAGCGTCTGCTCAAGCAGCAGCGCTTCCGTTTCATTGGCGGTAATCGTTGTTTCGATCTGCGCAATGCGCCCCACCAACGCTGCGGTTTTCGGGGCCAGCCCGGTCTTGCGAAAGTAACTCGCCAGGCGCTTCTTGAGGTTCTTGGCCTTGCCGACGTACAACAGGCGCGCATCGCTGTCGAACATGCGATACACACCAGGGCGCCCACTGCACGTTGCCAGGAAGGCGCTTGGATCGAACAGGTCAGTCATTGTCAGAGGCTGGCATCAACCATGCCGTGACGAACCGCCAGCAACGTCAATTCAACATCGCTGCTGATCGAAAGCTTCTCGAAAATGCGGTAACGGTAGGTATTGACGGTTTTGGGCGACAGACACAGCTTGTCAGAAATGATCTGAACCTTCTGACAGCCGACAATCATCAGCGCAATCTGTATTTCTCGTTCCGACAGTGCATCGAATGGCGAATCGTTGGTCGGCTGGAACGACTTGATAGCCAGTTGCTGGGCAATCTGCGGGCTGATGTAGCGTTGCCCGGCGAAAACCAGGCGAATGGCCTGGACCATCTCCGCCAATGCAGCGCCTTTTGTCAGATAGCCCGCGGCACCGGCCTGTAGCAGTCGTGTAGGAAAAGGATCCTCTTCACACACCGTGACCGCCACAACTTTGATGTCTGGATGACTGCGCAGCAATTTGCGCGTGGCTTCAAGACCGCCGATCCCGGGCATCTTGACGTCCATCAACACTACATCGGGCTTCAACTCACGCGCCTTCAGCAGGGATTCCTCCCCTGACTCAGCCTGGCCGACTACTTGCAGGCCATCGATGTCAGCCAGCATTCGTGTAATACCTGTACGAACGAGATCATGGTCATCGACTACTAGCACCCTAATCAAGCAGACACCTCGCGATATGGTCTTATTTGGTTGCCAGACACCTTAGCAAAAAGCACCCGACAGACCTAGCGGCAAGCGCTATATAAAAAGTTTATGCGCGCCATGAAGCTTCTATGACGCACCCCGATGATACCTGTCAAAGTCGACAATCGCGTTCCATCCTCAGAAAACACTCGTCCTCACCCACGACCTGCAATCCCATTCGCTGGTAAAGCGCTTGAGCCGGATTGTCCTTGAATACGGTCAACCGCAAGGCCGGACGGCGCTCCTTGCGTGCCATCTGCAGCACTTCCTCAATCACCCAGGCCCCGGCGCCCTGGCCGCGAACGGCCGCAATTACGTGCAATTCACGAATGTACAGCGCTCTTGCGTCGCGACTGAGGCTGACATAACCCACAACAACGCCATCCTGACGGACCAGCCAGCTTTCCCGCCCGGCCCAGGCCACATCAAAGGCCTCGTCCTGCCAAAGCAGGTCATGCCGAATGTAATAACCCAGCATGGTCTCGCACGTCAGTTTTCGCGCAAAATCCAGGTACGCCGAAGACGCCGGTTGCAAATCAAAGGCCATTCTCGACACCTTCATACATTGGCAACATCCACCACCTGCCCGCTCCAGCCCTCACGATTGCGGCGCGCAACGACCAGTGCATCACCAACGCCAGGGGCGGCGACGATCAGCGAACCGTCCGGTGCCCAGATCGCGCTGCGTCCTGCCGACTCCCAGCCACCCGTCACACCGCCGTGGTTAGCCATCAGCACTGCCATGGAATGTTCGAGCGCATAACCTTGCAACAACGCCGTGTCAGGGGCGTAGCCACCTTCGGTGATCAAAACACTCGCAGCGTAGACGTCAGCCCCCATCTTTGCAGCATTACGTGCATGGCTGGCGTGGGAAAAGTCTGCACACACGGCAAGAGAGATCCGATCATGACCCAAGGTCAACATCGACCCACCGGTCCCGGCGGCAAACGCCACTTCTTCACCGGCATGCAGGTTCTGCTTGGTGTAGACCGCCAACGATCCATCGGCGGCCAGCACCAGTGCACCGATCAGGACCGGGGAATCGGCTGACAACCGAATCGGCATACCCACGACCGCAGTCACACCCATTTCCTGCGCGAAGTCACGCAACGGCTGTAAGACCGGGTCCTGCGGCGCGATGGCCAGTTGCGCGGCCAGACCTCGCTCATAGCCAGTCAACGACAATTCAGGGAAGACCAGCAACTGCACGCCCTGCACGGCGGCAGCCTCGATATAGCATTGATGCCGGGCGATGTTGGCCAGCAGATCCCCGGCGAGGGAAATCGATTGCGCGGCGGCGATGCACAGGTTCGTCATGGTCGGTCCTTGCTGACGGATTTGAAGTGCGCGGAGTTTGTCACAAACCCCGGGATAGAAAGCAGCCCTGGCTCCGATAGTAATTTCTGATTGAACCTGACTACGGGCCTCTAGTAAGCTCGGCGCATTCATCGGAGCCAGACCATGTCCACTACCCTCTTACAGCGTCAACCTCTCAGCGCCCCGCGCTCGGTGACGGCTGCCCGGGTAAACGACGTTTGCGCACCGGCGAGCTTTTATTTTGGGTATTGGTTTAGCCACTGGCGCGCCTGATACCCACACGGCGCCCACTTCAGACGGGTCGCCACCAGAGAATTCTCAACCCCCGGTCGGCTTCCCGACCGGGGGTTTTGTTTTTTCAGCCCTGAACACTTTTTGCGTCATCACAACGAATCGAGGAATCACCATGAACTACGCCACTTATTACCGTCACGACAGCTTTTGCGCCTGGCGATTTAGCAGCTTCCGCTCGGGACAGCCTGCCGCCTCCGATCGGTCACCCGCAGGTGGCAAGCAAACACACGCAGCCAATCCGGCCAATTGTCGAACACCCCAGTAGGGCCGAGCGCGCGGGAACGAAACCCGCCGCCAGCCCAGGAAGCCCGAACATGAACTCATCCGTATCCGCACTGCCGCTGTCCACCCTGAGCCCTGCCAATGAGGCACTGACCTTGCGTCTGCCAAGCGCCCTGGAGCTCAAACATCAAATACCGCTCAACTTGCTCCTGACCCAGCAAGTGGCCGCCCATCGCCAAGCGGTGCGCGCCATCCTCGAAGGCCAGGACGCTCGCCTCCTGGTGATCGTGGGCCCCTGCTCACTTCACGACCCTGAATCCGCCCTCGAATACGCCGACAAGCTCGCACGCCTGGCCGCCGACGTCAGCGATGACATGCTGCTGGTGATGCGTGCCTACGTCGAAAAACCCCGGACCACGGTCGGCTGGAAAGGCCTGGCCTACGACCCACGACTCGATGGCAGCGACGACATGGCCGCCGGCCTGACCCTGTCTCGCGAGTTGATGCGTGAAATGCTGCGCCGGGGCCTGCCCATTGCCACCGAGCTACTGCAACCGATGGCGGCCGGCTACTTCGACGACCTGCTGAGCTGGGTGGCCATTGGCGCGCGTACCACCGAATCGCAGATTCATCGCGAAATGGCCAGTGGCCTCGGCATGCCCGTGGGCTTCAAGAATGGCACCGACGGTGGCGTATCTGTCGCCTGCGATGCCATGCGCTCGGCCGCTCACCCTCATCGACACTTCGGTGTCGACAGTCAGGGCCATCCGGCGATCATCCAGACCCAGGGCAACCCCGACACCCACCTGGTGCTGCGCGGCGGTCACCAGGGGCCGAACTACGATCGCCAGAGCATCGCCCGGATCAATCAGGACTTGCGCAAACTGGCGATACCGTCGCGGATCATGGTCGATTGCAGCCACGCCAACAGTGCCAAGGACCCCTTGCGCCAACCGGCCGTGTTCAACGACGTTCTGGAACAACGCCTGCAAGGTGACCGCTCATTGGTCGGCATGATGCTCGAGGGCCACCTGTTCGACGGCTGCCAGCCGCTGAGCGCAAACCTGCGCTACGGGGTTTCGGTGACCGATGGGTGCCTGGGCTGGGAGGCCACCGAACGGTTGCTGCACACCGCGAGCCTGGCCCTGCATCGACAACGACGTAGCGCATCACTGCCCGCCTGATCGCAACCCGCCCCTCAAACGCCCCGCCTCCAGACCAGAGCGGGGCCTGCTGGCCAAGACTCATCCCGAGGCCAATCGCCTCTTGCATCGCGGCGTTCAACATCGCGGCATGCATTCTATTGCCGCTTGAAACGTCAGACCGGACTGTCAGACGTCCCACCAACACGAACACGTGAAAGCACCGCAGGGCGTCAGACACTGCATTGAAGTCCGCGGCGGGCAGGATAAAAGACGCTCGAACATCCGAGTAATGCCTCATGGACATCCGAATCGCCCCACAATTTTTACTCTCGTTTCAACCCCTTACAGCGGTCTTTTCAGACATCGCCAAGACGACCACCTGCATTAGAGTGAGGACTCAACGCCCATTCAGAACGGCACCCAGGAAGGAAAAATCATGCAACGGAATGCAACGACCCAATACCCTGTTCTCCTGATCCACGGTCTCTTCGGATTTGAACGCATCGGCCACTTCGAGATTTTCCATGGCATCAAGCAAGCGCTGAGGAACGCTGGCGTGCGGGTGTTCGTCCCATACCTGTCGGCCACCCATTGCAACGAAGTGCGCGGCGAGCAATTGCTGGTGCAGATCGACCGGGTGCTGGCCGGGACCGGCGCCGGGAAGGTCAACCTGATCGGCCATAGCCAAGGCGCATTGACTGCCCGTTATGCCGCCGCAATGGCGCCGCAAGTCGTCGCCTCGGTCACCTCGGTCAGTGGACCGAACCATGGCTCGGAACTTGCTGATTTCTTACGCAAAGCCTTGCGACCCGGAAGCTTGCCTGAACACGTTGCCTCGGCCGTCGTCACCCTTTTCGCCGATTTCCTGTCATTGCTCAGCGGCCATCCACAACTCCCGCAACACGCCGTTGCTTCACTCAATGCATTGACCACCGAGGGCGTGGCGACTTTCAACGCCAAATACCCGCAAGGCTTGCCAGCCACCTGGGGTGGCGAAGGGCCTGAGCAGGTCAATGGCGTGCATTACTACTCCTGGAGCGGGACCGTCCAGGGTAGCCTGCTGGACGAAGGCGTTAACAGTGTGGATCCGCTTCACCAGATCTGTCGGGCGTTCAGCGCCTACTTCATCAGCGAAGCGCAAGAAAACGACGGGTTGGTCGGTCGCTACAGCTCGCACCTGGGCAAAGTCCTGCGTTCTGATTATCCGCTGGATCATCTGGACAGCCTGAACCAGACGGCCGGCCTGGTGCGCAAAGGTATCGACCCGGTGGAGCTGTATGTCGCCCACGCCGAACGACTAAAGAATGCCGGGCTGTAAGTGAAGATCCGAGCGTGCAGGCACGGCGTGACCCTGCAAGACGCGACGCCCGGTCACGGCCGACGGAACTTTGGCGAGAAATAGCCCACTGAATCCGGTAGGCTCAGCACTTTATTGCCCGTTGAATGGAGAATCCCCCATGGCCAAAGCCACTGCCCGTCACATCCTGGTTGCCAGCGAAGCCAAGTGCAACGAACTGAAAGCCCAAATCGAAGGCGGCGCTGATTTCGCTGAAATCGCCAAAGCCAACTCCACCTGCCCATCCAGCCGTGACGGCGGCAACCTTGGCTCGTTCGGCCCGGGGCCAGATGGTCAAGGAGTTCGACACCGTGGTCTTCAGCGCACCAGTCAACACCGTGCAAGGTCCGGTGAAAACCCAGTTCGGTTACCACCTGCTGGAAGTGACCAGCCGTCAGGACTGATCGAACCGATACTGTCTGCGCGCTTCTTGCCCCCGTATGACACAACTAAAAAACGCCGCTCATCTTCAAAGACCCGCGGCGTTTTATCGACTGCCTTTACCGCATCACACACTCAAGAGTTCACTTTCTGCGTCCTTTGCAGGAGGATAACTTTCAGAGTCCCACTCTAGATCCCACTCAGGATCCCACCATCTATCACTGTCAAACTCATAAAGAGCAATGTCAGAAATATTGAGTTCACGAGACACCAGCGCCCCCTGATTATCGGCAACTATCGCCAGGCGAACAGTGGAAGATCTCGCTGTTACACCTCCTCCTTCCGAATAGAACACATGACTGGCATACAGTGACGCCGTTGCGACTTTGTTACCCTCACGAAGATAAACGACAACCCCCATCTGGGGCTTCACGCCCGGAGCGGAAAAAGTTGCATTAAAAAAATATCGCCGCCCCGGAACCAAATTGAAATCCTTGTACAGAATTACCCTATGACGCATATCACTTTGTACGGGATAGTGCAGGCATCTCTTGCCGTCAACCGTTTCGAACGTCAGATCGGCCGGGTTTACATCAGGGCCGGGCACCCACCCACCTAAGTTATCTGCGCGAAAATCCGTCTTGTCATTATAAGTATCCTTAACCAACATATAACTGCCAAAATAAGTAAATTTCGTTGCCTCCTCCTCACCGCCCCCATTAAATCCAACTCCAAATCCAATACTGAATGCCTTCTGATCCATAAGCCCGCCGTAAACCCTCTCGGGCACACTTATTTCCAATTTCCCATTATCGATATCTCTGCGTGTCAGTATCTCACTGTAAATCATTCGCCTTTCATGATCCGAGCCACCATGGCGACCGTAAAGCCACACATAGTACCGCTGCCTAACTTCTGCCCCCTCCCACATATCAACTTCAACTGTAAGGACATTGCTCACATATCTAGAAAAAACCGTATTTCCGTGGGCTTCCTTGATTCGAGGAACGGGATACACCGGCTGATCGCTCATTACATGACTCCTTCTTTGAAATAATCCGGTTACATACTGAGGTGACAACTGAGCAACACACCTCGCCTAGCAGGCTCTCTCCCCAACGATCTTGTCTACTGTCAGAAATTACAGGTGCAGGGTTTTCCGGCACGCACCGAATCCCCCGACTACAGGCCAATGTGGTTAACTGGCCGACAATCTCGTGGCCTCACCCACATCGACCCGTCATCGAGACTTGCGCCCCAAGGTTGACAATGCGATTGCTTTTTCCCTCACTGCTCTTCACCGCTCTGGCCTTGTTACCGGGTTTTCAATCCGCGGCTGCCGCGCCTGAACACGCCCTGACGGTATACGGCGAACCGGCCAAGTACCCGGCGGGTTTCAGTCACTTCGACTACACCAATGTGCGGGCCCCCAAGGGTGGCAGCATGCGCCGCTCGGCCATCGAGATCGGACATTTCGACCATGTACTGCCCTACATCGACAAGGGTATCGGCGTGTCCCAGCTCGACGGCATGCTCTACTCGCCGCTGGCGCAGCGCTCTCAGGATGAGCCCTACACCGTGTACGGCCTGGTCGCGGAAAAAATGGAGCGCGCCGACGATGGTCTATCGCTGCGTTTCTATCTCGACCCCAAGGCGCAGTTTGCCGACGGCACGCCGATCACCGCCGAAGACGTGCGCTACACCTTTAACCTGCTGATGACCCAGGGCAGCCTGCGCTATCGCACCCAGTTCGCCGACGTCAAAGGCGTCGAGGTGGAATCGGAGCGCACCGTGCGCTTTGACTTCAAGAGCAACGAGAACCGCACCCTGCCCCTGGACATCGCCACCCTGCCGGTGTTTCCCGAGCACTGGTGGAAAACCCGCGACTTCGCCAACGGCGGTGGCTACGAAGCCCCACTGGGCAGCGGCCCGTATCGGGTCGGCAAGATCGATTCCGGACGCAGCATCACCTTCGAACGCAACGCTGACTGGTGGGGCAAGGATTTGCCCGTCAGCCGTGGCCTCTACAACTTCGACCATTTCAGCATCGAGTACTTCGGCGACACCGATGTGGCCCGCCAGGTGCTGCGCGGCGGCGCTTACGATTACAACCGAGAGTTCTCCGCCACCGGCTACTCCATCGGTTATGACGGTCCGCAATTGAACGACGGTCGCCTGCAAAGGGCTCACTTGGCCAAAGAAGCTCCGCAACCGGCGCAGGGGTATGTGTTCAACCTGCAAAAACCGATGTTCCAGGACCGCCGCGTGCGTCAGGCACTGGCCATGCTATGGGACTTCGAGTGGAGCAACCGGCAGATGATGCGTGACCTCTATATCCGCCAGCAGAGCGTTTTTTCCAACACCATACTGGCCGCCCGGCAGTTGCCCGATGCGGCTGAACTGGCCATTCTCGAACCGCTGCGCGGGCAGGTTCCGGACGAAGTCTTCACCCAGGTGTTCGAAGCGCCGAAGACCGACGGCAGCGGCAATGTCCGCGACAAACAGCTGCAGGCCCTGGCACTGCTTGAGCAGGCGGGCTGGAAACCCGACGGCGACCGGTTGGTCAATGCCGCAGGAGAGCCGCTGACCTTTACCTTCCTCAACACCCAGGGTGGCATCGAGCGCCTACTGTTGCCGTACAAACGTACGCTGGCGCAGATCGGCATCACCCTGGAGATCCGGCGCATCGACTCTTCGCAATACGTAAACCGGGTGATGAGCCGCGACTACGACATGATCGTCACCGGTTACGCCGTGACCACCTCGCCGGGGCTGGAGCTGTACAGCTACTTTGGCTCGGCAGCGGCCAACGACCCCGGCGCCAGCAACTACATGGTCCTGCAAAACCCGGCCGTCGACACCCTGATCACCGGGCTGGTGAAAGCCACCACCCAAGCCGACATGCTGCGCTACGCCCATGCGCTGGACCGGGTGCTGCAATGGAACTACTACTGGATTCCCAATTACTACCCGCCCGGCACATCCACCGTCTGGTGGAACCGCTTCGGTATCCCGGCCGTGCAGGCGAGCAATGATGAATCCATCGAAAGCTGGTGGGAAATGAGCAGCACGCCACTGACCAATGAACAAATGGCCGCCGAGCGCATCAGCCGTGGCAAACCCGGAGGACCGCACTGATGCTCGCTTACGTGCTGCGGCGTTTGCTGCTGATCATTCCAACCCTGGTGATTATTCTGCTGGTCAACTTCGCCATTGTGCAGGCCGCACCCGGCGGCCCGGTGGAGCAAGCCATCGCCCGCCTGCAAGGGATCGGCGGCGGTGGCCTCGGCACTTCCGGCGAAGCCGTGAGCGGGGGGGCGCGTGCCAGTCGCGGCCTCGACCCGCAACTGATCAAAGACATCGAAAAACAGTACGGCTTTGATAAACCGGCGCCGGAACGCCTGTGGCTGATGCTCAAGAGCTACGCACGACTGGACTTCGGCAAAAGCTTCTTTCGCGGCGCGACTGTCACCGACCTGATCCTGGAAAAGATGCCGGTGACCATTTCCCTCGGGCTCTGGGCCACGCTCATCACCTACCTGGTGTCGATCCCGTTGGGCATTCGCAAAGCGGTGCATCACGGCAGCCATTTCGATATCTGGAGCAGCACCGCGATCATCATCGGCTACGCCATGCCGGCGTTTCTGTTCGCCATGTTTTTGATCGTCGTGTTTGCCGGCGGCACATCGTTGAACTGGTTTCCCGTGCGCGGGCTGGTGTCGGAAAACTTCGAGCAACTGTCCACCCTCGGGAAAATCGCCGACTACTTCTGGCACCTGGTGCTGCCGGTGACGTCGCTGGTGATCGGCGGTTTCGCCACCCTGACCATTCTGACCAAGAACTCGTTTCTCAACGAAATCACCCGCCAGTATGTGGTCACCGCCCGGGCCAAAGGCTTGAGCGAACGCCGGGTGCTGTACGGGCATGTGTTTCGCAACGCGATGCTGCTGGTGGTGTCGGGGATTCCCCAGGCGTTTATCAGCGTGTTTTTCGCCGGATCCTTGCTGATCGAAGTGATTTTCTCCCTCGATGGCCTGGGACGCATGAGTTACGAGGCCGCCGTTTCGCGGGACTACCCGGTGGTGTTCGGCTCGCTGTTCATCTTCACCCTGTTTGGGCTGCTGATAAAACTCATCGGCGACCTCTGCTACACCCTGGTCGACCCGCGCATCGACTTCGCCGCGAGGAACGCCTGATGCTCAATCTTTCGCCGTTGGCGCGTCGACGCTTCGAACGTTTCAAGAAAAACCGTCGCGGCTGGTGGTCGCTGTGGCTGTTCATCGGTTTGTTCATCCTGACCCTGGGCGGTGAACTGATCGCCAACGACAAACCGCTGGTGCTCAGCTATCAGGGGTCGTTGTACTTCCCCGCGTTCAAGCGCTACACCGAACTGGAGTTTGGCGGCCAACTGCCGTTCCAGGCCGATTACCGCAGTGACTACGTGCAGAAACTGATCCACAAGGACGGTGGCTGGATGCTGTTCCCACCGATCCCGTTCAGCGACGACACGCCGAACTACGACCTCAACCAGCCCACGCCGAGCCCGCCGTCGAAGGTCAACTGGCTCGGCACCGACGATCAGGCACGGGACGTGTTGGCACGGGTGATTTTCGGTGCACGCGTGTCGATACTGTTTGCCCTGGCGCTGACCGCCATCAGTGCGCTGATCGGCATCGCCGCGGGCGCCCTGCAAGGTTACTACGGCGGCTGGATCGACCTGCTCGGCCAGCGCTTGCTGGAAGTCTGGTCGGGGCTGCCGGTGTTGTACCTGCTGATCATCCTCTCGGGTTTCGTCGAACCGAACTTCTGGTGGCTGCTGGGGATCATGGCGCTGTTTTCCTGGCTCGCGCTGGTGGACGTGGTGCGTGCCGAGTTCCTGCGCGGGCGCAACCTGGAATACGTCAAAGCCGCCCGGGCATTGGGCCTGACTGACCGCAAGGTGATCGTGCGGCACATTCTGCCGAACGCCATGAACGCCACGTTGAGCTACCTGCCATTCATCCTCACCGGGGCGATCTCCACGCTTACCGCGCTGGATTTCCTGGGCTTCGGCATGCCCGCGGGCAGTGCGTCGCTGGGCGAGTTGATCGGCCAGGGCAAACAGAACCTGCAAGCGCCGTGGCTCGGCCTGACGGCATTTTTCACCCTGGCGTTGATTCTTTCTCTACTGGTGTTTATCGGCGAGGCGTTGCGAGACGCTTTCGATCCGCGGGCATGAAGCAGGACGTGGACATGAGCGACAACCTGATCGAAATCCGCAACCTCAGCGTCGCCTTCAGTGGCCAGACCGTGGTGCGCAACCTGTGCCTGGATATCCGCCCCGGTGAGTGCCTGGCGCTGGTGGGCGAGTCGGGCTCCGGTAAATCGGTGACCGCGCACTCGATCCTGCAATTGTTGCCCGAAAGCGGCACCCAGACCCACGGCAGCATTCGCTACCGGGGCCAGGAGCTGCTCGGTGCCGACACCCGCACCTTGCGCAGCCTGCGTGGCAACCGGATCGCGATGATTTTCCAGGAGCCGATGACCTCCCTCAACCCACTGCACAGCATCGAAAAGCAGATCGGCGAAACCTTGCTGGTGCACAAGGGGCTCGGCGGTAAAGCGGCGCAAAAACGCATTCTCGAACTGCTGGAACTGGTGGGCATCCAGAAGCCGCTAGAGCGGCTCAAGGCTTACCCTCACCAGCTTTCCGGAGGCCAGCGGCAACGGGTAATGATCGCCATGGCCCTGGCCTGCGAGCCCGAGCTGCTGATCGCCGACGAACCGACCACCGCACTCGACGTCACCGTGCAGCGCAAGATCCTGCTGCTGCTCAAGTCCCTGCAACAGCGCCTCGGCATGTCGCTGCTGCTGATCAGCCACGACCTCAATCTGGTGCGCAGCATCGCCCAGCGAGTCTGCGTGATGCGCGCCGGGGAAATCGTCGAACAGGCCGACTGTGAAACCCTCTTCACCCAGCCGAAACATCCCTACAGTTGTGTGCTGTTGAACGCCGAGCCGGAAGGTGAAGCGTTGCCGCGAGACGAGCGCGAAGCGGTGCTGGAAGTCGACGACCTGAGCGTGCGTTTTGCGCTGGGCGGCGGGTTGTTCCAGCGCAAAACCTGGCTACACGCCGTGGACGGTATCAGCCTCAGTATTCAACGCGGCAAGACGCTGGGCATCGTCGGCGAATCCGGCTCCGGCAAGTCCACCCTCGGGCAAGCCATCCTGCGCCTGCTCGACTCCCAAGGCAGCATCCGCTTCCAGGGGCAGGCCCTCGATGGCCTGAACCAAAAGCAGTTGCGGCCGTGGCGCAAACAGATGCAGGTGGTGTTCCAGGACCCGTTTGGCAGCCTCAGCCCACGCATGTCAGTGGCGCAGATCATCAGCGAGGGTCTGGAAGTACACAGCCAGTCGACGGCCGCCGAATGCGAGGCTCAGGTTATCCGCGTGCTGGAAGAAGTCGGCCTCGACCCGCAAAGCCGTCATCGCTACCCCCACGAATTTTCCGGGGGCCAGCGCCAACGGATTGCGATTGCCCGCGCACTGGTGCTCAAACCGGCGCTGATATTGCTCGACGAACCGACCTCGGCCCTGGACCGCACGGTGCAAAAACAAGTGGTCGCCCTGCTCCGCCAGCTCCAGGAGAAACACGGCTTGACCTACTTGTTCATCAGCCATGACTTGTCGGTGGTCCGCGCCCTGGCCCACGACATGATCGTGATCAAGGACGGTAAAGTCGTGGAGCGCGGTGCCAGCCACGAAGTGTTCGACGCGCCCCAGCATCCGTATACCAAGGAGCTGTTGGCGGCGGCGCATCCGGGCTGGGCATAATCCCCGGCATGCCGTTGCACCGTGCCGCGGCCTTCGCGAGCAAGCCTGCTCCCACACCTGATCTGTGTCGTTCACAAATCCCCTGTGGGAGCGGGCTTGCTCGCGAAAGCGTCCGCACAGACACCACATATTCCGGACATGACAACCATGAATACCACCGACAGCCTCAAGGACTACCAACGTGTTCGGATGCTCGCCATCCGTTCGTTGTTCGAGATCATCGAACAGTCCAGCGAAGGCACCGTGATTGTCGACCGCGACGCGAACATCGTCTGGATGAACGAGCGTTACGCCAAGCGCTTCGGCCTGGAGTCGGCGGACGTAGCCATCGGCAAACCCTGCGAAAGCGTGATCCCGGGCAGCCTCTTGCGTGAGGTGGTGCGCACCGGCCGGCCGATCCTGCTGGACATGCAGGACACCCCCAAGGAGCCGCTGGTGGTGATGCGCCTGCCGATCCACGACGATGCGGGCGCGGTGATCGGTGCCATCGGTTTTGCGCTGTTCGACGAATTGCGCAGCCTGTCGCCGATGCTCAAGCGTTACCTGAGCATGCAGGAAGAACTGGCCTCCACCCGCTCGCTGTTGCGCGCGCGCCAGGCCAAGTACACCTTCGCCCACTTCATCGGCACCAGTGCCGCCAGCCTGGAAGTCAAACGCCGCGCCCGACGCAGCGCCAGTACCGAGTCGCCCGTCTTGTTGCTGGGCGAAACCGGCACCGGCAAAGAGCTGCTGGCCCAGGCGATTCATGGCGCCTCGCCGAGGGCGCACAAAGCGTTTGTCAGCATCAACAGCGCGGCGATTCCCGAGGCGTTGCTGGAAGCCGAGTTTTTCGGCACCGCGCCCGGCGCGTTCACCGGCGCCGACCGCAAGGGCCGCCCCGGCAAATTGCAGATTGCCCAGGGCGGGACCCTGTTTCTCGATGAGATCGGCGACATGCCGCTGCCGCTGCAAAGCAAACTGCTGCGGGTGTTGCAGGAAAAAGAATTCGAACCGGTCGGTTCCAACGAAGTGATCCAGAGCGACGTGCGGGTCATCGCCGCCACGTCCACAGACCTGGAAGCGGCGATCAAGCGCGGCGAGTTTCGCGCCGACTTGTATTACCGCCTCAACGTCCTGCCGATTCAGGTTCCGCCCTTGCGCGAGCGCCTCGACGATCTTCCGGCCCTCAGCGAGGCGATCCTTGAAGAGCTGCGCAGCCAGCATGAACTCGACCGTCAGGCCCTGGAGTTGCTCGGCCAACACGCCTGGCCGGGGAACATTCGCGAGCTGCGCAACGTGCTGGAGCGCGCCGCGCTGCTCAGTGATGACCTGGTGCTCGACGCGCAAGAAATTCGCGCGGCCATCGGCAGTTTTGTCCCGGTGCAACGTGCCGCGAGCGCCGTCATCGAAACCTTTGCCAATGAAACCTTCAGCGTTGCCCGTGAACGCTTTGACCGGCAGTTGATTGAAAACACCCTCGCGCAATGCGGCGGCAAGGTCATCGAAGCGGCGGCACGGTTGGGGCTGGGGCGTTCGACGCTGTACAAGAAAATGGTGGCGTTGGGGATGGCAGAGTCTCAATAACGAGATATGCATCTCTACATGTAGAAAAGATCAAACACTTCGCGAGCAAGCGTGCTCCCACACTGGATCTGTGTCGTTCAAAAGTCCCCCTGCGGGAGTGGGCTTGCTCGTGAAGGGGCGATCCCAACCAATAAATATCTCAAAACAGAGACAAACAACTCAAATAACAAACAAAAAAAGATAGTTGTCCTTGTATTTCAATAACTTGATCGACTGGCACGAAACTCGCTAACACCCTTCCTACAAAAGATTCGCCCCCACAAAAATAACAATCCCAGGAGACACACCATGAGTGTGACCATTGCCTTGGCAGCCCTCGCGCTGCTGATGCTTGCTGCGTACCGTGGCTACAGCGTTATCCTTTTCGCCCCGATTGCCGCCCTTGGCGCCGTCCTGCTCACCGATCCCTCTGCCGTTGCGCCCGCCTTCACCGGGGTGTTCATGGAGAAAATGGTCGGTTTCATCAAACTGTATTTCCCGGTGTTCCTGCTCGGCGCGGTGTTCGGCAAGCTGATCGAACTGTCGGGGTTCTCGCGTTCGATTGTCGCGGCGGCGATTCGCCTGCTCGGCACCCGTCAGGCGATGCTGGTGATCGTGCTGGTCTGCGCCCTGCTCACCTACGGCGGCGTGTCGCTGTTCGTCGTGGTGTTTGCGGTGTATCCGTTTGCCGCGGAAATGTTCCGCCAGAGCAACATCCCGAAGCGGCTGATTCCGGCGACCATCGCCCTCGGCGCGTTTTCCTTCACCATGGACGCCCTGCCCGGCACCCCGCAGATCCAGAACATCATCCCCAGCACCTTCTTCAACACCACCGCCTGGGCGGCGCCGTGGCTGGGGCTGATCGGCACGATTTTCGTGTTCTGCGCCGGCATGCTGTTTCTGCAACGCCAACGCAACAAGGCCCAGCGCAGTGGCGAAGGCTACGGCACAGACCTGCGCAACGAGCCGGAAACCGCTGCCGACATCACGCTGCCCAACCCGTGGCTGGCGCTGTCGCCGCTGTTGATGGTGGGCATCATGAACCTGCTGTTCACCCACTGGATTCCACAGTGGTACGGCAAGACCCACAGCCTCAGCCTGCCGGGCATGACCGCGCCGGTCACTACCGAAATCGCCAAACTCACCGCGATCTGGGCGGTTCAGGCCGCGCTATTGGTGGGCATCATCATGGTGCTGGTGTTCGGCTTTCAGGCAATTCGCAGCAAACTCGCCGAGGGCAGTAAAAGCGCGGTCAGCGGCGCCCTGCTCGCAGCAATGAACACCGCCTCGGAATACGGTTTCGGTGCGGTCATTGCCTCGCTGCCGGGGTTCCTGGTGCTGGCCGACTGGCTGAAAAGCATTCCCAACCCGTTGGTCAACGAAGCCATCACCGTGACCCTGCTGGCCGGCATTACCGGCTCGGCTTCGGGCGGCATGAGCATCGCCCTGGCCGCCATGGCCAATGACTTTATCGCCGCGGCCCATGCGGCCAACATTCCACTGGAAGTGCTGCACCGGGTCGCGGCCATGGCCAGCGGCGGCATGGACACCCTGCCGCACAACGGCGCGGTGATTACCTTGCTGGCCGTCACCGGGCTGACCCACCGCGAGGCCTACAAAGACATTTTCTGTATTACGCTGATCAAGACCCTGGCGGTCTTCGTGGTCATCGGCACTTTCTACGCCACCGGCATTGTGTGAGGCATACATGACAACTCTTTCGGGCAAGACCGCACTGGTCACCGGTTCCACCAGCGGCATCGGCCTGGGCATCGCATTGAGCCTGGCCAAGGCCGGCGCCAACCTGATCCTCAACGGTTTCGGCGATGTTTCAGCGGTGATCGCACAGGTCGAACAGTTTGGCGGCAAGGTCGGCCACCACCCGGCCGACGTCAGCGACCCGGTGCAGATTGCCGAGATGATCGCCTACGCCGAGCGCGAGTTCGGCGGCGTCGACATCCTGGTGAACAACGCCGGCATCCAGCACGTGTCGGCGGTCGAAGACTTCCCCGTGGAACGCTGGGACTCGATCATTGCAATCAACTTGTCGTCGGTCTTTCACAGCACCCGCTTGAGCCTGCCGGGCATGCGCGCCAAAGGCTGGGGGCGGATCATCAACATCGCCTCGGTACACGGCCAAGTCGGCTCGGTGGGTAAAGCGGCGTATGTCGCCGCCAAGCACGGGGTAATCGGCCTGACCAAAGTGGTCGGCCTGGAAACCGCCACCAGCAACGTCACCTGCAACGCCATTTGCCCAGGCTGGGTACTGACTCCGCTGGTGCAGAAGCAGATCGACGACCGCGCCGCAACCGGGGTCGACCCTCAACAGGCGCAACATGATTTACTGGCGCAAAAACAGCCGTCGCTGGAATTTGTCACACCTTCCCAACTGGGTGAACTGGTGCTGTTCTTGTGCAGCGAGGCCGGCAGCCAGGTGCGTGGCGCGGCGTGGAACATCGACGGTGGGTGGTTGGCGCAGTAAAAGGCCCGTTAACATCTGTGGCGAGGGAGCTTGCTCCCGCTGGTCCGCGAAGCGGGCCCAAACTGGCTGACGCAGTCTTCCAATGGCAACGCGTTCATCATTTTACGACTGCTATGCAGCCGAGCGAGTGCAAGCTCCCTCGCCACAAGCGCCAGTAAGCGTGTAATAAGAAAAACAAGAGGCCAATCATGTCCGAAATACTCTGGCAACCCAGCGCCGAGCGCATCAGCAAGACCCGCATGGAAGCCTTCCGGCGCTTCATCAATCAGCGTCATCAGCTCGCTATTGCCGACTACCCTGCCCTGCATCAGTGGAGCATCGATCAGCGCGAAGACTTCTGGCAGGCCATTGTCGACTTCTTCGATGTACGCTTCGAGCAGCCACCTGAAACCGTGCTGCGTGAAGGCTCGCACATGCCCAGTGCCGAGTGGTTTCCCGGCGCCACGCTGAACTTTGCCGAACACCTGCTGCGCCGCCGTGACGAGGCCATCGCCGTGATCGCCGTCAGCGAAAACGGCGAACGCGAACAACTGAGCTATGCCGAACTGGCCCGGCACGTTGCTGGCCTGCAACACAGCCTGAAAGCCGCAGGCGTCGGCCTCGGCGACCGGGTTGCCGCGTGCATGCCCAACACCTGGCAAACCCTGGTGGGCATGCTTGCCACCACCAGCCTCGGCGCGATCTGGTCCTGCTCCTCACCAGACTTCGGCACCCACGGAGTGGTCGACCGCTTCGGCCAGATCGAACCCAAGGTGCTGATCACCTGCGCCGGCTACCGTTACGCCGGTAAAACGATCGATCAAACCGCCAAGCTCAACGAAATTCTTCAGCGTTTACCGTCGTTGCAGCAGTTGATCATCGTGCCTTACGCACGGCCACACGCCCGGGTCGAAGACTTCAAGACCCAGGCCCGCGTGACCTTGTGGGATGAGTGTTATGTACCCGGTGGCGACCCCGCGTTTGTCCCCGTGCCGTTCGCGCATCCGCTGTACATCCTCTATTCCAGCGGCACTACCGGCGTGCCCAAATGCATCGTCCACAGCACCGGCGGCGTGTTGCTGCAACACCTCAAGGAACACGGCTTGCACGTCGACCTCGGGCCTGACGACCGACTGTTCTACTACACCACCTGCGGCTGGATGATGTGGAACTGGCTGGTCTCGGCCCTGACGGTCGGCAGCAGCGTGGTGCTGTATGACGGCTCACCGTTTCATCCGGGCCCGGAACGCTTGATCGACCTGATCGACAGCGAATCAGTGAGTGTTTTCGGCACCAGCCCCAAATACCTGGCGACCCTGGAAAGCAACGCCATCCAGCCACGCCTGAGCCATCGATTCGAGCGGTTAAAGAGTGTGCTCTCGACCGGCTCGGCCTTGTCGCCCCACAGTTACGACTACGTCTACCGCGAGTTCAAAAGCGACGTCAGCCTGGCGTCGATGTCCGGCGGCACCGACATCATTTCCTGCTTTGTGGCGGGCAATCCGGTCCTGCCGGTGCGCCGTGGCGAAATGCAGGGCAAGAGCCTGGGCATGGCCATCGAGGTCTGGAACGAGGCCGGTCTGCCGGTGATCGGCGAAAAAGGCGAACTGGTCTGCACCCGGCATTTTCCTGCCATCCCCATCGGTTTCTGGAATGACCCTGCCGGGGAAAAACTCCGAACCGCGTATTTCAGCCTGTTTCCCGGCGTCTGGGCCCAGGGCGACTACGCCGAACAACTGCCCCACGGCAGTTGGCTGATCCATGGCCGCTCCGACGCCGTACTCAACCCCGGTGGCGTGCGTATTGGAACGGCGGAAATCTACCGGCAGGTGGAGAAAGTCGAACAGGTGCTGGACTCGGTCGCCATCGGCCAGCAATGGCAACACGATGTGCGGGTGGTGCTGTTCGTGAAACTGCGCGACGGCGTTGAACTGAACGAGGCGCTGGAACAACAGATACGCCAGGTGATCCGCGCTAACACCACGCCACGCCACATACCGGCGAAGATTGTCGCGGTGACGGATATTCCGCGGACGATTAGCGGCAAGGTGGTAGAACTGGCGGTGAGGAATGTCGTGCATGGGCAGGCGGTGAAGAACACCGATGCTCTGGCCAATCCCGAGGCGCTGGAGCAGTTCCGGGATCGACCAGAGCTGAAGGATTGAAACACTCCGGACAGGGCATTAACTGCCGATGCCACAGGAGGACCTGCGGCATCGGGAGATGCCTTAGTTCGTATTAAAATTCACCAACACCTCACCCTGAATGGGGCCGTCTGCGCTGCCTGCAATGGCTGCACTCATGATGCGAATGTTTTCCAAATACTCAGCATTGTCAGTTTCCCGTTGGCTGAGCAATGCGGTTGTCAGCGCATAAGAGTCAGCATTGACAAGTGCTTTAGCGCGTTGATGATAGTGAACAGTCGCGCCACTGGTCGAGCTTGGAAAGTGACCTGAAGCAAGGTTCAACAAGGGCGCCACATCTATGCCTCGGCGCCCCTGACTCGCTGCTGTGGCGGAGACCACATCGATCCTGTTAGGCCCGGCGCGGAACATCTCGTGAATCAGATCATCGGCGATCGCAGCGTTTTTAAAACCTGCCAATTTATAATGACTATTCAAATATTCAGTACTGATATTGAAGAACTTACGGTCTGCCGTCCCAACTTTAATTTCTTCTTTCCATTTGTTGTAGTCGAGCGGATTAACCTGAATGACGTTCACGTTATCTCTCGCACTGTCCAAAATGAAGTTACTGGCAGACGTGCCATTGAAGTCCGTTTTGAGGACTTTCAAGAAGAAGAGCAGGTCGTCACGTGCCTGAGGCGTACTTCCCAGAAACAGGCCGATTGCAAGGTTGGTTTCGTGATTGAGGGACAGCCGCGTCAGTACCGAGATTGCGCTATCAATCTTCTGACGTGCTATCGGCAAGCTCTGTTGAATAATCTGGCGACTATGGACCGCCGGTAATGCCCTGCTGAAGTCGGGTAGAGAGAACGCTTGCTTGAAGTCGAAGTTGGCCAGTCGTTTGCCCCAGGGTTTACCGTATCGACTGACGGCATACCAGTGGTTCTTTTGACTGACCGCACACACGTTTACTACCTCGACCGTACTGCCTAGAGGGCGCCACGTCCCTTGTCCAAGATGGGGCTTGTACGCCGACTGGAGTAGGTCCACAGACTTGGCTTTGCCTGTCAGCCTACGCAACTGGGATGTTGCCGCCTGTACCAATTGGGCACCCTCGTGCCCCAATTGCAACCCACTTTTTAAAACCGCTTTCGAGCTTCGATACGCTGCGCCGGGTACACCGTCGAGCGGATTGAAAACCGATACCGTCAGTTTCAAAGCGAACTTTGCAAGACTAACGGCCTTCGACGTCAGGGATACGGTCCTGGACGCAATGCTCAAGATCTTGGTCGTAGCCCCAAAGACTGTAAAGACGATGCCGACAGCGTCCATAATGCAGCCAAATACCCCATCGACTACTCGGTTTCTTTCTCCGGAGGCAATATCCTCTATGCACTTCTTGAACGGTACGACCAGATCAACAACATAGGTCACCACCTTATCGACAACTACGCCCTTGCGTTCGTATTCGGTGAGTACACTGACCGCCTGAGTGAGTTCCTCAACGCTCGCCAAAGGGTGATGAGTGACAATGAACTGCGCGATGCTGTTGAGGTGAGGGTTAAGGAAGTGTTGATAAGCGCTGTGTTTTTTCTCGGGCATGGATGTCGGCGCTGCCAGAGTGCCCAGTTTTTCGATAACCACATCACTAACGATTCCCGTGTCCGGCAGGATCCCATGGGTATAACTTTCGAGGTCGATCCGAGGATGAGTCATAGGGACTGCCGGCATATCTTCCGTCAAGCTCCCATTGAATTCCAGTCGGGAAGGCATACGCATTATCCCGGCTTTTTGAATCACATCGCCCAAGTGAGTATTGACCCGGCAGATCCCTTGCAACTTGAACACTTCATAGCAAAGAACTTGGTTATTACCAAGGGAGACGCACATGACAATCCCGTACCGACCGGTCGCTGCATCTTTTTCCGCTTGGTTCTCCACATGCCTTGAAGGTTTAACATTGGCGCCCGTGAGGCCGACACTGCCGGCAGAGCCTCCGACAAGCCTACTTACCGATGGGCGGACGGTGAAAAAGGTGACTTCATTATTCTTAAATATGTCGCGATGTGCGCCCAGCATATTCGACATTGCCAGTTTGATACTGGCCGCCAGTGCCCTATGAAGGTTGCTGTGATGCTCGCGTACCTGCTCTTCAAACCTGGGTTGATTAGGGGCCAGCTGCAGCAGCCTCGGATAGACCTCATAGAGGCTAGACTCGCTCATCCGATCCCATGCTGCACCGCTCAGCTCACCTTGCATATGCAGATCGAGCATGGACATCTTGCGTGAGTCCCAGTGGCTTTCTCTCAGTTCCTTGAGCATAGCCACCTCTAGAAAATCACACCCGGGTGCTGCCTCTTTCAGAGCTGCCAATGCAATCTTTTTTCGGCACGGCGGCGGAGTCGTGAATACCTTGACCCCCAGAGCCATGCCCTCTACATATGTTTGATAAGCGGACAAGGCACTTTCAGCGGCGTCCTTGGCAGATGCCGTCAGCGCCTCATGCGTAATTACCTCGTTGATTAAAGCCCAGTCAATAATGGGTTCGAGCGCTAACACGCCCTGCAACTTTGCCAGTGACGAACTTATCTCACCCATACTGGCGAACCACATGACCTGGTCATAAGTCATGAAGCGTGAACCCCCTGGGGAGCTCAGTTCGACCAACGCCACTGCTTGGGAAAAAGTCACCCAACCTATCGAACCCGCCATGAGCGCATAAGGCACATCCTTGACCAAAACGCCAGGCGCAATGCCAGCCAACAGCAAATGCGACGCCAAGGGTGCCATCGCACTGGAAACCCGCTGGTTACTCAAGAGGTGTCGTTCCACGTCCTCGCGAATACTAAACAGTGGTTTATCAACAGACATCCTCGGCTCATAAACATCATATGTGCCGAAACTGTTTCGCTTCTCATTCACGCCGAAAAGCGGATTGAGCTCAAGAAGAATTGCCGTGATAAGCAGTTGTGCCAGATCGTTCCGGCTTACAGTTTCGCCGTCGCCCGAACCATACCAACCCAATTCATCAATGTATTGTTTGGCCAGTTCTTGAGAAAATGTATGGCTCACTAAGTGCGCTATCGTTTCATTCGCATTCTGCCAATCGACATGAGCGGAAAGCGCTGGCTGGACGTTCTTGTACAACGTATCGAGCAGGCTCTGGCCCTTGGGCACAAATCGGACGGTCAGTGCACGAATCTCCGCGTACTGGGGGGGCGTCAGTACAACTGACTCACCGTCATGGCCCGTGAGCTGCTCCCAGTAATTGCCAAAGGAATCAGACGCTGGCCATTTCCACTCCAGAAAGGGCAGCAAATTTTTAACCTGCTCCACGTTCTCTGGGACTTCCAGTCCGTGAAAGCACATCCATTGAGATGGGACGGCATAACCACCACCGGACCTTACTTCTCCGCCAGTCTCTTTTGCAGCATCTACCAGATTGCGCAGTTGGGGCCCGACAACCGGATCGGAATGGAAGTGTTCAGCGACATCCAGCCTGCCATGAGGTCCCAAGACCTCAAAACGGCCACTACTGGTGACAAATGGCGGGGAGTAGGACTTTACTTTCTCTCTGGCAAATACAGCTTTAACCTGCTCCAATCTAAGCATATCGCCCAGTAGTTTACTGAGAGGTTCGTGTACATAACCAAGCGATGATTCCGCCCTCAGCGGGAAAATACGGTTGGAGAAATCAAGGACGTCCTTATCGGGCCGGCCTCTAATAATAGCCTTAAGCTCACCAATTAGTTCCCCGCGATCTACTTCATCAGCCTGCGCACACAACAAATAATCTTCAGTAGCGGAGGCAGCAGACTCATTCAAACTGTTTCTGATTTTCATATTAATATCCCGATCAAGCTCTAATGTTTTATCGAACAGAACGGAACTCTAATCAAAAATAGAAAACCATCAATCAGCAACTTATTAGCCAACATTGCAGGCAACGAAAACCCACATAAAGCTCACACTTCAAATACACTAAAAACACCATCACTCGATCAAGCCCCACTCCCCCGGAGGTAGTTTCTTAACCGCTGCCGACTCGACATCAAGTTTCAGCCGCAGCCTCAAATTATTAACGGAGTCCGCATGTTTCAACGCTTCACTCTCACTGACCACCCCCTCCACAACCAACTTGTAAAGCTCGCCATCGAAGGTCTGCATACCCTGCTCCGCAGACTTTTCAATGATGTTCTTGAGTTCGCCCAACTCGTTGCGCCGGATCAGGTCGGCGATGGTCGGCGTGCCCAGCATCACTTCCACGGCGGCGCGACGCTGACCGTCGCGGGTACGGACCAAACGCTGCGAGACGAACGCCTTGAGGTTGTTGCCCAGGTCGATCAGCAACTGCGGCCGACGCTCTTCGGGGAAAAAATTGATGATGCGATCCAGCGCCTGGTTGGCGTTGTGGGCATGCAGGGTAGACATCACCAGATGCCCGGTGTCGGCAAACGCCAGGGCGTGTTCCATGGTTTCGCGGTCGCGGATTTCGCCGATCAGCACCACATCCGGTGCCTGGCGCAGGGTGTTTTTCAGCGCGGCATGAAAGCTTCGGGTGTCGACCCCGACTTCGCGCTGGTTGATGATCGACTTCTGGTGTCGGTGGATGTACTCCACCGGGTCTTCGATGGTGATGATGTGACCACTGCTGTGGCGGTTGCGGTAATCGATCAGTGCCGCCAGCGACGTTGATTTGCCAGAATCGGTGGCCCCCACAAACAGCATCAGGCCCTGCTTGAGCATGACGGTTTCAAGCAGCACCCGCGGCAATTTGAGGTCTTCGAAACGTGGAATCTCAAGTTTGATGTTGCGGGCGACGATGGACACGTCATTGCGCTGTTTGAAGATATTGATCCGAAACCGCCCGATGCCGACCAGGGAAATCGCCAGGTTCATTTCCAGCTCCCGGTCGAACTCGGCGCGCTGTTCGGCGTCCATAATGCTCGCTGCGATGGCGGCGATCTCCCCGGTCTTGAACGCTTCACGGGTCAGCGGCCGAAGAGCCCCATTGAAACGACCGCTGGGCGGTGCCCCGGTGGACAGGTACAGATCGGAACCATCCTGACTGGCCAGCATTCTCAACAACGAGTGAATTTCCATGGCAAAAAACGTCCGGGCAGCATTCAATTGATCGGTTATCGCCTGATCACGCGACTTTTCGCGCCATCATGCGTCTACACCGTTGAAGGATAGTAGAGGCCGCCGTACCGACTTGACGCAGGAACCCTTGATGAACGGATCACCTTCCGGCAGCGATGCCCAGGCCCTGATTGCTCGCCTGGACTGGGCCAACAACCCGTTGGGCGCTGCCAGCCACTGGCCACAAAGCCTGCGCACCGCCATGGACATCGTGATTCACTCGCCCATGCCAATGTTGTTGCTGTGGGGCCCGGCGCTCACACAGATCTACAACGATGGCTTCGCCCTGCTCGCGGGCAGCAAGCATCCGCAAGCTTTCGGACAGCCAACACACCTGGTCTGGCCAGAACTCAAAGACTTTACCGACCCGATCTACAGCGCAGTCCTACAGGGGCAGGTTCGTACCTACACCGAACAACGCTTCAACCTGCAACGCAATGGCCACGAGTCCGATTTCTGGCTGGACCTGACCTACAGCCCCATCCGAGACGAGCGCGGACAGGTCGCCGGGATTCTGGTCACGGCCATCGAAACCAACGAACGCCGACGCATCGCCCTGGAACTCAAGCAACGCTCCGACGCCAGCCTCAAGGCCCAGCATGAAACCGAAGAACGCCTGCAACTGGCCCTGGCCGCCACCGACGCAGTCGGCACCTGGGATTGGGACATCGGCGAGGATCGCTTCATTGCCGACGCTCACTTCGCGCAGTTGCACAGCATCGACCCGGCGCTTGCCGGACAGCTGCCGATCAGCGCCTACCTGAGCGGCGTCCACCCTGAAGACCGGGCCATGGTCGCCCGCAGCATCAAGCACTGCATCACCCACGGCACCGAATACGGCGAGGAGTATCGCCTGTTGCAGGCCAACGGTGAGGTGCGCTGGGTCTTCGCCCGAGGGCGCTGCTACAAGGATCACCATGGTCGGCCGACCCGGTTTCTCGGCGCGGCCCTGGACCTGACCGAGCGCAAGCACACCGAACAGGCCCTGCGCCAAAGCCAGACCGAGCTGCAACTGATCATCAACGCCATGCCGGTGCTGATCGGTTACGTCGACCGTGAGGAGCGCTTCCGCCTCAATAACAGCGCGTACCTGGAGTGGTACGGCATGACCCCGCAGGAGCTCTACGGCAAGAGCATCCGCGAAGTGCTGGGAGACGAGCTCTATGCCACCCGCGCCGAGCAGATCGATGCGGCCCTCAGCGGCAAGTCGTGCAGTTTTGAGGCGTACTCACCGCACCGCGACGGTCGCCCGCGCTTCGCGCTGATGAAGTACCTGCCACGCTTCGGTGCCGACGGCGCGGTCAATGGTTTCTACATTTTCGTGATCGATGAAACCGAGCGTAAACAGACCGAGGCCGCCCTGCGCAACCTCAACGAAACCCTGGAAGAACGCGTCGGCGAGCGAACCCAGGCCCTGGCCGAAGCCAACCAGCGCCTGCAAAGTGAAATGTTTGAACGCGAACGGGCCGAAGACGCATTGCGCCACGCCCAGAAGATGGAAGCGGTGGGCCAGCTCACCGGCGGCATCGCCCATGATTTCAACAACATGCTGACCGGGATCATCGGCAGCCTCGACCTGATGCAGCGCTACATCGCCGATGGCCGCAGCGACGAAATCGGCCGTTTCGCCGACGCCGCCGTGTCCTCGGCCAACCGCGCTGCCGCGTTGACCCATCGGCTGCTGGCGTTCTCGCGCCGTCAGTCGCTCAATCGCCAACCGCTGGACCCCAACACGCTGGTGCGCTCCCTTGAGGAGCTATTCCGGCGCACCAAGGGCGAGCACATTGAACTCAACCTGCGGCTGGGCACCGATGTGTGGCCGGTGAACACCGACGCCAGTCAATTGGAAAACGCCCTGCTCAACCTGGTGATCAACGCCCGCGATGCGATGCCCGAGGGCGGTGAACTGCTGATTGAAACCGCCAACAGTTACCTCGACGGCACCGAGATCAGCACGCTGGAACCGGTCAAGGCCGGTGATTACGTGATGCTCGGGGTCAGCGATAACGGTTCGGGCATGAGCCCGCGCATCCTGGCCAAGGCGTTCGACCCGTTCTTCACCACCAAACCCATCGGCCAGGGCACCGGGCTGGGCCTGTCGATGATCTACGGTTTTGCCCAGCAGTCGGGTGGCCACGTGACCCTCAGCAGTCAGCCCGACCAAGGCACCACCGTGCGGCTGTACCTGCCGAGGTTGCACGCCGTACCGCAGGAAAAACCCGCCACGCCCGCGACTCTGGACCCTCCGTTTGCCACGGCCGGTGAGTCGGTGGTGCTGGTCGAAGACGACCCGGCCGTGCGCATGCTGGTACTCAACGTGCTGAACGAGCTGGGTTACACCACCCACGAGGCCGAGGACGCCCGGGCCGCGTTACCCTTGATCGAGTCCGGGCTTCGGGTCGACCTGCTGATCACCGATGTCGGCCTGCCAGGCATGAATGGCCGACAGTTGGCCGAGATCGCCCGTCAGTATCGACCGGGTCTCAAAGTGCTGTTCATGACCGGTTACGCGGAAAAAGCCGCCGAACGCCAGGGTTTTCTCGACGAGGGCATGGACCTGGTGTCCAAGCCGTTTTCCATTGAGTTACTGGCCGGCAAGATTCGCCACATGATCCGCCAGGCCGGTTGATATCAGGCATAATCGCGCCCCGCCGACACCACCGCTACAAGGTAACTGCCCCATGAAAGCTCAAGCCCGCCATATTCTGGTGAAAACCGCCGACGAGGCCGAACAGCTCAAGCAACGCATCGCCAAGGGCGAGGCCTTCGATGTGCTGGCCAAGAAATACTCCACCTGCCCCTCCGGCAAACGCGGTGGCGACCTGGGCGAAGTACGTCCCGGGCAAATGGTCGGCGTTATCGACGCGGTGATTTTCAAGAAGCCGCTGCGGGTGGTGCATGGCCCGATCAAGAGCAAATTCGGTTATCACCTGGTGCAGGTGTTTTACCGCGATTGACGGGTGGACTTTGACCCGCCCATGGGTTTTTACGGTGTTGCCGCAGATTGCCGCAGCACCTCAAACCCTGTGGGAGCCGGGCTTGCCCGCGATCCGCTTGTGCAGCAAACGGCCATTCACGGCCTACTTCGGAATCAACGCCCCCGGCACCTGAATCACCCGACTCGCCAGCGCATGCCCGGCCACAGCGGCCTCTGCCGGGCGATCGCCCCGCAAACGACTGGCCAGGTACGCCGCACTGAACGAATCTCCCGCTGCGGTGGTGTCCACCACCCGTTCGACACGTTGCGCGGGCACCTCGAAGGACTCGTCGCCACACCGGATGAGGCACGACTCGGCGCCGCGCTTGAGCACCACTTCCGCAGTGCCGATCTGTTCATAAGCCGCGAACACCGCTGCCGTGTCGACAAATCCGAACGATGCCTGCTCATCGTCCACTGTCAGCAGTGCCAGATCGACGTAGGGCAACACCTCGCGATAGGCCGCGCGGGCCTGCTCGACGCTGCTCCACAAGCGCGGTCGATAGTTGTTGTCGAACACAATCCGCGACCCCCGCCGACGCGCCTCGACCAGTGTTTCAATCAGTTTTCGACGCCCTGTTTCACCCAGCACCGCCAGGGTGATGCCACTCAAATACAGCCCATCGTAATCCGGCAGTGCTGCCAGAATCGGCGCGGCCGCAGGCGTGGTGAAGCAATCGCGTACCGCTGCTTCGTTGCGCCAATAGAGGAAGCGACGTTCGCCCGAAGAATCGGTCTGGATGCAGTACAAACCGGGCAAACGCCCCGGCAGACGCTGAACCATCGCCAGGCCGATACCTTCGTCCGCCCAGCTCTGGCACATCGCATCGCTGAAACTGTCATCACCCAACGCAGTGACGTAATCCACGCGAGCCCCGGCGCCCAACTCACGAGCCAGGTAGACCGCCGTGTTCAAGGTGTCGCCGCCGAAGCTCTGTTGCAGGCTGCCATCGGCGCGCTGCTGCAACTCGATCATGCATTCGCCGATCAGCGCGATGCGTGGGGTGTTGGGGCTGAGGGTGTTCATTATTGTGGGGGCTCTGATGATTCAATGTTGTCTAGCAGGCCGTCATCGCGAGCAAGCTCGCTCCCACACTGGATCTGTGTCGTTCACAAATCCCTGTGGGAGCGAGGCTTGCTCGCGATAGCCACGCTGCAGCCTCAAACCTAAAAACAGGTTTCCATGCTTTCGATGACATTCAACTGCGCGTCCACCAGCAGGCCGGTGCGCCACTTGTCGAACGTCAGGCACGGGTGGGAAGTCCCGAACGAAATGATGTCACCCAGCCGCAACTCAACCCCCGCCGCCACCGTCATGAATGCGTGCTGGTCCATGACCGCCGTCACCTTGCAGGCACTGACATCGTCGCCCACCGCTGGCAACACACCCGCCCGGTAACGCAGCAATGGCACCGGCAGCCCGGCGTCATACGCCACATCACGCTTGCCCAGGGCGATCACCGCAAAACCCGGCTCCGGCAAGGACTGCACGTGCGCCCAGACCTCCAGCGCCGGGCGCAGGCCTTCGTGCAAATCGCTGCGACGGTCCAGCACGCAGCATTGCGCTTCTTTGTAGATGCCGTGGTCATGAGCCACGTAACTGCCGGGGCGCAACACGCTGAGGAAACGGCCAGCGGCGTTCCGGGCTTCGAAGGATTCGGCAATCAGGTCGTACCAGGCCGAACCCGACGCGGTGATGATCGGCGTGTCGATGGCAAACGTGCCGTTGTCTTGCAGTTGCACCGCGAGGCGCACCAGCGAGTCGGCAAACTCGCGAATGCCACTGACGGCATGATCGCCATGAATCACCCCTTCGTAGCCTTCGATACCGGTCAACGCCAGGCCCGGTTGTGCCTTGATCACTTCGGCCAGGGCCAACACGTCGGCTTCGCTGCGACAGCCGCACCGACCGCCAACCACGCCGTACTCAATCATCACGTTCAAGCGCTGGCCGCGCGCCGCGAAAAACGCCCCGAGGTCGGCGACGTTGTCCGGGTGATCGACCATGCAGTGGAAGTCGAACGTCGGGTCTGTCAGTAAATCGGCAATCAGCGCCATGTTCGGCGCGCCGACCAACTGATTGGCCATCAACACCCGCCGCACGCCATGAACATACGCCGCATGAGTCTGCACGGCCGTCGCCAGGGTGATACCCCAGGCGCCCGCTTCCAGTTGGCGCCGAAACAATGCCGGGGTCATGCTGGTTTTACCGTGAGGGGCCAATTCGGCGCCGCTGTCGCTGACGAATGCCTGCATCCAGCGAATGTTGTGTTCCAGCGCGTCGCGGTGCAGCACCAGCGCCGGCAGGCTGATGTCGCGCACCAGGTTTGCACCGGGTTGACCCGCGCCCTTTTCCACGACAGCGATATTCAAGGCAGAAGACATGTTCAAACTCCTCAAGCGTGGCCGCGAGCAGCCGTGGTTATTCGTTGATGCGACGGGCCAGGTTGTTCGCGCTTTCGATCAATACCCGGCGATAGTCGTTGTAATTGTTTTGGGCATCGGCTCTGGGCGCAACGATGCACAGGGTCGCAATGGCCACGCCGTTCGGGTCTTTGACCGGGGCAGCGAAGCAATGGGTGAAGGTGTCGGCAACGCTGTCGAAAGAGAAGAAACCGTCGACTGCGGCCTGACGGATTTGCGCCAGGAAATGTTCCAGCAGCAAGCGTTCACCGTCGGGCAGGATGAAGTCCTGGTCATCGATCAGCTCAACGATCTGCTGGTCGCTCAAATGCGCCAGCAACAGGCGCCCGGAAGCCGTCCACGGGATCGGCGCGTTCTCGCCGATGTTGGAAGAAATACGGAAATGCCGCTCGCCCTCTTTCATCAGCGCCACCGTGTACTTGCGCCCGTTGAGCAGGCACATCTGCGCGGTTTCGCGGGTCTGGCTGACGATCTCCTGCAAGGCGTGACCGGCCTCGCGGGTCAGGTCGAAATGGCGTAAATGCGCCTGGCCGAGAAAGTACAGTTGCCGCCCGAGATAGACGTGACCGTCCTTGCCCACCGGTTCGAGAATCCGTCGTTCAAGCAGGGACGCGACCAGTTCGTAGACCGTGGATTTCGGACTGCCGATGCCGCTGGCGATTTCGTTGGGGCGCAGTGGCCGGCCGATGTCCTTGAGGAAATCGAGGATATCGAACGCCCGGTCCAGGCCGCGTGCACGGCGCTTGATGGTGTCTTCGGTCATGTCAGTGGGTTCCCGCAGCGTTCAACCAGAATAAGGTGGCGGCCCGCGGCTCAGGCCTTTTTCTTGTAGGCGATGCAGTCAATCTCGACCTTGCAATCCACCATCATGTTCGCCTGTACGCAGGCACGGGCCGGGGCGTGCTCAGGGCTGAAGTACTCGGAAAACACCTTGTTGAAACTCCAGAAATCCCGTGGGTCTTCCAGCCACACGCCAGTGCGCACCACGTCTTCGAGGCCATAACCGGCTTCTTCAAGAATGGCGATCAGGTTGCGCATCGTCTGATGCGTCTGCTCGACGATGCCGCCGACAATGATTTCGCCATTTACCGCCGGCACCTGGCCGGATACGTGCAACCAGCCATCGGCTTCGACAGCACGAGCGAAAGGACGGGGCTGGCCGCCACCGGCGGTGCTGCCGGTGCCATAACGAGTAATGCTCATGGTGTTTCTCCTGCTGAAAAGAAAAGTCGGCATTGCATGATGAGCGCCACCAAATAAATTCCGCTATAACGGAACTTAATATGCAATACCGGAACGAGTCGCAGAAAGTGTGCCACAGGATTTCGCGAAAATCTCGACTCTATAAAAAAACCCGATGATTCAACGAGATAACAAAACAACAGAGCAATGCATCAACACGTACTGCCAACCGCAGGCACAACAGTCGGTAGCAAGATCACCCTGGGGCATGAAGTGCCGGGGAAAAGCGAAACCACTGAGCGACCCTTGCCCGGTAGCGGGAGCCCAAAAAACCAAAGCTTCACCTCTGGTCAGAAAAATCACAGCACTGTCAGATCTGACAGTAGCCCCACAGCACTCGCTGTATTAGGGTCGATATCAACGCGAGACCGCCACAACAAGGACGATATCCATGAATGCCATCATCACTCGCATTGCCACGCCGCAGGGCTACCGCAAGGCCTTGAGCACCTATCGTCCGGTCATCATGTATTTCGGCCACCCGAGTTGTTATGCCTGTGAAATGGCGGGGCCGATTTTTCAGAAGGTGGCCAGGCCCTATGTGGATCAGGCCGATATCTACATGCTGGACACCAGCGAGTCGCCCCGGCATCAGGATGTGACCGGCACCCCCACCGTACTGTTCTTCAACAAGGGCAAGCTGGTGCAGAAACTCAAGGGTTTTGAGAGCAAGGCCCTTCTCGAACAAATCGTGACACGCCACGTCGGGAAAATTCGCCCAAAACCCCTGGACCGCATCCCTCGTCATGACCTGACCTGGCTCAAGCAAACCCTGAAAAAACTGTGCATGGCCCCGCGCGGATACACCTTGCTGGAGCGTCGTCTGGCTCACAACAGCCTGAATTGATAGCGCGTGGCGCCATTCATCATTCAGATGAACCAAGCCTCCAAAAGGCAGCTTCTGGAGGATCATGATCGTCAGCCACTTTTGACCCGCTCAATGTAGCGCGCCACTGCCGGGGCCTTTTCGAAGCGGCGGTGGATCAATGACAACCAGGACGACGCTTCGCTGCCCCTGATCGGCCGATACAGCACATTCGGCAGGCTGACGTGACCCACCACCGATGCGGGCACCACCGCCACGCCCTGCCCCAACGACACCAGCGCAATCACCGCCACCAACCCGCCGGGTTGAGGGCCCAGGCGCGGTGCGAAACCGCCGAGAGCGGCAATCTGCAACGTGCCGTTGATCTGCTCCGGGAGGATGAACGTCTCGTTGTGCAGGTGTTGCGGGGCGATGTCCGGTAAACGCCCCAGCCAGGAATCGGCCGGCAGCGCCAGGACAAACCCTTCGGCGTCCAGGTGAATGGCTTCCAGGCCTTCGGGCAGGTTCATCGGGGAGCGGACATAGCCGATGTCGAATCGACCATCGACGACCATCGCCGGCAGCGCCGCCATGGACATTTCCCGAACGCTGAGGCTGACATCCGCATGGTTTCGGCTGAACACCTGAACGTGTTTTTGCAGCAACCCGCCATACACCGCCGAGGCTACATACCCGACCTCGATATGACCGATCTCTCCCCGCCCGGCCCGCTGCGCATTGCGCTGGGCCACCTCGAACTGGCGCACCGTGGCCTCGGCCTCGATCACCAGCGCCGCGCCCGCCTCGGTCAGGCTGACTTCGCGCTGACCGCGCAGGAACAACCGCGTGCCGAGGGCGCTTTCCAGGTCCTGGATCTGCCGGCTCAAGGTCGGCGGCGCGATGCCCAGTTGCTCGGCCGCGCGGGTGAAGTTGCGCTGTCGGGCCACCGCCAGAAAGTAACGAAAGTGCCGGATATCAATCATTGCGTTAGCTCATAGGTAATGAAGTGCCGCTCCCTGGCTAACAACGTGTCGAAACCACCGGGATAAGCTGCACGTACATCCACAGTAGAGAGCCTGCGCCATGCGCGTCAAATCAAGCCTTATCGCGCTGACTGCTGTTTTCAGCCTGCACCATGCCATGGTCGCCACGCCTGATGACGGCATTGCCCACAAGGCAATCCTCAACTTGGAAATCGCCCAGACTGCGATGGCCAGCGTGCCACAGCGGGTGACGTCATGAACCGCGCCAGCCCGCGCATGACGCTGCTGACTGCGTCCGGGGTCTGCTCGCTGATCGTGCTCGACACCAACATCGTCGCCGTCTCGCTGCCGAGTATCGCCCGTGACCTGGGGGCCAATTTCGCCGACATCGAATGGGTGGTCAGCGCCTACATGCTCGCGTTTGCGGCCCTGCTGTTGCCGGCCGGCAGCATCGCCGACCGTTTCGGCCGCCAGAAAACCCTGCTCTGTGGCCTGGGCATTTTCATCCTCGCGTCCCTGGGTTGCGGCGCGGCGCCGAACGCGCTGTTGCTGGACATCGCCCGGGCGATCAAAGGCGTCGGTGCGGCGCTGTTGCTGACCTCGGCCCTGGCGTCCATCGGCCACACCTTTCACGACGAAGTCGAGCGCGCCAAGGCCTGGGCATTCTGGGGCGCCTGCATGGGCGTTGCGATGACCGCCGCGCCGACCGTCGGCGGCCTGATCACCGAGTTCATCGGCTGGCGCTGGATTTTCTACCTCAACCTGCCGGTGGGCCTGCTGTTGATGGCGATGGTCTGGCGCGCCGTGCCAGAATCGCGCGACACCCAGGCCGCCCGACTCGACCCCTGGGGCAGCCTGGCGTTCAGCGCCAGCCTGCTGTGCCTGATCTGGGGGCTGATCGAAGCCAACCGCATTGGCTGGAGCAACCCGCTGACGTACGCACGCCTGCTCGGCGGTATCGGTCTGCTGGGGCTGTTCGTGGTGATCGAACGGATGCAGCGCCGGCCGATGGTCGACCTGCAACTGTTCAAGCACCCGCGCTTCATCGGTGCCTTGCTCGGCATGTTTGCCTACGCCGGGTGCGCTCAGGTGATGATGACCCTGCTGCCGTTTTACCTGCAAAACGGTTTGGGGTTCTCGGCCATTGCCTCAGGGTTGGGCATGCTGCCCTTTGCGCTGACCATGCTGATCTGCCCGCGCATCGGTGTGCGGCTGGCCTCGCGTTACGCCCCGGCCACATTGATGGCGGCGGGACTGACGCTGGTCGGCGCCGGCAACCTGCTCAGTGCCTGGGCGGTCGACAGCGGTGGCTACTTGAGCT
The DNA here is from genome assembly GCF_039908635.1 of Pseudomonas purpurea. Taxonomy (NCBI): domain Bacteria; kingdom Pseudomonadati; phylum Pseudomonadota; class Gammaproteobacteria; order Pseudomonadales; family Pseudomonadaceae; genus Pseudomonas; species Pseudomonas purpurea. The sequence goes on from NZ_CP150918.1 coordinate 3,488,468, forward strand.
TTGCCCTGGCGATTGCCGTGACGGGCGCTGGCGCCGGGTTGCTCAACGGCGACACGCAGAAAAACATCATGGCCTGCGTGCCACGGGACCGCGCCGGTATGGCCTCGGGCATGAGCACCACCATGCGCTTCAGCGCGATCATGCTGGCCATCGGGGTATTCGGTGCATTGCTCGCCAGCCACACCGAACACCTGTTGCACACCGGCCTTTCGACCTCGGGTTCGCCATGGCTTGAGCACACGCGCGACATCGCTTCACGGGTGGTGGCCGGTGACATGGCGGCGGCCATGGGCACCTTGCCGGAGTCGGCACGGTCAATCGTTGCGCCGCTGGCACAGCAAGCGTTCGTCGGTGGCTTCAGTCGGGTGTTGTGGGTCGCCGGGTTACTGGCGTTGCTGGGGGCACTGGTGGTCGGCACGCTGATGCGCAATCCCGTGCCGCAAGCACAATCCTATTCATTGAGGGTGGAGTAGGCCCACAGCGGTGAGGCGCAGGGCCACTGGCATTCCGTTCAAACTCAACGATACTCCTGGCGAACGGATTCGCTGCCGCCCTGGCACTTTGAAAGGGATATCACCTCATGGCCATGCCCTGTTTCCTGCGCGCCACTCTGGTCGGCAGTCTGTTACTGACCGGCCTCCCCGTCGCCATGGCCCATACCCTGGGCCACGGCGCTCCCGAGGACCCGAATGGCTTCGTGCCGGCCTCGCCCGACACGCCGTTTCTCGATGTGCTGCACGCGTGCGTCAGCCAGCAGGACACCCGCACGGCACAGTTGCTCTCGGGGTTGGGGGGTACGCGCTATCCGCTGGTGAGCCTCAATGAAACGAATCAGGTCGAGGCCTTCTACAGCCAAGGCATCGCCTTGCAATATGGTTTCAATTTTTCCGAGGCTATCCGCGCGTTCTACCAGGCCAGTCGCTTCGATGAAGGCGCCGCCATGCCGTACTGGGGCATCGCGCTGTCGGCCAACTCCAACATCAACAGTGTCGCGACCCTCGGCTGCGATCGCCTGTCCTATCGTTCGGCACAAATCGCCCTGGACAACGCAACAGCCCGTCGCAACGACCCGAACGCCCAGGCCCATTTCAGCGAGCGGCAATTGCAGCGCGAGGTCGATTACGCCACGGCATTTCTCACGCTCTACAGCACCCGGGACGGCAAGGTCAGCCTGAGCGACGAAGGCAAGCAGCGTTACGCCAAGGCGATGAAAACCCTGTCGCAGACCTACTTCGACGACCTCGACGCCGCCACCCTGTACGCCGATGCGCTGCTCAACCTGGCCCCCTGGAAATGGTGGGACGGCTCAGAGGCCGTGTCCGATGAAGTCAAACCCACACCGGCCGCCTACGAGGCGTTGCAAGTGCTCAACCGCGTACTGGGGCAGGACCAGTTGCATACCGGAGCCAACCACTTTTACATCCATGCCATTGAAGAATCACCCTTCCCCACCAGCGGCCTGCCCATGGCCGATCGCTTTCGCGATCAGAACCCGGCCATCGGTCACCTGGTGCACATGGCGTCCCACATTTATCAGCGTACCGGCGACAACGCCCTGGCCAGCGTCGCCAACTACACCGCCGTGTCGGTCGACCGGGCCTACGCGCACCAGGTCGACCCGCAGAGCCCGTACCCGTTGCATTACCTGGGGCACAACATTCACTTTTTGACCTGGACCCTGTCCATCGAAGGGCGCCGGAACGAAGCCATGAACATGGCCGAAGAATTGGTGGAAAACACCACCCGCTATGCCGCGCTGGATTTCCTCTGCCAGCAGTACCCGCAGGAAATTCGCACCAAGGCCGACTATTTCTATGCCGTGCCCTATTACTTCGCCGTGCGTTTTGAGGACTGGGACGCCCTCAAGCGAATCGCACCGAAAGTCGACGCCGGGCTGGTGACCATTAACGAGACCTGCGCCAAGGCCAACAAAAACTGGGAACCACTGACCTTGCCCTACACAGGGATGATGGCCGCTTACGCCCAGGCCTATCAAACACTCACGGCCAGTGACCTCGACAACCGCGCCGCCGGCGATGCACTCAAGGGTTACTGGCGTGCGGTGCAAGAGAACCTGAGTGCCCACCCCAAACTGCCTTACGGCAGCAACCAGGCGCTGGAACTGCTGCGCATCGCCAACCTGATCCTGGTGAACAAAGCCCAGGACGCCTTGCACGGCAAGCTAGACCTGGCCCCGCTGCAGAGTGCCAGCGCCGACATTTTCGGCCACGATCCACAACAGGTGCTGAGCGCCGACCTCAAGGAACTGAAGGGCGACAGCAACAGCCAGATCATTGCGGCGTGGCGCAAAGCCGTGCAACTTCAGGACGGCCTCGCCTACAACGAGCCACCGGACTGGTACTACACGCTGCGCGAATCACTGGGTTACGGGTTGCTCGCACAGGGTCAGTACAGCGAAGCGGAGAAAGTCTTTCGCGAAGACCTGGCGGGCAACCGGCTCAGTGGTCGCTCACTCAACGGGCTGAAAATCAGCCTGGAGAAACAACCGGGCAAAACCGTCCCGGCGCTGCTCAACGAACAACTGCAAACGGCCTGGCGCAACGCGACCATCAGTGCTGCGCCGCGCTGACCACACAGCGATCATCGTCTTATTTGCGCTTGTAACTCTTGCTGCCGCCGGGCGTCAGGCAATAGACGCCGCCGCGTGGCCCGGTGCAATAACTGCCGCTGCCGCATTGGCAGCCGTCATCGCTTTGCAGCAGTGGCTGCGGGCGCGCAGCCTGACTGGAACCGCGAATGCCGAACATCGCCGAACAGTCTTTTTTCGAGGCGCTGATGGAGCCGTCGTTGCACAAAAAGGTCTCGCCATCGCAGCCGGCAATGCCGCCCTTGCGACCCGAGCACGGGGTGTTGCCAGCCAGCACCGAGGTGCTGGCCAACAGCAAAAGGACACAGAGAACACGTGACCAAAGCGGTGATCCGCCCTGGTGAAATAGACAGGTCATGCTAACGCTTCCATGCAATAAGTGGCCTGATGCTAGCACTTATCCCGAGCCCGTCACTCTGCTCAGCGAAACAACCGCAGGTGAAACGGCGAATGCCAGCGTGGCGGTTGTGCCCGTTGCATGCGCTCCAGAATCATCCACCCCATGGCCAGCGCCATCATCGGCAGATGCCCTTGATCGGCAAGCATCGGCAACAGCATCAGTGGCCAGCAGGAACCGATGCACCAGCCACCGCTGACCACGCCGTACCTCAAACAGTCCCGAACAAAAGCGAAGCCGAATGCCGAAATCCTCGGCCGGTAATGGCAGCGGTTCAGGCACCTCTGTTTGAACGGCGAAGCCTGCCACACCAGGCCCAGCCCCAAGGCGGCGACAAACGCCGTCACCTGGGAAAGCCCCAGCATCACCCTCGCCCCCACCGTCACGGTCATCAGCACCACACCGGCCAGGGTCCAGGCCGCTACAAAACCGAACACGAACAAGGCCACCGCCTGCCAGCGCTTTCTCGACAGGCTGCGCTGCCACACATGCTCAAGAGGATGAATCAGCAACAAGGGCATCATCGCCAGCAGCATCAACCACCACGAAGACAGCAACTGACGCGGCGGATTGAACAGCAACGCCTGTTCAACTCCCGCCCAGCTCGCGGCAGAGTCGAGCGCCGGAAATGTCCCGCAGTACGCCGGAATCGACAGCATCTGCACCGCACCCAACAGCAACCCCCAACCGGCCAGGCTGATCAGGATCAGCCATGGCCGGGCGCCCAGGGTCAACGCGGCGACCAGAAGGTAGGTGGGCACCCTTTAATCACCCAACCGATAGATGCTCACACTGCCCACGGAAATTTGATCCTCGGGCGGAATCGGCGATGCCGAGACAAACCGGACCTTGAGCTGTGCGGCCGACGTCACCCCGCCCAGGTGCAGCGCATCGACGATGTGGGTGATTTCGAACACCTGGCTGACACCGTTCCCGCCATGCTCGCCATCCGGCAGGCTGGCCTTGCGTACGCCAAACAAGGCCAATGTCCCTGCACGCAAATCAGCATGCTGGGCAGGGTCGGCATCCGTCGGCAGATTGATGTAGACGTCGAGGACGACCGCATCGGATTTGCCCCGGATGTTTTCCAGTTTGAGGAAGACCCGATCAGGCACCCGCAGCGTCGCCGAGAACGATTTCGACTTGAGGCTGGTGAAGACCTTTTTCGAGCCCGCCTGATCAAGCGCCACGGGGGTTTCGATGGAGGTGCCGACCAGATCCAGCGCCGCATCGTTGGTACCGATCAATTCGGTCGGGCCGCCCTGAGGAGCGATTAAACCCTTCGTGGAGAACGTCTTCAGCAGATCCTTCGACGCTCCAAGCCGGGCAAGGCGTTGCTTGACCAGCGGCTCGGCCGCGACGGTCACACCGGTATCCTCGTACCTGTAATCGAGTTTCGGGGAAAGCGTATTCAGCATGTCGCCCACCTTGAACTGCCATGCCGTGCCCTGCGTGGTGGGTACGATAAAGACTCGCCCGCCTGCAGGTGGGCCGTTGTACCACGCCGGATCATCTGGGTTCTGGTGATGGGGGTTATTTTTGAGCCATACCTCCCACAGGCGATCGATATTGGCGTGGTGAAGCCAGAAAATCGGGTCCAGCGCCGCCGTATCGGGGTCGGTCATCAAGCCCAGGGTATGAGGGAACTTTGCACTCTTGAAGCCCACCTCAACGTGAACGACGTTGTGCGGTGTCTGTTCAATATTGGCGCCGCTGCCACCAGAGCCATCATGATTGAACACCGTTGCAGGTCCTCCGAAACCTGGGGGGATGCCTTCCAGCGGGCCTTCGAAGACCGGATCATCCAACGCAGCAAGGCCTATCTGGGACGGATCGAGCACAACATTTCCGTTGCCTGAAAGACCATAACGACGCTCGACATACAGCGGATTTCTGCCGCCCGTAGGCAGCGTCTTTTCGGCGAAGCACGGCGGCAAATGCAACGATTGCGCACCTTCGTTGTAGTTCCAGTAGGGCAAGGCCCAGTCCTGTGGGCCGCCCAGCCCGACGATGGCGGCACGCACAATCTGCTCGAATGCCGCCACGTAGCCGCGGTGCCAGGGCAGGAAATACCAGGTGGAATGCTGGCATTGGTCCCAGTAAAGGGCCTGGTCGGCCTTGGGCGGGAGCGCCGTGGTTGCATGCATGTAGCCGGCGCTGATCCAGATACTTTTATCAAAACCGTGAATCGCTGCCAGGTAACACCAACTGGTGCGGTCGGTAAACGGTCGCTTCTGCAGTTCCTCGACGCCACGCGCATACCACTTCAACGTATCGTTCCAGCCAGAATCCAGCTTCCATACATCACGCCGTACATGTGCCATGGTAGATCTCCCTGAAAAACCGCGTGGATGAGGACATGATCCTCAACTGGCAACACTAGATCAGGTGATATCAATTCGCCCTGGACCGCCGCCGCGACTAGACCAGCGGCGTATCCTTGTGAGCCATCCCCGCGCTATCGGCGTCAGCGCATCAGGCCAACTCCTTGTTCGGCAAGGTAATCTGTCTTGCGGGCTTAACGCCCTGAAAAACGCAGCCGCGACAGCATCCGCAGGTCGCCTTCCAGGTAGTAGTCATTGCTCCAGCTGTCGTCGGCGGCCAGTGGCTGGACCTCCTTGAGCGCCAGTTTCCTTGCGAAATACCGAAACCGGTAATGCTCATAGAAGCGCAATAGCTCCAGGCCATAACGGTCGGCCAGGTCAGTGTCGCCACGGATGATCAGGAAGTTCTCGTCATTGCCCTCACTGGCGTTGACGCTCAGGTTATGGCTGCCGCTGAGGATCACCGGCGCATCGCTGGTGAAGTCGATCACGAGGGCCTTGAGGTGCACCAGCAAATTGCCCTTCTGGCCTTTCATGCTTTCCTTGAGCCAGCCCTCCAGCCCTGTATTGAGCAACGCGGTGGCGGCGAACTCGGCCGTGCGGTCGGCGTGAAAACCGGTGATGCTGCTAGCTGTGTTCTGCAAGCCGAAACGCAGAACATCATCGTGAGGCTGACCCAGCAGCGCGTTGAGGATTTCATCCGGCAACACGAACGCCGTGACGAACAGCACGTCCTTTTTCGCGGCGTTGATGATCTCGACGAACTGAGTCAAATCCGCCTGGCCGGTACGCGGTGAAAACCCGACAAACAATGGTTGTGCAGGGTCCATCGGGTTGCTTTTGGTCAACCAGGTCCGGGTGGCACCCACATCGGCGGGAGCGGCCCAGATCTGTTCGAACACGTGCAGGTAACTCCCAGCCACACGACTGTCATCCAGCACATGCACCACGTTGGCCTGGCGGTAGACACCGTTGTCGGTGAAATTGGTACTGCCGCACAGTACCGATTGAGGCCGGTACTCCCCTGCACCATCGACCTTGCTCAGTACGATGAACTTGTCATGGAAGATCGCGTGGGTCACCCGACCTCGTTTGTTCTCGGAGGGCAGCTTCGCCAGGCTCTCTTCATTCATAGTGGTGTCGGTATCACCGACCTTGGCGTGATACAGCACCCGGACCTTCACCCCACGAGCAAAGGCTGCGTTTACGGCATCAATGATGCTCGGCAACTGGTACTCGTAAATGGCGATGTCCAGGGCCCATTGGGCGTCTAAAGCGCGCTCGATAAACCCCAGCAACTCTTCCAGCAGACCGTTTTCCAGCCATTGCCGAGGCGCGTCGGGCCAGTCGTCGATGGACAGATTCTTGTTAGCGCTGATTTGTGCATCGAGCTCAGGGAATTTGCGCGAAAACGCCTGGCTCGCGGCGACGGCGCGATTGAAGATCACATGCTGGCCGGCCGGCAGACCGTTGTCGGTGGTCACCGTCACCTCCAGCGCTTCGCCCAACTGCGGCGCATCGGCGCTGCCGTAGGCCAGGTGCACCCGGTAGTGGATCGTCACCCCTGGGTTGACCGCGTAGTCGGCCCAGCGAAACTTCTGCAAAGGCGCGATATCACTGGGGGTCGCGTGGTACTGGGGGAACGTGTGGACCTTGCCCGGAAAGGTCAGGCTGTTGAACAGGAACTGCCAGGGTTTGTCGCCCTGCTGTTTCTCGATGGCAAAGCCCAGCAAGCCTTTACGCCGGGGCTCGGCCAGGTCCATGGCCAGTAACACGCCGTTGGTGCCGGCATAGGCTTTGACGCGAAAGTCGTCCTGACGATTAGCGGCTAGCACGCGCATGGTTCACTCCTGTGATGAGTTGAACCCACAGCATAGGTGCTCACTTGAGACTGTCGATGTGCCGATAGTGCGCGTTCAACTCATGGGCCAGCGCCTTCGCCCGCCCCAACCGGATCGGCCCACGCTCGATGTCCACCAGCAGCGCCGGGCAATCGAATGCCCTCGGCACGGGCAAATGCCTGAGACGGCCGTCGGTCACCAGCAGCAATCGCTGCTGCTCTGCCGGCAAACGCTTTTGCCGCGTGGCCAGCCACTGCGCCGCTTCGTCCAGCGCCGCCAGCAACGGCGTGCCACCGCCCGCCCCCAAGGCCTCCAGCCAGTCGCGTAACCCGGCAGAGGCTTTCAAACCTTGCACCTGCCACTTCGGCGCCGTGCCACTGGCCGTCAACAACGCCAGCCGTGCGCGCTGCCGATACGCGTCGTCAAACACCTGCGCCAGCAGCCCTTTAGCGTCGCTCAAGGCATGGTGGCGACGGGTCGAGGCCGAAGCGTCGACAATCACCAGCCACAGCTCATGAGGCGAACGACTGCGCAGGTGAAACAGCAGGTCTTCGCGCTGACGCGGGCGGCCATTGAGCAGCGTGCCGGGCCAATTGATCGAGCCGCTTTTCGCGGCCCGACACGGGCCTTGCCGACCGTTTTTCAGGCGTCCTGCACGGGGTTTGGCATTCGCCCCCGCGTCAGATCGAGGGCGAATGCCTAAGGCTTTTTTGGCCAGCTCGGCACGTCACGCCGGGCGCCGGTGGGCAACGCCTGGGCGGGCATTTCGCCCCACTGGCCCTGGCCTGTGCCTGAATTCGGCTGCTCTGCCGTATTCGATGGCGGCGTGTTGTTCTGATGGGGTGGCATCGGCGGTTGTTCACGACGGCGATGACGCAAGGCAAACTCGGCCACGGCCTCGATATCGTCTTCATGGATACGCGACGCACCCCGCCACGCCGCGTGGGCGCGGGCAGCCCGCAACCACACCAGGTCGGCACGCAAGCCATCGACACTGGCCGCGAAGCAGCGTTCGGTGATCTGCGCCAGTGCCTGGTCGTCGAGGGGGATGTTCGCCAACGCTTCGCGGGCCTGCTGGCAGCGTTCGCGCAGTGCCTGTTGCTGAGCTTCCCACTGGGCGCAGAAGCCTTGAGGGTCGCTGTCGAAATCCAGGCGACGGCGAATGATCTGACCCCGTTCGGCCGGCGCGGTGTGCCCGCCGAGCGCGACGTTCAAACCAAAACGGTCAAGCAATTGCGGGCGCAGCTCGCCTTCTTCCGGGTTCATGGTGCCGATCAGGACAAAACGCGCCGAATGCCGATGGGAAATACCATCACGCTCGATCAGGTTGGTGCCGCTGGCGGCCACGTCCAGCAGCAAGTCGACCAGGTGATCGGGCAGCAGATTCACTTCGTCGACGTACAACACGCCACCGTCAGCCTTGGCCAGAACACCGGGAGAAAACTGTGCCCGACCTTCGCCCAGCGCAGCGTCCAGGTCCAGGGTGCCGACCAGCCGCTCTTCGGTCGCACCCAAGGGCAAGGTGACGAACTGACCGCTGGCGAGCAGGTCTGCCAGACCACGGGCCAATGTGGACTTGGCCATACCGCGCGGGCCTTCGATCAGCACGCCGCCGATTTTCGGGTCGATGGCGGTCAGGCACAGCGCCAGTTTCAGGGCATCGGCACCGACCACGGCGGACAGCGGGAAATGCAGGGTGTCGGTCATTTTGTTCATCTCGGTCATGGTCGGTGCTTGCGTTGTGGCGAGGGAGCTTGCTCCCGCTCGAGCGCGAAGCGCTCGCAATAAAGGTGTCGATTTTAGCCTGAAGAAACAGGCTGCAAGCTTTTGGGGCCGCTGCGCAGCCCAGCGGGAGCAAGCTCCCTCGCCACAAGTGCAGGCAGGTATCCGGTTAGCTGTCTTCTTCTATATCCAACAGCAAATTCTCCAGCGCCTCGCGATACTCGCCCGGTTCTTGCCACATCCCTCGTTGCTGGGCTTCGAGCATGCGCTCGGTCATGTCGCGCAAGGCGTGGGGATTGTGCTGCCGGACGAACTCGCGTGTCGACGGATCAAGCAAATAGGCCTCGGCCAGCAAGGCGTACTGGTGATCGTCGATCAACTGCGTCGTCGCATCGAATGCGAACAGATTGTCGACCGTGGCCGCCAGTTCGAATGCCCCTTTGTAGCCGTGACGCTTGACCCCTTCGATCCACTTCGGGTTGGCCGCGCGGGAGCGAATCACCCGGTTCAGCTCTTCCTTCAATGTGCGAACCTTCGGCAAATCCGGCTGACTGTGGTCGCCATGGTAGCTCGCCGCGGTTTCGCCGCTGAGGCTTTCGACGGCCGCGAGCATACCGCCCTGGAACTGGTAATAGTCATTGGAATCGAGCAGGTCATGCTCGCGGTTATCCTGGTTTTGCAGCACCGCTTGAACCTGACTCAACCGCTGGGCGAACTGCTGACGGGCGGCGGTACCCTCGTCGGAACCGCCGTAAGCGTAACCGCCCCAGTTCAGGTAAACCTCGGCCAGGTCCTCGCGGCTCTGCCACACACGCCCGTCGATGGCGCCCTGCACACCCGCACCATACGCGCCGGGCTTGGCCCCGAAGATCCGCCATCCCGCCTGACGCCCGGCCGCCTCTGCATCCAGCCCGGACTGCATCAGCGTTTCACGCTCGGCGCGCACCTTGGCCGCCAGCGGGTTCATATCGTCGGGCTCGTCCAGCGCGGCCACCGCTTGCACTGCCGCATCGAACAGCCGAATCAGGTTGGCGAACGCATCGCGGAAAAACCCCGAGACCCGCAAGGTCACGTCCACACGCGGCCGGTCGAGCAGGCTCAGCGGCAGGATTTCGAAATCGTCGACCTGCTGACTGCCCGTGGCCCACACCGGACGCACCCCCATCAGCGCCATGGCCTGCGCGATGTCGTCGCCACCGGTGCGCATGGTCGCCGTGCCCCACACGGACAACCCGAGCTGACGCAGGTGATCGCCGTGGTCCTGCAAATGCCGTTCAAGTATCAGGCTCGCGGACTGGAAACCGATGCGCCACGCGGTGGTGGTCGGCAGGTTGCGTACGTCCACGGAGTAGAAATTGCGTCCGGTGGGCAACACGTCCAGCCGTCCACGACTCGGCGCGCCACTGGGGCCTGCGGGCACGAAACGCCCGGCGAGAGCGTCCAGCACGCCGCGCATTTCTGCCGGGCCACAGGCATCAAGCCTTGGCGCGACCACCTCGCGCAGGTGCTCGATGATCGCGCGGACATCGGCCCAGCCCGAATCCTCCAGCTGTTCGACATCGCCAATCAACGCCGCTTCAATCAATTGCCCGGCGAACAGTTCCAGACGCTCACGCACGTCGCCTGCCGTGCGCCACAGTTCGCTGCTGACGTCTTGCAACGCTTGAGGGCGACGCTCGGTCCAGGGTTCGGCCAAGGCACAATCCAGCGGATCGAAACCCAGTTCGAACGCCTTGGCCAAGGCCCGCAGCAGACTCGATTGCGCGCCGCGACCGTCACCCCGAGGAATGCGCAACAGCGCCAGCAAGGTGTCGATGCGCAAGCGACCGGTCGGCGACTCACCCAACACATGCAAGCCGTCACGGATTTGCGACTCTTTCAAATCGCACAAATAGGTGTCCAGGCGCGGCAACCAGATCGCTGCATCGGCCTCGCTGTCGAGCTTCTCGTCGAGCTGCAACTCACGGTCGATGTGGGTTTCACGCACCAGGTTGAGGATGTCCCGTTGCAACTCGCGAGCGCGGCGCGGGTCGAGCAACTGGGCTTCGTAATACTCGTCGGCCAGTAGCTCAAGGTTGCGCAGCGGGCCATAGGTTTCAGCGCGGGTCAGCGGCGGCATCAGGTGGTCGATGATTACCGCCTGAGTGCGACGCTTGGCCTGCGCGCCCTCGCCCGGGTCGTTGACGATAAACGGATAAATGTTCGGCAGTGGCCCCAGCAACGCATCGGGCCAACAGTGTTCGGACAAACCGACGCCCTTGCCCGGCAGCCATTCGAGGTTGCCGTGTTTGCCGACGTGGATCAGCGCGTGCGCACCGTAGACCTTACGCAACCAGAAGTAGAACGCCAGATAACCGTGGGGCGGCACCAGGTCCGGGTCGTGATACACCGCACTCGGATCGACCTGATAACCCCGCGCCGGCTGAATGCCGACAAAGGTCAGCCCCAATCGCAGCCCGGCGATCATCATTCGCCCGCCCCGGAACATCGGGTCGTTTTCAGGCGTGCCCCAACGCTCCAGCACCGCCGTGCGGTTGGCTTCGGGCAAGGCGTTGAACATCGAGAAATAGTCGTCCAGCGCCAGGCTTTGCTGGCACAGGCGCAGGTCGATGGTTTCCAGGTCATTACTGACCCCGCCGAGCAATTGCTGAATCAGCGCGGTGCCGCTCTGCGGCAACTCGGCGGGCAGCGGATACCCTTCGGCGTGCAGGGCGCGCAGGATGTTCAACGCAGCGGCCGGTGTGTCGAGGCCGACGCCATTGCCAATCCGCCCGTCGCGGGTCGGGTAGTTGGCGAGGATCAGCGCAATGCGTTTTTCGCCATTGGCCACCCGCGCCAAGTCGACCCAGCGCCGCGCCAGCTCAGCGACAAAATCCATGCGCTCGGGCTGCGGTCGATAGCAGACCACATCGGACTGGCTGCGCTCACTGCGCCACGCCAGGTCTTTGAAGCTGATGGGGCGGCTGATGATCCGCCCGTCGAGCTCCGGCAAGGCAATGTGCATCGCCAGGTCCCGTGGGCCCAGCCCTTGCTCGCTGGCGCGCCAACCGGGTTCGTTGTCCTGGGCACAGATCGCCTGGATCACCGGGATGTTGCGGCGAAACGGCCGCAGGTGCGGCGCTTCGGGGCTGGATTGGGCGAACCCGGTGGTGTTGAGAATCACCGAGGCGTGCACCTCATCCAGCCAGTCCTCGACCACCGTCAGGCAGCCGGGCTCTTTCAGGCTGGCCAGCGCAATCGGCAACGGGTTAAGCCCCGCCGCTTGCAAACGCTGGCAGAAAACATCGATGAAGGCGGTATTGGCCGCCTGCAAATGGGAACGGTAAAACAGCACCGCCGCCACCGGTTGATCAGGTTGCCAGTCGGCCTGCCAATCACCGAGGACCGCGTTGCTGTTGTGCGGGTGGTAAATAGCGGTGCGCGGCAAGGTCTTGGGTTCAGACCAAGGGTAATCGCGGCCCAGCCAACGGTTGGCCAGGCAGCGGTACAGATCCAGCGCATTGCCCATGCCGCCCTGACGCAAAAAATGCCAGAGCCGGTCGCGGTCTTCACCGGCCACGGTACTCAGGTCGCTGAGTTCCGGATCAGGGCGATCGTCACCCGGCACCAGGATCAACTGCACGCCACGTTGCGAGAGTTCCACCAAGCGCTCGACGCCATAACGCCAATAGGCGATCCCGCCGTGCAGCGAGATCAAAATCACCTTGGCGTGGCGCAGCACTTCGTCGACGTACATGTCGACCGAGGCGTGATTCTGCACCTGCATCGGGTTGGCCAGGCGCAGGCTCGGGTAATCGTCGGGCAACTGCTGCGCCGCTTCGGCGAGCAGCGCCAGGCTGGAGTCGCCGCTGCACAGAATCACCAGTTCGGCGGGGGTTTGGCCTAAGTCGGCAATGTTGTCATCCGAGACGAAACCGCCGGGCTGGGTCCTGAGCAGGTGCATGGATTAAACGCTGAGCGCGGCGCGCAATTGCGCTTCGAGTTGAGCGGCATCGAGCTCCTGGCCGATCAGCACCAGACGGGTGGTCCGCACTTCATCGGCGCCCCACTGACGGTCGAAATGCTTGTCGAAACGCGTGCCCACGCCCTGGATCAACAGGCGCATCGGTTTGTTCGGGACCGCCGCGAAGCCTTTGACCCGCAGAATGCCATGCTTGACCACCAGTTGAGTCAGCGCGTCCATCAGCAGGCTTTCGTCGGCTTGTGGCAGCTCGATGGAAATCGAGTCGAAGGCGTCGTGGTCATGATCATCATGGTCGTCATCGCCTTCACCGTGGTGGTGATCGTGGTGGCTGTGACGGCTGTCGATGTGTTCTTCGGAACCGGCGCCAAGACCGATCAGCACGTCCAGCGGCAGACGACCGCTGCTGGCTTCGATGACTTTCACCGCTGGCGGCAGTTCTTCGGCGACTTCCAGCCGTACTCGGGCCAGGTCTTCAGGGCTGATCAGGTCGGCCTTGTTGAGGATCACCAGGTCGGCGCTGGCCAGTTGGTCGGCGAACAGTTCGTGCAGCGGCGATTCGTGGTCCAGGTTCGGGTCCAGTTTGCGCATGGCGTCGACCTGATCCGGGAACGCGGCAAAGGTGCCAGCGGCCACGGCCGGGCTGTCGACCACGGTGATGACCGCGTCCACAGTGCAGGCGCTGCGGATTTCCGGCCACTGGAAGGCTTGCACCAATGGCTTGGGCAGGGCCAGGCCGGAGGTTTCGATGAGGATGTGGTCGAGGTCACCGCGACGGGCAACCAGCTCGCGCATCACCGGGAAGAACTCTTCCTGAACGGTGCAGCACAGGCAACCGTTGGCCAGTTCATACACACGGCCGCTGGCCTCTTCTTCAGTGCAGCCAATGGAGCATTGCTTGAGGATTTCGCCGTCGATGCCCAGCTCGCCGAACTCGTTGACGATCACCGCGATACGCCGACCCTGGGCGTTGTCGAGCATGTGCCGCAGCAAAGTGGTTTTGCCCGAACCGAGGAAGCCGGTAACGATGGTGACGGGGAGTTTGGCCAGTGTTTTCATCGGATGCCCTTTGGCAAGGTGGCGGGCATACGGGACGACAACCGGCAGCGCTTGCGCGCGCGGGAAGAGTTCGCCACCGGATCACCCCGCCCGGTTGTAGTGAGAATCTGTGTCGAGGCAGGTCTCCTGGCTGACGGTGTGCCGGTCTTTCGACTGGCGGCTCCTGCGCCTTCCCGCCGCTCTGGGTAGAGCGTGCAGTGGCATGGCAGAAACAAAACCGTTCACAGTTGCGGGGGCAGCCGCGGCATTGACCGCGTTCCCTTCTTAGCTTCGGCAGCCGCCGAAGAACCTCGAAAGCGCAAGGCTACGCATGGTGTGGGGGCGGGTCAATGTCCGCGAACGATCGCGATCCACTGTGGCGAGGGAGCTTGCTCCCGCTGGGTCGCGAAGCGGCCCCCTGCATTCATTCAGGCACATCACATGCACACGATTTGCGACGGCTGCGCCGCCGAGCGGGAGCAAGCTTCCTCGCCACAGGGTTTTGTGCCAGCCTCAACTGAGAACCCTTGCCAATTGACGGCTCGCCCTCGCCCATGCTCTCCTACACACTTTGTTACGGGTGCCCTTCACAGGGTGAAACGGGAAACCGGTGAATCGTGTGCTTTACTCAAAGCCACGTCAGTCCGGTGCTGCCCCCGCAACGGTAAGCGAGCGAAGAATCAGATCCACTGTGCCAACACCTGGTATGGGAAGGCGATTCTTGCAGGTTCGGCCAACGCCAACCCCTCGTGAGCCCGGAGACCGGCCCGCAACATCGAGTGGCTACACACGCCACGCTATAACAAACCCGCGGTGGGCGGGCGCTGTTTGAACCTCTGCGTGCCTGGCGTGCAGGGGTTTTCATGCGCTCGATTCACCCGCTGACAGTCCAGAGGGAAGCGCCATGTCGATCATCAGCAGTACTCGCCACGCCACCGCCAGCAGCACCGCCACCCTGAGCCAACGCCTGACTGCCGCCATCGGCGCATCGATCCTGGGCGCGTGCCTTGTGTATTTCGCCGGTTTCTCGCACATCGAAGCGGTACACAACGCCGCCCACGATACCCGTCACAGCTCCGCCTTCCCGTGCCATTGAGACCTGCCGACATGATCAAGCGTATTGCGCAAACCGCAGGGTTCACCGGGCTGCTGGCCGCCCTGTTGCTGACCCTGCTGCAAAGCTTCTGGGTCGCGCCGTTGATTCTTCAGGCTGAAACCTACGAAAAGGCCCCGGCGACCGAAATCCATGAACACGCCGAAGGCGCCATGGCCGGCCACACTCACGACGCCGAAGCCTGGGAACCGGAAGATGGCTGGCAGCGCGTGCTGTCGACCACGGGCGGCAATCTGGTGGTCGCTGTCGGTTTCGCGCTGATGCTGGCGGGCCTCTACACCTTGCGTGCGCCAACACGCACCTCACAAGGCCTGCTCTGGGGCCTGGCCGGTTATGCGACCTTCGTCCTCGCCCCGACCCTGGGCCTGCCGCCGGAACTGCCGGGCACTGCCGCTGCGGATCTGGCACAACGGCAAATCTGGTGGATCGGCACTGCCGCCTCGACGGCGGTCGGTATCGCCCTGATCGTCTTCGGCAAAAACTGGCTGCTGAAAATCCTCGGCGTCGCCATTCTGGCCGTGCCGCATGTCATTGGCGCACCGCAACCTGAAGTGCATTCGATGCTGGCACCCGAAGCCCTGGAAGCACAGTTCAAAATCGCTTCGCAGCTGACCAACGTTGCGTTCTGGCTGGCCCTTGGCCTGATCAGCGCCTGGTTGTTCCGCCGCAAAAGCGAAGGTCAATACCACGCATGACGGACTCAAGCGCAGCGCCGACCCTGGTGGTCGGCCTGGGCTGCCAGCGCGGCTGCCCCGCCAGCACGCTGCGCGCGTTACTGGATCAGGCGTTGCAGGCGCATCAAATCGAGCTTGAGGCTGTGCAGGCCCTGGCCAGTATCGACCTCAAGCGCGACGAACCCGGGCTTAACGAATTGGCCGCGCAGCTTGGGCTGACGCTGACCTGTTTCAGCAGTGCGCAACTGGCGCACTATCAGCCAAGACTCAGCCACCAGTCGGACATCGCGTTCGAGCGCACCGGCTGCTACGGCATCGCCGAAAGTGCGGCCCTCGCCCTCGCCGAACAACTGGGCCAAGCGCCGGCCAAACTGCTGATCCCACGGCAGAAATACGCCCAGGCCACCTTTGCATTGGCATGCGCGTCGTAAAATCCCCGATAATCCCCGCCCTCGATCATGAGCAATCTTCATCTGAAGCCCTGCTTTGACAATTTTTCACAGGAGCCGGCCATGACCGTCTACTTCATCGGCGCAGGTCCCGGCGACCCGGAACTGATTACCGTCAAGGGCCAGCGGCTGATTCGCAGTTGCCCGGTCATCATTTACGCAGGCTCGCTGGTTCCGGCAGCCGTGCTGGAAGGCCATCAGGCCGAACAGGTGGTCAACAGCGCCGAACTGCACCTGGAACAGATCATCGAGCTGATCAAAATCGCCCACGCCAACGGCCAGGATGTGGCCCGGGTGCACTCCGGCGATCCCGGTTTGTATGGGGCGATTGGCGAGCAGATCCGCTACCTGCGCGAGCTGAACATTCCCTTCGAAATCATTCCCGGCGTCACCGCTACGGCCGCGTGTGCGGCGCTGTTAGGCGCGGAACTGACCCTGCCGGACGTTTCGCAAAGCGTGATCCTGACCCGCTATGCCGACAAAACGGCGATGCCGCCCGGTGAAGCGTTCGCCAGCCTGGCCCAACATGGCGCAACCATGGCGATTCATCTGGGGGTCAATCATCTGGATAAAATCGTCGCTGAACTGCTGCCGCATTACGGTGCGGACTGCCCGATTGCGGTGGTTCACCGCGCCAGTTGGCCCGATCAGGACTGGGCAGTGGGGACACTGACGGATATCGCCGAAAAGGTTAAGGCCAAGGGGTTTCGGCGTACCGCGCTGATTCTGGTGGGTCGGGTGCTGGCCACCGACAACTTCAGCGAGTCATCGCTGTACCGCGCCGGGCATGCGCATCTCTACCGCCCATAGGCCCTCATCGCGAGCAAGCTCGCTCCCACAGGGGATACGCGGTCAAATGTGGGAGCGAGCTTGCTCGCGGTGGCGTCAGTGAATTTCACCCAAAAAAAACGGCGCTCACGGGCGCCGTTTTTTTGTTCGCAATGAACGCCGTGCTTAGTAGTAGGCGTTTTCTTTTTGCGTGTGGTCAGTCACGTCACGTACGCCCTTGAGCTCCGGAATGCGCTCAAGCAGTGTGCGTTCGATGCCTTCCTTCAAGGTCACGTCTGCCTGGCCGCAGCCCTGGCAGCCGCCGCCGAACTTCAACACGGCGATGCCGTCTTCGACCACATCGATCAGGCTGACCTGACCGCCGTGGCTGGCCAGCCCTGGGTTGATTTCGGTTTGCAGGTAGTAGTTGATGCGCTCATTCACCGGGCTGTCGGCGTTGACCATCGGTACTTTGGCATTGGGTGCCTTGATGGTCAGTTGGCCGCCCATGCGATCCGTGGCGTAGTCGACCACGGCATCGTCCAGGAACGCTTCGCTGAAGTGATCGATGTACGCGGTGAAGCTTTTGAGCCCCAGCGCGGTGTCTTCAGGTTTTTCTTCGCCCGGCTTGCAATAGGCAATGCAGGTTTCGGCGTATTGGGTGCCAGGCTGGGTGATAAAGACGCGAATGCCGATCCCGGGGGTGTTCTGCTTGGACAGCAGATCGGCCAGGTAATCGTGGGCGGCATCGGTAATGGTTATGGCGGTCATGGAAACTCCTCGCAGGCTTGGGCGCAGTTTACGCCAATCAACGCGCCGGACAAAGTCCCAGTATTTTTGTCGGGAAAGCGCAACTGATCCAATGTGCGGACTTGCACCGGGCGGCGATCCGAGGAAGAGGCTAAAACAGTCAACATTAATGTTGACTGGTCTGCCGCCTTCGCGAGCAAGCCCGCCCCCACACTGGATCGCAGGCACCTCTAAATTCCGGGTGTCAAAGGTTCTCGTAGCGGTTCATGTCCAATACGCCTTCTTCCACCGGGTCGGTTTCATGCAGGTACTGGCTCAGGTCGTGAAAATACACCCAGAACTGCGGATGACTGCGGCGGATACCCCAGCGCTCGACGATTTTTTCGAAGCGGTTGGCATCCTTGGCGCGCTCCATCTGCGCCACGAACTGCGGCACTTCGTCGGCCGGGATGTTGAAGATGAAGTTCGGGTAGCTGCTGAGCACACCCGGATAGATCGTCAACGTATCCAGCCCCGGCTGATAGCGCAGCGCCTCACCCAACAGGAACGCCACGTTGCTGTGGGGCCCGGTTGCGCAGCAGGCTGTAGACCTCGCGTTTGCCGCTGCGGGTTTCGATGCGCAGCATCGTTGCTTCCGGCAACTGGTCGATGACCTTCAGCCCCGCCGCCGGCCGGGCAGTCAAACGGCTCAGGGCCTGCTCGGCATGCTGCAACGCCGGGTCGATGTTCGGCCGGGAACAGTAGGCGCCGTCGCAACGGTTGATCGGGTCCGGTCGCGCATTCAAATCGCCGTAACGCGCCAACAACTGCTGGGCGAAGTCGCGCTTGGGGTTCTTGGCGTCGAGTTTCAGTGCCGTCGGTTTGTCGTTGTCGATGCTTTCGTAGTCGAGCCACATCTTGAACTTGCCGCTGCTCTGATACCAATCGTCGAGGTAAGCATCCCGTGAATCGGCCGGCATCAGGCGCAGGAAGTTTTGCTCGGCACCGTTGCGGATCAGGTCGAAATACAGACGGGTCTGCGCCTGATGGGAAACGTTGCCGAACACATCGAAATTGACCGCCAGTTGATAGTAGGTGCGCTCCAGCAACGGGTAGTCGAACAACCACATCGTTTGCGGCACCTCACCAATCAGGCCCTTGCTGACGGAGGCGCTGTCGAAATGCCGGAAGATGCTCAGCAAGGCATTGTCGTTGCCCGCCCACAGGCTCGACCAGCTCGGCGCTGGAACCTCGGCGTAGGTGTCGCGGCGCAATGCTTCGTACTCGTTGCGTTTGTCGCGGTAGGCGTGCCACAGGCTCAGCACGCTGCCAACGTCATCGTTTTGCCCCGGCATGGCCAGTAACGGTGTGACCTTGCCACGGTAGCTCGGGTCGGTGATGTAGAGGTCGTGTTCCGGCGCCTGGAACAACGCCCAGAAGTTATCGCGAATCACGTCCGTGGCAATCTGCCCGCGACACACCGGGCCACGGATGAAGGTACGCACGAAGTACTCGGCGTTATCGAGCATGAACTGGTAACGCGCCTGCGCCGGGATCGCTTGAAAGGTTTCGAACGGATTGGCCCGACGCTCCGGGCCGTAGCCGGGTAACGCATTGACCTGCCAGTTGCCGCTGTAGAACAGGCTTTTGATCCGCGCCATCTTCGCCGGGCTCAGCGGATAGGTGATGTGGGTCTTGTGCACGATCACGCCCTGCACCGGCCACAGGCGGTAATAGATCTGCGTACCCGGATCGTCATTCGGCCGGCGACTGGCAATCAGGTCAATCGGCTGGCCGGTCGGCGTACGCGAGCGCACCCACTGAAAGAAGTGCCCGGGCTCGCCGTCCTTGAAGTACACGTGAGCCAGGAACAGATGCTCGAACAACCAGCGCGCCACCAGGCTTTCACGGGCACCCGGCGCGTTGAGCAGGTTTTCCCACTGCACGACTTGCAGCGCCTCCTGCGTACTCGGCGCCAGGCCTTGTTCATCGATAGGCGCCCCGGAGGCCAGCCAGCGTTGCAGCGTCTGGTATTGCTGGCTGGTGAGGCCGGTCACGGCCAGCGGCATGCCTTCTTTAGGGTGAGACTGGGCATAGCCTTCAAACTCTGCCGGTTGCGGGCACATGTTCTCGCGGCCAAGCCCCAGCGCAATCTCTTCGGGCAGTTTGGCGTTGGGTGTCAGCGGTGTCTGGTGCCCGAGTTCGAGCATCCGCGCCATCAGTGCGGCCTGGCTGCCTTGGGCGTCGAGTACCGAGTAGAAGTCCTTTTGCTGCCAGGCTGCTTTGCCGAACGCGTCGTAAAACAGCCGGGTCGGCCGGGAAGCCTTGCTGCGCTCGCCATCGTAGACCGGGATTTTCGTCGCCCCCCGCGCCGCGCCTTCGCCGCTGCCCAGGTTGAGCTGACAGGCGGAGTCATAGCAGGCATGACACGCCACGCACTTCTCGGTAAAGATTGGCTGAACGTCACGGGTGTAGGAGATCGCCGGCGCCGGGCCTTGCGCGGTGGCGACACTGCTTAAAAGCAGCGCGAAAAGGCTGATGGCAACGCGATACGACATATCCCTGGTCCCGATGGTGGAAAAACGTCGCGATTCTACCGGTGTCGCCACGCCATCAACATGAGCGATATTCATGCAAAAACGGCTCATGCTCTAAAAGCGCACAGGTTTGCTATCATCCCGGCCCTTCGTAATGGCCTTACCAGGTAGTCCTATGTCCGATCGCAGCGCTCGCCTTCACGTCCTCAAGCAAGCCCTCAAAGAGCGCATCCTGATTCTTGATGGTGGTATGGGCACGATGATCCAGAGCTACAAGCTCGAGGAACAGGACTATCGGGGCAAGCGTTTCGCCGACTGGCCGAGCGACGTCAAGGGCAACAACGACCTGCTGGTGCTGAGCCGCCCGGACGTGATCGGGGCCATCGAGAAACAATACCTGGATGCCGGCGCCGACATTCTGGAGACCAACACCTTCAACGCCACCCAGGTTTCCCAGGCCGACTACGGCATGCAGAGCCTGGCGTATGAGTTAAACGTAGAAGGCGCGCGCCTGGCACGCAAGGTCGCGGACGCCAAGACCCTCGAGACCCCGGACAAGCCACGTTTCGTCGCCGGCGTTCTCGGCCCTACCAGCCGCACCTGCTCGCTGTCGCCCGACGTGAACAACCCCGGCTACCGCAACGTGACCTTCGATGAACTGGTGGAAAACTACACCGAGGCCACCAAAGGCCTGATCGAAGGTGGTGCCGACCTGATCCTGATCGAAACCATTTTCGACACCCTGAACGCCAAAGCCGCGATTTTCGCCGTGCAAGGCGTGTTCGAGGACATCGGTTTCGAACTGCCGATCATGATTTCCGGGACCATCACCGATGCGTCCGGCCGCACCCTGTCGGGCCAGACCACCGAAGCCTTCTGGAACTCCGTCGCCCACGCCAAGCCGATTTCCGTCGGCCTGAACTGCGCCCTCGGCGCCCGTGAACTGCGGCCGTACCTGGAAGAGCTGTCGAACAAGGCCAGCACCTACGTGTCGGCGCACCCGAACGCCGGCCTGCCGAACGAATTCGGTGAATACGACGAACTGCCGGTGGAAACCGCCAAGGTCATCGAAGAGTTCGCCCAAAGCGGTTTCCTGAACATCGTCGGCGGCTGCTGCGGCACCACGCCGGGGCACATCGAAGCCATCGCCAACGCCGTCGCCGGTTATGCACCACGGCAGATTCCGGACATCCCCAAGGCGTGCCGCCTGTCGGGTCTGGAGCCGTTCACCATTGATCGCAGTTCGTTGTTCGTCAACGTCGGCGAGCGGACCAACATCACCGGTTCCGCCAAGTTCGCCCGGCTGATCCGCGAAGACAATTACACCGAAGCGCTGGAAGTCGCCCTGCAACAGGTCGAGGCCGGCGCGCAGGTGATCGACATCAACATGGACGAGGGCATGCTCGATTCGAAGAAGGCCATGGTGACCTTCCTCAATCTGATTGCCGGCGAGCCGGACATCTCCCGCGTGCCAATCATGATCGACTCCTCGAAATGGGAAGTGATCGAAGCCGGCCTCAAGTGCATCCAGGGCAAGGGCATCGTCAACTCCATCAGCATGAAGGAAGGCGTCGAGCAGTTCATTCACCACGCCAAACTGTGCAAGCGCTACGGCGCGGCCGTGGTGGTGATGGCCTTCGATGAAGTCGGCCAGGCCGACACCGAAGCGCGCAAGAAAGAAATCTGTAAACGCTCCTACGACATTCTGGTCAACGAAGTCGACTTCCCGCCGGAAGACATCATCTTTGACCCGAACATCTTCGCCGTTGCCACCGGCATCGAAGAACACAACAACTACGCGGTCGACTTCATCAACGCCTGCGCCTACATCCGCGACGAACTGCCTTACGCGCTGACCTCGGGCGGCGTATCCAACGTGTCATTCTCGTTCCGGGGCAACAACCCGGTGCGCGAAGCCATTCACTCGGTGTTCCTGCTGTATGCAATCCGCAACGGCCTGACCATGGGCATCGTCAACGCCGGGCAGTTGGAGATCTACGACCAGATCCCGGCCGAACTGCGCGACGCCGTTGAAGACGTGATCCTCAACCGCACGCCGGAAGGCACCGACGCCCTCCTCGCCATTGCCGACAAGTACAAGGGCGACGGCAGCGTGAAGGAAGCCGAGACCGAAGAATGGCGCAGCTGGGAGGTCAACAAGCGCCTGGAACATGCACTGGTCAAAGGCATCACCACGCACATCGTTGAAGACACCGAAGAGTCCCGCCAGTCCTTCGCCCGGCCGATCGAGGTCATCGAAGGCCCGCTGATGTCGGGCATGAACATCGTCGGCGACCTGTTCGGTGCCGGCAAAATGTTCCTGCCGCAGGTGGTGAAATCCGCCCGAGTGATGAAGCAGGCCGTGGCCCACTTGATCCCGTTCATCGAACTGGAAAAAGGCGACAAACCGGAAGCCAAGGGCAAAATCCTCATGGCCACGGTCAAGGGCGACGTGCACGATATCGGCAAGAACATCGTCGGCGTAGTGCTGGGCTGTAACGGCTACGACATCGTCGACCTCGGCGTGATGGTGCCGGCCGAGAAGATCCTGCAAGTGGCCAAAGAGCAAAAGTGCGACATCATCGGCCTGTCCGGCTTGATCACCCCGTCGCTGGACGAGATGGTCCACGTGGCCCGCGAGATGCAGCGCCAGGACTTCCACCTGCCGCTGATGATCGGCGGCGCGACGACGTCCAAGGCCCACACAGCGGTAAAAATCGAACCCAAGTACAGCAACGACGCGGTGGTCTACGTCACCGACGCCTCCCGCGCCGTGGGCGTGGCGACGCAATTGCTGTCCAAGGAACTGAAGGCCGGTTTCGTCGAAAGAACTCGCGCAGAATACGTTGAAGTCCGCGAGCGCACTGCCAACCGCAGCGCCCGCACCGAGCGCCTGAGCTACCCGGCGGCCATCGCCAAGAAGCCACAGTTCGACTGGAGCAGCTACGCGCCGGTAAAACCGACATTCACTGGCAGCAAAGTGCTGGATAACATCGACCTCAAGGTGCTGGCCGAATACATCGACTGGACGCCGTTCTTCATCTCCTGGGACCTGGCCGGCAAATTCCCGCGCATCCTTCAGGATGAAGTGGTCGGTGAAGCCGCCACCGCGCTGTACGCCGATGCCCAGGAAATGCTCGCCAAACTGATCGACGAAAAACTCATCAGCGCCCGCGCGGTGTTCGGCTTCTGGCCAGCCAATCAGGTGCACGACGATGACCTGGAAGTGTATGGCGATGACGGCAAGCCGATGGCCAGGCTGCATCACCTGCGCCAGCAGATCATCAAGACCGACGGCAAGCCGAACTTCTCCCTGGCGGACTTCGTGGCGCCTAAAGACAGCGGCGTGACCGACTACGTCGGTGGCTTCATTACCACCGCCGGGATCGGCGCCGAAGAAGTCGCCAAGGCCTATCAGGACGCTGGCGACGACTACAACTCGATCATGGTCAAGGCGCTGGCTGACCGCTTGGCCGAGGCCTGTGCCGAGTGGCTGCACCAACAAGTGCGTAAAGACTATTGGGGTTACGCCAAGGACGAAGTCCTGGACAACGATGCGCTGATCAAAGAGCAATACAGCGGCATCCGCCCTGCTCCGGGCTACCCGGGCCTGCCCGGATCACACCGAGAAAGGCACGCTGTTTACTTTGCTTGATCCTGAAGCCCGCGAAATGCAGGCCGGGCGCAGCGGCGTGTTCCTCACCGAGCACTACGCGATGTTCCCGGCCGCCGCCGTCAGCGGCTGGTACTTCGCTCACCCGCAGGCGCAGTACTTTGCCGTGGGCAAGGTCGACAAGGATCAGGTGCAAAGCTACACCGCGCGCAAAGGTCAGGAATTGAGCGTGAGCGAACGCTGGCTGGCGCCGAACCTGGGTTACGACAACTAAGTTGCTCTGTTAGCCACAATACTGTGGCCAACAGAACCCCTGTGGGAGCGAGCCTGCTCGCGATAGCGTACTGACAGTCGACATCAATGTTGACTCAAAGGTACTCATCGCGAGCAGGTTCGCTCCCACATTTGTTTGTGCAGGCCGTGGATTGTCTATGCTTGCCTCACACACATTCGTGTCGAGGGATTTATGGACGATCCAGACCACAACAAACCGCCGACCTTCTGGCAGATGCTGCACAGTGTCATGGCGGCGGCGTTCGGGGTGCAGAGCGGGAAAAACCGCGCCCGGGATTTCACCCACGGCAAACCCAGTCACTTCATGCTGCTGGGCATTCTCTTCACGGCGGTTTTCGCCTTGACGCTGTTTGGCATCGTCAAACTGGTGCTGCACCTGGCCGGGGTGTAACCGGCCTCAGTGCATGAGGGCTTGCAGGCTGAACGGGTAACGATAGGACGCTGGGCGGCCCTTCGCCGACAGGCTGCGAAAATCCACCCCGTAGTTCTGCGAGGTGCCCATCGTCAGCATCTGCCGGGCTTGTGCGTGGCTGATCACCTGCAGCAACGAGACCTGACGATCACGTCCGCCATACTTGCCGACTTCAACCCCCTGGTCGTAGTCATGCAATTGCACCAGCGCCCAGCCTCCCAGGCTGAAGTGCCCGCCCAGCAATACACTCAAACGCCCCTCAAGCAACGCCTGCAAGGCCGGCGGCGAGGTGTTGACCGCACTGAACAGCGCATCGCTGCCCGGTTTGCGCCCGCTTTCTTCGTAAGCCTGCATGGCCCCAAACGCCATTTCATCATTGGCCGACCACACCAGCGACACCTGCGGATACCGCTTGAACAGTACCTTGGCCTGCTCATAGGCGCGCTGGCGGCTCCAACGACTGCTGGCCACTTGGCGCAAGCGCACTTCGGGGTGCTCACGCAACGCCCGCAACATGCCCTTTTCACGCAACTGGGCCGCCGGGGTGATTTTCAAACCGGAAAAGGCCAGCAAATCGAGGGGCTGGCCGGGAGCGACGGGCGGATGGGCACGAATCAGCTCCTTGAGCATCAGGTAACCGCCCTCCTCGTCGTTGGTCACCAGGCTCCCCAGCCAGTTGGGGTATTTTTCCTGACGATCACCCAGCAGGCTGAGCTGATCAGCCGTAAGCGAGTTGTTGACGATGAACAGCTTCACCCCGCTGCCCTGGGACAGGCGCAGGATTTCCGGCGCCACGTACTGTTCGTTGACGAACACCAGATAGTCGGGGCGATGAGGCCCCTGGAGGGCTTCGCGCGCCTGCCGGACCGTGGTTTCAGCCACGCGCTCGGAATACAGCACCTGCAAGTCCATGCCCAGGTCCTGGGCCGCCGCCTGCATGAACTGAGAATAACTGACCCAGAAGTTCTCCTTGGCCGTACCTGGATTAAGGAACAGCACCGACGTCGCTTGCGCACAGGCGCCATACGTCACGCCGAACGTCAGCAATACGCCACAAAGAAACTTCAACATGGTTATCCGAGCCCCGGAAATTAGCCGCGCAGTATAACGAGCGAAATGCCACAACTGCGCTTAATTGCCGTTTTTGTCCGACAATTATCGGTTCAGGGCCCGGAGGGCTGACTTACTGATGGCTCACCCAGAAGACTGCTGTGCCCACGACCAGGATGATCAAGAAAAGAATCGCCCATGCGTCGACGCTGCTATCGCTTTTCCTTGCTTTGGTTGGGTTGCTCATTGCATCGCCTCTTGTCGGTTTTATCGGTGACTGCATAAACACTCGACCACAGTTAAGTAGAGGATTGCCCACACCACAAATATGGGTAAGACAATAATCAGTCTCATTAGTCGATTTGGTTCTTTCCATATACTAAAACATCACTTTTGCGCATAAACCCAAACTGGTATCTTGCCCCGGCTCCGTGGGGAGTGCGCGGCCGTGCGCGCAGAATTGCCAAGGCAGTATCCGAATCCAGCGAGCAAAAGACGCAGCGGTTTCCGATCGGCCCAAGCCTGAGAACAGGATCTATATGTACGTATATGACGAGTACGATCAGCGGATCATCGAGGACCGCGTCAAGCAGTTCCGTGATCAGACCCGACGCTATCTGGCAGGCGAGCTGAGCGAAGAAGAATTCCGCCCCCTGCGCCTGCAAAATGGTCTCTACATCCAGCGTTTCGCCCCGATGCTGCGGGTCGCCGTGCCCTATGGCCAACTGACTTCGCGCCAGACGCGAATGATGGCCAAGATCGCCCGCGACTACGACAAGGGCTACGCCCACATCAGTACCCGCCAGAACGTGCAGTTCAACTGGCCGGCGCTGGAAGACATCCCGGACATCCTCGCCGAACTGGCCACCGTGCAGATGCACGCGATCCAGACCAGCGGCAACTGCCTGCGCAACGTCACCACCGACCAGTTCGCCGGTGTCGCTGCCGACGAGTTGGTCGACCCGCGTCCGTGGTGCGAAATCGTCCGCCAGTGGACCACATTCCACCCGGAATTCGCCTACCTGCCGCGCAAGTTCAAGATCGCCATCAACGGCTCGACCTCGGACCGTGCAGCCATCGAAGTTCACGACATCGGCCTTGAGCCGGTGCTCAACGCTGCCGGCGAGCTGGGGTTCCGCGTGCTGGTGGGCGGCGGTCTCGGCCGTACGCCAGTGGTCGGCGCGTTCATCAACGAGTTCCTGCCGTGGCAAGACCTGTTGAGCTACCTCGACGCCATTCTGCGGGTGTACAACCGCTACGGCCGTCGTGACAACAAGTACAAGGCGCGGATCAAGATCCTGGTCAAGGCCCTCACGCCTGAAGTCTTCGCACAGAAAGTCGACGCGGAAATGGAACACCTTCGCGGTGGCCAGACCACGCTGACCGACGCCGAAGTTCACCGCGTAGCCAAACACTTCGTCGACCCGGACTACAAAGTCCTGAACGATCAAGCGACAGAGCTGGCCGAACTCGACAAGCAGCATCCGGGTTTCGCCCGCTGGCGCACCCGTAACACCCTGGCCCACAAAAAGCCCGGCTACGTAGCCGTAACCCTGTCGCTCAAACCGACCGGTGTTGCCCCCGGCGACCTGACCGACAAGCAACTCGATGGCGTCGCGGACCTGGCCGACCGCTACAGCTTCGGTCAACTGCGCACCTCCCATGAGCAGAACATCATTCTGGCCGACGTTGAACAACAGCACTTGTTCGCCATGTGGGGCGAACTGCGCGAGCAGGGTTTCGCCACGCCGAACATCGGCCTGTTGACCGACATCATCTGCTGCCCTGGCGGCGATTTCTGCTCCCTGGCCAACGCCAAGTCGATCCCGATTGCCGAGGCCATCCAGCGTCGTTTCGATGACCTGGACTACCTGTTCGACATCGGCGAACTGGACCTGAACATCTCCGGCTGCATGAACGCCTGTGGTCACCACCACGTTGGCCACATCGGCATCCTCGGGGTGGACAAGAAAGGTGAAGAGTTCTATCAGGTTTCCCTCGGTGGCAGCGCCAGCCGCGACGCCAGCCTGGGCAAGATCCTCGGCCCGTCCTTCGCCCAGGACGCCATGCCCGACGTGATCTCGAAGCTGATCGACGTGTACGTGGAACAACGTACCGAAGACGAGCGCTTCATCGACACCTACCAACGTATCGGCATCGACCTCTTCAAGGAACGCGTCTATGCAGCGAATCATTAAGAACAACGAGGTTGTCGACGAAACCTGGCACCTGCTGCCCAAGGACGCGACCCTTGACGGTATTTCCAACTGCGACGACCTGATCGTGCCGCTGGCCCTGTGGCGTGACCATGCTCACGCCCTCAAGGCCCGTGACGGTGGCTTGGGTGTGTGGCTGGACGCAGACGAAGAAGCCGAAGAAATCGGTGACGACGTGGCCGAGTTCCAGGTGATCGCCTTGAACTTCCCGGCCTTCACCGACGGACGCAACTACTCCAACGCCCGCCTGCTGCGTGACCGTTATGGTTACAAAGGCGAACTGCGGGCCATTGGCGATGTATTGCGCGACCAACTGTTCTACCTGCGTCGCTGCGGTTTCGACGCTTATGCGTTACGCGCCGACAAAGACCCGTACGAAGCCCTTGAAAGCCTCAAGGACTTTTCGGTGACCTACCAGGCCGCCACCGACGAACCGCTGCCGTTGTTCCGTCGCCGCTGATTGGCAAAAAACCTTGGGCCCGGCGCATGTGCCGGGACTCAAGGTTGTTCATGTCGGCTACAGCCCCCCGCTCCGCCTACGGCGCTTGAAGAGCCTCGCCATCGAGCCTGGCTTTTTTCACCGACAGCTCCTTGAATGAAGTGATTCTGTCTTCCAGTCGTTCGAAACTGGAAAACGGGTTATCTCCATCGAGGGCCGCCCATTCCACATCATGAAACAACGCCTGGCAAAGCCCCTGCGACGCATCCATTTCGTCCAGCATGCGCCACACACGCCTCTGTAACGCTGCGTAATCCACCTGGAAATCCGCTGTGCGCGTCAGTACTTCCAGAGTGCCGAAAAAGCGGCTGCTGCCCTCTTTTGCCAAAATACGCTGCCAACGCGGTATCTGCTGTGTCGCTTGCTCTCCAGAAAGCCCCGTCAACCATGGGGCTAGCCGAACAACACCCTCAGCCCCCGGCCCCATCCATAGATTGATCCCGGTCTGTTTGCGATGGTCGATGACCCACTGCAAACTGTCTTCATCCGTTAACGGATTGCCCGCAAGCAAGACGTTACCCTTGACCACCGACTGCTTTCGAACCGCTTCCGGCACTCGGGTAATCTGGTTATCACGCAGGTCCAGCCGTTCCAGGTAAGGACGATCGAGTATGCCGATCGGGCAAGACTTGAGACCTGCCCCGCGCAGCATGAGTTGACGTAATCCCGTCATCTGAATCACCAGCGGCGGAACACCGAGCGGGTTTTCGCTGAGATCAAGAACCTGAAGTCGTTTCAGCCCGGCGAGTTGGCCAGCAGTTTCCTCCGTCAGGACCAGCCTGGTCGCCTTTAGATTAAGCACTTCAAGCAGAGGCAACTGAGCGATGGCAGGCGGCAAGCGACCAACCTCGATTCCATTCTGATCAAACAGGCGTAAATCGACGCCCTGCATATTCAAGGTGCGCAGATTGGGAAAACACTCAAGGAATCCGTTAAGGCTACCGCGCTGCTTCAACTCGAAATTCGGCATGGTGAGCGCCACCACGTCGTTCAACTTGACGTTGAGTTGCGGGAGGCTGTGCATCTGCTCAAAGTCCATGTCCAGGTGAAAGCCGATAAACCGACCGTCCCGATAGACCCTGCTGGCTGGCCCGCTACGCTTTTGCCAAATGGCGATCAGTTCCTCGGCCAGCTCATATCGGGCCTCGCGCTCAAGCTCCATCCACTCATCGATGCGCGCGTCATTCTCCGCCTCGATGTCGGCCTCGCTCATTCCCTGCGCTTCCTCATCCCCCGCCAACAAAAGCTCGATATCCATATCCTCGACAGCATCGCTTACGTCTTCGACCCAACCGGTGATGTCGACTCGCAGTTGCTCGGCCTGCAACCTCAACCGATAAAGATCAGCCTGAGCCTGGGCACCCGCATTCAACAGAAACTCATCCGCTTGCTCACTCGTAAAAGCAGGATAAATCTCTTTGACCTGGAGCCTCATGATCTCTGTGGACAGCTCCCCGGGCTGGCCAGTGCCTGGGAAACCACCGCCTCGCAACCCGATACGCCGGAACGTCAACCCGGAGTCCATCCGGTGCAGCCCGAGCATCAGCTCGGAGCGCGGCAGTGCGCTCTCGCGGATCTTGAGCTGCAAATCGTGCCATTCATCCTGGGGACGCAACCCCAGCGCGGAACGTTGCTCTTGCGGCAAAAGACCGAGCAGCGCCTGATCAAAATCAGCGGTATCGACTATCCCCTGCGGCGTGTGTCGCTGATACCGGGCGCCCTGCCTGATCAGTTGCCACCGAACGGCGGCACCTTGAGGCCCCATGCTGTCCAGCACCTTCGCTCCGGCTTCCCCGTCGAGCACCTCGATGCGGATGTCTCGCGACCAGCCCGGCAGCCGTTCCAACGTATGCAAGACGAGTACGTCGGTGTCGGCATTTTTGACCGATTTCAGATACAGCCCTTCATAGGCACGGCACAGGCGCACATGTTGCTCATACTGTTGCGCCTTGCTGCGCAACTGCCCCAGCACTCGCTTGGTGTCTGCCAGTGGGTGGGGCACATCGATGTCCACCCCCGACCTGTCGAGCATTTGCTCCACCGCACTTTTCGGCAAGCCTGGATACTCGTGTCGAAACAGCTTCACAATCGCGTGATCGGATTGCTGTAGCGCCTCATAACGTGCGTTGAACCTTGCCGCGCGCGAGCCCTTTGCCTGTTCGCTCTCCAATGCGCCCTCGGGCAGTTGACCAATGACTTGCTGCAAGTCCCGGTCGATCGTGAAGCGACTGATAGTGTCCGCCAGCACCGGAGACGGTGCCCGCTGCCCCGCGTGTATCAGGCGCAATACGTCATCGTCCACCGCACTGACGTGACCAATCTGGGCCAGGACCTCATCGTTGAATGACTCGACACCTGGGCCAATACCCCGCAACAACCGGGTGCGCTCGTCAAGTGACAAGGTGGGCGCCACCCCATCCAGGATGGGCTCAGCCCGAAGGGGGCCATCGATAACATCCGGTGAGAGGCCTGGCTCTTGCGGTGCGGTAGTGGCAACGGCTGCCTGCTCTTCACTCTTGACGGCAACACCCGCCACAGCCAACGGCAGCGCATTGAGCAAACCGAACACGGTACGCGTGATGCCGGCGGATCGCTCCTCGGGTGTCTTGCCATCAACCGCCTCGGCCAGGCCATAACCGGCATCGATCAAACCGGCCAACCCCAGCAGCCCCTCGCCCCCTGGAACAAACAAGGCCAAGGGGCCGAAGCGGTTGATCCATTGCACAACCGGTTCGACCACCGCGCTCAAATCGTCACGGTTGACCTGTGCGTCGTCACGAATGGTTTCAATGCTCGCCAGCGCTGCCTGCTTCATGACCAACACCCACTGCGCGAAAGGGTCAGTCGGTGGCGACGGCTCGACATGAACGTAGTCAGCCGGGGCCCAATAGCCATCGTCGTTGAAAAAACCGTGGCCCTTGTTCATCCGATGCTGCCGGGGATAAACCGCCATGCCGTCGAGGGCACTCAGCACCCCACTGTGAAACGTGCCGTCCTGTTGATCATCGTCAGTAAAGTGCGCGGCCAGTGCCTGCTTTTTCGCGCGGTCTCTTGCCGCATCCACGACCCATCGGCACAGCGCCTGATGGTCGGAAAACTCGTGGAAGGGCGAAGCGTTGCCGGGAACATAAAGCAAAAGCCGTTGGCTGGTCCTGCGCCTGAAACACCAGATGTCGGTTGAGACGTAGCGATAAAGGCTCAAGCGGGCCACCTCCAAGGCTGGCCCGGTGATGGAAACGGACTGCAACTGCCCCGCCGTGAGATGCTCCCATGATTGCCCGGCCTCAAGCCCGGCGGCCAGCAACGCGACGCCGAGCGCGTCGTCGCTCAGGCTGTTTTCCTGATGTTGCAGGTACGCGGCCATGACAAATGCAGCCTTCACTGCGCTGCGCAACGGGTAGGCGTGCCTTGCCAGAATGGCCTCATCGGACGGCCAGGAGCGATTGAGGTAGGTCGTGAATTGGTCCTTGAACTCCAGCGTCCACACCCACTTCTTGAACTCGGCAGGTTGCAGCTTGAGCTGCGTCCCTGGCCCATAGACTTGCGGCTCGGTACGACGGTAAATGCCCTCGTAATCGTTGTAGCCACCCCCTGGATTGACGGATTCGTCCACCTCGACAATCCGGACCTGTGGCCCCACGACAGGCGGCGTGTACAGACCGAACGCCGTCTCGCCAAAACGCCCTGCCCCCACGGTCTGGTAATTGCTCAGCAACGCCTGAACGAGGGTTTGGGTCGTTCGAACCTTGCCCAGGTGAACGCCCTGTTGTGCGGGGTACGCCTGAAAATCGTAAACGAGGTCGACCAGTTGAGCCGACAGCGGCTCTGGGCCCCAACGGTCTTCAATCATTTTTGCGGCGAATTGCGCCGGGGTCATGGGCAGCACGGTGTCCAGCGCGAGGCTGGAAAACCGTTCACGGGTGGCAGGAGAGACTGGCTTTGGGTCGGAATGGCTTTGACTGTCGAACGCCCTCATTTGCAATCCTTTGCAGTTGACTGGGGAGTTGAAAGCTTATGCGTCGCTCGCAGAATCAAATGCAGGAAATGTCTTCAATCAGGTTCGAAAACACGACAGCCTGAAACGTATTGGAAGAAGGGATAAGTGCTGCGCGACTTTTTGCAAACGTCGGGCATTGCACCCGACGTTCCATTCCAAAAACCTTGCCCGCCGACTCGACGGGAAAGGCCTCGGGGGTTCTTACCAGAAGCGCTGCTGGGTCAAACGGCTCCACCAGGTCAGCAGCAAACGATCAACCGAGCCGCTGGCGGCCAGGCCGACACGTTCTTGCAGGCTTTTGCGCTCGGCGTAGTGCAGGTGAAACAGCTCCGCCCCCTTGGCGCGCTCAGCGAGGTACTCGTCGCTGGTTTTCAGCTCATCCACCAGGCGTTTATCCAGTGCGGCGACACCCAGCCAGACTTCACCGGTTGCCACTTCATCAATGGCCAGTTGCGGGCGATAGCGCGAAACGAAGTTCTTGAACAGTTCATGGGTGACGTCCAGGTCTTCCTGGAATTTCTCACGGCCCTTCTCGGTGTTTTCGCCAAACACGGTCAAGGTGCGTTTGTACTCACCGGCGGTCAGCACTTCAAAGTCGATGTCGTGTTTTTTCAGCAGGCGGTTGACGTTGGGCAACTGAGCTACCACACCGATTGATCCAAGAATGGCGAACGGCGCACTGATAATTTTCTCGCCGATACACGCCATCATGTAGCCGCCGCTCGCCGCGACCTTGTCGATACACACGGTCAATGGCACGCCGGCCCTGACGGATCCGCGCCAATTGCGAAGACGCAAGGCCATAGCTGTGGACCATGCCGCCGCCGCTTTCCAGGCGCAACACCACTTCGTCCTTGGACGTGGCCAGGCTCAGCAGTGCGGTGATTTCGTGGCGCAGGCTTTCGGTGGCCGACGCCTTGATGTCGCCGTCAAAATCCAGCACGAACACCCGTGGCTTGGCCTCGGGTTTCTTCTTCTGTTTTTTCTCGGATTTGGCTTCGGATTTGCGCAAGGCCTTGAGCTGGTCCTTGTCGAGCAACGTCTGTTCAAGGCGTTCACGCAAGTCTTTGTAGAAATCGTTGAGCTTGCTGACCTGCAACTGACCGGCCGACTTGCGCCGTCCTTTGCTGCGCAACGCTGCAAAACTCGCCAGCACCACCAGAATGGCGATGACCAGGGTGACGGTTTTGGCCAGAAAACTGGCGTACTCGGCGAAAAACTCCACAGGGGCTCCTTAAATACGGTGCGCCGCTGAACGCAAGCGCGAGATACCGTCAGCATACCCATGGGACCGCGTCGCGGCCAGTCGTGAAACCTCCGGTAACGGCCCTCCAACGAGCATTTCAAACAAGCGTATGTTTTTTCATTGACAGCTCACCGGCATCCTCATAACCTCGCCAAACCTTCAACGTACCGGGACGACGCGGACGTGGGCAGCATCTATTTGATTCGACATGGCCAGGCCTCCTTCGGTGCGCACGACTACGACGTGCTGTCGCCGACCGGCATTCGCCAGGCAGAAGTGCTCGGCAGCCATCTGGCGGAACTGGGCCTGAATTTCGATCGCTGCCTGTCAGGTGACCTGCGTCGCCAGCAACACACCGCCAACAGTGCGCTGGCACAGTTCACCACTGCGGGCCTGCCGGTACCGCCCCTGGAGATTGACGCCGCATTCAACGAGTTCGACGCCGAGGCAGTCATTCGGGCGCTGCTGCCGGACATGCTGCCCCAGGAACCCGAAGCCCTGCACATCCTGCGTAATGCCGCGCAAAACCGTGGCGAGTTCCAACGCATCTTCGCCTTGATCATCGAGCGCTGGCTCGCCGGCACCTACGACCCACCGGGTCTGGAAAGCTGGCTGGGTTTTGTCGAGCGGGTTCAGGGCGGTCTGCAACGTATTCTCGACCGGGCCGATGACACCCAGCAAATCGCCGTGTTCACCTCCGGCGGCACCATCACGGCCCTGCTCCACCTGATGACCCAAATGCCGGCCAGGCAGGCGTTTGAATTGAACTGGCAAATCGTTAACACCTCGCTCAACCAACTCAAGTTTCGTGGTCGCGAGGTGTCCCTGGCTTCCTTCAACAGTCATGCACACCTGCAACTGTTGAAGGCCCCGGAACTCATCACCTTTCGCTGAGTCCGGATAACTGTGACCCTTGCTGTAACACTTCATAAAAGGATCGAACCATGACCTCCGTAGCTGACGCCGTACAAGCAATGAAAGCCAAGTTCAACCCAGCCGCTGCTGCCGGCCTGGACCTGGTTTTCGGTTTCCGCATCGACGAAGAAAAGAACTTCTCGCTGATCGTCAAAGACGGCACCTGCGACCTGCAAGAAGGCGTGAACCCGGACGCCCAGGTGACTCTGGTGATGGACGGTGAAACCCTGGAAGGCATCGTCGACGGTTCGACCGACGGCATGCAGGCGTTCATGGGCGGCAAACTGCGCGCTGAAGGCGACATGATGCTGGCCATGAAACTGTCCGAGCTGTTCCCGGCCTAAGGCATTGGCTCCTGGTTTCAGGAGCCATCTGCGGCTGCATACGAGTCCCGCCTGATGGCGGGATTCGTCGTTTCTACAGGTTCTAAATTGCTGACCCGGCATCGACTTGCGATTGAGCGACAGTGATTCCCGGGGCTGCCCGTCGGGGGAATCAATGATGCAAATGCTTGAACACGTAACTCACCAGGTCGGTATAAACAAACCCCGGCACCTGCGGGTTGTGCAGCCGTGGCGCATCCAGCAGCGCCAACTGACAGTCCCAGACCATTTCCCGACGATCACGCCGCAGGCTGATTTCAGCATTCACCAGAGTGGTGTAGGCCGCATGGCAGGTCCGTGCAACGGTGCCGGGCGCACGTTCGATCGCGACCGTGTTGTCAGCCGCTGCCAGGGTGACGCCCTTACGGTCGACCACCGATTGCGGGGTCAGTTTGCCGACCGCATCACACAGGCTGCGGCACACGACTTTACGCGCTTTGAGCTCACCGAACCCACGCTCGTAAAGGGTGATTTCAGCGCCGATTTTCTGCGCGCAGGCGTTCTCGAAAGCATCCAGTACCACCTGCGCATTGCCCAGGCTGGCGTCCAGCTCCGAAGCCTTGAGAAAGCGCTCCAGTTGCTTGTCCTTGAGACTGTGCAGGCCACGGGTGATCGTTGACAAATGGGTGAACTCTTTTTTGCAAGCCACCACATGCACTTCAAATTGGTAACCCGCCGCCACGGCCAGCGGCGGGAATGCCGCAAAGTCTGCGGTGTCCAGTGCCGACTCCATGATGATGCTGTACTGCTCGCCGTAAGCTTTTCCAAAAATCTTCGCGCACACCGCTCGCACAAAACCCTCGGTGTGTTCGTACACGTGCAGCACGCCCTTGGGCTCCATCTGCGCATAGTGAGGGTGTTTTTTGCGGTACTCGGGCAGGTACAGCCGGATGTAGTTCGCGTAACGGCCGGTCTTGAGCAATGACTCTTCCAGCAGATAGGTTTTCCCCGAGCCCTGGATGCCGGCCACAATCAGCATCTTGGGGTCGGTGCTGATGACCTTGCAGCTGAACAGCCCGGCGCTGATCGCGAGGAACGCCTCGTGGACCTCTGCGTCCGTGTATGAATAGTCGTTTTGAGTAGGCACCGAAATGAACTTCCTTTAAGTGAATGAGCGGTCCTCGTCCTGAAGCCCGGCCCTCACTTTACCGGCTGGTGCGCCGCATAAAACCCTAGATAGTTACCGCCTCGGCAGACCTCGAAATCACGTCGCCGCCGACAAACGACGCCGCCAACAACTCTCGCGTGTACGGGTGCCGCGCCGAGCGGAACAGCTCATCCGTGGCCCCGCGCTCCAGCACCTGGCCGTCCTTCATTACGATCAGGTCATGGGCCAGCGCCTGCACCACCGCCAAATCGTGGCTGATGAACAGATAGGTCAGGCCATGCTCTTGCTGCAACCGCCGCAACAACGCCACGACCTGCTTTTGTACCGTGCGGTCGAGTGCCGAGGTTGGTTCGTCGAGCAGGATCAGGTCGGGCTTGAGCACCAACGCCCGAGCGATAGCGATACGTTGGCGCTGGCCACCGGAAAACTCGTGGGGATAGCGGTGTCGGGTCGCCGGGTCGAGGCCCACTTCGTGCAGCACCTCGATCACCGCTTGCTCCCGTTGCTCGGCATTCAGGTCGCTGTGCACCTGCAAACCTTCGGCGATGATCTGTTGCACGCTCAGGCGCGGGCTGAGGCTGCCGAACGGGTCCTGGAAAACCACTTGCAGGCGCTTGCGCAACGGGCGCAGTTGTTTGCCGCTCAGGGTCTCCAGCGCCTGCCCCTGAAAGCGAATGCTGCCCTCGGCGTCGATCAGCCGCAGGATCGCCTGGCCCAGCGTGGACTTGCCCGAACCCGACTCGCCGACGATGCCCAGCGTTTTGCCCCGTTGCAGTTGCAGGTCGATGCCGTCCACCGCTTTGAGGTAGCGCCTGGGGCGCAGCCATCCGCCGCCCTGATCGAACCAGACTTTCAACTGCCGCACATCGAGCACGGTTTCCGTGGCCGGGCCGGGTAACGCACGTCCCTGAGGTTCGGCATTGAGCAATTGAATGCTGTAAGGATGCTGCGGCGCGCAGAACAACCATTCGCAATCGGCCTGCTCGACGATCTCCCCGCCGCGCATCACCGCCACGCGCTGGGCGATGTTGCGCACCAGATTGAGGTCGTGGCTGATGATCAGCAACGCCATGCCCAGCCGCTGTTGCAGGTCCTTGAGCAGCCGCAGGATCTTGCGTTGCACCGTGACATCCAGCGCGGTGGTCGGCTCGTCGGCGATCAGCAGTTCCGGTTCGCAGGCCAGCGCCATGGCAATCATCACCCGTTGCCGCTGGCCGCCGGAGAGTTGATGGGGATAAGCCTTGAGTCGGGTTGTGGGCTGCGCGATGCCGACCATTTCCAGCAGTTCCAGAATGCGTTTGCGCGCCGCAATGCCCGCCAGCCCTTTGTGCAGGCTCAAGGTTTCACCCAGTTGCCGCTCCACGGTGTGCAGCGGATTGAGCGAACTCATCGGCTCCTGGAAGATCATCGCGATGCGATTGCCGCGCAGTTGCTGCAGACGTTTGGCCGAGGCGCCCAACAGTTATTCTCCGTGATAACGGATGCTGCCGTCGATACGGGTGGTGGCCGGGTCAAGCAATTGCAGGACGCTGTGGGCCGTCACCGACTTGCCGGAGCCGGATTCGCCCACCAACGCCAGGCACTCGCCAGGGCGAATGTCCAGGTCAATGCCGTGGACCACTTCGCCCGCGTTGAAGGCGATTCGCAGGTTACGCAGTTCAATCAGGTTTTCGCTCATGTCAGGTTCTCGGCTCAGAATCGGAAATCAAAAAAGCGGATCAAGATCGCGGATCAAACGCATCGCGGCAGGCTTCGCCGATAAACACCAGCAGGGAAAGAATCAGCGCCAAGGCAAAAAAAGCCGTCAGCCCCAGCCACGGGGCTTGCAGGTTGTTTTTGCCCTGGCCGATCAGTTCACCCAGCGAGGCACTGCCCGCCGGCATGCCGAAACCGAGAAAATCCAGGGCAGACAACGTGGCAATCGCACCCGTGAGGATGAACGGCAAGTAGGTCAGCGTGGCACTCATGGCGTTCGGCAGGATGTGGCGCCACATCACCTGGCCGTCACCGACACCCAGGGCCCGCGCGGCTTTCACGTACTCCAGGCTACGGCTGCGCAGGAACTCGGCGCGCACCACGTCGACCAGGCTGAGCCAGGAGAACAGCGCCATGATCCCCAACAGCCACCAGAAATTCGGTTCGACGAAACCCGACAAAATGATCAGCAGGTACAACACCGGCAGCCCCGACCAGACCTCCAGCAAACGCTGGCCGAGCAAGTCGACCCAGCCGCCGTAATACCCTTGCAACGCCCCGGCAACGATGCCGATCAGCGCGCTGACAGCGGTCAGTGCCAGGGCAAACAACAGCGACACCCGCGTGCCGAAAATCACCCGCGCCAACACGTCACGGGCCTGGTCGTCGGTGCCCAGCCAGTTCTGTGCGGAGGGCGGGCTTGGCGCTGGCTCGGTCAGGTCGTAGTTGAGTGTGTCGAAGTCGAACGGGATCGGCGCAAACAGCAACCACCCGCCCTGCCCTTCGATCAACTGGCGCACCGAGGCGCTGCGATAGTCCGGCTGAAACGGCAGTTGCCCGCCGAAATCCTGCTCGGTGTAGCGCTTGAACGCCGGGAAGTACCACTGGCCCTCATAGGACACCAGCAGCGGTTTGTCGTTGGCCAGCAGTTCACCGCCCAGACTCAGCCCGAACAACCCAAGGAACAGCCACAACGACCACCAACCACGGCGATGCGCCTTGAAACGCTGCCAGCGGCGCTGGCCCACAGGAGACAACGCAACCATCAGGCAGTCCTCGCGGAAAAGTCGATGCGCGGGTCGACCAGGCTGTAGCAGAGGTCGCCGAGCAGTTTTATCAGCAGGCCGAACAGGGTGAAAATGAACAGCGAACCGAACACCACCGGGTAGTCCCGCGCCACTGCTGCTTCGTAACTCATGCGGCCCAGGCCATCGAGGGAGAAGATCACCTCGATCAGCAGCGAACCGCCGAAAAACACCGTCACCAAGGCCTGGGGCAAACCGGCGACCACCAACAGCATGGCGTTGCGGAACACATGGCCGTACAGCACCCGCCGTTCGCTCAGCCCCTTGGCGCGGGCCGTCACCACGTAGAGCCTGGAAATCTCATTGAGGAAGCTGTTTTTGGTAAGCAGGGTCAACGTTGCGAAACCGCCGATCACCAGCGCGCTGACCGGCAGCACCAAGTGCCAGAAGTAGTCGGCGACTTTGCCCGGCGCCGACAGCTGATCGAAGTTTTCCGAGACCAGCCCCCGCACCGGAAACCAGTCCAGCGCCGTGCCCCCGCCGAACACCACGATCAGCAGCAACGCGAACAGAAACCCCGGCATCGCGTAACCGACGATGATCGCCGCACTGCTCCAGACGTCGAACGCCGAGCCGTGGTGAATGGCCTTGCGAATCCCCAGCGGGATCGACACCAGGTAAGTGATGAGCGTCGCCCACAACCCCAGCGACAAGGTCACTGGAAGCTTCTGCGCGATCAGCTCGGTGACCGTGGCGCCCCGGAAGAAACTCGAACCGAAGTCCAGCCGCGCATAGCTCTTGAGCATCAGCCACAAGCGTTCACTCGCCGGTTTGTCGAAGCCGTACTGACGCTCGATATCGGCCACCAGTTTGGGGTCCAGCCCTCGGGTGGCGCGGGACTCGCCACCGACGCTTTCGACATGCCCGCCACCCACGGCCAACGACACGCCAATCCCCTGGAGCCGGGCAATGGCCTGCTCCACCGGACCACCCGGCGCAGCCTGGACGATGGCGAAATTGACCAACAGGATGCACAGCAACGTCGGCACGATCAGCAGCAACCGCCGCACGCTATAAGCCAACATGGGAATACTCCTGAGTGCGCTGTTTCATCTGGGATTGGCTCAACGCCTGAGGGCTGATTTCCCACCAGGTTTCCAGCCCCACGTCATACCGCGGCGCAATTGCCGGACGGCCGAAACGGTTCCACCAGACCGTGGAAATCCCCGGCGGGTAATAGTTGGGAATCCAGTAGTAGCCCCACTGCAACACCCGATCCAGTGCGCGGGCGTGGTTGAGCATGCTGGCGCGGCTGTCGGCCTGGACCAACCCGGTGAGCAGTCCGTCGACCGCCGCGTCGCGCAGCACCATGTAGTTGTTGGAGCCCGGATCGTCAGCCCCCTCGGCGCCGAAGTAATTGAACATCTCGCGGCCCGGGGCCTGGGTCACCGGGTAGCCGACGACGATCATGTCGTAGTCGCGGCTGCGCACCCGATTGGTGTACTGGGCCGTGTCGACCTGGCGGATGTCGAAGCCGATGCCGATCTGCGCCAGGTTGCGTTTGAACGGCAGCAGCAACCGCTCAAAACCTTTCTGGCCATTGAGGAAGGTGAAGTGCAAGGGTTCGCCGGCAGCGTTCACCAGTTGATCGCCCTTGGGCGTCCAGCCAGCCTCTTCCAGTAATTTGAGGGCCTGCAACTGCTGACCACGGACAATCCCGCTGCCGTCGGTGTGCGGTGCCTCGAACACCTGGCTGAACACCTCGTCGGGGATCTTCCCGCGCCAGGGTTCGAGGATTTTCAACTCTTCGGCTCCTGGCAACGCCACCGCCGACAACTCGCTTTGGGAAAAGTAACTGCGCTGGCGCATGTACATGCCGCGCATCATTTGCCGATTGCTCCATTCGAAATCCCACAGCAGCGCAATCGCCTGGCGCACGCGACGGTCCTGAAACATCGGCTTTTGCAGGTTGAAGATGAACCCCTGCGCGCCCTGCGCCGCACCGGGGGCCAGGTGCTCACGTTGCAACCGTCCCTCGTCCAGCGCCGCGCCGGCGTAACCGATGGTGAACCCGGTGGCGGAGAACTCGCGGTTGTAGTCAAAGCCCCCGGCCTTGAGGATCTGCCGGGACACCTCGGTGTCGGCAAAGAACTCCACGCGCAGGCTGTCAAAGTTGTACAGCCCACGGGACACCGGCAAGTCCTGTCCCCACCAGTGTTTGACCCGCTCGAAGTTGACGCTGCGGCCGGCGTCCACCGACGTGACGCGATACGGTCCGCTGCCCAGCGGCGCCTCGAAACCGCCGCCATCGGCAAAGTTGCGCGTGCGCCACCAGTGCTCCGGCAGCACCGGCAAGGTCGCGAGGTCCAGTGCCAGAGTGCGGCTGTCGCTGTTTTTAAGGACGAACCGCACCTGGGTCGGCGACTCGACGACCACTTCGCCGACATCCGCAAACTGCTGGCGGTACTTGAGGCTGCCCTGGGTGGTGAGCAATTCGAAGGTGTAACGCACGTCCTCGGCGCTGATCGGGCGGCCATCGGCGAACTGTGCGTTCGGGTTCAGGTAAAACCGCAACCACGAGCGGTCCGGCGCCAGCTCCATGCGCTGGGCCACCAGACCGTACACGCTGTAGGGCTCGTCCTTGGAACGGTAGGCCAGCGGCGCGTAGACCCAACCGTCGATTTCGGCGACGCCGGTGCCCTTGTCGACATACGGAATCAGATGATCGAACGGCCCGCCTTCCAGTGACGAGCGGCGCAAACTGCCGCCCTTCGGCGCATCCGGGTTGACGTAGTCGAAGTGCTGGAAACCGGCTGGGTATTTGGGAGCTTCGCCGTAGACCGTGAGGGCGGTTTGCGGAGCCGCCAGCAAGGCCTGGCTGACGAGCAGGCCGAGCCAGGAAGCGAAAACAAGGCGTAGTGACATGGGCGTTTGATCCTTCAGACCGGATCAGCACGGCTGACGCTGCTCGCCTGCCTGTCATGTGCAACAGGCAGGCGGTTTTTATAGAGCGTCATTTAGAACCATTGGTTACTAAAAACCGTCCTGACCATTGATTGAGCACATCCTCAAAAGTTGTAACTGACCCGCGTAAACAGCGTCCGCCCGTACGGGTCGGTGTAGCGCGGGTCGTAGCCGCTCTGGAAGGTGTAGGTCTGGTTGCTGAACGGTGGCTCGCGGTCGAAGAGGTTTTTCACCCCGAGGGTCACGCCCAGCGTCTTGCGCCATTGGTAGGTGCCGGACAAATCCCACAGGTTGTAGGAGCCGACCCGGGCGTGCGTCTCCCGGTCGTAGTCGTTGTAACCGGTGGTGAAGCGGTTGCTCAACGTCGCGCCCAGCGGACCTTTGCTCCAGGTCGCCGTCGCTAGGTGTTTCCAGCGGGCGATGACGCCGACGCCCTGGAAGTCGCCAACGTTGTCCAGGTACTTGCCGCCGATCTGCTGCTGGAAGTCGTAACGGCTGACGTAGGTGCCCTGCAAGCCCAGGCCGAATTGACCGTAGGCACTTTCCGGGAAACGGTAATCCAGGCTCAGGTCGACACCGCTGGTCTTGACCTTGCCCAGGTTGGCCAGCCCGGTCACGACGTGATCGATAGAACCGTCGGCCTTGCGCACGATCCGATCGGCGTACTGATCCGGGTTGGCGAACACCGCCGATTCGGGGAACTCGGCGATCTGGTTGGCGATCTTGATCCACCAGAAGTCGACGCCCACGTTCAGCGCACTGAACGGCTGATAGACAAACCCCAGGGTGACGTTGCGGGCAGTTTCCGGGCTCAGGTCGGTGTTGCCACCGGTCTTGTTGTTGTACTGCTGGGCGCAGTCGCGGTTGGCGATCCCGCCATTGCTTGGCGTACCGCCTGCGCACAGACGCGGATCGTTGTAGTTGGCGCTGGTGAAGGTGGTGTAAGTCGGGTTGTACAACTCATACAACGACGGTGCACGGAAGCCTTCACTGTAGGCGCCCCGCACCACCAGCTCACGGAACGGCTGGAAGCGGAACGAGTACTTCGGGTTGGTGGTGCTGCCAAAATCGCTGTACTTGTCGTGACGAATGGCCGCGGACAGTTCCAGGCTGTCGAGCACCGGCACGTTGACTTCGGCGTATTGGGCCTTCAAGTCCCGGTCACCGCTGACGCTGGCGTTGGGGTCCACGCCCAGGCTCTGTACATTGCCGGCAAAGCCTGCGATGTCCTGATGGAATTCTTCCTTGCGAAACTCGCCGCCCAACGCCAGGCCGGTAGGGCCGGCACCGAACCAGTCGCCAATCTCGCGGCTGACGCGGCCGTCCAGGCCTTTCACCCGGCCGACCGACGTCCGGTAATCGCCGCTCAGGGCGTTGTCGCGCAAGTACGCCTGCCCGCCTGCCGTTTGCGGACCGAACGGGTTGAGGACGCCATTGGCCAATCCAGCGCCGGCCGCACGGTCATCGACGTAACCGCTGTCGATGCTGCTGATCACCTTGTTCTGGTTGTACGAGGCGCCGACGTCATAGTCCCAACCGGCCACGCTGCCGTCGAAACTCAACAGCAGCCGCTGGCCGGTATTCTGCGAGGTCTGCTGACGCGGGCCGAGGGCCGATTCACGCCAGTTGACGTTCACCGGTTGCGTGGCGTCCAGGGCAAAGCCGTTGGGGCCGGGTGTGATGCCGTTGCCGGGGTAGAACGCCGTGCCGGGGTTGATGTGCTGACCGGTCAGGGTGCCCGGGCCGACCTGGGTTTCGTTGTTGTTGCGCGCCCAGAAGTACTCCAGGTTGACGTTGTGATCGTCCGCCAGTTTGCCGGTGGCCTTGGTGAACACCGAGGTTTTTTCGGTTTCCGGGATCAGGTCCAGGTAACTCCACAGGCTCTGGCGGCAAATACCGTTGCGGGCGATCAACCCCGGCGCGTTGCAACCGCTGGCCGCCAAGGGGTTGGTGGCGTTGGCGCCCTGGCTCCAGTTGGCCGGGTTGGCGGTGCCGGAACTGTAATCCAGGCCACGGCTTGGCTGGTAGTTGTAGGTGTAGGCGCGGTCCTTGGCCCCCAGGTGCTCCTGTTTGTCGTAGTTGGCCACGGCAAAGACGTTGAAGCGGTCTTCCTGCAAATCGCCAAAGCCCCAACTGCCGCTGAAGTTCTGGCTGTCGCCGCCACCGGAGTGGGTCGGCGTCTCGTAACCGGTGGTGAACTGACCGTCGGTCAAACCCTTCTTGGTGATGAAGTTGATCACCCCGCCAATCGCATCGGTGCCGTACAGCGCCGACGCACCGTCGCGCAGGATTTCCACCCGGTCGATGGCCGCGAAGGGAATGGTGTTGAGGTCCACCGAGGCGCCGTCGATGGCGTTGTTGCCCAACCGCCGGCCGTTGAGCAGCACCAGGGTCTTGTTCGAACCGATGCCGCGCAAATCG
Organism: Pseudomonas purpurea; assembly: GCF_039908635.1. Taxonomy (NCBI): domain Bacteria; kingdom Pseudomonadati; phylum Pseudomonadota; class Gammaproteobacteria; order Pseudomonadales; family Pseudomonadaceae; genus Pseudomonas; species Pseudomonas purpurea. The sequence continues at coordinate 3,532,468 of NZ_CP150918.1, forward strand.
GCAAATGACGCACCGCCCGTGTCCGAACCGACCGAGCGGCTGGAGTTGTTCACCGACTGGTTGCCCGACAACCGCCCGACCAGTTCTTCGGTGCTGGTCACGCCCTGCTTGCGCAGGTCTTCAGCCTTGAGAATGGTCACCGGCACCGCCGTTTCGGCATCGACCCGGCGAATCGCCGTGCCGGTGACTTCGACCCGTTGCAACTGCGTGGTCGGTTCGGCGTAAGCCGTCGGCGTGGCAACGGTAGCGCTACGCGGCTCCGCGGTCACCACCACGCCATCGGCGCTGGCCTGATCGGTCAAGCCGCTGCCCTGCAAGGCCAAATGCAAGGCCTGGGCTTGCGTCAGGCGCCCCTGAATCGCCGGCGCCTGAATACCGGCCACCCGCGACTGTTCAAAGGAAATCGGCACGCCAGCCTGCCGGGAAATGCCCAGCAGCGTCTGGTCCAGAGGACCGGCCGGCAGATTGAAATCGGCGCTGCTGGCAGCCAGCGCCGGCAACGTGTTCAAGGCAAGCAGCAAGGCCAGGCTCAAAGGGGATTTGTGGGGTGAAAATCGAATCATGGACAACCATCCCTGCGTTAGGTTTATGCAGGGATGTGCAACGGCGAGAGGGTTTTTATAGGGCGGCGTTTAGACCGAAGCATGCTGACCTTATGCCCTTTGATCGCCCCCACGTGCCAGGCGTGCGCGGCGCGTGGGAACGATCACCTGCGAGCCTCAACTGCCGAAGTGATAACTCCCGCCCAGCCACCATTGCCGACCCTACGGCCTTGAGGTCCGCGGTGCCGCTTTGGGTGTCAATGTGTCTGCAGGGAATGAGCAGCGACCCTGGGGATTTTACAGGGCGCAGCTTAGGCACAGTGGCTATGGCGTTATAACCGGGGCTCGATGCTGACCCAATAGGCGCTGTGGTAAGTCACCCGAATCGGCAGCGAGCGCTCAAGCAATTGCAGCGTGCGGTCGCTGTCGTCCAGCGGATAGATACCGCTGAGGCGCACACCGGCGACCTCGGGGCTGAGGCGCACGATGCCGCGCCGATAGTCACGCAGGCTGTCGATGACCTCGCTCAAGGGTCGATCCCGCGCTTCGAGCAAGCCTTGGGTCCAGGCACTTTCATGGCCCTTGGCACGCTCCACTGCCAGGATGCCGTGCTCATCGAAGCGCACACTGTCACCGGCCTCGGCCACGTGACGGGCGCCGCTGGCGGTGGTGATTTCAACCTGTGAATGCAGCATCACCAGCCGCGTCGACTGATCCGTGCGCTGCACCAGAAACCGCGTCCCCAAGGCACGTAGCCGACCGTGTTCGGTCTGGACCACAAACGGCCGCCCAGGGTCATGCGCCACGTCCACCAGCAGTTCGCCGGCCTGCAACTGCAACAAGCGTTGGCCGGGATCAAACCGCACAACCACCCGGCTGCGTGCGTTAAGCGTCAGCGCACTGCTGTCATCGAGGGCGAAGTCTTGACGCTCGCCCGTGCCGGTGTGCAACTCGCCCGCCTCAGGCAGCAGACCGTAACGCCGACCCAGCACACCCGTGACCAGCGCCACGCCCAGCACGCTCAGACTGCCACCGATAAAACGTCGGCGACTCGACGGTGCGTTCAGGCTGTGCAGCAGACTTTCACGCGGCACCGTGCGCAACGCATGGCTGCGCAGCGCACTGAGACCGCCGCTCATCATGTCGATCACCGCTTCGTGATGGGGATCGGCGGCGCGCCAGTCATTGAAGGCCTGAAACGCCTGGGCACTGACCTCACCCGATTGCAGCAGGGCCATCCATTGCGCCGCGTCGTCGATCACGGCCTGATCCGGTCGCGAGCGGCTCATGCCTCGGCCATCGCCTGATAGCAGCGCTTGAATGCGTCCGCCATGTATTGCTGCACGCGGCTGGTGGAAACCCCCAGCAACTGGCCGATTTCGCTGTACGTCAGGCCATCGAGTTGATGATAGAGAAACGCCGCCCGAGCCTTGGCCGACAGCCCGTTGAGCAAGCGGTCGGCGGCCAGCAGCGCTTCGACCACCAACGCCCGCTCCTCGGGCGAGGCATGCACCGGGGTCGGCGCCAGCGCCAGGCTTTCGATATACGCACGCTCCAGGTCCTGGCGGCGCCAGCCCTCGTAGACCAGTCGCCGGGCGATGGTGGTGAGCAGCGCCCGGGGTTCGCGAATGGCCAGCGGATCGGCCAGGGCCAGCACCCGCACGAAGGTCTCGGAGGCAATGTCCTGCGCACTGTGCGGGCAACCGAGCGCACGGCTGACTGAGGTGCACAGCCAGTGATAGTCGCTTTTGAACATCTGCCCGATCACCTGGTAGTGAGGGTTCTGAATCGCACCCATGCCTTGCTCCCTCATAAAACGGGTCCGACCCGTTTCGTAACGTCTGGTTCTGCCGCGGTTGACCCGGCTCAGGATTAGGGAAGCGACTGTGCAACAGCGCTGAATACAATTGAAGTAATTAAAAATTAACGCATGCGAACTTTATGGAATATGCAACTGGTCGGCTCAAGGAAATTCAGCCACCACAAGATTGATCTCGGTCAGCAGAACCCGCTCCGGGAGCGACTAACCTCGCGCTTCCATCAAAAGGCCACGGACGGCTGATTGGAAGTCGTCCGGCCACGCATTCTCAAGGAAGAGTCAAACCATGCGTCCCCTGAAGATCGTTCTGCTGTCCTCGGCTTTCAACGGCCTGACCCAACGTGCCTGGCTGGACCTGCGCCAGTCGGGTCACGAACCCAGCGTGGTGCTGTTCACCACCGAAGCCGAAGTCTGCGAACGCATTGAAGCCTCAGGCGCCGACCTGGTGATCTGCCCGTTCCTCAAGGACCGCGTTCCTCAACAGTTGTGGAGCAACCGCCAGCGCCCACTCGTCATCATCCACCCCGGTATCGTCGGTGATCGCGGGGCCAGCGCCCTGGACTGGGTCATCACCCAGCAAGTCACTCGCTGGGGCGTCACCGCCCTGCAAGCGGTGGAAGAGATGGACGCCGGACCGATCTGGTCGACCTACGAATTCAATGTGCCCGAAGGTGTGCGCAAATCCGAGCTGTACAACGGCCCGGTTGCCGACGCAGCGATTTACTGCATTCGCGACGTGGTGGAAAAATTCGGCAGCGATTTTGTCCCGGCCCCGCTCGACTACACTCGGCCCAATGTTCTGGGGCGCCTGCAACCGAACATGAAGCAGGCTGACCGGATGTTCAGTTGGCACGATTGCGCGCGCTTCATCAAACGCAGCATCGACGCCGCCGACGGACAACCCGGCGTACTGGCCAGTCTGGCCGGTGGTCAGTACTACGTGTACGACGCACACCTGGACACCCGCAGCGGCATTCCGGGAGAGATCCTCGCGGTGCACGACGACGCGGTGCTGGTGGCGGCCGGTGATCAGAGCCTGTGGATCGGCTCGCTCAAACGCAAGGCCCAACCGGGTGAAGAAACCTTCAAACTGCCGGCCCGGCATATCCTGGCCGGGCAACTGGAAAACGTGCCGACACTCGACTGGTCGGTGTCCAGCCAGCCGTTCAGTGATGAAGCCTATCAGCCGATCCGCTACCGCGAATCAGGCCATGTCGGCGAGCTGACGTTCGAGTTCTACAACGGCGCCATGAGCACCGAACAATGCCAGCGACTGGTCGAGGCCTTGCGCTGGGCCAAGGCCCGGGACACCAAAGTGCTGCTGATCAAGGGCGGCCGGGCGAACTTCTCCAACGGCGTTCACCTCAACGTGATTCAGGCGGCGCCCGTGCCGGGCCTGGAAGCCTGGGCCAACATCCAGGCGATCGACGACGTCTGCGAAGAACTGCTGACCGCACGGCAACTGGTGGTCAGCGGCCTGACCGGCAGTGCCGGGGCTGGCGGCGTGATGCTGGCGCTGGCCGCCGACATCGTGTTCGCCCGGGCCAACATCGTGCTCAACCCTCATTACAAAACCATGGGCCTGTACGGCTCGGAGTACTGGACCTACAGCCTGCCCCGCGCCGTCGGCAGCGCCATGGCCGAAAAACTCACGCAGGACTGCCTGCCGGTCAGCACCTTCCAGGCCCAGAAATGGGGAATGATTCAGGAAGTCGGCCCGCGCTGCCCGCACGAATTCGGCCTGTGGCTGCTGCAACGGGCCAACAGCACCTTGACTGATCCCCGCTACGCCGAGGTTCGCCAACGCAAGACCAACGGCGACCTGCAACGCATCCAGCAATGCCGCGAAGCAGAACTGGCGCAGATGCACCTGGACATGGTGCAGAACCGTCACCAGTTCGCCGAGAAGTGCCGCAACTTCGTCTACAAACGCAAAACTTGCCAGACCCCGCAACGCTTGATCGCACCGTGGGCCATGGAGCGTGAAGCAGAGCTGATCGCCTGATCCACCACGCCCTCAAACGCCAGCCTGCGTCCGGCTCCGTCCGGACGCAGGTTTGGTGCTGACCCACCATCATCGGTGGCGCAGGCATTGCTTGCGCTATTGAGCCTTGGGCAGAAGTCGTCCGCGCAGTGCCCGGCAGAGCAGCGCTTGCTCTACACTGCCGGTCACTTTTCAGTACGCGCCCCCTCATGGACATCGAACTCGCCCGCACTTTTCTGGAAATCGTTCGCTGCGGCAGCCTGGCTGCCGCCGCCGAGAAACTGCACGTGACGCAAACCGCGATCACCGCACGGGTGCAGAAACTCGAAAGCCAGCTCACCAGCACCTTGTTCGTGCGCAACCGCGCCGGCGCCCGACTGACCGCCGACGGCGAAGCCTTCGTGGTCTACGCCAATCAACTGGTGCAAACCTGGGAAGCGGCGCGCCGCGACCTGCCGTTGCCGGAAGGCTATCGCAACGTGCTGCACATCGGTGGCGAGGTGAGTCTGTGCAACCCGTTGATGCTCAGTTGGGCCCGCGCCCTGCGTGAGCACATTCCCAGCCACGCCTTGCGCACGGAAATCCGCGACGGAGAGCACCTGTTGAAGCAACTGGAAATGGGCGTGCTGGATGCCGCGCTGGTGTTCCAGCCCGAGTACTGGCCGCGCCTGCAAGTGGAGCAGTTGCTGGAAGAGAAACTGATTCAGGTCCGCTTGCCCACCCGGCCAGAACCCTATGTGTACATCGACTGGGGCAAAGACTTTTGTCGGCGACACGACGCGGCACTGCCCGACAAGGCAAAAGCTGCGCTGAGCTTCAACCTCGGGCCACTGGCCTTGCAGTACATTCTGGAAAACGGCGGCGCGGGTTACTTCCGCACCCGCGTGGTTCAGACCTACCTGGACAGCGGCGTGCTGGAACGGGTGCCCAAGGCACCGGAGTTCAGCTACCCGACGTATCTGGTGTATTCCCGCGACCGCGATTCGGCCGTTTTGCAGCAGGCATTCGCGTTGCTGCGCGACGTGGTCAAGGCTGACGGGGACTGGTCCCAGCGCTGGAATCCGCTGTTCTGAAAACGGGGGCTGACACACCCGCCCCCGTGAGCAGTTTTAGGGCATTGCCTGCTCGGCCAGCAAGGACGGTGAAGCGCTCGACGCGCAGGACCTGGACAACCTGGCAAGCGCCACATCGAAGTGGGGCTGAGTGCCCCACAGGTTCCGCTCACCCAGAATGAACAGGTAGTGCCTGGCGCGGGTGACGGCCACGTTCAGCAGATTGGGACGCGAGGCCGCCCAGTCGATGGCGCCGCCACGGGTGGCGTCACAGCCGAGCACGAAGAACACGATATCGGCCTCCTTGCCCTGAAAGGTGTGGACCGTGCCAATGCTGGCTTTCGCCCACGAGTCCAGATCCTTCGGCACCGGTAGCTCGGAGCCCGTCAACGCTGTCTCCCAGGTTGTACGCTGACCCAACAGGCTCAGCAGGCCCTCCTTCACTTCGCGAAACGGCGTGATCACAAACACCGCCGGCATCCGTGCGCCGTGCTCGGCAAACCCTTCGGCGTACAGCTGGAGCAATGCCTGGAGCAGTCGCTGCCCTTGGGTCGCGACATACTTGGTGCCGGCCTCACCCTGCCCGCCGATGTCCCACCACGCGCTGGGGCCCAGCACCGGATGGGCACTGACGGCGCCAGGCCTGGCGTGCTTCATCCGGTCGGCATAGGCGATCGCATTGGCAATCTCGAACATCGGGTTGTCGCAGCGCCGGTGCATGACCAGGGGAATCCCGATGAACGCTTGTTGATCGACGGGATGCCGCACGCCGAAGGCATAACCACGGTCGGCCAGGCTTTGCACCGAATGACTGTCGACGGCGTAGCGTGAGCACTGCGTGTCGAGCCAGTGCTTGCCCAGGCTGGCAAGCAGGCGCGTGGACTGGGTCACCACCGGTTCGATCTGCAACGGGTCCCCCACCACCACAACGCGCCGGGCGCGCATGATTGCGCCGACCGCCGCTTGCGGAGGCGCTTGCCCGGCTTCGTCAATAATCAGCCAGCCGAGGGATTCAGGTTCCAGGCCGCTGAACTGGGAACGGATCGAGGCGAAGGTGCTCGACACCACCGGCGTCAACATGAAAAACCACTGCCACAACGCTTTTCGCGCAGCCAACAACGGAGGTCGGTCGAGCATGGCACTCAGGGCGAAGAGTGTCTTGCGCTCCGCAACCTCAAGGAAAAACGCCTGGTGCAGCACCATCGCCGCGCTGAACAGCTCGCTGCGCGCTTCGTTCATGCGGGCGCCTTGCCAGAAGGCCTTTTCCTGATTGGCGTGGCTGTCCAGTGAAGCGCCGTCCCACAGGTTGACGTCGCAAGTCTTCAACAAGGCCGGCACGTCATGCAGATGGCTTTCAAAGGTTTTGACGAAGTCCCGCGCCGTGCAGGCGTCGGTCCATTCTTTCAAAAGGGGCTTGCGAAACCATTGCGCCAGCCAGCGAAACAGCGCCGGGCCAAGCTTGCGCTCCAGCCCTTGAACCTGCGTCTCAAGGCGTGTGAGCAGGCGTGCTGCACCTTCGGTCAACGACGTGAGGTTGCTCGCGCTCAAGGTCGGCGCGGCAGGCCATAGCGCCTGGAGCGCCTTCCAGTCACGCTGCAAATCGGCGTACAGCGTTGCCAGTATCTCAAGCTGTGCGCGCAACTGATCATGCACCTCGCGGGCCTTCAGAAAGCGCTGCTTGGCCACTTGAAAACCCGGCTGAACACTTTCGGTGACGGACTTGTAGCGCCAGTAGGTCATGGCGCCGACGCTGTCCCAGCTTTGCCAGTCCACCTTGTCATTGCCCAGAAAACGGAATCCCGGCGTGTCACCGGGCGTTGCCGCACGGTTGCCGAAGATGTCCTTGAAACGTCGACGGTTGGCTTTTTTCCCCAGTGCGGCCGACACCAGACCCCATACCGGCTCCGGCACGCTCCAGGGTTTGTCTCCCTTTACTCCGGCATAACGGGTCGCCACTTCCGTGAAATAACCCAGCGTACTGGCCCGGGCCGGGTCGATGCCCTTGAGTTGCGGCAACTCCAGAGAGAGGTTTTCCACCGCGCCGTTGTTGGTCGACGCCACGAGTATTTCGAAACCGGTCAAGGCCTCGGACAACACTGGAATTGTGTAGGTGTCGCCGGCGAACACGGCCTCGACAGTACGCCCGCTCAAACCATGTTTCGCCTCCGCCAGCCCCGACAGCACCTGCGCCCGCTCCACCACCAGGTGAGCGATCAGGTCACGCAACAGCGTGGTCTTGCCGGTGCCGGGCGGGCCATTGACAGCCAGGATCTCACCCTCGCCCATGGCGCGCATTTTGTTCAAGGCAAACTGCTGCATCAGCGACTGAACATGCCGGGACTCGGACGGCCAGCGCCCGCCGATGCCGTTTGCCGGACGCAGTGTTTCGCGAATCGCTTCCTGGCCGAGAGGGCCGTCGAGATCGAGCTTGGTCGCGTCGACCGCGCTCAGGTACGCCTTCAGTGCCCTGGGCGGATTGGCTGAGGCCAACACGCGTTTGGCGTGGGCCAGATCGTGCACATAGAAGCTATTGAGGATCGGCAGCTCTGCGCTCGGCTCTTGCTCTTCAAGCGCTTCGGCAGCCGCTTCGGGCTCGACAGTGCGGTTTTTGGACGACTTTGGCAGCGGCCACGCATCCAGGTAGGCCAACGAGGCTTCGGGTGGCGTGAACAGGGCCCATTCCTTCAAGCGCTCGACCCAGCGCGCCAACGAGTCGGCCCCGAATACTTTGTGCTCCTGCCGCGACCAATCGTCCTCCAGGTCGCGTTTGAGCGTCGCCACGCTGGCCTCGAAACTTTCTGCGCACAGCGCACTGATGCCTTGCTCAACCAAGCGGCCCATGGCCCAGGGCAAGGTCGACAGACTGAACCCCTGAAAATCCGGTACACCCGCCTCGTCAAGACTCAGCCGGGCAAAACAGGTCAGCCCGGTCGGGGCCATTTCGCCATCTCGCACGCGGGTGATTTCGTCCACCTGCGGCCCGTCGACATACTGCTCGATCAGCCCCGTAGCATGCGCCGCCTCGAACGGCAGCAGGTAAAGCACCCGCCGACGCGCAACATAGGTGTCCCAGGTGCCATTGCTCAGGGACCGCTCATCCAGTAACTCGACACTGCGCGAGCGACGGGCTTTTTCCAGTGGCTGGTCAAGGTTGTAGGCATTGAAAAACTCGACGCTGTGCCAGAAATTCAGCACGCGGTCTGTTGGGGTCATCGTCATGATGAAAAGCCATCCATAGAAAATCTGCCGCCGAAAATACACGACCCGTCCACCCCCGTCGAACCTTGCGGGCCCTGCATCTTGAATACGATTGGGCGGATAATCCGTACACAGCTAGTCTGCTTTACATAACAACGACAACAGGACGGTCGCGATGAGACAAACCACTCAGGCGTTCCGTGCTCGCTACCGAGCCGGTGTGCACCCGCACTACAACCCGTGGCTGCATGGCGGCTTCGTGCTGTTTTTTGGGCTGCTGGCCATGGTGTTCTTCGCCAGCACCGTGCATCAGGTGCAACCGCTGGAATGGTTGAGCGTGCCGCTGACCTTGCTGCTGGCCAACGCCGGCATCTACCTCGTGCACCGCCAGTTAGGCCATCACAAACGAGGCCTGGCGCAGATGTTCTATGCTCGCCACACGGGTGATCACCACAGCTTTTTCACCCCCGGCCACATGGCGTATGAAGACGCCCGGGACTGGCGAGTGATTCTGTTCCCGGCCTGGCTGATCGTGGTCCACAGCCTGCTGCTGACCCTGCCCGCCTGGTGGTTGCTCACCCAACTCAACACCAACGTCGCCGGGTTGTTCGGCGCCTGCATGGTCCTCGCTTACCTGACGTATGAGGTATTCCATGCGTGCGAGCATTTGCCGTCGAGCCATCCGGTTTCACGCCTGCCGTGGGTCCGCCAGATGCGCCGCCTGCATGAACTGCATCACCGGCGCGAGCTGATGCAGGAGCGCAATTTCAATATCGTCCTGCCGTTGATGGACTACCTTTTTGGCACGCTGTATTGGGAGCCCGAACCCGACCATGGCGTTTTCCAGCCTGCGAGGACGTCCATGACACGCCTACAGCACCGAATCGACATTGCGCGTCCACCCTATGAAGTGCTCGCCTACGCCAGTACCGCCACGCACTGGCCGCAATGGCACCCTTCATCGCTGAAGGTCGACGGCCAACCGGGGCCGCTGCATGCCGGTGCACGTTTCGAAGAGGACATCCATGCCGGTGGCCGCGCCGGGCACTTGAGCTGGGAAGTCAACGAGTACCTGCCAGGCCTGCGTTGGAGCGCACGGGCCCAGGGCAATCACGGCCTGGAGCTGGTGGTGACCTACGAGTGCACCGCCGACGGCGCGGGCACGCGATTCATCCGCACGCTGGACTATCGCTTCAGTGGTTTGCTGATGCGTATCACCAACCGGCTACTGCTCAAGCGGCGCATCGAACGGGAATCGGCAGCCTCGATGCTGGCGCTGCGCGAGATGGCACAACACGCGATACCGATCTCGACCGGAGCACTCGCAGAATGAATCGAATCCGCTTACGCACCGCGTTTACGCTGCTGGTGATCCTCGTCCTGGCCTTTCTGCTGCTGGCACCGACGAAGGTTCAACCGGTCGCCTGGGCGCCTTCGACGGCCCCTTCACTGACGACCGGGGTCTACGCTGAAAACCAGACACTCAAAGCACTCGAAATGGCCGGTGCGCCGAACATCAACGGGCCGGAAGCGCTGTTGCTGGAGGACGGTTTTCTCATTACCGGCCTGCACGACGGCCGGGTGGTTCGTACCTCCATTGATGGCAAAACCCTCGACGTGCTGATCAACACTGGCGGCAGGCCGCTGGGGCTGGCGCGGCATCCGGATGGCCGGTTGATCATCGCCGACGGGGTCAAAGGGTTGTTGGCCCTGGACGCACACGGCCAGTTAAGTACGTTGAGCCGTGAGGTCGACGGCGTGCCGTTCGGTTTTACCAACGATGTGACGCTCGACCGCGCCGGGCACTACGCCTATTTCAGCGATTCATCCAGCCGCTGGGGTTACGGCCAGGACGGTGAGGCCATCATCGAGCATGGGGGCGACGGACGCCTGCTGCGCTACGACTTCCAGACCGGTAAAACGCAACAATTGCTCGATCGGCTGGAGTTCGCCAACGGTGTGACGCTAGGCCCGGACGAGGCTTTCGTGCTGGTCAATGAGACCGGCGCCTATCGCATCTCCCGCTATTGGCTCAGCGGGCCGAAGGCTGGCAGCCATGATCTGTTCATCGACAACCTGCCAGGGCTGCCGGACAACCTGGCCTTCAACGGTCACAACCGTTTCTGGGTCGCCCTGTATGCACCGCGCAGTGCCCTGCTTGACGGCACTGCCGGGCGGCCGTATCTGCGCAAGATGCTTGTACGCGCCATGATGGTTCTGCCCAAACCGGTGGAGAACCGTGCCTTTGTGCTGGGGCTGGATGAGGAAGGAAAGGTTATCGCGAACCTGCAAGACGCCAGCCGCGGCAACTATTCACCGCTTACGACCGCGCGCGAGTATGGCGACTGGTTGTACTTCGGCTCACTGACGGCCAGCCACATGGCACGATTGCCGCTCGGCAAAGCGCTGCAACATCCGAAAAACTGAAGTCAAAAAGCCCGACCTTTCGGCCGGGCTTAAACAGGTGTCTCAACGTGGATTCTACGGCTTGTCACGCACGTGATCGGGCGTCTTCGCGGTTTCATCGCCCTCGTCCAATGACCATGCACCTTCGCTTTCCGGCCACTCATCCAAACCCGGCTCGCTGTCTGGATGGACGGTGGTGCGACCCGGACTCAGGCGTTCAGGGGCAATCGGTATCGGGTCATAACCGCCCTGTTCTTCGCTGGGAAATTTGGGCTTGTGCATGGAACACCTCACAGGGAGCCTGAAAGCATTCAGGCCCTGTTCATTAGAGGAGCCGGGCGAGACTACTGTTCCCCTTGACGGCTCACCGGCTATCGGCCGTTCAAGGTCAGCGCTTCCAGTTGCTGGACGATCTTGTCCTTGACCAACGACCGCTTCTGTTTGAGCTTTTTCAGTTGGTCATCGGTCGGCGCATCCGAAGCGGCCGTTTCGGCGGCCACCACCTCGGCGTCCGCCTGCGAATACTGATTGAGCAGTGAATCGAGTCGAGGATCCTGCTTGCGTTTCTCCAGAATGTCTTCTTTCGTGCAGCTCAGGTCCTGGTAAAGGTCATGGGTCACCGGCATGGAACACCTCCGTTTGTTGATCGGTGGCGAACATTATTGAAAACGTTCACCAATCATCAGAATGGCCTCGCCTGCGCCATTCTGTCGACCGTCAATCAGACCAGTGGTGTCCGTTCGTCGCCTGGGCGCCCGACGAGCATTGCACTCGCCCGGCGCTGACGGTCACTCAGTCGGTGCCGTACTTCGGCGAACGTGGGCCGTACAACAAACCGGCCGGTTGCCCCGCCGACAACAGGCGGTTGCTGGTGATACCGGCAATCGGATGGCCGGCGTCGGTCGAGCTGTTGATGATCTGCTTGACCGCCGCGGTGATCAACATGCCCACCAGGCCACCGGCATTGTTGTTATTACCTTCCTCGCTCGACGCCCTGGCCGAACCGGTCCACAGGGTGGTACCGGTTTTCAGGTCGACCAGTTTCGCGCTGGCCGTGACCACGGTTTCACTGGCGATCACCATGTACCGGGTGCCGTAGTCGCTGACCGTGATGTACAGCGCCGCATCGGCACCGAAAATCTCGTTCAGTTTGTTCGGGGCCACTTCATGGATGTCCGCCGGGGTGCTCAGGCCGTTCTGACGAAACGTCTCGTCGACCAGCGCGATGGGCAGCACGTAGTACCCCGCTTCGGCCAGCGGAAAGGTCACTTGCGACAACAGGCTGTAGGACGCCTTGATGTCCGGGGACTGGTTCAACGGCGGCAGCACCAGGATGGTCTTGGGACGGCTTTGCTTGTAGGCCGCGTAATCCACGGTCTTGGGTTTGACGCAGCCACCCAGCAAGGCCAGTGCCAACAGACCGGCGAACAGTTTCAATGCGCGCGTGCTCATTTACCGTCTCCGGTCTTGGCATTCTTCAGCAGAAAGTCCATGTAGGTCGACGACTCTGGAAACAGGGTCTTTTCGGTCCGCAACTGCTGCACCATCTGGTCATCCTTGCCCATGCTCAGGTACAGCAACCCGAGGTGCGCGTGGTAACCCGGCGGCACAGCCTTGCCGGTGGACTGGATTTTTTGCAGGTCGCGTTCCAGCGCTTCGGCCTGGGCTTCCTTGGGTTCTTCACCCTTGAAATACTCGTACACCTGTGGCTCGTAGCCTTCCCACTGGTAAAGGGTTTTCGGGCCGGCGCAGCCGCTGAGCAGCACGCTGGCAAGCAGCCCAGCCGCCAGGCGCGATGACGATACGTAAGTCTTGAACATGTGTGAACTTTTCCCTGTCATTACTGCTGATCAGTTGCCCGGTTTCCAGGCACCGGCGTTGATCCCGTCTACCAGGCGGTTGATCGCCTCGCGCATGGCCAGGTCCAGGACCTTGCCGTTGAGGGTCGAATCGTAGGCAGCGGTGCCGCCGAAGCCGATGACCTCACGGTTGGACAAGGCGTATTCGCCGGCGCCCTGGGTCGAATAAACCACTTCGGAAGTGCTGATGTTGACGATGTTCAGGTTGACCTTGGCGTACGCCACCTGGGTCTTGCCGCGTCCCAGAATGCCGAACAGTTGATGGTCGCCGATTTCCTTGCGACCAAACTCGGTGACATCGCCGGTGACCACGTAATCCGCGCCCTTGAGCCGCTGGACCTGACCCTTGATGGCCGCTTCCTGGGCGATTTCACCCATGTTGTCGCGGTCCAGCACGTTAAAACGGTTGGTCTGTTGCAAGTGAGTAATCAGGATCGTCTTGGCCTGACCGCCGAGGCGATCAACACCGTCGGAGAAGATGCCGCGCATGTAGCTGGAGCGGTTATCGAACTTGCCGACTGCCATCGGAACGCGCACGCCGGCCCAGGGACGACTGGCGCTTTCAACCTTTTCAATCGGCAGCGCCCGAGAGCTTTCCGTCGCACAACCGGCCATGCCGCCCAGTGCCGCAATTGTTACGCCCGACAGCAAAACCCTTGAGATCAATCTCACTCTGCATTCCCCTGATAAAACCGATAAACCGCTGTTTGATGTCCGGCCACGGCGCACGCCAAAGCCACTGATAACAGGGCTTGCATGGGCGTGGGGACCGGATAGACGTGACGTGCTGAACGTCAGCGGCCGCAATTATGCCAAAGTGCCATCAGTGCGAACAGGCAAATAAAAATATTGGCGCTGTTTTATTGACTCAAGGCGCTCAAGCCATGGCGCAGCAAGGCCAGCAAATGAGCACCTCGCAATGAGTGAGGCTGCCATGCAGTGAACGGTCTTATGCCGGATTGCGCTTGAGGATCCGGTCCATCACCCAGTCAGTCTTCAAGGCCTGCTCTGCCACGGCCGGGTGGGAAACGTCGCCGCGAATGTGGGCATTCATGCCAAGCACATGGTGCCACTGGATGTGTTCGGGGTGATCAATGTGCAGGCTGAGGGTTTCGTCAGCCTGCAACTGCACCGGATGCTCATCGAACACCGAGAAGACGATCCGGCCTTGGCTGCCGATCAGCTCTACGCGGTCCTCGCGGCGGTCCGCGACAAAGTTCCAGCAGCCCATGCCCAGCGCGCCCGAGGCGAAGCGCCAACTGGCGCTCACCGCATCTTCAGCGGCATACAGCCCGGCCTGATGGGCGGTGAAACCGGCCACTTCGACGATGTCGCCCAACAGGTACTGAAACAGGTCCAGGCCATGGCTGGCCAGGTCGGCGAAATAGCCGCCACCGGCAATGCGCGGGTCGGTGCGCCAGTTGGCGCTACCGCTCTGGTCCGCCGCTGTCGGGGCTTTGGTCAGGGTCCAGCTCAGGTGCCGGACCTCGCCGATCCGCCCTTCCTGCAACCATTGCCGCACCTGCTGAAAGCGTGGCAGGGAGCGTCGGTAATAGGACACGAAAAGGTGCAGGCCCGCGTCAGAAAAATCCTGCTGCATCTGCAGGCTCTGTCCGGCATTGAGCGACATCGGCTTCTCGACGCAGCAATGCTTGCCGGCCGCCGCGACTTGCAGGCTATAGGCATGATGGCTGTCGGGCGGCGTGGCAATGTACACCGCGTCCACCTCGGGGTCCGCGATCAAGGACGCGGCGTCGGCGTAAACCCTGGCGATGCCGTGACGTGCCGCGTAATCCTGCGCAGCGGCCAGCCGTCGCCCCATCACCGCCACCAGCGCCGAGCCCGGCGCCTTGTAGAAGGCAGGCCCGCTCTTGCGTTCGGCGACGCTGCCACAGCCAATCATTGCCCACCGCACTGTCTTCATGCCGCACTCCCTGACCTGTTGTCACTCAAGCGATGTGCAGTGCCCGCACATCCAGGCGACCGTCCTTCAACGGCGGGCACCAGTAGTAACCGCCGGTGATCGGCCGACTCATGCGATACAAACCGTCGGTGATGCCGTCTTCCAGCCCGCTCATGCGCCGCAGTTGGACTTCGAAGGCATTCAGGGAGAAGCCGAAAGCCAGAAACATCAGGCCCGCGCGATCGCCTTCAATCCACGGCATCGAACGGCGAACCACGAACGCTTCAGGGGAAAAACTTTCCTGGGCGGTACGTTTGACGTGAGCAGAAATCGGCGCGTCGTCGAGCTCTTCGTTGTCGCTCTTGCGACGGCCCATGATGTGGTCCTGCGCCTGGGAGGGCAGTGCGTTGAAGCCTTCCAGGTCGTGCTGCCATTGCTGAATGGCCGCGAAACTGCCACCAACCAGACCGTCGGCCCCTTCGCTCACCAGGGCTGCGGCCACGGCGGCTTCGTCGTGAGGGTTTTCGGTGCCGTCTTCGTAGCCGGTCAGGTCGTGGCCGTTCATGTGGCGGAACGCCTCGTTCATCTGCACCAGACGCAAGGCCGGTGCCAGTGCGGTTTCAATCGCGCGGCTGCGGTACAGCAATTCGCCACGGTCCTCACCGTGCAACCAGCACCAGAGCGCGTGCTGGGTCGACGGGTTATCGACCCCCACGCCGGTCAGCGCCGGGAACACCCGCAAGCCTTCGATCTGCACACCCAACGCCTGAACCAGTGACTCGCCAAAACCGACCACCGCCGATTTCCCGTCCACCAGCGCCATCAACCTTTCAATGGCCAAAGGCAGTGCCTCAACGGACTCGAGGGCAAAAAACAGATGGCGCGCCTGCGGCGGAACAGGGGTGGCGAGAATGCCCGGCTGGTAGTAACTCATGAGAACTCCTCTGGAAAGGCGCAAAGTTTACCCGGCACATGACGGTTTGTGTGGTTTGAAAGACCGCTGATTGATACCCGTCAACATCGCCCCGCGCATGTCGATGCCAGATGCCGTAACCGCCCTGCTCTGCCCTTGTCAGGCATTGCGGGTTAAAAAAAACGTTCGTAAAGGCGTATAACCCATAGAACGATTTCCTGACTGCAAGCCACCTGACAGCCAAGCGGCCATCCATCAGCATTGCATCCACTCAAAACGGGGTAGCCTCATGAGCACAGAAAGCATCCTCTCGCCGCTGTTTCCAGCGGCCGCCGATGTTCCGGAAAAATACCGTTTCGCCCAGCCGATCGAACAGCGCGAATACCTGGTCGATGGCGTCCTTGAAACCTGGAAAGGTCCATTGGCGGTGGTGCGCAGCCCGGTCTACCTGGCAGGCGAGCACGGCGACGAGCAAGTCATCCTCGGCAGCACGCCGCTGCTCGATGCCGACACCGCGCTGACCGCCCTCGACGCGGCCGTCCGCGCCTATGACCGCGGCCAGGGGCACTGGCCGACCCTGCGCGTCGCCGAGCGGATCCAGCATGTCGAAGCGTTCCTGGCGTGCATGCGCGAACAGCGTGAGGCCGTGGTCACCCTGCTGATGTGGGAGATCGGCAAGAACCTCAAGGACTCGGAAAAAGAATTCGACCGCACCTGCGACTACATCGTCGACACCATCAACGCCCTCAAGGAACTCGACCGCCGCTCCAGCCGTTTCGAGCTGGAACAGGACACCCTCGGGCAAATCCGGCGCGTGCCGATGGGCGTGGCCCTGTGCATGGGGCCTTATAACTACCCGCTGAACGAGACCTTCACCACGCTGATTCCGGCCCTGATCATGGGCAACACCGTGGTGTTCAAACCGGCCAAGCTCGGCGTGCTGCTGATTCGTCCGTTACTCGAAGCGTTCCGCGACAGTTTCCCGGCCGGTGTCATCAACGTGATCTACGGCAGTGGCCGGGAAACCGTGAGCGCGCTGATGGCCAGCGGCAAGATCGACATCTTCGCCTTCATCGGCACCAACAAAGCCGCCAGCGACCTGAAGAAGCTCCACCCCAAACCGCACCGCCTGCGCGCCGCGCTGGGACTGGATGCAAAGAACCCCGGCATCGTCCTGCCCGAGGTCGACCTCGACAACGCGGTCAACGAAGCAGTGACCGGCTCACTGTCGTTCAACGGCCAGCGCTGCACAGCGCTGAAAATCCTCTTCGTGCACGAAGACGTGGTCGACGCCTTCATCGAGAAATTCAACCGCAAACTGGCGACCCTCAAACCCGGCATGCCCTGGGAAAGCGGCGTTTCGCTGACCCCGCTGCCAGAGTCGGGCAAGGTCGATTATCTGCACGCGCTGGTGGCCGACGCCGTGAGCAAAGGTGCGAGCATCGTCAACGCCCACGGTGGCGAATCCCGTCATTCGTTCTTCTACCCGGCGGTGCTGTACCCGGTGACCACCGACATGCGCGTGTATCAGGAAGAGCAGTTTGGCCCTGTCGTGCCCATCGTTCCTTACCGTGACCTGGATACAGTGATCGATTACGTACTGGAGTCAGACTTCGGCCAGCAATTGAGTATTTTCGGCACCAGCGCGGCACAAGTCGGGCGACTGGTGGACACCTTCGCCAACCAGGTCGGACGTATCAACATCAACGCCCAATGCCAGCGCGGCCCGGACACGTTCCCGTTCAATGGCCGAAAAAACTCGGCTGAAGGCACGTTGTCGGTTCACGATGCCTTGCGGGTCTTTTCGATTCGCACCCTGGTGGCAACCAAATTCCAGGAGAGCAACAAAGAGCTGATCAGCGACATCATTCGTGGACGGGAGTCGAGTTTCCTGACCACCGACTACATTTTCTGAAAACCCAGGGGCGCCCCGCTACGCCCCTTGCGCCGAATACTGCGTCCGTTGCCGGACCTGTATCGGCGCTATCGCCCGGTCATGCGAAATGCTGCGGTGCAGGTTTGCCCAGGGGTTCCAATTACCCCCAAGCCTTCACTGCACCAACGCTTTACGAAACTTGAAACCCCAGCCTTGCTGCATGCCCGCGGCCGCCAGCAAAATTGCGATGACGCCCACCCACTGCAACAGTTCCAGGCGATGGCCGAAGGCGAACCAGTCGACGAAGATCGCCGCAATCGGGTAGATGAACGACAGCGCGCCGGTGAGTGCCGTCGGCAGTTTCTGAATCGCGCCGTAGAGCAGCACATACATCACGCCGGTATGGACGATGCCCAGAGTCAGCAAGCTGCCCCAGGCCTGAGCGCTTTGCGGTAACGCCGAAAAATTCGCCCAGGGCGCGAGCAGCAGCACGCCGGTGCACACCTGAATCAATGCGATCAGGTGCGGCGGCGTCCCGCTCAGACGCTTGATGATGAGTGCGGCAATGGCATACAGCAGCGCAGCCCCCAATGCCAAACCGATCCCCAGAAAATAAGCCTCGCCTCCCGCGCCTGTGTCCCCGTGGGCACTGACAATCGCGAGCATCCCGAGAAACGACACCGCCAGCCAGAACAGCTTTTGCGCGGTGATTTTTTCACCCAGAAACAACGCCGCCAGCCCGACCAGCATGAACGGTTGCACGTTGTAGACCGCCGTGCCGATGGCGATCGACGCACGCGAGTAAGAGGCAAACAACAGCACCCAGTTGCCAACGATGGCCACCCCGCTGAGCACAGCCAGCGCAAACGTGGTGCGCGTCAGAATGCCGGGACGCAAAAAGCCCAACACTGCGCAAATCACCAATAAGGTGCCTGCGCCAAACACGCAGCGCCAGAACACCACGTCCAGCACCGGCAGGCCGGACACCAGCACGAACCAGCCAATGGTTCCGGAAATCAGCATGGCTGCGGTCATTTCCAGTGAACCGCGGCGAATCGTTTTGTCCATGATCAGGCTCCTCGATGTGAGCCCAAAGTATGCCAATCCGAGGCGAGACTTCTCCAGACCAAAATGCAGGCTAAACTGGCCACTCACCTTTTTTGCCAAGGCAAAACTGACCATCAGCCTAACGAGGCGCGTATGACTGACGACATTGATCAACGGCTGATTAGCGCCCTGATGGAAGACTCCCGGCGCTCGCTCAAAGCCCTGGCGCAGATCAGCGGGCTGTCGTCACCCAGTGTGGCCGAACGCTTGCGACGACTGGAAGAGCGCGGCGTACTCAAGGGCTACACTGTCGACATCGACCCGAGATGTTTCGGCTATCAACTTCAAGCCATCGTGCGTATCCGCCCGTTGCCGGGACAACTGCAAAACGTGGAGAGGCAGATCCAGGCCATTCCCGAATTCACCGAGTGCGACAAGGTTACCGGCGACGACTGTTTCATCGCACGCCTGCACGTACGCTCGATGGAGCAACTGGACACCCTGCTCGACCGCTTGAACACCTGTGCGGAAACCAACACCGCAATCGTCAAGAAAACGCCCGTAAAACGCCGACTGCCCCCGATGGCCTGAACGCCGGGAACGCGTAGACTGACGCTTTTCGACAATGGACTGGCGACATGAAAAGATTGGCGATGTTACTGGGTGGGCTGACGCTGGCCGGCTGTGGCACCGTTGACACGGTGTTCCGGGATGACAGCCTCGCCCGCCAGCAACTCAAGGACCAAAAGAGCTATTGCAACACCGTACCGCGGGTCTACAGCGGCGTGGCTTATGACTTTTGCAGGCTGCATTCGCCGCGTCCGGCCAAGGATGAAAACAGCCAGGAGAACGCTTTGGCCCAAGGCATGGTTATCGACATGGTGCTGTCCGGCGCGCTCGACACCTTGCTGTTGCCCTACACGCTGATTCAACAGCAGGCCGATGGCAGCCTGGTCCTTGCCGATTAGCCCGCAACCTTGCGATGCATGCGCAAGATAAAACCCGCACGAGGCGGGCTATCTGCGTGTGCAGGACTGATGGTGATCAGCAAAGACCGGGCTAGATGGCTGGCTCCGCACCTGACCCGACAAAGCTCTGCAGCAGAATTTGATGGGCAAGTTCGATATCACTCGACGCCCCGGCGGTCCCTTGCTCGCGAACCCAGCCAAGAGCGGACTCCAGATAAGCGCCACGGTACTTCCCTTGGGTTGCGATGAACGCCGCGGCGTCGTCTCTGGCGTAGACCAGCACCTGCTTTCGGTCGTTCGAGGCGTCGCTCGATTCCTCACTCAACTTCGTAGGCGCTAGAGTGGCCATTCCTGTGAGAATAAATGGTCCGACCGTGGTGGCGCTCAACACCAATAGTCCGGGGTCCATGTTGGTGGGGCCGTCGCCAAGACCCTGAGCGTTACAGCACCAAAGAAGTCCTAAAGCACCTGCCGTCTTTTTCGCAACATCCCAGTAATCAGCCATCATCAACACGCATCGGTTCCCAATTGACATCCCTATCGGCTCGGCCGCATTTTCCACCCGGCAGGGCTCTGTTGGCGGGCGATGCTACCACCTAATTGACAGGCGACTGCACACTCCGTGAAACCCAGCACCAAATTTCAGGCAAAAAAAAGCCCAAGCAGCTGATGGACGCTTGGGGCTTAAAAATGCATAAACCGTGGTGGTGAACGCGAGGCAATAATAACCTACTAAATTGCTTTGTAACAAGATATTTTGAACCGCTCGTCAGATTAAGACCCTCCTAAGTCCTTAAATAACCACACTTTTTTCAAGGCCGCCTGCCTCTACACAGGAACAGCACCCCAAAAACCCCAGTAAGAATCGGCGAACAAAAGCACTCGCAAAAGGCGTACAGGACGCTGGACAATGTGCCGCTGGAAAACACCTCACGCCCCTCCTGCTCGTGTTGTACTCGCCGGATGTCTTTTGCTTCAGCGCGCTCTGCCCTCGCCCATGCTGCTGCCGATCCTCGTATCAACTTCCCGGGTCAGCGCCAACAGCGTTGATTGCACGCGCGCAAACACGCCCACCAAAAAGGCTATCTGTTCTGCCCCCTACACACTGGAACTGAACAGCACCCTGGGGTTGGCCTGGAAAACCGCCAAAACCAAAGTCGCCGACGTCAGCACGCTCAAGGCCGAGCGGACGTTTCGACAGTGCCGACTGGAAGATAACCAAGCGCGGACAGGGCCAACTCGGCTTCAACACCAAAGCGGCAGATGCTTGCAGTTCCGCAACCCTGACGGGCGCAGCAACGTTTGAAGGCTCGCAGGTGGTTTACAAGGATGAAAACTGTACGTTGCGCCTCACACCCAGCACGGGGTTGCTTTATGTAGAGCACATCGGCAACGACTGCGACTCCGGCAGTGGTACCTCTTACGGCAGGCCGTATGTGTCTTCCGGGCAGGCACTTACGTTGAGCTATGACCTGCTCGGCCTGGGCCTGCTCCGCACCCGACAAGAAGACGATGCGGCCCGGGCTGCTGGATAAGCAGGAACACAACCAGGCACATGCCGATTTGGCTGAAGGCGCCACGGTATGATCGCCTCTGGCTGATCGTCTTCATCCCAGAGTCTTTGAAGGGTATCGACCTCGCAGACAGCAAAAAGCCCGCCGAAGCGGGCTTTTTACTCAAGGCCTGCGATTAATCATCGCGGCTCA
The DNA here is from genome assembly GCF_039908635.1 of Pseudomonas purpurea. Lineage (NCBI taxonomy): Bacteria > Pseudomonadati > Pseudomonadota > Gammaproteobacteria > Pseudomonadales > Pseudomonadaceae > Pseudomonas > Pseudomonas purpurea. Next base: position 3,553,741 of record NZ_CP150918.1, read on the forward strand.
TGATGCCAAACAGCTGCAACAAGCTGATGAACAGGTTGTAGATCGATACATACAGGCTGATGGTGGCCATGATGTAGTTGCGCTCGCCGCCATGGATGATGGCGCTGGTCTGGAACAGAATGCAGACCGAAGAGAACAGCACGAAGCCCGCGCTGATCGCCAACTGCAAGCCGCTGATCTGGAAGAAAATGCCCGCCAGGGTCGCACCCAGCAGAACAAAAAAGCCAGCGGTGATGAAGCCACCCAGGAAACTCATATCCTTGCGGGTAATCAGCACATAGGCAGACAGGCCGCCGAACACCAGTGCCGTCATGGCAAAAGCCGAGCTGACAACTTCAGCGCCGCCTTGCATGCCCAGGTAACGATTGAGAATCGGACCGAGCAGGAACCCCATGAAACCGGTCAGGGCAAAAGCCGACACCAGGCCCCAGGCCGAGTCACGGAGCTTGTTGGTCAAAAAGAAAAGGCCATAGAAGCCGATCAGCACGACGAAAATGTTCGGGTAACCGACACGCATCTGCTGAGCGACGAACGCCATCACGCCGCTGAATGCGAGGGTGAGTGCGAGTAAGCCGTAAGTGTTGCGCAGGACGCGGCTAACCTCTAGCTGCTCAGCCTGCACGCTGTTATTAACTGCGTAATCCTGTTCGCGCATGGCGACACTCCTGTTGGTTTGTAACGTTCAGTCGCAAAGATCATAACAGACGCTCTGTAACAAGCTACGTAGAGAGTTTGACAGTGTGTTTCATTCAGGTATTATGGCGCCCGCAACGCAGTACGGAGGTGTGGCCGAGTGGTTTAAGGCAACGGTCTTGAAAACCGTCGACTGTAACAGGTCCATGAGTTCGAATCCCATCGCCTCCGCCATTTTTTGTACTTCAAAGCCCTGATTATTCAGGGCTTTGTCGTTTCTGGGGGTTGGCCGGGAATCGTCTCCGCCTAATGTGTTCCAGAACTATTATGGAAGTGTTCCAGAACTAGCGCTGTTTTTACCCCTCCCCGGCGTCCTGCCGACCAACCCCCCTCTACCGCTTCAACATTTCATACTGCTACGCTGCCCTCTCCACGGAGGACTCGCGATGCCAAATTCAGACCTGCTCCCATCCCTTCTGTTCAAGCTCAACGAAAACCAGCTCGCCCTCGAGGCCGCCATCCTGGAGCTTTCAAACTGGATCGAACAGCGCGGATCGCGCCGACGTCGCTGACAACGTTCGTGGTGCCCTGGATACGATTGATCGCAACGAGGAGTTCATCAAGATGACGCTAAGCGGTGCTGATGACGCCGGAGTGACGTCTAACTGGCAGTTATCGTCCCGAAGCTACCGGTCAGCATCGGCAGAAATCGGCCAAGAGCAGTCGGTGGGCAGACTCATGTAATTAGATAGCGTCAACCTGCTGAACCGAATCTTCTAGGCTTTCCATACAAAATGTGGGGTGAAGTAGGAAGCCATCACGGATGGCTTACCATGCCCGTTCGCGAAGAAAGGGACTCTCTCGTCTATCAGTTTTACTAAGCCGCAAGTTTTGTACGTCGATGCAATCAACAACCCTTTTTGGTTCCATTGCTCCCCAAACCCCGATTCCCCTGCTGCGTTCCGGGCAGGACTGACGCCCGGTTCTAACCGCGCAATGGCCGGCAGGCTTCTTCCAGGGTGGCGCGCAACGCCTGGCACAGGCGATCCGGCTCGCCGCTCTGGCGAAAGTCGCTGACCTGGCGTTGCAGTTCGGCTAAGCAAGGGCCCTCGGCGGTCCTTGCCAGGCTCACGCGAGGATCGGGCTGGACGTAGCGCGGATCGCCTGGCGCCAGGTAGAGCCCGTTGAGGTTCTGGTAGTCGGCGTCGATCCAGGCGTACAGGTGATGCTCGAAACCCTCGGCAAACCGATAGCGGCCGAAGTCCATGACCTGCAGTTGCAGCGGCGCGACGCTGGCCGTTCCGGCCAATTGTACATTGACCCCATCGATCAGCAGCGGCGCGCCCTGGTTGTCCGCCAGCAGGCGCTCCAGCGTCTCGGCCACCTGGTCGCTGACTCGCAGCGCTTCGCCGTCGCGTCGTACCTGTAGTTCCCCGGCCTCCCGGCAAACCTGAAAACGCACCGCGCCACAACTGCTGGCCGTCAGGCCATAACGCCGCAGCAACAGTTCGGGCCTGCATCAAGGCCGCAGCCAGTTCGACACCTTGCCAGTAGCGTTGCCACTGGCAGCGCGGGCGGGTGCAGGGCCGGCGCAACAGCAGCACCGCTGGTTCCGCCGGGCGCCCGTCATGCCACAAAGCGTCGAAGCCCAGATCGATCAGGGCATAGGCCGGCAATGGCGTGATCGCGCCGCCGGCGTGGGCCATGGCGGCGAATACCAGATGCTCCATCAGCACTTCGTGCACCGCTTCGGCCAGGGTCAGCAAGCCGTTGGAGTTAGGCAGCACCGGGGCTTCGTCCGGCGGCACGCCGATGCCCTTGATGTCGAACAGCACCTGTTCGCTGGCCGGCGAGCACAGCACCGCGGCCCGGCCATAACGAGGTGGGCGCCAGGCCGTTACCCGCCGGTTGTCGAGGGCAATTGGCGTGTTGATGCCATGTGTCGCTGCCTGGCTGGTAGAGATATAGGCGGCGTTGCGCAGCAGCCAGCGGTCGATGGCGGCCTGCTCCGAAACGCCCGGGATGGTTTCCCAGGGCCCGTCGAAGTCGGCGCGGATCGCTGGGTAGTTGGCGAGCAGCACCCGGGCATTGGCCACTCCGAGAACTTGTTCTTCGGCCAGGTCCTGGCCACTGCCGGCGTAGTCGGCCAGCTGTTGCACCCTCGGGCCAACGGCGAAGGGCAGGTCCAGGTCGTGCTGTTGTTGATCAAGAGAAGCGGGACTATTCATCGATAGCCTCCGGCCCAGGCGGCGAGGCGTCTGAGGTGGTCGAGGGCGGCGAGCGGGTCCAGCAGGATCCAGTTGCGACGCAGCTCTAGGCTGGGTTCCGGCCCCTGGGCCACCTCGCCATAGCTGCGGAGCATGGGCAGTTCCCGCAGCGCACCGGAGGCCGGGGCGCAGACGCCCAGGGCTTCGGCATGAGGGCTGTAGCGCAGGCGTTCGAACAGTTGCAGCTCTCGGGTGCGGATCGGGATGAATTGCCAGTTCGGCGCCACCGATCCTTCAGGGGCCCAGGGCTCTAGGCCGTAATCCTGCAAACGGGCCAGCAGCCCAGGCATCTGCGGCCTGAGCCTCTGGCTGCGTGCCTGGGCCGTGGCAACGGCTGGCATCAGCGCCGGCAGGGCGTGGATCGACAAGGCTGGGCTCGACGCCGGAGATGAGCGGGAACGCTGGCCCGGCGACCAGACGTCGATATCTCCATCCACCGGGATATCGCTGAACAGCGCGCCACCGCCGCCGATGTCCAGGGCTTTGCCGTGGCCCAGGGAGGTGACGACCCGCGAGGCGCCGGGGCGGCTGAGATCCCAGGCGCCGGCGCTGTCTTCGATGATCGGCAGGCGCTCGCCCAGCAGCCGGCGCAGGGCCGGGATATCGCAGGGCAAACCGTATTGGTGGACCGCGATCACCGCGTCTAGGCTATTCACATGAGGCGCCAGGGCTTGGCTGCTGAGCAGCAATTCGGCGGCGTTTTCAATAATCACCGGTACCGCGCCGGCATTAAGGACGGCCGCTACCACCTGATGACAGGTGGCGGCCGGAACCGCGACCCGCCAGGTGGCGGTGACGCCCAGTTGGCGCAGCGCCAGTTCCAGCGCCGCGGTACCGGAACCGAGCAAGGCGCCGTGGCTACGCCCATAGAACTGCGCGAGCCAGGACGAGCACGGCAGCCGATCGGCCTCCCGTGCCCGCCACTGGCCATCGACAGGACCCGGGACTACTTGCACTTATCCATCGCGCAAGCGGTCAGGGCTTCGACTTTGCACTTATCCATCGCACAAGCGGTCAGGGCTTCGACCTTGCACTTGTCCATCGCACAAGCGGTCAGGGCTTCGACCTTACACTTGTCCATCGCACAAGCGGTCAGGGCTTCGACCTTGCACTTGTCCATCGCACAAGCGGTCAGGGCTTCGACCTTGCACTTGTCCATCGCACAAGCGGTCAGAGCCTCGGCCCGGGGACCGCCGATGCGCCAGCTGGTGAACTTGCTTTCCGGCAGCGCGCCGCGCTTGACCACATCCAGGTGCAGGGTGCGGGCATTGTGGTCGTTGCATTCAAGGAGGATCTCGTCCTCGGCGACCGCGAAGTGATCGTGCAGCAGGCAGAGTCCGAAGCGATCCTGGTTGCCATAGCGCTCCAGTAGCTCATGCAGGTCATTGATGAATTGCGCATCAGACGCCCCCAGTGGCATGGCTTCGTCAAAGGAGGGATTGGTGTGTCCGTTCATTTGGTGTACTCCAATATGTTTGATTTAAACCGGCCATCTTCATCAACAGTGCGGGTAGGTTTTTGCCTCATGCACCTCCTTGTTCCGGTGGAGCTTTGCTTGCGGATATCCAAAGGGGCTCGATGCTCAGCAGCGGTGGCTGGTTGTCCGGGGCCACCGCGCCCAGCGCCAGTTGCCCTGGACCGAGAGGATCTCGCTTTCGAACTGGGTCAAGTTGAGGCTGGGGGTGCTGCTCATGCCCGCGTAAGGCACCAGCGGAAAGCCGGTCATGCCAGCGTTGCCCATGGACACCGGGGCATTGACCCGGGCTTCGCTGCTGTCCACCACCAGCACGAACACCACCGGGCCGACCTGGCGGCTGACGTTCATCCCGGGCAGCACACCAGTCCCGGCACACAAAATTCGGTGACGGCTGAAGGGGCAGAGGAAGAGGGCGAAAGGTCCACGCAACCCGCGGGCGGCGGGGTGGATTCGCTAGTAGTGGAAAAGGCCTGGTTGTGCCAGCCCGACGCAGCGCTTGGCACGCGGCTGCCGGTGGTCATCAGCCACACTGCAGTCGCCAGGGGCGCGCCGAGGGTTGCCCAGAGAATCCGGGTGTAAAGCATCCGCTGCCTAGCCACGTGTGGGGATCCTTTTCGTGTGTTGGGCATGATTCAGAGAACTGAATCGAGTGAGAGTCTAGGTCTGCTTCTTCGCCTGTCAAGGCCGGCGATGAACCGGATAGCGGGCGTTTTTTCCTCCCTTGCAAGGCCGCGAAAACACCTCGCGCATCGCCGCAAGCCACGTGATTAAGGGCTTTTGCCGGGCAAGATCGGCGGTGCGCTCTCAGGGTTGTGGGTGTAGTGGCCTAATGAAACCTGGGCGGACACCCATTTACAGCTTCGTGCTCAGATCGAGCTGTAGCGTACGATTTTTTCCGAATTCTGTTGGCTCCCCAGGTAAGGGCGAAGGTCGAGCACACGTTCCGGGTGATCAAGCGCCAGTTCGGTTATGTGAAGACGCGCTTCCGTGGCTTGGCCAAGAACACGGCACAGCTGGTGATGCTGTTTGCGCTGTCGAATCTGTGGATGGCCCGCCGACATTTACTCCGCAATGCAGGAGAGGTGCGCGTGTAATGTGGGGAATAGCCGCCGCAAGGTGCTCGCAGCGGCTAAAAAGACAGGAGTGAGTGAATGATCTGAGCGTTTTGGATCGACTCGCCACTTTCAAAATCGGTGGTGGCCGAAGACAGCCAGAAACACATGGCTACTTCAGACCATCCCTAGGCTCTGTACGAAAAATAATGTCGCAAACACCGCATGGCACAAGCCAGTGAGACCATCGCTGCATAACTTTTCGCGAGTTTGTCGAAGCGCGTAACGATGCGGCGGTTTTCCTTCAGCCACCCGAACATGCGCTCAATGATGTTGCGCTGCCGGTACTTGGGGCGATCAAACAGTCTTGGCAAGCCCGGCTTCGGCTTGCGCTTCATGCTGCGCAGCGGGATTACCGGCTGCATCCGATAACGATCGCAGTAGCGGCGCAGGGCTTCGGCGTCATAGCCCTTGTCGGCCAGCAACCAGCGGCAGCGCTTGCGGGGACGACCGCGCAGGCCCTGGAATGTAAGCCTCATCCAGCAACGGTTGGGCATAAGCGATATCACTTGCTTGCCCACCTGATAATAGAAAGCGCAGCGGCACGCCATTGGCATCACACAGCATGTGAATCTTGGTCGTCAGGCCGCCCCGACTGCGCCCGAGTGCATGGTCTTGCGGTTCTTCAGGCCCCCTTTTTTCCCGGCGCCTGATGAGGCTCGGGTTGCACGAACAGCAGTGGAGTCGATCATCCAGGTTTCCAGATCGATCAAGCCTTGCTCGTTCAATCGGATGTGAAGTCGCTTGAGCATCTGGTCGAAAGACCCGCGATTACGCCAGTCGCGAAAGCGTTGATACACCGTTGACCACGGGCCGAAGCGCTCGGGCATGTCACGCCAGGCGGCTCCTGAGCAGAACACCCATAGCACGCCGTTGAGCATCAGCCGATCATCTGCCCGTGGGCGTCCGTTTCGGCGGGGTTCACTGAAGATGTCTGCAACCAGATCCCAGGCTGCGTCGGGGAGTTCGTACCGTTTGGCCATCGTGGGCTCCTGCCTTTGATGGACGCGGACTCTACTGATTCCTGACGTTTGTGGGAGTCAAATGAGTTTCGGCGGATTTCGTACAGAGCCTAGTAAGCTCACGCACTGCGCCTGAGACTCTCTGATCGCCACCTCCCCGCTGACTTTCTCTCAGTTTGGCGGATTCCAAGCACCGTTCTGCCAGCACTGCATCGGCCACCAGTGGCGGGACAAGGAGCCCGCCTAGAGATGGCTTAGCGATCCCTCCACTGAACAGTGGATCGATGCTGAGAATTCAATTGGCGGGTTTGTCAGTGTGTGGTCGACTTTCCCAGTACAGCGGCATTCACGACTTCGTTGCAGCGCAAGCGAGGGTGGAACATGCACCTGTAGATTACGAGTAAATCGACCAGGGACTTCGTTAGAACTGCCCTAGCCGCTCTCTCAAGAACTCGATGAATCGCTGGGTCTTGGCCGGTAGAAGCCTTGTTTCGGTTATGGCATACACCGGAACCGAGGAGGCTTGCCACTGGGGCAGTACTCTGCGCAATCGGTTGTTGGCCAAGTCGTCCGCCACGATTTCCTCTTCCATGATAATAACGCCAAGATCAAGTGTGGCTAAGCGCCGCAGCATTCCCACGCTGTTGATCAAGAAACGGCTACCGACCTTGATCTCTAATGCTTCCTGCGTGTTATGCAGCGTCCAGATATCCGACTTCGATGAGCGAAGACGCAGGCACTCATGTTGTGTCAGGTCGTTGGGATGGCTCGGCTCACCAGCAATTTCAAGGTATCGCGGTGAGGCGTAGGCATAACGCGAAAGACGAGCGATCGGGCGAGCGATCAGGTTAGAGACTGCAGGCTCGCCCATGCGAATGACGACATCAACCGGTTCGCTTACCAAGTCGACCTGCCGTGGCGTCAGGTCCAATTCGAAACTGATACCAGGATAGAGACGGGCAAATTCAGCAATCAAGGGAGCCAAGTAAATATTGGCAAAATCCACAGGCAATGAAACACGCAAGACGCCACTCGGTTGCGCGAGCATTTCGCTCAGTTGCTCGTGGGCTAAACGGGCCTCTTCGACAATTCGCTTGCAGCGGTCGAAATACAATTGCCCCGCTTCTGTCAGCTCAATTTTGCGCGTGGTGCGGTTCAGCAATCGCAACCCTATTGCCCTCTCCAGCGTGCTTATACGACGCGAAAGCGTGGAGTTCGGCATCCTCATTGCTTCAGCCGCTCGGCGGAAACTCCGAGCTTTGACTACCTCGACGAACAGCGCCATATCGTTCAGCAGCTCCACGCGAATTGCTCCAAAAATGGATTAATGATTTCAATTTTACCGTCTTTATCCATGCGTAGGACTAATGGATTATGTGCTCACATCGTTTCTATTGAAGGAGTCCAACATGATTTCTCTTTTTTCTCCCGTTCAAGTAGGTCGCAATACTCTGTCCAATAAACTGGTCATGGCGCCTATGACCCGCTCTCGGGCTGACGCCTTCGGTGCCCCTGGTAATTTGGCTACCGAGTACTACTCGCAGCGCGCCAGCGTGGGTCTGATCGTTACTGAAGGGGCTCAGCCGTCGGACGAAGGTCAAGGCTATCTGAACACGCCAGGCATCTACACCGACGCACATGTTGCCGGGTGGAAGAAGGTCATCTCATCCGTCCATGCAGCCGATGGCCACATTTTTATCCAACTGATGCATGCCGGGCGCATGTCCCATCCCGATAACACGCTTCATCAGCGCCAAGGGGTGGCACCGTCTGCCATTCAACCGGCAACTTCCATGTTCACCAGCAAAGGAATGCAGCCTATTCCTGTGCCGCGCACCATGACTGTGGGGGACATTCGCCAGACTATTGAGGACTTTCGCTTTGCCGCGCGACAGGCCATCGCGGCTGGCGCTGACGGTGTTGAAGTCCATGGTGCGAACGCCTACTTGATCCAGCAATTTTTCGCTCCCAGTGCGAACACTCGCACCGATGAATACGGGGGCTCAATAGAGAATCGCGCACGCTTCGCTCTTGAAGTTGTTGCTGCTATCACCGAGGAAATCGGGGCTGACAGGACAGCCATCCGCCTTTCGCCCGGCACAACCATTTGGGGGATTGACGAAGGCATCGAAGGACCAGATCTGTATCGCTATCTGGTCGCAGAACTCGACAAAATGAATCTCGCTTATCTGCATGTTATGCATCAGGGGCACGAGCAGTTGCTGGTCGATATTCGAAGTCTCTGGAAACGAACATTGATCCTGAATCGCCCAGGACGTTCGCGTGAGGACATCGGTCTGGATGTGGCTTCGGGACTGGCCGACCTGGAATCCTATGGACAGATGGTCCTGGCGAATCCGGACTTTGTTGATCGCTTGAAGGATAATGCCCCCTTGAATGACGCAGACCATCACACGTACTACGGCGGTGGCTTGCAGGGTTACACGGATTACCCGGCCTTGATTGAGTCCGAGGGGGTTTGAAAGAACGGTCTGCTACCCGTCCAGAGGGATTGCAACTGGCCAATTGTGTTGAAAAAGTCGGCTCCGATTCCCACGTCAAAAAAGTATGTGCCTTAAATTGAAATCCACGCTCTGCGCAGCGCGCTCTGAACGCAGATTTGACATAGCGGCATGCCCAAAAGACGTTTTCACGCATTCAACGCGTAGCACACCAAGCTGGGTCGATTTTTCAACAGAATCGGTCGAAAGAATACCTTCGCCAAGCTGCATGGAAGCGTCGTTCAAGAGATGACACCTCCACGTGTACCCTTCCCAGAAATAACAAAGCCCAGCACTAGGGTCTGTACGAAAAGTCGCCGAGTGGCGATCAGGCAAGGCAAAAACAGGCGAGGAAGCGGAGTTCACGGGTTGTAAATGAGCATTCCGAGCCTGTTTTTAACGCAGCATGATCGACACGCAGGCAGTTTTCGTACAGAGCCTAGCAGACTGTGTGAAAACGCAGTCTGGGGTGGGCTGGGCGTTTTTACACAACGAAAACCCTACTTGTCCTGGCTCCAGATGATGGCCTGGGCCACTACAACAAACTCGCCGTTGAATGTTGCAGCTGGCGAGCCATACAGCTGGTAACCCAGCTCAAGCGCTTCAGATACTCGATGACAGAACGAAGCGTCGTCTTTGCCTGTCAGCAGCCGGTAGATTGGCAAGCCTTCGGGAGGAGATTTCTGCATTGACGCACCTATTCCAATAGTAGAGAAAAGATTATCTGAAACGATCTACATCCGTTCCACGTCGCCCTTGTAGGCTGACGCGACTGTAGCATCACCGCCCGCCTGTACGAATCCCCAGTAACGCCCCATCACCCTCGAATAGTAGCCTCCTGCCCCCACGCAAAGGATTTCCCCAGTCCTTTGCCTGCAGCCCAAGGACTGGGGTGCGCGAGTAGAGATTCCGCAGTAACTGGGTTGACCAGGCTTTATGCCTGGTCAACCTTAAAGATCACATGCGTACCCAAACCCTACAGCTCGTCGCCTCACCCTCGCCCGACCACTTCGCCTCGTTTGCTGAACATCCAAACAGTGCACATCAAAGGCGCCCACTCATGGATGCCCTGGACATCGAAGACACCTCCGACTGGCTCGGCTCACCCACCGAGCTGGAAACCTGCGCCCACTACGCGCACATGCTTGAAAATGAGATTCAGGAGCTAACCGTGCAACTACGCACGGCCATAGAAAACATCTTTGGGCTGGTGAAAATGCACGTGGACGTTTCCAAGGGACGCGAACACTTTATGGGCAGCCTCCGGGAGACGTCCGGGCAACTGGCACTTCTCAAGCGGAAAATGAGCGACCTTGTGTCACGACACCTTTTGAGATAGCTGAAAAGGTGACGTGCATTTTCACTGAGGAACGTATGAAGGACGTCAGGCGAGATCCAGGTGACCTGCCTTCTCATTCAGTCGATAGCGCATTGCAGGAATGGATGCACAAGCCTGCCCCCTAAGGAGTGACTGGTTCAGCCATCTCTGCTCAATGCGTTTTTTTCGATCTCGACGTCCCGGCATTACTCAGCCCTTTCAAGTTGTGATCTCCCGGAGTGGAGGTCGAAATAGCAGTGGCTTTAGTCACGCCACGCGTATCTTTGGAGTGTGCAATTCCCGAAGTCATAGCGCCGTGGCCACGGTCTTCATTACGATCACGGCCGTACTGGTTGCCGCTTGCACCATGATCGCGAACTGCCCTGCCGGCGTGATCGCTGCTGAGTCCATTCCCTCGGCCGTTGCTGCCGGGGCCATCGGAGTGGCCTGAACCGCTGTGATCACCACCTGTACCACCGCCATGACCACCATTTCCTCCACCATTTCCTCCGCCGTGGCCGCCACCACCACCACCACCACCACCACCACCTTCCTTCGCATAGGCAGAGTTCATGATGGATAGATCAGCAGGGAGTAACGGGGCGGCTGCAAGCATCATGGCGCATGACATTACAGCAACGAGACTCTTGTTTTTTAAAAGCATGATTGCTTCCGTAAGGGTTGATATCGCGTGCCTTATGACGCGTCAAACACCTGACAGTTCAAGTCCCGCGACGGGCGGAAGGTAGTGTCCATTGATCAAAAAGGCACACTGCCAAGTGAGACGCCAACGAGTACCGTTGGAACGTTGTCCCCGTGACGTTTGTCACCCAATCCTCAATCGAAAGCACCGTTGAGGACTTCATAGACAAGCCCGGTTGCCAGCGCAACCAATATCAGGTCAGTGCCCACTTGCTGCCATTCGTACCCGTCATAGTGAGGCAACCTGCCGACCAGCCGACTATCCAGCTTTTTCGCGATCCCCGGTGGAAGAGGCTTCCCTCGCGCCAGGTTCTTTTGAATACCGGGTGGCAAGGCAGGTCCAGGGCTCCAGTAGTCTCGATACCCCCCAACTATGCCAAGAATGCTTGCGCGATTGATGCTTGGTCCATTATCCCAATCGCCGCCCCCTGAATTTTTTCCTTTGCTTGCCTGACTGCCTTGGCTGCCATGACCTTGGCTATTTTGCTGATTTCCCTTGCCGTGCCCTTGTCCCTTCCCGTTACCAGGATCGGCCAATGCAGAAGCTGAGCCGCAAATCAGCGCAAGACTGGTAATAGCTGCAATCAACGAGCGATATCTGAACATATCCGTACTCTCAGAAAGGGATGATCCCCTGGAATGTAGACGCTGTAGACGACTTTAGTTCCATAACCCGCCCCCCGCTGCCGCATCAGAAAGGTATCCCGAGTACACGCAGTTCCTGGCCTGTGAGTACGAGTTCGCTGCGGTCGACGTATTCCTTCCACTACGCACACATGGGCTAACAGCCCGCTGGTTAATATCTGGAAACATCCGTTCAATTGCCAAACCATGAAGCGTCTGTTTGCATCATCCACATTCATCAGTAGATCGGTCTGGGAGACAATCGATGAGAACGATGGTTGTGGGTGCCAGCAAAGGATTGGGCAGGGCTTTGATCGAAGGGCTTGGAGAAGATGGCGACACCCTGATTGGCGTGTCTCGCACCCGCCCCGAACGCTTGATGCCCAAGGCTGGTGTTCAGGTGCGATGGATCGAGGCCGACCTCGGTGAGCCCTCAAAAGCCGTGCGGGTCATAGAGCAAGGCATCGCAGAGGGTGGACTGGATACGCTGATCTATAACCTGGGCATCTGGGAGGAGCATGCCTTTAGTCCGGCATTCGACTTCCTGACGGGTCATGACGAGCAGGTGGAGGCCATCGTCAGCTGCAACATCACCTCGACGATCCTGCTGATCAAGCGGCTGTTGCCGACGCTGCTGAAAAGCCCCAACCCTCGGATCATTCTGACCGGATCGACTTCAGGCCTGCCGCAGAGTGGGCGCCCAGAGGTCGCATTTGGTGCCTCCAAGTTCGCCCTGCACGGCATCGCCGACGCCCTGCGCGAAGGGTACAGGCAGCAGCGGCTGGGGGTGACCTGCCTGAGCCTGGGCTATCTCAATACCGATGACGGCCTGAACACATCGCGAGCGATTGCCGAGCAGCGAGGCGAAGGCCAACTGATCCCGCTGCACGATGTGGTACAGGTCGTACGCATGGCCTTGAGTCTGTCTTCGGCCAGCTATGTCAAGGAGCTCACCTTGCCGGCGATACTTGATGAGCGCTTCTGACCGCTAGGTCGAAACGGAGGGCGAAGCGGGATGTTTTCTACGGATTACCAATGCCAGGAGCCCACCCGCCAGAGAGCCAGGCATGACCGAGACAGCAGAAGCTATATGCACCCAACTGACGCTGGCACCCGCGATGATTGTGGTGGGGACCGCCCAGAGCAACAGTACAAGCCCTCCCACATAGGCTGAGGCGCGCAGGGGTTGGCGAGGGTAAAGCCGGCCGCTGACTAATCCGCCAACGCATGTTGATGCTAGCCAGCCCATTACGGTGAGCATCTTGACCCACGATAATGCGACCAATTGGTCATGCTGCTCTCGCCACCCTGGCACGCCAGGCGCAACGAAATCGGGAGGAAGAAAACGCCCGATGACAAATCCGAAAATCACTAGCGTAACGAGTACGGATAACAAACCAACAAGAACTGATTTAAGCATTCCAGGTAAAGCTCCATGGGTACAACACAAAGTAAATCTTCCGGTGTGGGGGGCTGAGACAGTCTTTCTTGATTGAGTCATTCATCAGCCACATTGGCTGGAGCTGACCGGTAAGCCCCCGCGTAAGCACCGATCGGCTCCCGTACTGAACATTCGTCCCTTATCGTCTGGCGGCTGGCCCCCTACACTTTAACGTCTCTGAGAAATGTATTGCTTATAGAAGCTGCGTAACACCTCTTCTTGACCGGTGCTCTCTTCAGGGTCGCTACTGGCACCCTCTGCGGTTGACTCTTTAATAAAAACCTCCTGTACCGCCTCAGTGCAATATTCCGTGGCGAACATCTCCCACGCCGTCATCATGGTCCCTGTTCGCCCTTGACCATAACCACAGTAAATAAGAGCACTATGCCCTTCCTTAATTGTCGTATTTATCTGTCGACACGCCTCATCCAGCTTACTCGCGGTGGGTGCCGAAAAATCTTTAACCCCTAAAAACAAATAACGAATTTTATACTTGCCCAGGAGCCCTCGCCCCTCTTCTATCTCGTAGTGATTCAAACTAACAATCAGCCTGATATTAAACTTATTCAACACCTCTATCACGGGTGCATCAATCACCTGCGGGGTGTCACCTGTGACGGGGTCATAATAGGGCTGGGAGCTTCTGTAGACCCTGGGCTGTTTAAGGCTTAGCAACCCACTCGTGCCAGGCACCCAGTTCTGAAAAGGCATTCCGCGAGTATAACCCTCTAAACTTTCTACCTGGACGTCCATTCCATTCCCCTCAAGCCAGATTAGCCAATCTGAAATCACCAACTCAACGTTGGCAGGTTATTTTTAAACAAGGAAAAGTCATTCCGAAGACTGCCCATCCAACGAAGTTCGACGTTGCAGATCATGGGCGAACAAGACTGCACCTCTGATGTACAAGAACGTCTCGGCATGAGGGTTGTGAATACCCATGATCGGGTATCGATGGTGGCGACACAGGTTCATTACCTGAGGCTGCATCACTTCAGATGTGATGCCGGGGATGCATTTCAAGTACCGCTGTTTCAGTGAACCTTGAGCTCACGCAATGATAAAGATCACTGCGGCTGGAATGTCTGAAGGTAGGCCAACAGGTTTTCGATTTTTTCTGGATCGCTGATCCCCCAAAAAATCATCCGGGTGCCGGGCACCACTTCTTTTGGATCTTCGATATACGCGGCCAGTGTTTCGCGGGTCCAGACAACACCTGAGGATTTCATGGCGGACGAATACTGGTAGTCCGTCGTGCTGCCCGCATGGCGCCCAAAAATGGCATTGAGCTGCGGCCCGAAAGAGCCCCGTGCTGAAACGCCTACTTGGTGGCAGCCGCCACATACTCGGCTAAACAGTTTCGCTCCCGCTTCAGCATCGGCGGCGTCTGCTGGCGTGCTGAACAAGCCTGCATTGAGCACTAAGGCGAACATCAGTACGGCGGGGTTTTTCATGGTTCGTTCCAAATCGGGTGTTATTGCCAGCAAAAGCGAACGGCTACAGGCCGCTCGTTAGCATCGCCAGGCGCATTATGAGCCCACCTACGGCATGGAAGTCATCAGATCGTGAGCTGTTAAGAAAAGCTGTTTGGAGCGCGCTTCAACAGCCTCGCCCGGGAGCGGACATCCACTAACGCTTCTACGCTTAAAGCGTGAGCGTTACACCGAGAGAGCACCATGAAGATCACTCCTCGACTGGCGTTTTTCAGTACTGCTTCAACCTTGGCCTATCTCGGTCTCGCCGTTCTGGGCAGTGGCGGGTTTGCAGCATTCTTTGCCCATCCGCCGCTGATTGTCGTTGCGCTTGCAACCCTGGTGATGTCTGGCGTTGCGCTCTTCACCGAAGCCAATCTGAGTGCCGGAGAACGTGAAGACCGCGCGAACCGTTGGGTTCTCCCGGCTTTCGGGCTGCTGGGTGTACTGGGTGCCTACTTGCCCGCCTACACAGACCGTATCGGGCTCTGGACGTTTGGGGGCGAGGGCATCCGCTGGCTGGGTGCCGCACTCTTCATCGCCGCAGGTGCGCTACGACTCTGGCCAGTCTTTGTGCTCGGCAACCGATTCAGCGGCCTGGTGGCCATTCAACCCGGGCACACGCTGGTCACCGACGGCATCTACCGCACCGTGCGCAACCCAAGCTATCTGGGCTTGCTCGTCAACTCCCTGGGATGGGCGCTCGCCTTTCGTTCAGGCTTGGGCGTCGTGCTGACCCTGCTGACGCTCCTGCCGCTGATCGCGCGCATACGGTCTGAAGAAGCGCTGCTACGCTCGCAGTTTGGTGACGAGTACGAGGCCTACTGTGCACGCACCTGGCGGCTCATTCCGGGACTCTACTGATGGGAAGCAGAGACACAAACCGCCCCCATTGATCGTCTCTTGCCCTTGAGGCAAGCGGCTCGACCCACCAGCCCCCTGCCCTGTCATCCGTTATTCAAGGCACCGACACCAACGTCAAACCTGCTCGCCCTGTGCCTTTCGCCTCGGCAGGGCTTGCGCAGGCAACAAAGTCTTCCTTGCGCAGCACCACCAACGCAATCAGTGATACCACCCCGGTGCCGATGTAAAAATACCAGGGCGAGGTAATGTCTCCGGTCAGTTTGATCAGCCAGGTAGAGATCAGCGGCGCGCTGCCGCCGAAGACGGCCACCGGGATGTTGTACGCCACCGCGATGCCGGTGGAGCGGATTCGGGTGGGCAGCAATTCGCTCATCAACGCGTAGGTCGACGAGGCATACAAACCGAACAGAATCGCCACCGCCATCAACGGGTAGATGAACGAGGCCGGCGTCGCCGTCGGGGCCGACTTGAAGAGCCAGTACATCGCCAGCGTTGCCAGGGTGCCGATCACCAGCAAAAACGGCTTGCGCCCGTATTTATCGGTGAACGCGCCGCCGAAAGGCATGACGAACGCCGCCGACAGGCTGGCAACAAACACGTAGAGCAACGTCGTGCCGCTGTCGAATTTGAGAATG
Organism: Pseudomonas purpurea; assembly: GCF_039908635.1. Lineage (NCBI taxonomy): Bacteria > Pseudomonadati > Pseudomonadota > Gammaproteobacteria > Pseudomonadales > Pseudomonadaceae > Pseudomonas > Pseudomonas purpurea. The sequence goes on from NZ_CP150918.1 coordinate 3,569,749, forward strand.
CTCGACATGTAGGTCGAGACAAAGGTCAGCACCAGATAAAAGATCGAGCTGTGCAGGGTAATGATGAAGAACACCAGGGCAATCGCCCGCTTCCACTGCCAGACTTCTCGCAGAGGGGCCTTCGACGTCTCTCCCGCGCGCTGCAACGCCAGAAACTCGGGGCTGTCTTCCAACTTCAGGCGGATGTACATCGAAATCAGGCCCAGCGGCGCCGCAATCAGAAATGGAATCCGCCAGCCCCAGGCTTGCATCAGGTCAGCACCCAGCACCCAGGTCATACCGTTGGCCACCGCGCCACCCAACAACAGACCGAGCACCGCCGTCACCATCAACCAGCACGTGGCAAAGCCACGTCGGCCGGGCCCCGCGTACTCGGAGATAAAACTGGTGATGGTGCCGATCTCGCCACCGGCCGAGAAACCCTGCACACAGCGGATCAATACCAGAATGATCGGCGCGGCGATGCCGATCGACGCATAGGTCGGTAACAACCCCAACAGAAAGGTCGAGCCAGCCATCATCACCAGCACCGTGATCAGGGTCTTGCGTCGGCCGATCTTGTCCGCCAGCGGACCGAAGAACAGTCCCCCCAGCGGCCGAATGAAAAAGCTCAGGGCAAAGGCTGCAAAACTCGCGAGCAGGCTGGTGGTCGGGTCGTCGGAGACGAAAAACGCCTTGCCGATGTAGACGGCGAGAAAACCGTAAACGCCGTAGTCGTACCACTCGATCAAGTGGCCCGACGTTGCACCGATAAACGCCCGGCGCCGTTGCCGGGCCGGGTCTTTGTGTTGAATGCTCATTTGAAGGACTCCTGTCTGATTTCTATCCATGGAAAACACAACTCAAGGAACTGCAGTGACGCTCGCGACTTCCTTCAACCACTGGCGCAGATCGGTCTTGAGGATCTTGCCGTAACTGTTCTTGGGCAGTTCCGTGCGGAACACATACTTCTTCGGTTTTTTGAATGATGCCATGCGCTCAATGAACCAGGCATTGAGCAGAGAGGCATCAAGCACCTCGGCATCACGGGGAACGACAAACGCTACCACCGATTCCCCCCACTGCGCATCAGGCTCACCGACCACGCAGACTTCAAAGACGTCCGGGTGTTGCGCCAGTACTTCCTCGACTTCCCGAGGATACACGTTACTGCCGCCGGTAATGATCACATCCTTGGAACGATCCGTGAGCGTCAGATACCCCGCGTGATCCAGGAACCCGATGTCACCGGTCAACAGCCAGCCATCCACCAGGGCCTGATCCGTCGCCGCATCATTGCGCCAGTAACCCCGCATGACGGTGGCCCCACGCACAGCGATCTCGCCCGGCTGGCCGGGAGGCAGCGGTGCGTGCCCGGGGTCCAGTATCCTGATTTCCACACACGATTGCGCCCGCCCGACGCAAGCAACCCGCGTGGCCCAGTCCGGGTGGTCCCGATCGGCTATCCACTCACGGGACAAGGCGCTGATGGTCATCGGGCTCTCGCCCTGACCATAGATCTGCACCAGGCGTGGCCCAAAGGTCTCGACCGCATCCTGCAAATCCGCCAGATACATGGGCGCGCCACCGTAGACGATGGTTTTGATCCCCTCGCCGCCATAGCCCTGGTGACGGGCCTGTTCAACCATGCGCTTGACCATGGTCGGCGCGGCAAACAGGCTGATGTTGCCCAGCACGCTCGCCAACCCGAACAGCTCATCGGCCTTGAAGCCACGGGACTGCGGGACGACATGGCGGGCGCCGCAACGCACATGGATGAAGTTGTAGAGCCCGGCGCCATGGGACATCGGCGCCGCATACACCACCGCGTCATCAGGGCTGACCGGGTCCACGTCGAGGGGATAACACAACGACATGGCCGTCAGGTTGCCGTGCGACAGCATCACGCCTTTGGATCGTCCGGTGGTGCCGGAGGTGTAGAACAGCCACGCAAGGTCATCGGAGTGACGAGGACTGGGCGTTGCCAACCTCTGCGAATCGGCTGGAACGCACGCCACCCGCTCTTCGCCATCCAGCTCCCGACACCCATGCGGCAACGCCTCGGGCGAGAACATCCGGCCACCGTCGGTGAAGATCAGGCGGGCTTGCGCATTGTCGACGATCCAGCCGGCCTCGGCAGGATGCAGTTTGAAGTTGATCGGTACCGCCACCGCACCCGCCCACCAAATGGCATACAGCAGTTCGAGGTACTGGCAACCGTTCTTCATGAACAGCGCCACCCGATCGCCGGGTGCAATGCCATGCTCGTTAACAAGTTGCACCGCACGGTCGCGGGCAAGGGCGGCAAACGCGCCATAGTCGGCAACTTGCCGCGGCCCCTCAAATAACGCCGGACGCCCTGGCCAACGTTGGCCGGCGTCGTTCAACCAGTTGGCGATGTTCATACTCAGGCCCTGCGTGCCTGAAGTACCGAGGCGTAGTTGGCAACCGCCATGCCACCCATGTTGAACACCAGGCCAAACTCGGGATTCGGCACAGCCAGGCCAATGGGATTGCCCGTCAACTGCCGAAAGGCCAGCGCGTGCATCGACACACCCGTTGCACCCACCGGATGACCCTTGGCCTTGAGCCCGCCAGACAGGTTCACCGGCAGGCGACCGCCCGCCCGCACGATGCCATCATCCAGGGCTCGATGCCCCTCACCTTTGGGCGCCAGGCCCATGGCTTCGTAGATCAGCAGCTCGGCGATGGTGAAACAGTCATGGACCTCGGCAAAGCTCAGGTCGGCCAACGTGACATTGGCTGCGCGCAGCGCGGAATGGATCGCACGCTGCGGGCCTTCAAACGCGAGAAAGTCGCGTTGGGCAATCGGCAGAAAATCGTTGACCTGGGTCACCGCACGAATCAGCACTTCCCGACGGAATTGCCGGGCACGCCTGGACGATGCCAGCACAATGGCAGACGCGCCATCGCTGATCAGCGAACAATCGGTCAGGCGCAGCGACTCGGCAATGTAGGGATTGCTCTTGGACACGTTGTTGCAATGCTCGAAATCCATGACCTTGCGCATCTGCGCCAAGGGGTTGGCCATGGCATTGGAGTGGTTCTTGGTGGCGATGGCGGCCATGGACGCCAAGGGGCACTGATGACGGTCACGGTATTGTTGCGCGGCCAGGCCGAACAATTGCGGAAAGCTGAGCCCGGCCTCCTCGGCGTCATTCTGGTAACCGGCACCGGCCAGGGCCTTGGTGACGTCAGCCGTGGAGTTGGAGGTCATTTTTTCCGCGCCCACGACCAGCACCAGCTCGGCGGAGCCCGAGAGGATTGCATTGATGCCCGCGTGAATCGCCGCCGAACCCGAGGCACAGGCATTTTCACAGCGGGTCGCGGGTTTGAAACGCAAGCCCGGGTCGGCTTGCAGCATCAGCGACGAGGCAAAACCGTCCGCCACCATTCCCGAATTGAAATGCCCGAGGAACAGAGCGTCGATTTCCGAGGCGTCGATGGCGGCGTCCGCCAGGGCTTCGCGGGTGACCTGGACGATAAGGTCTTCCAGCGTGGAATCGTCCAGGCGACCAAAACGGGTGTGACCGGCAGCAACAATGGATACGGAATCATGGGGCATGGCAATTTTCTTCTTTGCTTGGAGCAGGCATTCCTTACAATGACCCACCACCCGGATCGCCCGCTAGTTCGTGCAACTACGTACACGAGTAAGTAGCCGTCAAAATCGGATCCAAATCGAGGCAGGATGCCCAATGACCGTCTTCACGCAGCAACTCAAAGACCTTGAGCGCCTGGCCTTCCAGGTGTCGCCAGCCCCGCAACTCATCACCAGTCACCGCTTGATGCTCGATTGCAACGAGGCATTTCTGCAGCTCTTCGGCTACCCGCGTGAAGAACTGCTGGGGCATCTGACCCTGCTGATTTATCCCTCCCAGGCGGACTACAAGAGCATCGGCAATCGCAGCCAGACCTGGCTGCGCAACAGCAAGAACAGCTCCTATTCCGATGAACGCTTCATGCAGCACAAAAACGGCGAAGTGTTCTGGGCCAGGTCACATGGCTACTCCCTGACCCCGGACGATCCGTTCAAGCTGATGGTCTGGCACTTCGAGCGCATGGACCGGGTCCACCACGCGACGGTGAACCTCACGCCCCGCGAGCGTGAAATCTCGATGCACATTGTCAACGGCCTGACCTGCAAGGAAGTGGCGAAAAAACTGGTGATTTCCCACAGAACCGTGGAAGTCCATCGCGCACGCCTGATGAAAAAACTGCACGCCAAGAACAGCGCGGAGCTGGTCTCGAAGATCATTTTCGTCAATTGACGAATCAGCCGGCAATCGGCTCAAAGGTTACAGCTGTACTCGTATTCGAACGGGTAGAACAGCGTATCCACCACCGCCGAAAATGGCGCATCGAACAGGACAAAGGGCAGCAAACGCCACTTGGACATCTCCAGCAATGCCCAATCAACGCGCACCCCGAGGTACGGGCACGGATGGTCATCGAGGCGCATCAGTACGGCGGCGCATCCGCTCAGAGAGAGGACAGCGATCAACAACAGGCACTTTCGCAACACGTAACTTCCTTATTACTTTTTGATCTCGATGCTCATAGACGTTATCGCGATAGGTAAGTCACCCGATCTTCCGATTTCCGATGCAGCCAGCCTCCACAGTGGGTGCTATCGTGTCGCCCGCGTGAATAATCAGGATCGATGGAGTCGACATGTTTTACCGGATAGCCGCCGACGGGCTGGTGCTGTTTCATCTGCTGTTCATTATTTTCGTGCTGTGCGGCGGGTTGCTGGCGCTCAAGTGGCGCCCGCTGATCTGGCTGCACCTTCCCGCAGCCGCGTGGGGAGTGGCGGTCGAGGTCTTCCAGTGGATGTGCCCGCTGACCCAATGGGAAAACTACCTGCGCATGGCCGCAGGGCAAGGAGGTTACGGCGACGGTTTCATTGAGCACTATCTGATTCCGTTGATCTACCCGGCCGGGCTGACCCACACTATTCAAATCGGCCTGGGTGCCCTGGTACTGACCATCAACGTGCTGGTCTACCTGCTGCACTTCAAGCAATGGAAAGCGAGGCGCGCGGCCTGCTAGTCCCAGGCAACAACGAAAAAGCCCGGCATCTCTGCCGGGCTTCCTGTTTCACTTCACATCACTTTCACGACAAGGTGGTCGCGGCTTCCTCAAGGGCAGGATGCGCCTGAGCAGCAGCCACCCCGTGGATCAGCGGCGCATAGCGACGACTGAACTCCCAGTTGTAGCGGACACGGTCCTTGCTGATGCCATCGTCCCAGTTGATCGACCAGGTCATCAGGCCTTTGATTGGATGGCCCGCCGCATCGAGGCGCTTGAAGGCATTCACCACCGCCGCAGGGTTGATCACATAACCGGTTGCCGCTGCGTCGACGTTGGTCGGTAAACCGATGACCAGTTTGTCGGCCGGGATTTTGGTAAACCCTCGGGTGCCGGTCACCAGGCTGTCGGTCAGGTAGTAGAGGAAATCCTCTTTCATCGCATCATTGTTCTGCGCGAGCCAGGCCCCCTTCCCACCGTTGGCCTCAGGTGCCCAGACGCCGTCGCCGCCCTGGTTGTAATACTGCGGGGCAATGAAGTCGTAATACCCTTCAAGCGCCTTGATGTAGGAGACGTACCTGCCGCCGGTCGTCAGGTACGGGAACTCCGGCGCCATGCTGATGATGAAATGCTTGCCTTCGCCGGCATAGTGATCCTTGACCATTTTCAAGGCCACAGGCAGCACTGTCTTGTTGTCCGCATAATCGATGGCACTTTGTTCCAGGTCGATGTCCAGCCCATCAAAACCGTAGGTTTCCACCAGGCGAATGATTTCGTTGGCCATCGCCTGCTCGCTGCCTTTGCGCAGTTCGATGTGCGCATCCGCACCACCGAGCGAGATCAGCACCGCACGGCCCTGGCTGTTCAACACGCCGACCTGGCGCCGGAACTCTTCATCGGACAGGTTGTAGGGCTTGAAGGTCGGAATCCCGTTGCCCTTCATGAATGCCACGGCAACCACGTTGTAATCCTTTGGAATGTCGACCAGGTTCAGGTTGGCAAACTGCCCACGCTGATAGCCGTCGCTTGGTCCTGCGGCCCAGTTATGCCAGAACCCCATCAGGATCTTCTTGCCGGCAATACTCGGCATCAACGAAGCGGCATCGCTGCGCTGAGACTTCAGTAGAGAAAAGTTGAAAGTTGACATGTTCTAATCCTTGAGAACGTGTTTGGTTGTAGTTAACGAACGTGGCGTTATTTGAAGTCCACGTCGAAGGCCTGGTAGAACGCATTACCGGTGTTGGCAACAATCCACAGCAGCACAATCACGTGATGGCCCTTTTTGTTCGCCGGCAGTTTCACTTGATGGTCGACTTTGGCCTTGAGCACACTGCCGTGGGAGTAGTAAGGCACTTGAGTGTAAAAATCGTCGGCAAACGGTTTTGGCTCAAGTTGCGCACGGCTGATGCGTTGTTTCGGGTCCCAGCCATCCTTGGTGATGAACCAGCTGTAGCCGCGAGTGGTATGAGGCGCGGTGTACTGCCAGGTAACATTGAAAACCTGACCCGGGTCCACGTTCAGCAGCGGCCAGGTAAAAGGACGGTTGAGCTTTTTGCTCATTTCTTCGTTGGTGTAGTTGACGCAGTCACGGGCATCGGCCTTGCCACCGCTGAGGATAAAACCATCGGCCGGAGGGGCAACACTGGGAGTGTCCGTCTGGTAAGGCGCGGGGAATGGCCCGGCAGTCAACGCGGGAAAGCCTTTGCCGCCTTCCATTTCGTTCAGCTGCCAGCCTTCCAGAAGACCCACGTCAATGGCGACAGAGCCGCGACTGGCCGGGGTGGTGACACGACCGTGTCTGAGTTGCGATTCGGTTTGTGGCTTGTTCATTTTTTTCACTCCGTTGATTAAGAAAGCTCCTTCCTGAGGAGCCCCTCCAACCTAACGGAACGACAAAAGTTGTCCACGGCCGCTTTTTCGGCAATCCGGGTGGACGTTTCGGTTTGGGCCAATGAATACTGTATATACATACAGTAAAACGAGTAGATTCCCACATCACGAGTGGCATAAGGACTACAGCCCGCACCTGAAAAAGGCCGTGTTCGATGCAGGCCCCTCCTGACGGAGTTTGCCCGCAACATCGATTCTCGTCTGCGACGGTACGCGGTAATCTCGTGGTCGGCTTACCCTCCAACACCGTCACAAGGACGTCGAAAATGACATTGCGCATCGAGTTATCGCAAAACCCCAGTCCCGAAGAACGCCTGGCCATTCTCAAACCACTGCGCGCCTACAACATCGCCAACGCTGGCGAAGGTCATCGCGAGGATATCGCCCTGCTGGTTCGCGACGAAGAGACTGACGAGATCCTCGGCGGACTCTATGGCAGTGTGTTTTACCAATGGCTGTTCATCGACTTGCTGTCAGTACCCGAACAGGCACGTGGTCAGGGCGTTGGCTCACGGCTGATGCACATGGCCGAGGCGCTGGCGCAGCAAAAAAACTGCGTGGGGATGTACCTCGACACCTTTGAATTCCAGGCGCCGGGATTTTACAAAAAGATGGGGTTCAGCGAGTTTGGGCACATGGACGACTATCCGCCGGGCCATAAGCGTTTCTTTTTCCAGAAACGCCTGACAAACGCCGGTCAACACGCATAAGCGCGACGCGGCGCGGCAGTCACTGCCTTACAGGCAAGCTGCCAGTGCCGCCAAACGACGCTTGGCTACCCAGTTGTCCTGGGGCGCGTAGTACTTCAAGGCGCCGTTCTGCACATCGATGAAGGACTCGGCCGATCGGGTGTAGACGGTAAAGCCACCGGTTTCGCCCGGTTGCAGGTAACCGCTGGCGTCGACACCAAACACCGACTCGTCCTGCCAGGCAAACTGCACGCACTGGGCGACGACCAGGTCAGGCTTGTTGGAGGTGAACGTCTGTTTCGGGCTCTGGGAACGAGCGTCCTTCATCGTGGAACCTGCGCAACCGACCAGCAACACACTGGCCAGCGCCACCATCAAAATACGCATTGTGTTTCCTTACTCGCAAAACGCCGACTGTATCACCGCAAGCCGTCGCCCCGCAGCACCCGGCGTGCGTGCACCGCCCCGGTGGCGCTCTGCTTTACTGCATATATACCGCGACAGACCGTGCCGATTCGCGCACCCTGTCGCGCCATAATGGGCGCCTCGCCCGTGAATCTTCTTTTGGAAAGCCTATGACCCCCAATGCCGAGTTCTACAAACCGTCGACCGACTACGCCGACAAACTGATCAGCCAGATCGGCCAGACCCCGTCGTGGATCGCCAAGCGTATCGGCGTGACCGACAAGCGCATTCGTTACATCCTCGACGGCGAACGCACCGTCAAAGGCGAGACCACGCCGATCCAGATGACCTACACCGAACAGTTCGCCCTGGAATGTCTGGCGGCCGAGGCCAAGGCCAACAAGAAAAAAACCTCCTGACCCGCGTCAAGGCAACCACTGGCAAGCCGCGCATACTTTCCCTTTGACAAGGATGGTCCATGGCCCTCATCGAATCGCAACACGAACTGGCGCTGCAACGGTTTCTCAATGCCCGCCCGGCGCTGCGCGAAGCACTCGATAACCTCAACCCTCTGGCCGCCCAGGCCAAAGGCGAAACCATGGCCCACTACTGCAGCGAGCGGCTGCATGAAGCCTTCGAAGCCGAAGCCGAGCGTCTGGGCCTGTTCGCCTGGGAGTTGACGTTGCAGTTGACCGCCGCCACCGCCGAAGACTTTGAAACCCAACGGCGGGAGGTGCATAAGGAAGTGGCGCAAATGGCCGGCATGGACTGGAAGGAATATTGCGAACTGCATGGCCTGGAGCATTAACCCATGCTGCCGTCCTCCCCTCATCGCGCCCACACACCCGGCCTGGTGCACGTACAGAAGTGGCGTGGCCGGATCGGATTGTGCCTGGTGGCGAGCCTGTCGGTACTGGCCGGGATGACCGACGCCATCGGCTTCATGGCCACCGGCGACTTCGTCTCTTTCATGAGTGGTAACACCACCCGCCTGGCGGTGGCCATCAGCGATGGCGATGTGGGGTTGACCCTGCGGTTGCTGGTGCTGGTCGCCATGTTCATTGCCGGCAACGCGTTGGGCGTTGTGGTCACTCGCCTGGGCGGGCGACGCGCCCTGCCCTTGATGCTGAGCATCGCCGCCCTGCTGTGCGGTGCCGCGGCGTGGCCATTCGAGGCGAAGTTTCCGGCATTGCTGGCAGCAATCATCGCCATGGGGATGCTCAACGCCGCCGTCGAACAGGTCAACGGCTTGCCGGTCGGGCTGACCTATGTCACCGGCGCCCTGTCACGCTTCGGTCGGGGCCTGGGGCGCTGGATGCTCGGCGAACGGCGCAATGGCTGGCGGGTGCAGTTGATCCCCTGGACCGGCATGTTTGCCGGCGCCGTGCTGGGCGCCGTGCTCGAACACCGTTTCGGCCTGCAAGCCCTGTACGCCAGCGGCCTGCTGGCCGCTGTGCTCGGGGTGGTTTCGCTGAAGATTCCACGTCGCTGGCAACTGGGCTACATGCCGCGCTGAATCGCCCTTCGCCGCTTCGGCGATAAAGCTTTATCATGGCCGCAGATTTGTTTTCAGAGTTCGCCATGAAGTTCGCCATTGCGTTGTTTTCCGCAGCCCATGCGCCCTCCTCGCGCCGCGCCCTGCTGTTTGCTCGGGCAGCGCTGGCCGGTGGGCACGAGATCGTGCGGTTGTTTTTCTATCAGGACGGCGTTTACAACGCGTCGAGCACTGTCGTCACGCCACAGGATGAACAAGACCTGCCGCTGCAATGGCGCACCTTCGTCAGCAAGCATCAGCTCGACGGCGTGGTGTGCATTGCCGCCGCCCTGCGCCGTGGTGTACTCAATGAAGAGGAAGCCAAGCGTTATCAGCGCCAGGCAATCGATGTCAGCGCGCCGTGGGAATTGTCCGGCCTCGGGCAACTGCACGATGCCGTGCAAGACGCCGACCGTTTGATCTGCTTCGGAGGGCCGTGAGGCATGCCTAAATCCTTGCTGATTATCAGCCGACAGGCTCCCTGGTCCGGCCCCGCTGCCCGTGAAGCATTGGACATCGTGCTGGCCGGCGGCGCGTTCGATTTGCCGATTGGCCTGCTGTTCCTCGACGACGGCGTGTTCCAGCTCGCGCCGAACCAGAGCGCGACAGCCGTGCAACAGAAAGACCTGAGTGCCAACTTGCAGGCACTGTCGCTGTTTGGCGTCGACGATGTGTTCGCCTGCGGCAACAGTGTGCTTGAACGTGGATTTCCTCCATCCGGTCCCAATATGGATGACGTGCAGTTACTGACGCCGGAAGAAATCACCGTGATTATTGATCGTTATGACCAAGTGATAACCCTCTGATGTCGACTTTGCATGTGTTGTCTCATTCGCCGTTCAGCGATAACCGGCTGACCAGTTGCCTGCGACTGCTGGGCACAAAAGACGCGCTGCTGTTATGCGGCGACGCGGTCTATGCCCTGCAAACCGCAACCGCGCCGTTCAGCGCACTTCAGGCGCGCAGTGAAACCCTGACGCTGTTCGTCCTCGCTGAAGACGTCCAGGGCCCGCGCCCTGCCAGTCCCTGACTGGGTCAAAAGCATCGACTACCCAGCCTTCGTCGAGCTGTCGATTCACTACGACAAGGTCAACAGTTGGCTATGAATGCGCTCACCGTAGGTGCCCGCCACATCGGTCTGGACAAGGACGGTTATCTGCTGGACCTGGATGACTGGTCCCCTGACGTCGCCAGCGCCCTGGCCGCCGCCGAAGACCTGGAACTGAGCCCTGAACACTGGGAAGTCCTCGAACTGCTGCGCGGTTTTTATCAGGAGTTCCAGCTGTCCCCGGCGACTCGCCCGCTGATCAAGTACACCGCGCTCAAACTGGGCCCGGACAAAGGCAACAGCCTGCACCTGAACCGACTGTTCAAAGGCACTCCTGCCAAACTTGCCGCCAAGCTGGCGGGCCTGCCAAAGCCGACCAATTGTCTATGACCGACTTCGCCCCACTGATGACTGAAACACCGGCCGAACACCCTTTCGCCCAGTTCGTGCGCATTCTCGGCAAGGGTAAACGCGGTGCCCGCAACCTGACCCGTGAAGAGGCCCGCGAGGCCATGGGCATGTTGCTCGACGAAAAAGTCGAGGACACCCAGCTCGGTGCGTTCCTGATGCTGTTGCGGCACAAGGAAGAAAGTGCCGAGGAAATGGCCGGCTTCACCGAAGCCCTGCGTGAACGGCTGGCAGCACCGGCCTTGGCGGTGGATCTGGACTGGCCAACCTACGCCGGTAAAAAGCGTCATTTACCCTGGTACCTGCTGGCGGCCAAATGCCTGGCGCAAAACGGTGTGCGCATCCTGATGCACGGCGGCGGCGCTCACACGGCGGGTCGCCTGTACAGCGAACACCTGCTCGACACCTTGAACATCCCGTTGTGCCGCAACTGGCAGCAAGTGGAGGCGGCGCTGGAGCAAGGCAATCTGGCGTTCATTCCGCTGGGCGACTGGGCACCGCAACTGCAACGGATGATCGACCTGCGCAACACCCTCGGCCTGCGCTCACCGATCCATTCGCTGGCACGGATTCTCAACCCGCTGGGCGCACGCTGTGGACTGCAAAGTATTTTCCACCCCGGTTACCAGGGCGTGCACCGCGACGCCAGCGGTTTGCTGGGCGATAACGTGATCGTGATCAAGGGTGATGGCGGCGAAATCGAGATCAACCCCGATGCCGACAGCCACTTGTACGGCACCATCGGCGGCGAGAGCTGGGACGAAGAATGGCCGCAGCTGTCGGCGCAGCGTCATGTCAAACCGGCAAGCCTCGATCCCGAGCATATGAAGGCCGTGTGGCGCGGCGATGTGGTCGACAACTATCCGCAAATGGCGTTGATTTCAACCATGGCCCTGGCCTTGCGTGGCCTCGGTACACCCCGTGACGAAGCCTTCGCCAAGGCTCAGCAGTACTGGGACGCACGCGACAAATCGATTTAACCGATCATTCGCGCCCAACCTTTGCGCTTTTTGTTCGAAGCCATCGGCATAGACTCCACTCCAACGTTTAACCACCGAGGAGTTCGAAATGGGTTTGCTGATTGAAGGGCACTGGCGTGATCAGTGGTACGAAAGCAGCAAGGACGGCGCGTTCCAGCGTGAACAAGCGCAGCGCCGCCATTGGCTGACCGCCGACGGCAAACCCGGCCCCAGCGGTGAAGGCGGCTTCCCTGCGCAAGCGGGGCGTTATCACCTCTACGTATCGCTGGCCTGCCCCTGGGCCCCACCGCACGCTGATCCTGCGCAAGCTCAAAGGCCTGGAAAGCCTGATCGATGTGTCGGTGGTCAGTTGGTTGATGCTGGAAAGCGGCTGGACCTTCGACAAGGCCTTCGGCTCTAGTGGCGACACACTCGATCATTTCGACTTCATGCACCAGCGCTACACCGCCGACACGCCCCACTACACCGGCCGCGTGACAGTGCCGGTGCTCTGGGATAACCAGCAAAAACGCATCGTCAGCAATGAATCGGCGGAAATCATCCGCATGTTCAACAGCGCCTTCGACGGCTTGACCGGTAATGGCCTGGACTTCTACCCGCAGCCCTTGCGCGCTGAAATCGATGAATTGAATGCGCGGATTTACCCGGCGGTGAATAACGGCGTGTACCGCGCAGGCTTTGCCACCTCGCAAACCGCCTATGAAGCCGCTTTTGATGAACTGTTCAGCGAACTCGACTGGCTGGAAAGCCGACTGGGCGAGAAGCGTTACCTGACCGGTGAATACCTGACCGAAGCCGACATTCGACTATTCACGACGTTGATTCGCTTTGACGCGGTGTACTACGGGCACTTCAAGTGCAACCTGCGGCGGATTGCCGATTACCCGAACCTGTCGAACTGGTTACGCGAGTTGTATCAGTGGCCAGGGATTGCCGAGACGGTGGATTTTGAACACATCAAGAATCACTACTACGCCAGCCACCGCACCATCAATCCGACAGGTGTTGTGCCGAAAGGGCCGGCGCAGGATTTTACGACGCCGCATGATCGGGCGCGGTTGAGCGGGAAAGGGGTTTGGCGCAAGGCCTGAGGCTTATACAAGTTTTGAGGGCCCCATCGCGAGCAAGCTCGCTCCCACAGGTCTTGCGCAATCCTTGTGGGAGCGAGCTTGCTCGCGATGGCAGCAACTCGGTGTTCAGACTTGAGACTGAGCGCCTTCAAACCAGGCGAGTTTCTCGCGCAGTTGCACCACTTCTCCCACGATCACCAGCGTTGGCGCATGCACTTCATGCTCCGCCACCAGGAGTGGAAGGTTGGCCAGCGTGCCGGTAAAGACTCGCTGATTGGCCGTCGTGCCCTGCTGGATCAACGCTGCCGGCGTATCCGCCGAACGACCGTGCTGAATCAACTGCTGGCAGATGGTCGGCAACCCCACCAGCCCCATGTAGAACACCAGGGTTTGCGCTGGCGCGACCAAGTCGCTCCACGGCAAATCCGAAGTACCGTCCTTCAGGTGGCCGGTGACAAAACGCACAGACTGCGCGTAATCGCGGTGAGTCAGCGGAATCCCGGCATAGGCCGCGCAACCACTGGCCGCTGTAATCCCCGGCACGACCTGGAACGGGATGCCATGGGCCGCCAGTTCTTCGATCTCTTCGCCGCCACGGCCGAAGATGAACGGATCACCGCCCTTCAACCGCACCACACGCTTGCCCTGTTTGGCCAGATCCACCAGTTGCTGGTTGATCTGGTCCTGAGGCACCGCGTGATCGGCGCGTCGCTTGCCGACGTAAATCCGCTCGGCGTCGCGACGGCACAGTTCAAGAATCGCGGGAGCGACGAGGCGGTCATACAGCACCACGTCGGCCTGCTGCATCAGCCGCAAGGCTCGGAAGGTCAGCAAGTCCGGGTCACCCGGGCCTGCGCCCACCAGATACACCTCACCGGTTGCACTGGCTGATTCACCGTTGATTTTCGCCAGCAGCAAACGCTCGGCTTCAGCACCCTGCCCAGCCAGTTGTCGATCTGCAATCGGTCCCTGGAAAACATCTTCCCAAAACGCCCGACGCTGCTGCACATCCGGAAACAGGCCTTTGACCTGGTTGCGAAAACGCGCCGCCAACCCGGCCAATTGGCCGTAGGTAGAAGGAACCCAGGTTTCCAGTTTGGCGCGAATCAACCGCGCCAGCACCGGTGCATCACCACCGCTGGACACTGCAATCACCAACGGCGAACGGTCGACGATGGCCGGGAAGATCACGCTGCACAAGGCAGGCGCGTCGACCACGTTGACCGGCACGCAGCGCCGATGTGCATCGGCAGAGACTTGCGCATTCAGCGGCTCGTCGTCGGTGGCGGCAATGATCAGCCCGCAACCGTCGAGGTCCGCCTCAAGGTAACCGCGCAACACCAGCTCGCCGCCGCTGCTCTGCACCAGCTCACGCAGCTGGGTTTCAATTTCAGGTGCAACGACCCGCAACAGCGCCCCGGCGTCGGCCAGCAGGCGAGATTTGCGCAAGGCAATCTCCCCCCCGCCGACGACCAACACACGACTGCCGCGCAGGTTGTGAAACAGCGGCAGAAATTCCATTTAGCCGATAACCTCGAGGCCGCCCATGTACGGCTTGAGGACTGCTGGCACGCGGATCGAACCGTCGGCCTGCTGGTAGTTTTCCAGCACCGCCACCAGGGTACGACCGACCGCCAGGGCCGGAGCCGTTCAGGGTGTGGACCAGTTCCGGCTTGCCGGTTTCCGGGTTGCGGAAGCGCGCCTGCATACGACGGGCCTGGAAGTCGCCGCAGTTGGAGCACGACGAAATCTCGCGGTACTTGTCCTGGCTCGGGATCCACACTTCCAGGTCATACGTCTTGACCGCGCTGAAACCCATGTCGCCGGTGCACAGCGCCAGGGTGCGGTAAGGCAGCTCCAGCAACTGCAGGACTTTTTCAGCGTTGGCGGTCAGGCCTTCCAGCGCTTCCATCGAGGTCGATGGCTCAACGATCTGGACCATCTCGACCTTGTCGAACTGGTGCTGACGAATCATGCCGCGAGTATCACGGCCCGAAGCACCGGCCTCGCTGCGGAAGCATGGCGTGTGTGCGACGAACTTGATCGGCAGCAGTTTCGGGTCGAGGATCTCGCCCGCAACGATGTTGGTCAGCGACACTTCGGCGGTCGGGATCAGGTACAGATCGGCTTCGCCTTCGCGGGTGATCTTGAACAGGTCTTCCTCGAACTTCGGCAACTGGCCAGTGCCTTGCAGGGCTGGCGCCTGGACCAGGTAAGGCGTGTAGGCCTCTTCGTAACCGTGCTCGTTGATGTGCAGGTTGATCATGAACTGCGCGAGGGCGCGATGCAGACGGGCGATTGGCCCGCGCAGCAAGGCGAAACGGGCGCCGGACAGCTTGGCGGCAGTTTCAAAGTCCAGCCAGCCGAACTTTTCGCCCAGCGCAACGTGGTCCTTGACCTCGAAATCGAAAGTGGTCGGCGTGCCCCAGCGGCGCACTTCGACGTTACCTTCTTCATCATCACCCACTGGAACCGATTCATGCGGCAGGTTCGGGATGTTCAGCAGGATCGAATCCAGTTCGGTCTGGATCGCGTCCAGCTCGACTTTGCCGGCACCCAATTCGTTCGCCATGCGCTCGACGTCCGCCATCAACGGCGCGATGTCTTCGCCGCGCTGCTTGGCCTGACCGATGGATTTGGAGCGCGCATTACGTTCAGCCTGCAGTGCTTCGGTGCGGGTCTGGACGGTCTTGCGCTGTTCTTCCAGCGCTTCGATGCGCGCAACATCCAGGCTGAAGCCACGGGATGCCAGGCGGTCCGCTACGTCCTGAAGGTTGCTACGTAACAGTTTGGAATCGAGCATGTCGGTCTCTCGTTTATCAAAGTTTGGTCAGGGACAGGCCAGCCCAGGTTGCGAGCAGCCCGCCGAATACGCTGATGGCCGCATAGCCCAGGGCTTGCGACACTTGCCCGCTTTCCAGCAGGCGCACCGTATCCAGTGAAAAGGATGAAAAGGTCGTCAGACCTCCCACAAAGCCGACAATCAAGCCGGCCCGAATTTCGAACGGCACTTCCGGGCGCAACAAAAATAGCCCGTACAACACGCCGATAATCAGGCAGCCAATCAGATTGACCGCCAGGGTTGCCACGTAAAAATGCCGGGGCCAATGGACGTTGATCCAGTTGCCCGCCGCGAAACGCAATAATGTACCAGCGATACCGGCCACGGACACCGCAAGAATGGCTCGAATCACTACTTTCTCCGCTGTTTCGGGCTAAGACGATCAAGCTGGGCGAGATGATTGAGCTTTTCGCCGATCTTCAACTCCAGGCCACGGGGCACCGGCTGATAGAAATGCTGGGGCTCCAGCTCATCCGGGAAGTAGTCTTCGCCCGCCGCGTAAGCGTCCGGCTCATCGTGGGCGTAGCGGTATTCATCACCGTAACCCAGCTGCTTCATCAACTTGGTCGGGGCATTACGCAAGTGAAGCGGCACTTCCAGCGAGCCGTGTTCGGCGGCGCTGCGCATGGCCGCCTTGAAGCCCATGTACACGGCGTTGCTCTTCGGCGCGCAGGCCAGATAAGTAATCGCCTGCGCCACGGCCAACTCGCCTTCAGGGCTGCCGAGCCGTTCCTGCACATCCCACGCGGCCAGGCACAAACTCAAGGCGCGCGGGTCGGCATTGCCGATGTCTTCGCTGGCCATGCGCACCACGCGCCGAGCCAGGTACAACGGATCGCACCCCCCATCGAGCATCCGCGCAAACCAATATAACGCGCCGTCCGGGTTGGAGCCGCGCACCGATTTGTGCAGCGCAGAAATCTGGTCGTAAAACGCCTCGCCGCCCTTGTCGAAACGGCGTCGCGTATCGCCGAGCAGGCTTTGCAGCAAATCGACATCGATTTCGCTGTTGTCTTCGGCCAGGTCCGACGCGTTTTCCAGCAGGTTGAGCAAACGCCGACCGTCACCGTCAGCGGCCGACAGCAGCATCTTGAAGCCTTCGTCGCTCAGGCTCAGTTGACGCTTGCCCAGGCCACGCTCTTCGGTCAGCGCGCGTTGCACCAATTTGTTCAGCGCCACTTCGTCGAGGCTTTTGAGCACATAGACGCGGGCACGGGACAACAGTGCGTTGTTCAGCTCAAAGGAAGGGTTTTCGGTGGTCGCGCCAATGAAAATCAGCGTGCCGTCTTCGACGTACGGCAGGAAAGCATCCTGCTGCGACTTGTTGAAGCGATGCACTTCGTCGACGAACAGAATGGTGCGGCGGCCGTATTGAGCGGCCTGCTGCTTGGCGATCTCCACTGCCTGGCGGATCTCCTTGACCCCGGCCAGCACCGCCGACACCGTTTCAAAATGCGCGTCCGAGACTTCCGCCAGCAACCGCGCCAGGGTGGTTTTACCCACTCCGGGCGGGCCCCAGAAAATCATTGAGTGCAGGGCACCCTGCTCCAGGGCTTCGCGTAAAGGCTTGCCCCGGGCCAGCAGATGTTCCTGACCGACGTACTCGTCCAGATTGGCCGCACGCAAACGCGCGGCCAGTGGTTGAGCTATCGGAGCACTACGAAACAAGTCCATCACTGCTTATGAAACCTCATTGGGCCCTGATGCCGATCAGTCAACGTGTTAAACCAAAATCACTGTGGGAGCGAGCTTGCTCGCGATGACGGCCTTACATTCAACATCGATGTTGACTGATCTGACGCTATCGCGAGCAAGCTCGCTCCCACAGGTTTTATGCCTTACTCCTGAATCACATCGGCACCCTTGGGGATGTCGAACTTGAACTTGGAAGCCGGGATAGGCTCATTGGCCTTGACGCCCGTGAACAGGATATTGGTGCGCTGGCCGACGCTGTCGATCAACTGCATATCATTGACCAGGCCGTTGCGGAACGACAGGCGCAGGTTGTCGAACAGGGTGTCCTTGGTTTTCGGCTTCAGGGTGAAGTCGATCACGCCGCCCGCTTCCTTGGCGCTGATGTCGAAGCTCTGGCTGATTTTCGACACGTCGCCGGACAGCAACAGGGCTGGCGTCTGGGTCAGGCGCTGGTCGAGCTTCTTGATGGTCACCTGTTCAAGGTCCGGGTCCCACAGGGAGACTTTCTTGCCATCGGAGACCATCAGTTGTTCTTGTGGCGCATCAGTGTGCCAGTAGAACATTCCAGGGCGCTGCAACGACATTTCGCCCGCCGTTTCCTGCAACTGGGTGCCGGTGCCATCAAGGGTCAGCTGAGAGAAACGGGCGCTCAGGGTCTGGGAGTTTTCCAGCAGTTGAGTCAGACGTGCGACATCTTTCTCGTCGGCGTGAACCGAAAGCGTCGTTAGAGCCAGTACCGGCAGCAGCATGCGGATAAGACGCATGGGAGTCCTCTTTAAAATTCCGTTGAAATGAGGTGCCGCGTGCGATCACGCGGCTCCGGTCAGTCGCGCATCGGCCCGGGGGCCAGGACTTCACGCGAACCGTTGGTGTTCATGGACGTCACGACCCCGGCCATTTCCATGGCTTCGATCATGCGGGCGGCGCGGTTGTAACCGATTTTCAACTTGCGCTGAACCGCCGAGATGGACGCCCGACGGCTTTCCAGCACGAACTGCACCGCTTCGTCGTACAAGGCGTCGGTTTCGCTGTCGTCGCTATCGCCGCCGCTACCGCTTTCAAAGCCACTGCCCGCTTCTTCGACACCGTTGAGGATGTCGTCGTTGTAATCCGGCGCGCCGCGCAGTTTCCAGGCTTCGACCACACGATGCACTTCGTCGTCAGACACAAAGGCGCCGTGGACACGGATCGGCAGGCTGGTGCCCGGCGGCATGTAGAGCATGTCACCGTGGCCCAGCAATTGTTCGGCGCCGCCCTGGTCGATGATGGTCCGGGAGTCGATCTTGCTCGACACCTGGAACGCCATGCGCGTCGGGATGTTGGCCTTGATCAGACCGGTGATCACGTCGACCGACGGACGCTGGGTCGCGAGGATCAAGTGAATACCGGCCGCTCGGGCCTTCTGGGCGATCCGCGCAATGAGTTCTTCAACCTTCTTGCCGACGATCATCATCATGTCGGCGAATTCGTCGACCACCACCACGATGGTCGGCAGTTTGGTCAGCAACGGCGCTTCGTCATGAATGCTTTCGCGGTTGTACAAAGGATCGGTCAGCGGTGTGCCCGCCTCCTCTGCCTCTCTGACCTTCTGGTTGAAGCCCGACAGGTTACGCACGCCCATCTTCGCCATCAGCTTGTAACGGCGTTCCATCTCGGCAACGCTCCAGCGCAGGGCGTTGGCCGCGTCCTTCATGTCGGTCACGACCGGGCACAGCAAATGCGGGATGCCTTCGTAGATCGACAGCTCAAGCATTTTCGGGTCGATCATGATCAGCTTGGCGTCTTCCGGGCCCGACTTGAACAGAATCGACAGAATCATCGCGTTCACCCCCACCGACTTACCGGAACCGGTCGTACCGGCCACCAGCAGGTGAGGCATCTTCGCAAGGTCGGTGATCACTGGTCTGCCGCCGATGTCGTGGCCCAGGGCCAGGGTCACCGGGGACTTGGCGTTGTCGTACTCCGGGGTAGAAAGGACCTCGGAGAACCGCACGATCTGCCGGTCTTCGTTGGGAATCTCGATCCCCACCGTGGTCTTGCCGGGAATCACTTCCACCACCCGCACGCTGGTCACGGCCAGCGAACGCGCCAGGTCCTTGGCGAGGTTGGCGATACGGCTGACTTTCACGCCGGCCGCCGGTTGAATCTCGTAACGGGTAATGACCGGGCCTGGGTGAATCGAATCCACCGTGACCTCGACCCCAAACTCCTTGAGCTTGATTTCCAGCAGGTGGCCGACGGCCGCCAGCGACTCGGGGGAGTAATTGAGTTGTTTCTTTTCGGCCGGGTCGAGAATCGAGATCGGCGGCAAGGTGCCTTCCACCGCGCTGTCGACGAACAGCGGCGCCTGTTTCTCTTTCTCGACACGCTTGCTCGGCGGCGGTGCCTTGGGCGGCGCCGGGGCGATCACGGGCGGAACCTGTTTCTCGCGCTCGGACATGTGCTTGCTCAAGGCCTGCTCACGCTCGATCAAGCGTTCCTTGACCTTGGCCTGCTCGCGCTTGTCCGACACGGTCGGAGCCACGACGTCATGGACCCGGTCGTCGACTTCACGCAACTGTGCGACCAGCTGTTTACGCTCGGTTCGCGCAGCCCACCAGCGATTGGCGGCGCCGTGGAACAGTTCGAACAGGTCCAGGGTGATCTTGCCGGTGACGTCCATCACCTTGAACCACGAAAGGTCGGTGAACACGGTCAGGCCGAACAGGAACAATGCGATGAACATCAGGGTGCTGCCCTGGATGTTCAGCGCGTTCCTGGCCAGATCGCCCAGGCTTTCGCCCAACGCGCCACCGGCGCCTGCCGGCAGGCCGGTCGGCACATGAAAATGAATATGGGCCAGTGCCGCGCCCGACAACACCAGGAACACCAGGCCGATCAGGCGCCAGGAAAACAGCCAGCCGCTCCACTGCCACGGCTCGTGGCGCTGACGGAAGATCTGGTAGGTCTTGATGGCCAGCAGCAACGGGAAGATGTAGGCGAAGTAACCCAGCACCATGAACAGGATATCGGCGCTGTAGGAACCGGCGGGGCCGCCGAAGTTCTGCACGTCGTCAATCTTGCTGTTATGGCTCCAGCCCGGATCGTCCTTGCCATAGGTCAACAAGGCCATCATCAGGAACAGGCACAAGGCGCCAATGGCGATCAACGCACCTTCCTTGAGCCGGTAGTGCAATTGCTGGCGCCAAAGCGGAACTACTGTTTTAGGTGCTGCGGTGGATTTCTTCAAAACGCGTCTTTTCCTGCGCCAATTAGCGCGTCCAACTGTTGAATGACTGCAAAAATACTGCTCAATCCGAGCAGGTAAAAAAGTTGACGCACGCAACTGAGACTACTTTTAACACTCTGCCCTTGAATCCTGAAACCGTTGAAACGACCGAAGGCAGCCGAACATCTTGATACAGACCGGCATTGTACGGGTTTGTCCGCACGATGCCACGCTGCAGCCCCTTCGGTGTAGCATAGCCAACAGCAGGTTATAAGCGGTTCAATTTGAGCATGCATTCTCTTTTGTGACAAAGGCTTATGAGGTGTTTTTATGAGCGAAGCGAAGCATTCACGCTTGATCATTCTAGGTTCCGGCCCTGCCGGTTACAGCGCCGCGGTATATGCCGCCCGCGCCAACCTCAAACCCACCGTCATCACAGGCCTGCAAGCCGGTGGTCAGCTGACCACCACCACGGAAGTCGACAACTGGCCCGGTGACGTCGAAGGCCTCACAGGCCCCGTGCTGATGGAGCGCATGCAAAAACACGCCGAGCGCTTTGACACGGCGATCGTCTACGACCACATCCACACCGCAGAGTTGCAACAGCGCCCGTTCACCCTCACAGGTGACAGCGGCACCTACACCTGCGATGCCCTGATCATTGCCACGGGCGCTTCCGCGCAGTACCTGGGCTTGCCGTCCGAAGACGCGTTCGCCGGCAAAGGCGTTTCCGCCTGCGCCACCTGTGACGGCTTCTTCTACCGCAACCAGGTCGTGGCCGTGGTCGGCGGCGGCAACACCGCGGTCGAAGAAGCGCTGTACCTCGCCAACATCGCCAAGGAAGTGCACCTGGTGCACCGCCGCGACAAACTGCGCTCGGAGAAGATCCTGCAAGACAAGCTCTTCGAAAAGGCCAGGACCGGGAATATCCGCCTGCACTGGAACCAGAATCTGGACGAAGTGCTGGGCGATACCAGCGGGGTCACTGGCGCTCGCCTGCGCGACAGCCTGACCGGCGAAACAAAGGAACTGGCCCTCACCGGCGTCTTCATCGCCATCGGCCATAAACCCAATACCGATCTGTTTCAGGGCCAGCTGTCGATGCGCAACGGCTACCTGCTGGTCAAGGGCGGCAGCGAAGGCGATGCCACCGCCACCGAGATCGAAGGCGTGTTTGCCGCGGGCGATGTGGCCGACCACGTGTACCGTCAGGCCGTCACTTCCGCCGGCGCAGGTTGCATGGCGGCGCTGGACGCCGAGAAGTACCTGGACGACAACTGACCACTCTCATGCGGCAGGCCCGGCCTGCCGCTGCCCTCCCCTTCTGCAAGCCCGGATGCCATGCTGACTTGGTTACAACGCAATACCTTGAGCTTTCCGCCCCTGGAAAAAGCCATGCGCGAGCCCAACGGCTTGCTGGCAGCCGGTGGCGACCTGTCTGCCGATCGCCTGATTCAGGCCTATCGCCATGGCTGCTTCCCCTGGTTCTCCCAAGGGCAGCCGATCCTTTGGTGGTCGCCCGACCCGCGCACGGTGTTATTTCCCGACGAACTGCATGTCTCGCGCAGCCTGGGTAAACTCCTGCGCCAGCAACGCTACCAGGTGACCTTTGATCGGGATTTTCCAGCCGTTATCAAGGCCTGCGCTGCACCGCGTGATTACGCTGACGGCACCTGGATCACCGAGGCCATGCAAAACGCCTACCTCGAACTGCATCGGCGCGGCTACGCGCACTCGGTCGAGGTCTGGGACCAGGGCGTCTTGGTGGGCGGGCTTTACGGACTGGCCATGGGGCAGCTGTTTTTCGGCGAATCAATGTTCAGCCACGCTGACAACGCCTCAAAAATCGGTTTTGCAACACTGGTCAGGCACCTCAAGGACTGGGGGTTCGTCTTGATTGACTGCCAGATGCCAACCAACCACCTCCAAAGTCTTGGCGCCCGCTCGATCGACCGCAGCGACTTCGCCGGTTACCTGCAACGCCACCTGGACCTTCCCAGCCGTGCTGCATGGGTTTCTTAGGCGACTTTCGCACACGTGGCTTACACTTAATTTACAGCTAATCCCGAGGGTTGATTCATGACCGAGTTGGCGCGCTTGAAGTTTTATGCCACTCAGCCCCACTCTTGCAGCTATCTGCCCGACGAACAAGCCACCACGCTGTTCCTCGACCCAAGTCAGCCCATGGATGTGCATGTCTACGCAGACCTGTCTGAAATGGGCTTTCGCCGCAGCGGCGACCACCTCTACCGGCCGCATTGCCAGAATTGCAATGCGTGCGTACCGGCGCGCATTCCGGTGGCGCATTTTTTACCCAACCGACAGCAAAAACGCATTTTCAAGCGCAATGCCGATTTGCAGGTCCGCCCCGCGAAGCCCGGTTTCAGCGAAGAGTACTTCGACCTGTATCAGCGTTACATCGAGCAGCGCCACGCTGACGGCGATATGTATCCGCCGAGCCGCGACCAGTTCTCGACGTTCCTGGTACGCGACCTGCCGTTTTCCAGATTCTACGAGTTCCGCCTCGACGGGCGTCTGCTGGCCGTAGCGGTGACCGATTTGCTGCCCAACGGCTTGTCGGCGGTCTACACCTTCTACGAGCCCGATGAAGAACGCCGCAGCCTGGGGCGTTACGCCATTCTCTGGCAAATCGCCGAGACCCAGCGCCTGGGACTGGAAGCGGTGTACCTTGGATACTGGATCAAAAACTGCAAAAAAATGAACTACAAGACCCAATATCGCCCCATCGAGCTGCTGATTAACCAGCGATGGGTGGTTCTGAACTAGGGTCAGCCCTAAAGCCCTTGGCTTAAACCCCATTTTTCGGGCACAATGCACGCCGCTTTTGCCTGGCGCAGTTGCACCGGGCCATTCATTGGATACCGAGGGCTTTACTGCATGTCGAAAGAAGACAGCTTCGAAATGGAAGGCACTGTCGTCGACACCCTGCCCAACACCATGTTTCGTGTGGAGTTGGAAAATGGGCACGTCGTAACCGCGCATATTTCCGGCAAGATGCGCAAGAACTACATTCGTATTCTTACCGGTGACAAAGTGCGCGTCGAGCTGACGCCCTATGACTTGAGCAAAGGGCGCATCACTTACCGCGCTCGCTAATCAAGTCAATACAAAACGCCCGGCTATGCCGGGCGTTTTTGTTTGCCTGCGATTTGCCCCCCCCAATCCAATGTGGGAACGAGCTTGCTCGCGATGGCGGTTTCACACCCGACATTAATGCAGGCTGACCCACCGCTATCGCGAGCAAGCTCACTCCCACAGGGGACGACGCACAACCGGCGACAGCAAAAAGGCGCCTTTCGGCGCCTTTTGCTTTATTGCGATTAACGTCAGGCCATTTCAGCCGTGGTTTCGAACTCGAAGGTCAATTCGCCGTCCTTGATGTCGATGTGGACCACACCGCCATGTTCGGCCAGTTCGCCAAAGAGTATCTCTTCCGCCAGCGGACGCTTGATCTTGTCCTGGATCAAACGTGCCATGGGTCGCGCACCCATGGTTGCATCGTAACCAGCCGCCGCCAGCCAACTGCGCGCCGCGTCGGTGACCTCAAGCAGCACACGCTTGTCTTCCAGTTGCGCCTGCAGTTCGGTAAGGAACTTGTCCACCACGCTTTTGATGACCTCATGACTGAGGCGACCAAACTGGATAATGGTGTCCAGACGGTTACGGAATTCCGGCGTGAAGCTCTTCTTGATCACTTCCATCGCATCGGAGGAGTGATCCTGATGCGTGAAGCCAATGGAAGCCCTGGCTGCGGTTTCGGCACCGGCGTTGGTCGTCATGATGACGATCACGTTACGGAAATCTGCCTTGCGCCCGTTGTTGTCGGTCAGCGTACCGTGATCCATGACCTGCAACAGCAGGTTGAAGACTTCCGGATGCGCCTTCTCGATCTCATCGAGCAACAGCACGCAGTGAGGCTGCTTGGTGACCGCTTCGGTCAGCAGGCCGCCCTGATCAAACCCGACATAGCCAGGAGGTGCACCAATCAAACGCGATACGGTGTGGCGCTCCATGTACTCGGACATGTCGAAACGAACCAGTTCGATCCCCAGAGCTTTCGCCAGTTGCCGCGCCGCTTCGGTTTTACCAACACCGGTAGGACCTGCGAACAGGAACGAGCCGACAGGCTTGTCAGGCGACTTCAGACCGGCACGCGACAGCTTGATCGCAGTCGACAGGGAATCAATCGCCGCCTCCTGACCAAACACCGTCAACTTCAGATCGCGCTCAAGGTTACGCAGCAACTCCTTGTCGGAGCTAGTGACGTGTTTTGGCGGAATCCGCGCAATCTTCGCCACGATGTCCTCGACCTGAGGCACCTCGATGCGTTTCACACGCTTCTCGATCGGCTGCAAACGCTGATAGGCGCCCGCCTCATCGATCACGTCGATGGCCTTGTCCGGCATGTGCCGGTCATTGATGTAGCGCGAAGCAAGCTCGGCAGCGGCACGCAGGGCTTCATCACTGTATTCGATATTGTGATGCTGCTCGAAACGCCCCTTGAGGCCGCGCAGGATGCCAATGGTGTCTTCCACCGAAGGCTCCGACACATCGACCTTCTGGAAGCGACGCGCCAACGCACGATCCTTCTCGAAGATCCCGCGAAATTCCTGGAACGTGGTCGAACCGATGCAACGGATATCACCCGAGGACAGCAGCGGCTTGAGCAGGTTCGAAGCGTCCATCACGCCACCGGACGCGGCACCGGCACCAATGATGGTGTGGATTTCGTCGATGAACAGAATGGCTTGAGGCCGTTTTTTCAGCTCATTGAGCAACGCCTTGAAGCGCTTCTCGAAATCGCCGCGATATTTGGTCCCGGCCAGCAATGCGCCCAGATCGAGCGAATACACCACGCTATTGGCCAACAGATCAGGCACCTGGTTGTCGACAATGCGCTTGGCCAGACCTTCGGCGATTGCGGTTTTACCCACGCCCGCCTCGCCGACCAGCAACGGATTGTTTTTACGCCGGCGCGCCAGAATCTGCGCCACACGCTCAACTTCCATTTCGCGCCCTACCAACGGGTCGATACGACCCTGGCGCGCCAGTTCGTTGAGGTTGCTGGCATAAGCATCCAGAGGATTGCCTGAAGAAGAAGACTCACCGCCCTCGTCGTCCTGCATATCTTGCTCACCTTCAGAGTGTTCGCCATGCCCTGGCACTTTGGAGATGCCATGGGCGATGTAATTGACGACATCGATACGTGCAACGCTCTGCTGTTTAAGCAGGAACACCGCCTGACTCTCTTGTTCACTGAAGATGGCGACCAGCACGTTAGCGCCTGTCACTTCACGCTTACCGGAGCTCTGCACATGGAAGACAGCACGCTGCAGTACACGCTGGAAGCCCAGGGTTGGCTGGGTTTCGCGATCCTCGTCATGGACGGGAATCAAAGGCGTGGTGGAATCGATGAACTCCTGCAGATCATGCTTGAGTTTGTCGAGGTTTGCGCCGCAGGCACGCAAAACGGTGGCGGCAGCCTCATTATCCAAAAGAGCCAACAGGAGGTGTTCGACGGTCATGAACTCATGACGCTTCGATCGGGCCTCCTTGAAGGCGAGATTGAGGGTGACTTCGAGCTCGCGGTTTAACATAGCTTCACCTCATACCCAAGTGGTCGGCGTTAACCGTCCTTCTCGATTTCACAGAGTAGCGGATGCTGGCTTTCCCTGGCGTACTGGTTGACCTGCATGGCCTTGGTCTCGGCGATGTCGCGGGTAAACACTCCACATACTGCCCGTCCTTCTGTGTGAACGGCCAGCATTACCTTGGTCGCCAGCTCGCGATTCAGGTTAAAAAACACCTCGAGCACTTCGACGACGAAATCCATCGGTGTGTAGTCATCATTGAACAAAACCACCTTGTACATCGGCGGCGCCTGCAATGCAGGCTTGGCCTCCTGTACAGCAACGCCCGAGGAATCGTCGTCGTGTAAATCCGGGCGATCCTGATTGAATGTTAGTCGAATCTGGCTGATTGCATGCATGGAAAGAAAGGTTCGTTAGTTGAGCGAATACAGTGGTGGGGGCGGCCCCAGAGCTTTTCAACTCCGACTGCTTGGTCACCTTGACTATCGGCAAAACGGTGTTACAACCAATAGAGCCCACAGTGGGTAAAAAAGGTCCGCGGAGTCAACCTTATTTAACAAGGCTGACTGCGGATGTACTGGATGATACTCCAGTGATGGAGTCTGTTGCAGAGGGAGTTGGGTATGTCAGGCGTCAAGATCAATGGCAAGGTCAAGTGGTTTAACAACGCCAAGGGTTACGGTTTCATCAATGAGGACGGCAAAACTGAAGATTTGTTCGCCCATTACTCGGCCATTCAGATGGACGGCTACAAAACCCTGAAAGCCGGCCAGCCCGTGAGCTTCGAGATCATTCAGGGCCCCAAGGGCCTGCATGCCGTGAATATCGGCAGCGCCGCCGCCAAGGAAATCCAGCCGATTGCCATTGCCACCACGCAACACACCGTTACGGCTTAACGTAGAACCAAACATCCAGTCATAAAAAAACCGGCCGACTCAAGGGATTGAGTTGGCCGGCTTCGTTTAGAGCCGATCAGCTTACATGTGAGAGATCAGCGCATCACCGAACGCGGAAGAAGACAGCAGCTTGGCGCCGTCCATCAGACGCTCGAAGTCATAGGTCACGGTCTTGGCCGAGATAGCACCGTTGGTGCCCTTGATGATCAGGTCGGCCGCTTCGGTCCAGCCCATGTGGCGCAGCATCATTTCAGCAGACAGGATCAGCGAACCCGGGTTCACCTGGTCTTTGCCGGCGTATTTTGGCGCAGTACCGTGGGTCGCTTCGAACATGGCCACGGTGTCGGACAGGTTGGCACCTGGCGCGATACCAATGCCACCCACTTCAGCCGCCAGGGCGTCGGACAGGTAGTCGCCGTTCAGGTTCAGGGTCGCGATCACATCGTATTCGGTCGGGCGCAGCAGGATCTGCTGGAGCATGGCGTCCGCGATGGCATCCTTGACGATGACGTTCTTGCCGGTTTTCGGGTTCTTGAACTGCATCCACGGACCACCGTCGAGCAGGGTGGCGCCGAACTCTTGCGCCGCCACTTCGTAGGGCCCACTCCTTGAAGGCACCTTCGGTGAACTTCATGATGTTGCCTTTGTGGACGATGGTCAGCGAATCGCGATCATTGTCGACCACATATTGCAGGGCCTTGCGTGCCAGGCGCTTGGTGCCTTCCAGGGAAACCGGCTTGACGCCGATGCCGCAGTTTTCGTCGAAACGGATCTTGGTGACGCCCATTTCTTCTTTGAGGAACTTGATGACCTTGGTCGCTTCCGGCGAACCGGCCTTCCACTCGATACCGGCGTAGATGTCTTCCGAGTTCTCACGGAAGATCGTCATGTCGACGTCGCCTGGCTTCTTGACCGGGCTAGGCACGCCTTCGAACCAGCGCACCGGGCGCAGGCACACATAAAGGTCGAGTTGCTGGCGCAGGGCAACGTTCAGCGAACGGATGCCGCCACCGACCGGCGTGGTCAATGGGCCCTTGATGGAAACTACGTAATCCTTGACTGCATCCAGGGTTTCCTGAGGCAGCCAGGTGTCCTGATCGTAAACCTGAGTAGCTTTTTCCCCGGCGTAGACTTCCATCCAGGAAATTTTGCGCTCGCCGCCGTAAGCTTTCTTAACAGCAGCATCGACAACCTTGATCATGACCGGGCTGATATCAACGCCAATACCATCACCTTCGATAAAAGGGATGATCGGGTTGTTAGGAACATTGAGAGAATGGTCTGCATTGACGGTGATTTTGTCGCCGACTGCTGGAACCTGAATCTTCTTGTATCCCATGCTGAACTCCGTTTTGTGGATTGAACATCTGGCTGCGTCCGAGCGTACCCCAGTTGAATCTGGACGGGAACCTCATGTTCCACCGATCTGCCGCGAGGCGGTACAGTTCGCGGCCTACAAGCCTGAAAGCAAAGGGAAAAGCGCCAAACTTGAGCACATCCGGCGACTCTACGCCCCACGCCTGCCTGCGACCTTTAGACCAATGGACGAGAGCGGTTTCCCATGAACCATCGGCGTTTTGCCAGCGACCTATGTATAATGCCGCCGCTGACCACAGAGTCACGACGGCCGACCGCTCTAGCACAAGACCTTGGGCCTGAAAAAGCCGGGCTGTTACCGCAGTCCACCCGCTTGACGCTCGACTGATGCACCCAACATCACCGCGAAGACAACTCGACAATTCGGCTCATGGATGACTTTGAACGAACGCGCTTACCCAGCGCACCTCGAGTTTCTGCGCACGCTTTAGCAAAGAAGAGAGTTAATCCGAATATGCCCACCCGCTCGAAGATCATCTATACCTTCACCGACGAAGCTCCCGCCCTCGCCACCTATTCGCTGTTGCCTATCGTTGAAGCGTTCACCGCTTGCGCCGATATCGCCGTGGAAACCCGCGACATCTCGCTGGCTGGGCGCATCCTGGCCAGCTTCCCCGAGCAATTGGGTGACAAAGCCGTAGCCGACCACCTCGCCGAACTGGGCGACCTGGCCGTTACGCCTGAAGCCAACATCATCAAGCTGCCGAACATCAGCGCTTCGGTTCCCCAGTTGCAGGCTGCGATCAAAGAGCTGCAAGCCCAGGGCTTTGCACTACCGGACTACCCGGAAACCGTCACCAGCGACGCTGACAAGGACGCCAAGTCCCGCTACGACAAGATCAAGGGCAGCGCGGTCAACCCGGTGCTGCGTGAAGGCAACTCCGATCGTCGCGCGCCGCTGTCGGTCAAGAACTACGCTCGCAAGCACCCGCACAAAATGGGTGCCTGGGCTGCGGACTCCAAGTCCCACGTCGCCCACATGAGCACCGGCGATTTCTACGGCAGCGAAAAAGCTGCCCTGATCGACGCCGCTGACGCTGTCAAAATCGAACTGATCGCCCGGGATGGCAGCACCACCGTCCTGAAAGAAAAAACCACCGTGCAAGTCGGTGAGATCCTCGATTGCGCCGTGCTGAGCAAAAACGCCCTGCGCAGCTTCATCGCCGCCGAAATCGAAGACGCCAAGCAAAAAGGCGTGCTGCTGTCGGTTCACCTGAAAGCCACCATGATGAAGGTTTCCGACCCGATCATGTTCGGCCAGATCGTTGCCGAGTTCTATAAAGACGCGCTGGCCAAGCACGCTGACGTGCTGGCACAGATCGGTTTCAATCTGAACAATGGCATCGGCGACCTGTACGCCCGCATCAAGGCGTTGCCTGCCGAACAGCAAGCCGAGATCGAAGCGGACATCCAGGCGGTCTACGCCGTTCGTCCGTCGCTGGCGATGGTCAACTCCGACAAAGGCATCACCAACCTGCACGTGCCGAGCGACGTGATCGTCGACGCCTCGATGCCGGCCATGATTCGTGACTCCGGCAAAATGTGGGGCACCGACGGTCAACTGCACGACACCAAGGCCGTGATCCCGGATCGCTGCTACGCCACCATCTACCAGGCGGTAATCGAAGACTGCAAGAAACACGGCGCCTTCGACCCCACCACCATGGGCAGCGTGCCAAACGTTGGCCTGATGGCGAAAAAAGCCGAAGAGTACGGCTCCCACGACAAGACCTTCCAGATCAAGGCTGACGGCGTGGTTCGCGTTTCCGACGGCGCCGGTCGCACCCTGCTGGAGCAACCGGTTGAAGCCGGCGACATCTTCCGCATGTGCCAGACCAAAGACGCGCCGATCCAGGACTGGGTCAAACTGGCCGTCAACCGCGCCCGCGCCAGCAGCACGCCCGCCATTTTCTGGCTGGACCCAATGCGCGCCCACGACGGCGTGGTGATCGAGAAAGTTCAGGCGTACCTGAAGGATCACGACACCGCAGGCCTGGAAATCCGCATCATGTCGCCAGTCGACGCGATGAAGTTCACCCTGGACCGCACTCGCGAAGGCCTCGACACCATCTCGGTGACCGGTAACGTACTGCGTGATTACCTGACTGACCTGTTCCCGATCATGGAACTGGGCACCAGCGCCAAGATGCTGTCGATCGTGCCGCTGATGAACGGCGGTGGCCTGTTCGAAACCGGCGCTGGCGGTTCGGCACCAAAACACGTTCAACAGCTACTGGAAGAAAACTTCCTGCGCTGGGATTCCCTGGGCGAGTTCCTGGCCCTGGCCGCTTCCCTTGAGCACCTGGGTGTGACGTACAACAACCCTAAGGCGCTGGTTTTGGCCAAGACCCTGGACCAGGCCACCGGCCAGTTCCTGGACAACAACAAGTCGCCATCGCGTAAAGTCGGCAACATCGACAACCGCGGCAGCCACTTCTACCTGGCGCTGTACTGGGCTCAGGCCCTGGCCGCCCAGGCTGAAGACACAACGCTGCAAGCGCAGTTCAGCCAGTTGGCCAAAACCCTGACCGAGAACGAGGCAAGCATCGTTGCCGAGCTCAACGCCGTTCAGGGCAAGCCAGTCGAAATCGGCGGTTACTACCACGCCGACGCCGCACTGATCAGCAAGGCCATGCGCCCGAGCAACACCTTCAACGCGGCAATTGCTGCGCTGGCGTAAAGTTGTAAGGGAACACCAGAACCCCCGGCCTTGCGCCGGGGTTTCTGTTTCTGGCCTTTCACACAAGCCCATGGTGAACACTGGACAAATGTGGGGGCGAGCTTGCTCGCGATAGCGGTTTATCATTCAACATTGATGTCGATTGACCTACAGCTATCGCGAGCAAGCTCACTCCCACATTGACCGTGTTTCAACATTAAAATCGAGGAAACTTCATGGATTGGCTACCCCACATCACCGTCGCGACCATCGTCGAAGACAATGGTCGCTTCCTGATGGTCGAAGAACTCAAGGGCGGACGAACGGTGCTCAACCAGCCCGCCGGCCATCTGGACCCGAACGAAACCCTGATCGACGCCGCCATTCGCGAAACCCTCGAGGAAACCGGCTGGGACGTCGAGCCGACCGGTATCACCGGCATTTACCTCTACACCGCCCCGAGCAATGGCGTGACTTATCAGCGCATCTGCTTCATCGCCAAAGCGCTGAAACACCACCCCGACTATCAGCTGGACGACGGTATCGTCGGCGCCAAATGGCTGACCCGTGGCGAACTCATGGAACAGCGCGCAAACTGGCGCAGTGAACTGATCATCCGCTGCATCGATGATTATCTGGAAGGCAAACACTTCAGTCTCGAACTGATCCGCCCTTCTCTTTAGCCTTGCAGGCTCGGGCCTGTTAGAATCGCGTCCTTTTTCAAGACACTCATTGAATCCCTATGCGTGATCCAGCCCCTTCTGACACACAAAAGAAGCGCGTCATTGTCGGCATGTCCGGCGGCGTGGACTCTTCCGTTTCCGCCTTACTGCTGATCGAGCAGGGTTATGAGGTGGAAGGCCTGTTCATGAAGAACTGGGAAGAAGACGATGGAACGGACTACTGCACCGCCATGGATGACCTGGCCGACGCCCAGGCCGTGTGCGACAAGATTGGCATCAAGCTGCACACCGCCAACTTCGCCGCCGAATACTGGGACAACGTGTTCGAGCACTTCCTGGCCGAATACAAGGCCGGCCGCACGCCGAACCCGGACATCCTGTGCAACCGTGAAATCAAGTTCAAGGCCTTCCTCGACTACGCCATGATGCTTGGCGCCGACCTGATCGCCACCGGCCACTATGTGCGCCGCCGCGACATCGACGGCCGTACCGAATTGCTCAAGGGCCTGGACCCGAACAAGGACCAGAGCTACTTCCTGCACGCCGTCGGCGGTGAACAGATCGCCAAGACCCTGTTCCCGGTCGGCGAGCTGGAAAAACCCGAAGTCCGCGCGATTGCCGAGAAACACGACCTGGCGACCGCCAAGAAGAAAGACTCCACCGGCATCTGCTTTATCGGTGAGCGTCGCTTCAGCGACTTCCTCAAGCAATACCTGCCGGCACAGCCGGGCGAAATCAAAACCACCGAAGGTGAAATCATCGGCAAGCACCACGGCCTGATGTACCACACCATCGGCCAGCGCCAGGGCCTGGGCATTGGCGGCTTGAAAGACGCCAGCGACGAGCCGTGGTACGTATTGATCAAGGACCTGGAACACAACGAACTGATCGTCGGCCAGGGCAACGACCACCCGTGGCTGCTCTCCCGTGCCCTGCTCGCTTCCGATATCTACTGGGTCAACCCGATTGATCTGAGCGTACCGCGCAAGCTGACCGCCAAAGTGCGCTATCGCCAAAGCGACCAGCCTTGCACCCTGGAAAAAACTGCCAGCGGCTACCGTGCCACGTTCGACGACCCACAGCGCGCAGTGACCCCAGGCCAATCGGTGGTGTTCTACGACGGTGAAATCTGCCTCGGCGGTGGCGTCATTGAAGTCGCCGAGCCCTGGAGCAGCAAGGCATGAGCCCGACTCAGGAGCAACTGACCGCCCTGGGCGGCGTGTTTCTGGCCGCCGTGCTGGTGGACAAGATCGCCAAGACCGGCCAGGTCACCGAAGCCGGCCTGAGCTGCATGCTCGGCAGCCTGCTGATCCGCGACCCCAAGGACACACTGGAAGTCTACGGCGGCGACGACATCAACCTGCGCGAGGGCTATCGCGCATTGATCGGCGCCCTTGAGCGCGACCCGAACACCTTGCAGCGCGAGCCTTTGCGCTACGCCCTGTCGATGCTCGGCCTTGAGCGTCAACTGGCCAAGCGCGGCGACATGCTGGACGCAATCGGCAAGCGCTTGCCGCAAATCCAATCCCAGGTCGAACACTTCGGCCCGGCCCACGAAAACGTGATCGCCGCCTGCGGCGCGCTGTACCAGGACACCTTGAGCACCCTGCGCCAACGTATCCAGGTGCACGGCGACATGCGCAACCTGCAGCAACCCAGTAACGCCTCGAAAATTCGCGCCCTGTTGCTCGCCGGGATTCGCTCGGCACGCCTATGGCGGCAACTGGGTGGTCATCGCTGGCAATTGGTGATCAGCCGCCGCAAGTTGCTGAAAGAGCTTTACCCGTTGATGCGTAACGAATAAGTCGCGTCAGCAACCCCTTTACACCGTGTTACGCGTAATACGCCGGTCAGTTGGCAACGGACCGGCGGATTTTTTCATGTATGATACGCGCCCCATTTCGTTGCCCGACTGTCCGAGAACACCCCATGCAGCTTTCTTCGCTCACTGCGGTTTCCCCTGTTGACGGCCGCTACGCCGGCAAAACCCAGGCCCTGCGCCCAATTTTCAGCGAATACGGCCTGATCCGTGCTCGCGTCCTGGTTGAAGTGCGCTGGCTCCAGCGCCTGGCCGCTCACGCCGCCATCAGCGAAGTTCCAGCATTTTCTGCTGAAGCCAACGCCGTACTGAACACCTTGGCGGAAAACTTCTCTCTGGAGCACGCCGAACGCGTCAAAGAGATCGAGCGCACCACCAACCACGACGTCAAAGCCATTGAGTACCTGCTCAAAGAGCAAGCGGCCAAGCTGCCTGAGCTGGCCAACGTCAGCGAGTTCATCCACTTTGCCTGCACCAGCGAGGACATCAACAACCTGTCCCACGCCCTGATGCTGCGCGAAGGCCGTGATGACGTGATGCTGCCGCTGATGCGCCAGACTGCCGAAGCTATCCGCGAACTGGCCATCCGCTTCGCTGACGTACCGATGCTCTCGCGCACCCACGGTCAACCGGCGTCGCCGACCACCCTGGGCAAAGAGCTGGCAAACGTGGTTTACCGCCTGGAGCGTCAAATCGCTCAGGTCGCTGCCGTTCCGCTGCTGGGCAAGATCAACGGCGCTGTCGGCAACTACAACGCACACCTCTCGGCCTACCCTGAAATCGACTGGGAAGAGAACGCCCGCGCCTTCATCGAAGACGAGCTGGGTCTGGGCTTCAACCCGTACACCACGCAGATCGAGCCGCACGACTACATTGCCGAGCTGTTCGACGCGATCGCGCGCTTCAACACCATCCTGATCGACTTCGATCGCGATATCTGGGGCTACATCTCCCTGGGCTACTTCAAGCAGCGCACCATTGCCGGCGAAATCGGTTCCTCGACCATGCCGCACAAGGTCAACCCGATCGACTTCGAAAACTCCGAAGGCAACCTGGGCATCGCCAACGCACTGTTCCAGCACCTGGCGAGCAAACTGCCGATCTCCCGCTGGCAGCGCGACCTGACCGACTCCACTGTTCTGCGCAACCTCGGTGTCGGCTTCGCCCACAGCGTGATCGCGTACGAAGCGAGCCTCAAAGGCATCAGCAAACTGGAACTCAATGCCCAGAAAATCGCTGCCGACCTGGACGCTTGCTGGGAAGTGCTGGCCGAGCCGATCCAGACCGTGATGCGTCGCTACAACATCGAAAACCCGTACGAAAAACTGAAAGAGCTGACGCGCGGCAAGGGCATCAGCCCTGAAGCGCTGCAGACTTTCATCGACACGCTGGACATGCCTGCCGAGGCCCGTGCCGAGCTGAAAAAGCTTACCCCAGCCAACTACATCGGCAACGCCGTGGCACAAGCCAAACGTATCTGATCGTCGCTTGACCTTTGAGACGCCCGGCAGCGCCGGGCGTTTTTATTCCAGTCTGAAAAGTGCTTTTTTTCAATAGGTTACACATGAATCCTGATATTCCTCTTCAACTTCTGGGCGGCATCACGGCACGGGAATTCCTGCGCGACTACTGGCAGAAAAAGCCGCTGCTGATCCGTCAGGCGATTCCTGACTTCGAAAGCCCGATCGACGCCGACGAACTGGCCGGCCTGGCGCTGGAAGAAGAAGTCGAATCGCGCCTGGTCATCGAGCACGGCGAGCGCCCCTGGGAATTGCGTCGCGGCCCGTTCGCCGAAGACGAATTCAGCAAGCTGCCGGAGCGTGAGTGGACCTTGCTGGTGCAGGCTGTCGATCAGTTCGTACCGGAAGTCAGCGAGCTGCTGGAAAACTTCCGTTTCCTGCCGAGCTGGCGCATCGACGACGTGATGATCAGCTTCGCCGCTCCAGGCGGCAGCGTGGGCCCGCACTTCGACAACTACGACGTGTTCCTGCTGCAAGGCGCCGGTAAGCGCAACTGGAAAATCGGCCAGATGTGCGACTCCGAGAGCCCGCTGCTGCAACATGCCGACCTGCGCATTCTGGCTGATTTCGAAGAAACCGCTGAATGGGTACTGGAACCGGGCGACATGCTGTACCTGCCACCGCGCCTGGCCCACTGCGGCGTGGCCATCGACGATTGCATGACCTACTCGGTCGGCTTCCGCGCGCCAAGCGCTGCCGAAGTGCTGACGCACTTCACGGACTTCCTCAGCCAGTTCCTGCCTGACGAAGAGCGCTACACCGATGCCGACGCCCAACCAGCCGTCGACCCGCACCAGATTCAACACGACGCCCTCGACCGCTTGAAAGGCCTGCTGGCCGAGCACATGAGTGACGAGCGTCTGCTGCTGACCTGGTTCGGCCAGTTCATGACCGAGCCGCGCTACCCGGAACTGGTGGTGGGCCCGGAAGACGTGGAAGAAGACGACCTGCTTGCCAGCCTTGAGCAAGGCGCGGTGCTGATTCGCAATCCGAGCGCACGCCTGGCATGGTCCGAAGTCGATGACGACCTGCTGCTGTTCGCCAGCGGCCAGAGTCGTTACCTGCCGGGCAAGCTGCGCGAACTGCTGAAAATGATTTGCGCCGCCGATGCACTGCACATCGACAACCTTGGCCCATGGCTGAAAGACGAAGATGGCCGCGGCCTGTTGTGCGAACTGATCAAGCAAGGAAGCCTGGGGTTTGCCGATGAATAAGATTCACGTACGTGTCGCAGACTGGCAAAAGGATAACGCCGAGATCCGGCGCATTCGTGAAACCGTGTTCATCGCCGAGCAGGCCGTTCCGCCAGAACTGGAGTGGGATGCAGACGACGCCAGCGCCGTGCATTTCCTCGCCTTCGAAGGCGACTTTCCGATTGGCACTGCCCGCTTGTTGCCCGACGGTCACATCGGCCGGGTGTCGGTACTCAAGGACTGGCGCGGCCTGAAAGTCGGCGATGCGCTGATGCAAGCGGTGATCGGTGAAGCCGAGAAGCGCGGGCTCAAGCAGCAGATGTTGAGCGCTCAGGTGCAGGCGACGGCATTCTATGAGCGCCTGGGCTTTACCGTGGTCAGTGAAGAGTTCCTGGAAGCAGGAATTCCGCACGTGGACATGGTTCGGCACTCGGCCTAACCCTAGCCACAAAAACAGCCTGTGAACACCATCAAATCGCCCCGCCATTCTCGGATGCCGGGGCGTTTTGCTGTCTACGATTCAACTTGCCACACCCCGGGCCGACAAACTGGCAAACTCAAGCCTTTGATCGCGGAGATAACGGACATGTCCCTACGCACCCTTCTCACCACCCTGCTGCTGACCTGCAGTGTTTCGGTCATGGCAGCCACCGAGATCGTGCCGCTCAACCACCGTACCAGCGCCGACTTGCTGCCCGTCGCACAGAACTTCCTTGGCAAGGACGGTAAGGTCAGCGCCTACGGCAACCAACTCATCGTGAACGCCGAACCCGGAAAAATCGAAGAGCTGCGAGCCCTTCTCGCCCAATTGGACACCGCGCCCAAGCGCTTGCTGATTACCGTCGACACCAATGAAAACAACTTCCAGGGCGATCAGGGCTACTCGGTAAACGGCTCCGCCCAAGGTCGCATCATCAATCGCAGCACCGACAGCCGCGAAGGCGGCATCCAGCAAATCCAGGCCAGCGAAGGCATACCCGCGCTGATCCAGGTCGGCCAGAGCGTCCCGCTGACCACCACTCAGACCGACGCCTACGCCGGCCTGCCCAACCAGACCAACACCCCCTCGCCAACCCCGAACAACAACTACGCCCACCTGCAAAGCCAGACCCAATACCGCAATGTCACCCAAGGCTTCTACGTGACTGCAAGCGTCACCGGCGAAACCGTTCACCTGGCGATCAGTACCAACCGTGACCGTATGAGCCAGGAACGTCCCGATGTAGTGAATGTACAAAGTACCGACACAACGGTCAGCGGCCGCCTCGGCGAGTGGATCACCCTGGCCGGCGTCAATCACCAGACTCAGGCCGACAAACAGGGCCTGACCCGCAGCTACACGACTCAAGGCCGGGATGACATGACGCTACGCGTGAAAGTCGACGCCCTGGACTGACACACCGAAAACTGACTGATTAGTCGTATAAGACCAAAGATGTAGTGCTTTAAAAAAAGCACTACAAAACGTTTGACGGGCAAAAAAAGCAAAGGCATGATGGCCTCGCTCCCGCTGATCAGAGGCCCTGGCAAGGGCTTTCGAATCGCTGCTCTGACCTTACCGACTTGAGCCGATTCGTGTCTGTACCGCCCACAAGGTGTGTTTGACGAGGTTGCGACTGGAACGAAGTTGTCCCGAGGGACGGAAGCGTAATAGGTAGCCCGGCAACACACTGATGATCGTACAAAGGCCCACGATGCCCGAGTGCGCCCGCCAGTAGGCCCTTACCTGCTCAGCTTTCATCCCCGAGCCCCT
The DNA here is from genome assembly GCF_039908635.1 of Pseudomonas purpurea. Taxonomy (NCBI): domain Bacteria; kingdom Pseudomonadati; phylum Pseudomonadota; class Gammaproteobacteria; order Pseudomonadales; family Pseudomonadaceae; genus Pseudomonas; species Pseudomonas purpurea. The sequence continues at coordinate 3,608,061 of NZ_CP150918.1, forward strand.
CGTTCACTCCGTCGCCTTCCCCGCCAGACCCGACTTGAGCACCTAAGCTTCCGGTCAGCGAGCAGCCATCTACGCGCCCCTTGAATTGCGCAGTTGGCACAGGAACTTTCCACCGCAGAACAACTTTCCATACAAGACGCGACGAGGTTTATCTCCATGGCACTGACACGCGAACAGCAAATTGCAGCCCTTGAAAAAGACTGGGCTGAAAACCCACGCTGGAAAGGCGTGACACGCGCTTACTCCGCTGCTGACGTCGTCCGTCTGCGTGGCTCGGTTCAACCTGAGCACACCCTTGCAAAAATGGGCGCCGAAAAGCTCTGGAACCTGGTGACCCAGGGTGCCAAGCCATCCTTCCGCCCTGAGAAAGATTTCGTCAACTGCATGGGCGCCCTGACCGGCGGCCAGGCTGTACAACAAGTCAAAGCCGGCATCCAGGCGATCTACCTGTCGGGCTGGCAGGTTGCTGCAGACAACAACTCTGCCGAATCGATGTACCCGGACCAGTCGCTGTACCCGGTCGACTCCGTACCGACCGTGGTCAAGCGCATCAACAACTCGTTCCGTCGCGCCGACCAGATCCAGTGGAAATCCGGCAAGAACCCGGGCGACGCTGGCTACATCGACTACTTCGCGCCGATCGTGGCTGACGCCGAAGCCGGTTTCGGCGGCGTACTGAACGCCTACGAACTGATGAAAAGCATGATCGAAGCAGGCGCCGCCGGCGTTCACTTCGAAGACCAACTGGCTTCCGTGAAAAAATGCGGCCACATGGGTGGCAAGGTTCTGGTTCCAACCCAGGAAGCCGTACAAAAGCTGACGGCTGCTCGCCTGGCGGCTGACGTTGCTGGCACGCCGACCATCATCCTGGCCCGTACCGATGCAAACGCTGCTGACCTGCTGACTTCGGACTGCGACCCATACGATCAGCCATTCGTGACCGGCGAACGCACCCAGGAAGGCTTCTACAAAGTACGCGCCGGCCTGGACCAGGCTATCGCTCGCGGCCTGGCCTATGCGCCGTACGCCGACCTGATCTGGTGCGAAACCGCCAAGCCGGACCTGGAAGAAGCCCGTCGCTTCGCTGAAGCGATCAAAAAGGAATACCCGGACCAACTGCTGTCGTACAACTGCTCGCCTTCCTTCAACTGGAAGAAAAACCTGGACGACGCGACCATCGCCAAGTTCCAGCGCGAACTGTCCGCCATGGGCTACAAGCACCAGTTCATCACCCTGGCCGGCATTCACAACATGTGGCACAGCATGTTCAACCTGGCGCACGACTACGCCCGCAACGACATGACTGCCTACGTGAAGCTGCAAGAGCAGGAATTCGCTGACGCCGCCAAGGGTTACACCTTCGTGGCTCACCAGCAGGAAGTGGGCACCGGCTACTTCGACGACATGACCACCGTGATTCAGGGTGGCTCGTCGTCGGTAACCGCACTGACCGGCTCCACCGAAGAAGAACAGTTCCACTGATCGACTTCGCCTGAGTACACGGCCAGCGCAGACCGAATAAAAAGCTAACTGCACTGCCGAAAATCTAACGCCCCGACTGGTTCGGGGCGTTTTTTTGTCCACGATTTAACAAATATCACCGAACTCCGTGGGAGCGAGCCTGCTCGCGAAGGCGTCTTATCATTCAAAATAGAAGTCGACTGCCCCACCGCATTCGCGAGCAGGCTCGCTCCCACAGGAGACGCTAGCACCTCAAGCAAAAACATTGATCCAGAGCGGTATACCGCGCAGAAAAAGAAGGTAAAACGAGCCGGGCCGCTACTTGCAGTAACCCTCATATAAGACAACTTTCCGGCCAGCACCCCGATTAACTGTTTAAAAACCACTCCAAACAATATTGATTATCATTTAGCAATAACTATGTTCGTTACATTCCCTACAAAACTGAATTGAAAAAAAACTCGCTAATGCCCGCTGTGCATGGCTTACAGGGCTTCGGAGGCACGCTATGTCCTTATTCTTATAAATAATTTCGCTACAGGAATTTTACTTGCTCGGTGTTTAGCCATAAAATCACCGCGATTGATTGCGCTGCGACATATCGTCACTGCTTTATTTCTTTATCAAGCTCAGAGACCCTTGCTCTCTGTTAAGGATTACCAGCATGCCCGAAGCGACAGGACTCATGGCCCACAACTGGGGCTTTGCCATTTTCCTTCTGGGTGTCGTCGGCCTTTGCGCCTTCATGCTCGGCGTCTCCAGCCTCCTTGGGTCAAAAGCCTGGGGTCGCAGCAAAAACGAACCGTTCGAGTCCGGCATGCTACCCACCGGTGGCGCCCGCTTGCGGCTCTCAGCCAAATTCTATCTGGTCGCGATGCTCTTCGTGATCTTCGATATCGAAGCCCTTTTTCTCTTTGCCTGGTCTGTGTCCGTCCGCGAAAGCGGCTGGACCGGATTTGTCGAAGCTCTCGTTTTCATAGCAATTCTGTTGGCAGGTCTTGTCTACCTATTTCGAGTGGGCGCCCTTGATTGGGCTCCGGCAGCTCGTCTTAAGCGGCAGGCGAAGCTGAAACAATGAGGCTTTGGCAATGCAATACAATCTCACCAGGATCGACCCGGATGCTCCTAACGAGCAGTACCCGATTGGCGAACGGGAAACCGTTTCCGATCCGTTAGAAGATCAAGTCCACAAAAACATTTACATGGGCAAGCTCGAAGACGTGCTGAATGGTGCGGTCAACTGGGGGCGTAAAAACTCCCTGTGGCCGTACAACTTCGGCCTGTCGTGCTGCTACGTGGAAATGACCACCGCCTTCACGGCGCCCCACGACATCGCGCGCTTTGGCGCCGAGGTTATCCGGGCATCGCCGCGCCAGGCGGATTTCATGGTTATTGCCGGAACCTGCTTCATCAAGATGGCGCCAATCATTCAGCGTCTCTACGAGCAAATGCTCGAGCCGAAGTGGGTTATCTCCATGGGTTCGTGCGCCAACTCCGGTGGCATGTACGACATCTACTCTGTCGTTCAAGGGGTGGACAAGTTCCTGCCCGTGGACGTCTACGTGCCTGGCTGCCCACCTCGCCCCGAAGCTTTTCTGCAAGGCTTGATGCTGTTGCAGGAGTCGATTGGCCAGGAGCGTCGCCCACTTTCCTGGGTCGTTGGTGATCAAGGCGTTTACCGCGCCGAGATGCCTTCGCAAAAGGATGCGCGCCGCGAACAGCGTATTCAGGTAACCAACCTGCGCAGCCCCGACGAAGTCTGATCCAGATCTGTTCCTGCAAAGAAACAAGAAGCTGGCTTCATTCTTTACGTTGACCGAAAGCGATAAATAACCATGACTACAGGCAGCGCTCTGTACATCCCGCCTTACAAGGCTGACGACCAGGATGTGGTCGTCGAACTGAACAACCGTTTTGGCCCCGAGGCGTTCACCGCCCAGCCTACCCGCACCGGCATGCCGGTGCTTTGGGTTGCCCGCGCCAAACTCGTCGAAGTCCTGACCTTCCTGCGCAACCTGCCCAAGCCGTACGTCATGCTCTATGACCTGCATGGCGTGGACGAGCGTCTGCGCACCAAGCGTCAAGGGCTGCCAGGCGGCGTCGACTTCACCGTGTTCTATCACCTCATGTCGCTTGAGCGTAATAGTGACGTGATGATCAAGGTCGCCTTGTCCGAGGGCGACCTCAGCGTGCCGACCGTCACCGGCATCTGGCCGAACGCCAACTGGTACGAGCGTGAAGTGTGGGACATGTACGGCATCGACTTCGCCGGCCACCCTCACCTGTCGCGCATCATGATGCCGCCGACCTGGGAAGGTCACCCGCTGCGCAAGGACTTCCCGGCCCGTGCCACCGAGTTCGATCCGTTCAGCCTGAACCTGGCCAAGCAACAGCTTGAGGAAGAAGCCGCGCGCTTCAAGCCTGAAGACTGGGGCATGAAGCGTTCCGGTGCGAACGAGGACTACATGTTCCTCAACCTCGGCCCCAACCACCCTTCGGCTCACGGTGCGTTCCGCATCATCTTGCAACTGGACGGCGAAGAGATCGTCGACTGCGTGCCCGACGTCGGTTACCACCACCGTGGTGCCGAGAAGATGGCCGAACGTCAGTCCTGGCACAGTTTCATTCCGTACACCGACCGTATCGACTACCTCGGCGGCGTGATGAACAACCTGCCGTACGTGCTCTCGGTCGAGAAGCTGGCCGGCATCAAGGTGCCCGAGAAGGTCGACGTCATCCGCATCATGATGGCCGAGTTCTTCCGGATCACCAGCCACCTGCTGTTCCTGGGTACCTACATCCAGGACGTCGGCGCCATGACCCCGGTGTTCTTCACCTTCACCGACCGCCAGAAGGCGTACACGGTGATCGAAGCCATTACCGGTTTCCGCCTGCACCCGGCCTGGTATCGCATTGGTGGCGTTGCCCACGACCTGCCGCGCGGCTGGGACAAACTGGTCAAGGACTTCGTTGAATGGCTGCCAAAGCGCCTCGACGAATACACCAAGGCTGCCCTGCAGAACAGCATCCTCAAGGGTCGTACCATCGGCGTCGCCGCCTACAACACCAAAGAGGCCCTGGAGTGGGGCGTCACCGGTGCCGGCTTGCGTTCCACCGGTTGCGACTTCGACCTGCGCAAGGCGCGTCCATACTCCGGCTACGAGAACTTCGAATTTGAAGTTCCGCTGGCGGCCAATGGCGACGCCTACGACCGCTGCATGGTGCGCGTCGAAGAAATGCGCCAGAGCATCAAGATCATCGACCAATGCCTGCGCAACATGCCGGAAGGCCCGTACAAGGCGGATCACCCGCTGACCACGCCGCCGCCCAAAGAGCGCACGCTGCAACACATCGAGACCCTGATCACGCACTTCCTGCAAGTTTCGTGGGGCCCGGTCATGCCGGCCAACGAATCCTTCCAGATGATCGAAGCGACCAAGGGCATCAACAGTTATTACCTGACGAGCGATGGCGGCACCATGAGCTACCGCACCCGGATTCGCACCCCAAGCTTCCCGCATCTGCAACAGATCCCTTCGGTGATCAAAGGCAGCATGGTCGCGGACTTGATCGCGTACCTGGGTAGTATCGACTTCGTTATGGCCGACGTGGACCGCTAAGCATGAACAGCACGCTTATCCAGACAGACCGTTTCGCCCTCAGCGAAACCGAGCGCTCGGCCATCGAGCACGAGCTGCATCACTACGAAGACCCGCGCGCGGCGTCGATCGAAGCCCTGAAGATCGTCCAGAAGGAACGTGGCTGGGTGCCTGACGGCGCGCTCTACGCCATCGGCGAAATCCTCGGCATCCCGGCCAGCGACGTTGAAGGCGTGGCGACGTTCTACAGCCAAATCTTCCGTCAGCCAGTCGGCCGCCACATCATTCGCGTCTGCGACAGCATGGTCTGCTACATCGGTGGCCACGAATCGGTAGTCAGCGAAATCCAGAGCAAGCTGGGCATCGGCCTGGGTCAAACCACCGCCGACGGCCGTTTCACGTTGCTGCCTGTCTGCTGCCTCGGCAACTGCGACAAGGCCCCGGCGCTGATGATCGACGACGACACTTTCGGTGACGTACAGCCTGCTGGCGTCGCCAAACTGTTGGAGGGCTACGTATGACCCTGACTTCCTTCGGCCCTGCCAACCGCATCAAGCGCAGCGCAGAGACTCATCCGCTGACCTGGCGTCTGCGTGATGACGGCGAAGCGGTGTGGCTTGACGAGTACCAGGCCAAGAACGGTTACGCAGCAGCCCGCAAGGCCTTCGCCGACATGGCTCAGGACGACATCGTCCAGACCGTGAAAGACGCAGGCTTGAAAGGTCGCGGCGGTGCCGGCTTCCCCACGGGCGTCAAGTGGGGCCTGATGCCCAAGGACGAATCCATCAACATCCGCTACCTGCTGTGCAACGCGGATGAAATGGAACCGAACACCTGGAAAGACCGCATGCTGATGGAGCAACTGCCCCATCTGCTGATCGAAGGCATGCTGATCAGTGCCCGCGCACTGAAAACCTACCGCGGCTATATCTTCCTGCGTGGCGAATACACCACCGCCGCCAAGCACCTGAACCGTGCCGTGGAAGAAGCCAAGGCTGCGGGCCTGCTGGGCAAGAACATCCTGGGCTCAGGCTTCGATTTCGAGCTGTTTGTCCACACCGGCGCCGGGCGTTACATCTGCGGTGAAGAAACCGCGCTGATCAACTCCCTCGAAGGCCGCCGCGCCAACCCGCGCTCCAAGCCGCCCTTCCCTGCCGCCGTTGGCGTGTGGGGCAAGCCGACCTGCGTGAACAACGTTGAAACCCTGTGCAACGTGCCGGCGATCATCGCCGACGGCGTGGACTGGTACAAATCGTTGGCCCGCGAAGGCAGTGAAGACATGGGCACCAAGCTCATGGGCTTCTCCGGCAAGGTCAAGAACCCTGGCCTGTGGGAACTGCCATTCGGCGTGACCGGCCGCGAGCTGTTCGAAGACTACGCGGGCGGCATGCGCGACGGCTTCAAGCTTAAGTGCTGGCAGCCTGGCGGCGCCGGTACCGGTTTCCTGTTGCCGGAACACCTGGACGCACAAATGTACGCCGGCGGCATCGCCAAAGTGGGCACCCGTATGGGGACCGGCCTGGCCATGGCGGTGGACGACAGCGTCAACATGGTGTCGTTGCTGCGCAACATGGAGCAGTTCTTCGCTCGCGAATCCTGCGGCTTCTGCACCCCTTGCCGCGATGGCTTGCCATGGAGCGTCAAGCTCTTGATGGCCATCGAGAACGGCGAAGGCCAGCCCGGTGATATCGAGACCCTGCTGGGTCTGGTCGGCTTCCTCGGCCCAGGCAAGACCTTCTGTGCTCACGCACCGGGCGCCGTGGAGCCATTGGGCAGCGCAATCAAATACTTCCGTCCAGAGTTCGAAGCCGGCATCGCGCCTGTCAGCGCCGCCGTCCCGCCTCTGGCAAGGCCGATCGTAGTCGGCGCGTAACGCTTTAACAGGCGAACGGTCCGTGCCGTTCGCCTCTCGTGCGATGACGCCTTGAACGGCTGTTTTGATTCGTACGGATAACAAGATTCCATTAGCCACGCCCGCTGACACCGGGCCAACGAAGAACTTTGAACCATGGCCACTATCCACGTAGACGGCAAAGCGCTCGAAGTCGACGGGGCAGACAACCTGTTACAGGCATGTCTGTCGCTAGGCCTCGATATTCCTTACTTCTGCTGGCACCCCGCCCTCGGCAGCGTTGGCGCTTGCCGCCAGTGCGCGGTCAAGCAGTACACCGACGAGAACGACACCCGTGGTCGCATCGTCATGTCCTGCATGACCCCTGCCACCGATGGCACCTGGATCTCCATCGACGATGAAGAATCCAAGGCCTTTCGCGCCAGCGTTGTTGAATGGCTGATGACCAACCACCCGCACGACTGCCCGGTCTGTGAGGAAGGCGGTCACTGCCACCTGCAAGACATGACGGTAATGACCGGCCACAACGAGCGCCGTTACCGCTTCACCAAGCGTACCCACCAGAACCAGCAACTGGGCCCGTTCATTTCCCACGAAATGAACCGCTGCATCGCCTGCTACCGCTGCGTACGTTTCTATAAAGACTACGCCGGCGGCACCGACCTCGGCGTATTCGGCGCCCACGACAACGTGTACTTCGGTCGCGTTGAAGATGGCGTGCTGGAAAGCGAGTTCTCCGGCAACCTCACCGAGGTCTGCCCGACCGGTGTGTTCACCGACAAGACACACTCCGAGCGCTACAACCGCAAGTGGGACATGCAGTTCTCGCCGAGCATCTGCCATGGCTGCTCCAGCGGTTGCAACATCTCCCCGGGCGAGCGTTACGGCGAACTGCGTCGCATCGAAAACCGTTTCAACGGTTCGGTGAACCAGTACTTCCTGTGCGACCGTGGCCGTTTCGGCTACGGCTATGTCAACCGCGAAGACCGCCCGCGTCAGCCACTGCTGGCAGGCGGCGCCAAGCTGAGCCTGGACGAAGCGCTGGACAAAGCCGCCGACCTGCTGCGCGGTCGCAATATCGTTGGTATCGGTTCGCCGCGTGCCAGCCTTGAAAGCAACTACGCACTGCGCGAACTGGTGGGTGCCGAGCACTTCTACTCGGGTATCGAAGCGTCTGAGCTGGAACGCATTCGCCTGGTCATGCAGGTGTTGAAAGACAGCCCGCTGCCAATCCCGAACATGCGCGACATCGAAGACCACGACGCCGTGTTCGTCCTCGGTGAAGACCTGACCCAGACCGCTGCACGTATGGCCCTGTCCCTGCGTCAATCGGTCAAGGGCAAAGCCGAAGACATGGCCGACGCCATGCGCGTCCAGCCTTGGCTCGACGCCGCGGTGAAAAACATCGGCCAGCACGCGCTGAACCCGCTGTTCATCGCCAGCCTGGCTGAAACCAAGCTCGACGACATCGCCGAAGAGTGCGTTCACGCCGCCCCAGACGACCTGGCCCGCATCGGTTTCGCCGTGGCTCACGCCCTCGACGCCAGCGCGCCTGCCGTTGAAGGCCTGGACAGCGAAGCCGTCGAACTGGCTCAGCGCATCGCCAATGCCCTGCTGGCCGCCAAGCGTCCGCTGATCATTGCCGGTACATCGCTGGGCTCCAAAGCGCTGATCGAAGCGGCTGCAAACATTGCAAAAGCCCTGAAGCTGCGCGAGAAGAACGGCTCCATCAGCCTGATCGTGCCAGAGGCCAACAGCCTCGGCCTGGCCATGCTCGGTGGCGAATCGGTTGACGCGGCCCTGCAAGCGGTGATCGACGGCCGTGCCGACGCCATCGTCGTGCTGGAAAACGATCTGTACACCCGTACCGACAAAACCCGTGTCGATGCTGCCCTGAACGCCGCTAAAGTGGTGATCGTGGCAGACCATCAGAAGACTGCCACCAGCGATCGCGCGCACCTGGTTCTGCCAGCCGCCAGCTTCGCGGAAGGCGACGGTACGCTGGTCAGCCAGGAAGGTCGCGCCCAGCGCTTCTTCCAGGTCTTCGACCCGAAATACATGGACGCGAGCATCCTGGTCCACGAAGGCTGGCGCTGGCTGCATGCCCTGCGCGCCACCCTGCTGAACCAGCCGATCGACTGGACGCAACTGGACCACGTCACTGCGGCCTGCGCCGCCAGCACGCCGCAACTGGCGCGCATCGTTGACGCCGCGCCGTCCGCCACGTTCCGCATCAAGGGCATGAAACTGGCCCGCGAACCGCTGCGTTACTCCGGTCGTACCGCCATGCGCGCCAACATCAGCGTGCACGAACCGCGTACACCGCAAGACACCGACACCGCGTTCGCCTTCTCGATGGAAGGTTACTCGGGTTCGGTAGAACCGCGTCAGCAAGTGCCATTCGCCTGGTCGCCGGGCTGGAACTCGCCGCAAGCCTGGAACAAGTTCCAGGACGAAGTCGGTGGTCACATCCGCGCTGGCGACCCGGGCACCCGCCTGATCGAAAGCGCCGGTGATTCGCTGAACTGGTTCGCCAGTGTTCCGCGCGCGTTCAACCCTGCTCAAGGCACCTGGCAAGTCGTGCCGTTCTTCCACCTGTTCGGCAGCGAAGAGAACTCTTCCAAAGCCGCGCCGGTACAAGAACGCATCCCGGCCGCCTACGTGTCGCTGGCCAAGTCCGAAGCGGATCGTCTGGGCGTCAATGACGGTGCCCTGCTGAGCTTGAACGTAGCGGGCCAGACCCTGCGTCTGCCGCTGCGCATCAACGAAGAACTGGGCGCTGGCCTGGTAGCACTGCCGGCCGGTATCGCAGGCATTCCACCGGCAATCTTCGGAAAATCCGTTGACGGTCTGCAGGAGGCAGCGCAATGACATGGTTCACCCCTGAAGTGATCGACACGATCATTGCGGTCGTCAAAGCCATCGTGGTGCTGCTGGCCGTCGTGGTCGCCGGCGCCTTGCTGAGCTTCGTCGAACGTCGTCTGCTGGGCTGGTGGCAGGACCGTTACGGTCCAAACCGCGTTGGCCCGTTCGGCATGTTCCAGATTGCTGCCGACATGCTGAAGATGTTCTTCAAGGAAGACTGGACCCCGCCGTTTGCCGACAAGGTGATTTTCACCCTGGCACCGGTCGTGGCCATGAGCGCCCTGCTGATCGCCTTCGCGATCATCCCGATCACCCCGACCTGGGGTGTCGCGGACCTGAACATCGGCCTGCTGTTCTTCTTCGCCATGGCCGGCCTGTCGGTCTACGCGGTGCTGTTCGCAGGCTGGGCGAGTAACAACAAGTTCGCCCTGCTGGGCAGCTTGCGTGCCTCGGCGCAGACCGTGTCCTACGAAGTGTTCATGGGCCTGGCCCTGATGGGCATCGTGGTCCAGGTTGGCTCGTTCAACATGCGCGACATCGTCGAGTACCAGGCCCAGAACCTGTGGTTCATCATTCCACAGTTCTTCGGCTTCTGTACCTTCTTCATCGCTGGCGTTGCCGTGACTCACCGTCACCCGTTCGACCAGCCGGAAGCGGAACAGGAACTGGCCGACGGTTACCACATTGAATACGCCGGCATGAAATGGGGCATGTTCTTCGTTGGCGAGTACATCGGCATCATCCTGATCTCGGCGCTGTTGGTCACCCTGTTCTTCGGTGGCTGGCACGGTCCGTTCGGCATCTTGCCGCAACTGGCGTTCGTCTGGTTCGCGCTGAAGACCGCGTTCTTCATCATGCTGTTCATCCTGCTGCGCGCCTCTATCCCGCGCCCGCGCTATGACCAGGTGATGGACTTCAGCTGGAAATTCTGCCTGCCGCTGACCCTGATCAATTTGCTGGTGACCGCTGCGGTTGTGTTGTTGAACACGCCAGCGGGCGCGGTTCAGTGAGGATTTGACCCATGTTCAAATATATTGGCGACATCGTTAAGGGTACTGGTACCCAGTTGCGCAGCCTGGTGATGGTGTTCGGTCACGGCTTCCGCAAACGCGACACCTTGCAATACCCGGAAGAGGCGGTGTACCTGCCGCCGCGCTACCGTGGCCGGATCGTGCTGACCCGCGACCCCGACGGCGAAGAGCGTTGTGTAGCCTGCAACCTGTGCGCCGTGGCGTGCCCGGTGGGCTGCATCTCGCTGCAGAAAGCCGAAACCGACGACGGTCGTTGGTACCCGGAGTTCTTCCGCATCAACTTCTCGCGCTGCATTTTCTGTGGCCTCTGCGAGGAAGCCTGCCCGACCACCGCGATCCAGCTGACACCGGATTTCGAAATGGCCGAGTTCAAGCGTCAGGACCTGGTTTACGAGAAAGAAGATCTTTTGATCTCCGGCCCCGGCAAAAACCCTGACTACAACTTCTATCGTGTTGCAGGTATGGCAATCGCTGGCAAGCCGAAAGGCGCCGCGCAGAACGAAGCCGAACCGATCAACGTGAAGAGCTTGCTGCCTTAAGGAAGAACGATGGAATTCGCTTTCTATTTCGCATCGGGTATCGCGGTGGTGTCCACGCTTCGTGTGGTCACCAACACCAACCCTGTGCACGCCCTGCTCTACCTGATTATTTCGCTGATTGCCGTGGCGATGACCTTTTTCAGCCTCGGTGCTCCATTCGCCGGTGTACTGGAAGTGATCGCCTACGCGGGCGCCATCATGGTGCTGTTCGTGTTCGTGGTGATGATGCTGAACCTGGGCCCGGCCTCGGTTCAGCAGGAGCGCGTCTGGCTCAAACCCGGCATCTGGGGTGGCCCGGTCATCCTCGCTGCACTGCTGCTGGCTGAACTGCTGTACGTCCTGTTCAGCCACTCGAGCGGTGCTGCCATCGGTCAAACCACTGTAGACGCCAAGGCCGTGGGCATCAGCCTGTTCGGTCCTTACCTGCTGGTGGTCGAACTCGCCTCGATGCTGCTGCTCGCCGCAGCTGTCACGGCGTTCCACCTGGGCCGCAACGAGGCGAAGGAGTAACACCATGCCTGCTATCCCTCTCGAACATGGTCTGGCCGTCGCCGGCATCCTGTTTTGCCTCGGCCTGGTTGGCCTGATGGTTCGCCGCAACATTCTTTTCGTGTTGATGAGCCTGGAAGTGATGATGAACGCCTCTGCACTGGCCTTCATTGTCGCCGGTGCACGTTGGGCTCAGCCGGATGGGCAGATCATGTTCATCCTGGTGATCAGCCTGGCAGCCGCCGAGGCCAGTATTGGCCTGGCGATCCTGCTGCAACTGTATCGCCGCTTCCACACGCTCGATATCGACGCTGCCAGTGAGATGCGCGGATGAACCTACTCTTTCTGACCTTCGTATTCCCTCTGATCGGTTTCCTGCTGCTGTCGTTTTCTCGCGGGAAGATTTCCGAGAACCTGGCCGCGCTGATCGGCGTCGGCTCCATCGGCCTCTCGGCGATCGTGACTGCTTATGTGATCTGGCAGTTCAACGTCGCGCCGCCTGAAGGCGGTCACTACACCCAGGTGTTGTGGCAGTGGATGGCGGTAGGCGAGTTCAAGCCGAACTTCGCCCTGTACCTGGATGGTCTGTCCGTGACCATGCTGGGTGTGGTCGTCGGCGTGGGCTTTTTGATCCACCTGTTCGCGTCCTGGTACATGCGCGGTGAAGACGGCTACTCGCGTTTCTTCGCGTACACCAACCTGTTTATCGCCAGCATGCTGTTCCTGGTGCTCGGCGATAACCTGTTGTTCCTGTACTTCGGTTGGGAAGGCGTGGGCCTGTGCAGCTACCTGTTGATCGGTTTCTACTACAGCAACCGCAACAACGGTAACGCCGCGCTCAAAGCCTTCGTCGTCACCCGCATCGGCGACGTGTTCATGGCCATCGGCCTGTTCATCCTGTTCCAGCAAATGCAGACGCTGAACATTCAGGAGCTGCTGGTACTGGCGCCGCAAAAATTCCAGGCTGGCGACTTCTGGATCATGCTGGCGACCCTGATGCTGCTGGGTGGTGCTGTCGGTAAATCCGCGCAACTGCCGCTGCAAACCTGGCTGGCTGATGCGATGGCCGGTCCTACCCCGGTTTCGGCACTGATCCACGCCGCAACCATGGTCACCGCCGGTGTCTACCTGATCGCCCGTACTCACGGTCTGTTCGCCCTGGCGCCGGATGTGCTGCACCTGGTTGGCATCGTCGGTGCCGTGACCCTGGTCCTGGCCGGTTTCGCCGCCCTGGTACAAACCGACATCAAACGTATCCTCGCCTACTCGACCATGAGCCAGATCGGCTACATGTTCCTGGCGCTGGGCGTCGGTGCCTGGGATGGTGCGATTTTCCACCTGATGACCCACGCCTTCTTCAAGGCCCTGCTGTTCCTTGCTTCCGGTGCGGTGATCGTTGCCTGCCACCACGAGCAGAACATCTTCAAGATGGGTGGCCTGTGGAAGAAACTGCCACTGGCGTACGCCAGCTTCATTGTCGGCGGTGCGGCCCTCGCGGCCCTGCCACTGGTGACCGCAGGTTTCTACTCGAAAGACGAAATCCTCTGGGAAGCCTTCGCCAGCGGCAACCACGGTCTGCTGTATGCAGGTCTGGTGGGTGCCTTCATGACATCGCTGTACACCTTCCGCCTGATCTTCATCGCGTTCCACGGTGAAGCGAAGACCGAAGCCCACGCTGGTCACGGCATCGCTCACTGGCTGCCACTGTCGGTGCTGATCGTGTTGTCGACCGCCATTGGCGCGATGATCGTTCCGCCGCTGCACGGCGTGCTGCCGGAAAGCGTCGGCCATGCCGGCGGTGAAGCCAAGCACAGCCTGGAAATCGCCTCGGGCGCCATCGCCCTGGCCGGTATCCTGCTGGCGGCCCTGCTGTTCCTCGGCAAGCGTCGCTTCGTGACGGCCATCGCCAACAGCGGCATCGGTCGCCTGCTCACTGCCTGGTGGTTCGCTGCCTGGGGCTTCGACTGGGTCTACGACAAACTGTTCGTCAAGCCGTACCTTGCGATCAGCCACCTGCTGCGCAAAGACCCGTTCGACCAAACCATCGGTTTGATCCCGCGTATGGCCAAAGGGGGTCACAACGCCCTGAGCCGTACCGAAACAGGTCAATTGCGTTGGTACGCCGCCTCGATGGCTGCTGGTGCCGTGCTGGTTATCGGCGCTGTCGTGCTGGTAGCGGTCTGATATGAACCTTGCGAACTTGCGAAAGGAAACGAGCCCGTCATGATTCTGCCTTGGCTAATCCTGATCCCCTTCATCGGCGGCCTGCTGTGCTGGATGGGTGAGCGCTTCGGCGCCACCCTCCCCCGCTGGATTGCGCTGTTGACCATGACCCTGGAACTCGCTCTCGGCCTCTGGCTGTGGGCCCACGGTAATTATTCATTTGCACCGGCGCCTGGCGCTGATCCGACCTGGGCGCTTGAGTTCAAGCACGTCTGGATCGAGCGCTTCGGCATCAGCGTGCACCTGGCCCTCGACGGCCTCTCGCTGTTGATGATCCTGTTGACCGGTCTGCTGGGTGTTCTCTCGGTACTCTGCTCGTGGAAAGAGATCCAGCGTCACGTTGGCTTCTTCCACTTGAACCTGATGTGGATCCTGGGCGGTGTCGTCGGCGTGTTCCTGGCCCTCGACCTGTTCATGTTCTTCTTCTTCTGGGAAATGATGCTGGTGCCGATGTACTTCCTCATCGCGCTCTGGGGTCACAGTTCTTCGGACGGCAAGAAAACCCGGATCTACGCGGCGACCAAGTTCTTCATCTTCACTCAGGCTTCCGGCCTGATCATGCTGGTGGCGATCCTGGGTCTGGTACTGGTCAACTTCAACAGCACAGGCCTGATTACGTTCAACTACGCCGACCTGCTGAAAACCAAGATGTCGATGACCACCGAGTACATCCTGATGCTCGGTTTCTTCATCGCCTTCGCGGTCAAGCTGCCGGTTGTACCGTTCCACTCCTGGCTGCCGGATGCTCACGCCCAGGCACCGACCGCGGGTTCCGTCGACCTGGCCGGTATTCTGCTGAAAACCGCTGCTTACGGCCTGCTGCGTTTCGCCCTGCCGCTGTTCCCGAACGCGTCGGCCGAATTCGCGCCGTTCGCCATGGCCCTGGGCCTGGTCGGGATCTTCTACGGTGCGTTCCTGGCCTTCGCCCAGACCGACATCAAGCGTCTGATCGCGTACTCCAGCGTTTCGCACATGGGCTTCGTGCTGATCGGTATCTACTCCGGCAGCCAACTGGCCCTGCAAGGCGCCGTGATCCAGATGCTGGCGCACGGTCTGTCGGCCGCGGCACTCTTTATCCTCAGTGGCCAGCTCTACGAGCGCACCCATACCCGCGACATGCGTGAAATGGGTGGCCTGTGGTCGAAGATCGCCTACCTGCCTGCCATCAGCCTGTTCTTCGCGGCCGCCTCGCTGGGCTTGCCGGGAACCGGTAACTTCGTGGGTGAGTTCCTGATCCTGATCGGCACCTTCGCCGCAGCACCATGGATCACCGTGATCGCGACGTCGGGCCTGGTATTCGGTTCGGTCTACTCGCTGATCATGATTCACCGTGCCTACTTCGGCCCGTCCAAGTCGGACGCGGTCCTGCATGGCATGGATGCTCGCGAACTGATCATGGTGCTGGGCATCGCGGCACTGCTGGTTTACCTCGGCGTGTACCCGCAACCGTTCCTCGATACCTCTGCCGCTACGATGCATGGCGTGCAGCAATGGCTCGGCACCGCCTTCACTCAACTCGCTTCGGGCCCCGGTAAGAGCGCTATGGAATTCACGATTCAACACTTTATCGCGCTTGCGCCGTTGTTGATCACCAGCGCCACGATCATCGTGGTGATGCTGGCTATCGCCTGGCGCCGCAACCACTCACAGACCTTCCTGCTGTCGGTGGCGGGTCTTAACCTGGCCTTGTTGTCGATCCTGCCAGCCTTGAAAGTCGCGCCTCTAGCCGTGACACCACTGCTGCAAATCGACAGCTTCGCCTGCCTGTACATGGCGCTGATCCTGGTCGCCACCCTCGCCTGCGTCACCCTCGCCCACGCCTACCTCGGCGATGGCGGTTCGGGTTACCCGGGCAACCGTGAAGAACTGTACCTGCTGATCCTGATGGCCGCCGCCGGTGGCCTGGTCCTGGTCAGCGCGCAGCACCTGGCCGGGTTGTTCATCGGCCTGGAACTGCTGTCGGTGCCGGTCTACGGCCTGGTGGCCTATGCCTTCTTCAACAAGCGTTCGCTGGAAGCCGGCATCAAGTACATGGTGCTGTCGGCCGCCGGTTCCGCGTTCCTGTTGTTCGGCATGGCGCTGCTGTACGCCGAAGCCGGCACCCTGAGCTTCAGCGGTATCGGCATGGCGCTGGAGGCCTCTGGCCTGCCAAGCCCGCTGGCGCAACTGGGTCTGGGCATGATGCTGATTGGCCTGGCGTTCAAACTGTCGCTGGTGCCGTTCCACCTCTGGACGCCGGACGTCTACGAAGGTGCTCCGGCACCGGTTGCCGCGTTCCTGGCGACCGCGTCCAAAGTCGCGGTGTTCGCGGTGATGGTGCGTCTGTTCCAGATGTCGCCAGTGGCCAGCAGCGGCGTGTTGAGCACCGTACTGACCGTGATCGCGATTGCTTCGATCCTGTTCGGTAACCTGTTGGCACTGACCCAGAGCAACCTCAAGCGTCTGCTGGGTTACTCGTCCATCGCGCACTTCGGTTACCTGTTGATTGCCCTGGTGGCGAGCAAGGGCCTGGCCATGGAAGCCATCGGCGTGTACCTGGTCACCTACGTGATCACCAGCCTGGGCGCCTTCGGTGTCATCACCCTGATGTCCTCGCCGTACAACGGCCGTGACGCGGATGCCCTGTACGAATACCGTGGCCTGTTCTGGCGCCGTCCGTACCTGACCGCCGTGCTGACCGTGATGATGCTGTCCCTGGCGGGTATCCCGCTGACCGCAGGCTTCATCGGCAAGTTCTACATCATTGCCACGGGCGTCGAAGCTCACCAATGGTGGCTGGTCGGCTCGCTGGTATTGGGCAGCGCCATTGGCGTGTTCTACTACCTGCGCGTGATGGTCACCCTGTACCTGATCGAGCCAAACCTGCGTCGCCACGACGCCCAGCTGCACTGGGAACAGCGCACCGGTGGCGTGATGCTGCTGGCAATCGCGCTGCTGGCGTTCTTCCTCGGCGTGTACCCACAACCGTTGCTGACCTTGGTTCAGCAAGCAGGTCTGGCGGGTTGATCACTTAGATCGTACGCAGTTGAAAACAGAGACGGCACCTTCGGGTGCCGTTTTTGCGTTTACTGCCAGACGAAATACTGGATGCTTTTGAAGGCACTCATAGATGAGGGTTCTGCTCGCGAAAGGGCCGGCACAGACACAAACAAAAACGGCACCTTGCGGTGCCGTTAAGCATCACACAGTCCAATCGCCTACTTGCGCGCCGCCTCCCACGACTTGATCAGTTCGTTGTAACTCACGGTCTCACCTTTAGGTTTCTCGTTGGCCAGTTTCGGTTTCGGTGCGCCCGGCTGATCGAACCAGTACTGCGCATCACGCTCAGGGTTCATTTTCGGCCCGCAGACCGGCTGCACTTTGGAGCGTTCAAGCCGCGCCATGATTGCGTCCTGATCCTTGGCCAGGCCATCCAGCGCTTGCTGCGGGGTTTTCTCGCCACTGGCAGCTTCAGCGATGTGGCTCCACCACAGTTGAGCCAGGCGCGGATAGTCCGGCACGTTGGTCCCGGTCGGGGTCCATTGCACACGGGCCGGGCTGCGGTAGAACTCCACCAACCCACCGAGCTTCGGTGCCAGGTCGGTCATGGCCTGGGAGTTGATGTCCGACTCGCGAATCGGCGTCAGGCCGACGATGGTTTTCTTCAGTGAAACAGTTTTCGAGGTGACGAACTGCGCGTAAAGCCAGGCCGCGAGCTTTTGCTTCTCTGGCGTGGACTTGAGGAAAGTCCAGGAACCGGTGTCCTGATACCCAAGCTTCATGCCCTCCTCCCAATACGGACCTTTTGGCGAAGGCGCCATGCGCCATTTCGGCGTACCGTCGGCATTCATCACCGGCAGTCCCGGTTTGGTCATGTCGGCGGTAAACGCGGTGTACCAGAAGATCTGCTGGGCGATGTTGCCTTGAGACGGTACCGGGCCCGACTCGGAGAACGTCATGCCTTGCGCCTCGGGCGGTGCGTAGGCGCGCATCCAGTCGACGTATTTCTGCGTTGCATAAACCGCCGCTGGCCCGTTGGTATCGCCGCCACGGGTCACGCTGGAACCCACCGGGTGGCAGTCCTCCACGCGAATACCCCATTCGTCCACCGGCAAGCCATTGGGCAAGCCCTTATCGCCGCCACCCGCCATGGAGAACCAGGCATCGGTGAAGCGCCAACCCAGTGACGGGTCTTTCTTGCCGTAATCCATGTGACCGTAAACACGCTTGCCGTCGATTTCCTTGACGTCCTCGGTGAAGAACTTGGCAATGTCTTCATACGCCGACCAATTCACCGGCACGCCCAGTTCATAGCCGTACTTCTCCTTGAACTTGGCCTTGAGGTCCGCCCGCTCGAACCAGTCGGCGCGGAACCAGTAAAGGTTGGCGAACTGCTGGTCGGGCAATTGATAAATCTTGCCATCCGGCGCAGTGGTGAAGGAAATGCCGATGAAGTCCTTGATGTCCAGGGTGGGCAAGGTGTAGTCCTTGCCTTCATTGGCCATCAAGTCGGTGATGGACTCGGTCTTGCCGTAGCGAAAATGTGTGCCGATCAGGTCCGAGTCGTTGACCCAGCCGTCATAGATGTTCTTGTCCGATTGCATCTGGGTTTGCAGCTTTTCCACCACATCGCCTTCTTGCAGCAAGTCGTGGGTCAGCTTGATCCCGGTGATTTCGGTAAAGGCCTTGGCCAATACCTTGGACTCGTACTCGTGAGTGGCGATGGTTTCCGAGACCACATTGATTTTCATCCCGCGAAACGGCTCGGACGCCTTGATGAACCACCTCAACTCTTCAAGCTGCTGGGCTTCGGTGAGGGTGGACGGCTTGAACTCACTGCCAATCCATTTTTTGGCGGCGTCTTCATAGGCATCAGCCCACGCCGCAGCGCTCAACCCGCTGAGTGCCAGCAGGGCTGCCAATGAAACGCTATGTCGCAGCTTATTGTTTTTATCGAACATAAAACCTCCTGTTTGGGTTTCGGGGCATCCGCGCCGTTCAATGTCGACTAGCCCCAACGCATCACAGCCAACAGCCACACCAGGGACAGCGCGGACGCCACCCAGATGCTCCAGCCAGTCGCGCCAATCACCAGCAAATGCAGGTAGGCGCTCCCGAGAAGACCGATAAACAACCGATCGCCACGGGTAGTGCTGATCGGTAAAAAGCCGCGTCGAGGAATACTCGGTGAACGCAACTCCCACGTGGTCATGCCCATCAGCAACAGGGCGATGGCGCCGAAGAAGGCTGCGGTCGGTGGTGTCCAGTTCATCCACTCCATCATCAGCTCCTCACACCCGGCCCCAGGGCAAAGCCCTTGGCCACATGGTTACGGACAAACCAGATCACCAGCATGCCCGGCAGGATGGTCAGTACCCCGGCGGCCGCCAGCACGCCCCAGTCAATGCCGGACGCCGACACGGTGCGGGTCATCACCGCCGCAATCGGCTTGGCGTTGACCGAGGTCAGCGTGCGTGCCAGCAGCAGTTCGACCCAGGAAAACATGAAGCAGAAAAACGCCGTCACGCCGATGCCCGAACCAATCAGCGGGATGAAAATCTTCACGAAAAACTTGGGAAAACTGTAGCCGTCGATGTAGGCGGTTTCGTCGATTTCCTTCGGCACCCCGGACATGAAGCCCTCAAGAATCCACACCGCCAGTGGCACATTGAACAGGCAGTGCGCCAACGCCACCGCGATGTGGGTATCGAACAGGCCGATAGACGAATAGAGCTGAAAGAACGGCAGCAGGAACACCGCCGGTGGCGCCATGCGGTTGGTCAGCAGCCAGAAGAACAGGTGCTTGTCGCCAAGAAACCGATAGCGCGAAAACGCATAGGCCGCTGGCAGCGCCACGCTCAGGGAAATCACCGTGTTCAGGCTCACGTAATACAGCGAGTTCAGGTAGCCGGTGTACCAACTCGGGTCGGTGAAAATCACCTTGTAGTTGGCCAGGGTGAAATCCTGGGGAAACAGCGTCAGGCCACCGAGGATTTCGGTGTTGCTCTTGAACGACATGTTCAGCAGCCAATAGATCGGCACCAGCAGGAACAGGATGTAGATCAACAGAGGCACTAACTTTCGTTTAGTCATGGCAGGCCTCAGCGGTTGGCGTCGGAGTGAGTCATGGCGGTATAGAACAGCCAGGACACCAACAGGATGATCAGGAAGTACACCAGTGAAAACGCCGCCGCAGGCCCCAGGTCGAACTGGCCGACCGCCATTTGGGTCAGGGTCTGGCTGAGGAACGTCGTCGCGTTACCCGGCCCGCCGCCCGTCAGCACAAACGGTTCGGTATAGATCATGAAGCTGTCCATGAAGCGCAGCATCACCGCGATCAGCAGCACGCTCTTGAGCTTGGGCAACTGGATGTGCCGGAACACCGCCCAGCTCGACGCCCGGTCAATCCGCGCAGCCTGGTAATACACGTCCGGAATGGCCCGCAACCCCGAGAAACACAACAGCGCCACCAGCGAGGTCCAGTGCCAGACGTCCATCACCAGCACCGTGACCCAGGCGTCCATGGTGTTGGCCGCATAGTTGTAGCTGATGCCCATGGCGTTCAGCGTCGAGCCGAGCAACCCGATATCGGCCCGGCCAAAAATCTGCCAGATAGTACCGACCACGTTCCACGGGATCAGCAGCGGAATCGCCATGACGATCAGCACCAACGACGACCAGCGTCCCTTGGTCGGCATGGTCAGGGCGATGGCGATGCCCAGCGGAATTTCGATCAGCAGCACGCAGGCGGAATAGATGAACTGGCGCAACAGCGAGTCATGCAGACGCGGGTCAAGCAGTACCTGTTTGTACCAGTCGGCGCCGACGAAATAGCGGCTCGACTGGTCAAAAATGTCCTGCACCGAGTAATTGACCACCGTCATCATCGGGATCACGGCACTGAACGCCACCAGCAGGAACACCGGCAGTACCAGCCACCAGGCCTTGTTGTTCTGCACCTTGTTCATGGCTGGACCTCCAGCAAATAGTCATCGGCATAGACCATCAGCCACTGCGCCGGAAAACTGATGTACGCCGTGCCCTGCGGCACCAGTTTGTCTTCCGTCAGGCGTACTTTGAGCGGTACGCCGTCCAGGTTCAGGGTCATGATCTTGTAGGTGCCCAGGTCTTCGACGTGAATCACCTTAGCTTGCAGCGCCTCTTCATAAGGCTCGTCCCAGACGTGGATGAACTCCGGGCGAATCCCGACCTTCAGGGTTTTCCAGTCGGTTTCGGCAATACGCCGTTGCAAGGCTTCGGACAAGGGCAAGTCGGTCGAACCGAAACTCACACCGCTGGCACTCGGCGTGACATCCATCAGGTTCATCCCCGGGCTGCCGATGAAATAGCCGACAAAGGTGTGGCTCGGCCGCTCGAACAGCTCTCGCGGCGTGCCGAACTGCACGATCTGCCCGCCATACATCACCGCGATCTTGTCGGCGAAAGTCGAGGCTTCAAGTTGATCGTGGGTCACGTAGACCATGGTGATGTTGAACTGCTCGTGAATCTGCTTGAGCTTGCGCCGCAGCTTCCACTTCAGGTGCGGGTCGATCACCGTCAGTGGCTCGTCGAAGAGGATCGCCGACACGTCATCACGCACCAGCCCACGACCCATGGAGACTTTCTGTTTTTCGTCGGCAGTGAGGTTACGGGCCTTCTTGTACAGCAGCGCTTGAAGGTCGAGGACTTCAGCGATTTCCTGCACTTTGCTGTGGACTTTCGCCTCGACCATGCCCTGATTGCGCAGCGGAAACGCCAGGTTGTCGAACACCGTCATGGTGTCGTAGACCACCGGGAACTGAAAAACCTGGGCAATGTTGCGCTTCTCCGGGGTCAGTTGATTAACCACTTTGTTGTCAAACAGCACCTGACCTTCCGAAGGGCTGAGCAGGCCGGAGATGATGTTGAGCAAGGTCGACTTGCCGCACCCGGACGGCCCGAGCAAGGCATAGGCACCGCCCTGCTCCCAGACGTGATTCATCTCGCGGATTGCATAATCCTCAGGCCCGGCAGGTGTGCGGGTGTAGCTGTGGGCAAGGTTCTGCAAATGGATTTCGGCCATCAGGCAACCCTCGAAACGCGGCGTCCGGGAGCCTGGAGCAGCCGCCCCTGGCCATCGAACACAAACAGTTTATGGGTCGGGATATAGATGCGAATCGGTGCATCGACGTCGTATTCGTGGACCCCAGGCAAGTGCAGCACCAGCAGGAAATGCTCGTTGCGTACATGCAGGAACGTTTCCGAACCGCTGATTTCCGCCACTTCCACGGTCACGGCCAGTTCCAGGTCATCATCGTTGCTGGGCACCAGCGAGATATGGCTGGGCCGCACGCCGAAGCGGAACTCGCCCTCGCCCACCGGGCGCAAATCGACGTTCAGCGGGAAGTGCACGAAATTGGCGAAGCTCACCTCGTTACCGGCAATGCGCCCCGGCATCAAGTTGATCGGCGGTTCGGAAAACAGCTCGGCGGCCAGTACAGTTTGCGGCTGGTGATAGACCTCGGCGGTGTGGCCGCTCTGGATCACCCGGCCCTCGTGAAGAATGGTCGTGGTGCCACCCAGCGCCAGCGCTTCGTTAGGTTCGGTGGTGGCGTAGACGGCAATGGTGTGGCGCGCCTTGAACAGCTCGCGCATTTCCTGGCGCAGTTCTTCGCGCAGCTTGTAGTCAAGGTTTACCAGCGGCTCATCGAACAGAATCAGTTCGGCGTCCTTGACCAGCGCCCGCGCCATCGCCGTGCGTTGCTGCTGGCCACCGGACAGTTCCAGCGGATGGCGTTGCAGGAATTTTTCGATGCGCAACATGCGCGCGGTTTCCAGCACTTTGCTCTGGATCAGCTCGGCCGGGACCCCAGCCTGGCGCAACGGCGAGGCGATGTTCTCGAACACGGTCATGGTCGGGTAGTTGATGAACTGCTGATAGACCATCGACACGTTGCGCAGCCGAACCGGGCGGCGGGTGACATCTACGCCGTTCATCAGGATGCGTCCGCTGTCAGGCTTGTCGAGACCGGCCATCAAGCGCATCAGGCTGGTCTTGCCGGACAGCGTGCGCCCCAGCAAGACATTGAAAGAACCGGGTTCGAAGCGCAGGTTCGCATCGTCGATCCAGAGTTGACCCTCGACGGTGCGACTGACGTGCTCCAGCGTTAATGACATGGCTCGGCCTTTTTATTGTTGGAGTCAGGCGACCGGAGCAACAGAGCGACATTCGTGCCAGAAATCCCAAACGACTGATCTGGCTCGGCTTTCACGAAAAGAGCCGAAAACACGGCTTCGCCGCTGAACAGAAATGAACAACGACGAGTGAACACTTGAACAGTGCCGGGTTTGACTTTGAACAGTTGTGAACAACACTCTACCGATGCTTTTTGCGCAAAACCCTGTGGGACTGCGCCGTTTGAGATACCTATAACAACAATAAAAACGCTGTTTCAGAGGCTGACTGCCATGGCCGCACCTGCCCCGCCGCTGTCCCACGACGCGATCGTCCAGAGCTCCTGGTCACGCTGCCGCGCGTTCGGTCTCAACCATCAAAGCGCCCCGGCGTTCGATCAGTTGCCCGCCGAGGACATTGCGCACTTGCTGGAGAGCCAGCATTCACTGGTGCAAACCACCCATCAGGAAGTCCTGCCCTACTACGAAAACATCCTCAGCAACTCCAACTGCCTGATCATGCTCGCCGACAATCACGGCCAGGTGCTGACCTCCTGGGGCACTCAACGCTTTATCGAGCCGGGCCTGAGCCTGGGTTTCAATGCCGGCGCCAGTTGGCGGGAACAGTGCAGCGGCACCAACGCGATCGGCACCGCGCTGGCCTGCGAGCAAGCAGTGCACATCGAACACGATGAGCACTTTCTCAAGGCCAACCGTTTCATGACGGGTTCAGCGGCGCCGATCTTCGACGCCGAGCGCAAGGTCATCGCCGTGCTGGACGTGTCCAGCGACAGCTACCTGCCGCCCTCTCATACCCTGGGCATGGTCAAGATGATGAGCCAGACGGTGGAGAACCGGCTGATTCTCAACCTGTTCAAGGGCGAACACTTTCAACTGGTGTTCAACACTGGCCTGAACAACCTCGACAGCCAGTGGGCCGGGTTATTGATCTTCGATGAAAGCGGCCTGGTGCTCTCGGCCAACCGCCGGGCCGATAATTTGCTGGGCGTCAGCCTGTCGCGGGCCAGCATCGAAAGCCTGTTCAAGGTGTCGTTGCTCGAACTGCTGAACCAGCCCGACGGCCTGCCCTTCGCCTTGCAAGCGTCCGGGCGCAATCGCTTTCATTGCCTGCTCAAACGCCCCCGGCAGCGCCCGGTTCAAGCACGTGTGTTCACCGAGCCGCCGAGCCCTGCGCCCGAAACGATCAGCCTCGGCACCTTGCACTTCGGTGACCGTCGCGTGGAAAAAGCCGTACGCCAGGCCGAGCGCCTACTGGAGAAAGACATTCCGTTGCTGATTCACGGCGAAACCGGCGTGGGCAAGGAAGTGTTCGTCAAAGCCTTGCATCAGGCCAGCACGCGTAGCAAACAGCCGTTCATTGCCGTCAATTGCGCGGCGATCCCCGCCGAACTAGTGGAGTCCGAGCTGTTTGGCTATGAAAAAGGCGCGTTCACCGGTGCCAACCAGAAAGGCAGCATCGGGCTAATTCGCAAAGCGGACAAAGGCACGTTGTTCCTCGATGAGATCGGCGACATGCCGCTGCCGACCCAGGCTCGATTGTTGCGGGTGTTGCAGGAGCGCTGCGTGCAACCGGTGGGCAGCAGCGAGCTGTTCGCGGTGGACATTCGCATCATCTCGGCCACCAACCGCTCGTTGCGCGAGCAGGTTCAGCTCGGGCGCTTTCGCGAAGACTTGTATTACCGCATCGGCGGCTTGACCCTGGAGCTGCCGCCCCTGCGCGAGCGCAGCGACAAACCGGCGCTGTTCAAGCGCTTGTGGGAACAGCACCGCGAGCCCGGGCAATGGGCCGGTTTGAGCCCGCAGGTGATGGCACTGTTCGAACGTCATCCGTGGCCGGGGAATCTGCGGCAGGTCAGCAGCGTGATGCAGGTGGCGCTGGCCATGGCCGAGGATCAGCCGATCGGACTTGAGCATTTGCCGGATGATTTTTTTGTGGATCTGGAGATGGAGCCTGTTGAGACGCCGGTGCCGCTGGCGGTGGATTTGAATGATGCCGAGGATTTGAATCGGCAGTTGCAGGCGGCCGGGGGGAATATTTCCTGTCTGGCCCGGCGACTGGGGGTTAGCCGCAATACCCTCTACAAGCGATTGCGCCAGGCCGAGTGACGATTGCGCCCTACTGGAGGGGTTCGGCTTGAGGCCTTCGCGAGCAAGCCCGCTCCCACATTTGATCTTCGGTGCGCTTGAGTTTTGTGTACGACACACATCCAGTGTGGGAGCGGGCTTGCCCGCGAAGGCGCCGGTCCTGTCACTGCAGAATTAGCGCCCACCCCAAAAACAAAAACCCGCACAAGGCGGGTTTTGTTTGTAGCGAACGCTGCAATCAGTCAGCCAGACGCCAGGTCGTGCCGCCCTTGCCGTCTTCCAGCACCACGCCCATGGCGGTGAGCTGGTCGCGGATGCGGTCGGATTCGGCCCAGTCTTTAGCCGCCCGTGCCGCCAGACGTGCCTGAATCAGCGCGTCGACTTCAGCTGCATCAACCCGCCCTTCAGCGCCCGCCTGCAGGAAGTCATCAGCCTCAAGCTGCAACACGCCCAGCACGCTGGCCAGCTCTTTCAGGCGCGCTGCCAATCCGGCCGCTGCGTTCAGATCGCTCTCACGCAGGCGGTTGATCTCGCGCACCATCTCGAACAACACGGCGCAGGCTTCCGGCGTGCCAAAGTCGTCGTTCATCACCTGGGTGAAACGCTCGACGAAGGCTTCGCCGCCAGCCGGTGCCACGCTCGGCAGGCCTTTCAACGCGTGGTAGAAACGCTCAAGCGCGCCCTTGGCGTCCTTGAGGTTGTCTTCCGAGTAGTTGATCGCGCTGCGGTAGTGGCTCGACACCAACAGGTAACGCACAACTTCCGGGTGGTACTTTTCCAGCACATCGCGAATGGTGAAGAAGTTGTTCAAGGACTTGGACATCTTCTCGCCATTGATGCGAATCATCCCGCAATGCATCCACGCGTTGGCGTAGGTCTTGCCGGTGGCCGCTTCGCTCTGGGCGATTTCGTTCTCGTGGTGCGGGAACTCAAGGTCGCTGCCGCCACCATGAATGTCGAAGGTCTCGCCCAGGCAGCAGGTCGACATCACCGAGCATTCGATGTGCCAGCCCGGACGCCCCGCGCCCCATGGCGACTCCCAGCTCGGTTCGCCCGGTTTGGTGGCCTTCCACAGCACGAAGTCCAGCGGGTCCTGTTTCGACTCGTCGACTTCGATCCGTGCACCGATGCGCAGGTCTTCGATCTTCTTGCGCGACAGCTTGCCGTAGCCCATGAACTTCGCGACGCGGTAGTACACATCGCCGTTACCCGGTGCGTAGGCGTAGCCCTTGTCGATCAAGGTCTGGATCATGCTCAGCATGCCAGGGATATGATCGGTGGCACGCGGCTCCATGTCCGGCTTGAGGATGTTGAGGCGCGCCTCGTCCTCGTGCATCGCGGTGATCATGCGCTCGGTCAGGACGTCGAACGGCTCGCCGTTTTCCTTGGCGCGGTTGATGATCTTGTCTTCGATGTCGGTGATGTTGCGCACGTAGGTCAGGTTGTAACCGCTGAACCGCAACCAGCGGGTCACCAGGTCGAACGCAACCATGCTGCGACCATGACCGATGTGGCAGTAGTCGTACACGGTCATGCCGCACACGTACATGCGCACATTGTTGCCATCCAGCGGCTTGAAGACTTCTTTGCTCTTGGTGAGCGTGTTGTAGATCGTTAGCACTTTATGTTCCTTGAATCACTGGCCCCACGAATCACGCAGGGTCACGGTACGGTTGAACACCGGATGACCAGGTTTCGAGTCCTTGATATCCGCGCAGAAGTAACCTTCGCGCTCGAACTGGAAACGGTCTTCCGGCTGTGCGTTGCCAAGCGATGGCTCGGCACGACAACCGGTGAGCACCTGCAGGGAGTCAGGGTTGATGTTGTCCAGGAAACTGGCGCTGTCTTCGGCCTTCTCAGGGTTCGGCGAGCGGAACAGGCGATCGTACAGACGCACTTCACATTCGACGCTGGCCGCTGCCGGTACCCAGTGGATCACGCCTTTGACCTTGCGGCCTTCCGGGTTCTTGCCCAGGGTGTCCGGGTCGTACGAGCAACGCAGTTCGACGATGTTGCCATCGGCGTCCTTGATCGCTTCGTCGGCACGGATCACGTAGCTGCCGCGCAGACGCACTTCGCCGGTCGGCTCCAGGCGCTTGTAGCCTTTTGGCGGCTCTTCCATGAAGTCTTCACGGTCGATGTAGATCTCACGAGCGAACGGCAGAGCGCGCACGCCCATGTCTTCTTTCGGGTGGCACGGCAGTTCGAGGTTCTCGACCTGGCCTTCCGGGTAGTTGGTGATCACGACTTTCAGCGGACGCAGTACGCACATGGCGCGCGGGGCGCTGTGGTCCAGGTCGTCACGGATGCTGAATTCAAGCATGCCGAAGTCGACCACGCCGTCGGAACGGTTGGTGCCGATCATGTCGCAGAAGTTGCGGATCGATTTCGGCGTGTAGCCACGGCGGCGGAAGCCGGACAGCGTGGACATGCGCGGATCGTCCCAACCGTGAACGTGCTTTTCATCGACCAGTTGCTTGAGCTTGCGCTTGCTGGTGATCGTGTAGTTCAGGTTCAGGCGGCTGAATTCGTACTGGCGCGGTTGCGCCGGCACTGGCAGGTGCTCGAGGAACCACTCGTACAGCGGACGATGGCTTTCGAACTCCAGGGTGCAGATCGAGTGGGTGATGCCTTCGATGGCGTCCGACTGACCGTGGGTGAAATCGTAGTTCGGGTAGATGCACCACTTGTCACCGGTCTGGTGGTGGTGAGCGTGACGGATGCGATACATGATCGGGTCGCGCAGGTTCATGTTCGGCGAAGCCATGTCGATCTTTGCCCGCAGCACGCGTGCGCCGTCCGGGAATTCGCCGGCCTTCATGCGGGCGAACAGGTCCAGGTTTTCTTCGACACTGCGCTCGCGGAACGGGCTGTTCTTGCCCGGCTCGGTCAGGCTGCCACGGTATTCCTTGGCTTGTTCCGGGGTCAGGTCACAGACGTACGCGTTGCCGGACTTGATCAACGCCACTGCCCAGTCGTGCAACTGGTCGAAATACTGCGACGCGTAGCGCACTTCACCGGACCACTCGAAACCCAGCCACTTGACGTCGCTTTCGATGGCGTCGATGTATTCCTGGTCTTCCTTGGCCGGGTTGGTGTCGTCGAAACGCAGGTGCGTGACGCCACCGAACTCCTGGGCCAGGCCGAAGTTCACACAGATCGACTTGGCGTGGCCGATGTGCAGGTAA
Organism: Pseudomonas purpurea; assembly: GCF_039908635.1. Taxonomy (NCBI): domain Bacteria; kingdom Pseudomonadati; phylum Pseudomonadota; class Gammaproteobacteria; order Pseudomonadales; family Pseudomonadaceae; genus Pseudomonas; species Pseudomonas purpurea. The sequence continues at coordinate 3,636,546 of NZ_CP150918.1, forward strand.
CCGTTGGGCTCAGGTGGGAAACGGGTGACGATCTGCGAGTGCTTACCCGAGTCCAGGTCCGCCTGGATGATCGGCCGCAGGAAGTTGACCGGCACGGCAGGGCCAGTCTTGGAATTCGAGGTAGGGTCGACAGTGGGCTTGCTCATAGGATCCTTGACGTACAGGTGCGTGGCCTTCATGGAGGCCTGACAAAACAAAGCCGCTATCATAGCCGATGCTGTCAAGCACCTGACAGAGCAGGCCCTAAAACTGCTGCTTTTAATACGCCTGATTTGAAAAACTGCCTCGAAATTCGCGCCTGTCACGCTAAACTGCGCACCTTGGCGATTTTTTGCCAGAGAGGTTCGGGTTCGCACGCGTCATGCGGCGCCCCGACAGCCACGGATTCCTTGAAAACGCTTCTCCTTAAAAGAGTACCGATCATGACTCAAGTCAAATTGACCACCAACCACGGCAACATCGTCCTGGAACTGAACGCTGAAAAAGCCCCGATCACCGTGGCCAACTTCATCGAGTACGTTAACGCCGGCCACTACGAAAACACCGTGTTCCACCGTGTCATCGGCAACTTCATGATCCAGGGCGGCGGTTTCGAGCCAGGCATGAAAGAGAAGAAAGACAAGCGCCCAAGCATCCAGAACGAAGCTGACAACGGTCTTTCCAACGATAAGTACACCGTGGCCATGGCTCGCACCATGGAGCCGCATTCGGCGTCCGCGCAGTTCTTCATCAACGTGGCCGACAACGGTTTCCTGAACCACAGCGGCAAGAACGTTCAGGGCTGGGGCTACGCAGTCTTCGCCAAAGTGGTTGCAGGCACTGAGGTTGTCGACAAGATCAAAGGCGTGTCCACCACGTCCAAATCGGGTCACCAGGACGTACCGGCAGAAGACGTGATCATCGAGAAAGCCGAGATCATTGAGTGATACTGCTGATTTCAGATTTACATCTGGAAGAGGAGCGCCCGGACATTACCCGGGCGTTTCTGGATTTGCTCGCCACCCGCGCCCGCGCAGCGCGTGCGCTGTACATTCTGGGCGACTTTTTCGAGGTGTGGATTGGCGACGACGCCATGACTCCCTTCCAACGCACCATCTGCCAAGCCCTTCGCGACCTCAGCGACAGCGGCACGGCCATTTTCCTGATGCATGGCAATCGCGACTTCCTGCTCGGCAAGGCCTTCTGCAAAGCAGCCGGCTGCACCCTGCTCAAGGACCCGAGTGTCGTGCAGTTTTATGGCGAACCGGTGCTGCTGATGCACGGCGACAGCCTGTGCACCCGCGACGAAAGCTATATGAAGCTGCGCCGCTACCTGCGCAACCCCGTCACCTTGTTCGTGCTGCGCCATCTGCCGTTGCGCACCCGGCATAAACTGGCGCGCAAGCTGCGCAGCGAAAGCCGTGCGCAAACCCGAATGAAAGCCAACGACATCGTTGACGTGACCCCCGAAGAAGTCCCGCGGATCATGCAGCACTACAGCGTGAAAACCCTGGTCCACGGCCACACCCATCGCCCGGCGATCCACAAGCTGCAACTCGGTGAGCAGGCAGCAAAGCGGATTGTGCTGGGGGATTGGGATCGTCAGGGCTGGGCGTTACAGGTGGATGAGAGTGGGTTTGCGTTGGCACCGTTCGACTTCGCCCCGCCGCCGCAGTTAGCAGCACCCGCAATCTAACGACCAAACCCAAAACCCTTGTGGGAGCGGGCCTGCTCGCTCCCACATGGGTTCTATGTTTAAGCCAGACACCCATCCACAGTGTTTGACTCAGTGCCCCGAAGCCTCTGGCCCTGCTTTGGCAGCAAACGGCGGTTTCGCCAGCCAAACAATCAATATCAACCCCATAAAGCCCCAACCCAGTAACGTGAAGTAATCCACGGTCGAGAGCATGTACGCCTGACTGGTCAGTACATGATCCAGTTGCGCATACGCCGGATTGCTCGCCCCGCCCAGGCTGTTCAGCGCCTCGCGGGTAGCCGGCTCATAGGTGCTGATGCTTTCGCTCATATAGGCGTGGTGCTGATCCGCCCGGCGAATCCAGATCCACGTCGTCAGCGAGGCCGCAAAGCTACCGCCCAACGTGCGCAGGAACGTCGCCAGGGCCCGCGCCGTCGACGATCTGGCTCGGCGGCAGGTCCGACATCAGAATGCTCAAGGTCGGCATGAAGAACAGTGCCACGCCAATCCCCATGAACAGCTGCACCGCGTCGGTCGGGTTTACGACCGTTTCGGCAACTGCTACAGGGGCGGAGCACCGCTTCATACCTGTCAGGCCTTTCATGACCCGTTGTTTTCTTAATGGTGGGAAGCAATGGATGGACTTAAGGAAAAGAATTACAAACTTTTAGGAAAAGCACTTCACTGATTTAGGAGTTGTATTTAAGTATCTGTAAGTAACTTCTGAAACTTTTATAAATTCTTGCGAGTTGTCTAAAACCCCACTAGGTTTGCAGTGTCATCGTTCATGACGATTGCCAATGCGACATCGACACGCTCGACACGCTGAATACATCCGAAGTATCCGGATGAATAAATTAAAATTCGGCGAGTTTGCTATGAGGCTTTTATGAGCATTCTAAAAAAGATCAGTAGTGTTACTACTTCGCCTCCCCTTGGCGAGTTTTTTCGAGATAACCTGCTTATTGGCTTACCAAAAAAGCCCTGATGGATTATTAAAATTTCAAAATATATGATTCCAATTGTAGGTGATCTAATGATGAAAAAGTCTACGTTGCTTGTCATTCTGTCACAGGAGCGCTATTCACATTAAAGCTCCTCTAACCCTGTAACTTAATGCTAATAGCGACCTAGAAATAATCCAATCTGGTTAAATATTTTGGTTTAAATTTCAAATATGGCTGGGAGGCATGCGGCATAAATCAGCACTTGAGGTGTTCTTAAGTAGCAGTTATCCAGAGGAATAATCATGACAAAAAATATACTTGTGAAAACTTCACAATCGAAAGTTTCTGAAAAAGAAATTTCCATCTTGGATGGGGAAGTAACAATTCAGAAAAAATACTTGCGGGAGAGAGTACTCCTGGAAGATACGAGTATTTTTCTTGTATCAGGAACTTTGATTGAAGGCATTGGAACAATTCACTCTGACATTGATTGCATTGTTCTGTGCGATGAAAGGCCTAAAGCAAACGATGTTGAGTCAAGTGAACATGCGTTGGTTACAGATATTAATTACCACTACATCGCTGGAAATCAGGAGGTTCATAACACAACAGACTTTTACGGAAATACAAGTCTCCATATTGATACTGACTACATAACATTTGCTGAAGTGGATGAGATTATAGTTAAGATTGACAAGGCCTTTGATGAGATTACCGCCGATCAGCGATTCATATACACCCCAGTACTACTGGAGCGAGAAAATAATGTCATTCATAGATCGTTAACTGGATGTGCATTGGAGAATGAGGACGAATTCAATAAACTAAAAGCCAAGATCCCTCGAGAAAAACACATTTATGTGGCTCATCGGGAAAAACTCCCGGTATTTTATGCATTTCAGGATGTTCAAGGTTGCTGGCAGTCGGGGAACCTCTGGATGGGGTGCGAAATTGTACGAGATATGATGCTAAAAACGACAATGAGTTTTACCTACTTAACAGGGGTAACGAATAAGCATCACAAGTGGGTTTACTCAAATGTGTTTAGGGTAAATGGATTTGATGAGATTAAAGCCAGTTTTTTCAGTTTGGCTAGAAAGGGCGCCGTCACAGAAGATGAGTGTCGCTTATACATTGAAGAAACACTTATGTACATGGATTCAGTGTTCTTGGCAATCGAAGGCTTGCTAAAAAAATACGAATTATATCCATCACTACAGAAATCCCTCACTGCACTAAATGATGAGTTTAATAGTCGAAAGCAGACTGATCATAAAATATCCACATGCGAGTATTACTTTAGAAAGAAATTTTTCGCCGCGCAAGGCACCCCGTCTTTAATTAGCCTTCTCAAAGAGTGGAATTGAGGAAGTAGTATGCAAGCAGGTAGAGATTCATTTTCTGAAATGTCGATAAATGTCGGTAGCTCTTCAATCAAGACCTCTATATTTAATGGCGACAATAGAGTCGACATAAATATTAATTTCATAGGATTGCAGAGCCAGACGGTAAAAATAAAATTTAGTAAAGGATTGAGCGTTAAAAGCGACGTTTACAAGGTAAGTGTGGGAGATGATTTACTCAAAGCATCTGGCTTGGTGATTGATAAAGCCAAGGAGGTTCTGGAGTTACTGAAGTGGACAGCGCCGACAAAAATAGGTCATAGGGTTAAGTTCGCAGGGTTTGGTACTACAGTACAGGAGATAACAGAGCATCAAGAATGGATCTTGGAATTCAATGATTATCTAAGCTCCAGACATAATTCACTTTGTCTTGCGGTTATTCAGGAGACGAAAAAAAACTTCCCTAAGGCAATGCAATTAATGGTAAGGGATCATGCAGTTGATGATCTGTCATTGCATTCGGAGGAGAGAATACCTTTCGAAAGCTCAATAATCAGAAGATATGGACTGTATTCAAGTGGCTACCATGGGCTTGCAATAAAAGCATGTCTAGAAGAGCTTAAAATCAAGTATCAAATATTAAAGTATTCTGGAGCTATTTGTCAGGTTGGCTCTGGAGTAAGTGTCTCTGCTGTGCTTGATGGGAAAGTAAAGTTTAATACCATGCAATTTGCTGCTTGTGATGGTCCAGTCATGCATAATCGATCTGGCACCCAGCCGATGGGGTTGGTATTAAGAATGCTAAAATATGGACTGGATCCGAAAAATTTATCAAATATATACAGTAGAAAAAGTGGGATCTATGGACTGGCAAATCTGCCGGCGAATAGCGATATAACTGTTGAAGATATACTTGGTGATGAGCTCTTAAAAACCTCGAAAGACGCGTACTTATTGTCGAGCGCTACGGAGATATTCAAGGCGACCTCTACCGTTCCCGAAATTTCAAGTTTTGTATTTGCTGGCGGACTGGCTACTAAACATAAATGGATTGGTCCTGAGCTTTTATATAGGGCGAAGGTGATAAATTCAGACACGAAGAGAAAGTTAATTCAGCAGTTTGAAAAGGATCAGGTCTTTGTCGGGGAAGAACAAGGAGTAAAAGTTATTCTTGTTGATATTGATGAGCAAAAGCTGATTCGTAAGGAAATGACAACCTATAGAGGCGATGATCTAAGTGTTAATTTTTCCGCTGGAGTATGCGAAGTTCCAGGTACGTCTGTTGGCGTTGTTAAAGAGGGTGCGAATGGTTGGGGGGAAGGAAATATATGCTTGAATTTTTCGGACTCTGTTTTTAGTTTTAATAAGGATCATCTGCCAGAAGCTTTCATTTTTTTGGGGAAAGATAAAAATGCTTTTTTCATAAGGACGGTATTTGCCAGAATCACGAAGGTGCCTGCGATTTTTATCGAGGCTAATGACTTCGACGTCAGTTCGATTCTCAATAAAAAAATACTCCTTGACACTCCAACCAGGATGGCGATTAAGCTATGAGGCAGTATATTGACTTTCTCTTCAATGAATTGTACCCACAGCAAGGGACGAAGGGCGCCACGTATGAAAAGTGCTTCTCCTTATTTGCCGAGAGTGAAAATTCAACTGAGAGTGGTTATTTATTTAAATTGAATAAGTCGCTTCAATGTGAAAAAGAGAGAAGGAATGGCGATGCTCGCGCATGGTGTATTTTGACATTGTGTGATTTAGCAGGTGAGATAGTCAAAACGAGGGAGCAACTGCTAACCAGCAGTGCCGAATTTAACCCTCTTGAGATAGATCTTAAAATAGCCTTGAATTTACCTGGCGATAAAATCGAAAATGATGAAGTCCATTGGCATGCTTTTGGCCTTGGTGTAGAGAGTATGGATATTAAAGCAGTTGATATTGCTCAAATCCGCGAAAGGCTTGAAAAAAGCATGATTACCATACCGAACAATCCAGGTTCTGGCCCACTAGATGAATTAAACAGACTGTCGTCGCTTTATGTTGAGGTACTCGCGATGCTTTCTGGAATAGGACGTTAATTCTAGGACTCATGCAAAAGGGATTATCATGAAAACCATTGAAGGGTTATTAGATAACACCCCGGTTTCAAAGCGATTGAATTACTTGAATGCGCATAGAATTGCAGAGCACTTCTATCGGCAGGTTTTAAATGCTCATAAAGCATCAGGTAACGACTCTTTGGGGAACTGCTTAATATTTTGCTTCTCTCATTTATCAACGACAGTAAACCTCAGTATTTGTAATAATTGGCTGGGGATGTTTGATAAAATTTACTTGATCCCTAAGAAGGGGTCGCTAAATGCAAATTTACTTATGCATATAAGCGATCCAACCAGAGTCATGAAGGCAAGGGATAGGAAGGCATTCAGTAAAACGGTCAATGAAATTGGAAGTCTTACACGTAACTCCGACCTTCCAGTCATTATATTTGATATTGGCGGTTATTTTGCTCCTTATATCGATGAGATATCAGCGTCGCTAGGTGAGCGGTTACTGCTAGTGCTCGAAGATACTGCCAATGGCCACAAAAAATATCAAGATACTCAATATTTTGCTAATAGAAGACGTTTTAAGTCGGTAGCATATGACGCCTATAAGATGGCGGAGAATGTAATGGTTGCAACCATTATGCTGGCGCATCTGCCTTCGTTTATTACAGAATGGTCAAAATATAAACCTGCATTGGTTGTTGGTTACGGCAGAATTGGACGCTCACTTTGCTTTGGACTAAGGGAGAGAGGAGTCACAGATATTGTAGTTGTTGACTCAGACAAAGCACGTCTGTTTATGGCTGCGACTGAGGGTTTTGAGGCTTTAACTCATGCTGAGCTGGGCCTGTATGCTTGTTATTTTGAGTACTGTTTTTCTATGTCGGGGCAACATGGTGTCACCAAAAAAGTAGTCAGCGCGATAAATGATAATGGATATATTTCGGTTGTAACATCTTATGATGATGAGTTTGATCAGGAGTTAATGGAATGTTTTGAGAGCGGTGATGGCTCATCTATTGTGCTGGACGGAAAAAAGATTAATATTGTAAATAAAGGCAGGCCCATTAATTTATCAAGCCATGCTGCGTTTGACGCGAGAAACTTATCTCTTCATTTTATTTTCGGAAAAATTCTCTCTAGTTTTTTAATCTCGTTAGGTATGGATTTGTCCGCTGATTGGGAGGGCGAGGTATATTCAGATATTTTTGGTGAGATACGATAATACTTACATCGGGTAGGGAAATATGGAGATTGCTAGAATATCTGTTACGTTGATAGTTTCCAGGCTGGGCGAGATGATCGCCTCCCTCTTTTACTTTGCCTTTGTTGGGCATTTTATAGTTGACTCTCTGAGTCAGGCTTCATTAGCCTGGGCTTTGGTTTCTTTTCTAACGGTTGTAGGAATTGGTTTTTTTTCAATATTGATGGTCAATGTGGCAGGTTCGACTGACTTAAATGCCAGCGGGGTTGCACTTGATTTAAATGTCTCTTTCAGGTACGCAGTCTTGTTGGGGGGATTTATTGTTTTTGGGGTGTTCCTATACGTTCTTAATACGTGGAACTCCTCTGCTGCTAACGATAATTCTCCAGGGCTTGAAGTACTACTGATATTTTCACTTTCCATTCCTGCTATTTACATACAAATAATCATCTTCAATTTTTTCAATGCCATTAAACAAATAAAATATGAGCTTTTATACACGTGGACGTTCAATATGGCTGTTGTTGCAATGGGCGCTATTTTGGTCCTGGCAGATATGGATTCGAATATTATTTATTTTGTGTCTGCATATGTTGTCCTGAGATGGTTTTTTGTTGTGGTAGCGTTCATTTTTTTTAGTCGAATAATCCACCGCTACATTTTCCGGTTTCGGTACTTTCAGAGTGTTCAGAGGAAAACGTACGCGGATTATTTTTATAAGGGACTTCCGTTGGCACTTTGCTTCGGCGGTGAAAGTCTTTTATTTTTTATTCTCTCGTTTGTTTCAAAAAGTTTGGGCGATGTAAGCCTCTCTGCTTATCAGGCATCTCTCCATTTTTTAAGCATCGTATACATGATTTCAATTGGAGTGGGGAATGCTGTCGGAATAATTGTAGCTCGTCACTATGTGCTAAAGGAATTTTCCTTGCTGAGGAAAACGTATTTTCAAGGATTGAAATTTGGATTTGCTATATTGATCCCTTTTTTGCTGGCTTGCTTTTTCTTCAATGAAAATGTATCTCTACTTTATACATCCGATGAAGCGGTAAGGCGATTGATTGAAAGCAACATTCTGATCTCGATACCTTTTTTGATTTTTGAGTATGTTTATATTGTGACTCGGATGACATTAAGAAGCATGGGGGATTTTTGGGTACCAACACTCTTTACCATATCGTCTCTAAATATCTTGGGGTTAGTTTTTTCTGCCTGCTTGCTTTCGCTTTATGAATATAGTGTTCGCTCTATATTTATTGCTCTTGTATTTTGTTCGTTTATTTTGATGTTGTTTTTGTTTCTTCGGCTGGGAAAAATATTAAAAACACATGACAATCGCTAGCTTAGTAGTGTGCCGCATGTCGATTCAAACCATAGGTTACAATGATCTGCATGTGTGCCAGTGACGCCGGGAGTCCAAGGCGTATAGCAATTTGATCAGTCAGGCTCTTCTTGCTCGGTAGTCGGAGGCTAAACTTCTGATTGTCGAGTTTCTTGGCCACTAGATGGAGAGATAAACATGGAAGATTTAGCCATACCAATTAGCAATGCACATTATCTTGAACGACAATCTCGCTTTGAATCGAACGCGAGAAGCTATCCACATAAATTTCCGATTGCGATCAAGTCAGCGCAAGGCGCGTGGGTAACTGATGTCGAAGGTAGGCAGTACCTCGATTGCCTGTCGGGTGCAGGAACATTGGCTCTCGGCCATAACCATTCGGCCGTCATCGGTGCTATACGAGATGTACTCGACCACCAATTGCCGTTACACACACTCGACTTGACGACACCTATCAAGGACGCATTCTGCGAAACCGTGCTTAAGTTGCTTCCAGGTTCACCAGACGACTGGCGACTGCAGTTCTGCGGTTCGACAGGTGCCGACGCCGTAGAGGCCGCGCTTAAGTTGGCGAAAATTGCTACGGGCCGTTCCGGCATCATAAGTTTCTGCGGCGCATACCACGGGATGACGCACGGAGCCTTGAGTGTGACCGGAAATCTCGGACCGAAAACATCGGTGGGCGGTCTGATGCCCGGGGTACAGTTCTTGCCCTACCCATATTCATATCGTTGTCCGCTTGGTATCGGCGGCGAAGCCGCTGTCATTGCCTTGGGCGTGTTGGTCGAGCGTTTCCTCGATGACGTCGAGAGCGGCGTCACCAAGCCGGCAGCAATCATCGTCGAGGCCATCCAAGGTGAAGGCGGCGTCATTCCTGCGCCAGTTCCATGGCTAGTAAAACTACGCGAGGTCACACGACGACACGGCATCATCCTGATACTCGACGAAGTGCAAGCGGGAATCGGACGTACCGGGCAATGGTTCGCTTTTGAACACGCGAAAATCGTTCCCGACATGATCGTGCTGTCGAAGGCGATAGGTGGTGGTCTTCCGTTATCGCTGGTGGCCTACCAGGCCGGGTACGACGTTTGGCCCCCGGGCGCGCACGCCGGCACATTTCGAGGCAACCAACTTGCAATGGCTACCGGACAAGCAACGCTCGACATCATGGCTAAGACAGGCGTGCTCGACAACGCCCGTTCGGTCGGCGCTGCGCTGGAGCACCGCCTCATGCACCTGCAGCGACGCTTCCCATGCATGGGTGACATTCGCGGCCGCGGTCTGATGCTTGGCATTGAAATCGTCGATACCGAACTCTCCCCCGACTCACTTGGCAGCCATCCCGCCCATCCACGATTATCGCAAGCGCTACAACGAGCCTGCTTCGACAATCAATTGATTGCCGAGCGTGGCGGCCGGAACGGTGCGGTCCTGCGTCTTTTACCTCCGTTGACATTGACACATCAGGAAGGGGACATCGTGATCGAACGGCTGGAGGCGGCACTGGAAACGGCAACGAGCGCCGTGCACGAGGCGACAGTCCATGCTTAAGTTGCCAACCAAAGGAATGACCACCGCCGATCAACAGGGATCGGCGGCCTACAGTCTTTTGATGACAAAGGCTGTCGATACTGCGAGCCGGTGGCTCAAAACAGGTGTGTTGTTCGACGGAACGCGGCCCGATACGTTGCGGGAACAGTTATCGGGTCTCGATTTCTTTCCCGAACATGGTGTTGGCGACGAGCAAGCTCTAGCGGATGCTGCTGCACATTTTCTCGACCACGCGCTACAGGTCCACCATCCACTATGCGTCGCGCATTTGCACTGTCCGACAACGCTCGCTTCTCAAGCTGCCGAGGTGTTGATCAACGTAGCGAACCAGTCGATGGACTCCTGGGACCAGAGCCCATCTGCCACAGTCATCGAGCAGCATCTTGTCAGCGCACTTCGAGCACGTATTGGCTACTCGGCTAACGACGCTGGTGTGTTGACTAGTGGTGGTACGCAAAGCAATTTAATGGGCCTGATGCTTGCTCGTGATCGTCATGCTTTGGTTCACTTGGGTGTTAACGTCAAGGAAGATGGGCTTCCGGTCGACGCGCAGCGCATGGTCGTGATCTGTTCAAGCCAGGCGCACTTTTCGGTTCAGCAATCGATGTCCTTGCTCGGCTTGGGCAGGAGCGCTGCCATATCCGTGCCGTGCGACCATGAAGGCAGACTGGCCGCAGGCGATGTCGAGCGTACGCTGTCCAGACTAACAAGCGAATCGCTGGCGCCATTCGCCATCGTCGCAACCGCCGGTACGACGGATACGGGTGCAATCGACCCTATCGGTGAACTTGCCGATATCTCGCAGGCCCGTGGACTGTGGCTCCACGTGGACGCCGCATGGGGTGGTGCGTTGCTCCTATCAAAAAAATATCGTGATCGTCTGCAAAGTCTTGAGCGTGCTGACTCGATCACGCTCGACTTTCACAAACACTTTTTCCAAACCATCAGTTGCGGGGCCTTCCTGCTTCGCGATGCGATGCATTTCGACCTGATGCGTACCCATGCGGAATATTTGAACCCAGTTGAGGATGATCGGAATGGCGTACCAAACTTGGTTGCAAAGTCCCTGCAAACAACTCGTCGATTTGACGCCCTGAAACTATGGGTAAGTCTGCGCAGCCTCGGAACGACCCAATTTGGGGAGCTGATCGACCAAACAATTGATCTCGCCAGCGCAGTCGCCAAACGTATCGATACGTCATCATCGTTCGAACTGGTCAGCCGTTCGCAATTGTCAAGCGTCTTGTTCCGGATCAACAGGCCCTTCTGCGCTAACGCAGATCGGGATGCGGTGCACAGTCATCTCGCGCAGACATTACTCGATCAAGGCATTGCCAATCTTGGTGTCACCCGCCACGACGGTCTAATAGCATTGAAAATGACGTTATTGAACCCACGAACCACATTGGTAGATATCGATATGTTGCTCGCGACCATCGACTTGCTTGCCGACGCCTATCTAGAAAAGCAGGCATGACAACTTCCGTACGCGCAAACACGGATGAAGGCCAATGACATTGTGGATGTCACGCCGGAAGAAGTGCCGCGGATCATGCAGGCCTTTGGCGTGAAGACTTTGATCCATGGGCATACCCATCGCCCGGCCATCCACAAGTTGCAGATTGGCGAGCAGGCGGCCAAGCGGATTGTGTTGGGGGATTGGGATCGTCAAGGGTGGGCGTTGCAGGTGGATGAAAGCGGGTTTGCGCTTGCCCCGTTCGACTTCGCCCCGCCACCACAGCTTGCAGCCCCCACGATCTAACTGCCGAACACAAATCCCACTGTAGGAGTGAGCCTGCTCGCGATAGCGGTATCACATTCAACAACTTTGTTGACTGATACACCGCTATCGCGAGCAGGCTCACTCCTACAGTTTGACCGCGTTGGGTCAGTGGCCGCTGGCAGCAGGGCCTGCTTTAGCGGCAAACGGCGGTTTCGCCAGCCACACCAGCACAATCAAGCCCATGAATGCCCACCCCAGCAACGTGAAGTAATCCACGGTGGAGAGCATGTACGCCTGACTGGTCAGTACATGATCCAGTTGCGCATAGGCCGGGTTGCTCGCCCCGCCCAGGGTATTCAAGGCCTCCCGCGTGGCGGGTTCGAAGGTGCTGATGCTTTCACTCATGTACGCGTGATGCTGATCGGCCCGACGGATCCAGATCCACGTGGTCAGCGAGGCCGCAAAGCTCCCGCCCAAAGTCCGCAGGAACGTCGCCAGGCCCGCGCCATCGGCGATCTGATGGGGCGGCAGGTCCGACATCAGGATGCTCAGGGTCGGCATGAAGAACAGCGCCACCCCAATCCCCATGAACAACTGCACCAGGGCCACGTGCTGGAAGTCCACCTCATTGGTGAAACCGGCGCGCATGAAGCAACTCAAGCCAATCGCCAGGAACGCCAGCCCGGCCAGCAACCGCAGGTCGAACTTGTGCGCGTACTTGCCGACAAACGGCGACATCAGCACTGGCAGGATTCCGATTGGCGCCACAGCCAGGCCGGCCCAAGTCGCGGTGTAGCCCATCTGGGTCTGCAGCCATTGCGGCAGAATCAGGTTGATGCCAAAGAACCCGGCGTACCCCAGCACCAACACGATGGTGCCGATGCGAAAGTTGCGGTGAGCGAACAACCGCAGGTTCACCACCGGATGTTTGTCGGTCATCTCCCAGATCACGAACACCGCCAGTGCAATCACCGAAATCGCCGCGCCCGTGAGGATGAAGCTGGATTCGAACCAGTCCAGGTCATTGCCCTTGTCGAGGATGATCTGCAACGCGCCGACGCCAATGATCAGGGTCAACAGGCCCACGTAGTCCATCGGTTGGCGACTGATCACCACCGGCCGATCCTTGAGCTGCTGCTTGACCACCATCACCGCAAACGCACCAATCGGCACGTTGATGAAGAAGATCCACGGCCAGCTGTAGCTGTCGGTAATCCAGCCACCCAGGATGGGACCTGCAATCGGCGCGACCACCGTGACCATCGCCAGCAATGCGAGCGCCATCCCGCGCCTGGCCGGCGGATAAACCGCGATCAGCAGCGTCTGGGTCATTGGGTACAACGGCCCGGCAACCAGCCCCTGCAAGATCCGAAAACCGACCAGCTCCGGCATCGACGTCGAGATGCCGCACAGAAACGAGGCCAGCACGAACAGAATGGTGGCCCACAAAAACAGTTTCACCTCACCGAAACGACGGCTCAGCCAACCGGTCAGCGGCAGTGCGATGGCGTTGCTCACGGCGAACGAAGTGATCACCCAGGTGCCCTGCTCCGAGCTCACGCCCAGGTTGCCGGAAATGGTCGGCAAGGCCACGTTGGCGATGGTGGTATCGAGCACCTGCATGAAGGTCGCCAGCGACAGGCCAATGGTGGCGAGCACCAGGCTGGGCGGCTTGAAAGACGCGTTATTCATCGCGAATCCTTTGAAACGAGGCAGGCGCTGCGACCGTTACGGCCGCAGCTGAGGGATTGGCGAATCAGCGTTGAGCGGTTTTGACCGCCAACAAGCTGTTGTCATGGATCAAACGGGTAATCATCGCGTCGGCCTCGGCCAACTGATGGTCATAGACGCTGGTGCTGAACGAGGCCTTTTGTGGCGATTGCTGCGCCAGCACCGGACCGCTCTGGTCGTGCAGGTTGACGTTGACCATGGTCGACAGGCCGACCCGCAATGGATGTTTTGCAAGCTCTTCGGCGTTGATGTGGATCCGCACCGGTACGCGCTGGACGATCTTGATCCAGTTGCCGGTGGCGTTCTGTGCAGGCAACAAGGCAAACGCACTGCCGGTCCCGGCGCCGAGGCTGTCGAGGGTGCCGCTGTACTTCACATCGCTGCCGTACAGGTCGGCTTCGATGTCCACCGGCTGACCGATGCGCATGTCACGCAACTGGGTTTCCTTGAAATTGGCGTCGATCCACAACTGATCCAGCGGAATCACCGCCATCAACGCGGTACCCGGCTGAACCCGCTGACCGAGTTGCACGGTGCGCTTGGCGACATAACCGGTGACCGGCGCAATCAGCGTGCTGCGGGCGTTGGTCAAGTAAGCCTGGCGCACCTGCGCGGCGGCGGCCTGCACGTCCGGGTGGGACGACACCACAGTGTCGTCGACCAGCGCGCGGGTGGTGTTGAGTTGCTGTTGAGCATTGGCCAGGGCGTTTTGCGCCGACGTCAGGTCATCGCGAGCGTGGGACAGTTCTTCCTGAGAGATCGCCCCGCCCGCCGCGAGATTCTTCCGGCGATTGAAGTTGTCCTGAGCCTTTTGCACTTCGGCCTTCTGCGCGTTGACCTGGGCTTTCATGCCGTCGACGTTGCTGTACAGGCCGCGGACTTGACGCACCGTGCGGGCCAGATTGGCCTGGGCACTTTGCAGGCCGACTTGCGCGTCATTGGGGTCGAAGTTGATCAACACCTGGCCTTCGTGGACCAGGTCGCCGTCATCGGCGCCAATGCTGACAACCGTACCGGTGACCAGCGGGGTGATTTCCACCACGTTGCCATTCACATAGGCGTCGTCGGTGCTTTCGTTCCAGCGCCCGTAGAGTTCGTGCCAACCCCAGACGGCAGCGCCGCCGAGGATCACCAGCACCGCGAGCACCAGCAGCATGACTTTGCGTTTGCCGGGGTTACCCGTGTCTTGGGTGTTTTCAGGGGTTGAGTTGTGTTCGGCAGTGGCCATGACAAGTACCTTGAATTATTGATTCTGCGTGGCTGGGGTGGGCGTGGCCGAAGCCAGGGTGTCGGCTTGATACCCGCCGCCCAGTGCCTGCATCAGTTGAATCGACAGATCGATCTGCTCGGCATTCAGGTTCGCCAACTGGCGTTGGGCCTGAAGCAGTTGTTGTTCAATGCTGAGCACGTCCAGGTAGTTGCCGATGCCGGAACCGTAACGCTGGACCACCGTGTTGTATGAGTCCTGGGCAATATCGGTGGCGTGTTGCTGCGCGCCGATCTGCCGGCCGACGTCACGCAATTGAGAGAGCGTGTCGCTGACATCCCCCAACGCGCTCACCAGGCTTTTGTTGTACTGCGCCACCGCGAGGTCGTAGTCGGCGTCCCGCGCATCGAGGTCGGCGCGCAAGCGGCCGCCATCGAAAATCGGCAGCGACACGGTCGGTGCAATGTTGAGGAAACGGCTCGCCGAACCAAACATCGCATCGCCCAACAACGACTCGACGCCCGCCGCCGCGCTCAGGTTGAGGTTGGGGTAGAAGCGGGTTTTGCCGGCGTCGATGTTCTTGCCCGCCGCCTCGACCCGCCAGCGTGCGGCGATCAGGTCTGGACGCCGACCGAGCAACTCGGCCGGCAGTGTCGAGGGCAGCGCCACGGCGCTGGCCTGAAGGATTTTCGGCCGGGCGATTTCATTGCCGCGATCCGGGCCCTTGCCGAGCAGTACGGCCAGGGCGATTTTCGCGCTCTGGAGCTTCTTCTCGGCGTCGATCAGGGTCGCTTCGGAACTGGCTTCCAGGCTTTCGGTTTGCTGGTACTGGTATTGGCTGTCGATCCCGGAACTCAGGCGACGCTTGCTCAGGTCGAGCATTTGCCGGGTACGCTTGAGGTCTTCATCGGCCAGGTCGTAAACAATGTGCGCCTGCCCCAAATCGCTGTAAGCGCGGGCCACGTCGGCCGACAAGGTCAGCTGTGCGGCTTGCCGATCGACTTCAGCCGCGCGGGCCTGGCCCAACGCAGCCTCCCAGGCAGCACGCTGGCCGCCCCAAAGGTCGAAGGTGTAATTGAAACTGGCGCCGATGTTGCGCACCGTCGAGTAGGTGCCGCCGACCCCGGTCGGGTCCTGATCGCGGGCCAGTCGCGAACGGCTGACGCTGGCGCTGGCATCGAGGGTCGGCATCCGCGCGGCGTCGGCTGCATAGGCGGCGGCGCTGGCCTGGTGAGCACGAGCGCTGGCGATCTGCATGTCCGGGCTGTCGTGCAGGGCTTCGCGGATCAGGCCGTCGAGCTGTGGGTCGCCGAGGCTTTTCCACCAGTCGCTTTTCGGCCAGGCCGCCGGCGACAGCGTCACGCCACTCAGGGATTGCCCGGCCTTGAGGGTTTTCGCATCGAGGCGAGTGCCTTCGGTGTTCAGGCCGCTGTAACTGGCACAACCGGCCAGGCTCATGGCCAACAGCACCAGGCTGAGGCGTGTACGCAAGGTTTTACTGCTCATTTGTCACCTACCCGCAGCAAGGTGATCGAGTCACCTGCGGCCAGCAAAATTTTCTTCAGGATCTGTTCCAGGGTCTTCAACTCTTCTGGCGTGATGGCGCCGGCCAGTTCGTTCATGGCCTCGGCGCCGATGTGCGGCAGACGGTCGGCGAGCAGTTGGCCCTCCTCCGTCAGCACCAGCCGCACCTGGCGACGGTCACCCTCGCAGCGTTGGCGGGTGAGGAAACCTTTCTGTTCCAGACGATCGAGCATGCGAGTCATCGAACCGCTGTCCAGCGACAGGTGACGACACAGCTCCGCCGGCGTATCGACGCCGAACTGGGCCATGATGATCAACACCTTGAACTGCGCGGACGTGATGCCGTGGGGTTCCATGTGCGTGTCGATCAGCCGGTCCTTGAGCAAGGCCGCACGCCCCAGCAGCAGCCCGAGGTGGCAATTGTGAAAATCGTCGGGATTGAAATGCTTCATCTGACCACCCATTAGCTGCCTAGGCAGGGAAAGTATGTCGAGATGTTACTGCCTAGGCAGCCAATGTCAACGTAATAGTTAGGAAGCTTTGTAATTAGGTGATCAGCGGCACTGAGCGTCTTCAAACAATGAAATGGGTTTTCAACGGGGTCGCGTCACACGCTTCATGCACAGGTCCGGGTGATTGAAAGCACTGGTGATGCCGTCCCCGGCTGAGGCGGCAGCCCATGCGGCTCATGACTTTGCGGGTAGACCGCCTTCGGCCAGGGAGGCAATGGACGTGAGTAGCGCGTTGATATCCGCCCCTGTGGTCCCGGGATTCAACAAGGTCATTTTCAGGGTGATCAAACCGGCATGACGGGTGACGCCCAGGTTGGCGATTCCCTGCTCAAACAATGTCTGGGCAATGTGACGATGCAGTGCGTCCCGATCCTCGGCTGCGTGCAAGGGAGTGCAAACCCGCAGCAGAACGCTGGTCAATTGCCCGCAACTGACCAGTTCGAAGGCTGCCGAGGCGTCGATCACCTTGGCGACCTCGGCTGCCAGGTCAATGCACTGGTCAATCATTGCCGCGTACTGACGGGTTCCGATACTGCGCAGGCTCATCCACAGCTTCAGCGCATCGAAACGGCGGGTGGTTTGCAACGATTTTGTCACCAGGTTCGGCAAGCCGTCCCGATCATCCTCCGGCGGGTTCAGGTAATCGGCGTGTGTGCGCATGAGTTCGAAATGCGCTGCGTCACGCAGCAGAAACGCACCGCAACTGATGGTCTGGAAAAACTGTTTGTGGAAGTCCAGCGTCAGGGAATCCGCCCGGTCCAGACCGTGCAGACGGTGGCGATACCGGTGTGATAACAGCAAGGCACCGCCCCATGCCGCGTCAACGTGCAGCCATAGCCCATGGGCCTGCGCGATGTCGGCGAGGGTGTCGAGCGGATCGATGGCGCCCGTGTCCGTGGTGCCCGCTGTAGCGACTATCACGAAGGGCGTTCGCGATTCACTCGCAAGCCTTGCGAGCGTGCACTTAAGGTCGTCCACCGACATTTTTCCGTCCCGGTCACAGGACACGGGTATCGCCGCGTTTTTGCCCAGCCCCAGTAACGACAGCGACTGTTGCACCGAAAAATGCGCCTGGCGCGAACACACGGCAACCATCCCTTGGGCGCACGCAGGAAGCCCCTGCTCCTTGACGTCCACTCCCCAGCGAAGCAGAGCGTAACGATCACGGGCAAGCAGCAGGCCCATCAAATTGCTTTGCGTTCCCCCGCTGGTAAACACACCGGCGTCGCCGTCCGGGTAGCCTGTCCATGCACGCAGCGCACTCACCAGATGCTGTTCGAGAAAGGTCGCGGAGGGACTCTGGTCCCAAGAGTCCAGCGACTGATTGGCTACGTTGATCAGGACTTCGGCCAGTTGGCTGGCCAACGTGGTCGGACAGTGCAAATGGGCGATGCAAAGGGGGTGGTGGACTTGCAAGGCATGGTCGAGAAAACAGCTGGCGGCATCGGCCAGCGCCTGTTCGTCACCCACCCCTTGCGGGGGGAAAACGTCCAGATCGGACAAGGCTTTTCGCTGGGCGGCGGGCTGCGTTCCGTCAAACAGCGTGCCTGTTTCCAACCAGCGACTCGCGATGTCGACGGCCTGCCCCATCAAACGACGGTATATGTGCGCCCCAGCCGGATCAGCCGTGGTCATCCCCCGGGTGAGTTCATCAAGGCGGTTGGCATGACTCAGCGGCATGTTCGAATGCTCCGGGGATAAAGGCTCATGGCGTGGCAGCAGCTGTGGCGGGCGAGCGCAGGAGCAGGTAAATACTGAGCGCGCTGACGAGCAACAGCGCAGCCGCCGCACCGAGAACAGAGCCATACGCCATTTGATAGGCTGCTTTGGCCGCTGAAATCAACTGCAACCCGATTTCAGGGGAGACCTTGGCGGCCACAATAAGCGCGCCATCCAGACTGTCTACCGCCTGATCGAACGATTCGGCCGCTTCGGGTAATGCGACAAAACGGCTGTAGATCCCGCCCGCCAGACTTCCCAGTAACGTAACACCCAAGGCCCCGCCCAACTCGAAAGAGACTTCTTCTACCGAGGCAACCATTCCAACCTGGGTGGCAGGTGCCCGGTGCATGATGATGCTCGACGCCGCCGTCATCGCGGCCCCCACGCCCGCCCCCAACCCCATCAGCGCAAAGGCTGACGGCATGTTCGAGACCATCAGCGCGCCGATGCTCAGCCCCGACATCAGCAACGCGACCGTCAGCACCCGCGTACTGCCGAACGTAGGCAGGAACCAGCCCGTCAAAGGCCCGGCGAAGAACGCCGTGAGGGGAAGTGGCAGGATGACGAGCGCCGCCTTCAACGGTGTCAGGTCCTGCACCAGTTGCAAATACTGGGTCAACACCAACTCCAGGCCAAGCAATGCCAACGAAGCGCAAAACGCTGCGGCAATACCGGCGCTGAAGACCGGGTCGCGAAACAGACGAAAATCTATAAGCGGGTGCATCGCGCGCTGCTGGCGCCGAACGAACACAATCAACAGCGATACACCGACCGCCATGGCACAGGCTGCGACAAACAGGTCAGGCTGGGGGCGACCGAACTCCTTGATGGCATACACCACCCCCACCAGGCCAACCATGATCTGTAGCGAGCCGGAAACATCCCAGGCCTTGCCTTTCTGAACGGGTTGACTCGGGATGAAATAGAGCGCGCAAGGCAAGACGACAAGAATGATCGGCAGGTTGATCAAGAACACCGCCCCCCATCCATAAAACTCCAGGACGACGCCTCCCAGAATCGGCCCCAGTGCGGCCGCGCCAGCCGCCGCCGAGGCCCACACACCAATGGCGAGGGAGCGTTCGCGCTCATCGACAAAGGTCTGGCGGATGATCGACAAGGTCGCGGGCATCATCATCGCCGCCCCCACGCCCAGTACCGCCCGTCCCAGGATCAGCCATTGCGGGCGGGTGGCAAAGGCTGACATCAGCGAGGCCAGCGCAAACACACCAAGACCGCTGACGAACAATCGCTTGCTCCCCAAGCGGTCACCTGCCGCACCCAGCCCCGGTAACAGACCAGCAACGAGCAAGGGGTAGATATTCAGAATCCACAGTTTTTCGTTAGCGTTCGCCTGCAAGTCCCGGGTCAGCAGGGGCAACGCCGCGTAAAGAACGGTTCCATCGATTGAAATCAACAGCAAGGCACTGGAGACCAAAGCAAGGATCAACCAGCGTCGGCGATGTGGCGGTGATGGATGCGACATTGTGATCGACCCTGATCAAGGCGAACGGGAGTGCCTTCCTTCGGAAAGAAACCAGCCGAGGCGTCAGCCGACTCGGCACTGCCCGACGCAAACCTACTGCGAAAGTTCTGTCCAGATTGCCGCGTACTGCTCTTGCACGTTTGCCGGGCAGGCAAAGGTGAACTGCGCCTTGCGCAAGACCTCTGCCGGGATATTCAGCTCCGGAGCGTCCCGCATGGACGCGGGCATGAACTGTTCGGCACCGGCCACAGCACTGGCGTAACCATGGAAGGCAGAGTTCAAGGCTGCATTGCGCGGTTCCATGATGAAATTCATAAACAGCCTGGCATTCGCCACGTTCGTGGAACGCTTCAGGATCACCACGTTGTCACTGAATATTTGCGTGCCTTCCCTTGGAAGGCCGAAGCGGATCGTCGGGTTGATCATGCGCTGGCGCAAGGCGGCACCGTTCCAGTCGATGCTGGCCTTGAAATGCCCGGTGGCCATTTTCTGTACGCTGCCGTACTCCATGGAGGCCCACGCCGGCCGGGCCTTGACCAGGGTATTGCGCACCTGGCGCAACAATTGCGGATCGGCATCACACATCTTGCCGCCGTGATAACGCACGGCGGCGTAGATGACTTCGTTCATGTCCGCGCCAATGTTAATCGTCCCTTGCAGTTCCTTGGGCGGATCAATCACCACAGACCAAGTGTCGATATCCCCTTTGTAGACATCGGTGTGAATGGCAACGCCCACCACTCCCCACGCCCATGGCACCGAAAATTTGCGCCCTGGATCAAAAGGCGGGTCGACCCATTGCGCAGTCAGATTGCGGAAGTTGTCCAGTTGGGATGGATGAGCCGCCAACACCAGGTCCTCGGCTATCCACAAGGGCAAATAATTGCCTGCCACCACCGCTACATCCGCGGCCACTGACTGGTCTCGAACCTTGGCAAGCGCAGTGTCACTGGATTCGTACTCAACCAGCTCAACCGCGACGTTGTGCTCTTTTTCGAACTTTTCGATCATCTGCGCACTGGTGTAGCTTTCCCAATTGTAGAGCGTGAGCGTGCCCTCGGCCTTGACCACGCCAAACGCGCAACTGAAGGCCAGGGCGATACCTGTTCTGGAAAGTGTTAACGGCATTGAGCTGACTCCAAAGCCTCGCGGCGAGCGCTGAAACCTGTCAGTGACAGTGAGTAATGAGAATGGCCAGTAACCCCGATGCCAGAATCTAAGCCATTGGCAGCAGCACTCTCAGGTGAGCGACCCGTTGGGGAAGGTCGTCCTGGAGGGCCATCGTCGAGTAAGCGATTGACATCGAAAACACCCCCAGCAGCACGGAGGCTGATCGCTGGAAAGTCGCCGTATGATTCGACCAGGACTGGCGGGAAGTCAGAATCTTGCCCAGGGACGCCCACAGTATTCCGATGGGCCCAAGTGCAATCAGAAACACACCCATCGCCCAGGCAAACTGCTCAGTGGACTGGAAAGCACTTAACGGAAAGACCGAGCTGGCGAAAAGGAATGCCTTGGGATTCAACAACGTTGCCAAAAACACTTCGAAAAAGTGGGCGGGCCTGCGCAGAGTGTCATGAAGGACATGGCTGTTTCGCCATAGTTTGAACGCCAGCCACAGCAAGTACGCCGCACAGAGCAACTTGATGCCATCGAGCAGCCAAGGCCGGCTCGCGGCAAAAGACAGCAGGAAAAAGCCCCAAGTCAAAATAGCCAGGGCGTACCCCATGGCCTCTGCCACCACCAAAGGCAGTGTTCTGCGCACCCCGACCTTGAGCCCTGAAGAAAACAGCAGCGTATTGGTCGGCCCCGGCACTATCAGAATCAGCGAGGCGTAGAACGACATGACGAGCAACTCATGAAAGACAGGCATAGAACCTCCGGGCTCGGTGTCCCAAACGGTATAAAGTGGCGGCGTGTCGAGCCCGGGTGGCTGCGCAACTAACTCCGGGAAAACGGACGCGCGGTGCGAAAGACCTCGATCGTGTCCAGACCCAACGCTGTCCGGCAGAGCCGCTCGATGCCGATACCAAACCCTGAACTCGCGGCGGGAACGGTGTTGGACCTCATCAGTTCACACATGAGCTGGTCCTCGGGGCCAAAACTGTTGAGGCGCCTGGCCTGTTCCTCAAACCGGTCGGCATCATCTTCATCCGTGTAGCCGTGGACCACTTCGATCGCATCGATAAGGATCTCGAAACGGTCCACTATCGCCGCCGTTCCTGGCCTTCTTTTGGCCCGTACTTCGGGCAGCAACGGAAAGTCCGTGACCACCACACAACGGTCTTTGGAGAGCGGTTCGACATTTTCGGTGATGTAGCGGTCGATCAACCACAGCGGAGAAATTTCATAATCGTTGTACATCTCCTGGAAGGCGCCCACCAACTTCATGGCCGAGTGTTCGTCCGAGAACAGGTCTATTCCCAGATCCTTGCGAATCAACTCCCCGAACGACAAAACCTCTATCGGCCCTGGATAAAACTCGCTGACGATGCGTGTCGCCAGGTCCAGCATTTCATCGATGGTGGCGTCACGTTTGTAGAGATCGAGCATGGTGAATTCAGGCAAGTGCGTTGCGTCCAGTTCATCCGGACGAAAACTGGGGCCCATTTCGTAAACCGCCGGTGTGAACTGCAGGTTGTAGCGCAAGGCAAACGCTGACGACTCACGGAGCCAGCGACCATCCATCAATTGCAGTCTGGGACGGTCTGCATCGCCAGGAAACTTGCGCAGTATCGGCGTCATGATTTCGAAGTAACCTTCGTGATCCAGCAGATGACGGATGCGGCGCATCATGGTGGACTTGTAGATAACCGGTTCAATCGGCATGGCTGCTTAATATCCTTATTGAGAAATTGAGCGTTCGACGGCCACGCCCCTGCCAGGCCTGGATGCCCTGTCGGGGCACTTCGCGGCCGTCATGCATTGGCTTGGGCAAACCTCAGGGTTCGTGGCTTTTTCCAGGGCAAAAAAGCGTTCAGTCTAGGGCGCAGGCTTTCCTTTGAGCCCAACGTCGATTTTCCACCAGCGTGGCCGAGAGGACGTAAAGGAGTGCGCTGTGGGACGCAGCGCACTTTGCCCCTTGGCGTCGAAACTGCCGAGTACCAACGCGACCGTGGGTGCATCATCAATGGCGCCCAGCGTGCTGCCGCAGCGAGGGCAAAAGGCTCGGCTGGAGTACTCCGAAGATCGGTACAGGGTCGGCATCCCGCCTTCGCCCACCCATTGCACTTCATCCTTTGAGAACTCCACCCAGCACAGGGTCAACCCACCCGAGTGCCGCTGACATATCCCGCACGAGCAGGTATGAGGGTTTTGGGGCTCACCCGTGGCAACGAATCGGATGTGCCCGCAGAGGCATCCACCCTCATGTTTTTTAGTACTCATGCAAAGATCTCGTCCTTGTGATTAAGCGGCTTTGTGCCTGGATGCCCGACCTTCCTGCACCAGGCTATGGATCTCGGCCCATTGGTCGACGAACGGGTTGAGCATCTGCAAGAACCCGTCAACTATCTGCGGTTGAAGGAAGTTGAAGAGTTCGGCCTCGTGAATAAACCGGGCGATGCCATCCTGGTGACCCTGTTCGACCGCCACACTGCCTGTGGCCGCAACATGATCATCATCCAGGTGCATCCGGTAGTAGAAATCAAGACGCTTCAGCGAGCGACCCGACCCCAGCCCCAGGACCGTGCCCAGCCGGTCGGTGATCTCCCGCAGCAACTGGGTCTCGGCAATGGCAACGGCTTCGGTTGCGTAGTACATGCCCAGTATGGTGGAAGGGCAATGCGACCAGGTCAGGACATCAATCAACGAGATAAGCGAGCGTGTCGAGTCGGTACGGGGCATCCAGCCATTGACCCGCAAGCCAAGGTCCTCAATCAGCGCACCACTGAAAACCACATAGTGGGCAGGCAGCTTGCCTCTCTCGCCCCCCTCCTCCAGGAAATTGCGCGTCAACTCCTGAGCCAGCTCGGGGCAGAAGCCTCTGACGGTCTCTGCCGCCCGTAGCAGCATGGTGGAGTTGTAGCGCGCAAACACAGACAGTTCGGCAATGTACAACTGCGCTTCTTCTTTCGAGAGACTCTTGGGATCAACCAGGTCATGGATCTTCTGATAGAGACTGGCGATCATCGGGTTCAAGTGCCCGGCAATCAGTTCGCGACCGGAAACCGCCGCTTTGCCTTCTCGTATGACTTTATTGATCAGCGCATCGGTGTCGGTACACTGGCTGAGATAACCGTCAACCAGACTGGGGAAGTTTCTGTACATCGGCTAATCCTCCTTGAACAATCGATTAATGGCAGTGGAGCCCGCCGGTACGGGACATCTCGCTCAGCAGCTCAATCAACTCATCGGCGTCTACATTGACGGACTCCCGCTGGTTGAGCCGTTCCAGCAGACTGATAAGACGCCCGTGCGGATCAGCCAAGACGATACTTTGGGCCCCGATAAACACCCGAAACTCATCACGACCGCAATCCAGACCCGCCTCATACGAGGCCAGGAAAGGTTGGCGCAGTGACACCACCGAACCTCGCTGCACGCGCTCAGGCGCAGACAGTCGGGTGTCTAGCAGCAGGTTTTCGCTGATGGCTCTGGGCAACTCCCAACCGCCATTGCTGCGCAGCCGATGCCAGTAATAATTGAGGTAATGAGGGAGTTCATTATCGACCCAGGACCGAACGGTCGACTCCAACAGTTCGGTCACCGGACTCAACAGCGGATTGTCATTTTTCAACGGCACGAGCGCCGACATGCCTTCTTCATCGAAAGGCAGCGTCAGGTCACTGAGCGCCGGAATCACTTTCCCTGACAGAAACCGCTTCAACGGATAGGTATAGAACGGCAACGCGACAGAAACAGAGTATTGGTCCTGGCGCCCAATGTGATAAACGGAAGCCGGCAAGTACAGTACGTCGCCCGGTTTAAGGACATGCAAAGTGGCTGTTTCCAGCAATCGTTCATAGGCTTCGGAATCCGCGAAAGTGGGCGCACGGTGCCCCACCATCTCGACATAAAGTTCCCTGGACCAACAGTAAAAGTCTTTTACGCCCGGGCCAAGATGACAGAGAAAGGCATGTTCGAAGCCCTCATGAATACCAAAGGCAGTACCCGAGTAGTTACCACAGAACGCGGCTTGTTCCACCCCGCCAATAGGAAATCCCTTGTAGTCGAAGAACGATTGAATCAATTGGCCAAAGTCAGCCGCCAGTTTTGGACTGGCCTGTTCAAGATTGTTTACAACCAGACTGAATCGCTCTTTACCCGTAAGGCGCTGCATAAACCCCATAAGCGCTTCATCTGGCAGGGTATCTTGAGAGAAGGCACCTTCAATCAAATCGTCCCGGCGATTTTCTCCGTCGTAAACCCGAATGCGACAGTCCAGGGCTTCACGCAAGTTGCGGTCCTGCAGTGCATAAAAAGCGGACTCCACTGTCTTGGCTGTGGCAAAGCCTGTGGCAAGTGGAAGTAACGACTCAAAAAGAAAGGGGTCCCGTCCTGAGTTGGTTTTTTCTTCGAAGCCTTCCCATACTTCTTTATCAAACATGAATGACCTTCCTCTACCCACCATCACTGAACATTGTGTGACACCGTCGAGGTAAGCCGGCTGCCCAACCCGCGCAGCAGCCGGCTTACGATCAGATCAGGCTCGCCGCATCAGGGCGCACGCCTGTTTTCATTGCATCGGGACGCACACCCGTCTTCATCGCATCCGGGCGAACGCCAGTCTTCATTGCATCAGGACGCACGCCTGTTTTCATCGCATCAGGACGAACACCCGTCTTCATCAAACAAGTTCCACTGTTCATATCGCTTCCTTTTTAATCATAGAGTTAGAGCATTGTGGTGTTGCAAAAACAGATACCTTTAACGGTCGCGCCTAGAGCAACTGCTTCAGCCACAAGCATGCCTTCAACGTTTAACGCTGAGGTTCCTGATTTATGGGACGCACTTAAACACGCCTAGTGTCCTACAGAAAAAGACTACAACAGGCGCCGTGCGAAATTGAAGATAGATGGGTTTTGAATTCGTGCTTTGGGCATTTGTTTCTAATTATTAGAAGACTGTTACAGAGGCCTCTAAACAAACAGTTGCAAGCGTGTGACGGGTATCTGGGCAAACAACTCATGAACGATTGATGTCTGCAAGGACGTCACTGAAACGGCGACTTGCGCAATCATTGTGGGTCGAGGTCAGCCCCTTCGCCGCAGGGGGCCGACCTTGATCGGGGAGTTAGAAATCCCGCTTGTAGAAGATGTCCAGCGAACTGGCGACTCCGCTGGCAGCCTCCAGATAAACCTTCTTGCTCAGTTTGTAACGCAAGGCGATGGTGTTGGCCGGTTCGAACACGCCAACGCCATAACGCAAACTGAGTTTCTCGGAGATGTTGCCGCTGGCCACCACGCTGGTAGTGGTGCCGCTGCCCTGGGTGTCGAGCTGAAAGTCCTGGATGCCCAGGCCCTTGGCCAGACTGCCGGTCAGGTCGGAACTGCCCATCAGGCCCAGCCCCAATGCAGCCTGCGCGAGCATGTTGTTGTCTTCACCGTTGCTGGTCAGCGGACGCCCGAGCACCAGATAGGACAGCGCCTGTTCCTGGCTCATGGCCGGTTCCGAGAAGATCTGCGTGGTCGGCTGCTCGGCGCTGCCGCTCAGGCGGATACCGGCGATCACGTCATCTGTCTGGCGCACCGCTTCGATGTCCAGGTACGGTTGGTCGAGAGGGCCGGCGAACAACAACCGCGCACGGCGCACCGTCAATCGCTGGCCGTAGGCCCGATAACGGCCATCGTTGAGCCAGAGCTCGCCACGGGTGTCCATGTTGTCGCCGATGTGTACCTGGCCTTGCAGGTTGGCGGTCAGGCCGAACCCGGCAAAGCTGAGTTTATCCTCGCCCACCACCACATCCACATCCATCGCCATGGCCATCGGCGGTTTGCCCTCTTCGGTCTGGTGACCGACGATCACCGTGTCGTCAGAGACCTTGACCGTCGAGGGCGGTAACTCGCGCACCGTGATCTCGCCCTTGGGCACACGCACCTTGCCGGCAATCTTCAGTTGCTCGTTATTGATCGAGATGTGCAGGTCCGGCGCCACTTCCAGCGCCGCATACGGTTCGACCGTCACCGGCAGTTGCGTGCCTTTGAGGCTCACATCCACCAACAGCGCCTGGCCCCAGGCGATGTGCCCGTTCACGCTGCCCTGCCCGGCCTTGCCGCTTTTCCAACTGCCGTTGAGCTGCACGCTTTCGCCGGCAATCTGTGCCTGAACCTGCAACGCTTCAAGGCTGGTCGGCAACTGCGAGCCTGCGATTTCACCGTCGCTGAGGGTCAGGTTGCCGTTGACCTGAGGCGCCAGCAAACCGCCCGACAAACTGCCGCTGCCGTTCAAGCGCCCGGTCAGTTTTTCGACCATTGGCACGAACGGCCGCACCACCGACACATCCAGACCATTGAGGCGGAACGAGCCGCTCAACGGCTTGCTCTTGGCCAGCGGATTGATCTGCGCCTGAACGCTCAACTCGCCCAGCTTGCCACCGACAAAATCGAGCTGCGTGTCGATGCGTTTCGGGTTAAGGGTGCTGGTCAGTTTCAGGGTCTGGTAGGGGAAATCCAGCCACTGGTCTTTTTCCTTGATGCGCAGCGTACCGCCACTGGCATCGACCATGACCTGGCCTTTCGGGCCGCTGGCCGGCAAGTCCAGTTGCACGTCCGCGTTGAGCTTGCCCTGCCAGGCGAAGTCTTTCGGCAACCATTGCGCCAGGCTGTCGATCGGGAATTGCTTGAGGTGGTAACGCAGTTTCGGCTCAGGCATCAGGCGCTGATCCTCGCCACACAAACTGGCCGGGCCGGACATCCAGCAATGAGCGCCGAACGTCAGCCGACCATCGGCCAGGCGTTCGACTTTTGCCGGGCTCTGCAGCTTCCAGTCCTGGCCGCCGGCCTGTACGTCGCCACTGGCCAACCGGCCGCGCCAGTTGCCTTTGTCCAGCGCACCGTCCAGACCCAACGCCAGTTTCAGCAACGGCCCTTGCAGGTCCAGTTGCAGCTTCTGGTTTTTGATATCGCCCTGGGCGCTGGCGGTGAGGGCGCCCAATTGGGTGTCGCCGGCCTGAATGCCGCTGCCCTTGAGGTCGATCTTCGCCCGTTGCGCGCTGTCGAGATTGGCGTCCAGGTTCAGGCTTTGCAGGCGATTGTCGTCGAACGCCAGTTGCGTACCTTGCAGGCTGAGTTTGCCTTGGGGCGCCTTGAGCGTTCCGCCGACATCGACTCGACCATTGAGCTGCCCGCGCAATTGCGGCCAGAGCTGGCCAAGACGCAGCGCCTTGATGTCGAGCTGGCCGGTGAGCTTCTGTTGCAAGTTGCCGGTGCCGTCGATGCGGTTGTCGCCGAGGCGGATGTGCAGCGCGCTCAGATTCCAGCGTTCAGCGCCGCCATCGGCCTTGGCCTGCAAGATCGCCGGTTGACCGCGCAGTTTGCCCTTGAGGTCCAGGTCGGCGTTCAGGCTGAGCGTTTCATGCTTCATTTCACCCTTGCTGCGCAACGGCCCGGCCAACGTCCCCGGCAGTTCGGCAACCCAGTACGCTGGGTTGATCGCCGACAGGTCCAATGCCGTGTCCCAAGCGATGCCGTCGGCAAATTGCAGGTTCAAATGCCCTTCGGCCTTGCCCTGCCCTGCCACCAGTTTGAATTCCGGCAGGAAGATTTTCGTCAGGTCGCCACTGAACGGGCTGCTCAGGCTGAACGCCCCGGCCGGGCCATCCAGCGCAGCCTTGAAGTTGCCCAGATAATTGCCATCGCGGTAGGACACCTCGCCATTGAAGCTGCGCAACGCAACCTGAGGCTCATCAATCAACGGGTACAGCCTGTACCACGGGAAATCCAGCCAATCGATTTTTGCTTCCGCGCTCAGGCCCTCGGACCAATCGAGCTGCCCGCTCAGTTTCAGGTTTTGCTGGGCGTTGGCATTCAGCTCCAGGCCGGCGATCTGCGCGCCCTTGGCGTCGACCTTGCCTTGCAGCAGCAACGCGACCGGGCCTTGCTCGGCTGGCACTGTGGCTTTGCCGAGCAGTTGATAGCCGTTCTTCAGGTCACCATTGCCGGTCAGTTCCAACTGGTCAAGTTGCAAGGTGTCGGGCAAATCGGCGCTGGCCTTGAAGCCATCGGCGGTGATGCGCACCTTGGCGGGCAAGTTGTCCGCCAGCGGTTGCAGTTCACCACTCAGGCGACCTTGCAGGTAACCGCTGCTGTCGGCGTTGAGGTTAAGGGTTTTCAGCAGGTCGCCATCGACTTTCAGCGCCAGCGCCCACGGCGTGTTGCCCGGCGCCGGCAAAGTCAGTGTGCCTTCAGCGCTCAGCGGCCAGTTGCCGGTCGGTTGCAGCAGCCCGGAAAGGTCCAGGCCCAGGTCGTCACGTTGCAGGTGAACAGAGTCGATCTGCAAACCCTTGGCGGTCCAGTGAGCAGCCAGTTTCAGGTCTTTGAGCTGCTCGCTGCCGTCCAGTATCAGGCTGCCGACCTGCACGTCGCCCAACTGAATCGCCACCGGCAGTTTCAGCTCAGGCAGGCTGATCGGCCCACTGCTTTTTTCGCTGCCGGGGGCGAACTGCAAACTGACCTGATCGACCTTCAACTGCTCGATGCACAGGGTCATGCGCGCCAGGCACAGCGGCGACCAGGCCAGTAATGGTCGGTTCAACTCGACACGACTGCCCGCTTGTTGCCACAGCAGGTGATCGGCACTCCATTGACCGCCCAACCGGCCCTGAAAATTGTCCACCGTCAAACCCGGCACCTGGCTCAGGACCCAACGGCTGCCGGCCTGTGTGCCGAGCACCGTAACCACCGTCGCTATAACCAGCATCAGCAGCGCGAGAACCGCCAGCAGCGCTATTTTCAAACCACGCTTCACAGCTCAGGCCCCATGGAAAAGTGCAAACGAATACCGCCGTCGTCGTCCAGCGCATGAGCCAGGTCGAGGCGAATCGGGCCCACGGGTGACACCCAGCGCACGCCGACACCGACACCGGTCTTGAGGTTCGGCAGTTCGAGTTTGTTGAAGGAGTTGCCCTGGTCGACAAAGGTCGCGATCCGCCATTTTTCGGCAATCGAGTATTGATACTCCGCACTGAGCGCGACCATGTAGCGGCCACCGATTCGGTCACCGTCGGCGTTCTCCGGGGACAGGCTCTGGTAGTCGTAACCCCGCACGCTCTGGTCGCCACCGGCGAAGAAGCGCAATGACGGCGGAACGGATTTGTAGCCGTTGGTGGCGCTGCCACCGACCTGCACGCGCCCGAGCAACCGGTGGTTGTCCCAGACCGTGGTCAGGCCTTTGAACAGTGCTGTGCCGTAGAGCAAATTGGTGTCCGAGGCCAACCCTTCCTTCGCCACCTTGGTGTCGAATTGCAGGCGATAACCGTTGTGCGGATCGATGCGATTGTCGCTGCGCAAATAGGAGTAGCTGACGCCGGGCATCAGCAAATTACTGAGGCCCGAGTCATCGCCGAGGCGGTATTCCTCACGTTGCCATTTAAGCGAAATCACCCGCTGCCAGCCGCTGGGCAACTTGCTGTGCCATTCCGGGCCCAGGGTGAGCAACTTGCTCAGGCTGTCCGTGTTGGCCAGTTCTTCATACTGATAGCCACCGGCAAACCGCAATTTGTCGGTGAGCGGCGGGTCCAGTGGAATGTCGTACCACAGGCCGACGTTTTGCCGAGGCGCCGACAACTCGGCCTCCCAGCCATAGCTGTGACCTTGGGGGTTGACCCAATGCCGGGTCCAGTTGGCCTTGGCACGTGGCCCGACGTCTGTCGAAAAACCCAGGCCAAGGCCCATGGTGCGCGGCTTGCGGGTGTCGAGTTTGACGGCCACCGGAATCACGTCGTTGGCCGCCGCGGTCGGTGCGGCGTCAACGCGCACCGAGTCAAAATAGCCGCTCGATTGCAGGGCCTGATTGAGTTCGGCGATCAGCTCGGAGTCATAAGGCGCGCCGCTCTTGAACGGCACCATGCGTTGCAGCAGGTCTTCGTCGAACGGTGTGTCGCCGGTAAAACTGACCTTGCCCAGCGCATAACGCGGGCCGCTGTCGTAGATCAATTCGATGTCGGCCACCCCGGCCAGCGGGTCGACCAACAGCTTCTGACTGGTAAAACGCCCACTGAAAAAACCGTAGCGCGAGGCCTGGTTCTGGATCAGCCGCTTGGCGTCTTCGTAATGGCCATGGTTGAGCACTGCACCGGGTTTGAGCAGATCGCTTTTGGGCACGCGAAAGGACTTGAGCGCAGCCGCCGCGCCGTCGATGCGCACGGTCACGTTGCGCAGGTGAATGGGTTCGCCGGGGTCGATGGTCAGCACCAGCCTTGGCGATTTGCCGTCCTTGACCGTGCTTTCTATATGGGGCTGGTAATAACCCAACGCCTGGGCAGCCTTGCGCGCCTGCTCTTCGGCGCCACGACTGAAGCGCAACAAGGCAGCTTCATCGCGATCGCCGAGATCGCCGATGTACCCTTCAATGTTGGCCTTGAGTTCGTCGTTGGACGGTTTGATCCGCACGTCCAATTCACTGTGTGCCAGGGCCGCCGTGCTGCTGAACAGCACCAGCAAACCGCTGGTAAATCTTCCTGGAAATTTCATAGGCGCGGATGCTATCACGAGCGTGAGAGCCTGATAGAGCGAACAATCTGAACAAAAGTTCGCCCTCAAGCCGTAGCGCGGTGCAACACCTGCGGGTTGGCGTGGAAAAACACATGCTCCAGGATCGGGCCGACCGCCACCTCACCGATCTCCTCGTAACCCTGGCGTTTGTAGAACTCCAGGTAACGCGGATTGCCCGTGTCGAGTACCACGCCCTGGGAATGCTCGTCGACGGCGCACCAGTTGTGCACGGCTTCGAGTAGCTGCTCGCCGAAGTGCTTGCCCTGGAACTGCGGATGAATCCCCAGCAACGGCAAGACATGCACCGAGTCCGAGGGTATGCACGCCGCCACGGCCATGTGGTAATCCAGGTAACGCCGCGTGCAGCGAAATCCGGTGCTGAGCACCATGCGCAAGCGCCAGGCCCAGCTTTCGGTAATCCCCAGCCGACGTTGCGGCGGCGCGATCAGCGCCATGCCGATCAATCGGTCATTGACCACCAGCCCGATGGCGGGTAAATCCTGAAGAAAGTGCTGTTTGACCAACTCGCGCACCGTCGCCCGTACCCGCTGCTCATAACCGGGCCGTTCGGCCTCGAACAAGTACTTGAAGGTCGGTTCATGGCGGTATGCGTGATACAGCAACGAGCGGGCTTCACGCGAATAGCCGCTGTCGAGCCGGTGGATGTCGGCAATGGCGGTCGAGGTTTCAGGCATGACGGTTGATCTCCCTGGGCGCAGCTCATAAAGGCCCCGCTCTTGTGGGTACGAACCCGGTGCCATGGCGTTCGTTCCCTCGTCCTAGGACATTAGCAGTGCATCCGTCCTGCTGCCACGCCGCCCTCTGCCCTACAGGTTCGCTGACATCAGCGCTTTGCCAGGGCGGCAAGATTGACCGTACAAAAACAGTGCGTGGGCAACCTTGAAGCGGCCCTTCGGCGCCCTGCCAGCAACATCGCAGGTTACATATTCCAGGGGCAGGGTTGCTACACTGTGCCGCGTTCATCTGCGTAAACACCCCTCAAAGGCCCATGAAGACTGGCCGAGGACTTATTTCGAAACCGCTTTGCCAGGACTGCCGACCATGAAGATCGTCTCGTTCAACATCAATGGCCTGCGCGCCCGCCCCCATCAACTGGCGGCGCTGATCGAGAAGCACCAGCCAGACGTCATTGGCCTGCAGGAAACCAAGGTCCATGACGACCAGTTCCCGCTGGCCGAAGTCCAGGCCCTGGGCTACCACGTGCATTACCACGGGCAAAAAGGTCATTACGGTGTCGCCCTGCTGTCGCGCCAGGCACCGATTGAACTGCACAAAGGCTTTGCCAGCGATGAAGAAGACGCTCAGCGGCGTTTCATCTGGGGCACTTTCGCCGATGCCAACGGCACGCCGGTGACCATCATGAACGGCTACTTCCCACAAGGTGAAAGCCGCGACCACCCGACCAAGTTCCCGGCCAAGGAACGTTTCTACAACGACTTGCAGACGCTGCTCGAAACCCGTTTCAGCAACGACCAACCGCTTGTGGTCATGGGCGACGTGAACATTTCCCCGGAAGACTGCGACATCGGCATTGGCCCGGACAACATGAAACGCTGGCTGAAAACCGGCAAATGCAGCTTCCTGCCGGAAGAGCGCGAGTGGATGGCACGCTTGAAAAACTGGGGGTTGGTGGACAGTTTCCGGCACCTCAACCCGGACGTGAACGACCGTTTCAGCTGGTTCGATTACCGCAGCCGCGGCTTTGAAGACGAGCCCAAGCGTGGCCTGCGCATTGACCTGATCATGGCCTCCCAAGGGCTGTTGCCACGGGTCAAGGCGGCTGGCGTCGACTACGATTTGCGCGGCATGGAAAAACCGTCGGACCACGCACCGATCTGGCTTGAACTGAACTGATCGGCGACGTCGAACCCGTCATTCAGCAAGATGCCGGTGGCCGCCAACAGCGGCAATGAGGGACGGATCAAGAATCGGCGGGTGGAGGTCCGTATTTACTGAACGGCCTGATCGTTCCCCATGGGAACGATCAATACCGCCGGTTCACACGCTCATCAATGCCCGCTGCGCAGCATCTCTTCAGGCACGTACTTGCCGATTTCGAACTTGCCGACTGCGGCGCGGTGTACTTCGTCCGGGCCATCGGCCAGACGCAAAGTGCGCTGCATTGCATACATGTAGGCCAGCGGGAAATCATTGGAAACCCCGGCGCCGCCATGGATCTGGATCGCCCGGTCGATGACCTTCAACGCCACGTTAGGCGCGACCACTTTGATCTGGGCGATTTCGCTTTTCGCGACCTTGTTGCCCACGGTGTCCATCATGTACGCCGCTTTGAGCGTCAGCAGCCGCGCCATGTCGATTTCCATCCGCGAATCGGCGATCTTGTCGATGTTGCCACCCAGGCGTGCCAGCGGCTTGCCGAATGCCGTGCGATTGATCGAGCGTTTGCACATCAATTCCAGTGCCCGCTCCGCCATGCCGATCGAGCGCATGCAGTGGTGAATCCGCCCCGGGCCAAGACGACCCTGGGCAATTTCAAATCCACGGCCCTCCCCCAACAACACGTTTTCGTAAGGCACCCGGACGTTGTCGAACAACACCTCGGCGTGACCGTGTGGCGCATCGTCATACCCGAACACCGGCAGCGGGCGCACGATCTTCACACCTGGGGCATCCACCGGCACCAGAATCATCGAGTGCTGCTGATGACGCGGCGCATCGGGATTGCTCAGGCCCATGAAGATCAGGATTTTGCAGCGCGGGTCGCAAGCGCCCGACGTCCACCATTTTTTGCCGGTGATCACCCACTCATCGCCGTCACGCACGGCACGGGCAGCCATGTTGGTGGCGTCGGAAGACGCCACGTCCGGTTCGGTCATGGCGAACGCCGAACGGATCTCGCCACGCAGCAGCGGCGCCAGCCAGCGTTGTTTCTGCTCTTCATTGGCGTAACGCACCAGCACTTCCATGTTGCCGGTGTCCGGCGCCGAGCAGTTGAACGGCTCCGGCCCGAGCAAGGAGCGGCCCATGATTTCCGCCAGGGGTGCGTATTCCAGGTTGGTCAGGCCGGCGCCCAATTCCGACTCCGGTAAAAACAGGTTCCACAGGCCTTCGGCCTTGGCCTTGTTTTTCAGCTCTTCCATGATCGCCGTCGGCTGCCAGCGATCGCCTTCGGCGACCTGACGCTCGAACACCGCTTCGGCTGGATAAACGTAAGCATCCATGAACGCGGTCACGCGTTCACGCAGTTCCTGAACCTTGGGGGAATAGGCGAAATCCATGGCAGCTCTACCTTTTTTGACGAGGTGTTGAACAGGTTGTTGAGGTCATGAATCGATGCTAGATCAGCGTTGATAATTTACCTAACCTATTCTCGGCGTGTATTAACATTCATCACCGATATATGATCGGCTGATCGAGAGCCCCACAATAAGAGCGAAGCGCCATGAATCTGAGCAAGGTCGATCTCAACCTTTTCATCGTCTTTGACGCGATCTACACCGAAGCCAATCTGACCCGCGCCGGGCAGATAATCGGCATTACCCAGCCGGCGGTGTCGAACGCTCTGGCCCGCCTGCGCGAGACGTTCAACGACCCGCTGTTCGTGCGCACCGCCCAGGGCATGGTGCCCACGCCGATGGCGCAAAACATCATCGGCCCGGTGCGCAACGCCCTGTCGCTGCTGCGGATCTCGGTGCAGGAAAGCCGGATTTTCAACCCGTTGCAGGCGGCCAAGACCTACCGCATCAGCATGACCGACCTCACCGAAGCGGTGATCCTGCCGCCGCTGTTCCAACGCCTGCGACGCCTGGCGCCTACGGTGATTATTGAGAGTTTTCTGTCAAAACGCCGCGAAACCACCAAGGACCTGGCGGCCGGGCGCCTGGATTTTGCTGTCGACGCACCGCTCAACACCGACCCGCAAGTGCGCCACGTCAAGTTGATGGAGGACCGTTACGTGTGCGCCATGCGCAAGGGGCATCCGCTGGCGAGCAAGGAAAAACTCACCCTCGATGATTACCTGTCGCTGACTCACATCCACATCTCCAGCCGTCGCAGCGGCCTCGGCCATGTGGACCTGGCGCTGGGCAAAATGGGCATCCAGCGCAAGATCGCCCTGCGCTCGCAGCATTACCTGATGGCATCGCAAGTGTTGCAGCAGACCGACATGGTGATGACCGTGCCGGAGCGGTTTGCCCGTCGTCATGACCTGCACGCCTTCAACCTCCCGGTCAACGATGTACCGCCGGTGGAAACCCACTTGTATTGGCACGAAAGCACCGATCAGGACCCGGCGAACCGCTGGATGCGCGAGCAGATGATCGAGTTGTGCCAGCAGGTGACGGCGCATGAGAAGAAGCACGACAAGGTGTAGGAAATGCACCGCGTTATCGTTCATCGCAGGCAGGCTCGCTCCCACTCTGGACCGAGGTGAACGCAATTCCAATGCGGGAGCGAGCCTGCTCGCGATGTGGCCAGCAAGAACACCAAAGCGCCACGGTCTTGACGTAAACGTCAACCTGCCATTAGCTTAACGCCAAGACCTTTCAAGAGCCCGCCCATGAGCAGCCAGACTTACAGCATCTCCGACCTCGCCCGCGAGCTCGACATCACCACGCGGGCCATTCGCTTTTACGAGGAACAAGGTCTGCTCAGCCCCGAGCGACGAGGCCAGGAACGCATCTATTCGCCCCGCGACAAAGTCAGTCTGAAGCTGATCCTGCGGGGCAAGCGCATCGGTTTTTCCCTGGCCGAATGCCGCGAGTTGATTGAGCTCTATGACCCTTCCAGCGGTAACACCAAGCAACTGCACAGCATGCTGGTAAAAATCAGTGAGCGCCGGGAGCAGCTGGAACAGCAGCTGCTTGATATCGAACAGATGAAACTGGAACTCGACACCGCTGAAGAGCGCTGTGTCCAGGCGCTGGAACAAACGCTCAAAAGTCAGGAATCGGTTCAGTAGGTCTACACCACCCCTTGTGGGAGCGGGGTTGCTCGCTCCCACAGAGGCCTTCGCAGTATTCAGACAATTACAACAGGTCGAACCCCATGTCCCTTCCAACCCACGTACGCCTTGTCGAAGTCGGCCCGCGCGATGGCCTGCAAAATGAAGCCCAACCCATCAGCGTCGCGGACAAGGTACAACTGGTCGACGCCCTGAGCGCTGCGGGCCTCGGTTACATCGAAGTCGGCAGTTTCGTTTCGCCCAAATGGGTGCCGCAGATGGCCGGCTCTGCCGAGGTCTTCGCACAGATCCAGCGCAAACCTGGCGTGACCTACGGCGCACTGGCACCGAACCTGCGCGGGTTTGAAGACGCCATCGCGGCCGGGGTCAAGGAAGTCGCGGTGTTTGCCGCCGCGTCCGAAGCGTTCTCCCAACGCAACATCAATTGCTCGATCAGCGAAAGCCTGGCGCGTTTCGTGCCGATCATGGACGCCGCCAAACAGCATGGCATCAGCGTGCGCGGTTACGTGTCCTGTGTGCTGGGTTGCCCTTACGAAGGTAACGTCCCGCCTGCGCAAGTCGCCATGGTCGCGCGCGAGCTCTACGCCATGGGCTGCTACGAGGTCTCCCTCGGCGACACCATCGGCACCGGCACCGCAGGTGCCACGCGCACAATGTTCGAGGTGGTTTCGGCCGACGTACCACGGGACAAACTCGCCGGGCATTTCCACGACACTTATGGCCAGGCCATGGCCAATATCTACGCCAGCCTGCTGGAAGGCATCACGGTGTTCGACAGCTCCATCGCAGGCCTCGGCGGCTGCCCGTATGCCAAGGGCGCCAGCGGTAACGTCGCCACCGAAGACGTGTTGTACCTGCTCAACGGCCTGGGTATCGAGACCGGCGTCGACATGGAGCGCCTGATCCTGGCGGGCCAACAAATCTGCAACGTACTGGGCCGCCCCACCGGTTCGCGCGTCGCGAAGGCACGTAGCGCCCAGTGATGTGTCCGGGTGTTACCGCCCCCTCACTCAAACGAGTAACACGGAAACAAACTGACAGGATTTTTATGAAAGAATTGTCCTACAAAATATTAGAAGCCTGATTTTAAAGGGCTTTTCAGAGTTGGCACGGCTTCTGCTATCTCTATGGCATAACAAGAATAAAAAGCAGCAAACCTAATAAAAATAAGACGTAACGACTCTGACATAACAAAAACAACACGGCAGAGACGCAGCTAACAGATTTTTTTGGAGAAGGTGTGCTTTTCAGGGTGCTGCACGCAGCCACCCGCAACCGGGCAGAGAACAATAAAACTACCTTCAGGTAGCTCCCGAACTGGTTGGATCGCTTGGCGAAAAAGCAGATCAGCGCTCAAAAAAATACGTTTGCTCTTGATCCCGGATGGGGATCGCCCAAAACAGCAGTAAAGGGTCACGGTTGCCAAAAACAACAACAGACCGCCCCTTAATAATAAAAAAGAGCACGTAACAAAAAATTAAAGGGGAGCCTCGGCTCCCCTTTGTGCTGTCTGCAATTCACCAAAATCTGTTGGCGCGCGCGGCGATCCGACCTGCCCGGGCAGATCGGATCGCCGCGCCGCTCGTTCCTACGGTATCGCCTTGAGTTCCTCGACACTGATCTCGCGCATTCGGAACTTCTGGATCTTGCCGGTCACGGTCATCGGGAATTCCTCGACGAACCTGAAGTAACGCGGTGTCTTGAAGTGTGCAATACGCTCCTTGCACCAGGTTTGCAGTTCCAGTTCGTTAGCGCTATGGCCGGGGTGAAACTTGATCCAGGCCACGATCTCCTCGCCATACTTCTCGCTGGGAATGCCGATTACCTGCACATCCGCCACTGCCGGGTGAGTGAAGAAAAACTCTTCCAGCTCCCGGGGATAAATGTTCTCGCCACCGCGAATGATCATGTCCTTGTTGCGCCCGGCGATGCACACGTAACCCTGCTCGTTCATGCTCGCCAGGTCCCCCGTGTGCATCCAGCCAGCTTCGTCGATGGCCTCGGCCGTGCCTTGCGGGTTGTTCCAGTAACCGAGCATCACGCTGTAGCCACGGGTGCAGAGTTCACCGATAACCCCTCGGGCAACAATGTTGCCAGTCTCGTCGATGATTTTGCTTTCCAGTTGTGGCTGGGTTCGCCCGACAGTGGTGACGCGCAACTCCAGATCGTCGGCAGGACCGGTCTGTAACGACACCGGACTGGTCTCGGTCATGCCGTAGGCGATCTGCACTTCGCTCATGTGCATCTCGCTGATGACCCGACGCATCACCTCAATCGGACAGGTCGCTCCCGCCATGATCCCGGTGCGCAGGCTCGACAGATCAAATTCACCGCGTCGGGGTTGATCGAGCATGGCGATGAACATCGTCGGCACGCCGTACAGCGCCGTGGCCCTGCTCTTCGGCAACGGTACTCAGTGTCAGCAACGGGTCGAAGGCATCGTTCGGGTAAATCATCGTGCTGCCGTGGGTGATGCACCCCAGATTGCCCATGACCATGCCAAAGCAGTGATACAGCGGCACCGGAATCACCAGGCGATCACTGGCCGTCAGCCCGAGGCTCTCGCCGACCATGTACCCGTTGTTGAGGATGTTGTAGTGGCTGAGGGTGGCACCTTTGGGAAAACCGGTGGTGCCGGAGGTGTACTGGATGTTGATCGGTTGGTCGAAATGCAGACTGTCCTGCCGGGCCTTGAAGTCACCGGGCGCGACCCCGGCGCCTAGGTCGCTCAACTGCGACCAGGGCAAGAAGCCCGACGGTGGACAAGCGTCGAGACTGATCACCCCGCGCAAGTCGGGCAAGCGCTCGCACTGCAACTGGCCGATGGATTGCTCGGCCAGTTCCGGTACCAGGCCTTGCAGCATCGCGTGGTAATCAGACGTTTTGAAAGCGCCGGCGCAGACCAGCCATTGGCAGCCGGACTGCTTCAATACGTACTCCAGTTCAGCGCTGCGGTAAGCCGGATTGATGTTGACCAGGATCACCCCGATCCTGGCGCTGGCGAACTGGGTGATGCACCACTGTGCGCAATTCGGCGCCCAGATGCCGAGGCGGTCACCTACCTGCAACCCCAGCGCCAACAGCGCCCTGGCGTGCAGGTCGACGGCTTGCGCCAATTGCGCCCAGCTGTAGCGAAGTTGCTGATGACGCACCACCAGCGCTTCACCCTGCGGATGCTGTGCGACGGTGCGGTCGAACGCCTGACCGATGGTCATTGCCAGCAAGGCTTTGTCCTGCGGGCCACGGCTGTAACTGGGCGCTGGCGCAGCACTGTGTTGATCCATAACGACCTCCTATTGTCTTTATTGTAGGAACGAGCGATGTGGCTATCCGACTTGCCCGCGACAAGGCCGCCACAGCTTATGTAAAAGCCTGCATTAGCGTTTATCGCGAGCAAGCTCGACGCTGACAGAGTCGCCCAAGTTGACGTTAACGTAAAGGGTGATTGACAGCGATTCATCTCAGGCTTACGTTAACGTAAAGGTGACATCCGTTCCGGCGCGCCCGGCCGCCCAACCTCCATTTATAAAAACAAGTTTGAAGGTGCCCCATGAGCTATCCGACCCTGAACTTCGCCCTTGGCGAAACCATCGACATGCTGCGTGACCAGGTCCGCGCCTTCGTTGCCAAGGAAATCGCCCCGCGCGCCGCGCAGATCGACATCGACAACCTGTTCCCCGCCGACCTGTGGCGCAAGTTCGGGGACATGGGCCTGCTGGGCATCACCGTGCCGGAAGAATACGGCGGCGCTGGCCTGGGTTACCTGGCGCACGTGGTGGCCATGGAAGAAATCAGCCGCGGCTCGGCCTCGGTCGCCCTCTCCTACGGCGCGCACTCCAACCTCTGCGTCAACCAGATCAACCGCAACGGCAACCACGAGCAAAAAAGCAAATACCTGCCCAAGCTGATCAGCGGCGAACACATCGGCGCCCTGGCCATGAGCGAGCCGAACGCCGGTTCCGACGTGGTCTCGATGAAGCTGCGGGCCGACAAGCGCGGCGACCACTACGTCCTCAACGGCAGCAAAACCTGGATCACCAACGGCCCGGACGCCAACACCTACGTGATCTACGCCAAGACCGACCTGGAAAAAGGCGCCCACGGCATCACCGCATTTATTGTTGAGCGCGACTGGAAAGGTTTCAGCCGCAGCAATAAATTCGACAAGCTCGGCATGCGCGGTTCGAACACCTGCGAGCTGTTTTTCGACGACGTTGAAGTGCCGGAAGAAAACATCCTCGGCGTGCTCAACGGCGGTGTGAAGGTGTTGATGAGCGGCCTCGACTACGAGCGCGTGGTGCTCTCCGGCGGTCCGACCGGGATCATGCAGGCCTGCATGGACCTCATCGTCCCGTACATCCATGACCGTAAACAGTTCGGCCAGAGCATCGGCGAATTCCAGCTGATCCAGGGCAAGGTCGCCGACATGTACACCCAGCTCAACGCCAGCCGCGCCTACCTGTACGCAGTGGCCCAGGCTTGCGAACGCGGCGAAACCACCCGCAAGGACGCCGCCGGGGTGATCCTCTACAGCGCCGAACGTGCGACCCAAATGGCCCTCGACGCGATCCAGATTCTGGGCGGCAACGGCTACATCAACGAGTTCCCGGCAGGCCGCCTGTTGCGCGACGCCAAACTCTATGAAATCGGCGCCGGCACCAGCGAAATCCGCCGCATGCTGATTGGTCGCGAACTGTTTAACGAGACAAAGTAATTTGTCAGCGGCAAGCGACACGCTACAAGCGGCAAGGGGACTCCACGCGCTCCTACTTGCCGCTTGCAGCTTGAAACTTGCGGCTGCTACGGAGTAGCCCATGATTTTGCATACCCAGCTCAACCCCCGCTCCGCAGAGTTCGCGACCAACCGCACGGCGATGCTTGTACAGGTCGACGCCCTGCACACACTGCTGGCTCAGGTTCAACAAGGCGGCGGCGCCAAAGCCCAGGAACGTCACACCTCGCGCGGCAAACTGTTGCCCCGTGAGCGGATCAACCGCTTGCTCGACCCAGGCTCGCCCTTCCTGGAAATCAGCCAACTGGCGGCCTACGAGGTCTACGGCGAAGACGTTCCCGCCGCTGGCGTGATTGCCGGTAT
This sequence comes from Pseudomonas purpurea, assembly GCF_039908635.1. Classification (NCBI taxonomy): domain Bacteria; kingdom Pseudomonadati; phylum Pseudomonadota; class Gammaproteobacteria; order Pseudomonadales; family Pseudomonadaceae; genus Pseudomonas; species Pseudomonas purpurea. The sequence continues at coordinate 3,678,249 of NZ_CP150918.1, forward strand.
CGGTCGCGTCGAAGGCGTCGAATGCATGATCGTCGCCAACGACGCCACGGTAAAAGGCGGCTCGTACTACCCGCTGACCGTGAAAAAACACCTGCGCGCCCAAACCATCGCCCAACAAAATCGCCTGCCGTGCATCTACCTGGTGGACTCGGGCGGCGCCAACCTGCCGCGTCAGGATGAAGTGTTCCCGGACCGCGAGCACTTCGGGCGGATTTTCTTCAACCAGGCCAACATGAGCGCCATGGGCATTCCACAGATCGCCGTGGTGATGGGCTCTTGCACTGCGGGCGGCGCGTACGTCCCGGCCATGGCCGATGAAGCGATCATGGTCCGTCAGCAGGCAACGATTTTCCTCGCCGGCCCGCCGCTGGTGAAAGCCGCGACCGGTGAAGTGGTCAGCGCCGAAGACCTTGGCGGGGCCGATGTGCACTGCAAGATTTCTGGCGTGGCCGACCACTACGCCGACAGCGATGAACACGCCTTGGCCCTGGCGCGACGCAGCGTGGCCAACCTCAACTGGCGCAAGCTTGGCGAGTTGCAGCAACGCACCCCGATTGCCCCGCTCTATGCCAGCGATGAACTGTACGGCGTGGTCTCGGCCGATGCCAAGCAGCCGTTCGATGTGCGCGAAGTGATTGCACGGCTGGTGGACGGCTCGGTGTTCGATGAGTTCAAGGCCTTGTTCGGCACCACGCTGGTGTGTGGTTTTGCGCACTTGCACGGTTACCCGATTGCGATCCTCGCCAACAACGGCATCCTCTTCGCCGAGGCTGCGCAGAAAGGCGCGCACTTTATCGAACTGGCTTGCCAGCGCGGCATTCCGTTGCTGTTTTTGCAGAACATCACCGGCTTCATGGTCGGGCAGAAGTACGAGGCTGGCGGCATCGCCAAACACGGCGCGAAACTGGTGACGGCGGTGGCCTGCGCCAAGGTGCCGAAGTTCACCGTAATCATCGGCGGCAGTTTCGGCGCTGGTAACTACGGCATGTGCGGGCGCGCCTACGACCCGCGATTCCTGTGGATGTGGCCGAACGCACGGATTGGCGTGATGGGCGCCGAGCAGGCGGCAGGCGTGCTGGTGCAGGTCAAGCGCGAGCAGGCAGAGCGCAGCGGCCAGGCGTTCAGCGCCGCACAGGAAGCCGAGATCAAGCAACCGATTCTCGACCAGTACGAACAGCAGGGTCACCCCTACTACTCCAGCGCCCGCTTGTGGGATGACGGCGTGATCGACCCGGCGCAGACCCGCGACGTGCTGGCCCTGGCCTTGTCCGCATCGCTGAATGCGCCTATCGAACCGAGCCGCTTCGGCGTGTTCCGGATGTGATGTTCTGTGGGAGCGGGCTCGCTCGCGAAGGATTCACCGCGGTTTATCTGAGACACCGCGTTATCGTTCTTCGCGAGCAGGCTCGCTCCCACATGAGTTGTGGAGACGGAAAAACATGAACGACTTCAACACCCTTGAACTGCTGACCGACCCCCGCGGTTTCGCCACGTTGTGGCTCAGCCGTGAAGCCAAAAACAACGCGTTCAACGCCGAGATGATTCGCGAATTGATCCTGGCCCTGGACAAGGTGTCGGCAGACCCCGCGTTGCGTTTCCTGCTGGTGCGCGGGCGCGGCAAGCATTTCAGCGCGGGCGCCGACCTGGCCTGGATGCAGCAATCGGCCGAACTCGACTACCACACCAACCTGGACGACGCCCGGGAACTGGCCGAGCTGATGTACAACCTCGCCAAACTGAAAATCCCTACCCTGGCGGTGGTGCAAGGCGCAGCCTATGGCGGTGCACTGGGGCTGATCAGTTGCTGCGACATGGCCATCGGTGCCGACGACGCGCAGTTCTGCCTCTCGGAAGTGCGCATCGGCCTGGCCCCGGCGGTCATCAGCCCATTCGTTGTGCAAGCCATCGGTGAGCGTGCTGCGCGGCGTTACGCGCTGACCGCCGAACGTTTCAGTGGCCAGCGGGCCCGTGAAATCGGCTTGCTGAGCGACAGCTACCCGATCGGCGAACTGGAAGTGCGACTCCAGCAGTGGATCGACAACCTGCTGCTCAACAGCCCTCAAGCCATGCGCGCCAGCAAGGACTTGCTGCGCGAAGTCGGCAACGGCGAACTGACCCCGGCGCTGCGGCGCTACACCGAAAACGCCATTGCCCGCATTCGTGTCAGCCCTGAAGGCCAGGAAGGTCTGCGGGCCTTCCTGCAAAAACGTCCGCCAGGCTGGCAGCCCGTCACTACCAAGGAGCCGCGTTGATGAACGCCCCTGTCCTCACCACCCTGCTGGTGGCCAACCGTGGCGAAATCGCCTGCCGCGTGATGCGTACCGCCAAGGCACTGGGCCTGACCACCGTGGCCGTGCACAGCGCCATCGACCGCGAGGCGCGGCACAGTCGCGAAGCGGACATCCGCATCGACCTGGGCGGCAGCAAAGCGGCTGACAGCTACCTGCAAATCGACAAACTGATCGCCGCCGCCAAGGCCAGCGGCGCCCAGGCGATTCACCCAGGTTATGGCTTTTTGTCGGAAAACGCCGGTTTTGCACGCGCCATCGAAGCCGCCGGGCTGATCTTTCTTGGCCCACCGGCCTCGGCCATCGACGCCATGGGCAGCAAATCCGCCGCCAAGGCCCTGATGGAAACCGCCGGCGTGCCGCTGGTGCCGGGTTATCACGGCGAAGCCCAGGACCTGGAAACCTTCCGCGTCGCGGCTGAACGCATCGGTTACCCGGTGTTGCTCAAGGCCACCGCGGGCGGCGGCGGTAAAGGCATGAAAGTGGTCGAGGACGTCAGCCAACTGGCCGAAGCCCTGGCCTCGGCCCCAGCGTGAAGCGCAGTCCTCGTTCGGCGACTCGCGAATGCTGGTAGAGAAATACCTGATCAAGCCGCGTCACGTGGAAATCCAGGTCTTCGCCGACCAGCATGGTAATTGCCTGTACCTCAACGAACGCGACTGCTCGATCCAGCGTCGGCATCAAAAAGTCGTCGAGGAGGCACCGGCCCCCGGCCTGAGCCCGCAGTTGCGTCAAGCCATGGGCGAGGCCGCCGTGCGTTCGGCGCAGGCCATCGGGTATGTCGGTGCGGGCACGGTGGAGTTTCTGCTGGATGCACGCGGCGAATTTTTCTTCATGGAAATGAATACCCGCCTGCAAGTCGAGCACCCGGTCACCGAGGCGATCACCGGCCTCGACCTGGTGGCCTGGCAGATTCGCGTCGCACAAGGTGAGCCCCTGCCGATGACTCAGGCGCAAGTGCCGTTGCGCGGCCATGCGATTGAAGTGCGGCTGTATGCCGAAGACCCGAGCAATGACTTCCTGCCCGCCACCGGCCATCTCGAACTCTACCGGGAGTCGGCGGCAGGTCCAGGACGTCGGGTTGACAGCGGCGTGGAGGAAGGCGACCGCATTTCGCCGTTCTACGACCCGATGCTCGGCAAACTGATCGCCTGGGGCGAAGACCGCGAACAGGCACGCCTGCGGCTGTTGAGCATGCTCGATGAATTCGTCATTGGCGGGTTGAAAACCAACATCAGTTTCTTGCGGCGCATCATCGGCCACCCGGCCTTCGCCGCAGCCGAACTGGATACCGGGTTCATTCCGCGCTATCAGGAACAACTGCTGCCACCGGCAAGCGAGCTGAGCGATGAGTTCTGGCAAGCGGCGGGCCAGGCTTTCGCCCAGAGCCAGCCGGCCCTGGTGCGTCACGACGACCCGGCGTCCCCGTGGGCCACGGCCAGCGGTTTTCGCGCCGGACTGGCGACACAAACCACCCTGCACTTGACCTGCGAGGGGCAGGACCGAGCGCTCACACTTGAGGACACCAACGGCCGTCACGCTGAACTCAAGGGCGAGCAATTGCTGATCGAGTGCCATGGCGTACGCCGTTCGCATCGGGCGATCCGTCGGGGCGACACGTTGTTTTTGCAGTGGAAAGGTGAACTGCGCCGGCTCGACGTCTACGACCCGATTGCGGCGGTGGAGGCCAGTCACAGTCATCATGGCGGCTTGAGTGCGCCCATGAACGGCAGCATCGTGCGCGTGCTAGTCGAAGCCGGGCAAACGGTTGAAGCCGGGGCTCAACTGGTGGTGCTGGAGGCGATGAAAATGGAACACAGCATTCGCTCGCCCCACGCCGGGGTGGTGAAAGCGGTGTATTGCCAGGAAGGCGAGATGGTCAGCGAAGGCAGTGCGCTGGTGGAACTGGAGTAATCAGCGCGACAAAAAAGGTCCTGCACTGCAGGACCTTTCTGATCAGAACTTGGCCGTCGCCTGTACGACCACGCCAATGATTCGGCACTCGTCAGTGAACAGCATTTTGGGGTACGTCGGATTGAGCGGTACCAGGTAGCGCTGGCCGCCCTCCTCGATCAGTTTGCGAAACACCGCCTCGGCGCTGTGCGACCACTGGGCGATCACCAGTTTTCCGGGCTCCGGCACAACGGCCGGGTCGACCAGAATCAGCATGTCCTGAGCAATGCTCAAACCGCTTGGCGCGGTCATCGCGTCCCCCACGACCACCAGCCAGAACGCAGGCCCCTGCGCGTGGTAATCGGTCAGCTCGAAACGGTTTGTGGCGTAGGGCTCCGTTTCAGACTCACGCACCTCGCCCACCTCTTGCCAGTCACTGACCGGGTAGCGGAAGTACGGGTTGTATTTCTGTGACAGAGGCACTTCGCAAGCGAGGTCGTCATCCTCACTGGCTTCCAGCAGCTCGGGCTCCCGGATAACCAGCGCCACCTCCAGAAAGTCCAGCCCCAGCGCCTTGAGCACACGGTTCATGTCTTGAATGCTGGGCTCGCGGCGTTTGTTCAGCCAATGGCCGACACCGCCCTGAGACATCCCGAGGCGCTCTGCGAGTTTTTCCTGGGTGACCTTCTGGTCACTCATTTTGGCCTTGACCAGTTCGATCCATTTATCCATGGGCTGAACAATACGTTGCGTACTCACACCCTCAACACACAAATTGTATTATTTAATTTGTCGTAACAACTACATAACGTACTAATCTTTGAATGACTCCTCTACCTCATTCACAGGGCACCTCTCGCGATGAATCCAGCCAGCAAGGACACCACTGAAATGGAAATCGACCCCAACCTCACCTCACTAAAAGGGTGTGCGGCCGCACAGCGCGCTCTGGACTATTACTTGAAACCGGCTGTTTCGGAATTCGAAGTCGCCGAACGGTTCTTCGACGTCAATCAACGTGTCAGCCGCGAAGAAGCCCTGGTTCACGCCTCGGACCTGCTGCGTTGTGCTGCGGCCACGGCGTATGAGTCGGCAGACAACCTGCGCGGTGCAAGCCGTGACCTGGCGTTTTCGGTGGTGCACATGATCGACATGGCCAAAGCCATGGTGGACCGTTCACTGGAGGGAAATCAGCCGGGTTAACCGTCTGAAGGTGCGAAGAACGCTACGCAGCAACACAATTGCCGGAACGTTTGCACAAGGGCAGGAAAAATATTTCCAATCGGGCAGATGAAAACATTTGACTTGCAAATGATAATGATTATTATTGCATGCAGCTGGTCGCGAGATCAGTCGATAGACCAAGAGACCTTAGGTCGGACTCTTGGAATATCTCCTCATCAGGCTAATCACGGTTTTTGACCCGGCTTTTTGCCGGGTCTTTTTTTGCCAGTTATCTGGCTATGGCTTCAGGCTAATGAAGACTGGTGCTGCTAAATTCGATGGCGCGGATGATATCAAAAGAATATCGGTTTGCAAGCGAACCTCGGCTTGACGTCAGCAAAGTAATAGAAATTAGCACTTGAGAATCAATCGCATAGCCACTAAGCTGCTGTCGCGTCAAGGACGACGCCCCCCCTTTCTTCCCCGCAAATTGCGGCCTGTTTCAACCCCCTCTTGCGTGTAAAGTAGCAGCCATAAAAATCATACTCAGGAAAGAGACTATGACCGTGGCTCATCGCACTTTTGACATCTCTGCAGACTTCGACAGCGGCAACATTCAGGTCCTGGACATCAGCAATCCGTTGCAGGCATTGCTGGCCATCAAGCCCGATACCCGTAGCGCGCATTTCCAGTGGTTCCACTTCAAGGCCAGCGGCCTGCATGTGGGCCAGGAGCATTGGTTCCGCTTGAGCAACGCCAGCAAGTCTTCCTATAACAAGGCCTGGGATGGTTATCAGGCGGTGGCCTCGTACGACCACGTCAACTGGTTCCGCGTCCCGACGATTTTCGAAGGCGACTGCCTGCGCTTCAGCCTTGAAGCCACCGCCACCCACGCCTGGTTTGCGTATTTCGAACCCTACAGCCGTGGGCGCCACGACTGGCTGATCGAACAAGCGCTGACCAAGGCAGGCACCGAGTTGCTGGCCACGGGCAAAAGTGTCGAAGGTCGCGATATTCAGTTACTGCGCAAAGGCAGCGGTGCCGAGGGCCAGCGCAAGGTCTGGATCATCGCCCAGCAGCACCCCGGCGAGCATATGGCCGAATGGTTCATGGAAGGTGTGATCGAACGCCTGGAACAACACAACGACCCACAGTTGAATAAACTGCTGGCCAGCGCCGACCTGTACCTGGTGCCCAACATGAATCCGGACGGCGCGTTCCACGGCCATCTGCGCACCAATGCCATGGGCCAGGACCTCAACCGCGCCTGGCAGAGCGCCAGCCAGGAAATCAGCCCCGAAGTGCTGTTCGTTCAGCAACAGATGGAGAAGTACGGCGTAGACCTGTTCCTCGACATCCACGGCGACGAAGAAATCCCCTACGTATTCACCGCCGGTTGCGAAGGTAATCCTGGCTACACGCCGCGCCTTGAAAAACTCGAAGAGCATTTCCGCAGTCACCTGAAACACCTGACCCGCGACTTCCAGACCACCCACGGCTACACCCGTGACCTGCCAGGCCAGGCCAACATGACCCTGGCCTGCAACAGCGTCGGCCAGAAGTTCGATTGCCTGTCCCTGACCCTCGAGATGCCATTCAAGGACAACAATGACGCACCGAATGCGCTGACCGGCTGGTCCGGCAAACGTTCGAAGCAGTTGGGTAAAGATGTGTTGACGACGGTGGCGGAGATGGTCGACCGTCTGCGCTGAGTGACAGAACAATAAAACATGACCTCCCAAGAGGTCATGTTGGTTTATGCAATCACTCTTTCCGCCACCTGACATCGACAACTCGAAATGCAATCCGCTCGATAATCTCGGTGAGTTCCGAGAGCCGAATGATCACTGATCTTCATTTGCAAATGTCTCATGGGGCTTTGCTTGAACAACATTGCTTTCTGGCGATTCCGTACCATCAAAATAAATTGCAACGACATGGTATGGATTCAACCCGCTCGGAGGATTATGCACAAAACCATCAGTTGTATTACTAGTACCAAACCTTTTAGGCTCCAGCGACACACGATCCCGCCCCCACATTTCATACCTGACTGCGCGAGGAGTCGAATCCCATCGAAAATGAATACTTTTGAGACTTGCAGCAACGAACCTGAAGTTTTTAGGCGCACCCAACACAACGTGGGAATAGGACGATAGCCGTTCAGCATTCTCGCGCCACACGCGCGCCATATCCGCTGTCACCGCATTGCCCCAAGGTCGCCCACTTGCATCCTTAAGTTGCGGATTTGAATAAACCGGGGCACTACCTTTTTGGCACATAAGCTCGCCGCTCGATCCGTTGTGATAACCGAAGTGATAGTCCGCCACCCCCTCATCATTACAATGATCACCCCCTGCGTTATGACCAATTTCATGCCTGAAAATAGTCGAGTTGGCCACCGAACCAATAGCTATTCTTCCGGGCATATGAGCCCAGCCACCTGCCTGACCAGGAATATTTCCAACCTTCAAGGGGAAAAATCCAAAGACCAGGTCCGGTTCGGATTTTTTAATACCCTCCGCAAAAATACTGGTCAGTCGTTCAAGTGTCTCCTCCGTTAACAAATACTCCTGTTCGACTACCTGAATGCCGACCACCTTGAAAGATACATTGGTAACCAGTGAATTACGCAAAGACAAGTTTATTGACTCGACCTGAGCCACAGCATGAGCACGGGGGTCCCTGGCCCAATCCGCAGCTGCACGAGAATACCCAACGAATATGTCAACAACTCGAGGTGACTCGACATTCATGCCTGAAGTTTTACCCGGCCGATCACTCTTATCCGGACTCAGGATGCCGTCTGAAGTCAAGTCATCATGCTTCGGATCAGATTCAAATCTCCGTTCCCCATTTGCATTTATGAGCAAGACCCCATTCTTCTTTGGAGTGTTAATCAACGCAATCAAACTGCCATCAGCGGAACGAACCGTAACCAAAGCGCCCATTGCCCCATCCGGCATCCGCAAATTACCGCTCTCAACGGTATACCCATCAATCACCTTCGAACTCGAACGCTCAAACACCGCTGGCGCAATCACATCCGCATATAACTGCGCCGTGCTCTTGCTGGCAACGTTCTCGACAACCCAGGCTTTCGGCTCACCCGCATCCGGCGGCGGCAATGAGTGCCCACACGCACTGAGTAACGCGGCCAACGAAATACCCCACAGCATGAATGAAACACGCCGCATGAAACGTACAGTCTTGAGCATGGCTCCTCTCCCTGAATAACACGGTCGGTACTTTTCGACTGACCTTGTCCGGGCCACTGCAGTCTCTGTGCATTGAGCATGCTTTTACGGGCGCTCGATACTGTCAGAGTTGACAGGTACGCGAGTTGTTTTCAGGGCTAGCGCACTCGATCAGCCGTCCACGGCGATTCGCCGACAATCCTGCGGCCCCAACAACCGCCCATCCTCGGACCGCAACTCCAGCCGCTGTACCGGCTGGCCTTTTTCGCGGTCGACCATCACCGAGTGTTGCTCCCCGGCCTCATACAGATTCGCCTCGCCCCACTGGCGCAAACCGATGATCAGGTTGAACAGGTCATTGCCCTTGGGCGTCAGCACGTACTCTTGATAAGCGCTGCCGTCCGATGCTGGAACCACCTCAAAAACCCCATGCGCCACCAGGTTGCGCAAGCGCATCGACAGGATGTTCTTGGCCATGCCGAGGTTGCGCTGGAACTCGCCGAAACGCCGGATGCCGTCGAACGCATCGCGGATGATCAGCAAGGACCAACCGTCACCGATGGCCTCCAGTGAACGGGCTACCGGGCATTCGGCGCTCTCAAGACTTGTACGTTTGGCCATGATTGAAGGCGCCACTCGATGTGAAAATGTGGTTGCAATATAAAACCAGCCTCACTACCGTACAACTGGTTTTCTTTTGAAACCACCTTGGGAGTCAGGCATGCCATCCACCGCACACCCACCACTCAACACCCGCATTGTCCTTTTGTTCGCCCTCGCCTGCGGACTGGCAGTGGGGAACGTTTACTACGCACAACCCCTGCTCGACGCCATGGCCCAGGCCTTTGACATGGACCCGGCGACCATCGGCATCGTCGTCACCCTGACTCAAGTTGGCTACGGGCTCGGCTTACTGCTGTTGGTGCCGTTGGGGGACCTGCTCAACCGGAGACGCCTGATCGTCGTGCAAACGCTATTGTCAGCCGTGGCGTTGCTGATGATTGCCCTGACGCCCACCAGCACCTGGCTGCTGATCGGCATGGCGTTGACCGGTCTGCTGGCGGTGGTCACTCAGGTCCTGGTGGCCTACGCCGCCACACTCGCGGCACCTGCCGAACGCGGGCGCGTGGTGGGCGTGGTCACCAGCGGCATCGTGGTCGGCATTCTGCTGGCACGCACGGTGTCCGGTGGCATGGCCGATCTGGCGGGCTGGCGCTCGGTCTATCTGCTCTCGGCCGGCCTGACGCTGTTGATGGCGCTGGCGCTGTTTCGTGTATTGCCCCGGCACGAACCGTTACAGACGCCAGCGTCCTACGCGGCACTGATTACCTCGGTACTGAGCCTGTTCAAGGAAGAACCGGTGCTGCGTCAACGTTCGGTGCTGGCACTGCTGACCTTCGCCAGCGCCATGGTGCTGTGGACGCCGATGGTGCTGCCGCTGAGCGCTGCGCCGTTATCGTTGTCGCACAGCGAAATCGGATTGTTCGGACTGGCCGGTGCCGCCGGCGCACTGGCCGCCGCGCGTGCCGGACACTTGGCCGACCGGGGCCTGGGCCACTGGACCAGCGGCTTGTCGTTGTTGTTGATGCTCGCCTCATGGCTGCCGATCGGCCTGACCCAATCCTCGCTGTGGGCGCTGCTGCTGGGAGTCATCACCTTCGACCTCGGCCTGCAAGCGGTTCACGTCACCAGCCAGAGCATGATCTACAGCGTGCGCCCCGAGGCTCAAAGTCGGCTGACGGCTGGCTACATGCTGTTTTACTCCATCGGCAGCGCGGCAGGCTCCGTCGCCTCGACAGCGGTCTACGCCTGGGGCCGGCTGGCTCGGCGTGTGCCTGCTGGGTGCGGCAATCAACGCCGTGGCGCTGGGCTACTGGCTGCTGACGCTCAACAGCAGCAAGGCTATGCAGCAAAACCCGGTCGCCACGACCGTTGGCTGAGCCGAATCAGTGCTCAGAACCCCACGTCCAGCACCACGTTATCCAGGTAGGTGCCAGCCGGCGGCGTGGTCTGGTCGGTATAGATTTTTGCGTTGTAGTTAAAGACCTGACTGCCCGTGCCCAAGCCATTGCCGGGGTTGACCTCGGCATCGGAACTGGCCCGACGCGCAGCGCCGACACTGCCCCACCGGGTGGTGCCGGCGCTTTTGAAAATATCGTAAGACAGATAATTGCTGCCCGAAATCATCCTTCGCCGACCGCCGGTGCTGACGGCGTGCTGACCATCGTCCAGCCCCACGGTGTAGGCGCTGCCCTTGGTGCAGGTCAGGTTGACAGTCTGGTTGGTGACCGTGGCGAACGCGCTGATCACCGGGGCGCTGCCGAAGCTGATATTGGGTGCGGTGATCAAACAGTCGTTGGTAACGGTCATGGTCACCGTCAGGGTGGTGGAAGCATTATTGATATCCCGCAAAGCGCAAAGGCCACCGATTCCCAGCAGGTAACAGTAGTTCCAGTTCCAGGCAACGCTCAGGGTCTCGGAGTAGACGCCGGCGGCAACATTGCTGCCACTGATGCTGGCCAGATAGATCGGTACGGTCTTGGCCACCAAGGGATTGCTCAGCAAGCCAAGGTTATCGGCGATCGAGTTGCGGGCGAAGTCGAACGCAATGCCGCGACTGATCGGATAGCTGGTGCTGTTATTGCCATACATCGTGTAACTGATCACGTCTCCGGTGGGGCCGACCAAGCCCGAGGTCGCGGCTGTGAAGGTGGCATACAAATGGTCATTGGCCGCCAGTTGCGATACCAGCGAGCCCGTACAGCTCAGCCCGGCATTGGTGGTCGAGCTGGGTTGCGAGGTGGTCCGCACCGTGATCGAACTGACCGAACCGAAGCCGGCGGGCACGGTGCTGACCACCGAGCACAACGCCCAGGCCTGCCCCGACAACACCATCGCCAACAGCCCCAGCCACCCGCCGATCCATCGTTGCACGCTCCGTCTCCTTGTTCGTCTGACTGTCATTGGCACACCAGTGGCCCAATCAACGGCACCTGCTCCTGATTCATGTCCAGCGCAAACTGTGCCCGGCAGGTCTGGCCGTCGGCCAGGGTTACCTTGAGGCTGTTTTGCCCGACGAGGTTTTCCAGGTACACCAGGCCGTCCCAGCCGACCACCGCCCTCGACCCGTTCTGTTCATTGAGCACATTGCTGCCCAGCGGCAACTGCTGTTGCCGGGCGTCCACCAGCACCACGCTGGCGGCGACGATGCGGGTCAGTGGAAACTCCAGCAGATAACCGCTGCCACGGCGCACCGCAATGCGTTGCTCCACGTTCGGGCTTTGCACGTTGGCCGGCAGATTCAGCGGGTCGATTTCGTATTTGCCGCGGTAGTACGCGCTGCTCCACGGCACCAGGAGGTGACCGTTGCGGTCAGTCTGGCCCACCAACTGGTTTTCATAGCGCACCGGAATGTCGGCGAAACCGTGGGTGCTGACCACCACAAAGGCGTCGTCGATCCGGTTGGCGGCGAACAGTTGCCGGTCCATCCACACCAGCGATCCGCTGGCGTCGGCCCAGCGGGTTTCGGCATCGCTGCTACCGTACACGCCCGCCTGCAACTGCACCGATTGCAGGCGCCAGGTCAGGTCGGCCTGCCGGTAATCAGGGCCTGAGCCATGGGCGTAACCAAGGTTGAAACCGACGCCACCTTCAGTCGGCACCGAACGGCTGTAATTGACCCGCTGACGGTTTTCGCCGGTTTTACTGCGCTCGGTGCTCACGCTCAGGCTGCCGCGCAGGTCGAAAGGGATCACCACTTGCGCCTGCATGGCCCAGTTGCTGTCGCCGATTTCACGGTTGGCCGACAGGTAGAAACTGGTGTTGCGCCACAGCGGTTTGCTCCAGGTCAGGTTGAGCAAGCGAGTACGCGAATCATCCGCCGCACGCACATCGAAATAGCCCGCGCCGAGGCTGCCCCAGGTGTCGAGGTTGAGGCTCAGGGTCAGTTGCTCGCTGCGTTGGCTCAACGTGGTGAACGGGCTGTCGACCACGGTCAGGTCGGCGTACTGATCACGGCGCTGCATCCGTTGGTAGGCGATGCTGTAGCGCTGGCTGCTGTACTGATAACCGAGGCTCAGTTGCTGACCGCTGGTGCCGTCGAACTGACTTTGACTGAGCGCCGTGTTGAGCACGCCGAAATTGCCCAGCCGCAGGTTGCCGCCCACACCACCGAGGGTCAGCGAATCGGACGCTTCGGCGTGGCCTTCCAGGGTCAGGCTGTCACTCAGGCCATAACGCAGGCTGCCGGACGTCACGCCCGGGCCATAACCGAAATCCCGAATCCCGTAGTCACGACGCAGGGTACCGGCCGCCACGGAAAAGTCTGTCAGGCCCTTTTGCAGCAAGGTGCTGGTGACGTAGAACGGCACGGTGGTGGAGACCTGTCGACCGAGGGCATCGGTCGTCACCACCACCGCTTCACCGGCACCGTTGATGAACGGAATGTTGGTCAGGGTGTAAGGGCCGGGTTGCAACTCGGCGCTGCTGGACTTGTAGCCGTTGATGAACAGGTCGACCGAGGACGGCACCGCCGCTTCACCGGCGAACTGCGGCAAGGGATAGGTCACCAGGTCCGGGCGCACACCAAAATCGCGGGACAACTGCACGCCGCCCAGGCGCACCGAGTTGCTCCACGGCAAGGCACCGCTGACCAGGTCGCCGGCCTCATAGGTCAGCAAACGTTCGTCGTCGGAGTAACGCCAGGTGGTGTCGTACCGCAGGTAACCGTTGTCCAGCGTGTCGACAGCCCCGCCCGACAGCGTGCGCCGATACTGCCCGGTGTTGGACAGCGTGCCCCAACGGTCGAACAGCCGTACTTCGTTCCACGCCGCCAAATAGCTGCCGCCGTCGTCGGTGTCGTTGAGGTACAGGTCGTAGTTCAGCAGTGCGCCGAAACTGCTCAGCGCCGGGGTGCGCGGATAAGCCTGGCGGTTGCCGACGAACTGCTCCGGCAACCAGTCCGGCGGCACACTCAGCAGCAGGCGCTGGCCTTGACTGTCGTACTCGGTGTGCAGGCCCGGCAAGTGGTCGAGGTCGACTTCGGCGCCCACGCCGTCGGGCAAGGTCATGCCGGTATCGCGCAACGCCGTGGCCGGCAGAAACAGTCGCCCGGCCCGTTGATCGACCGCCACGACACGCCCGGTATTCATCTGGTTGACCACCAGTTCAAGGAACAATTGAGCATCGGCCACAACCTCCATGCCGCTGGGCGGTGGCGGCAGGTCACCGGCCCGGGTGTGAATCGCCACGACCAGACAGCAGACACCGAGCACAGCCCATAGCGAACGCCGGATACTGCGAGCCCTACCCTGGCTCATCACCGCTTTTCGTCCATCGATGGACATCTCCCTCCTGCTGCAACCCCGACCCTCATGGTCTGACTGGCCAGCCCTCCTCGCCATGATTGCCGGTCAGCGGCCTGCGCTTTTTTGCGCTTCAATGTGCTGGCGCAACACTCTGGAGCTGCGGCGCGCCATTGACCCTGACCTGTAGCGTCGGCGCCCCGGAAACCGGCTCGGGGGCCAGCCAGCGCATGCTCGCGCCGGGCAGCACATAGCCGAGCAGACCCTCGACCAGCGGCCGGCTCTGGCTGCCTTGCTGGAAGGTCACATCGGTGAGGCGTGCGTGCACGGCCCCCTGATTGCGCACTTCAACGTAGGAACGCCCGTCGACCGCCACTGTGCGCCAGCTCAAGTCCGGCACGCCGGCACCTTTCGGGTCGCGCTTGCGGGTGGTGTCCTCCTTGCTCCACAGCCCGGCACCGTAGGCAAACAGCGGCACGGAATAGCGCATCTGAAAACGGATCGCCGCCGCAGTCTTGCCGTCCTCGGCCGTCAGCACCTGGGGCCCCGGGATTTCGTCGATAATGATCCGGTAAGCCAGTTCCTGACCCACAGGCACCTCACGGGTGCGAGTCAGGCGGACCAGTTGCTTCTGGCCGGGTTCGATCTTCGCCACGGGCGGGCTGCCGATCACGTCGCGCTGGTTCTGGTACTGGTCGCTGAAACCGCTCTGGCTCCAGGCGAATACCCGGATCTGCAGATTGGCGGTTTCGGTGCCGCGATTTTCAAGCCACAGCGCACTGGCCTGCTGATCGGCCTCCAGCACCGGATCGATCGGCCAGATCAGCACTGAACTGGCCGCCTGTGCGTTGAACGACATCAGCATGGCCAACCACCACCAGCCCATGGCGCGCCAGCGCCGCGAAGGTGAATACATACGCCTGCTCCTTATGAAAACGCCCCATCACCACGACAGCTGCACTTGCAGCACGTCGCTGTATGTCCCCCCAGGCACGTTGCCCGGCAATTGCACCTGACCGTAAATCGGCAGGCTGATGTTATTGGCGTCGGTGTAAGCCACCGAAACACTCTGGCTGATCCCCAGGGCCTGGCTGTACGCAGCATCGCGAAACAACTGATAGGCCACGCGAGCACTGCCGCTATTGAGCTGCATGTGCCGCCCGCTGCTGTTGTACTGGCCGCCATCGACGGTCATGCTCAGCGTCACGCCCGGCGTGCATTGCAATTGCACCCCGCTGGTCAGCGCCACCTGTACCGTGCTGGTGGACAACGCCGATGCCGTGCCAAACGCCAGGTTGCCGTAGTTGCTGACGCCTCCCACCACCAGGCAACCGGCAGCGATCGTCGCACTGACCTGAAAGCTCTGGCTGGTCACCGCCGCCAGCGGCATCGGCAGGCTGGCGGCACACAACAAGGCCAGCGCCGCACAGCTGTGGCGGGCCATCGCACTAGAAACTCAGTTCTACGGCAACCGTGTCGGTGTAGACCCCGGCCGGCAGGCCCGCCTTGCCCACGGCCTTGCCGTAGAGGTTCACGGTTTGCGCTGCCCCGGTACTGGCGGAGAGGTTGACGACCCCGTCGATCGCGAGAATCGTCTGGTGCCCCGCATCGGTGTAAAAGTCATAAGGCACGTAGTGGCTGGTGCCGTCGAACAGCGCGCGGGTGCCTCCAGTGGATTGCCCGTCATTGGCGCCCGCGCGCACTTTCACCGTGGGCGAGGTGCCTGCCGAACACTGTATCGACAACGCGCCGCCACCACCGGCCAACACCTGGGCATCGGCTTCGGTAAACAGGCTGGTGGTGGTGCCGAAGTTCAAGGCCCCGAAGTTCAGGCCGGTGCTCCCGGACGCACCGTTGACCAGGCAACTGCTGGTCAGGGTCAGGGTCGATGAGATCTGCCCGGTGACCGTGGTCACGGCGTTGGCACTGGACGCCAACGCCAGCCCCAGCAGCGATAAACCTATCCTCGATACAAGTTTATGCATGGTGTTCGTCCTCTGAAGTTACCAATTGAGCGTTACCGTCAGGGTGTCGGTGTAGATCCCTGCGGGTATGGCGTGGGTATTCGCGACCACCGAGCCAAACACCGGGATGGGTACCTGGGCGCCACTGGTAACGGCAAAATTGCGGGTTTGGCCGATGCTGTAGCTGTCACTGCCGGCAGCATCGAGAAACAATCGATAAGGAATGGTCTGGCGGCCGTTGCTCAGGCGCCGGGTGGTGCCGTCACCGTTGGCACCGCCATCGATGGCCACGGTGAAACCGGTGACCGACGTGTTGCAGGCCACCTCCAGCTTGCCGTTGCCGGCACTGCTCAGGTTGGCGTTGAGGGGGTGCAGCCAGGTCGGCCCTTGTTCGCCGAAATCCAGTCGACCGACATCCCTGGCCGGGCTGTCCGGATCGGCGCCGTCACCCTTGCGCACTTCACAACCGGCGATGATGACCAGCCGGGCGTGAATCTGCCCGCTGATCACGGCGTACGCGTCATCCGCCAGCAACGCCAGTGCGCCAAAGGTCAGAAATGTCCAGCGCTTGCTCTTCATCGCACCTGTCCCGTTTCCATCAGGATTCACTTTGTCGCTCGCCCGTTGGCGAACGCCTTTCCCTGCAACGCCCACCTCCACCGGTCAGTCACTCAACCAGCGCTACCAGGTGACCGTGACCTTCACCAGGTCGGAATAACGGCTGACCCGTGGAATCTCGGCCAGGCTTTCGATGCGTCCATACAGCGGCAAATCCACCGAGCCCGAATCGGGCACACGGCCACTCAGCGGGACGTTGACCGGCAACGGAATGCGCCGCGCGGCGTCCTGATACAAACGATAAGGAATGGGTTTACCCGATGCGGCAGCGGCCGCCAGGTAGCGCACGTCGCCGACACCACCGTGCAGGCCACCATCGACGCGTAATTGATATGGGGTGTCCGGGTTGCATTCCAGGCGCGGTAAACGGCCGTTGATCAGCGCGGCGCCAAGGGGTCCGGCCGGGTCGTCGAGACGTGCAGTGCTGCCAAAATCCAGCACACCCAGTTGCACGATACCGTTACTGCGTGCCTGACCGACCAATTGGCAACCCCGTTGCACGTTGACACGCACCTCCACCTGGAGGTCTGCGGCCAACGCCGTCACGCTGAGCATCACGCTCATGACTGCCAACACCAACATTCCCTTCACGGCCTCAATCCTTTTGAGGAGTGTTTGCTTGGGGATGAGGTTAGCAACGCCGCCCGAAACCGCCAGTCAGGTCGCTACTTAGCCTCCTGCACGGGGGTGTTTGCCGCTATCATGGCGGCCATTTTCGAAGGGCTGACGCCCTTATCTGTCGGAGTGTCGAACGGCTCATGCATACCCTCGCGCAACTGCGAGCCGGCCAACTGGCGGGGCTCAAACGTCTGGACCTGTCCTGTGGACTGAGCGAATTTCCCGAGGAGATTTTCGAGCTGGCGGACTCGCTGGAAATCCTCAACCTGGGCGGCAATGCCCTGAGTGAGTTGCCCCACGACCTGCATCGGCTCAAGCGTTTGCGGGTGTTGTTCTGCTCCGACAACCAGTTCACCCGGCTCCCCGAATGCCTGGGTCAATGCCCGACGCTGACGATGATCAGTTTCAAGGCCAATCGCGTCGAAACGGTCCCGGCCGCCGCGCTGCCGCCGTTGTTGCGTTGGCTGATCCTGACCGACAACTGCATCAGCGAGTTGCCGAGCGAACTGGGCGAACGCCCGCACCTGCAAAAACTGATGCTGGCCGGCAATCGCCTGCACAGCCTGCCACCCAGCCTCAGCCAGTGCCATCAACTGGAGTTGATTCGCATCGCCGCCAACCACCTGAGCGAATTGCCGCACTGGCTGGTGACATTGCCGAGCCTGGCCTGGCTGGCCTACGCCGGTAATCCGCTGGAAACCGAAGCTGACGCTTCAGCCCTGGACGCAGTCGCCAGCATTCCCTGGTCCGAGGTGCAGCTTGGCCAGTTATTGGGCGAAGGCGCTTCCGGGATGATCCATCAGGCGCGCTGGGCCGCGCCGACAACGCCTGCGCGTCAGGTTGCGGTCAAGCTGTACAAAGGACACATGACCAGCGACGGCTCGCCGCTGCATGAAATGAATGCCTGCATCAGCGCCGGACGCCATCCCAACCTGATCCGCATCGAAGGCCGGATCGCCGACCATCCGCAGGCGCAGAACGCCCTCGTGATGCAGTTGATCGACCCGCACTTTCGCAACCTCGCGGCGCTGCCCAGCCTGGCCTCATGCTCGCGAGACGTGTATGCCGACAATTGCACATTCAGCGCGCCAGTGGCGCTGCGCATCGCCCGCGGCATTGCCTCTGTGGCGGCTCACCTGCACGAGCACGGCATCACCCATGGTGATCTCTACGGTCACAATATTTTGTGGGACGAACAGGGCGAATGCCTGTTGGGTGACTTCGGCGCGGCGTCGTTTCATGCCACGGCGGACACCCTGGAAACCCGCGCACTGCAACGCATCGAAGTGCGGGCATTCGGGATTTTGCTGGGAGAGTTGCTGGAGCGCATCGACGATGGGCTCAGTGCCGAGGGCCGTCAGCGGCTGGAAGACTTGCAACAGCGCTGCTGTCAGCCGGATGTGCTCGCGCGCCCCGGATTTGCCGAGATCGAGCATCTGCTGGGTTGCCAGTGACCCGACGCGGTCATTGGCCAGCGTGCCTCGCGCCTACAGGTTTGCTGTAGGCGCGAGGCGGCGTTCAGTCGCTTAACCGGCCAACCCGACAAACATGTCTTGCACGTCGTCATGGTTATCCAGGCCTTCGAGGAAGGCTTCGACTTCTTCCATTTGCGCATCGCTCAAGCCGCTGACCGGGTTCTTCGGCTTGTAGCCCAGCTTGGCCGACAGCACCGTGAAGCCTTGCTCCGGCAGTGCTTTTTGCACCGCGTCCAGGTCCATCGCTTCGGTGATGAACAGGGTCGCGCCCTCTTCGCCCGGCTCGAAATCCTGGGCGCCAGCTTCGATGGCGGCCATTTCCGGATCGGCGTCAGGGCTGTCCGGGGACGCCTCGATCATGCCCACGTGGTCGAAGTCCCAGGCCACCGAACCCGAAGCGCCCAACTGCCCCTTACGGAACGCCACACGAATTTCGGCAACGGTACGGTTGATGTTGTCGGTAACGCATTCAACGATCAGCGGCACCTGGTGCGGGGCGAACCCTTCGTACGTGACACGGTGATACTGCACGGTTTCACCGAGCTGGCCCGAGCCTTTCTTGATCGCGCGTTCCAGGGTTTCGCGAGGCATCGAGGCTTTCTTGGCCTGTTCCACCACCAGGCGCAGGTGCGCGTTGGTCGTGATATCAGCACCATTACGCGCAGCAATGGTGATTTCTTTCACCAGCTTGCCAAAGATCTTGCCTTTGGCGTTGGCTGCCGCTTCTTTGTGTTTAACCTTCCACTGTGCGCCCATTTCTCACTCTCTTGATCGGTGGCGCCGAGACATCTATTGGTCGACGCAGGTGCGTCAGTTTATACGGCCTAAACCTGCCAATCGACCAAAAATTGGAACGCCTGATCGACATCTTCACCTCATGTCGTAGGGGATTTCTGAAAATGCCTTTTGAGGTGTCTATCAGACGTCATCGTTTCGTACCCTTTGCGCCCGTCCTCCAAGGCACAAGAGTGTGTGATGCATAACGACATGGAAAGCCCCTTCACCCTGACCCTCGCCGCTCAAGGGCTGAGCCTGCCGGTGCAGAGGTTCAGTGGTCGCGAAGCCTTCAACGAACCCTACTGCTTCGAGATCACCCTCAGCCGCCGCGCGCCCCTCATTGACTTGAACACACTGCTCGGCCAACCGGCGTTCCTCGACATGGACACTCGCTGCGGCATCCACGGCATTGTTCAGAGCGCGGGGTTGCAGTATCGCGACCCGCAAACCGTCGGCTATCAACTGACCCTGGCACCCAGCCTGATGGTGCTGGCGCAAGGCCCCGTGCGCCGGGTGTTCCATGAACTGAGCGTACCGGCGATCCTGCGCCAACTGCTTGAAGCACACCGACTGCCCGACACCGCATACCGCTTCGAACTGCCCGGCGGCCACTACCCACCCCGACCGTTTTGCATCCAGTACGACGAAAGCGACCTGCATCTGTTGCATCGCCTGTGCGAAGAAGAAGGCATTCACTATTACTTCGAACACCAGCCGGACGCTCATGTGCTGGTGTTTGCCGAAGACGCGGACAGCTTCGCGCAACAACCGGTCATGGCGCGCTTCCGACCGCCCCCAGCTTTGACAGGCCGCACGCCAGCCATTACCCACGTCTATCAACGCCACTATCTGCCAGCCCCGACGCCTCTGCCAGCGAGCCCGCCCTCACGTTCCGAAAGCAGCGCCATGGAGACCTTCGACGGGGCCGCCAACCAGCCACCTGCGGATACGCAACCGGCGATGGGCCGTCAGAGCCCCGCACTCGCGCGCCGCCAGCAACTCAGCCGACGGGCACTGGAACGTTTGCGCAGCCGACACCAGCAGATCGAAGGTCAAGGCACCCATCCGCACCTGCGCAGCGGGCACCTTGTGCAGTTGAGCGAACATCCACTCTCGATGTTCAACGACCAGTGGCTGGTCACCGAAGTCCAGCACCTGGGCCTTGCGCCCTCGGAAACTGCCACACAGGAGGAACAGTGGCTGGCGGATGACCCGACGATGCACCCTCAGGGCTATGGCAACCGGTTCAAGGCGATTCCCTGGTCTGTGGTGTTCAGGCCCGCGCTCAATCACCCAAAGCCCTGCATTCCGGGTTACCAGCGTGCAACGGTGTGCGGTCCCAAGGGACAATTGGCGGCCCTTGATGAACAAGGACGGATCAAGATCAGTTTGTGGTCAACGCAGGCGCCGGACTCGCAGGCACCCGCGGGGTTCTGGCTGCCAATGGCACCAGGCGGTCAAACCCGGCAACCGCTGTGTGGAAGTGAGGTGCTTATCGGCTTCGTCGACAATGACCCCGACCAACCGGTGTTACTGGCGTTCCCCGAACATCCTGTCACCGCGCCCGCCCCCGCGCCAGGGGTGTACCTGGACGGATGCAGGCTCAGCGACGCCACCGCTCATGTCCACGTCGGTGCCGGGCAGCGGTTGCACGTCGAGGATGTCCAGCCACTGACACTGACCGCCCGGCGCAACCAACTGCACCTGAGCCCCGAGCGCATCACCTTGTGCGCCAGCGCCGAAACAACGCCCGCGTCCCGGCCAAGGGAGATGCCAAAACCCGACGCCCGGCTGGCGGACGGCGACCTTTACCTGTTTGCCCAACCTCCCGCCCGCACCGAGCGCCTGGCCGACACCACGTGGTACATCGTCCGGTTGCCCCATCCGGGCTTCAAGAATCTACCCGGCCTGGGCCGCGATTGCGTGCTGATGGAAGGTAAAAGCCAGGCGTCGGGGAATCTGGGTCTGAGCGCTGAACAGACCAGGCACCTGGCCGAGGCATTCGTCAGCACCCCGCAGCAGCTTTGCCTGCTTTACCCGGGTCACTGCGTGCCGCTGGCCGAATACTTCGACCGCCACTGGAACCCCGAGCAGCGCGCAGCCTTCCTGCAACAGGGCAAACCGCCCGCAGCGGCAGGGAAAAAGCACAACAGCGATCTGCTGCTCGACTGGCTGCTCAACCGACCAGCCCCATCACACTGAGCGTGCTTGAGCAGCGCTCACGGCGGCGGCGCCAACTCGAAAAACGCCTGTATCAAGCGTAAATCCCGGCGCCGCTCCATACAGCCGAGCAAGTGCCGGTTGACCAGCCCTTCGCCAATGATCGGCACCGCCCGCACCCGTGGGTCATGGCTGACCTCTACCGAAGACACCACGCCCACCCCCAGGTCGGCCGCCACCGCTTCGGTCACCGCCTCACGGCTGTCCAGTTCCAGCAACACCCGAGGGTTGACCTTGGCCTGCGCGCACGCTTCATCGAAGGTGCGACGTGTGATCGACGTCGGTTCTCGCAACACCATGATCACCTGATCCAGTTGCTTGAGCGCAATGCCTTCCGGCAGTGCCACCCATGGGTGAGCGTGGGGCACCAACGCGCAAATCCGCGACTGGTTCAAGGCTTGCAGGTGCAAGCCTTTGCGTGGTTCGACCTCGGTGAGCACCGCCACGTCGGCATGCTCGGACAACAGCGCCGCGAGGGTTTCCTGAGCGTTGCCCAATCGCAGGTTGACGGTGATCCCCGGATACCGCGCCCGCAAACTGGCAAGCATCGGCATGACCTGATGCGGGCCGTCCGCCGCCACTTCCAGGCGTCCGGTCAATAACTGGCGGTTCGCTTCGAGCATCACCTGCGCTTCCTCGGCCAGGCCGAACATCGCCCGGGTGATCGCCGCCAGTCGGGTGCCCTCCTCCGTCAGCTCGACCCGCCGGGCCGTGCGCCGCAACAGCGTGATCTGGTAGTGCTCTTCCAGCGCCTTGATGTGCCCGGTAACGGCCGGTTGGCTGATGAACAAGCGCGCCGCCGCACGGGTAAAACTGCCTTCGCGGGCCACCGCATCGAAGGCGCGGAGTTGGAACAGATTCATGGCTATCGGTCTCGCTGATGGCTGGCATA
This sequence comes from Pseudomonas purpurea, assembly GCF_039908635.1. Taxonomy (NCBI): domain Bacteria; kingdom Pseudomonadati; phylum Pseudomonadota; class Gammaproteobacteria; order Pseudomonadales; family Pseudomonadaceae; genus Pseudomonas; species Pseudomonas purpurea. The sequence goes on from NZ_CP150918.1 coordinate 3,700,658, forward strand.
ACAATAAACAATTTGATTGATGGTACGGCAAATTGCAATTTATGCCCCGTAGCTTCATCCCCCAGCGTCTTGCGAGGACATGAAAATGAGTACCGTCGAGCCCATCCTGCTCACCCCTGGCCCACTGACCACATCGCTGCGCACCCGCCAGGCGATGATGGTGGACTGGGGTTCGTGGGATGAGCGCTTCAACCAGCTCACCGCCAGCCTCTGCGAACAGTTGCTGGCCATCCTCGACGGCGCCGACACTCACCACTGCGTACCGTTACAAGGCAGCGGCACCTTTGCCGTCGAAGCAGCCATCGGCACACTGGTGCCCCGCGACGGTAAAGTGCTGGTGCTGATCAACGGTGCCTACGGCAAACGCCTGGCGAAGATCTGCGAAGTGCTCGGCCGTGCCTACAACACCTTCGAAACCGCCGAAGACGAACCGACCACCGCCGCCGACGTCGACCGCCTGCTACAGGCCGACAGCAGCATCACCCATGTGGCGCTGATCCACTGCGAAACCAGCACCGGAATCCTCAATCCGCTGCCGGAAATCGCCGACATCATTGCCCGACACGGCAAACGCCTGATCATCGACGCCATGAGTTCCTTCGGCGCGTTGCCAATCGACGCTCGAAAAATCCCCTTCGACGCACTGATCGCCGCCTCCGGCAAATGCCTGGAAGGCGTGCCGGGCATGGGTTTCGTCTTCGCCAACAAAACGTCTTTGGCGAATGCGGCCGGCAACGCTCACTCGCTGGCGATGGACCTGTTCGACCAGCACAGCTACCTGGCCAAGACCGGCCAATGGCGCTTCACCCCGCCAACCCACGTGGTCGCGGCGCTGCACGAAGCCCTGCTGCAATACACCGAAGAAGGTGGCCTGCCGGCGCGGCATCAGCGTTACGCCGACAACTGCCGGGTGTTGCTCGATGAAATGGCCAAACTCGGTTTGCGCAGTTTCCTGCCGGCCGCAATCCAGGCGCCAATCATCGTTACCTTTCATGCCCCGAAAGATCCGCGCTACCAGTTCAAGGCATTCTACGAACGGGTGAAAGCCAAGGGTTTCATTCTGTATCCGGGCAAATTGACCCAGGTCGAGACCTTCCGCGTCGGCTGCATCGGTCACGTCAACCAGGCTGAAATGAAAGCCGCCGTGGCGGCGGTCGCCGAGGCGCTGCGCGAAATGGAAGTACTGGAGTTTTAAACCCCACCGCATTCCCCTGTGAGAGCGGCGGTGCGGCGATCCGACCTGCTCGCGAAGACGATTGAACATTCAACATTGAAGTCGACTGATTTACCGCTATCGCGAGCAGGCCCGCTCCCACCAGAAGCAGTTCCCTTATTAACCAGATGCCACAGGATTTGATCACCATGAACTACAACAACCCTACCCAGCTCCAGGCCGCCATCCTCGACTGGGCCGGCACCGTGGTCGATTTCGGCTCTTTTGCGCCGACCCAGATTTTCGTCGAGGCCTTTGCCGAATTCGACGTTCAGGTCTCCATCGAAGAAGCACGTGGCCCGATGGGCATGGGCAAGTGGGACCACATTCGCACCCTCTGCGATCAACCGGACGTCGCCGAGCGCTACCGCACCGTCTTCGGCCGTACGCCCACCGACGATGATGTGACTGCGATCTACCAGCGCTTCATGCCCCTGCAAATCGAAAAAATCGCCGAGCACTCGGCGTTGATCCCGGGCGCGCTGGAGACCATCGCCCACCTGCGCCAACAAGGGCTCAAGATCGGTTCGTGCTCCGGCTATCCGAAGCAGGTCATGGACAAAGTCGTTGAGCTGGCCGCCACCAACGGCTACGTGGCTGACCATGTCGTTGCCACCGACGAAGTGCCCAACGGTCGCCCGTGGCCGGCCCAGGCACTGGCCAACGTGATTGCGCTGGGTATCGACGACGTTGCTGCTTGCGTGAAGATCGACGACACCGTGCCGGGCATTCTCGAAGGGCGCCGTGCCGGCATGTGGACCGTGGCGCTGATCTGCTCGGGCAACGCACTGGGCTTGACCTATGAAGGCTATCGCGCCTTGAGCCGTGAAAAACTGGCCAGCGAACGCACACGCATCCACGCGATGTTCGAAGGCTCGCGCCCGCACTACATGATCGACACCATTACCGATTTGCCTCACGTGATTGCCGACATCAACAAACGCCTGGCCAACGGGGAGATGCCACAAAGCAACTGATGGCCGCGTGTGCAACAAAAAAGCGCCAGCCCTTGAACGGGGCTGGCGCTTTTATTTGCCCCATCGACTGCCTCGGAGCATAAGACAGGGCATAAATGCCTGATCTGCCTCAGGCAAAGCCACGCAAACAGGATTACAGTTAGGGCACTCCGTCGCACAAGAACGGAGGTTTCAGACCTGAATAGCGAGGAATACCGTATGCCCTGGAAGAACTCCGACACACGCTACAGCACCGTCTCCATCGCGCTGCACTGGTTGATGCTGGTGTTACTGGCGGTGGTCTATGCCTGTATCGAATTGCGCGGGATCTTTCCCAAGGGCAGTGGCGGTCGGACCCTGATCAAGGAAGCCCACTTCATGCTCGGCCTGACGGTGTTTGTGCTGGTCTGGTTGCGGTTGTTTGCCCGTAGCCTGGGAACCGCGCCGAAGATCTTCCCGGCGTCCCCGCCGTGGCAAACCGTGCTGGCCCGACTGATGCACTGGGCGCTGTACATCTTCATGATTGCCATGCCGATTCTCGGTTGGTTGGTCACCAGTGCCGAGGGGCACCAAGTGATGTTCTATGGCATAGACCTGCCGCTGCTGATTGACGAAAACAAACCGCTGGCCAAGCAACTCGAAGGCTGGCACGTACTGGGCGGCACTATTGGCTACTGGCTGATCGGTCTGCACGCATTGGCGGGGCTGTACCACCATTACGTGGTGCGCGATAACACCCTCTTGCGGATGATGCCCAAGCGCATCAGCCCTGACTGACAGGCACAAAACCCCGGCGGCCCTGCAAGCCGCCGGTGTGCACGAAAACCAGCCGTGTACCGGCAGCGAAACGTCCCGCCTCGACCTGTTGCTTGAGTGCCAGCAGCGCTTTGCCGGTGTACAGCGGCTCCAGGGGAATGCCGCTGACCTGCTCGGAGCATTCGATGAAGGCCAGCAACTCGGGATCAACCCTGGCGAAACCACCGCGGCTGCCGTCGAACAGCTCATAGCCGTCGTTCGGCAAGGCACATTCGCCGAGGATCGTCTCCACCTGCTGCGCCACGCCATGATCATCCGGTACCGCCAGCGCGCCATACACCGGATGCCTTCCCGCCTCGGCCAGCACCAGCCCGGCCAGCGTGGTGCCGGTTCCGCAGGCCAGCCACCAACCGTCGTAGTCGCTCCAGCCCAACGCGTTCAGTTGCTCACGCACGGGGGTGAGCAATTGAGCGCAGCCGAGGGCACCGAGCAAACCGCCGCCGCCTTCAGAAACTGGATGCAGATGCGGATATTGCGCCTGCCACGGCTGCCAGAAGCCCGGTTCGTTGCGCGCGCGATAACCGCCGTAACCCAACCAGTGCACCTGCATGCCGAAGGCCTGCAAGTCCTGCACGGTCAGGTTTTCTTGCGGATGACCGCGCAGCAGGCCCACGGTGGGAAAACCGAAGCGTTTGCCTGCCGCCGCCAGTGCATGCAAATGGTTGGAGTAAGCCCCGCCCAGGCTGATCACCCCTTCGGCCCCCGCCTCGCTGGCCACTCTCAGGTGATCAATGAGCTTGAACCACTTGTTGCCCGAGATCAGCGGGTCGATCTGGTCCAGGCGCAGGACCGCGACGTCGACGCCAGCTGCGGTGAGCCAGTCCAAGTGAAGACGTTCAAGGGGAGCATGGGGGAGCCAGTCACAAGAAGGAGAAAGCATGGATGCCGGCTCTTTGGGAAAGAGCCGGCATCTTACCAGCACAGAGAACGCCTTCGTGGGCAAGTCGGATCGACACATCGCTCGCGCCTACAGGGTTCAAACCCGTAGGAGCAAAGCCTGCGCGCGATGGCCATTGGCACGCTCGGCCGGCGTACTACAACTCAGCTGCCAAGCGCGAACCCTGATTGATCGCACGCTTGGCATCCAGCTCCGCCGCCACGTCCGCGCCGCCAATCAAGTGCACATTCTGCCCGGCCGCCAGCAAGCCGTCCTGCAACTCACGTAGCGGGTCCTGACCGGCGCAAATCACGATGTTGTCCACCGGTAGCACTTGCGGCTCGCCGGTTTCGCCGATGCGGATGTGCAGGCCTTCGTCATCGATCTTCAGGTACTCGACGCTGTTGAGCATCTGCACCTGTTTGTTCTTCAAGCCCGTGCGGTGAATCCACCCGGTGGTTTTGCCCAGGCCATCGCCAACCTTGGATTTCTTGCGCTGCAACAGGAACACTTCCCGCGCAGGCGCATGCGGCTCAGCCTTGATACCGGCAACGCCACCGCGCGCCTCCAGGTGTGTGTCGATGCCCCACTCCTTCCAGAACGCTTCACGGTCCTGACTGGTGGCCACGCCCTGATGGACCAGGAATTCCGACACGTCGAAACCGATACCGCCCGCACCGATCACCGCAACCTTCTGCCCAACCGGTTTGCGCTGAAGAATCACGTCCAGGTAGCTCAAGACCTTGGCGCTCTCGACACCTGGAATTGCCGGTACGCGCGGGGCGATACCCGTGGCCAGGACAATCTCGTCAAAACCGCCTGCCACCAGCTGTGCGACGTCGACCCGGGTGTTCAGGCACACCTCGACATTCGTGGTCTGCAACTTGCGTTTGAAGTAACGCAGGGTCTCGAAAAATTCTTCCTTGCCCGGCACTCGTTTGGCGACATTGAACTGGCCGCCAATTTCACTCGCCGAATCAAACAGCGTCACTTGATGGCCACGTTCGGCGGCCACGGTGGCAGCTGACAGGCCGGCAGGACCGGCGCCCACCACGGCAATTTTCTTGATCTGCTGCACCGGCAGGTAATTGAGCTCGGTTTCATGGCACGCCCGCGGGTTCACCAGGCACGAGGTCAACTTGCCGCCAAAGGTGTGGTCCAGGCAGGCCTGGTTGCAACCGATGCACGTGTTGATTTCGTCGCCACGACCAGCCGCTGCCTTGTTGACGAACTCAGGGTCCGCCAGGAACGGCCGCGCCATGGACACCATGTCGGCGTCGCCTTCGGCCAGAATCTGCTCGGCTACTTCCGGGGTGTTGATACGGTTGGTGGTGATCAGCGGGATCGACACCGAGCCACGCAGCTTGGCCGTGACCTTGCTGAAAGCGGCACGTGGAACCTTGGTGGCAATGGTCGGAATGCGCGCTTCGTGCCAACCGATACCGGTGTTGATGATCGTCGCACCGGCCCTGCTCGATGGCCTTGGCCAACAGCACGATCTCTTCCCAGGTGCTGCCACCTTCCACCAGGTCGAGCATCGACAGGCGATAAATGATGATGAAGTTCGGGCCGACCGCTTCGCGTACACGCCGCACGATCTCCACCGGCAGGCGCATGCGGTTTTCGTAGCTGCCGCCCCAACGGTCGGTGCGATGGTTAGTGTGCGCCGCGAGGAACTGGTTAATGAAGTAGCCTTCGGACCCCATGATCTCGACGCCGTCGTACTCGGCTTTTTGCGCCAGGGTCGAGCACGTCACGAAATCGCTGATCTGCTTCTCGATGCCTTCTTCGTCCAGCTCTTTAGGCTTGAACGGGTTGATCGGCGCCTGTATGGCACTCGGTGCGACCTGCTTCGGGCTGTAGGCATAACGCCCGGCGTGAAGAATCTGCATGCAGATCTTGCCGCCCGCCTCATGCACGGCGCGGGTGACGACCTGATGCTTGAGGGCTTCTTCCTCAGTCGTCAGCTTGGCGGCGCCCGAGTAAACCCCGCCTTCATCGTTCGGACCAATGCCGCCGGTAACCATCAGGCCCACGCCGCCGCGAGCGCGCTCGGCGAAATAGGCCGCCATGCGCTCGAAGCCACCGGGTTTCTCTTCAAGACCGGTGTGCATCGAGCCCATCAGGGTACGGTTGCGCAACGTGGTAAAACCCAGGTCCAGCGGGGCCAACAGGTGCGGGTAATGAGGGGCGGCCATCGGTAACTCCACAACGAGCGATCACGGGGAAAATGCGGGCGCTCTTTGGCGCCCATCTGTCATGTTCGACAGACTAAGAGCACGCTCGCGGTCGCTCAATGACCGTAACTGACAACTTATTGATCCAAATGCACAGCGCCTCTTGGCAAGCAGGCCCACGGGCCCTACCCTAGTCGGCGAACCCTGCACACGGCCGCTGACTGTTTTCCCCATGCGCAAATTTCTCTGCCTCACCTTTTCCCTGGCCCTGATCGCCGCCATCACCACTTACGTGATGTGGACCAACGACCGCCCGGTCGGCCACTACCTCTCGGACCTGCGCATCAAGCTCGTGGTCGACCAGGGTGTTCCGGCCGGGCGTGGCAATCTTTTGGGGATCCAGCCCGAACTGTTCCCCACCGACTATCAAAGCCCCGAGCGCTTGCACCGCAAACTCGCGGCGTACCTGCAACAGGCCCGCGATCAAGGTCTGGTGAACGAGAAAACCGTCGTCGTACTGCCCGAACATGTCGGCACCTGGCTGATGCTCAGCGGCGAGAAAGACGAGCTGTATCAGGCCGGCAGCCTGAAAGAAGCCATGAACTGGCTGGCCGTCAGCAACCCGCTACGCTTCGTGCGTGCGCTGATCAGCGCCACGGGCGACAGCCGACTGGATGACGCGCACCTGCGCATGAAAGCCAAAACCATGGCCCGGGATTACCAACAGTTGTTTGGTGGGCTGGCCAAGGAATTCGGGGTGACCCTGGTTGCCGGCTCCATCGTGCTGCCCGAACCGAGCGTCAGCGACGGACAATTGAATCCGGGGCGCGGGGCGCTGTACAACAGCACCCTGGTGTTCGGCCGTGACGGAATGCCCATCGGCCAACCGCAACGCCAGTTGTACCCAACGTCCGAGGAGCGCGGCTTTATCCAGCCCAGTGTCGATCAGGCAGTCACCGTCATCGACACCCCCGCCGGTCGTTTGGGCGTGTTGATTGGCAGCGACAGCTGGTACCCGCAGAACTACCGCAAACTCAATGACCTGGGCGCCCAACTGATCGCCGTCCCCGCGTTTGTCAGGGGCCGCGGTACCTGGGACAAGCCTTGGCACGGCAACAAGGGTGTATCGACCCCAAGCGAAATCGACCTGAAACCCGGTGAACTCAGTGAAGGTCAAGCCTGGCATCGCCTGACACTCATCAGTCAGCCTCCCGGCAGCCTGGCAACGGCCGGCATGAGTGTGTTCCTGCGGGGCCAGTTCTGGGACCAGAGCACCGCAGGCCAGAGCTTCCTCAGCAGCAATGGCCAGCATGTTGCCGACGGCGATGGCCGTGGTGCGCACGTGCTCAACCTCTGGTTGTAGGCCATGAAACCACAGCCGATGCGCCTCGGAGACCTCTCGGTCGGCTTCGTCGACAGCCTGGCCGACGCCGTGCGTAGCCAGGGCCTGGACCCTCAGCAATTGCTTGATCAATACGGACTGGACCCGGCGCGCCTGGCCGAGGCTGGCGCCCGGTTGTCGATCCCGCGCTACATGCGCCTGGGCCACGCCGCCATTCAACTGACTGGCGACCCGGCGCTGGGCCTGAAAATGGGCCAGCTCAGCCGACTCAGCCAGGCCGGGCTGGCCGGAGTCACCGCCGCGCAGGCGCCGACACTGCGTGAGGCGGCGCGTTGCCTGATTCGCTTCGAGGCGTTATACGGCTCCAACTACCGTGGCCAATCGAGTTTTCACGAGGACGCCCATGGCGCCTGGCTGCGGTTCTACTCCATCAGCCCCTACAACGCCTACAACCGTTTTGTGGTGGATTCGATCATCGCCGGCTGGCTGCAACAGTTGTCCAGCGTCAGCGGCCAGGTGCTGCGCGCCGAGCGCATCGACATTGAGTTTGCCGAACCCGAATACCGTGAACGCTATGCCGTGCTGGGCGACTGCCCGATCCAGTTCGGCGCCGAACACAACCAACTGCGCTTGAGCCAGGCCAGCCTGACGCTGCGCAACCCGGTCCATTGCCCGAGCACCTGGCGGCACTTGTTGCAGCTGTGCGAACGGGAACTGGAGCAATTGACCCGCACACGCAGCCTGCGTGAACGCATCACCCAATTACTGGGGCCGTTGCTCAATGGCGGTCGGGAACCCGACCTGGAAGAAGTGGCGGCACGCCTGAAGCTGCCGACCTGGACCTTGCGCCGTAAACTGGCCGAAGAAGGCACTCAGTTTCGGGCAGTGCTCAATGACACCCGCCGCGACCTGGCCATGACCTACATCCGTGACACGGAGCTGGCCTTTGGCGAAATCGCCTACCTGTTGGGCTTCGCGTCAGCCGAAGCCTTTCAACGCGCCTTCAAACGCTGGAACAGCCAGACACCCGGCGAGTTCCGCCGCAGTCACAGACAATCAGCTTGATGCGTGAAGCTGCGCCCTACAACTCCGTAGCGTCTTCAGCGGGTTCCGGCGGGTCCAGTTCAAACGCCTGATACTCGAGAAGTTCTTCTTGATAATCGTCCATCGTCAACATCCTTTGGCGGGTCTGCACTGTGCCATCAGCATGAAGTGCCCACATGACAGAAAAATGAAGCCTGGATAAACCTTGCGCCTCTGACGTTAAAACGTAGCAGATTCGCACGAATTTACCGCAGGCCCATTTCAGGGCGGTTCAAGTAGACAAGGAAGGACGCGAGAAGATTCGGCAAAGTCTGGAACATCGCGACAGGCAGACGAATGTCAGGGCCTGGATGCCCGCAGCGACGGGCCTTCAACCGCCGCGAGCGCGTGCTGGTTAACACGCGCTCGCGGCGTTCAGCACTTAATGGCCTGACACAGGCAGCGCGGGGATCGGCTCGGTCGGTGCAGGCAGTGAGCTTGGGTTGACCGGTGGCGTGATGATTTCCGTGACCGGCGCAGGCTCAACGTGTTCGCTCGGCGCGAACGGCGCACTTTCAGGCGGCGGTGCTACCGGCTCCGAAGCGGTTGCTGGCGGCACTGGAACGCTTTCGGCCGGTGTTATCGGGGCAGGCTCTACCGCAGGCGTCGGCGCTGCGGGAGCCGGTGTTGCCTCTGGGGTCAGCGATGCTGGCTTGGCTTCCGGCATGCCCAAGTCAGTCTTGGGTTTTTCAGAAATGTGCGCGGCTTTTTTCACGTCGGGCGGCAGGAACAACTCCACCAGCGCAAAGAACCGCTCATAGAACTTGGCCGAGGAAACGGTTTCGCTGGCGACCTTCACCATCGAGTCGTCGGACGAGCCGATCGGCATCGACACGGAACCCAGTACACCGACACCCAGACTCGCCGAATTATTGGTCTTCTTCAGCGCATAGCGGTCCTGCAAGGCATTGGCAAACATCGTCGCGTGATGGCTGCTGTCTTCGGCACACACCACACTGAAACTGATTTCCAGGTGCGTATCACCGGTCTGCTGAAAACTCTTGTGGCCGCTGACCAGTTTCGGATCGCTGCTGGTGATGATGTAGCCCTGGCTCAGCAAGGCCCGACGGGCGGCTTCGCAGGAAGCGATGTCGGTGACGGGGTATTTGCGTGAAAACGTCCCGGAGTCATCAAAGTTTTCATGCTCATAAATGGCCTGATCCTTCGAGCAACCGGCCGCAGCAGCCAGCACGAGTGCCAGTCCGACGGCACGCAAATGAAATGATTTAAACATTGAACATCCTGAAGAAAACGATCCGGGGCGTATTGTGCAACAGATCGCGCCATCACGGCGCATCGATTAGTGTCTTGCAAGCGTTACAACACTACTGACCATCGTTTACCGGAAAAAGTCGCGCGCAAAAATGATCGATGAAGACGCGTAGTTTCGCAGCCGCGTGGCGACTGGACGGCCAGAGAATCCAGAATGTGCCGTTGTGTTCAAGACAGTCATCAAGCACCTGCCGCAATGCACCCCGCTCGACCGATTCGCGAACCATGAAGTCAGGAAGGCAGGCAATGCCCAGGCCCTTGGTGCACCACATGGTGCACGGCCTCGATCGAGGTGCTGACAAATCGAGTCGGCAGCAGCGCTTCACTGCCATCGGCCAGGCGCTGCAACGGCCAGGGTTCGAGCTTGCCGGTGGCGTGAAAGATGTGGCGCAAACAGGCATGGCTCGCCAGATCGGCCGGTGTCTGCGGCACACCCTGACGCGCAAGATAATCAGGCGTTGCGACCAGTACCAGTCGAAACCGTCCCAGTTGTCGGGCCATCAGGCGTGAATCTTTCGGATTACCGGTGCGTATCACGGCATCGAAGCCTTCCTCGACCACATCCACCATCCGATCCGACAGGTCGATGTCCAATTCGATGTCCGGGTAGCGCCGCATGAACTCCGTGACCACCGGCATGACCAGCCCTGGGACTTGTGGCACGCTGATGCGCAGCTTGCCGCGAGGTGCGCTTGCTGCATTGCACAGTTCAAATTTCGCCGCCTCGACCTCCGCCAGAATCTTGCGACAGCGCTCCAGGAACATCGCGCCTTCGGCGGTCACCGTGATGCTGCGGGTGCTGCGATGGAACAGCCGCACGCCGAGCTGCGCCTCAAGTCGGGCGATACTCTTGCCGATGGCCGAAGACGAAACCCCCATCAAGCGCCCCGCCTCGGTAAAGCTGCGGGTGTCGGCGGCCTGCACAAACACCGAAATGCTGCCAAGACTGTCCACGGCTCCCTCCATTATTCAGGACACTTACATCCGATAAGTTCGGAACCTTAGCCTGTTTTTCCGCTTAACGCAGCGCCCTACCCTTGGCTTCGTTGTCACTTCTTCTGAAACGGACCCGAGCCCATGAACCCACCCGAATTGACCACCCTCCTGCCGACGGCGCAAGCACCGTCCGCTGATCGGCTACCCTTGGGGGGGCTGCTGGCACTCGCCACCGCCGCCTTCATCACCATCATGACCGAGGCCTTGCCAGCCGGACTGCTGCCACAAATGAGCCATGACCTGGGCGTATCCCAGGCCTGGATCGGCCAATTGGTGACGATGTACGCCATTGGCTCACTGCTGGCAGCCATTCCCTTGACCGTCGCCACCCGTGGCTGGCGCCGCCGCCCCTTGTTGCTGATTGCGATTGGCGGCTTTGCCCTCGTCAACAGTGTCACCGCGCTGTCCGAAAACTACTGGCTGACCCTGGTGGCGCGACTCTTCGCTGGCGTTTTTGCCGGGCTGCTCTGGGCATTACTGGCCGGTTATGCCAGCCGAATGGTCGCCCCTCACCTGCAAGGCCGGGCGATTGCCGTGGCCATGCTGGGCGCTCCGCTGGCGCTTTCCCTTGGCGTGCCGGCAGGCACCTTTCTTGGCACGGTCGTGGGCTGGCGCCTGAGCTTTGCGGTGATGACCGGGTTAACGCTGGTGTTGCTCGGCTGGGTGCGCTGGCAGGTCCCGGACTTCCCCGGCCAAAGCGCCGAAAAACGCCTGCCGGTAAAACAGGTGTTTGTCTTGCCTGGCGTCACGGCAGTGCTGTTCGTGACATTCACCTACGTTCTGGCCCACAACATTCTCTATACCTACATCGCGCCATTTGTGGTGTCGGCAGGCCTCACCGCACAGATCGATCAAGTGTTGCTGGTGTTTGGTCTGGCCGCGTTGGTGAGCATCTGGGTCACAGGCCTTTTGATTGATCGCAGGTTACGTTCACTGGTGCTGGCAAGCTTCGCCTTGTTCGTTCTGGCGGCAGTGGCATTGCTGCTCAATGCCAGCTCGGCAGCGACCGTTTATGGCGCGGTGACGCTGTGGGGGTTGGCGTATGGCGGTGTACCGACATTGCTGCAAACCGCACTGGCAAAAGCGGCCGGCGATTCGGCGGACACCGCCCAGTCAATGTTGGTGACGGTGTGGAACCTGGGCATTGCCGGCGGTGGCGTGGCCGGCGGCATGCTGCTGGAAAGCCTTGGCGTGATGTCATTTTCGTGGGCGGTCCTGGGCCTGATGCTGCTGGGCCTGTGGGTGGTCTTCAACGCCCGGCAGCAGGGTTTCCCGGTACGCCATTAACCCCCAAAAACAAAAGACCCCGGCCTTTCGGTCGGGGTCTTTCATGTCGCAGGCTGAATCAGTCAGGCGTTAGAAACGCTTGATCTCGGCCTGGCTTTCCAACTGCTTGCGGTACGCAGCAAAGTCTTGCTGACCAATACGCGAGGCCAGGTAACGACGGTATTGAGCCTTCTCTTCTTCAGAAGGTGCAGCCGCCTCGTTCACGCTGTCCAGACGCACGATCACCACCGTGCCATCGGCCAGGGTCACGCTGCTGAAGGTCGGTTTGTCCTTCGCTTCAGGCTTCGGCATGCGGAACAGTGCTTGCAGCACAGTCGGGTCAACCCCTTCCTGAGCACGTGTAGCAGCATGCATGGCTTTCCAGCTCTGACCGGCCAGTGGCGCCTTGCCGTCGCGCAGGCTGGCGATCAACTCGTCGGCCTTGGTTTTGGCGGCAGCACTTGCGTGCTCCTTGGCCAATTGCACGCGAATGCTCGCCGCGACGCTTTCCAGCGGCAGTTGCTCAGGCTTGCGATGCTCTTTGGCACGCAGTACCACGACGGTTTCCGGGTCCAGCTCGATGGCGGTGCTGTTGGCACCCTCATCCAGCACTTCTGGACTGAAAGCCGCAGCGAGCACTGCACGGTTGGCTGCAACGCCGTCGCCACCTTCACGGCCAAACGGCGCCGAGGTATGAACGGTCAGTTTCAGGTCCTGAGCCGGCTGGGCCAGATCGGAAGCTTCGAACGAGGAGTCTTCCAGTTGCTTGGTCGCCTCGACGAAACGCTGCTCGACCTGCTGGGTCTTCAGCTCACGAGTCAACTTGTCTTTCATGCTGGCGAAACTCGGTATCGCAGGAGCCTCGACACCCAACAACTTGATCAGGTGGAAACCGAAGTCGGTGCGAACCGGTGCCGAAACCTGATCCTTGTCCAGCGCATAGAGCGCCTTCTCGAAGATCGGATCGTAAACACCTGGGCCGGCGTAACCGAGGTCACCGCCATTGTTCGCCGAACCTGGATCCTGGGAAAGCTCCTTGGCCAAGGCCTCGAACTTCTCACCTTTGGCCAGACGCGCCTGAATGTCTTCGATCTTCGCCTTGGCTTGCGCCTCGGTCATCTTGTCGTTGACTTCAATCAGAATGTGCGCGGCCCGACGTTGCTCGGCCAGGTTCGCGGTTTCCTTCTGATAAAGCGCTTGCAGCTCTTCGTCATTGACGCTGACCTGGTCGAAGAACGACGCTTTCTTGAGTTCGATGTAATCAATGACCACCTGATCCGGTGTCATGAACTCTTTGGCGTGCTCGTCGTAGTAGGTCTTGACCTCTTCGTCGGTCAGCTTCACGGCGGCCAGATCAGCCTTGATGTTCAGGGTTGCGAAGTCGCGGGTCTGTTTTTCCAGACGAGCGAACGCCAGTACCTGACCATCGGTGACAAAACCGCTGCCGGCCAGGCCAGCGCGCAACTGACCGATCAGCATTTCCTGAGCCAGCATCTGGCGGAATTGCAGACGGCTATAGTTCAACTGACGAATCACCTGATCGAAACGCTCAGGACTGAACTTGCCGTCGACCTGAAATTCAGGCGTCAACAGGATCACTTGGTCCAGCGCGGCTTCAGAGAAGGCGAACTTGGAATTCTCTGCGCCCTGCAACAGCAGTTTGCGGTCGATAAGCCCTTTGAGAGCCGACTCACGCAGCATTTTTTCGTCGAGCAAAGACGCATCGAAATCCTTGCCCAGTTGTTGCATGAGCTGACGGCGTTGCATGTCGACCGCCTGGCTCAGCTCATTCTGGCTGATCGCTTCGCCATTGACCTTGGCCGCATCATTGTTATGCGTGGCGGCCTGGAAAATGGCCTCGATACCGGTAAAAGCCATCAGTACAACGATGATCCCGATAATGGTCTTGGCAATCCAGCCTTGTGAATTGTCCCTGATATTCTGCAGCATGCGTCCCCCAGAAACGGTTGAACTTCAAATTAAGCAACCGTGGAGCGTGGGTAGTATCCGGATAGAAGAAAGGCGCATCCGAGGATGCGCCTTCTCGTAACTGGCGGAGCGGACGGGACTCGAACCCGCGACCCCCGGCGTGACAGGCCGGTATTCTAACCGACTGAACTACCGCTCCGCTGCCAAGTCAGGAATGACCCCGACCCGGATGGGCAAAAACCTGAATGAAGCTTAGTTAACGGCTTCTTTCAGTGCTTTACCGGCTTTGAAACCTGGTTTTTTGGCTGCTGCGATTTCCAGCGTCTTACCGGTCTGTGGGTTACGACCGATGCGAGCTGGACGATCAGTCACGGAGAACGTACCGAAACCAACCAGAACAACGGAGTCGCCAGCCTTGAGAGCGCCAGTGACGGATTCGATTACTGCGTCCAGCGCACGGCCAGCAGCGGCTTTCGGGATATCAGCGGATGCAGCGATAGCATCAATCAGTTCCGACTTGTTCACTCTAAGTCCCCTTATATCTATTTGAGATGATTCTAAGTTTTTTGGTGAAAGCAAAAACGAGTGCTGAATGGCCTACAGACACTTAAGAGCCGCTTTATAACAAGGGCTCTAAAAAGCTGTCAAGGAAGCCCCCCAGGCTAATACGTACTAATGCGTGCTAATTCTTTCCTTAGAGTCAGACTCGCGTTTTTCATCCTTTGCAACTATCTCGGGAGCCACATCCGGCAAGGGCTCCGGCGCGTATTGCAGCGCAATTTGCAGGACCTCGTCAATCCATTTAACGGGTTTAATCTGAAGATCCTGTTTGATGTTGTCAGGAATTTCCTTCAGATCACGAACGTTCTCTTCAGGAATGATCACGGTCTTGATCCCACCGCGGTGAGCCGCCAACAGTTTCTCCTTCAAACCGCCGATTGCCAGCACCTGGCCACGCAGGGTGATTTCCCCCGTCATGGCGACATCCGCACGCACCGGAATCCCGGTCAAGGCAGACACCAACGCCGTACACATGCCTACACCCGCACTAGGGCCGTCTTTAGGCGTAGCACCCTCAGGCATGTGGATGTGCGTGTCGCGCTTCTCATGGAAGTCCAGAGGGATGCCCAGGCTCTTCGCCCGACTGCGCACAACGGTCAACGCAGCCGTGATCGACTCGACCATCACATCACCCAGGGAGCCGGTCTTGATCAATTGACCTTTGCCTGGCACCACGGCCGCCTCGATGGTCAGCAACTCACCGCCCACCTGCGTCCAGGCAAGGCCGGTCACTTGACCCACCTGATCCTGCTGCTCGGCCAGGCCATAGCGGAATTTGCGCACACCCAGGAAGTGTTCCAGCATCTCGGCCGTGACTTTCACCGAAAAGCGTTTTTCCATCGCATGCTCTTTGACCGTCTTGCGGCAGACCTTGGCAATCTGGCGCTCAAGCCCACGCACACCGGCTTCGCGGGTGTAGTAACGAATGATGTCGCGAATCGCTTCAGCATCAAACTCCAGCTCGCCTTTCTTCAAGCCATTGGCCTGAATCTGCTTGGGAGAGAGGTACTTGACCGCGATATTGATCTTCTCGTCCTCGGTGTAGCCCGGCAGGCGAATCACTTCCATCCGGTCAAGCAGCGCCGCAGGAATGTTCATCGAGTTCGAGGTGCACAGGAACATCACATCAGACAGATCGTAGTCGACTTCCAGGTAGTGGTCGTTGAAGTTGTGGTTCTGCTCCGGATCGAGCACTTCCAGCAACGCTGACGCCGGGTCACCCCGCATGTCGCTGCCCATCTTGTCGATTTCATCCAGCAGGAACAGCGGGTTGCGCACACCCACTTTTGTCATCTTTTGAATCAATCTTCCCGGCATCGAACCGATGTAAGTCCGGCGATGGCCACGAATTTCAGCTTCATCACGCACACCACCGAGGGCCATGCGAACAAATTTGCGGTTGGTGGCATGAGCAATCGACTCAGCCAGGGAGGTTTTACCCACCCCAGGAGGACCTACCAGGCACAACACCGGGCCACGAATTTTCTTCACGCGCTTTTGCACGGCGAGGTATTCGAGGATGCGCTCTTTGACTTCTTCCAGACCATAGTGGTCGGCGTCGAGAATGTCTTCTGCGCGCGCAAGATCCAGGCGAACCTTGCTTTGGGCCTTCCACGGCACCTGGACCAGCCAGTCGAGGTAGGAGCGAACCACGGTCGCTTCGGCGGACATCGGCGACATCTGCTTGAGCTTGTTCAGCTCTGCCTGTGCCTTGGTCAACGCGTCTTTGGGCAGGGCCCCGCCGCATCGATACGCTTTTTCAGCTCTTCAATTTCGTTGTGGCCTTCGTCGCTGTCGCCGAGCTCTTTCTGAATGGCCTTCATCTGCTCATTCAGGTAGTACTCGCGCTGGCTGCGCTCCATTTGCTTTTTGACGCGGCCACGAATGCGTTTTTCGACTTGCAGCAGATCGATCTCCGCGTCCAGCAATGCCAGAACGTGCTCGACCCGGGCCGATAAATCGATGATTTCGAGGATTTCCTGCTTCTGCTCGATCTTCAGCGCCATGTGCGCAGCCATGGTATCGACCAGGCGGCTTGGCTCATCGATGCTATTGAGCGATGACAGGACTTCAGCCGGAACCTTCTTGCCCAGCTGAACGTATTGTTCAAATTGAGACAGCAAGCTGCGGACAAACACTTCCGACTCGCGCTCGGGAGCGTCGACTTCGTCAATCAGCGAAACCTCGGCACGGCAATGGCCGTCGACTTCGCTAAAACGCTCGACCGCGCCACGCTGCTCGCCTTCAACCAGCACTTTGACCGTGCCGTCAGGCAGCTTGAGCAGCTGCAGAACCGTTGCGATAGTACCTACACGATAAAGTGCGTCTTCACCGGGATCGTCGTCAGCAGGATTTCTCTGGGCCAGCAGAAGGATCTGCTTGTCGCCCGTCATCGCGGCCTCGAGGGCTTCGATAGATTTCTCGCGCCCCACGAACAGCGGGATAACCATGTGCGGATAAACCACAACATCACGCAATGGCAGGAGAGGCAATTCGATGGTTGTCTTCATGATTTCGCCTCTACGGCGGCCATAAGGCCGTAAACAGATGGAAGTAAGCTTGAAACCAAGATGGGGGCTGTCTTCAAAAAAAACAAGCTACTTGAAGGCAGTAAAAACAAAGGGGCCCGAAGGCCCCTTCTTTAATCCAGCAGTGAGACGCTTACGCGTCTGGCGCTGCCTTGGCAGCCGGCTCACTGTTTTCGTAGATATACAGTGGCTTGGACTTGCCTTCTATAACGCTTTCATCGATCACTACTTTACTCACCTCGGACTGCGAGGGGATTTCATACATAGTGTCGAGCAGTACGCCTTCGAGAATCGAGCGCAATCCACGGGCACCGGTTTTACGTTCCAGTGCGCGTTTGGCGACCGACTTCAACGCATCGGCCCGGAATTCCAGGTCAACACCTTCCATCTCGAACAGCTTGGCATACTGTTTGGTCAGAGCATTTTTTGGCTCGGTGAGAATCTGCATCAATGCAGCCTCATCCAGCTCGTCCAGCGTCGCCAGCACTGGCAGACGGCCAACGAATTCCGGGATCAGACCGAACTTGACCAGATCGTCAGGCTCGACTTCACGCAGGGACTCACCCACCTTCTTGCCTTCTTCCTTGCTGCGAACTTCTGCATTGAAGCCGATGCCGCCACGGGTGGAACGGTTTTGAATCACCTTTTCCAGACCGGAGAACGCACCGCCGCAGATGAACAGGATGTTACGCGTGTCAACCTGAAGGAATTCCTGCTGCGGATGCTTGCGACCACCTTGAGGCGGAACGGAAGCGACCGTGCCTTCGATCAACTTGAGCAGGGCCTGCTGCACGCCTTCACCCGACACATCACGGGTGATCGACGGGTTGTCAGATTTGCGCGAAATCTTGTCGATTTCATCGATGTAGACGATGCCCATTTGAGCTTTTTCTACGTCGTAGTCGCACTTCTGCAGCAGTTTCTGAATGATGTTTTCCACATCCTCGCCCACGTAACCCGCCTCGGTGAGGGTGGTCGCGTCAGCGATGGTGAACGGCACATTCAGCAAACGAGCCAGTGTTTCGGCAAGCAGGGTTTTACCCGAGCCTGTCGGGCCGATCAGCAAAATGTTGCTTTTGCCGAGTTCGACATCGTCATTCTTTTTGTCACGCTGGTTGAGGCGCTTGTAGTGGTTGTACACCGCTACGGCCAAAACCTTTTTCGCGCGCTCCTGACCAATCACGTACTGATCAAGAATGCCGCTGATTTCTTTAGGCGAAGGCAGTTTATGCGCGCTGCTTTCGGCCTGTGCTTCCTGCACCTCCTCGCGGATGATGTCATTGCACAGGTCGACGCACTCGTCGCAGATAAAGACCGAGGGGCCGGCAATCAATTTGCGTACTTCATGCTGGCTTTTGCCACAGAAGGAGCAATAAAGCAGCTTGCCGTTGTCCTCGCCGTTGCGGGTGTCAGTCATTGAATCGATCCAAATCCGATAGGCTTGCAACACAAGATGAAGGCAATTGCGGGCTTTTTCAAGCCCGCTGGTGGCCAGTTAAACCAACCACCTGCATTTGAGCTGCTTAGGCAGGCATTTGACGCTTGTTGATCACAGAGTCGATCAGGCCGTATTCGGCTGCACGCTCGGCGCTCATGAAGTTGTCACGCTCGGTATCGCGCTCGATGGTTTCGAGGCTTTGACCGGTGTGATGAGCCAGCAGCGAGTTCAAACGCGAACGGATGTGGAGGATTTCCTTGGCATGGATGTCGATGTCCGACGCCTGACCCTGGAAACCGCCCAACGGCTGGTGAATCATCATGCGCGAGTTTGGCAGGCAGAAACGCTTGCCTGCAGCGCCGCCGGCGAGCAGGAAGGCGCCCATGCTGCAGGGCCCTGACCAATACACGTGGTGGAAACGTCAGGTTTGATGAACTGCATGGTGTCGTAGATCGACATGCCCGCTGTCACCGAACCGCCTGGCGAGTTGATGTAAAGATGGATGTCCTTGTCCGGATTTTCCGCTTCAAGGAACAGCAGTTGCGCCGCAACCAGGTTGGCCATGTAGTCTTCTACCGGCCCAACCAGGAAGATCACCCGCTCCTTGAGGAGGCGCGAGTAGATGTCATAGGCACGTTCGCCACGGGCGGACTGCTCGATAACCATCGGGACCAGACCACCTGCGGCCTGGATGTCAGAGCTCTGCTGATAATAAGAATTGCGGGACATGTCTCGCAGTCACTCCCAAATAGTTATGTCTTGAATACGCATAAGCCAGCACGAAGGCTGGCTTATGGTGTGTGCTTCTAACGCAAAAACGATCAGTCGGCTTGTGGAGCTTCTACCGGCTTGACTGCTTCTTCGTAAGAGACCGATTTGTCGGTCACGCTAGCTTTCTGCAGAACAGTATCCACAACTTGCTCTTCCAGCACAACCGAACGGACTTCGTTCAGTTGCTGGTCGTTCTTGTAGTACCAGGCCACGACTTGCTCAGGCTCTTGATAAGCGGAAGCCATTTCCTGGATCATCTCGCGAACGCGGTTTTCGTCAGGCTTGAGGTCATACTGCTTGACCACTTCAGCCACGACCAGACCCAGCACAACGCGACGCTTGGCTTGTTCTTCGAACAGCTCGGCCGGCAGTTGATCAGGCTTGATGTTGCCACCGAACTGCTGAACAGCCTGAACGCGCAGACGGTTCACTTCGTTCTCGAGCAGAGCCTTAGGCACTTCGATCGGGTTGGCGGCCAGCAGACCGTCCATTACCTGATTCTTGACCTTGGATTTGATCGCCTGACGCAGCTCGCGCTCCATGTTCTTACGAACTTCGGTGCGGAAACCGTCGATGCCAGACTCTTTGATACCGAACTGAGCGAAGAA
Organism: Pseudomonas purpurea; assembly: GCF_039908635.1. NCBI lineage: Bacteria > Pseudomonadati > Pseudomonadota > Gammaproteobacteria > Pseudomonadales > Pseudomonadaceae > Pseudomonas > Pseudomonas purpurea. The sequence goes on from NZ_CP150918.1 coordinate 3,720,491, forward strand.
TTCTTCGGTCAATTCAGGCAGTTTCGGCTCGGAAACAGTGTTCACGGTCACGGTGAACTCTGCTGCCTTGCTAGCCAGATCCAGGTTCTGATAATTCTCTGGGAAGGTCAGGCTCAAAACGCGCTCTTCGCCCGCCTTAGCACCCACCAGGCCTTCTTCGAAACCTGGGATCATGCGGCCAGAACCCAGAACCAACTGAGTACCCTTGGCGGAACCGCCAGCGAATACTTCACCGTCAACCTTGCCAACGAAATCGATGCTCAGTTGGTCGTCGTTTTGGGCAGCGCGGTCGACTGCTTCATAACGAACGTTCTGCTTGCGCAGGATTTCCAGCATTTTGTCCAGATCGGCATCGGCTACGTCAGCGCTCAGGCGCTCGACAGCGATGGATTCGAAACCGGCAACCGTGAACTCAGGGAACACTTCGAAGGTTGCGATGAATTCCAGATCCTTGCCCTTCTCCAGGACTTTAGGCTCTACCGAAGGCGCGCCAGCCGGGTTCAGCTTTTGCTCGGCAACCGCTTCGTAGAAAGAAGCCTGGATCACATCACCTACAGCTTCTTGACGCGCATCAGCTTCGTAACGCTGACGGATCACGCTCATTGGCACTTTGCCAGGACGGAAGCCTGCAATTTTGGCCTTTTGGGCAGTCTGCTGCAGACGCTTGTTGACTTGAGTCTCAATGCGCTCAGCTGGCACGGTGATGCTCATGCGGCGCTCAAGAGCAGAAGTATTTTCAACAGAAACTTGCATGGATATTCCTCGTTGCACAGACGTTAGCCGGCCGTTTCCGACCCCAGAATCAAGGGCATGCATTCTAGTGGGTCAAACTCAAGAAGTCACCCTACTGAAAACGGGTAAAAAAGCAGCAGGCAATTTATTGGCGGGAACAAGCGGTTGCGCCTCGCCATGGGAGCAAATACAGCGAATCACGCCAGGGCTCTGCGCCACCCCTTCTATATAAGGAAGGAACCAGCAGTCATCTCCCTGACTGCCGATCTCAAAAAGAGACCGACGGGCAAATCGGGTATCATCGAGATCGACGAACCGAACACCCTACCAGCACAAAAACTGCAGCCATGCCAAAAACACGGCTTTCTGAAACGAAAACGGCGCAGACCCTTTCAGGTACTGCGCCGTTATCTGCTATTAACTAGCTACTTAATTGGTGCGGACGGAGAGACTCGAACTCTCACACCTTGCGGCGCTGGAACCTAAATCCAGTGTGTCTACCAATTCCACCACATCCGCGTATCAAGCTTTTAAAGCAAAGGCGCCAGATTATTAATCTGGCGCCTTTCTAAATATGGGGTGGACGAAGGGGATCGAACCCTCGACAACGGGAGTCACAATCCCGTGCTCTACCAACTGAGCTACGCCCACCATATTGCCATGTTGCGTTACTTGTGCCAAAGCTGCCTAATGGCGCACCCGGCAGGACTCGAACCTGCGACCATCCGCTTAGAAGGCGGATGCTCTATCCAGCTGAGCTACGGGCGCCTTGTTAATCTGTATTCTTGGACGATTACAAACTAAGTGCTTTCAGTCTCACCGAATTAGACATCAACTCTGCTCGACCTTCTTAACCAGTGCTAGGCTGTGCCCGACAAGTGCGACGAATGTTATAGGTGAGTCTGAAGGTCGTCAACTCTTTTTTGAAAAAAATTCATTTAATTAAAGGGGTTAGGGGATTTTGCAGACCAAGCGCCTTTGACCTCACGCCCTGACATGCGAGAATGCGTTCTCTTTTCTTCCCCCTCTCGATGGTTAATCACGCGCAATGACTGCACAACTAATCGACGGCAAATCGATCGCCGCCAGCCTGCGCCAGCAGATCGCCAAACGAGTCACCGAGCGCCGCCAGCAAGGCCTGCGCACGCCCGGCCTCGCAGTGATCCTGGTCGGCAGCGATCCCGCCTCTCAGGTTTATGTCTCGCACAAGCGTAAAGACTGTGAAGAGGTCGGCTTTCTTTCCCAAGCCTATGACCTGCCCTCCAACACGACTCAACAAGCCCTGACCGACCTGATCGATCGTCTGAATGACGACCCGAACATCGACGGCGTGCTGCTTCAGCTTCCTTTACCTGAACACCTGGATGCATCGAAGCTGCTGGAGCGCATTCGCCCGGATAAAGACGTGGATGGTTTCCATCCTTATAACGTCGGTCGCCTGGCACAACGCATTCCTTTACTGCGCCCATGCACACCTAAAGGCATCATGACCTTGCTGGAAAGCACAGGTGCCGACCTTTACGGGATGGATGCAGTGGTAGTCGGCGCCTCGAACATCGTCGGTCGCCCAATGGCGATGGAATTGTTGCTGGCCGGCTGCACCGTCACCGTCACCCACCGCTTCACCAAGGACCTCGCCGGCCACGTCGGCCGCGCCGACCTGGTGGTCGTGGCCGCCGGCAAGCCGGGCCTGGTCAAAGGTGAGTGGATCAAGGAAGGCGCCATCGTCATCGACGTCGGCATCAACCGCCAGGAAGATGGCAAGCTGGTCGGTGACGTGGTGTATGAAACCGCCCTGCCCCGCGCTGGCTGGATCACGCCGGTACCTGGCGGCGTTGGCCCGATGACTCGCGCCTGCCTGCTGGAAAACACGCTCTACGCGGCCGAAACCCTGCACGACTGAGTTCGAGCCTGCCGATGCGTGAACAAGAACCCCGCCAATGGCGGGGTTTTTTATTCCGGCCGGAATCATTCTGCTCCAGATATCCAGCCCGCCATGAAATACCTCGAGATGCACAACAGCCTGCCAGGCACCATTTCCAGCCCTTCATATGCCAGCGCACATCACGTCATGAATTGGTACCAAATGGGTACCGGATTAAATTTTCTTCATCTAAAGCCCCGGCGCAGCGGGCGTATAGCGCTTTTCTGGCACATACTCATAAAATGTAACGCTTTAACTAGAAAAACCCGTTGCAAAACGGCATACCCATACTTTAGCGAGTCCGCCCGCGTGAAAATCCGCCTATCTATCCTGAGCCTTTTTTTTGCACTTACAGGCCCTCTTGTCACGCCAACCGCTGACGCACGTGAAACCACCGCTGCCCCCCGAGATTCCTCACAACTGCGTATCGCTTCCGGCAGCGCGATGCTCGTGGATTTGCAAACCAACAAAGTCATCTATTCCAGCAACCCGGACGCTATTGTTCCGATTGCCTCCGTCACCAAACTGATGACCGGGCTGATCGTGGTTGAGGCCCGGCAGAACATGGACGAATATATCTCCGTCTCGATCAAAGACACCCCGGAAATGAAAGGCGTGTTCTCCCGCGTCAAACTCAATAGCGAGTTGCCGCGCAAGGAAATGCTGCTGATTGCCCTGATGTCCTCTGAAAACCGCGCCGCCGCGAGCCTGGCGCACCATTATCCGGGCGGGTATGCCGCGTTTATTGTCGCGATGAACGCCAAGGCCAAGGCGCTGGGTATGACCAGCACCCATTACGTCGAACCGACCGGCCTGTCGATCCACAACGTTTCCACGGCTCGCGACCTCAGCAAACTGCTGGTCGCAGCACGCAAGTACCCGATACTCAGCGAGTTGAGCACCACCAAGGAAAAGACCGTCGCGTTTCGCAAACCCAACTACACCCTGGGCTTTCACAACACCGACCATTTGGTGAACAAGGACAACTGGGACATCAAGCTGACCAAGACGGGCTTCACCAACCAGGCCGGCCATTGCCTGGTACTGGTCACGAGCATGGGCAACCGCCCGGTTTCGCTGGTGATTCTTGATGCCTTTGGCAAGTACACCCACTTCGCCGACGCCACCCGCATTCGCAAGTGGGTCGAAACGGGCAAAAGCAGCGACGTTCCGAGTGCCGCGCTGCGCTACAAGGCGGAGAAAAACCTGAAAGAGCGCCAGAGTGGCGTCGCAGCAACCGCCAAGTAGAAAACACACATAGCAAAACGGCGCCCACGGGCAAATGCCGATCAGTTAAGAAAACTCAGCGTCTGAATGCTCTGTTCTGATCCGAAATCTACCCCTCACCCCAACCCCCTCCCCAAAGGGGCAAGGGGAAAGGGAGCAGATCTCCATGCCTTTCAAAACCTGAGTTCGACTCGGACTTTCAGGTCGATGTCACTCGAATGAACACCGCCGTCAGTTCCATCGCCCCTTTGGGGAGAGGGTTAGGGTGGTTCTCAAGCCTGGCAAACAGCCTGAAGCATTCCTCGTAGAAGTGACGTTAACTGATCGGCATTAGCCCACGGGCGCCGTTTTTTTGTTGGCGCGATCAGTGGGCGCTCAAGGCCTTGGTCGCTCGCGCCGCGGCCTGCTCCTGTCCGACCTGGGCCAGGTCGCTGGCAGCTTTCAGCCAGCGCTGCTGGTCGACCTTCGCCGGAATCTGGGTCGGCCCCTGGATCAGCACCGCCCAGCCACCCGCGCTGTTGAACGCCGACTCGAACGAGCTGAAGCTCATCAACAACCGGCGATCCATCCCGGCGCGCAGCAAGACCGTCTTCTTGGTTCGGTTGTACCCCGCCAGGATGGCGTAGCGCGGCTGCGACCAGAAGGCTGAGCCCTCGGTAAAGCGCACCAACACCGGGTAACCGGCCGCCACCTGGGTCAGAAGCGCGGGAAGATTGCTGTCCAGCGGGTAGACAACCATGCCGTACTCACGGGCCAGCTTCTGCATATTTTGCTGCAACTGCGCTTCAGCCCCCGGCAAATGCAACGGCTTGTCGAGCAGCCCCGGTGTAATCACGATGCCTTGCTGAGACAGCAGGCTGGCCAGGGTCTGCGGGCCACTTTGATAGGCTTCGCCACGGTAGAACGGTACGCCGTTGAGTTCGACACGCTCAGGCAGGCGCTGAATTTCCGGCTGCACACTCCCGGCGCAACCGGCCAGGCTCAGGACACAGGCAGCGGCCAACAGGGCAAAGCGAAATCGGGGAAATAGCGGCACCATCGTCACTCTCTTGTTCAGATGCCAGGCAAACAGTCTCCTGGCTTGGCCGTCGATCATAGGACGGGGCGACGCCGGGGTATAGCCTTAAGCGGCAGTTGCCTGCATTCGATAGAGCGAACGGGTTGGTGACTCTCGACTATCGGTCAATTGCCTGAAACACACCAACGACTAGACTGTTCATTGCAGAGTGTGTGCCCGATGCAGGGCAAAGAGGAGGCACTGATGAGCCTGACCATGATAATCCTGATGCTGATCGGTGGCTGGCTGGCCGTGGCCGCAGCCATGCTGTGGGGCGTGTTGCGTATCACCCGCCGCCACCATCACTCGTCTATCCCGGCGATGAAACCCGCAGACGCTGAAAAGCCAGATGCACACCACGTTACCGCGCACTGATTGACTGCCCAGGCAGTACTTCCCGAGATAACAAAAACGGTCGCCGGCACTCCTTCGAGCAGCGGCGACCGTTTGTTTGTTACCTGACCCTTCAAGCCTCGGCAGCAATGCGCTTCTGTTTGGCTCGACGCGACAGAATGTTCAACCCTTCAATCGTTGCCGAGAACGCCATCGCCGCGTAGACGTAACCTTTCGGTACGTGGGCGCCGAAGCCTTCGGCGATCAGCGTCATGCCGATCATGATCAGGAAGCCCAGCGCCAACATCACCACGGTCGGGTTGTCATTGATGAACCTGGCCAGAGGCTCGGCCGCCAGCAACATCACCAGCACCGATACCAGCACCGCGATGACCATGATCGGCAAGTGTTCGGTCATACCGACGGCGGTAATGATGCTGTCGATGGAGAACACCAGGTCGAGCAGCAAAATCTGGCCAATCGCGGCGGCAAAACCCAGGGACACACCGGAGCTTTGCGACTTCGGGTCTTCCGGTGCCGGGTCCATGCTGTGATGGATCTCGGTCGTGGCTTTCCACAACAGGAACAGGCCACCGGCAATCAGGATCATGTCTTTCCAGGAGAAGGCATGATCGAACAGTTCAATAACCGGCTCGGTCAGTTGCACGATGAATGCGATGGTGCTCAACAGGCCCAGACGCAGGATCAACGCCATGCTGATACCAATCCGGCGCGCCTTGGCCCGGTGTTGCTCAGGCAATTTGTTGGTCAGGATCGAGATAAAGATCAGGTTATCAATGCCCAGCACGATTTCCATGACGATCAAGGTCGCCAGGGCGACCCAGGCAGTGGGGCTTGCAGCAAGTTGTACGAGATAGTCCATAGGTCAGTCCTGACTCCGTGTAAAAAATTAGATTTCCTGCGCCGACGACGGCTTCTTCTCGCTGTCGTCATCCGCTTTTTCCTTGCTGCCCGTGGCATCGCTCAACGCCTGCTCCGCAGCTTTGTGGGTATCGTCGATGGCTTGCTTGGCGCTTTCGGCCGCCTTGCCCATCAATTGCTGGGCGCTTTTTTCAGCCTGGTCGCAACCGGTGATCAACACGGCAGAGACCACCAGCGCAACGGCGGCGGCAAGGGACTGGAGTTTCATGTGCTTTCCTCGATAGAACGGACTTGGCCAGATGATGGCCCGTCGATAGCGAGGCATTCTAAGGAGATGAATACTTCAGGAAAATTCGTATTTTTAACGGATATACTTCGGTTTTTACGAATCGGCACTGCTCATGCTCAATTATCGGCAACTGCATTACTTCTGGGTCGTGGCCAAGACAGGCAGCATCGTGCGGGCCTGTGAGCAACTGAACCTTACGCCACAGACCATCAGCGGGCAGATCAGCCTGCTGGAACAGACCTACGGCGTCGAACTGTTCAGGCGTGTCGGGCGCCAACTGGAATTGACCGAGGCCGGGCGCCAGGCCCTGCCCTACGCCGAGCAGATGTTTCAACTGGGCGGTGAACTGGAGGCCTTGCTGCGCACCCAGCCCGATGAACAGCAGGTAGTGTTCAGAGTCGGCGTTGCCGATGTGGTGCCCAAATCCATTGTCTATCGATTGCTCGCCCCGACCATGGAGTTAAGCGAACCGCTGCGCATCACCTGCCGCGAAGACAAACTCGAGCGCCTGTTAGCCGACCTGGCCATTCAGCGCCTGGACCTGGTGATCTCCGACAGCCCGATGCCCTCGCACCTGGACATCAAGGGCTACAGCCAGAAACTGGGCGAATGCGGCATCAGTTTTTTTGCGACCCGCGAGTTGGCGCAACGCTACGCAAGTGATTTCCCCCACTGCCTGCACGGCGCACCGCTGCTGATTCCCGGCCAGGAAACCGTGGTGCGCAACCGCTTGCAGCGCTGGTTCGCCGAACAGCAGATTCAACCGCGAATCGTCGGCGAGTTCGATGACAGCGCACTGATGCAGGCTTTCGGCCAATCCGGCAGCGGGATCTTCATCGGCCCCAGCGTGATTGCCGATGAGGTGATAAGCCAGTACGGCGTCGAACTGATTGGCCAGACCGACGCCGTGACCGAGTCGTTCTACGCCATTTCAGTAGAACGCAAGGTCAAACACCCCGGTATCGTGGCGATTACCGAAGGTGCCCGACGCGAGCTGTTCACGGCACAGTAAAACCTCAGGCGCAGGCAGCCTGAGGTTTTACCTTCATCAACAGCAACGCCAGCAGGATCGACACGCCAATGAACAACGCAGCCGCAAAACCGAGGCTGCCCAGCCCAAGCGTGTCGATCACATGCCCGCCGACCATCGCCCCCAGCCCGATACCCAGGTTGGCCCCCGCGATGTTCAGGGATGCCGCGAAGGCCGGTGCCTGAGGCGCGGCCTTCATCAAACGCACGTGGCTGACCAGGAACAACGCCGCCTGCGTCACACCCCAAATGCCCATGGCCGCCGCCAGCCCAAGGGTCGAATGGATGCTCGGCACCAGCGCCACCATCCCGCCGATCATGAACCCACAGAACACCATCGACGCAATCAACGGATGCCGGTCGACCATGCGCCCGCCCAGCGAATTACCGATCAACCCGACAGCGCCAAAGCCCATCAGGCACCAGCCGACCACGGTGCCGTTGAAACCGGCCAGGCGCTCAAGGATGTCGGCCAGGTAGGTGTAAGCGGTAAACATCCCGCTGAAGACCAAGATCGACAACAGCACATGCCCCTGCATCAACGGGCTGCGCAGAATCTTGAACTGCGAGCGGAAACTGACCTGCTGCTTATGCAGGTCGGTTTTGGGCAAGTACATAAACAGCAGCAACGCCTTGGCGAACGCGATCACCGCCAGGATGCCAAAGGCACTGCGCCAGCCGAACGCATCGGAAATCAGCGTCCCCACCGGAATTCCGAACACCGTGGCACAGACAATCCCGAAACCGATCTTGGCGATTGCGCGTCCGGCGTAGTCCGGCCCGACAATGCCCACCGCCGTCTCACTGGCCAGCGCCCAGAACACCGGCAAGCCCAGCGCCGGAATCAGCCGCGCCAGCGCCATCACACCGATGTTCGGCGCCAGCGCCGCCAGGGTGTTGGCCAGGCCGAACATGATCAGCACGCTGATAAACAGCCGCCGACGCTCAAAACGCGCGCAGTACGCGGTCAGGAACGGCCCGAATGCGGCCACCGTGAACGCAAACAGGGTCACCAGCAACCCCGCCTGGGACACGCTGACGTCCAGGTCGCGGGCAATCGAGGGCAACAGGCCGACGATGATGAACTCTGTGGTCAGCACGGTAAAACCGGCGGCTGACAACAACAGGATGGGCAACAGCATGCACAACTCCAGAAAACGACGACACCAGCGATAGCCCGAGGGCTCACTGGAGATGAAAAAAGAGGATGGCGGATGTTAACAGAATGTGTCCGACGGCGCTGGCGCGAAGACCGTTTATCGTCTGGAATCTTGCGGCGGCAGATCGTCACAGAGCTGAAGGATCAAGCCTGCGCTGTGCTAAAGTCCGCGCCCGCGAACGCTCCACCGTGTTTATCGGCCTCGCCGATGACGTAATGCGCTCTTGCTCAGCCAACCTGCCCGCGTATTGCCGGTTGAGCCTTCGGATTCACAGCACCTTAAAAAAAACAGAGATACCGCTATGACTGCTGTCCCCCTTTCTTTTTTTCAGAGACTCAAGCGCACCAGCCTGGTGACGCAGATCCTCATCGGGCTGATCGCAGGGATTGCGCTGGCACTACTGGCGCCCGAGGTGGCGAAGTCCACAGCGTTTATCGGCAAGGTGTTCGTCTCGGCGCTCAAAGCGGTCGCGCCGATCCTGGTGTTCGTGCTGGTCATGGCGTCGATTGCCAATCACCGGCATGGCCAGGAAACCCACATTCGGCCGATCCTGTTTCTCTACCTGCTGGGCACCTTCGGCGCTGCCGTGGTCGCGGTGGGCGCCAGCATGCTGTTCCCGTCCGTTCTGGTGCTGAGCACCCATGACGTGGCGATCACTGCCCCCGGCGGCATCGCCGAAGTCCTGCAAAACCTGCTGCTCAGCGTGGTGGAAAACCCGGTGACCGCACTGATGAACGCCAATTTCATCGGCATTCTGGCCTGGGCCATCGGCATGGGCATCGCTATCCGTCACGCCGGCGAGACCACTCGCACCGTGCTGGGCGATCTGTCCAATGGCGTCACGCTGATCGTGCGGATGATCATCCGCTTCGCGCCGCTGGGGATCTTCGGCCTGGTGGCGTCGACCCTCGCCACCTCAGGTTTCGGTGCCTTGATCGGCTACCTGCACCTGCTGGCGGTACTGATCGGCTGCATGTTGTTCGTGGCGTTCGTGATGAACCCGCTCATCGTGTTCTGGAAGCTGCGCCGCAACCCTTTCCCGCTGGTGCTCATCTGCTTGCGCGAGAGCGGCATCACCGCGTTTTTCACCCGCAGTTCGGCGGCGAACATTCCGGTCAACCTGGAGTTGAGCAAACGCCTGGGCCTGCATGAAGACACCTACTCGGTGTCGATCCCGCTGGGCGCGACCATCAACATGGCTGGTGCGGCCATCACCATCACCGTGCTGACACTCGCCGCCGTGCACACACTGGGCATCGCCGTGGACCTGCCGACCGCCGTGCTGCTGAGCATCGTCGCTGCCATTTGTGCCTGCGGCGCCTCGGGCGTGGCTGGCGGCTCGCTGCTGTTGATTCCGCTGGCGTGCAGCCTGTTCGGGATCCCGAGCGAGATCGCCATGCAGGTGGTCGCGGTCGGCTTCATCATCGGTGTGCTGCAGGACTCGGCCGAAACCGCCCTGAACTCCTCCACCGATGTGCTGTTCACTGCCGCCGCGTGCCTGGCCCAGGAAGAACAGACCCAGCCCGCCGCGTAAAAGCAACGCGCATGAAAAAGCCCGCCAAGGTCATGCCTTGGCGGGCTTTTTTGCATCCGGCGGGTTTAGAACGCGCCCATGTAATCGCGCTTGCCGACTTCCACACCGTTGTGACGCAGCAGTGCGTAAGTGGTGGTGACGTGGAAGAAGAACTGCGGCAGGCCGTAGGTCAGCAGGTAAGCCTGGCCGGTGAAGCGCTTCTCTTTTGGTGTGCCCTGACGGGTGATGATCTCGATGCCTTCCTTGCCGTCGATCTGCTCGGGCTTGATGCCGTCGATGAACGACAGGACCTTGGCGATCAACGCTTGCAGCTCGGCGAAGGTGGTTTCGGTGTCGTCGTACTTCGGCAGTTCGACTTCAGCCAGGCGCGCCGAAACGCCCTTGGCGAAATCGACGGCGATCTGTACCTGGCGCACCAGCGGGAACATGTCCGGGTACAGGCGCGCTTGCAGGAACGCGTTCGGGTCGATGTTTTTCGCCGTGGCGTGGGCTTCAGCCTTGTTCAGGACATCGCTCAGGGCATTGAGCATTTGCTTGAAAACCGGGACGGATGCGGCGTACAGGGAAATAGTCATGGCAGTCTCGCAGGATCATGAAGCAGTGATGGGAGTGAAGCGTGGCGCGATTATAGCCATGCCAGCGGCGCGTTGCGGCTTGTCTTTTATCCGGCAAGGATTAGGCTAGGCGGCTTCACTGCATAGGGAGCGCACGATGAGCACTGAGCAAGAGACGTCCACTGATGAATTGCGGCTGAGCAGCACCGAGCTGCGCATTCTCGGCTCGCTGATCGAGAAGCAGGCCACCAGCCCGGAAACCTATCCGCTGACCCTCAATGCGCTGGTGATCGCCTGCAACCAGAAGACCAGCCGCGAACCGGTGATGAACCTCAGCCAGGGCCAAGTCGGCCAGAGCCTGCGCGCGCTTGAGGGCCGCGGGTTCACGCGACTGGTCATGGGCAGTCGTGCCGACCGCTGGGAGCATCGGCTCGACAAGGCTCTGGAATTGGTGCCCGCCCAGGTGATTCTGGCCGGCCTGCTGTTTTTGCGCGGCCCGCAGACCGTCAACGAACTGTTGACCCGCAGCGGTCGCATGCACGACTTCGAAGATGCCGAGCAGGTCGTCCACCAACTGGAACGCCTGATTGCCCGAGGCCTGGCGCTGCTGCTGCCCCGTCAGTCCGGCCAGCGCGAAGACCGCTACCTGCATGCGCTGGGTGATCCGGCGGACATCGAGGCCATTCTCGCCGCCCGCCAGAACCCGGTGGAGCGCAGCGCAGGCAACGGCGTCTCAGTGGAGCGCATCGAAGAACTCGAAGCCCGCATCGCCGCTCTGGAAGAGCGCCTGGCGCACCTCGAGTCACCACGCTGATCGTGCGTGGCCACGCAATCGCGATCAACCGCGAGCGAAGGCCACCGCTTGCTGGAACTGCTCTTCGCTGGGACGCACGCCGGTGTACAACACAAATTGTTCCAGGGCTTGCAGCGCGATGACCTCCAGACCGGTGATCACCTGCTTGCCTTCGGCGCGAGCGTGCTGGATCAGCGGGGTTTCAGAGGGGATCGCTACCACATCGAAGATGATCCTGGCCGCCGCGATGGCGTCGGCCTCGAAGGCCAACTGATCCGCGTGCGGGCCGCCGGTCATGCCGATCGGGGTGACGTTGATCAGCATCTGCGGGCGCTGGCTGCCCAGTTCGGCCTGCCAGACATAACCCAGTGAGCCTGCCAGTGCGCGCCCGGCGCGCTCGTTGCGGGCGACGATCAAACCATTGTGGTAGCCGCCATCGCGCAAGGCACTGGCCACGGCTTTGGCCATTCCTCCGCTGCCGAGCAGCGCGAAGGTGCTGTCCTGCGGCACGGCGTGGCTTTTCAGCAACTGCTCAATGGCCAGGTAGTCGGTGTTGTAGGCCTTGAGATGGCCATCGGTGTTGACGATGGTGTTGATCGACTGAATGGCCCGCGCCGAAGGATCGAGCTCATCCACCAGGGCAATGCAGGCCTCCTTGAAGGGCATCGACACTCCACACCCGCGAATGCCCAGGGCTCGAATTCCGCCGACGGCACCGGGCAGGTCCTGACTGCTGAAGGCCTTGTAATAGAAGTTCAGGCCCAGTTGTTCATACAAATGATTGTGGAAACGCAAACCGAAATTCCCGGGGCGCCCCGACAGCGACATGCACAGTTGGGTGTCTTTGTTCGGGTTCATCAGCATGCTCATCTCCTGCAAATTGCACTTTCGGATGGACGGGGTTAGCCAGGCCACCGGGTTCTGTTCGATCATTAGTCGCTGTAAGCCCGGGGTTTCAAGGGCACGGTATGGAAACCGGTACAAACCTTACACAATATTTACTCAGGCGCGTCGCAGAATATCCGGAAGTCGCGGTCTGAGAGTTATCCCCTCGATAATCCTTGTGCCTATTGCAGGCTCAAGCGCGGGGGCGAAAAACCGAGGAACTATCATGATCCGTAAACTACCCACAATAGCCTTGCTCATCGGCGCACTCGCTGTCGCAGGGCAGGCAGAGGCCCACGGCGGCGGTTGGGGTGGCCCGGCTGTCTTTGGTGCGGTTGTCGGTGCAGCGATCGTGGGCTCGGCTATCGCCGGCTCGCAGCGACCGGTCTATGTGGAGCAACCGGTCTACGTCCAACCGCAACCGGTGTATGTGCAGCAACCACCACCGGTCTACTACCAGCCACAACCGGTTTACATACAACAACCGGTCTATTACCGCCCGGCGCCGGTCTACTACGGTCCACCCCGTGGTTACTACGGCCCTCCCCACGGTTACTACGGTGGTCCGCGCTGGTAATCGCCGTACGCTTTATCCAACAGGCCCCGCCTTGAAACGGGGCCTGTTTTTGTTTCTGCACGCGCGCCATGTCTGAATAAATCTTGCCAAGGTCGCAGCGAAGACAGTGACTGCGGTTAAATCCGGCATGATTGATCCGACGAATGCCCCAACGTCTGTCATATTTGTGTCATGACCCATCAGCAAGCTCTGAAAGGTCCGCCATAACCGTTTCATAACAATGGTTCATAACAACAAGGACGAGCCTTATGCCCACGCAAAACCCGCACCGCATTGTCGGCCTCAGCACCTGCGACAAGGTCTACAGCGCCCTGACCGAACTCAAGCACCTGGAAGGTCACCGCAGTGCCAAGTTGCTCTCGCTGCTGGCTGAGAACCTGGTGCGCAAAGGCCTGCTGACCGATCAGGAAGTGGTCCACATGCTCGATCTGGTGGTCGACTGACCGCGACTTCATCGCAGACCTCGCTAGCGTCAATGTCGACTATCGAGCGCGTTGATTTTCCGTTGATCGTCGAGCCCAGTAAGGTGCCCCCATAACCAGTGTTGTGGAGGTTCTTATGCCTACTGTCCAGATCATGTCCGTTATTGGCAGCGCCGTACCCGCCTCCCTGAGAGAGCTGGGATTGCTCGCCTGTTGGTATTTGGTGCGCGACGGCGTGCCGATCAGCGGCCCGCTCACCTCCTTGCCAGCCGCCAAAGCGCTGTCGCAGCGTATCGGCGCCCACCCGTTCGGCGCCTGAGGCAACGGCACCCGGGGCCGGGTTTCGATGTACAAGGCCCCGCTCGACATAAACAGTGCGGCGACCAGCGGCCGAGTGCGGTGTTTTGTTCACCAAGCATAGATCCAGGTCAATAAAGCTCCGCCGGGGCTGCTTTACCCTCGCGACCTTTTGCGACCGACACCACCATGCGCCCTGCCACTCCCGAGCTACTCGCCCCCGCCGGCACCCTGAAAAACATGCGTTACGCCTTCGCCTACGGCGCCGATGCGGTCTATGCCGGCCCGCCGCGCTATAGCCTGCGGGTGCGCAACAACGAATTCGATCACGCCAACCTGGCCCTCGGCATCCGTGAAGCCCAGGCCCAGGGCAAACGCTTTTACGTGGTGGTCAACATCGCGCCGCACAACGCCAAGCTGCGCACCTTCCTCAAGGACCTGGCGCCCGTGATCGAAATGGCCCCGGACGCGCTGATCATGTCCGACCCCGGCCTGATCATGCTGGTGCGCCGGCACTTCCCGCAGATGCCGATCCACCTGTCGGTGCAAGCCAACACCGTGAACTGGGCCAGTGTCGAGTTCTGGCAGCTACAAGGCGTGTGCCGGATCATTCTGTCGCGCGAACTGTCGCTGGAAGAGATCGCCGAGATCCGTCAGCAAGTGCCCGCCATGGAACTGGAAGTGTTCGTCCACGGCGCCCTGTGCATGGCCTATTCCGGGCGCTGCCTGTTGTCTGGCTACATGAACAAGCGCGACGCCAATCAGGGCACCTGCACCAACGCTTGCCGCTGGAAGTACTCGGCGCAAACCGCCACCGAAAACGCCGTGGGCGAGATCGTCCAGACCTTTGAACCCGAGCCGGTGGAGCCCACGCTGGGCATCGGCACGCCGACCGATCAGGTGTTTCTGTTGCAGGAAGCCAATCGCCCCGATGAACTGATGCCGGCCTTCGAGGACGAACACGGCACCTACATCATGAACGCCAAGGACCTGCGCGCCGTCCAGCATGTCGGCCGCCTGACGCAGATGGGCGTGCACTCGCTGAAGATCGAAGGCCGGACCAAATCCCACTTTTATTGCGCCCGTACGACGCAGGTCTATCGTCGGGCGATTGATGACGCGGTGGCCGGTCGCGAGTTCGACCGCAGCCTGATGACCGACCTCGAATCCCTGGCTCAACGTGGCTACACCGAAGGGTTTCTGCGCCGGCATGTGCACGACGAATACCAGAACTACCAGAACGGCAGTTCGGTTTCCGAGCGTCAGCAGTTTGTGGGGGAGTTGACCGGCAAGCGCGTGGATCGGCTGGCCGAGGTCAAGGTGAAGAACCGCTTTGCCTTGGGCGATCACATGGAGTTGATGACGCCCAAGGGCAATTTCCACTTCGACCTGCACCAGTTGAGCAACCTCAAGGGCGAGGCCATCGAGGTGGCGCCGGGGGACGGTCACACGGTGTATGTGCCGATCCCGGACGCGATAGACCTGGAGTTCGGGTTGCTGATGCGCGACGTCACCCGCGCGGGCTGATCAGATCCGGAACTGCCCGACCAGTTGACCCAACCGCTGCCCCAGATCCGCCAGGCTGCGCGAGGTCTGGGCGCCGAGTTGGGTTTCGTCCGCCACGCTGTCCACGGCCACCGCGATCTGATGCACGCTGCGGTTGATCTCTTCGGCCACGGCGGTTTGCTCTTCGGCGGCGCTGGCGATTTGCGCGTTCATCGAGTTGATGGTGCCAATCAGTTCAGCCATGGTGTCCAGCGATGCCCCGGCTTCGTTGGCCTGGGCCGACGTGCCGTCACCGGCGTCGCTGGAGCGGCGCATGGCGTCGACCGCCGACTGCGTGCCCGCTTGCAGGCGATCGATCATGCCCTGGATTTCCTGGGTGCTTTGCTGAGTGCGGCTGGCCAGCGCCCGCACTTCATCGGCCACCACCGCAAAACCGCGCCCTGCTTCACCGGCACGCGCCGCTTCGATGGCCGCGTTGAGCGCCAGCAGGTTGGTCTGGTCGGCAATCGAACGAATCACCCCCAGCACACTGACAATCGACGACACGTCTTGCTGCAAGCTGTCCAAAGATGTGCCGCTGTGGCGAATGTCGTCCACCAGGGCGTGGATCTGCGAAATGCTGCCCGCCACCACCCGCTTGGCCGCCAGCCCTTCTTCTTCGGTCTGCTGAGCGGCAACCGCGGCGCCTTGTGCGCTTTTCGCCACTTCCTGGGCAGCCGAAGACATTTCGTTGATCGCTGTGGCGACCTGATCGGTTTCGTGACGCTGACGCTCCATCGCCTGCTCCGAACGATGAGCCTGATCGGAAACCTGGCTCACCAGACCGGTCAGTTGCCCGGTCATTTCGGTGATCTGGCGCACCAGACCATGGATCTTGTCGACGAAACGGTTGAACGAGCCGGCCAACTCGCCGAGTTCGTCCTGGCTGGTGATCGCCAGGCGCCGGGTCAGGTCGCCCTCGCCGGCCGCGATGTCATCGAGGTTGGCCTTCATCAGGTGCAGCGGACGCAGGATCGTGTTCGCAACCAACATGCCGACCACGGCAATCACCAGCAACACCACCAGCGCGATGCCGATGATGCTCAGCAAGACGCCTTGCATGCGCTCGTGAACCTTGACCTCGACCTCGGCCACCTGGGCTTCGATGCCGTCCAGGTTGACCACCGTACCGATGACCATGTCCCACTTGGGCAGGTAGTCGGTGTAACCCAGTTTGGGCACCAGCACCTTGTCGTTACCCGGCAGCGAAGAGCTGTACTGCAGGTAATGGCTGCCGTCCTTGGCCACTTTCACCAGGTCGCGGTTGATGTACACGCCATTCGGGTCACGGTTGTCCTTGAAGCTCTTGCCCACGCCATCCGGGCTGTTGCCCTTGAACAGGCGCACGGTCTCGGAGTCGTAGCCGAAGAAGTAGCCGTCCTTGCCGTAGGTGATGCTCGACAGCAACTTGACCACTTGCGCACGCGCCACGGTATCGCCTGGGGCCGCCGCGTCGTAAAGCGGTTTGACGCTGCTCATCGCCACTTCGACGTAGCTTTGCAACGTTGCCTTGGCATCGTTCAACAGCCGCTGACGGGTTTCTTCGACTTCCTTGTTCGCCTGCTCTTGCAGGATGAACACCGTGGTCAGGCTGATGACCAGCGCAAAGAGCAGCACCGGGAGTACCGCGAGGGATAAGACTTTGGCCTTCAGGCTCAGGCGCATGCTTTGTTCTCTCTTGATGTGATTGGCATGGTTAAAGTCGTTAGCGGCCCGTCGGATCAAAAGTTGAGGAATTGCCCGTAAACACGGGGCAACTCCCCTTTTTGGTGCGCGATTACAGGACCATCGCGGCCACCCAGCCGAACGCCAGCAACGGCAGGTTGTAATGCAGGAACGTCGGGACCACGGTGTCCCAGATATGGTGATGCTGACCGTCGATGTTCAGGCCGGAGGTCGGACCGAGTGTCGAGTCGGAGGCCGGCGAACCCGCGTCGCCCAGCGCCCCGGCCGTGCCGACGATGCAGACGATGGCCAACGGGCTGAACCCCAGTTGCACGCAGAGCGGGACGAAAATCGCCGCGAGGATCGGCACCGTCGAGAACGACGAGCCGATGCCCATGGTCACCAGCAAACCCACCAGCAGCATCAGCAGCGCGCCGATCCCCTTGCTGTGGCCGATCCACGACGCCGAGGTCTGGACCAGCGTCTGCACTTCGCCCGTGGCTTTCATCACTTCAGCAAAGCCCGAGGCGGCGATCATGATGAAACCGATCATCGCCATCATCTTCATGCCTTCGGTGAACAGGTCATCGGTCTCACGCCAGCGCACCACACCCGACACCGAGAAGATCAGGAACCCGGCCAACGCACCAATGATCATCGAGTCCAGCAGCAACTGAATGATGAAGGCCGCCGAGATGGCCAGGCCTGCCACCAGCAGGGTCACCGGGTTGTACTGTACCGCGACTTGCTCTACCCGCTCGATTTTGCCCAGGTCGTACACGCGCTTCTTGCGGTAGCTGAACAATGCCATCAACAGGCCGAATACCATGCCCAGCGCTGGAATACCCATGGCATGGGTTACATTGACGCCGCTAATATCCACACCACTCTTACTGACATTAGCCAGCAGAATTTCATTCAGGAAGATGTTCCCGAAACCCACCGGCAAGAACATATAAGGCGTGATCAAACCAAAGGTCATGACGCAGGCAATAAGTCGGCGATCAAGTTGCAACTTGGTTAATACATACAGTAGCGGCGGCACCAGTAACGGGATGAACGCAATGTGGATCGGCAGAATATTCTGCGACGCAATCGCCACCACCCACAACAACCCGATCAACAGCCATTTGACCTGACCGCCTCCGGCCGCATCCTGACGGTCGACCAGTTGCAGGACCTTGTCCGCCAACGCATGGGCCAGGCCCGATTTGGCAATGGCCACCGCGAAAGCGCCGAGCAAGGCGTAGGACAACGCAACCGTCGCCCCGCCGCCGAGGCCACTGTTGAAGGCTTTCAAGGTCGCTTCGATACCCAGGCCACCGGTCAGGCCGCCCACCAGCGCCCCAACGATCAGCGCGATCACCACGTGCACGCGGGACAGGCTGAGGACCAGCATGACGCCAACCGCGGCAATTACTGCATTAATCATCGTTACCTCAAAGCACGGCGACGGGGGAAAACCGACGCAAACAGGATGAGTCCGACCGTAGGGCTTCGTGAGCCGACGGCGGATTGAAGAGAGGGTTTTATTAGAGGGCACGCACTGTGCCGCAGCGGGCCCGGCTTGTCAAAGCGCGAGGTCGCGCGGTGCCCGGTTGTCGCCTGGCTGTCCGTTAATGACGATCAGGCGCTTGTCATTAAAACGAACAACTAAAGGCCTAAATTAATGACGGCTATTAATCGTTTCAGCAGCAACTAAGTGAGTGCGACGAATAAAGAAACCAGCGGCGCGGCCGTTACACTGCAAAAGCCTATGCGTTTATCAAGAATAAGGACTTCCCCATGTCGCTTCGACAACTTTCCATTCAATGGAAAATCACCTTGCTGGCCGGACTTTGCCTACTCGGCATCGTGACCCTGCTAGTCGGGCTTTCGCTGTACCGCATGGAGCACAACTCCGAGCTGGTCAAAGCCTCCAGCATGGAAATGCTCACCGAAGCGGCTCAGGCGCGGATCGAAGCCCAGGGCGAAGTCCAGGCGTTGGGGATTCGCCAACAGTTCATGGACGCCTATCAATATGGCCACGGTTTCTCGCGCCAGGTGCTGTTCCTGCGCGAACAGGCCGAAAAGCGCTTCCTCGATGCCTTCGACCTGCGTGAAGACCTGACCCGCCAGGTCAAGTCGGCCCTGCAAGCCAACCCGGAACTGCTCGGACTGTCGCTGGTGTTTGAAGCCAACGCGCTGGACGGCAAGGACGAACTGTTCGTCGGCCAGAAAGACCTCGGCAGCAACGACAAGGGCCGCTTTGCGCTCTACTGGTCGCAGCCGACACCCGGCAAGCTGACCTCCATGTCGCTGCCCGAAAGCGACATGGCCGACACCAGCACCGGCCCCAGCGGCGAGGCGGCCAACGCCTGGTTCACCTGCCCGCGCGTGACCCTCAAGCCGTGCGTGATCGAACCCTACTTCTATGTGATCGACGGCCAGAACGTGCTGATGACCAGCATCGTGTTCCCGTTGCGGGTCGATGGCAAAGTCATCGCTTCGCTGTCGGTGGACATCAACCTCAACAGCCTGCAAGCGGTCAGCCAGCAAGCGAGCAAAAAGCTCTACAGCGGCCAGACCAACGTCAGCATTGTCAGCCCGGTCGGCCTGCTCGCCGGCTACAGCCCGGACGCCAGCAAACTGGCCCAACGCCTTGATGCAGTGGACAAGGCCAGCGGTGCCGAACTGATCCGCATGCTCGCCACCAACAGCCAGACCCAGAGCCTGCACAGCCATGGCGAGCTCAAAGTGCTGTCGCCGTTCCAGCCGATTCCCGGCGGCAAATCATGGGGCGTGTTGCTCGACGTGCCGGAAAAAGTCCTGGTCGGCCCGGCAGAAACCCTGAAAAAAGAACTCGACGAACGCAGCACCACCGGCACCCTGATCGAGCTCGGCCTCGGTTTGCTGGCAGCGGTCATTGGCCTGTTGCTGGTCTGGTGGATGGCCCGCAGCGTGACCCGGCCGATCCTCGGCGTGGCGCACATGCTCGAAGACATTGCCAGCGGTGAAGGTGACCTGACCCGCCGCCTGGCCTACGACAAGCAGGACGAGCTGGGACAACTGGCGGGCTGGTTCAACCGCTTCCTGGACAAGCTGCAACCGATCATTGCCGAGGTCAAACGCTCGGTACAGGACGCCCGCAGCACAGCGGATCAATCGTCGGCCATCGCCACCCAGACCAGCGCCGGAATGGAGCAGCAATACCGTCAGGTCGATCAGGTCGCCACGGCGTCTCACGAAATGAGCGCCACCGCGCAAGACGTGGCCCGCAGCGCTGCACAAGCGGCGCAGGCCGCACGTGATGCCGATCAGGCAACCCGTCAGGGCCTGACGGTGATTGACCGCACCACCACCAGCATCGACACCCTCGCCGCCGACATGAGCAACGCGATGGTTCAGGTCGAAGGGCTGGCGGCCAACAGCGAGAAGATCGGTTCGGTACTGGAAGTGATCCGTGCCATCGCCGAGCAGACCAACCTGCTGGCACTCAACGCGGCGATTGAAGCGGCACGCGCCGGTGAAGCCGGTCGCGGCTTCGCGGTGGTGGCCGATGAAGTGCGCAACCTCGCACGTCGCACCCAGGAATCGGTGGAAGAAACCCGTCAGGTCATCGAGCAATTGCAAACCGGCACACAGGAAGTGGTCGGCTCGATGAACAACAGTCATCGTCAGGCCCAGGGCAGCGTCGAGCAGGTCAGCCAGGCCGTCACGGCTTTGCGCCAGATCGGCGATGCGGTGACGGTGATCACCGACATGAACCTGCAAATCGCCAGTGCCGCCGAGGAACAAAGCGCGGTGGCCGAGGAGATCAACAGCAACGTAGCGACCATTCGCGACGTGACTGAATCGCTGTCGGGGCAAGCCAATGAATCGGCGCGGGTGAGTCAGTCGCTCAACAGCCTGGCGAACCAGCAGCAGAGCCTGATGGATCAGTTCAAGGTTTGATCATGAGTCGGTGGTGAAGCAGAAAACCAGCCCTCTCCCCAATGGGGAGAGGGGTCGAATTCAAGCCTCAGCGCTTCAGCAACTCCACCACAACCTTCAACCCGCCCCACTCACTCGCCTCCAACCGCAACACCCCACCCCACGCCTCGACGATGTCGCGCACGATCCCTAACCCGAGGCCATGCCCGTCGGTCTGCTCATCCAGCCGCATGCCACGGCTGAACACCTGATCACGATCCGCCTCGGGAATCCCGGGGCCGTCGTCTTCCACGGCCAACACAAACCCTTCAGCCGTCTCGACGACGCTTAATCGGACCTCGGCGTCCGCCCATTTACAGGCGTTGTCCAGCAGATTGCCAAGCAGTTCCAGCAGGTCCTCCCGGTCCCACGGCAAATGCAGCCCGGCAGGCACGGTGAACGACAGGTCCAGGTGATCGCCGTGGATCATGTTCAGGGTCGCGAGCAGCCCCGGCAGTTCGGCATCGCAATCAAACTGCGCGCCGGGCAAGGCATCGCCCGCCAGCCGTGCACGGTTCAGTTCACGATTGAGCCGCTGTTGCACCTGTTCAAGTTGTTCGTGGAGGATTTTTCGCAGCTCGGGATGCGCGTCGAGTTTCTCGCTCGACGCCACGCTCAACAGCACCGCCAGTGGCGTTTTCAGCGCATGCCCAAGATTGCCCAAGGCGTTGCGCGAGCGCTTGAGGCTGTCTTCGGTGTGGGTCAGCAAATGGTTGATCTGTGCCACCAGCGGCTCCAGCTCCAGCGGCACCTGATCATCCAGTTGCGAGCGCTGGCCCTGTTGCAATTGGGCGATTTGTTCGCGGGCCCTTTCCAGCGGGCGCAAGGCCCGGCGTACGGTCAGCCGTTGCAGCAGCAGAATCAGCAGCAAGCCAGCCAGCCCCAACCCCAACCCGACCTGACGCATGCGCTGAAAGCTTTCGCGTACCGGGGTGTAATTCTGGGCGACGCTGATGGAGATCGCCTGCCCCAGGCGTCGATAGTCCGAACGCAACACCAGCAGTTGCTGACCTTCCGGCCCCAGTTGCAGGTTGCTGTGCAGGCCGGGGCGATCGAGCTTGGGCAGGTCCTGATCCCACAATGAGCGGGAGCGCCAATGGCTGTCCTCGAAATCAATACGGAAATAGTGCCCGGAAAATGGCCGCTGATAGGCCGGCGACAAGCGTCGCTCATCCAGCTGCACGCCTTGCGGCCCACGCACCAGCGCCACCAGCAGGTTTTCGCTGTCGTCGCGCAGGGCCGGCCTCGAGGTAACGCTGCAACCCCATTTCGAACAGCCACAGGCTGGTTTGCGCCAGCACCAGGCCGACGACGACCATCACGCTGATCAGGCCCAGGCTCAGACGGCGCTGGATCGACCTCACCGGGCTTGCCCGCCGAACAGGTAACCCTGACCGCGACGGGTTTCGATCACGCTGCGCCCGAGCTTGCGACGCAGGTGATTGACGTGCACTTCCAGCACATTGGAGTCGCGCTCGGTTTCACCGTCGTAGAGGTGTTCGGCGAGGTGGCTTTTGGAAAGGATCTGCTCGGGGTGCAGCATGAAGTAGCGCAACAGGCGAAACTCGGCGGCGGTCAACTGGATGTCGGCGCCATCGCGGGTCACGCACTGGCGCCCCTCATCCAGGTGCAGGCCGGCCGCCTTGAGCGTCGGCTGGTTGGCCTGGCCGTGGGAACGGCGCAGCAACGCCTGCACCCGCAAGTACAGTTCTTCTGGGTGAAACGGTTTGGTCAGGTAATCGTCGGCGCCGGTCTTGAGCCCTTCGATGCGCTCGGCCCACGAATCGCGTGCGGTGAGTACCAACACCGGGGTGGCCAGGCCTGCGGCCCGCCATTGGGTCAACACCTCAAGCCCCGGCAACCCCGGCAAACCGAGGTCGAGGATGATCAGGTCATACGGTTCGCTGCTGCCCTGGTACACCGCATCGCGGCCATCGGCCAACCAATCGACGGCGTAACCCTGACGGTTGAGGCCGGCCATCAATTCGTCGGCCAGCGGCACATGGTCTTCCACTAAAAGCAGGCGCATTGGTCAATCTTCCTTGTCTTTCAGTAATCGGCCGGTACGGGCTTCAAGGTCCAGCTCACGCACCACCCCGTCGGTGGTCAACAGCTCGACTTCGTAAATGTAGACGTCGTGTTTTTCTTCCAACTCGGCCTCCAGCAGTTTGGCGCCGGGGTAACGGTCCAGGGCCTGTTGCAGCAGTTGTTCGAGCGGCAGAATCACCCCTTGTTGGCGCAGGCGCAGGGCTTCGTCCTGATCCAGGTCACGGGCGGCCACCACCGAACAAAATGCCAGAAGCAGCAGCGCCAGACGGCTGCTGGCGCGCCGATTTGAAAACAAAAGCACCTTCATTACGTATCCTGATGATCCTTGAGAACCTGCCCATTCACAGCGTCCAATTCCAGGTCCCACTCAATGCCTTGCGGATCGCGCAGTTCGATCTGGTAAAGGTACTTGCCGAACTTTTCTTCCAGCTCGGTTTCCTGAACGACCGCACCCGGATGTTTGGCCAGGGCCGTGGCGTTGAGCTTTTCGAAGGATTGAATGGTACCAGCGTCGCGCAGCCTCAGGGCTTCATCGGGACCCAGATCGCGGGCATGTGCGAGGCTGGCGGTCATGCCGATGACGGCGACGGTGGCCAGGGCAGTCAGGGTTTTCATCAGGTGTCTCCGTTTTTCTTTATGGCGTTTCAATGGGGGCACCTTAGCGATCTGAACTTAACTGAAACTGAATTGCCATCATCCGTAATAGCACCACATTGTTGCCGGCCTGCACAAAACCTGTGTGGAAGTACTGCTGCGCAACACGCCTATAATTGCCGCTTGCCAGACATCGAGGCCGGTATGACCGCTATCCACATCAAGTTCCCCGCACTGACCCTCAAGGCCGGGCCTCGGGCCTTTGCGCGAATCCGCGAGCACGGCTTGAACGCCCTCGATGTGGGCACGCTGCCGGGCGCCGCCGGTGGCCCCAAAGCGCTGGGGATTCAAGGCCTGGACCTGGCTCTGTTCGGCCAGTGGCTGCCGGACGCGCCACGGGAACGCTCGCTGATCGGTGCATCGGTGGGTTCCTGGCGCTTCGCCAGCGCCTGCCTGCCGAATGCCGCCGAAGGCATCCGCCGTTTGGGTGAGCTGTACAACGCCCAGCATTTCGCCAAGGGCGTGACCATGGCGCAGATCAGCCAGAGCTCGCAGCGCATGCTCGACGACTTGCTCGACGGCCGCGATGCGGCGCTGCTGGACAACCCGTTGTACCGGCTGAACATCATGATCGTGAAAAGCCATGGCCTGCTGGCCGACGATCATCGCGGGCGACTCGGCCTCGGCCTGTCCTCGGTGATCGCCGACAACCTGCGCGGGCGGGCACGGTTGTCGCGGCATTTCGAACGGCTGATCGTGCACGACCCACGCCTGGCGCCGCCGCTCAATGCCCTGAACGACTTTCCTTCGCGCTTCGTGCCGTTGAACACCGGCAACCTGCGTCAGGCGTTGCTGGCGTCGGGTTCGATTCCGATGGTCATGGAAGGCGTGCGCGATTTGCCGGGGGCCGGCGCCGGCACCTACCGCGACGGCGGCCTGCTCGACTACCACCTCGACTTGCCTTACAGCGGCGACGATATCGTGCTTTACCCGCACTTCACCGACCGGGTGATCCCCGGCTGGTTCGACAAAACCCTGCCGTGGCGACGCGGCAATCCCGGGCGTTTGCAGGACGTTTTGCTGCTGGCGCCGTCCAGGGCTTATTTGGCGCGCCTGCCCTACGGCAAACTGCCGGACCGTAACGATTTCAAGCGTTTCATGGGCGACGCCCCGAGCCGGCAGAAGTACTGGCGGGCCGCGATGGACGAAAGCCGTCGCCTGGGCGACGAGTTCCTTGAACTGGCGGCGAACGGTGGATTGGGTGAGCGCTTGCTGACCCTTTAGTCAGTGTTTTCCCGCAGGCGTAAACTCAAGCTGTTAAACTCGCCGCCTGCCCCGATCGCCGCAGGCGATAGCCACCTGACAGAGCTCAAACACCGTGGAAATTTTTAAAGAGTTTACCTTCGAGTCCGCCCACCGCCTGCCCCACGTCCCGGAAGGTCACAAGTGCGGCCGGTTGCACGGTCACTCGTTCAAAGTGGCGATTCACCTGAGCGGCGACCTCGATCCACACACCGGCTGGATCCGCGACTTCTCGGAGATCAAGGCGATTTTCAAGCCGCTCTACGAGCGCCTCGACCACAACTACCTGAACGATATTCCTGGTCTGGAAAACCCGACCAGTGAAGTGCTGGCCAAGTGGATCTGGAACGAGTTGAAGCCATTGCTGCCGGAGCTTAGTGCGATTCGGATTCACGAGACGTGCACCAGCGGGTGCATCTATCACGGCGAGTAAGCCTGTGATGAAAAAACCACCGATTGCGGTGGTTTCTTATGCCTGCCACATCGCCCTCGCTCCCGGAACAGTTCAGCCCTGATCCGGAGCCCGGGCGCCTGCCCCATGCCGTTCCTTATTCGTCTCGCCACACCGCCGGATATCGCGCCAATCGAAGCGATCACCCTCGCAGCCTATTCCCCCCTTACATCAAGTGCATCGGCCGCAAACCCTCGTCGATGATCAATGACGACGCCCGATAGTGCGCCAACGCGCACCATAACCGCACCGTTTTTACGTCCCCTTGCGGGCAGTTCCCGCTGTTTGACTATAAATAACAGGCAGGTCTCCCCGTCATCACGGCGCCCGCGCGCTTGGCACGGTGACTGCTACGTACCTGCGTCACTCATCCAGCAGGGAATGCCCCATGACGCAGAACGATCCTGGCAATGACTATCCTTTGAGCGAAGTCCCGATGCATGCCCGCAAGGGGCTCGCCTCCACCGCCATGGTGCTGTTGGGCTTCACGTTTTTCACCGCCACCATGTTTGCCGGCGGCAAGTTGGGCATCGCGTTCAGTTTCAGCGAGATGCTCACGGTGATCGTGCTCGGCAACCTGCTGCTGGGGGCCTACGCCGCCGCGCTGGGCTACATCGCCTTCAAGAGCGGTTTGAACGCGGTGTTGATGGGTCGGTTCTGCTTCGGCGAAATCGGCAGCAAACTCAGCGACCTGATTCTGGGTTTCACCCAGATCGGCTGGTACGCCTGGGGCACCGCCACCGCCGCGGTGGTGCTGGGCAAATACTTCGCGCTGGAGCCAGGCACGGTGCTGGGGCTGATGGTGCTGTTTGGCCTGGTGTTTTGCGCCACGGCGTATGTCGGTTATCGCGGGCTGGAAATCCTCTCGTACATCGCGGTGCCGGCCATGGCCGTGCTGTTGTTACTGTCGATGTGGGTCGCCACGGTGAAAGTCGGCGGGTTGGAGGGTTTGCTCGCCGTGGTCCCGACGGCAACCCTGGATTGGTCGACCGCCATTACGTTGGTGTTCGGCACCTTTGTCAGCGGCGCGACCCAAGCCACCAACTGGACGCGTTTTTCCCGCTCGGCGCGGGTCGCGGTGCTGGCGAGTCTGATCGGTTTTTTCATCGGCAATGGCCTGATGGTGTTGATCGGCGCCTACGGGGCAATCGTCTATCAGCAGCCGGACGTGGTCGAGGTACTGCTCCTGCAAGGCTTTGCCATGGCGGCGATGGCGATGCTGTTGCTGAACATCTGGAGCACCCAGGACAACACCATCTACAACTTTGCCGTCGCCGGTTGCAACCTGCTGCGCACCCGTCGGCGCAAAACCGTGACCCTGGCGGGCGCCGTCATCGGTACGTTGCTCGCGCTGCTGGGCATGTATGACCTGCTGGTGCCGTACCTGATTCTGCTGGGCACGGTGATCCCGCCGATGGGCGGGGTGATCATGGCGGATTTCTTCTTCCGTTATCGTAGCCACTATCCGCGCCTGGCCGACGCGCAACTGCCGGCGTTCAACTGGCCGGGGCTGAGCGCCTATGGCGTCGGTACCGTGGCGGCATTTCATTCGCCGTGGGTCGCGCCGCTGGTCGGCATTGCCGCCGCCGCGTTAACGTACATCGTATTGACCGGCCTGCTCGGCGCCCGCACACCGGCACCCGACTCAGGCCCATTACAAGACCTATAAAAGGATTTGCCTGATGCACATCATCAACGCCCGCCTGCGCAATCACGAAGGCCTGCATGCGCTGCACCTGGAAAACGGCTTGATCGCCAGCATCGCCCGCCAGACCGAGGCGCCTACCCTGGGCCCGGAAGACCTGGACGCTGGCGGCAACCTGGTGGTCCCGCCCTTCGTCGAACCGCACATTCACCTCGACGCCACCCTGACCGCTGGCGAGCCGCGCTGGAACATGAGCGGCACGCTGTTCGAAGGTATTGAATGCTGGGGCGAACGCAAGGCAACCATCACCCAGGAAGACACCAAGACCCGCGCCAAAAAGACCATTGCCACCCTCGCCGCCCACGGCATCCAGCATGTGCGCACCCACGTCGACGTCACCGATCCCGAGCTGACCGCGCTCAAGGCCATGCTTGAGGTGCGCGAGGAAAGCCGTCACCTGATCGACCTGCAAATCGTCGCGTTCCCCCAGGAAGGTATCGAGTCCTACCGCAACGGCCGCGAACTGATGACCGAGGCCATTGCCCTAGGCGCCGATGTGGTCGGCGGCATTCCGCATTTCGAGTACACCCGCGACCAAGGGGTCAGCTCGGTGAAGTTCCTCATGGACCTGGCCGAGCGCACCGGCTGCCTGGTGGACGTGCATTGCGACGAAACCGACGACCCGCACTCGCGCTTTCTCGAAGTGCTGGCCGAAGAAGCCCGCAGCCGCGACATGGGCGCACGGGTAACCGCCAGCCACACCACGGCGATGGGCTCTTACGACAACGCTTACTGCGCCAAATTGTTTCGTTTGCTCGGGCACTCGGGGATCAGTTTTGTCTCGTGCCCCACCGAGAGTATTCACTTGCAGGGGCGCTTCGATAACTTCCCGAAACGCCGGGGCGTGACGCGGGTCAATGAGCTGCTCGAAGCCGGGATGAACGTGTGTTTCGGTCAGGACTCGATCGTCGACCCTTGGTATCCGCTGGGCAACGGCAACATCCTGCGGGTACTCGAAGCCGGGCTGCATATCTGCCACATGCTCGGTTATCGCAACCTGCAAAGCGCCCTCGACCTGGTGACCGACAACAGCGCCAAGGCCATGGCCCTGGGTGATCGTTATGGACTGGAACCGGGGCGTCCGGCCAACCTGCTGATTCTTTCGGCGGACAGCGACTACGAAGTGATTCGCAGCCAGGGCTTGCCGTTGTATTCGGTTCGCGCGGGCAAGGTGTTGATGCAACGCCAGATGCCGCAGGTGCAATGGGCCAGCGACGTGCGCTTCGGCTGATCACCCGACAACCGAAACATCTTGTCTCAGATCCGCGCCACCCAACGTCACCGGGCGTCTGACACCCAGTGCGCAACTTCTTGCGCACCGGTGAGGCGTTACCATCCCCGACACCCCAACCGTACGAGAGAACAATGAGCCACCTGCCCCCGAAAAACGCTCCCCAGCCTGTTCCCAGTTCTGCCCACTGGTGGTGGGCCACAGGCCTGCTCTCAGGGTCTTGGCTGGTTGCCATGCTGATCGTCATTGCCACAGAGGATGTCATCTCATTGATCTGGATGGCGCTAACCCCCTGGGTAATCCTGACGACGGCGATTATCGCCGTGTCGAAAATGGCCGCGGCCAGAGCCATCCGAAAACGAAATGGCCAAGCGGCCGCGGAACAACAGGGACCGACGTCTTAAGCTCGGCCCCTGTTTCCGGTTTCAGCCTGCGACGGCGGCAACGGCGTCGATCTCGAACAACATGCCGTCCAGCGCCAGCCGCGGAACCGGGATCAGCGTGCACGCCGGTTTGGGCGCAGCGCCCCAGACCTGATGCAGTGCCTTGCCGAAGATTTCCAGACGCTCATGACTGTGGTCGACAATCAACACCGTCAGTTTGGCCACATCGGACACCTCGGCCCCGGCCGCCGCCAACGCGCACTGCAGATTGCTCAGCGCCTGGCGAACCTGTTCGGCGAAATCGCTGGACAGCTGGCTCTGGGCGTTCTCGCCTCCCTGACCGGCAACAAATACCAGCCGTGCGCCCGCCGCCACTTGGGCCAGATGGGAGTAACCGTTGGGCGCGGGGTCGTAGAGGCCCGGCGGGTTCGACAGCTGCAACGTAGCGCGGTGCGGTTTATCTGTAGGCATAGCGTTTCTCCGGGGTTGGCAATGATCGAGGGGGTATTGCCCGCTTACTTGATGGGCAGCGCCATCGGGCGGATGGGCGCGGCGTCGGCGCCCCGAAGCTTGAGGGAAGCACCGATAAAAGCGAACTGATAAATCCGGTCGCGGGCCAGTCCTTCAAGGTTGACCAGTTCCAGAATCGGCGCGCCCTTCATCGCCAGCAGGTAGGTGTGCAGCGGCAAGTAATTGCCTTCCACTTCCGAGGGGAAGGTTTCAAAACTCAGGTTGTCGGCCCCCACCACCATGGCTTCGCCGTCCTCGATCAGGAACTTCGCCGCGTCCAGGCTCAGGCCCGGCGGGTTGGTCATGTACTTTTGCGCCTGTTCATAGTCACGCATGCGGCCCGTACGGATCAGCACCACGTCGCCCTTTTCAAGGGCCACCTTTTGCAGCTTCAGCGCTTCATGCAGGTCCTCGCGGGTCACCCGATAACTGTCCGGCAGCATCTCCAGGCCTTTGGCCGCCGCGACGTCGATCAGCACGCCACGGGCAATGATCGGCGGCAGTTTCTCCGCGCCAGTGACGTTCCAGCCACGGTCTCCCAAGTGTTCATCGGCGCGGAAACCGTTCCAGATTTTGCCGTTCAGGCCAAAGTGGTTCAGTGCGTCGATATGCGTGCCCATGTGGGCATACATCGACACCGCTGAACCGCTGTAGCTGACGTGCTGGTTCATCGGTTCACCGACCTGCATCGGGTCGGCGATCACGTTGCCGTGCGGAGTGTGGGTCATCCACATCTGGTACGGCGGGTCGCCCGCCGCCTGCCAGCTCGGCATGCCGATGAAGTAGTCGACCGCCAGGTCGTAGGCCTGGGCCCCCGTCACGCGGGCCATGATCGCGGCGCGCGATTGCGGGGTGATCAGGTTCAGGCGGCCGATTTCATCGGTCGGCCCCCACGGGCTGATGCCGACTTCAGGCGCGGCGTGTGCAGCGCCAGCGAACACGGACAGCAACGCTGGCAGCGCGGCGTGTCGGGAGATTCGTTTGAATGCGGTGAAAACAGTCATGAGCAGTTCCTTGCCAAGTGAAGGTGCCATGGTATTAAGTTGCGCTTTATAGATAATCAGCGTTCTGGTTAATACATTTTCAACCTGGAAGAAACTATATGGATGTACTGATGGCCATGCGCACCTTTCGCCGGGTGGTCGAGCGCGCCAGTTTCAGCCAGGCCGCCCTGGACCTGCGCCAGTCCACGGCAGCGGTCAGCAAACAGGTACGGCAACTGGAGGAACGCCTGGGCAGCCTGCTGATTTTGCGCACCACGCGCCGCATGAGTCTGTCGGAGGCAGGCCAGGCCTATTTCAAGGAATGCTGCCACTTGCTCGACGAGTTCGATGCCCTGGAGCGCGCCACCCTGGCCGGCGCGAGCGAACCCAGCGGCAACCTGCGGGTCAACGCACCGCTGTCGTTCGGGCTCAAAGTGTTGTCGCCGGTGCTGGTGAGCTTTATGCAGCGTTACCCGCAACTCAACGTCGAACTGACCCTGGATGACCGGGTGCTGGATGTGGTCAGCGAAGGCTTCGACGTGTCGCTGCGGATTCGTACCAGCCTGGCTGACTCGTCCTTGATTGCCCGGCGCCTGGGCGACATCGAACAAATCATCTGCGCGGCCCCGACCTACCTCGACAGCCATGGCACGCCAAACTGCGCCGAAGACCTCTACCAGCACGAGTGCCTGACGTATCGGCTGACCGACCATCCCTGCGCCTGGCAGCTCGAAGGCCCACACGGCCAGACGCGGTTGCAAGTGCCGGTGCGCTTCAGCGTCGACAACAGCCTGATGCTCAGCGACATGCTGCTGGCCGGTCTGGGCATCGGCGCCCTGCCCTCGTTCATCGCCCGACCGCTGCTGGACAGCGGCCAGTTGGTGCGGGTGCTGCCCGAGCACTCGATGTCCCGCCGGGGGATCTATGCGGTGTACGCAAGCAACCGCCATCTTTCGCACAAGGTCCGGGTGTTTGTCGATTTTCTGGCTGAAGCCCTGGGAGATGAGTGACGCCGGGCGCCGAACCTTGCGGTCGCCGGACGGTCCCTGATGTGCAAGGATGTTGCCCTGCTCGCAGCCTCCCCCCGAAAGACCAAGGATTGTTCATGACCGCCATCACCCCTCCAGCGCCCGTCATCCCGGGTCGCCTGGAACAAATGTCGACCCGTATCGCCTTCTTCATCGCCGGTTTCGGCATCGCCGCCTGGGCACCGCTCGTGCCCTACGCCAAGGCCCGGGCCGGGCTCGATGAAGGCACCCTCGGTTTACTGTTGTTGTGCCTGGGGGTCGGCTCGATTCTGGCCATGCCCATGGCCGGAGTCCTCGCGTCGCGGTTTGGCTGCCGACGGGTGCTCAGCGGCGGGACGATCCTGATCTGCCTGGCGCTGCCGTTGCTGGCCACGGTGTCGTCGATTCCGCTGCTGATCGCGGCATTGTTCCTGTTCGGCGCCGGGCTGGGCACGGTGGACTCGACTGTGAACCTGCAAGCGGTGATCGTCGAACGGGCCAGCGGCAAGAACATGATGTCGGGCTTTCACGGGTTGTTCAGCCTGGGCGGGATTGTCGGCGCAGCAGGCGTTAGCGCATTGCTGGGCCTGGGCGTGTCGCCGCTGGGTGCAACGCTGGTAGTGATCGTGTTTTTGCTGGTGTCGTTGTTCAAGGCTGCGCCACACCTGTTGCCGTACGGCAGTGAAAGCGCCGGCCCCGGCGTTCGCCGTCCCCCATGGCGTGGTGTTGCTGATTGGCAGCCTGTGTTTTGTGGTGTTCCTCGCCGAAGGCGCGGTGCTCGACTGGAGCGCGGTGTTCCTGGCCTCCGAACGCAACCTCGACACCGCGTACGCAGGCCTCGGTTATGCGGCGTTCGCGCTGACCATGACCGCCGGGCGCCTGACCGGCGATGCCATCGTCCGCCGCCTGGGCGCCACGCGAGTGATTGTGCTGGGCGGGCTGACCGCTGCGGCCGGCCTGATGCTGGCCACCCTCGCGCCAGCCTGGGAAATGGCACTGGTCGGTTATGCGCTGGTGGGCGCCGGCTGTTCGAACATCGTGCCGGTGCTCTACACCGCCGTCGGCAAGCAGACCGTCATGCCCGAGAACATCGCCGTGCCGGCCATCACCACCCTGGGTTACGCCGGCATTCTGGCGGGGCCCGCAGTGATTGGTTTTATCGCCCATGGCAGCAGCTTGAGTGTTGCCTTTGGCTTGATCGCCGTGTTGCTGCTGGCCGTTGCGGCCAGTGGCAAGGTATTGAAGGTTTAAAAGCATCGTCGGATCGCCGCCCAAACCAAGCCTCGCGGCTACAGATTCTGCATCACCCTGTAGAGACTCTGTTCACGGTCAAGCTAACGCGCGGGCACGCCGTCGATAAACACCGTGGAGCGTGGCGACAGCCGCGACGTCGGCCTCAAACGCCGACGTTCAAGGAAATATCACTGCCACCAGTGCCGTTGGGCACCTGGAGCTGCCGCCCCGGCACAAGGCAATATTCCTTGCGTACTCGCTGTCAGGTGGTGCGAACGGCGACCACTCGAAACCCCATGAGAGAAATCGTTATCTGGACGACCAGGACCAGACACAGCAATACCGCTGCCATTCCCCAGTCACCGCTGTCGGCGATAAACCCCAACGCTGCGATCATGATCGTGGCGCCCATGTTGCCGACCAACCAGAAAATCGAGGTCGCCGTCCCTGACCTGGACAGACCGGCAGTGTCGGATATCAGTTGCAACAGAAGAGGCAACGGCGATAACAGTGCTGCGCCAATCACGACCCCCGCCAGACTCAATACCAACGGGGAGCCAGACGTAAAGAGCAGTACCGTGCCGATCCCCGCCAACAATGAAACCCCGGACAGGATGCCCCCCACCGTTGCCCCGCTGCGCACCAGAAAGGGCATGAACGTCATGCCTGCAATACCGCCGACCAACATCAGAATGACGATAAACCCTGAAACCTGTGTTTCGATCCCCTGACGTAACAGGATCGGTTCCAGCCATGTCGTAATGGCGGAGAAATACCCGTTGGTTAAAAAGATCATCAGCAAAACAGCCGTGAACGGCGCTGTGCGCAATAAATCGACACCCTGCGCGAGTAGACGGCCACCGGTTATTACAGGAACGGAAGTTGTTTGCCCAACGGGGCCATCTCGCGGGACATAAATGAAGGTCAATAGCGCAATCAGCCCCAGGATCGCGACGTCAATCAACAACGAACTGCTGATGTTCCCCTTCTCCGTCAACGGGACAATAATGAACGCGGAACCTATACCCAGGAAAATCACCATACTGAACAGCGTCGTGACACGCGCATGCTCGTCTTCAGAGAACCAGGTGATCATCAACTTGACGAGCAGCGACATGGTCAATGGTTGAACAAAACCGAACAACAGTTGACCGGCAAGCAGGTATTCATAACGGGGTTGTAACACTCGAATCAATGCCGCCAGCAACATGGCGACTGCCGTAATGCGCAAAGATGTTTGCACCGATATCCGGTCAATCAGGCCTCCGCTGGGAAGCGCCAGCGGTAATGCCAGCGCCGTCACGGCCAAAGACAACGAACCGACCTGCCCATAGCTAATGCCGTAATGGGTGGACACCTGGTCCGTGATGGGCGCAAAGCGCATCCACTCATATTGGGTCAACGCAAGCATGCCGGAGTAAATACAAAGAATACGGTAACGTACTGGGATCACGTTAATCTCCCGCGAAAAGACACGAGTGAAGTCCGGGAGCAAGTACCCCCGGACCTTGAGTCCACACTGTGCGAAAACAACGCCCCGACAGGGCATTGTTCATCAACCCTGTTAATGCTTGATTCCGGTCGCCAGGCTCCAGTCACCGTATTGCGTTCGGGAAACCGTGATATCGCAGAAACCGGCCATCGTCAGCAGTTCCCTTACTTCGGTTTCTGACAATTGCTGGCCCTGGGTCCAAAGCAGCATGTTCGCGTTGTAGGCCGCGACATTATGGGGACCGGTCTTATCCGGATTAAAAAACATCTCATGAAGAATGATGCGTCCACCACTGGGCAGTGCGTCAAAACTCTTTTTGGCCAGGAACAGGCACTTGTCCACCGGCCAATCATGAAAGATATCACTGTAAAGATGCACATCGGCGGCTGGATAGTCAGACGACCAGATATCTCCTTTATGGGTTTTGATACGCCCCGACATCTGATATTGCTCGACGAAGGTATCGGCGATATCGCAAACATAGGGAAGATCAAATATCACGGCACTCAGGTCAGGCCACTTCTCCAGCGCGCAAATAGAATGAACACCCGAGCCACCGCCCACATCCAAAAGGCAGGTATACCCGGACAGATCAATCCGTCCTGACCAGGCCCGAGCCGGACCTTTGCTTTTACTGTGCATTGCTTTAGTGAAAATTTCGCTATGCAATTGATCCTGCGCATTGTTCTCAAACAGGTCCGTCTCACCGAACAACCCGGACTGACCACTGAGCATCGACTCTTTGAAGAAGGCATAAGAGAACGCATCTTCCTTATGGCGAGCAGACTGCAAGACGCCACTGAACGAGGTCTCCGACTTTCGGGTCAGAAACTCTTGCGCCAAAGACGTCAGGCCATAGCAACTCCCACTCTTCTCCAGCAGCCCCTGGCTGGTGCACATCGCAACAAGCGCCTGTGCGGCCCGAGGCGCCAGTTCCAATGCCAAGCCGATTTCACCCAGCCTCAGCGCTTTTGCTTCAAGCAGATCAAACAGTTTTACTTCATCCGCAAAAAACAATGTGTAGGTATTGATAAACCCAAAGTAGATATCAAAGATCTGCTTATCACTGTGGTGTTCTTTGTGCACGGTACTGTCCATGTAAATGCCTATTCCGTTTCAAAAGTGCCGTTGAAGACCATCAACAATGCCATGACAATAGAAACCCTGAACGACACGATCAAACGCTTGCCTGGCCTCCCGCGAAGCGTTGCCCACCAGGTAACCGTGTGAACTGGCCTTCAACATCTCGATGTCATTACAACTGTCCCCGAAAGAAATGACCCTGGCGGGGGAAATTTCATGTTTCTTGACGATGAAATCGACCCCCTGCTTCTTTCCGCAGCCTGGGTGCATGATTGCAACATCATAGACATTCTCAGGGTCGCCAGCGGCGGCGCTGGCATAGGTGATTGATGCCTCGAGGCCAACGTGCAAACAGAGTTTATGGATGTGCTCGATGGCCGTTGCTTCATTGCCATCGGCCTTCAAGTAATACCCCCTGATGCGTTTCTGCTGGAAGGCCTCCGACTGCAGCGTCAACTCGATCCCCTCTCTCTCGAACAGGGCGTTCAGCCTTATGACCCTCTCAGGAAACGCTCCGCCTCCCTGCAACGGCCAACCTTCATCCTCCTGAACACTGTCCGGGTGGTTCCAGTACAACTCGGTCCCCAGGCTGGTCAATGCAAAGTCCCAGGGAAAGCCGGGGTATCTCTTCATCTTGTCCAGCACCACCGTTTGGCTGTTTCCCGTGGCCCAGCCAAATAACAGGTGGTGCTTGCGCTTCAGTTGATTCAAACAGTCTTCAAGTTTTTCTATCCCGGCATCCGCCTCTCGGGACGACAAGACCGGCATAAACGTCTCGTCAAAATCAGAAACTATCAACCATGTGTCTTTGCTCGCCATACCTGTTCACTCTCTGATGAGTCCCATGGACTGTGAGGATATTTCAATCCGGGAAAACTCCCCGACCGCCCCCTCGGAAAAGGGCGACTGCACACTGAACCCGACGCGAACTTCATCTGGACAGTTGCTCACATAGAACGCCCGATGAAAAACAACGACACCCTCAGTGCCTCTCAGGTAACACGAAAACACATCCCCACTTCGCGAAACGAAAAGCCTCACTGGCCCATCGTTGACCTCAATGCCATTGACTTCATCGCTATAGGGCGATGAATGCACCGATACGATTTTCTGACGGCCGCCATACTCCTCAACACCAAACTTCAGCTTATGCAGCCCGACTTCAATGAAGAGCCCTGCGGCATCAAACTTGGCCAGGCTGAACAACTTGATGTCAGCTCCCAGGGCAAACTCTCCTGCCACGGACGTGAGTAAGGTGCCCAGGCTATCCACTGTGTGCAGCCCTGGAATGTTGAACGAGTCGCTACGGGGTTCGCTTTGCATTTTCAAAACCGGTTCCACGTAACGGATCTGCGCGCAATGCTCGGCACCGAACACGCGATCACCGATCCTCAGTACGGTGTTCGGGCTTTCCTGCAAAAAAGGCGTGTGGCCGGCGGTGTCATCCATAGAGGTTCATTCCGCCATCGACCGACAGGGATTGCGCCGTGATGTCTTCGTTCTCAAGGACCGCCAGACAGAACCGGGCAATGTTTTCTGCGGTCTGCGTACGGCCCAACGGGATCAGACCTTCCATACGAGCCCACAAGTCATCCATCGATTCGTTGGGCTCGATGAGGCGGTTCTCCAGGTACTTCCACATATTGGTTTTTACAATGCCGGGGCAAACGCAGTTGACCCGAATATTGTGAGTGGCCAACTCCAGTGCCAGGGCGCCAGAAAAACCCTGCAACCCCGCTTTCGCGGCGCAGTAAGACGATATTCCAGGAAACGCGATTTTTGCGGCAATGGAACTGATGTTCAGGATCGCACCGCCCTTGCCTCTTTGTATCAATGCGCGGGCAACTTCACGCGACGTCAGGTAAGGCGCTGTCAGGTTGGTTTGCACGATGGCGTCAAACTCGCCCAGCGATGATTCAACCGTGTTGATCAGATGGCTGCTGCCAATGGCATTGACCAGCCCGTAAAAGTGTTCCGACTCATGGACAACGCCACCTACGGCCTCTATGACCTGGGCTTCAGACGTTGCGTCGACCGCTATGGCCTTGACCGAAAGCCCTTGTGCCACAAGATCCGCCGCTAGTTGACGCGCCGCCTGATAACCACTGACATCCTGACTCTGATAGTGGTTGATTGCATTGGGTGTCCGGTCAGTATCAAAGATGTAGACATGAACATTTTCTTTGGCCAGTACTTCAACAATCGCGGCACCGATACCTCGAGCGCCACCCACCACGATCATTGTTTTACCGGACAATTTGCCTTGCGCTCTAGTTCCCTGCGTCATAAACCACTACTCCTGAACCCATAGAAAGCCTGCCGAACCCTGTACAGGGTCCAGAACACCAATAAATAGTTGAGACTGCGTTTAAACGTGTGAAGTCTGATTAACCAATGCACACGGCGGGTCAGCCAACAATGCGCCAAGTTTGCGAGGTGCGACGTCGGCCTGGAAAGTCTCGATGGTCGGCCATTCATAGGCATCACTGAAGACTTTACGCACTCGAACCAGCAAACTGGACTCAATGTATTCAGCCAAGTTAAAGCGACCGCCGTTATGTTCTACGACAATAATCTCGTCACAGTTGCTCAGCATCTCTTTAGCCAGCTCCAGATCCGGCCGAACGGACAGGAACCGGATATGCGTGCATCTTTTCGATGTGGCTACCTGAAA
This sequence comes from Pseudomonas purpurea, assembly GCF_039908635.1. Lineage (NCBI taxonomy): Bacteria > Pseudomonadati > Pseudomonadota > Gammaproteobacteria > Pseudomonadales > Pseudomonadaceae > Pseudomonas > Pseudomonas purpurea. Next base: position 3,758,044 of record NZ_CP150918.1, read on the forward strand.
GGCTTCATACGCCATCGACTCCGATGACACTATCAATGAACCTGCGGCAAACTCAGGCTGAAAGATATAAATATCTTTAGACAGTTTCTGGTACTTCTCCCTCAGGGCAAACACTCTTTCCATGGACTGGTCGTACATTAGATACAGACCATTCCCGCCCTGCGCTTTCTGCCGACTGATACAGGCCAACAGATCGAGAGGGTCTGTAAGCTCGTACACGGTCTCTTCCGTCAGCAAGCTGAACACGGTTGACACATACGTAGCGCCGCCCCACACACCATTTTTCCGAGCGGCAATGACGTGCAAGTTACGACAGGCAATCAAAGCAGAGTGCAGTACATCGATCGCATTGAGGTAATACTTGTCATCGGTCAGGACGAACTTCAGTTCGTCATCCGGACAACCCATCGCGGCGGTCAGCAACGCTGACTCGGCCAGGCCGGTGTTGCAATAACCGGGTAATGACTTCAGGCCAAACCGGGCGGCCAGGTCCGCGGTGAAGACATGAACCGGTACCCCGGACCGAACTTCTTCGATGATCTCGGCCGTCCGACTGCAACTGGTGGCTTTCCTGAGATCGCTCTTTTGCTGATCGTCGGTTGACGTCATCAGACTCAAATGGCTGGCACGCTTGAAGGAATGAACGCCTTTTTCGGTATGGCAGACGATCGCGGTAGACCGATGCTCCTTCTCTGCCTGGCGAATACGCTCACTGATTGCCTGGGTGTCGTGCCCATCCACTTCATAAACATCAGAAAAGTAGGCAGACAAATACTCCGGCTTCAACCTCCCGGGGAGGGGGTCTATACCTCTGCCATTGTTGTCCACTATCAACGTCAGGTTGTTGACCTGCAGTTCGCCCACCAGGCGTATCGCCTCGAAAGACACCCCTTCGTTCAACTCACCATCACCCGCCACACAGATGACGCGTGCATCCCGGTTGGCATTCGCCCGACCCAACGCAATGCCAACCCCCTCACCCAGGCTATGCCGCATGCTATAGGCAAAACCGTAGTGTTTATTGACAACGGCCGGCACCTTATCGTGAACCGCGGCCAGAAAGGCCAAAGGCATACCGTTAAGCACATGACGATAAGCATAAAACAACGGCGCAATATGCCCCCTGCCAATCACCAGGTTCTGATTGGCCACACCGGCTTCATTGCAGTGCTCCAATGCGAACAATGCTTCAGCAATGTTCAGTGACGACAAGCAAGATGCCAGGGTTCCGTAACCGGCAATTTCATGAATCCGATCCAGGCACACGCTTACGTCTGAATAGAAGGGCGTAAATTGCCTGGCAATGGCTACCGCCAGTTCGTTGATCGTCTGGTACTTCGACGATTCGGCGATACCGACTTCAACTTCCTCACAGGCACGCACATATTCATCGGCCGTCAGGTACGCCTTGCGTTTATGTAAACATTGGCGAATGTCGTACAACGGTTCCAACAGGCTGGCAACTGGCTCGAGGTCATAACTGATTAATTGATTCATTTAACACCTCGAACACGTCACTTAGGGTTTCTTCTGACATGATGTATGCGGGTGCAAGGCAAGCCCAATCTTCCTCACCTCGAATAATCAACTTCCTTTCAAAGCAGCGCTCTCCCAACTTCTTGCCTGCCGTTTCCCCAAGACTTGAATCCAGGGTTATGCCGATCAGTAAACCGTGGGATTCAATCCGGGCGATACGCTCGTTCCCGGCAATTTCTTCACACAACGCCTGGGTCTTTGTGATGAGTTTTTGCACCTGCCCTGCGGCCTCTATCTGCTCCAGCACGCGCATCGATGCATTGATTGCCGCAATCGAAACCGGGTTACTTGCATAGGTATGCGAGTATGAAAACGGGATCCAGGGCTCTGGTTTGTCAAACACCGAGGCAATCTTATGGGAGGTCACCATGGCGGATGCCGGGTAATAACCACCGCTGATGCCTTTACCGAGCGCTACGATGTCGGCCGAAACCCCAAACTGATGGGTGTTCAAAAACTCGCCGGTGCGAGAAGCACCCGTGACGATTTCATCGGTAATCATCACGATATCGTAACGGTCGCACAGCTCACGAATACCAACCAGGTAATCGCGGGGCGTTTGCCGCATGCCTTTCAAATGGTTGACGGGTTCGAAAATAATGCAAGCAATCTGCTCTGCGCCATAGTGAAGAATAATGTTCTCCACATCCGACACGCTGTGCATTTCCAATGCCTGACCTTCGTGAACGACAGGGAATGGCGGATTGATCCGAATGGTGTCGTAACCACTGCAACGCAGATCCTTGAAGTCGTTCCTGCCGGTAATACTGTGGGCCCCCAAAGTGGCGCCATGATAGGAGTGTTTGCGGCAGATCACTTTCTTCTTGAATGTATTGCCTTTGCGCTGGTGATACTCCAGGGCCATGGCAATTGACGACTCGATGGCTTCCGAGCCGCTGTTGACATACAACAGGCCCCCATCTTCCATCTTGGCGCGCTTGAGCAACAGTTCCGAAGTTTCAAACAGCTCCGACGAGTAGAAGTGATCCTTGGGGTGGAAGGGCAGATCCGCCAACGTCTTGGAAATATGCTGTTTGATGGGATCGCACGAATACCCGAACGGTACGTTGAACATGCCCGAAATCGCATCCGTGTAGATGCCACCCTGCGCATGAACACTGACATCTTTGACAGAGCCGACAATCTGATCTTTCACGCGTGACTGATAGAGAAACATGCCTTTTAGCCTTCTATTAATTAGATCGGATAAACCTGAGCGCCGGCGCCCAGTACTTTACTGTGTGGCGGCACCGACTTTGCGACGACAGCACCCGCACCAATGATTGAGCCCCTGCCCACGGTAACGCCCGGCAAGATTGTTGCGCCGCCACCAATCCAGACATCATCTTCAATGACCACTGGCGCACCTGACTCGATATAACGGCGCCGCTGTTCAAGGTCCTTGGCATGGTTAGAGGTGTAAATACCGACATGGGGCCCGATAAAAACACGGTTCCCGATATTGATTTCAAACGCATCCAGGAAAACCCCATTGGCATTAATGAAGACACCCTCACCAATGTTTATGTTCGAACCAAACTCGCAAAACAAACTGCCCCACTGCTCAAATCCCTCCCCCACCGACCCGAACAGGAGTTTATAAAGCGGCTCCCGATCATCAGGGCTGCTGCTGATGGAGGAACACAAGGCACGCGCTATACGTCTACGGGCAACCAAGGCAGGTTCTGCCGCGTTGAATGTAATGAACTCACGCATACGCCCCCCTATACGCCACTGTTGTTATAGAGCACGTTAACGCCATGCTGCTCAGCGAAGAAGCACAGGCAGACTAAACAGCCATTACCACTTCCGCGCTTGTAACCACCCTCAATAGTTGAAGCCCACACTTCCCCCACAGCCTGATTCCTTTCAGTCATAACCACCCCCACCCACTATTTAATTTTTAAATCAACTTCAACACTCACTACTTGAGCCAGCAAGAATCTAGTCTGCTCTTTAAAAAACACAAGCAACACAAATGACCGTTCGTCGGATTCGATAAACCATCAACATACAACATCAACACCCGTCAAAAAATAGCGGATCAGATACACTATTTAGAGATCAGACGACCTGCTTTTTACGGACAGCGACACCCCCGCTACTATGTACAACATAGTTAAAACACACACTTAGCAACCCGTACTTACAGCGCATACAGAATACAACTACCAAATCTGGTAGTTGCAAAATCCACCACGCATAAAAGAAAGAAAGAACGCAGGCGCAATAGTAACTAATCATTACCCACCACGAACAACTCACCGCCAATACACTTAAACTTCAACCCAGACACGCCCGATATTAAATGACAGAATCTTTACACTTTTTATTCTTCAAACTCCCTGACCTGTAGACTCTCGCCATCAAGTCCGGGAATCTCTGGTGACGAAGCGACGCGAACTCACCGAGGCCTCCCGGGACAGGCGTGCTGAACGCCCCTCCATCACCCACATTGACGCCATCATGACCATGGAAAAACTGGAACACGATTACCCGGGCGATGCCGAGTGGCAGTCGCTGGTCGCACTGTATGAGCAGGACTATCTAGACGAACACGCGAGAGCGTTGGCCAGGTTGCTGGGCAATCATCTGGACATGGCCGTGATCATTTATGGAAAACGCGGGCGAGAGGAAGGGCTGTGGTGGATCGAACAGTCGGTGCCGGCTCTGGATGACTTGAGGCCTGTTGACTGCCTCGTGAAGCCGCATCTGATCAGGCGCCTGAGGAGTGCGCTGATGCGCATGCCCTGAGGTTGACCCTCGGTCGGGTAACGGAAAACAGCCTGACGCCCCCGTGACACCTGTCACGGGGGCGCCACGGTGCTTAGTTCGACTTCTCGTCAATCCCTGCCTGCAATACCTGGGTGTCGTAGTGACCACCCACGCTCAGCGGGCCGAGGTTGAACTTGCGGTCCTTGGCCGTGGCGGCGTCCGGGGTTTTGGTCAGCCCGTCCTTGGCGCCGGTCACGAGGTTGACCGGTGATTTCGACAGGTGCAGGCCGACATCGGCACGGTAATCGCTGCCGCTCAGGGCGGTGCTGTTGACGTTGGAACCGCCGAGGTTGACCGAACCCTCGCTGGAACCGATCCGCGCGCCGGTCAGCTGTGTCCAGCCGCTCACCTGAAGGTTAACGCCTTGACTGGCGCTGATCCCGGAGGCTTGGCCGACACTGTTCTTGCTGGTGTGGCTGACGTCCAGGTCCAGCGTCGGGGTGTACGAGGTCTCGCCGCTCTTGTCGCCGAACAACGCGTTTTGCGTGGCGTCAGCGACCTTGGTGCCCACAGTTTTCTTCTCGCTGGCGGCCTCGTCCTTGGTCGAGGTCAGGCCGTCCACGCCCTTGTCGACTGCGCTTTCCAACGCACCGCGACCTTTATCGAACGCGTCCTGGGCCTTGGCTTCGACGGTGTCCTTGAGCGGGCCGGTTTGCTTGGCCAGTTTGGCGACAGCGCCGGGCTGGTTCTTTTCTGCGTTCAAGCGCAGATCGAGGCCCACCTTGACGCTGCTGTCCTTGTCCTGACGGCTTTCGACGTTCAGATCGCCACCGACCTGACCGCTGACCTGTTTGGCATCGATGCGCGCACCGGCCAGACGGGTATCTTCGGCGCTGTTCAAGACCACACCATCCGCCTGGATACGGCTGTTTTTCTGGGTGGTGGCCTGACGATTGTCGACGTCGATCTTGGCCCGCGCATCGAAGCCATGGCCGTTCTTGGCGCTGTCTTCGACGTTGCTCGCCGACGGCGTGGAAACGCTGGCGTTCCCCCCGGCGCCCAACGTCAGGCCCCAGTTGTTCACGGCCTGAGTCGACTGCGCGGACTCTTGATAAATCCCGCCCTGACGCGCGTCGAGGGTCACGTTCGAGGCGCTCAGCTGAGTGCCTTGCAGGTGCAACGCGTCGGCACCGGTCGCGCCGCTGTTGAGCTGGACCTTGCCCTGGCTGTGCACATTGCCGCCGCTCAGGTTCTGGTTGTCTTCAGCGACCCGACCGATGTTGAAGTTGGCGCTCAGGCTGCCATTCTTGCCGGTGCCTTTCTCGGTGCTGCTTTGACCGCCACCGATGTTCAGGCCACCGCCCAGGTTGCTGCCATTGGCCAGATGAGTGCTGCTCGATGCTTGCAGATCCAGCTTGCCGCCCGCGTTCAGCGACACGTCACCGACCTTGTTCACCACCGTGCCAATCGTGGTGCCTTGCAGCACCTGATCGCCACCGCTGCTGAGCTGGATCGGCCCCGCGCCCTGAATACCCGCCACGCGGGCCTGGCTGTCCTGAGTCTGGCTGGCCTTGTGGTCAAGCTGGAAACCGGCGCCCAGGTTGACGTTGGTGCCGCTGGTGCCGGGGTTGGTGCCGACGGTCAGCGAAGCGTTGCCGCCCAGGCTGGATTGGCTGCTGTCCTGACGGTTGTTGGCTTGATTGAGCGCCAGGTCACCACCGGTCTTGACCGACACGCCGCCCTGGCCGCCGTTGAACTGGCTGCCCTCGAACTGGCCATCGCCGCGCAGGTTGATGTGCACACCCTGGCTGGCGACATAGTTGCCGACCACGGCTTTACTGCTCGATTCGCTGGCCTTGCTGCTGCCACCCGCCCCGCTGCCGCGCACGTTCACGTCTTCACCTGTGGTGGTGTAGACCCGCACGCCGACCTTGGCGTTTGCCGCCTGCTCCGAACTGCTGTGGGTGTCGGCGGCGGCCGTGGCAACCTGGCTGCCCGCCTTGATGTTCAGCCCGCCATCGGTTGCACGGTATTGGGTGCCCTGGTCCTGCAACTGCCCGACGACCTGCACGTCAACCTGGCCACCGTTGAACTGGCTGACCACAGCGTTGCTGTTCTGCTCGCTGCGACCCTTGCTTTGGTGCCCGACTTCGAGATCGATACCGACGTTGGCCTGCTCAAGGTTATCCAGCAGCCCTGGCTGTTGAACCTTGCCCTGCGCTGCGCCTTCGATGGCTTTGGCGACCGGACGGGCAATGCCTTTGTACTCGACGTTGGCGCCGACATCGACCGACCAGCTGCTGTCCTTGTGGGACGTGCTGTCGGTGTTGTTCGCCGCCAGGTTGTCGACCTTCCCCGCCGTGACGTGCAAACCGGAACCGGCGTTGACCTGCGCGCCCTGAGTGGTCAGCGTGCCTTTGCCGGCGTTGATCGTCAGTGCACCGCTGCTGTCCACATCCGTGGTACGGGCGGTGGTTTTAGCGCTGCTGTCCTGGCTGCTGGTGTGGGTGAATTCCACGCCGCTGCCGGCACGATCAAGCCCGCCAGTGAGGTAGAAACCGCCGCCATTGCTGGTGGTGTCCTTGTTGCTCGACTGGCTGTCCTGTTCGGCCAACAGCGCAACGTTCTGCCCACTCAGACTAGCATCGCCAGCCGTGGCGCTGACCTTGGCGCCCTTGACGGTCAGGTCGCCGCCGGCCGCCAGTGCCACGTTGGCGCCGCTGAGGCTTGAGCCCTGCTGACGGGTTTCCTGAGTGGTGGCGTTTTCCTGCTTGCCTTCATAGTGAATGCCGGCACGGTACTGGCTGGCACCCGCCGCGGTTTCCTTGGCGTAGGCATCAAAGCCGCGAGTCTGGGTCGAGGTGCTGTTGTCGACCGTGTTCTGTCCCGAGCTGACCGTGAGGTTACCGGTAGCATCGGCGGTGAGGTTGCCGCCCGCCGTGACTTTCGCGCCCACGACGTCAATGTCCTTGGCGCTCTTGAGCTGCAGGTTGCTGTCCGAACTCAACTCGCTGCTGACAGTGCTGCTGCCCTTGAGGTTCTGGCGGCTTTCATCCTTGGCGATGCCAAAGAATTTGCTGTCCTTGTCATGGCTGTTGGTGTGGGAGCGATCCTGCACGCCATCGACGGTCAACGAACCTTGCTCGCTGATCACACTGGCCTCGGTGCGCCCGCGCACCTGGCTGCCGCTGATGCGCACGTCATCGGCCCTTGACGATCAGTTTGCCGTCGGCGTTGATCTTGCTGCCCTGGTTGACGGTCTTGCCTTGATCGCCTTCGCCGGTTTTGCCGAAGAAGCCGCCGCCCACCAGATCACCGGAGTAACCGCTGGTGGTCTTGCTTTGGGTGCGGCTGGCGCTGGTGACTTCTACCTGTTTGCCGGCGAGCCGGATATCGCCCTTGCTGGTCAGTTCCGCGCCTTGCGCCTGCAAGGTGGCCGCGCTGTTCAGGTCGATATTTTTCCCGGCTTTCAACTGGCTGGTGACGCTGCGCTGCTCTTCGCTGCTGTTGTCCCAATCGGCTTTCCACAAGTGCTTGCGGTGCTTGCCCTGGTCGCGCTGGGTACGGGTTTCGGTGGCCGCGCTCAGGCGCAGGTCGTCACCGCTGTTGACGCGCAAGGTGTCACCGGCCTCAACCTTGGCAGCCTTGAGTTCGGTCTTGGCACCCGACGACAGCTCGGCGTTCTGGCTGGCCACAATCTGGCTGCCGTGCTGGCGCGAGTTGCTGTCGGTCTGGGTCCGCTCGTAGGTTTCCCAGGTGATGCCGATGGTCTTGTTGTCCCAGCTCTCACGTTTTTCCTGAAGCTTGCGGCTTTCGACGCTGCTCAAGGTGAGGTTGCGGCTGGCGTCGAGCTTGACGTTGCGGCCCGTGACATCGGCTGCCGCCAGAGTCAGGTCGTTGCCGCTGTGCAAACCGACATCGCCCTGGCTGCTGCGAACGCCACTGCGCACGGCGTCGAGGCTCTTGGCGACGGCTTCGCCACTGACGTGCAAGTCGCCGGCAGAACGAATCTGCACGCCATCACGGCCTTCGACCTGCACCGGCCCGACACGGACACCCGCACCTTCGGCGGTGCTGACGATATTGATACGGCCAGCCTGCATGGCGCCGAACAGGCTGGCGTCGATGCGTTGATCGTGGGTGTTGCCGAGCACATCGACCGAGCGTACCTGGCCGGTGGCGTAGTCGACCTGGTTACGGCCGACCGTCAGGTTCAACTGGTCGCTGGCGCTGATGCTGCCCTGGCTGTCGATGCGCGGCGCAATCAGGTTGATGCTGCCTTCGCGGTTTTGCAGGCCCTGGCCTTGCACCTGCAAACTGCCGTCGGCGCTGCGGGTGTTGAAGGCGTTCAGTTTGCCGTCGTTCAGCTCCGGGCGACCGACCACCAGATTGGCGTTAGGCGTGTTGATGAAGCTGCCGCCGTTCACCGAAATACCGTTGGGGTTGGCCAGCACGTAATCGGCCTGGCGACCGAAAATTTCCTGGGCACCATTGAGCGCCGAGGCATTGCGGCTGATCACTTCGTTGAGGATCACGCTCGCAGCCTGACCCTGGAACTGCGGGTTGGCGGCCAATTGACCCGCCAGTTGCGATTGCCCGGCCTGCAAGGCGTTGTTCAACACCAGACCCTGACGGTCGACGTTGTAGTCCAGAAACTGGTTGTGGGACAAACCGGCGCCATTGGGCGCAACGATATTGACGACTGGCACACCGGCCTGGTTCTGCAGTTGAGGCGTACCGCCGGGGCCCGGTGCAACGGTGACGCCAGCGCCGAACGCCAGCGGTAATTGGCTGACCAGAAACAGGCTGGCGATTGCCCAACGCAGTTTGCCCCGAGGGGAAAGGTGGAACGCAAATGTGTTTCTAGGCATGAGAACCTCTCAATAATTTGACTGAATCAATCTGCGCGTTGGGTCGTACGCCGCGGCTGTCGCGCTCAGGCTCGGCGGCTGTTTCAGGCTGTGAAAAACAGGGGGTGTTCATATCTGCAACCCCACACGCATCAACCAGGTTTCGGGCTCCTGCTGAAAACCGCTGGGCGTGTTGAGGCTGCGTTGGTAATCGATGTCCACTTGCAGGTTTTTCCAGGCCAGGTTGAGCCCGGTACTGGCACCGCTCAGGCGCTGGCTGCGGGCACCGTGGTCGGCCTTGACCCAGCCATTGTCCAGGCCCAGGCGCGGGGTGATTTGCACCGGCAAACCGCTGCGCAATGGCAAACGCAAGGTGTTGCGCCAGACCGCGCCGCTCGCGCCCGAGGCGCTGTTTTCGCGATAGCCGCGCACGGCAGAATCATCAGTGCCAAGCAGTTGTTCGATGGCGGGCAAAGGGTCCGGGCTGTACTGCACCGACAACTGACTCTGCCATTGCCAGGCCTGTTGGCCGAACTGGCCATTGCGCCATTGGCTGAGGCCGGCGCGGTACTTGCGAAATTGCGCCTTGGGCAGGTTGCTCACCTGACGCTGAGCGTCATCGTCGGCTCCCAGCCAACGCAAGCCCTGGGCGTAGTTGAAGTCCAGGTTCCACACTGCGCTGTTGAGCCAGAACAGGTTCAAGCCCGCTTCGGCCACGGTCAGCGTCGGGCTCTGAACGCCCAGGCGCGCCGTCTCCAGGTAGCTGTCGACATTCTTGTGGGCCAGTTGCAGGCTGGCGCTCAACTGGTGGCCCTGATCGCGCCACAACACGCGGTCGGCGCGCAGGTTCATCTGGTCGGTCAAACCGGTGCTGTACAGCGTGCTGCGGCTGAGCTTGAACGGCGCACGGTATTCGGCATGGCTGGCGAACAGGCTGTACGTCCAGTAACCATAAGGAATGGCGTAATACAGGCTGGCGTTGCGACTGTAGCGCGGGCCTTGGTTGAGGGTGTCGCTGACATTGAGGCTCAGTAAATCGTTGAGCTGCAACGGGCTGTCCAGGCTGAGGCTGAACGTGTCGCGGTCACGCCCGGTGCTGGCACTGCCCAGGTTGTCCAGGCCAAGGCCCAGCGTCCAGCGTGACACACCGCTGCTACGCGAGCGCAGGATGATCTGCGAAGCACCCGGCTCGCTGCCGGGGGCGATATCGGCCGTCAGGTCCAGGGAGCGCAAGCGGTTCAACTGGTCCAGGCCTTGCTCCAGGTCACGCAGGTTCAGCGGCTTGCCGAGCATGCCGGGAAACGCCCCGCCGAGCGCCACCGGCAGGCTTTGGTCGGCCAGTTCGATAGATTCGATGTAGCCTTCGTCGACCCGGATATCCAGCGACTGGCCCGCTGCGGGTGCGCTGGTCAGGTACGGCCGACTGGCGATGTAACCGGCGTCGACGTACAGCGCGGTGATGGTCGCCAGCAATCGGTTGATCTGGCTGACGCCCATGCACGGTGCAACTTGAGGTTTGAGGCGCTCTTGCAGTTCGCGGCTGTCGAGCAACGTGACGCCACCGATGCGCATGCCGCTCAGCGGCCAGCAGCGCTCATCCACAGTGTTGGCCGAGGGCTGTGTCGGGCTGATCGGGGGGGCGCCAAAACTACCGCGCTGCAATTGCCGGCGACGCTGTTCCAGTTGCAGTTGCAGCAGGTCTTGCTGTTGCTGCTGTTGCTGACGCAGCACTTCCTGACCGGACGCCAAAGGCTCTGCCGCCTCAAGCGAGGTAATGCTCAGGCTCAGCAGTGCAGCCAACAAGGGTGGCCAGGCGGCGAACAAACGGCGGGCAGCAACGGAAAGCGAAAACGGCACTCAACATCCTTGCGGCAAATACAATGGCCAAATGCCACATCATCAATGAGCGTGATGATCAGACCCTTCCCATTCAATTGCAAGACCCGTCCTACCTACTATTTATTTATTAAACTCCCGCCGCGTGCGCCCTACAGCACTTGATCCGCTGTTTAACCGTCGGTTTTGGCGCGCCACTGTGCATCGAAACCCGAGCCCTTGGCGGCGATCAGACGCAGATCGTGGTAGCACTCCGACAACAGCACCCCTGGCACCTCAGACAGCGGCAGCACTTCACCGCCCTGATAAAACGACAGGTCGAGCAACGCTGCCGCGCGGTTGGTTTCTGGCAGGTAATTGCCGGTGAAACGGATATCGGCCAACAGCCCCAGGCCCGTGAAGTGCTTTTCATAGGTGAAGAACCAGCCGTCCTCTTCGCTTTCGCCGCGGGTGTAGCCCAACTTCACGGCACGACTGCGCAAGGCAAAGGTCTCGATCAAATGGCCCTGGAAGTCCTCGATAGCGGTCAACCCGGCATTGTCCTCGGACACGGTGTAAGTGCCCTTGCCCCACTGCTGGAACAGCGGCGCGATGTCACGCACCAGCAGCTGTTGTTGCCAGTCAAAAACGGTCTGCGCCGACAGTATGGAGTCATGGACCAAACGCACCCGCGCTTCGGCTGGCAATGTCAGCGAACCACCCTGGGCATCGATCAGTCGCCCCTCCTCAACGGGACGGAACGTGGCGAGCACTTCGCCCTCCTCGACCTGCGCCCACACCAGGCGCTGTACCAATCGCCCCATGATCGGGTGTTGCTGGAAGTACAACGACCAATCGGCAAACGTCCACCCGCGCCCGGTGCACATTGCCTCGTACAGCATCTCGGTTTGCTGCTGGACCACCGTGGCGACGGCTTTGGCGGCGGCGGCAAACACTTGCCTCGACGCCTTCGCCAACTCAGCATCGTCCTCGGGGCGAGGGTCGGGTAACGCGGCGATGACGCTGCCTTCAGGGTTCAACAGTTCAACCGTGAAATCGGCCAGCAACCGCGCACTGAAGGTACGCTCGCCGTAGCTGAGTTCCAGCATCCGCGCCTCGTCGAAACCGGCCGTGGGCAACGTGCGGTCGCCCAATTGCGCCGGCGTCCACTGCTTGCGCCGCGCCAGTGCCCGGGCGTGCACAATGGCTTCGTCCTGCAAACCCCGAGTGGGAAAACGACGGGCCGTCGCCAGCAATAGCTGAATGGCCGACGGCTGTTCGCTCCAGGCCAGCATGGCGATCAGCGCCTTGCATTGGGAGGTGCGGGTACTGCAAAAGGTTTTCAGATAACGCGCCACAGGCGCGGCAGCGTACGGGCTCGCACATACCGCCACCGCTGCCAGCAAGCCTTTGCTGGCAATCGCCGTCCCTTGGGGCTGACGCGTGTACCTGGGCAGAAAACGCGCCATCAACTCGTGCGGGGTTTTGCCCGACAGCGGCGAATCGGTGTACAGCTGCGGGTAACCCTGCATGTGCTGCTGCAACCGCTGCGCCTGTGCGGCGGCCAGCGCAGTGGCCTGCTCGGCCGAAATCGGGCGCACATCTTCATCCAGCCAGGCTTGCAGCACAAACTGACCGAACGCCTCGCGGCTACGGGCCTCGAACATCACCCCGAAGCGGCGCAACAACGCGTCGGGTTCGGCGGATTTCAGCTTCATCGCCTGCACCAGCATGCCGTGGGTCGCTTCTACCGGCACCTGCTCTGCCGAATCAGCCCAGTACAGCGGCGGCAAGGTTTCCCACGGGAACCACGCCAAGTCTTTGGGCAGGCCCTTGGCCAACGCCTTCGTCGCATCGGCCACCCACTGGTCGCGATCCAGGTACTGTTCCAGGGGCTGGCCGAGGGTTTCCAGGGTATCGAGGAAGGTCGAGCGGACAGCATCGGACTTCTCTTTTTTCAGCGCCCACTCGAGCGCCGGAATTGCGGGGGCGTACTCGAGGCGGCCCAGCCATTGCGCGGCCTGGCGCTTGACGTCCGCCTTGGCGCTCGCCAGCGCATCGACGATGTAGCGCTGCATGTCGGGCAATGTCGCCAGCGCACGCTGGGCATCGTCGCGCGCCTCTGTATTGGCGCCCAACGCTGCCTCATACAGTTGCGCGATCAACTGCGCAGGCAGTATCGGCAACGCAACCGCCGCCCGGAACAACGCGAACAGGTCAGTGTGGTCCTCGTTCAGCGCAATCGCCCGCTCCAGCCACTCGACGTGGTGAGAAAAGTAAGGCCCGACCGCCGCCGCGTCCCAATCAACCGCCAGCGCCCGCCACCAAGTGCTGCAGTTGGCCAGCAACCCGTTGGTGGGCAGGCCTGCTTCCTTGAGCATCTGTGCCAGCTCCAGCAAGGTCGGCCGGACGCTGATCTCATGCAGGACGTTGAAGCCATCCACCGCCGGTTGTGTGAGTGTGCCGTCGGGATCGGCCAACGCCACAAAGAACGCCAATACCTTGAACAGGATCACCGGGGTCAGGTCGTCGGTGCAGACGAAGTCGTCCAGTGCACGGGCCAGAAACGCCCAGTCCGGGTCGTGAGGCAGTGCGTCGACCTGCTCGCAGATCACGCTAGATGACACGAGGTACTGCTCAAGCTGCGTGAGCAATGACGGCGTATAGGCTGGCGCGGCGCTCTCATCATCAGCCTCTTCGGCCTCGGCCTCATTCAGGTCGCGCCACAGCTGTGCGAGCGCCTCGGTCAGGACCGGTGTCAGCGTGCTCGACCACTCAATCACCGGGACCGCGCATTCGGCCCGCGCCTGAGCAGCCTCGCGAGCCTGTTGCCGGGCAATGTCCCACTGCGCGGGCAAACCGCGCACGCTGGTCACTTTATCGGCGAGGGCAATGGCCCGGGCACGGGCGTGCACACCATCGTCCTCCAGCCGATTGGCCAGCGACCACAACAGCTGCAAGGCATGGCCGCGCTGCTCGGGTTTGGCGGTCTGGGCGATATTCAACAGGGGGTCAATGGCTCCGTTGGCGCAGGTCAGCACCAAAGGCTCGGCCACCGGGCGCAGCTGTTTGCTGCTGGAGCAGGCCAGCTCGCACAGCTCCACCGCCAGTGATGCCAAGGCCGATTGATCGAGCCGCTGCATCAGGCTCAACACTTGCAGACGGCCAATCACATCGCCGGTCAGCAGCAGCGGGCACAAGGTTTCGGCGTGGCGCGTGACCCAGGGTGAGTATTCCGGCAACCAGGTGATCAGGTGCACGCCGTAATCATCGAAGGACTCGTCACCGTTATCACCGAAGCAGGCGCTCAACAGCGCAGATCCCGGCAACCCGGCTTGCAACAACAACGCCTCCATCAGGCTGGCGCTGATGTTCTGATGCATCGCGGCATTCCCGGACACCGGGTCCTGGCGCAGCTCGGCGCTGTGCATCAACAACGCTTCGGCCCAGTGGGAACCGTCTGCCATGAACAACCGAAAACGGGGATAAAGGTTAGTCGCGCTGGCTTCCAGCACCCGCGCCCAGCGCAGCAACGGCTCGGGGGCGACGCCTTGCATGTCGTGATACAGCACGGGGCCTTCACTGGAAGCATGGCAATGGTGCCGACCCATCACTTGCAGGTAGCTACCAACCGCGTCGCGTTGCGCGACTTCTTCGAGAATCCGGTCACTGCCGCCCTCGCGCACATAGGCCAACATGTCGGCGGCCAGGCCAGGACGGCCTTCGGGCAACGCGTCGAGCGGTGTCAAGCGCGTTTGCAGTCGGCTCATCCAGACCGTGGAAGTGTCTGCGGTCTGACCCAATACCTTGCCAATCCATTTGAGCATGCTGCGTCCTGTGTGCGGGCTGTCTGTTGCGGGCGCGCAGGATATAACACTCCAGCGTTGGCCGGCAGGCATCGCGGATCAAAATACCGCTGCCGGCCACGCCCAATGGCTTACTCCTTGGGCATTTTACGAAAGCCCACCGCCAGGCGATTCCAGCTGTTGATGGTGGAGATCGCCACGGTCAGGTCGACCATTTCGCTGGCACTGAACTCGGCGCTCAGTTGTACGTAATCTTCGTCCGGGGCGTGGGTTTCACTCAGCCGCGTGAGGGATTCGGTCCAGGCCAGCGCGGCCCGTTCACGGGGTGTGAAGAACGGCGCCTCACGCCAGACCGACACCGCGTACAACCGACGCTCGGTCTCGCCGGCCTTGCGGGCATCGGCAGCGTGCATGTCCACGCAAAAAGCACAGCCGTTGATCTGCGAGGCGCGCAGCTTGACCAGTTCGATCAGCGACATTTCCAGCGGCAGCTTCGAGACGGCGGTCTCCAGCGCGATCATGGCTTTGAGGGCCTCCGGGGAGGCGGTGTAGAAATCAACACGAGGTTGCATGGCGTGCTCCGTATCAAGTGGGGATGGCGGATACGTTAGCCCCGGCGGCGGATCACACCAATAGCCAATGTCGACGAAGTTGAGGAAGCCAATCGATCGCAAGCAATGCCAAGCCCTCGGCTCACCCTCTAAACGCGTTGACGCAACCACTGCAAAAAGCCCTTTTTAGGGATGGCTGGCGGCACATCCGCCGTCAGTTTTTGAGCGGTGTGCAGGCGAAAATCCAGCAAGGCCTTCATGGCTTCGCTGATGTCATGCCGGGCATCGAGGCAAGGTTTTAGGTATTCCTTTTCGATCCGGTACAAGCTGCAGAAGGTCTTGGCGGTGAAGTCGGCGGGCACCGATTGATCGGAGAGAATCCCGGCCTCGCCAATCACCTCCCCCGGCCCCATGCGCCCGGCTTCGAACGGGGTGCCGTTGCGGGTCAACGTCACCGACACCACACCGGACTCAATAATGAACAGGTGATCGCTGACTTCGCCGGACGGCAGGATCATCGTGCCAGCGCGGAAGGTTTGCAGGGTCATGTTCTGGCTGAAGGTTTCTTTCTCTTCCTGACGCAGGGTGGAAAAAATGCTCGAACTTTCCAGCAAGGCCCGAGGCCGCGACAGGCCCAGAGGTGTGCTGGTCTCGGCACTCGACAACAGGCTGACGCCGCTGGCCCGCAAATGCCGGAACGCCAGGTCGAACAGCTGATTGCGCACCTCGCGCTTTTGCGCCATGGACGACACAAACCCGATGATTTCGTACTCCACCCCGGTGCTGCCCGAACTTTTCAAGGACACGCTGGGCGCGGGTTTTCCCAGCAGTGGCCGACAGCCCTGCATGGCACGCTCCAATGCGTCGATCACGGTTTGCGGGCGCGCATGGGGGCTGACTTGCAGGCTGATGGAAATCCCGTGCATGTCGGTGGGTCGGCTGAAGTTGATGATCTTGGCCTTGGCCGCCAGCGAGTTGGGAATCACCGCCATGCTGCCCTGAGCGGTTTGCAGGCGAGTGGCGCGCCAGTCGATGTCAGTGACCCGGCCTTCGGTGCCGTCGATGGAGATCCAGTCATCGAGTTGATACGGTTTGGTGGTGTTCAGCACGATGCCGGAGAACACATCGCTCAGGGTGCTCTGCAACGCCAGGCCGACGATGATCGCCATCGCGCCGGAGGTCGCCAGCACGCCTTTGACCGGGAGGTCGAGGACGTACGCCATGGCCGCAATGATCGCGATCAGGAAAATCACCGCACCCAGCAGGTCCTGCAACAATCGCCCGGTGTGCCCGACTCGCTGCATCATCAGCGTGCCGATCAGCACGGTCAGGGTCCGCGCGCCGAACAGCCACCAACCGATCTGCAAACCGGTGGCCGCCAGGTGCAGCGGCACGTTCTCTGGCCACGGCGCCGGTTGCATCGGGTTCATGCCTTCGTTGAACAGCAGCACGCTGAACAACGAAAAAATCACCAGCCGCACCGCCAGTTTCCAGTGGCTGCCACTGAGGCCGATCAAGCGCCACAACACGATGTCGATCACAATCAGCGCCAGGGCGGCGAGCAACGGGTGATTGGTGAGCAATGACAGCATCATGCAACTCCAGCGAAGGCCAATAGCGGGAAGATCGCACACATTGGGCACAGTGTAGGAGTGTTTGATTCTGCGATCTGAATGCACGTTGCAAAACACCACAAAACCAATGTGGGAGCGGGCTTGCTCGCGAAGGCTGCTTAACATTCAACAGATGGGTTGACTGTTAGTCCGCCTTCGCGAGCAAGCCCGCTCCCACAGGGGGTTATGGGTTGCCTGATTACTTGCTGTTAGTCAGCGAGCTGTAGCTGGTCATCAGGTTGCGGTAGTCCGGAATGTGGTTGGAGAACAGCGTCCCCAGCCCTTCGATGTCGTTGCGCCAGTCGCGGTGCAACTCGCACGCCAGGCCGAACCAGGTCATCAACTGGGCACCCGAGGACGACATGCGGTCCCAGGCCGATTGACGGGTCAGTTCGTTGAAGGTGCCGGAAGCATCGGTGACCACAAACACATCAAAGCCTTCGGCCAGGGCCGACAGCGCCGGGAACGCTACGCAGACTTCGGTCACGACACCGGCGATGATCAGCTGCTTCTTGCCGGTGGCCTTGATGGCCTTGACGAAGTCTTCGTTGTCCCAGGCATTGATCTGGCCAGGGCGAGCGATGTACGGCGCGTCCGGGAACAGTGCCTTGAGCTCAGGTACCAGCGGGCCGTTGGGGCCGGTTTCGAAGCTGGTGGTGAGAATGGTCGGCAGCTTGAAGTACTTGGCCAGATCAGCCAGCGCCAACACGTTGTTCTTGAACTTGTCCGGTTCGATGTCGCGCACCAGCGACAGCAGGCCCGCCTGATGATCGACCAACAGAACGGCAGCGTTATCCTTGTCCAGACGTTTGTAAGAGGTAGTCATTGCAGTAGTCCTCGCTTCTTGTCGATGCCGAATGGAAGTCGGCGTGGGGTTGCTCGGTTAGCGCTGGGAATCCAGTACTTCGTGTTCGTTCGCCACTTGCTGGGCCTTGAGGTAGCTCTCGATCAGCAATTGATAGTGCGGCATGGCCTGGGCGTAGACGGCGGCCCATTGCTCGGCGTCCGGGCGATTCCACGAACCTTGCAGCTCAGAGAGCGTAGCCATGATGTCGATTGGCACCACGCCAGCCTGGGCCAGACGGGCGATTGTCAGATCAGTGGCCAGTTTCGAGTGATTGCCTGAGGCGTCGACCACGGCGAACACTTTGTAGCCTTCATGCACCGCCGCAATGGACGGAAATGCCAGGCACACGCTGGTCAACGTGCCGGCGATCACCAGGGTTTTCTTGCCGGTGGCTTTGACCGCCGCGTGAAACTCAGGGTTGTCCCAGGCGTTGATTTCACCTTTGCGCGCCACGTATTGAGCGTGCGGCGCCTCTTGGTGAATCTCCGGAATCAACGGCCCGTTCGGCCCTTGTGGCACGGATGCGGTGGTGATCACCGGCATCTTCAACAACGTTGCGGCTTTGGCCAGGGCGATGGCATTGGCGCGCAGTTGCGGCACGTCCATGTCCTTGACGATCTGGAACAGTCCACTCTGGTGGTCGATCAACAGCAGCGCGCTGTCGTTGGGGTCGATGGTCGGTTTCTGGCCATTGAAGTTGGCCGCATTCGTGGTGCTCATGAGCGTTTCCTCTTTCTTTTAGGCAACAGCCATCCCTGGCCTGTGAACCGGCCTACGCATCCTGTGTAGAGCGGAGTTTTGAACGCGTTTGTGTCAGCCGTGCATCTGGCCGAACTGCCCCGACTGGAAGTCGGCGAAGGCCTGATGAATTTCCTGCTCGGTGTTCATCACGAACGGACCGTGGCCGACGATCGGTTCGTCAATCGGTTCACCGCTGAGCAGCAACACCACGGCGTCGCTATTGGCCTCCAGGCTGAGCTGGTCGCCGTTGCGTTCGAACAGGGCCAACTGACCTTCGCGCACCACCTCCAGACCGTTGACCTGAACCGTGCCCCGCAGTACGACCAACGCAGTGTTGCGACCTTCGTGCAGGTCCAGATTCAGCAACTTGCCGGCGTTCAGGCGAATGTCCCAGACGTCAATCGGGGTGAAGGTCCGCGCAGGCCCCGGTGTGGCCGTCGAACTCACCGGCGATCAGGCGCAGGCTGCCAGCCTTGTCCTCGAGGGCGATGTTGGGGATGTCGCCATCCAGAATCGTCTGGTAACCGGCATCGGCCATTTTGTCCTTGGCCGGCAGGTTGACCCACAGCTGGACCATTTCCAGGGTGCCGCCGCTCTTGGCGAACGCTTCGGAGTGAAACTCCTCGTGCAGGATCCCCGAGGCCGCGGTCATCCATTGCACGTCGCCGGGGCCGATCTTGCCGCCGCTGCCGGTGGAGTCGCGGTGCTCCAGTTCGCCCTTATAAACAATAGTCACGGTTTCAAAACCGCGGTGCGGATGCTGACCAACGCCACGTCGTGCGGTGGTCGGGGTGAACTCCGCAGGCCCGGCATGGTCGAGCAGCAGGAACGGGCTGATGTGTTTGCCCAGGTTGTCATAGGAGAACAGGGTGCGAACCGGGAAGCCGTCGCCCACCCAGTGCGCTCTTGGGCTGGTGTAGATACCGATGATGTTTTTCATGGTGCCTCCGAATGTGGGTGAGTCAGAACATGCACACAGCTTAAATCCGGGACCTTTGGTGCGGTAGACTGCAAAAATCACCCTTAGCGTTCTATTTGGAGAACGATAGTGGAAGACCTGAACACCCTCTATTACTTCACCCAAGTGGTCGAGCACGGTGGTTTCGCGGCGGCCGGGCGGGCGCTGGACATGCCCAAGTCGAAACTCAGCCGACGGATTTCCCAACTGGAAGAACGCCTCGGCGTGCGGTTGATCCACCGCACCAGCCGCCATTGTTCGCTCACCGAAATCGGCCAGGCGTATTACCAGCGTTGCCTGGCCATGCGCGTGGAAGCCGAAAGCGCGGCCGAGTTGATCGAGCGCAACCGCTCCGAACCCCAAGGCCTGGTACGCCTGAGTTGCCCGACCGCACTGCTCAATTCCTGGGTCGGGCCGATGCTGGCCCGCTACATGCTCAAGTACCCGTTGGTGGAGTTGTTCATCGAGAGTACCAACCGGCGGGTCGACCTGATTCACGAAGGGTTCGACATCGCCCTGCGCGTGCGCTTCCCGCCCTTGGAAAACACCGATCTGGTGATGAAGGTGCTGGGCAACAGCACTCAATGCCTGGTGGGCAGCCCCGATTTTCTGGCGCGCCTGTCGACCCCCGCCAGCCCCGCCGACCTCAGCGGTTTGCCGAGCCTGCACTGGGGCGCGGCGCAGCGTGAGTATCAATGGGAACTGTTCGGCCCCGACGCCGCCAGCGCGGTGATCCGCCACCGTCCGCGCATGGTCACCGACGACCTGATCGCCCTGCGCACTGCCGTGATCGCCGGAATCGGCATCGCCCACCTGCCGAGCGTCGTGGTCCGTGAAGACGTGGCGGCGGGCACACTGGTGGAGCTGGTGCCCGACTGGCGACCCAAGTGCGGGATCGTGCACGCCATCTTCCCCTCGCGGCGCGGCCTGCTGCCGTCGGTGCGGACCCTGATCGACTTTTTGGGGGAGGAATTCAGCCGCAGTGATATTGCCTAGCGGCCGCTACAAGCCTTGAGCGTCAAACGGCTGAGCGAGTGAAGCACCGATCAATTGGGCTCCAGGCTGCGACCCAAGCGTGTCATCGCCTGCTGCAGTTCATCGACCGCCGCGTTGAGCAACTGAACATCGTCCTGCCAACAGGCGGCTTCCAGTTGTTCGCACCCGGCCAGCAATCGATGGGCCCCGACAATGCGGGCGCCGCCCTTGATCCGGTGCGCCAGGTCACTCAGGCCTTTACGGTCATCGCGTCGGTGAAGCTCTCGCAGTTGTTCCAGGTCCAGGGCATTGCTGCTGGCCAGGTCACGCACCAATTGGTTGATCAGCGTGCGGTCGCTGCCGACAAATTTTTCCAGGCCGCTCAGGTCCATTTCTGCCGAGGCTGGATGTTCATCGTCGATAGGCGACGGGGATGGGTTATCGGCAAACCTTGCCCCCAACCAATCGCCCAAATCCTTCAGGCTGATGGGTTTGAACAGGCAATCGTCCATGCCGGCCTCCACACATCGCACCTTTTCCTCGGGTTGGGCATTGGCGGTGAAGCCGAGGATCAAACAGGCTTGCTGACCACTGGCCCGCTCCTCGTCACGGATGGCACCGGCCAACTCATAGCCATTCATGACCGGCATGTTGCAATCGGTGATGACCACGTCAAAGAACTGCTCCCGCCACCGCTGCAACGCCCGTTCGCCGTCCGGGGCATCGGTGAAGCGATGGCCCAGGTAACTCAACTGGCGGGTGAGCAGCAACCGATTGGCCGGGTAATCGTCGACCACCAGGATGTTCAGGACGCGTATCGGTGCTGACGCCTCGTCGTGCGGCGGTGACTCCAATGGCGCCAGGCTCGGGACATCCAGCGTCACTTCGACCTCGGTGCCCTGCCCCAACACACTCTCCAACCGTAACCGTCCGCCCATGGCTTCACACAACGCCCGGCAGATGACCAGCCCCAGACCCGAGCCGCTACGGGATGATTGCCCATGGTTGCTGGCCTGGACAAAGGGGCTGAACAGCCGTTGCTGGTCAGCCGTGCTCAGGCCGATTCCACTGTCTTCGACCCGCAGTGCGACACGTAAATGCCCTTGCTCGCGCGGCGGTTTGATCTCGACGTACAGCGTCACTGCGCCCTGGCGGGTGAACTTGATGGCATTGCTCAACAGATTGGACAGCACCTGCTTAAGGCGCAGCGGGTCGATCAACACATCACGATCACAGCGTGGGTCCAGCGTCACCTTCCACTTCAGGTGTTTTTGCAGGGCAAGGCCTTCGAATACCTGCGCCACCGACTCGATCACTGCGCGTAAGTTGGCGCGTTCAGGCGCCAACGTCAGGTGCCCCGACTCGATACGCGCGATGTCCAGAATGTCGCCGATCAACTCCAGCAACTGCTGCGCCGCCGTTGATGCGACCTCAATCGCGGGACGGTCAAGCACGCCGTGATCGGCCTGCTTCGTCGCCAGTTCCAGCATGCCGATCAGGGCGTTCATGGGCGTACGGATTTCATGGCTCATGGTCGCCAGGAATGTGGTCTTGGCCCGATTGGCTTCGTCCGCTGCCTGCTTGGCCTGTTGCAGCTGCAACAGCAGTTGCTGGCGCTTGCGGATCTGGCTGCGCTGGTAACCGATCCAGCCCAGCGCCAGCAACAACAACAGCGTTGCCCCCACAACCCCCTGAATGAGGGCACTGCGATGGCGCAGCCAGTAGCTGTCATCCACCGCCAGGTCGGTGCGCCAGGGGTTGCTCAGTTCGTCCATTTCCTCGGGCGAAATGCTCAACAGTGCCTTGTTCAAAATCGAGTTCAGCTCCAGCTCGCCACGCTGCGTGGCAAAACTGACGAGCGCAGGCTCATTGCCGAGGGTGCTGGTCACCGCCAACTGGTCGCGGTACTGCCGGGCAATCAGGTAGCGGGCGATGATCAGCGAACTCACCGAGGCATCGGCCTGCCCCTTGGCCACCAGCTCTATGCCTTCGGCCGGGGTTTGCACCTCGACAAAGCGAATGCCCGGCACCTGTGCCAGCAGGAAGTCACGCAGGGCGTGCCCGCGGTAGATCGCCAGACGTTTGCCAGACATGTCATCCAGGGTCTGCGGTCGTTTCAGATCGGTGCTGCTGACCAGCACAAACGGGTTGACCAGGTAAGGACGGGTGAACTGCATCTCGGCCTGAAGTTCGGTGGTGGGAGGGAGAACCGCCAGCATGTCCAGCTCGCCGTGCTTGAGCTGGGCGATTTGCTCATTCAACGAATCGCCCGGCACCACCTCGAAACGCAGCCCGGTGCGCAGGCTGATCCGGGCCATGATCTGCGCACTCAACCCGACAAAATCACCCTTGGCGTCGTAAAACGAGAGAGGGGCAAAACGCGCGTTCACCCCGACCCTGACCGACGGGTGGCTGTGCAGCCAGCGCTGCTCGCTGTCGCTCAACTGCAACCGTTGCGTGCTGCTGAAACGGCTGCCGGCACTCCAGCGACGCAGGATGGTGGAGCGTTCTTCGAGCGGAATCGCCGTCAGGGCCGCATCGATGATCCGTCGCAAGCGGGTGTTATCGGCCGCCACGGTAAACGCAAACGGGTTGACTTCCAGCCGCGCGAAATCAACCAGTTGCACATTATTCAGGTAGTTATTGTTGATCAGGTAACTGGCGCTGATGGAGTCCCCGATGTAGACGTCCGCCCGGCCAAAGGCAACGGCGCCGATGGCGCTCAGGGTCGAGGGATAGAGTTGCAGGCGAGCCTTGGGATAAAAAGCCTCGACCGCCTGCGTTGGCAGATAGTGATCAAGCATCGCCACCCGCTGGCCGGCGAGGTCCGTGGCCAGCTTGCCGCTGGCGCCCGTGCGCGCGACCAGCGCCGGTGTATCGTCCGCGTAAGAGAGGGACATCAGCAGTTGCGGGTCCGCTGCCTCGAAACCGTTGGCCGTGCCCAGCAGGTCCACGTCCCCGGCCTTCAGCGCGGCAATCACCGCCAACCGCGAGTCATAACGCTGCACATCGACCCTGACATGCAGCAACTGGCTCAACAGGTCGGCATAGTCGGCGGTAATGCCCTCCAGGTCGTTGTCATTGACGGTGAGTTCGAACGGCGCATAGTCCGGCGCCGACGCTCCCAGCCGCACATGGCCCTTTTCGCGCAACCAGCGCCAGTCGTCCTCGCTCAAGGTTGCCTGGTAGCCATCAACCGTCGAACGCCCCAGCAGATGCAAGGCGCGAGGTTCGGCGCCCAGACTCGCCATCGACCACAACAGGCCGAGCAATGTCAGGGTCACCCGCCAGCCACGCACAGTCGTGTTCATTCAGATCAACTGATTGCGCTTGGCGAAATCGCGCAGATGAACCAGCGACTTCACGTTGAGTTTTTCAATCAACCGCGTTTTGTAGGTGCTGACGGTCTTGTGGCTCAGCAACATCGCCTCGGCGATGTCCTTGTTGCTGGAGCCACGGGCCAGGCACTGGAAAATGCTCAGTTCACGGTCAGAAAGACTCTCGATCATTTGCAACTCGCTGCGCTGAACGTCATTCATGCTCACTGAGCTTTCGGGCAACCTGGGAAAATAGCTGTAGTTGTTCATGATGGCCTGCACGGCTTTGCGCAACTCTTGCAGGTCATTGGTTTTGGCGATGTAACCCAAGGCCCCCTCGCGCATACAACGACTGACGTAAAACTGTGCGGCCTTCGCGGTGAACACCAGTACGCGGTTGGAGGCGCCACTGGCCTTGATCCGCGACAACACGTCCAGACCATCGAGGTTGGGGATATCCAGGTCCAGAATCACCAGGTCAGGCGAGTGTTCGCGGATCATTTGCACGGCTTCGACACCTGTGGAAGCCTCCAGAATGACGGTGAAGCGCTCCTGTTCGAGCACCATTTTGACCGCGGCCCGGATAACCGGATGATCGTCGACGATCAGCACTGAACTCATGGAAATTCCCTGTCGATATGGCGATGTCCCGCTGCATCACCCTGCCAAGCGTAGACGCAACGGCTGCGCATCGACTGTTACACGCCATGAAGCCAAGAGCTACCTGTCAGAACTGACAGTTCCGACGAACGGTAAGGAATCAGCTCCAGACGGCGACCCGACGAAAGCGGTGTGCAGTCATTACAAATGTGACTGGCACACCGCCATCGCGAGCAGGCTTGCTCCCACAGGGACTGTGTTGTCCGAACTGTTTACTGCCAGCCAAACCGGCGGATGTAGAAGCCCTTCACCGCTTGGGTCAGGGCCATGTACGCCAGCAGAATCACCGGCAGGAACACGAAGTACATCGACGGCAATGCCTGCAGTTTGAAGTAATGCGCCAGCGGCCCCATCGGCAGGAAGATCCCGACTGCCATGATGATCCCGGTCATCACCAGCAGCGGCATCGCGGCGCGGCTTTGCAGGAACGGAATCTTCGGCGTGCGGATCATGTGCACGATCAGCGTCTGGGTCAGCAGCCCCACCACGAACCAGCCCGACTGGAACAGGGTTTGATGGTCCGGGGTATTGGCATCGAACACATACCACATCAAGGCGAACGTCAGGATGTCAAAGATCGAACTGATCGGGCCAAAGAACAGCATGAAGCGCCCCACATCGCCTGGCTGCCAGCGTTGCGGTTTTTTCAGCATCTCTTCATCGACGTTATCGAACGGGATGGCGATCTGCGAAATATCGTAGAGCAGGTTCTGCACCAGCAGGTGCATCGGCAGCATCGGCAGGAACGGGATAAACGCACTGGCCACCAGCACCGAGAACACGTTGCCGAAGTTCGAACTGGCGGTCATCTTGATGTACTTGAGCATGTTGGCGAAGGTCCGGCGTCCTTCCAACACACCCTCCTCCAGCACCATCAGGCTCTTTTCCAGGAGGATGATGTCCGCCGCTTCCTTGGCGATGTCCACGGCGCTGTCCACCGAAATACCGATGTCGGCAGTGCGCAACGCCGGTGCGTCATTGATGCCGTCGCCCATGAAACCGACCACGTGCCCGTTGGCCTTGAGTAACCGCACGATGCGTTCCTTGTGGGACGGCGTCAGCTTGGCAAACACGTTGGTCGTCTCCACTGCCACTGCCAACTCGGCATCGCTCATGCGTTCGATGTCGTTGCCCATCAGCAAGCCTTGCTGTTCCAGGCCCACTTCGCGGCAGATTTTTGCCGTGACCAGTTCGTTGTCGCCGGTCAGCACCTTGACCGCCACACCGTGGGCCGCCAACGCCTTGAGCGCGGGCGCGGTGCTTTCTTTGGGTGGGTCAAGGAACGCCACGTAACCAATCAGCGTCAATGCCTGCTCGTCCGCCAGGCTATAAGTGTCGCGCCCGGCCTGCATCGGCCGCGCAGCCACGGCCACTACCCGCAGGCCTTCTTCGTTGAAGTCGGCGGTGACCTCACGGATGCGCGCCAGCAGTTCTTCAGTGAGTGTTTCTTCGGCCTCGCCATGACGCACGCGCTTGCACACTGCCAGCACTTCTTCAACGGCGCCCTTGCAGATCAGCAGGTGAGGACGATCCTTCTCGGCGACCACCACCGACATGCGCCGGCGGGTGAAGTCGAACGGAATCTCGTCGACTTTCTGGAAGGCCGTCCCGACTTTCAACTCGCGGTGCACTTCGACGTGTTCAAGGACGGCCACGTCCAGCAGGTTTTTCAGGCCGGTCTGGTAGTAGCTGTTCAGGTAGGCCATTTCCAGCACGTCATCGGACTCTTCACCCCAGACGTCGACATGGCGGGCCAGGAAAATCTTGTCCTGGGTCAGGGTGCCGGTCTTGTCGGTGCAGAGCACATCCATGGCGCCGAAGTTCTGGATCGCGTCGAGGCGTTTGACGATGACTTTTTTGCGCGACAGGAACACTGCGCCCTTGGCCAACGTCGAGGTGACGATCATCGGCAGCATTTCCGGGGTCAGGCCCACGGCGATGGACAGCGCGAACAGCAGCGCTTCCATCCAGTCACCCTTGGTGAAACCGTTGATGAACAGCACCAGCGGCGCCATCACGAACATGAAGCGGATCAGCAACCAACTGACCTTGTTGACGCCGGTCTGGAACGAGGTCGGTGCGCGGTCGGTGGCGCTGACACGTTGCGCCAACGCGCCGAAATAGGTGCTGTTGCCGGTGGTCAGGACCACCGCGGTCGCCGCGCCCGACACCACGTTGGTGCCCATGAACAGGATGTTGTCCAGGTCCAGTGGGTTGCTGGTGTCGCTGTCTTGCTGGCGGGGGAATTTTTCCACCGGCATCGATTCGCCGGTCATGGCCGCCTGGCTGACGAACAGGTCCTTGGCGCTCAACACACGGCAATCCGCCGGAATCATGTCACCGGCCGAGAGCACGATCAGGTCGCCAGGCACCAACTGCTTGATCGGCAGTTCGATACGCTGCGTGCCTTTGGCGTGAGTCGCCGCGCCGTAGAACCTGCCGAACACCGGTGCCGCTTCGGCACTGGAGTCTCGGCGCATGACGGTGGCGGTGTTGCTGACCATCGCCTTGAGCGCGTCGGCGGCCTTGTTCGACTTGGTTTCCTGCCAGAAACGCAGAAAGGTCGAGAGCACTACCATGGAGAAAATCACCGTGGCGGCTTTCATGTCTTCCGTCAGCCACGAGATAACCGCCAACAAGGTCAGCAGCAGGTTGAAGGGGTTTTTGTAGCAGTGCCACAAGTGAGTCCACCATGGCAGTGGCTGCTCATGCTCGACTTCGTTGAGGCCGTACTGCTCGCGCAATGCATCGGCTTCGACGTCGCTCAGGCCATCGGTATGGCTGCCGAGGGTGTCCAGCAACGGGCCGGTGTCGCTGTTGGCCGCGCTCACCAGGGTTTGCGCCAGGGTGGGCGGGACTTCACGGTTGACCGTGGCGTCGGTGAAGCTTTCCAGCAGTGCCAGTCGGCGGAAATGCCGGGCAAAGTGCCGGGTACGCAGGAAGCCTGCGAAGAACTCTTTCAAGAGGGTGAGTTTCATGGTGTTACTCCTGCGCCGCCCACGCCCCACCCTCTTTTGGGTGACTACGCAGGCAGTCGTAAATCGGAACAGTCAGGCATTTTTTAGGAGTCTCGCGAGAGGGCTTACGCCCGGAACAATCGCAAACGCATCGGCAGCACGGGTCGATGCTGTCGGCAGTGGATCTGAATGATGATGGTGCCCATGGCTATTCCCCTGACGGTCAACGCTGGGAAACCTTCGAGCAGGTACACCCGCCCACGGTTTGCCTGGAAAAAAGGCAAACAGGACTGGCCCGCCTGTCGTAAACGACAGGCGCGTCGATAGAGCTGCGATCACGACAGGAAAGTCGGAATCACACGCTGATCAGCGTCGGTGAGAGGACGTCGGGACACGGGCCAGGACGGGCCGTGATCGGGATGCCGCTTCTCGCTTTGCGGCGAGACAACGGCACAGGAGACTGCGCGTTATCTTGCCGAGACTATGCCGGTTGCCGTAACCGGCCGACTACTGTCACTCGAACAAGTACCCACTGTGGGTCTCCGCTATTGATGAAAACGCGCGAAGCTTACGCGCCGATATTCAGAGAGTAAACCCAGGAAAAGCTTTCGCCGGATGAATCCGGGAGTTCTTCAGGAAGGGTTCAGGATTGAAGATTTGTGGTGTTCTTTTTGGCCCCTTCGCGAGCAAGCCCGCTCCCACAATGGACCTGTGTTCGCAGGACTAATGTGGGAGCGGGCTTGCTCCGGGCGGCGTACCGACGAAGGCGACCTCACAGGTGCCACAAATCTCAGCTGGCCGTGGCCAACAACAGGTCCAGCACCGAACGGCTGTGCCCGCGTGATTTACCGTGGTCGTACAGCGAACCGGCAATCTCGTCGGCACGGATCGGCAGCACCGACAGCAAGGTGTCACTCAAGCCGTGGCTGGCCTGGCAGAAGCCCTGCATGTAGATGCCGGCCTTGCAGCGCTCGTCGGTGATCAGTTTGTAATTGCGGTCGACCTCGAAGTCCCCCAGGTACTGGGCCAGCGGCGCCAGCAATTTGCGGTGCATCTGACGCTCGTAACCCGTGGCCAGGACCACCGCGTCATAGTGACGAACCATCAACTCGCCGGAGGCATTGTTGCGCAGCGCCAACTGAACGCCGTTCTCGGTGGCCGTGGCTTTTTCCACCGTGGTCAGGGTACGGAACGCGTGACGGGCAACGCCCGAGACTTTCTGACGGTAGAAGATGCCGTAGATGCGTTCGATCAGGTCGATGTCCACCACCGAATAGTTGGTGTTGTGGTACTCGTTGACCAAGCGTTCGCGCTCGCTGCTGACCTGCTGGAACACCAGGTCGGTGAACTCCGGGGAAAACACTTCGTTGACGAACGGGCTGTCGTCCGCCGGCTTGAGCGCCGAACCGCGCAGGATCATGTCGACCTGCACCGACGGGAAGCTGTCATTGAGGTCGATGAACGCTTCCGCCGCACTCTGCCCGCCGCCGATGATCGCAATGTTCATCGCCTGGCCATTCACACACGGCTGCTTGGCCATGCGTTCCAGGTACTGGGAATGGTGGAACACCCGAGCATCATCCTTCAGGCCCTTGAAGGCCTCGGGAATACGCGGCGTGCCGCCGGCGCTGACGACCACCGAACGGGTGGTACGCACGAACTCCTGCCCCTGGGTATCCCGGGAAATTACCCGCAAGGCTTCGACCTGCTGGTGATGCATCACCGGTTCGATGGCCAGCACTTCCTCACCGTAGCGGCTCTGCTCGGTGAACTGCCCGGCGACCCAGCGCAGGTAGTCGTTGTACTCCATGCGGCACGGGTAAAAGGTGCCCAGGTTGATGAAGTCCACCAGGCGAGCGTGGTGTTTCAGGTAATTGACGAACGAGTAAGGGCTGGTCGGATTGCGCAGCGTGACCAGGTCCTTGAGGAACGAGATCTGCAATTCGCTCTGGGTGACCAGTGTATTGCCGTGCCAGCGGTAGTCGGCCTGTTTGTCGAGGAACAGCACATCCAGTTCGCCCTGCGCCTGGCTGCGCTCTTGCAGCGCAATGGCCAGCGCCAGGTTCGAGGGACCAAAACCGATGCCAATCAGATCGTGAACGATGGCCGATGCAATTGCTTGTGTCATTTCCAGTGTCCTCTGGATAAGCCGCTCAACAGTGGGCAGCGAAAGCCTGGGTGACCTGGCCGGCCCTGGACAGGACAGCAGGTCGTCTGTTGAGTAGGAACGAGGACAATGAAAAAAAATTTACTGGGAAAGGATCAATGGGCATCCCACTGCCGCACACGCACCCGGCAATGCTTCATGGCATTGACGATGTGCTTTTCCACCAGACTGCGGGAAATACCCAGGCGCTCGGCGATCTCCGGGTGGGACAGGCCTTCGATCTTGCGCAGCAGAAAACTCTCGCGGCACAGCGCCGGCAGCTCGGCCAACGCCCGTTGCAGCATGTCCAGCCGCTGCCGGTGATCAAGGCAACTGTGGGGTGAAGGCGTGAAAAACCGTTCTTCGCTGTCCAGCACATCCAGCGACTCGACCTGACGCAAGGCGTTGCGACGGTGGCCGTCGATCACCAGGTTCAGCGCGGTGCGGTAGAGGAAGGCCCGGGGCTGCTCGATCGGCGTGTCACTGGAACGCTCCAGTACCCGCACATACGCGTCATGCACCACATCTTCGGCCACCTGACGGTTGCCCAGCTTGGCGTTAAGGAAACACACCAGCTCGCGATAGTAGTTCTCCAACATGACTCCCGACCGCTTGGGGCGCGGTTTCTATCGTTGCGCCACACCGCCAGCCTCGGGAAACGATGGCGGCACGATGATGGCAGATTCTAGGGTGCGTAATTTATAGTAATTCTCATATAGATTTAAAGCGCCCCATGCATTTGCCGGGAAATTTTCCTGCCCTATACCTGTAACCCCATGTGTTTTCACTTAAATTCCCGTTCGGTTTCATCGTTTAATGGACAGTTTCCCGTGCCTGTCAGCTCTGCGACAGCATTCAGTGGTGGTCCAGACTTGACCACGTCCTGACTCACGGGCCGATTTCCATTGGCCGGAATACTGCATGAAACGTCCCCGACAGACCCGCCGCGCCCTGCTTGTAACACTTTGCCTGATCCCTGTTGTTGCGCTCGCCGCCTGGCAAATCATCCCGCCCGGCCGGGACAAGTTCGCCACCGTGCTAGTCAGCCGGGGTGACATCGAAAGCAGCGTGACCGCGCTGGGTACATTGCAACCACGACGTTATGTGGATGTGGGCGCCCAGGCCTCCGGGCAGATCCACAAGATTCATGTCGAAGCAGGCGACGTGGTCAAGGAAGGTCAGTTGCTGGTGGAAATCGACCCGTCCACGCAAAAGGCCAAACTCGACGCCGGGCGTTTCTCCATCGAGAACCTCAAGGCCCAGTTGCAAGAGCAGCAAGCCCTGCACGACCTCGCGCAGCAGAAATACCGCCGCCAACAGACACTCGCCAGCGGCGGCGCCACCCGCGAAGAAGACGTGCAGACCGCCCAGGCCGAAGTGCGCGCCACCAAGGCGCGCATCGAAATGTTCCAGGCGCAGATCCGCCAAGCCCAGGCGAGCCTGCGTAGCGACGAAGCGGAACTCGGTTACACGCGCATCTACGCGCCAATGTCCGGCACGGTGGTCGCGGTGGACGCGCGCGAAGGCCAGACCCTCAATGCGCAACAACAGACGCCGTTGATTTTGCGGATTGCCAAACTGTCGCCCATGACGGTCTGGGCTGAAGTCTCGGAAGCTGACATCGGCCACGTCAAACCCGGCATGAACGCCTACTTCACCACCCTGAGCGGCGGTGCCCGACGCTGGAACAGCACGGTTCGCCAGATCCTCCCCGTCCCCCCAAAACCGCTGGATCAAACCAGCCAGGGTGGCGGCAGTGGCAGCCCGTCGGGAAGCAAAAGCGGCAGCGGGCGCGTGGTGCTCTACACCGTGTTGCTGGACGTCGATAACAGTGACAACACGTTAATGGCGGAAATGACCACCCAAGTCTTTTTTGTCGCCGGGGAAGCGAAGAACGTGCTGACCGCGCCCGTCTCCGCCTTGCAAAATGGTGCGAAAGCCTCGATCCAGAATGTTCGGGTCGTCGCCCAGAATGGCCAGATCCAACAACGCGAAATCAGCACCGGCATCAGCGATCGGCTGCGCGTGCAGATCCTCGACGGTCTGAACGAGGGCGATCACCTGTTGATCGGCCCGGCTGACGGCAGCGGAGGCTGAATGCAAACGCCGCTGATCGACCTCAAAGACATTCGCAAATCCTATGGCGGTGGCGATGCTCCTGAAGTTCACGTCTTGCGCGGTATTGACCTGTCGATCCATGCAGGTGAGTTCGTGGCCATTGTGGGCGCTTCCGGTTCCGGCAAGTCGACGCTGATGAACATCCTCGGCTGCCTCGACCGGCCGACCTGTGGTGAATACCGGTTCGCCGGCGAAAATGTCGCCCACCTGGACAGCGACGAACTGGCCTGGCTGCGCCGTGAGGCCTTTGGCTTTGTGTTCCAGGGTTATCACCTGATCCCTTCAGGTTCAGCCCAGGAAAACGTCGAAATGCCGGCCATCTACGCCGGCACCCCGGCAGCCGAACGCCACGCCCGCGCGGCCGCCCTGCTGGATCGGCTGGGGCTGGCCGAGCGCACCGGCAACCGCCCGCATCAATTGTCCGGTGGCCAACAGCAACGGGTGTCGATTGCCCGGGCCCTGATGAATGGCGGCCACATCATCCTCGCTGACGAACCCACCGGCGCCCTCGACAGCCACAGCGGCGCCGAGGTCATGACCCTGCTCGATGAACTGGCGAGCCAGGGGCACGTGGTCATTCTGATCACCCACGACCGCGAAGTCGCGGCCCGTGCCAAACGCATCATCGAGATCCGTGACGGGCTGATCATCAGCGACAGCGCACACAACAACCCCGACGCGCAGCACTCGGCCAACCCGGGAGCCTTGCAAGCGGTAGACCTGCGACAGCGCCTGAGCGAAGGCAGCGAAATAACCGGTGCATGGAAAGGCGAGTTGATTGATGCCATGCAGGCCGCCTGGCGGGTGATGTGGATCAACCGGTTTCGCACTGCGCTGACATTGCTCGGCATCATCATCGGCGTCGCCTCGGTCGTGGTGATGCTGGCGGTGGGCGAAGGCAGCAAGCGCCAGGTCATGGCGCAAATGGGGGCCTTCGGTTCGAACATCATTTACCTCAGTGGCTCCTCGCCCAACCCGCGCACACCGCCCGGGGTCGTCACCCTCAGTGACGTCGCCGCGCTCTCCTTGTTGCCCCAGGTCAAACGCATCATGCCGGTCAATGGCGCCGAAGCCGGCGTGCGGTTCGGTAACGTCGATCACACCAGTTACGTGGGCGGCAACGACACCAATTTCCCGACGATCTTCAGTTGGCCGGTTGTCCAGGGCAGCTACTTCACCCAGGCCGACGAAGACAATGCCGCCGCCGTGGCGGTGATTGGCAAAAAGGTTCGCGACAAACTGCTCAAGGATGTCGCCGACCCGATTGGCCAGTACATCCTGATCGAAAACGTGCCCTTTCAGGTGGTCGGCGTACTCGCCGAAAAAGGTTCCAGCAGTGGCGACCAGGACAGCGACGATCGTATTGCCGTGCCTTACTCGGCCGCCAGCGTTCGACTGTTTGGAAGCCACAACCCCGAATATGTGGTGATCGCCGCGGCCGACGCACGCAAGGTCAAGGAAGCCGAACAAGCCATCGACGAACTGATGCGAAAACTCCACGACGGCAAACACGACTATGAGTTGACCAACAACGCCGCGATGATCCAGGCCGAAGCCCGGACACAAAACACCCTGTCGTTGATGCTCGGTTCGATT
The DNA here is from genome assembly GCF_039908635.1 of Pseudomonas purpurea. Lineage (NCBI taxonomy): Bacteria > Pseudomonadati > Pseudomonadota > Gammaproteobacteria > Pseudomonadales > Pseudomonadaceae > Pseudomonas > Pseudomonas purpurea. The sequence continues at coordinate 3,791,245 of NZ_CP150918.1, forward strand.
GCCGCGATTTCCCTGCTGGTGGGCGGCATCGGAGTGATGAACATCATGCTGATGACCGTGCGCGAGCGCACCCGCGAAATCGGCATCCGCATGGCTACCGGCGCTCGCCAACGGGACATCCTGCGCCAGTTCCTCACCGAAGCGGTGATGCTCTCGGTGGTCGGCGGGATCGCCGGCATCGCCCTGGCGCTGCTGGTCGGCGGCATTCTGATTCTCAGCGAAGTGGCCGTGGCCTTCACCGCGCTCGCGGTGCTCGGCGCCTTCGCCTGTGCGCTGGTGACCGGCGTTGTCTTCGGCTTCATGCCGGCCCGCAAAGCTGCCCGGCTCGACCCGGTAACGGCCCTGACCAGTGAATGATCGAACGATGAAATCGCCCCTGACCCTGCTCTCCCTCTGCCTGTTGCTCAGCGCATGCGCCAACCCGGTGCCGCGCCCGGACAGCGGCTTGCAAGCGCCCGCGTCCTGGCACTCGCCGAACACCGAAACCGCCGCGCTCCAACGCGGGCAATGGTGGACCACTTTCGGCAGCCCGGAACTGGATCGCCTCATCGAACAGGCCCGTGCCGGCAGTTACGACCTGGCGGCAGCGACGGCCCGGGTTCGTCAGGCCCAGGCTGGCGCAGTCGTGGCCGGTGGCCCGTTGTTGCCCGAGGTGAAAGCCGGCGTGAATGCCAACCGGCAGAAACTGTTGCGAGGTAACGGCTACAGCCAGTTGGATGCCGACAACAGCAATAAAGCCGTGGACTATTTCGATGCAACCTTGAGCGCCAGTTACGAGATCGACTTCTGGGGCGGCCGTCGCGCGGCCCGTGACAGCGCCGTACTGGGTGTGCGCGCCAGCGAGTTCGATCAGGCGACCGTTGAGCTGACACTGCTCAGCGGCGTCGCCAATGCTTACGCGCAAACCCTGTCGCTGCGCGAGCAAAGCCGAATCGCCGCGCTCAACCTGGCCAATGCGCAAAACGTGTTGAAACTGGTCCAGACCCGACATGACGCAGGCAGCGCAACCACCCTTGAATTGGCGCAACAGAAGAGCCTGGTCGCCGCTCAACAACGCCAGTTGCCGCTGGTTCAGCAACAGGCCGAAGAAGCCTTGATTACCCTGGCCGCCCTCCTCGGCCAACCGGTCCAGAACCTGACGCTCGGCAGCCAGCGCCTCGATCAACTGAACTGGCCGAGCATCGGCGCCGGACTGCCCAGCGAACTGCTCAGCCGTCGTCCGGACATCGCCCGGGCCGAAGCGCAACTCGCTGCCGCCCAGGCTGACGTCACCGTGGCCCGAGCGGCGATGCTACCCACCGTCACCTTGAGCGCCAGCCTGGGCTCCGGTGCCGACACCGTGTCGGACATTCTGCGCAGTCCGTTCTACAACCTGACCGCCGGGCTGGTGGCGCCGATCTTCAACAACGGGCGCCTGAGCGCCGGGCGCGACCAGGCCCGCGCCCGCCAGGAAGAACTGCTGCAAACCTACCGTGGGGCAATCATCAATGGTTTCGCCGACGTCGAAAAAGCCCTGACCGGCATTCGCGGTCTGGACCAGCAACGGCAGTGGCAAAGCGAAGAACTCAGCCAGGCGCAAATCGCCTTCGATATCGCCGAAAGTCGCTACAAGGCTGGCGCCGAAGACCTGCTCACGGTCCTCGAAACCCAGCGCACGTTGTACGCCGCCCAGGACCTCAACGTGCAACTGCGCTTGTCGCGCCTGCAAGCCAGCATTGCGCTGTACAAGGCACTGGGCGGTGGCTGGCAAGTGCTGTGAGCCATGCCTGAATGCAAAAACCGCCCGTTCCAGACGAAACGAGCGGTTCTTGTTTGAGCTTCAGCTTCAAGCCTGACTGTTGACCACCGCCAGCTTGCGTTTGAACGACAACACCGCCAGCACCACCACTGCCACGACCAACGCCTGGATGGCAAGAACACTCCAGAACGTACCGAGCTGCTGGTTGTTTTGCATGTAGTCGTACAACGCCCCACCGATCAGCGCGCTGACAAACGCGCCCAGTCCTGCCGACAATCGTTGCATGCCAAAGGCGAACGCCGGTTTGTCGGGGACTGCATTGAGGATCTCCAGATCGCCTTTCAGGAACAGCACCATCTCCGCGAAGGTAATCATGACCGTGCCCACAATCAGCGCCCAGACACTGCCGATCGACAGGAAGTACATGCTCAGCGACAGCATCATGAACGAGAAGAACATGCTCGCCCGGTAAGACGCCTCGGCAATCACCTTGGACAGCAACGGCTGGCCAAAGAACACCAGCAACGCATTGACCGTCAGCAGCCCGCCATACAACCCCGCCGAGTGCAGGCTCGTCGTGTACGGCCCCATGTAGTTCTGGAAGAAGAAGTAACCGTAAAAGGCCAGGGCATTCAAGGCAAACGGCACCCCCATCAACTTCAGGTACGACACCTTGCCCGCGCGCGGAGGATGCTTGCTGACCTGGGCCGCGCTGTCGACAAAGGCCCAATGCGCCAGGGTCAACACCACGAACACCACGAAAATCACCCAGAACAGGACCTCGCTGTTGCCCAGCAAAAACAGCCCGCCAACCAATGGCCCCATGGCCATCCCCGCGTTCAGCGCCGAACTGGACAACGACAGGAACAACGGCCGCTCGCTGACCGGCACCGCGTTGACGATGTAGGCCTTGTTCGCCGGCAGGTACAGCGCCGCGCCGGTGGCAATGATGATCACCGCCGGTATCAGCCAGTCGGCCCGTTCAAGGGACGCCAGCAACAGCGCAAACCCCAGCGTACGCACCGTAAGCGCCAGCAGCATGGTGCGTTTCAACCCCAGCCGCTCGGCGACAACGCCACCGATGAAGCCGCCACCGAACTGGATCAGCGAAGCAAACCCGAGCACCCAGCCGACTGCCGCCATGTCCATGTGATTGTGCCGGGTCAACAGAATCGGCACGAACGGCAGCACCATGAAGCTGCCAAACGGGATCAGGAACGAACTCAAAATCAGGAACTTCAAGCTCGACGGTAGGTTACTTAAATGATGGATGCCAAACCGAGCCGTTTTCATATTCAATCCAGAGGCGTTCTTGAATCTGTGCAAATTTCTTGAACAGGTCGTCGTGCGAATCGGCGGTCAACAGCAGGTTGCCTTTGCGTTCGCTGTTGTTGGTAATCGGCTTGATGTCGTCTCCGACCTTGACCTCAAGCGTCGCCTCGATCAGCCCGCCGATGGACTTCAGGTCTTCTATATCGCTGACCCTGGCAACCACCCCGGCGTCCGGTAGCAGGCTGAAAAACGCCGCCACCTGATTCATCGCGCTCGGCACCGGCACCTGCTTTTCACCCACTAGGTTGTTGAGTGTCAGGTCGACCTGCTTGACCCCCGTGGTGAGTTCGAGCATTTTCCAGATCCGGTCACCGCCCACACGCGTCTGTGACTCGATGATGAAGGGCTGGTGATCCCGCGAGAGCTTGACCTCGGTGTGCGCCACGCCGTTCCTCAACCGGACCGCAGTGAGGAACTCGCGCACGGTGCGCTCGATGCTCGCGCTCGTACGCTCATCAAGGTTATGCGGCGGAACGATGATGTGGTTCGACAGCGCGTAGGGATAACCCACCATCCTGGCCACCGACATCGTGATGATGTGATGCTCGCCATCAACCGACAGGCTTTCGATGCTGTAGAGCTGGTCGCTGTCCACCAGTTGTTCGGCGATGAAATCCACGCGTTCTTCTTCGGGCACTGCGCTGATGTAACCCTGGAGTTCCTCGACCGAACGGATCTGCTGTACCCCGACGCTGGCCGCCCCACTGATGGGTTTGACGATAATCGAGGGGCCATGGGCCTGGTAAAAATCGATCAGTTGCTCCGTGGCACTGAAGCGCTGCCAGGGCAGTTTCAAGTGTGGGTGCTTGTCGAGCACCTCGCGCATCTTGTCCTTGTAGCGGGTGACCGACACCGCCCACAGGTCCATCCCGGGCACCTGCAACGCATCGGCGATCACCGCCGCTGTTTCCATGCCCAGCTCGGTAAATGAAATCACCGCATCGAACGGTTCTTCCGCATGGATCTGCCGCGCCGTGGCCAGGCACACACCGATCTGCGCGACATTCAGTGCCACCTTGTGCCGGGCCGGTGCCAGGAGCGCCGGATCAAACGCCACGGCGGGGCTCAGGCTGCCGAAATAGGAAACGTCAAACCCGTTGTCGAACGCCTTCTCGATGATGTCGTTCCAGCCGCCGATCATTAACAGATGAGGCTTAGGCATCGTTCGACCCTCCGGCCTGCACCACCACCGTCAGTTTTGAACGGGCCGCGAAGGCATTGAGCAAGGCTATTTCCGAGTTCTCGCCTTCGGCCACCAGAATGCCGACGCTGGCGCGCTGGTCCGTCAGGCTGGTGATGGCTTTGCCACGCTCAGCGGTTGGATAGAACATCGGTTGTCCGGGATGGCCGGCCAGCCTTTCCAGGCCCGTGACGCGCTCAAAGTGACCGGCCTGGCGGGCATACACGATGATCTGGCCGACTCCTTTTTGCGCGACCAGAGGCCTGTCCATCAACGCGGGCCGGCGCCCGAGGGCCATTTCGATAAAGGCTTCGTACAGGTTGTAATCGTAGACCCGGCACAGCGCTTCGCCGATTTGCACGCCGCCCAGGCGCGGGTTGATCTCAACCACTTCAAAGCCTGTTTCGGTAATGAAGAATTCGGTATGGGCGAAACCGTTGGTGTAACCGACGCCGCTCAGCACCTTGTCGATCCACAACGACAGCGCCTGCGTTTTTGGCTCCCCCAGGTTCACCGGTGACGCGAGGGCTTCTTCACGGAACTCAGGCTCTTCGGAGACCACCCGACTGGTGACGGCCAGCACGCGGTTTTCGCCTTTCCAGGACAGGGTTTCGACGCTGTACAGGGTGCCGGAAATGAACGGCTCGATGGCAATCTTGCCCTTCAGCGCTGCCTGGCGCGCCTGTGCCAGCACGCGACAGGTGTCTTCATCGTTATGGGCCATCCAGACGTTCTGGCTGCCGGTGCCAGCGGTGTCCTTGATGATGACCGGGTATTCGAGGCCACGGCACACCTCTCGCGAATCGGCCGTGGCCGGGGTGACTTCGATGCTCTTGCCGGCCGACAAGCCCAACTCATGCAGGCGATTTCTCAGGCGGAACTTGTTGCGCACCAGCCGAATGGATTCAGGGTCCTGGCTGTCCAGCCCACAGGCCTGGGCAATGTCCAGGCAATCCAGGCTCCAGGTGTCGGTTGTGCTCAACAGGCCTTGCACATCGGGCATGGCCTTGAGCGTGTCGATCACCAAGGGTTTGTCGAAGGTGTCGAGTTCAATGATCTCCAGCGTATCGCTGTCGATGTTCGCCAGCTCGTACGCGTAAACCGAGGTGTCGCGCGTCAACAGCGTCAGCTTCACCCCAAAGTGCTCTGCCGCACTTACCATTTTGCCCAAGCCAAAGGTCAAGGCTTCCAACGCAACAATAGTCATACCGTACCTTCCGCAACGTTAAATTCCCGACGATTCCAGTTCATCACCGCCCAGGGCAGTTGGAGCTGGTCGATGTGTTCGATAACCGTCGGTTGAAGTTCGTCCGCACGCCTGGCGTCCGGGTGGTGGGCAAATACCCCGTCGATGTAGCGATGGCCGGTGTCCGCCGCGACAAACAGAATGTTTCTATCCGCCGCCATGGCGGCCTCGCGTCGGGCGGCGAGGTAATTGCACCCCGTGGACAACCCGGCAAACACTGCATGCTGGCGGAGCAAGTCGACCGAACCGGACAGGCCATGGTCGAAGGAAATCCACTGGATTTCGTCGTAGAGCGTGTGATCGACATTGCGGAACGGGATCCCGCTGCCGATTCCGGCAATCACGATGCCGGGGTCTTCGATGTGGTCCGAATTGAAAGTGACGCTGCCAAACGGCTGCACGCCGATCAACTTCACCGAGGGATCGATGTCCCTTAACGGCTTGACCAGCCCACCGGTGGAGCAACCGGAACCCACGCCACCGACGATCGTCAGGTTGGCGGCCCCCAGGTCCTGCTCGATCTGCCGGGCAACCGCGGCGTATCCCAAGTAGTGGATGTCGTCGTGATACTGCTGCATCCAGTGAACGCCGGGGTTGTCGCGTACGATTTCCTGAATGCGGTTGACCCGGTAACTCTGATCCATTTTCAACGTGGCCGAGGGCGGAACCTGTTCAACGTGCACGCCCATGATGTTCAATTGGGTCATGAGCGTCTTGTCGACGGTCTTGGAGGCGATGATGTGGCACTTCATCTCATACTTGTTGCAGGCCAGTGCCAGTGCATAGGCATAAATACCGCTGGAGCTGTCCAGCAAGGTATCGCCCTTTTTCACCACGCCCGTGGCCAGCAAGTGTTCGACCGCGGCCAAGGCCGAATAAATCTTCATCGTTTCGAAGCGCAAACAGAACAGGTTGTTATCCAGCCTGATAATACTCGGCACTTTCATTGCATCGGCTATATGAGTGATCATTGCGTCATCCTTAACTTAGCCCAACTTTAACGAACGAACATTGCTTGCCCAGCCCGAAGAAAAAGGCAGACACCCTGCCAATATCCACAGCACTGGGTTTATTAATGAACAAGTAGCCCAACACACTGCCTGTGTGCGCCACAACAACGCCATCCGCCTGGAGCGCCTGTTGGCTCTCAAGAACAGCCTCAAAGTTCTTTTTAGGCAGAATCCCCTGAGACAATATCGCACTGCGTGTAGAACCCTCGCAAATCATTGACGCATCCGAACTCTTGAAGCCACGACGAACCAAGGTTAAGACTCGTGCATAGGCTTCGAAGTTTCTATCGTAATGCGCAATCAACTTGTCGTGGGTTTTCTCGGTATCGACCACTTCGCCTTCATCGATAAAACACGCATACAGGCTGGGGGAATACTGATAATCCTCGACCACTTTCTGCTTGCCACTGAGGTACAGGGCGTAGTGATCGAGAAACACGCTGTCGGAGCGTTCGATCTGGCGCAGGATGTCGGTCATCAAGCCGACCTGGGGCTCCAGGGAAAAGTGCGAATCCAGGCAACGAATGGCTGCGACGATATCGGCCGTCGAACTCGACATGCCTTTGCCTTGCAGCAGTTGTGAACTGAAATTCCAGTACCCCGGTGGCAACGTCCGCGAATGGTGCTGCAAGTACAGTTCGATGGCTTTGCGGGTTTTCGAGCGAGCGCCAATGCCATCATCCTGCCTGGCACCCGGACCGACGCTGAAATGCACCCAACTGTAACTTTTCAGTGGCAGCGAAATAATCGCAATGTTTAATTCGCCACTTTCCTCATGAGGCCCTTGAAAGAGTTCACCCAGTGTTCCATGACTGATACCGGTAAATACTTGTCGAGCGGGCATATTATTTTTGTAATGCAAGACTCCGTCCTCGCAAACGTTTGCTGTTTCAAGTTTATTTAATAGTCGCCCACCACAATACCGCCATAAGCCGACAACTCATCGCGCACGCGCATTATTGTCCGCATCTACAGCAACACTGATTCAAACATAAGGAGGGGTAAAACGAGGAATAACTTGAGACATATATTTTTCGTCCATGAAAAGCGTGTCATTGTCCTAGGCGAAACCATAACGTTACGATTTAGTTCATGTCAACCGCTTTTTCCAGCGATAGTTATCACCCTGTTTTATAAAGACTTTTCTTAAGCCGCCAACACCCAAACATTAACAAGTGTGGTCACGTGCAGTTACGAACAGGACTAATTAGTTAGTGAATCCAGTGTGCGAGGCTTGCCCACCCCGCGTCATCGCCGGCCCTGTCATGCAACAGGCCGGCGGCGCATCACACGGTTTGCTTGAGCTTCAGATGCCGCGCATACCAAGGCCGTTTCGGAATGCGCTTGAACAGGTTGGCGAGTTTTTCTTCATCACCGTAAGTGATGCGCAACGCGAGCTTCATGGTTTCCGGGTCCATTTCCACCGATTTTCCGACCTGCAGGCCCGGTGTCGGGCTGCAACCATGGGTGATCGGCCCAAGCCACGGGTCACCGGCTTCGACCCAGCGCCCCTGGGCAAACCACGGCACGCCATTGGCCTCCACGCGGGTGATTTCACCCGGATGAAAGCGTTCATGGGCGCGGAACCAGTCTTCCAGGCGATCATCAATCCAGCCATGGAAATACCAGAACACCGGGTTCACATGGGACGAGAACGGGTCCCCGAGAAAATCGTTTTCAGGGTGGAACCAGCGTGCAGAGAAATCCGCCGGATCACGCGCCATCGGCACCGGCGCGCCGTTGGACGGATCACGGGGCACCGAGGCCCAGCGCATGTGCAGCCAGTCGTGCAGCCCGAGTTCGATTTCCGAACCGAACTGGCCAAGCGTCAATTTCGAGAGATAACGCGGGTCGCGGTACTGCGACTCCCAGACCTGGAAATTGCTGTGATACGTCTCGGGCGCCTTGATGTCGCTGACCCACTGGCTGTAATCGGCATCGTCCTCGGCCATCCAGGTCGGTGGCAAGGCAAAGCCGTCATGGTTGTCGAAGTACCGGGCAAAGCCCTGGCGATCACGCTCCAGCTCGGGCTGAGGCATGGGGAAGCTCGACCAGGACGCAATGTCCTGCATCGAGCGCGCCGTGCCCAGCATGTGCCGGTGCATGAAGAAAAAGTCGATGCCCGAACCGTTGCGGTCCTTGCGCGGACCACGGGCGTCACGCTCCTGGTCTCGCGGGCCGGGCTGCCAGCCGATGCCGCGCAGGGCACCGCGTTTTTCTTCGGACAGGGTGTGCCATTTGTCCCGCGAGGCATGCCACAGCTGATGGAACAATCGATGCTCCGGGGAGATCAGCCACGCCAACAATGTCGGGGTCAGGCCAATTCGCTCGCGGGCTTCGGGGAATATGCGCTTGATGGCGATAAAACGATTCTCGCGCTCGGGCAACGTCAAAGGGTGATTCAGGTTCAGGATGACGCCGCTGAGCGTGCCGCTGCCGGCATTGCCGAAATCGGCCCAGACTTCGTCCAGGGTGACGATGAACTCATAATCCGGCGCGCCCTCGGCGCTGTCGCGACTGACCAGCCGCCAGCGCACTTGCGCCGGGCTCGCCGCCAACAGGTCGCCCACCACGCGGTAGCGCGGCTCGGCCTCTGCCCGCAAGTGTTCGGCGGTGTCCAGGTAGCCGCGCAGGCCACGGCCGCGATGGGCCACATCGAGAAACAACTCCAGGCCCGTGAGCGGCAAACCTTGCAGGCCCGCATCGCGCCCTTCGAAGCGGATGTCCCACACCCCGCGCAGGCTGTTGGCAAGCTGCTGCCCCGCCGTGGTCGCCAGGTCGACGGTGGCCTCGCCGGGGGTGATCGGCTCGTCCACGCGCGTCAGTTCGCGATGCCCGTAAAAAGCCGCAGGAACGGCGGCACCGGTCAGCGCCAGGCCCGCCATGAACCATCGTCGAGAAATCGTCATTGCCCTACCTGTGTCAGCCATGAAGCAGGCTTTATCCAAGCTAGAACGTTTGTTGCGCGGCAAAATTTAGCGCCGCGAAGGGCTGGCGAGACTCAGCCTAAATTTCCACCGCCCCGGCTCGTTCTTCCCAGATAGCAAAGGCCCCTGTGCCTGCACTTCGACGGCGAACCTGACTGAGATGGCAATGACAAAACCTCGTTCGAAAAAGGCTCTCTACATTGGCCTGCCCCTGGCATTGGCCGTGACCGCCGCAGCCGGCTTTTTCGCCTGGGACTACGGGTTCAGGAACAACCCCGGGTACCCGGTCAAGGTGATGAAACAGGCCGAGGAGCTGCAAGAGCGGATCATTTCCTTCGACAGCCACATCACCGTGCCGGTGACGTTCGGCACCGCCGGCAATGAAGCGGACAAGGAAGGCACCGACCCGTTCGACCTGGCCAAGGCCGCTCGCGGACGCCTGTCGGGAGCAGCGCTGACGATTTTCGGCTGGCCGGAAATCTGGAACGGCCCGAACGCCCCGCACAAGCCCACTGCTGGCTTCATCGACGGCGCCCGCAACGAGCAAGAGGTGCGCTACAAGATCATCAGCGGCTTGTTGCGCGACTTCCCGGAGCGCGTCGGCATCGCCTACACCCCCGACGATTTCCGTCGCCTGCACGGCGAAGGCAAGTTCGCGATCTTCATCAGCATGCTCAACGCCTACCCGCTGGGCAACGACTTGAACCAACTGGACCTGTGGGCCGCACGCGGCATGCGCATGTTCGGTTTCAGCTACATCGGCAATAACAATTGGGCCGACTCTTCGCGCCCGCTGCCGTTCTTCAATGACTCGCCGGACGCCCTCGGGGGTCTCTCCGCCATCGGCAAACAGGCGGTCAAGCGCCTCAATGACCTGGGCGTGATCATCGACGTGTCGCAAAGCTCGACCAAAACCCTGGAGCAGGTCGCCCAACTGAGCCGTACGCCGATGGTGGCCTCGCACTCGGCACCGCGCGCGCTGGTGGATATCCCGCGCAACCTCAGCGACAAGGAAATGCAACTGATCAAGGACAGCGGCGGCGTGGTGCAGATTGTCGGCTTCCCGGCCTATATCCGCCCGCTCAGCCAGGCCACCCGCGACAAGCTCAATGCGCTGCGCGCACGCTTTGACCTGCAACCGCTGACCACTCTGGAAATGGCCCTGATGCCGGGCGACCCGATCATTACCGTTTGGTCGGAACAGCGCTTCGGCGAATACGCCAGCGGCCTCTACGGCATCCTTGAGGAAGAACCCAAGGCCACGCTCAAGGACTATGGCGACGCCATTGATTACGCGGTCAAGAAGATCGGCATCGATCACGTCGGCATCAGTTCCGACTTCAATGACGGCGGCGGCCTGGACGGCTGGAAGGACGTCAGCGAAGGTCGCAACGTGACGGCCGAACTGATCTCGCGCGGCTACTCCGAAGCAGACATCGCCAAGCTCTGGGGCGGCAACTTCCTGCGGGTCTGGGCTGTGGTACAGAAAGCCGCCAAACCGGTGCTGATTTCCGGCCAGGAAGGGAACAAGCCATGAGTGACCGTCGTACGTTCCTCAAGCAGGCGGGCATCCTCGCGGCCGGCCTGCCATTGGCCGGCACCCTGCCCGCCTGTGCCAGCACCACGGCCCAGCCCGCAGTCAGCCCAAATAAATGGACCCGGTTACGCCAGCAGTTCGACCTTGATCCGACGCAGGTGCACCTGGCCAACTTTCTGGTGACGTCCCACCCCAAACCGGTACGCGATGCCATCGCGATGCACCGCGCCAGCCTTGATCGCAACCCCGGCCTGGCCATGGACTGGGACCTGGGTGAAACCGAAAAGCGTGAACAGAACGTGCGCGTCTGGGCCGGTCGCTACCTGAACGCCGACCCGCGGCAGATCGCCCTGACCGGCAGCACCACGGAAGGCCTGGCAATGATCTACGGCGGGATTCACGTACGCCCGGATCAGGAAATCCTCACCACCGAACACGAGCATTACGCAACCCACTACACGCTCGATTACCGCCAGCAAAAAGACCGTACCCGGGTGCGCAAGCTCACGTTGTTCGAGAACAGTCACAGTGTCTCGGAGGATGAAATCCTCACGTCGATCAAACGTGGCATCCGCCCCGAAACCCGTGTGTTGGGCATGACCTGGGTACACTCGGGCAGTGGCGTGAAACTGCCGATTGGCAAGATCGGGAAGCTGGTAGAAGCACTCAACCGCAACCGTGACGAAAAAGACCGGATCCTTTACGTGGTCGACGGTGTACACGGCTTTGGCGTGGAGGACCTCGACTTCCCCGACATGCACTGCGACTTCTTCATTGCCGGCACTCACAAGTGGATGTATGGCCCCCGTGGCACCGGGATCATCTGCGCCAAATCCAGAGTCCTCACCGACGTCACGCCGACGATCCCGACCTTTTCCGAAGCCACCGATTTCTCCACCATCATGACCCCCGGCGGCTACCACGCGTTCGAACACCGCTGGGCGCTGGACGAGGCGTTCAAGCTGCACCTGGAACTGGGCAAGGCCGACGTTCAAGCGCGCATCCATGCCCTGAACAGTGACCTCAAGCAACGCCTGTTGGCTCTGCCGCACATCGAGATGGTCACCCCGACCAGCCCGCAACTGTCTGCCGGTTTCACCTTCTTCCGGGTCAAGGGCAAGGACAGCGAGCAGATCGCCGCGTACCTCATGGCCAACCAGGTGATCTGCGACTCGGTGGACCGTGACGTTGGCCCGGTCGTGCGCACCGCGCCCTGCCTGCTCAACAGTGAAGCGGACCTTGACCGGTTCATGCGCACGCTGGCCAAAACCGTTTGAACCCGGGCCTTTTCCCCTTGAACGAGAGAACTCATGAACCGTGACACCCTCGCCGCTCCGCCCCTCAAGACCCTTGCAGCGCTGGCGTTCAGCGCCCTGCTCGGCGCCTTGCTGCCTGCCAGCGCCCAAGCCGCCACGGCCCCTCTGGCAGGCAAGGTATTCAAGGATTGCAAAGAGTGCCCGCAGATGGTCGTGCTGCCCGCGGGCACATTCACAATGGGCACCCCCGACAATGAAGTCGGCCGCGAACCTGACGAAAGCCCGATGCACCCGGTGACCTTCGCCAAGCCGTTCGCCATGAGCCGCTTCCAGGTCACTGCCGGTGAGTGGGACAGCTACCTCAAGGAAAGCGGCACCGTCATCGGCAACGGTGACACGCGCCCCGGTCGCGAATGCATTGCCAGCAAGCCGCGTTATGCACAGAGCCCGCGCCAACCGGCGGTGTGCATGAACGTCGAGGAGGTGCAAACCTACGTGGCGTGGCTGTCGAAAAAAACCGGCCAGCGCTACCACATGGTCAGCGAAGCGCAACGTGAGTATGCCGCCCGCGCTGGCTCCAGCGGGCCGTTCCCCTTCCCGTTCGATGAAGGCAAGGAATACAGCATCGCCAAACACGCCAACACCTACGGCCCCACCGATGGCTACAGCTACAGCTCGCCGGTAGGCAGCTACCCGCCGAACGCGTTCGGCATGTACGACATGCATGGCAACGTGTACGAATGGACGCCCGACTGCGAACACCCCGATTACGTCGGCGCACCCAGCGACGGCAGCGCCTGGCTGGAGGCCAACTGTGAGGCCGTGCGCATTCGCGGCAATGACTGGGGCGAAGCACCGGTGTTTTCCCGCTCGGGCAACCGCAACAGTCAGTACCCGCAAGAGCGCGGCGACTGGATTGGCTTTCGCGTCGCACGCGAGCTCTGAACCCCCGTTTTCAACCGCTTTGCCACAGGTCGCCGCCAGTCGGCGACCTGTTAAATTAAACGCCTGACCAGACGTTCTATTGGGTATCTGCATTTACCTCGACCCAAGGAACCTTCTCCTCATGTCCCAGCCTACCCGTGGCGCAATTGTCGAATTGTTCGCCCTGTTGAAACCGTTTCGGCTCGTTGTCACCCTGTCGATCATTCTGGGGATGATCGGCGGCCTGAGCGTGACGGTGTTGCTGGCCACGATCAACACGGCCCTGAATTCCGACAGCGGCCTGAGCCAGGGTGTGGTGGCGCTGTTTGCCGGGCTTTGCGTGCTGGCGCTGCTCAGCGCCATCTGCTCGGACATCGGCACCAACTACGTCGGCCAGCACATCATTGCCAAGTTGCGCAAAGAGCTGGGCGAGAAGGTGCTCTCGGCGCCGATCGAGCAGATCGAACGCTACCGCACCCACCGGCTGATCCCCGTCCTGACCCACGACGTGGACACCATCAGCGACTTCGCCTACGCCTTCGCGCCGCTGGCCATTTCCTTCACCGTGACGCTGGGTTGCCTGGGCTACCTGGCCATGTTGTCCTGGCCAATGTTCCTGATGATGGTGGTGGCAATCGTCATCGGCACCGGCATCCAGTACCTGGCCCAGAGCAAGGGCAGCGAAGATTTCAATACCGCCCGTGACAGCGAAGACACGCTGCAAAAACACTACAGCTCGATTGCCGAAGGCGCCAAGGAACTGCGCATTCACCGTCCACGCCGTCAACGCATGTTCGAGTCGGGCATCAAAGCCACCACTGACTTCATCTGCAAAACCCAGATCCGTGCGATCAACACCTTTGTGGTGGCCAAGACCTTCGGCTCGATGCTGTTTTTCGTGGTCATCGGCCTGGCGCTGGCCTTGCAATCCTACTGGCCGAGCGCCGACAAAGCGGTCATGAGCGGCTTCGTCCTGGTGCTGCTGTACATGAAGGGCCCGCTCGAACTGCTGGTCGGCACCCTGCCGGTGGTCAGCCGGGCCCGTATCGCGTTCCGCCGCATTGCCGAGCTGTCGCGCCAGTTCTCGTCGCCCGAGCCGCACCTGCTGCTCGACGATCAGTCCACCCGCGCGACTACCGTCAACAGCCTGGAACTGCACAACGTCAGTTACGCCTTCCCTGCCGTACCGGGCAGCGATGCCTTTCGCCTGGGGCCGGTGAACCTGAAGATCAAGGAAGGCGACATCGTGTTCATCGTCGGTGAAAACGGCTGCGGCAAGACCACCCTGATCAAACTGTTGCTGGGGCTCTACACGCCACAACAGGGTGAGATCCTGCTCAATGGGCAGAGCGTCAACGCCCTGAATCGCGATGACTACCGTCAACTGTTCACCACGATTTTCGCCGACTACTACCTGTTCGATGATGTGGTCCAGGGCGACCAGCACATTCCCGACGATGCCAACAAATACCTGCAACGCCTGGAAATCGCCCACAAGGTCAGCGTCAAGGATGGCAGCTTCACCACCACCGACCTGTCCACCGGCCAGCGCAAACGCCTGGCCCTGGTGAACGCCTGGCTCGAAGAGCGTCCGGTGCTGGTGTTCGATGAATGGGCGGCCGACCAGGACCCGACCTTCCGCCGGATCTTCTACACCGAGCTGCTGCCGGATCTCAAGCGACTGGGCAAGACCATCATTGTGATCTCTCACGATGATCGCTACTTCGACATCGCCGACCAACTGGTCCGCATGGAATCGGGGCGTGTGGTCACCGAACTCATGCCCGCCTGATCCACCGAACCTCGGTTAAACACACCCACCACCGCAATGAATCAGCTGTGTTTGCGGTCGGTGGGATTTGTTTTTCCGGTTTCGGCACGGCGCTGCGTCTAATAATAATTATCATTAACTAAAAAACTGCACACGACCCTTCAGGAGCATGTAGAGCAATGCGAAGTCCTACCTTGTCCCGCGCACCTCTGGCGACGGCCATTCAGCGAACCAAGACGCGTAGAACCATCCTGCCCGGTGCTCTGTTGACCCTGCTCCTGATGGGTGCGACACAGGCGAACGCAACTCCGGTCGACGTTGATGTGCCAGCGCAGTCACTGGGGAGTGCACTGCAACAGCTCGGTCAACAGGCCAATCTGCAAGTGCTCTACAGCCCTGACAGCCTCCAGGGGCTCAAATCCACGGCGGTGTCCGGACACCTGGAACCTGAACAGGCGCTCAACACCTTGCTGCTGGGGAGCGGCATCACCTTCCAACTGACCGGCAACACGGTGTCGCTGATCCCGATTGCAGGCAACTCCAACGTCTTGCAACTGGGGCCCGTGTCGATCAACGGCCAGGCGTTGGGGCAGACCACCGAGGGGTCGGGTTCGTACACCACCGGCGCCACCAGCACGGCGATGAAGATTCCGTTGAGCCTGCGTGAAACCCCGCAGTCGATCACGGTAATCGGCCGCCAGCAGATCGAAGACCAGAACCTGACCAGCCTGCCCGACGTGCTCAACCTCACGCCCGGCATCACCGTCAGCAACTTCCAGAGTGAGTTGTTCAACTTCAACTCGCGCGGCTTCAACATCGAAAACTTCCAGTTCGATGGCATGCCCAGCTACTACGACCCGACCTACACCGGCGGCATGGGCCGCACCGACATGGCGGTCTACGACCGGGTAGAAGTACTGCGCGGCGCCACCGGCCTGATGACCGGCGTGGGTTCGCCTTCGGCCACCATCAACCTGGTGCGCAAGAAGCCGACCAAGGAATTCCAGGCCTCGGTCACCCAGGGCGTGGGCACCCGCGACCTGTATCGCACCGAAGCGGATGTCAGCGGCCCGCTGAACGAAGCCGGTACGTTGCGCGGTCGCTTCGTGGGCGTCATGCAAAAGAAAGACAGCCTGCGTGACTACTACAGCAACGACAAGAAAGTCGCCTACGGCATTTTCGAAGCCGACCTGACCCCGGACACCCTGCTCACCGCCGGTATCGACTACCAGATCAGCCAGACCAACGGCGCCGCCTTCGGCAGCCAGCCGCTGTTCTACAGCGACGGCAGCCAGGCCAAGTTCTCGCGCTCGCTGAACACCGCCACCCGCTGGAGCTACTGGGACATCACCAACAGCACCGTTTTCGCCAACATCGAGCAACAGCTTGCCTATGACTGGAAAGCCAAGGTCGCTTTCAGCCACCAGTCCGACAAGGATGATTCGCTGATGATGTCGGCGTCGGGTGGCTACCCCGACAAGGTCACCGGCGCAGGTGTTTATCAGTATCGCTGCCATTGCAACGGCGAACGCCGCTCCAATAACGTCGATGCTTACGTCCAGGGGCCTTTCGAACTCTTTGGCCGCATTCACGACATGACCGTCGGGATGACCGCCTCGCGTTCGCACCTGGTCCAGGACCGCTACAAGTACTCCACCAGTTCGAAAGTCGATAACTTCTTCGACTGGAACGGTACCGGCCCGCGCCTGGAGTACCAGGCTGATGGCAAGGACGAACAGCAAGACACCCAGACCGGCTACTACGCCACCGCGCGCTTCAAACCTCTGGATCCGCTCTCGCTCCTGGTGGGTGCCCGTGTCGTCAACTTCAAGCGTGAAGCCACCGGCGTGCGTATCGACCCGACGAGCTACCGCGACCCGGACGTGACCTTCCAGGAAAACGGTCGGATCATTCCGTACGCCGGTATCGTCTATGACCTCAACGAAAACTTCTCGGTCTACGGCAGCTACACCAGCATCTTCCGGCCACAGGGCTACCGCGACACGAGTGGCGGTTTCATCGATCCGGAGGAAGGCGACAACATCGAACTGGGGATCAAGGGCGAGTTCTTCGACGGCCGCCTGAACGCCAGCGCTGCGGTGTTCCAGGTAACCCAGGACAACTACGCCAACTACGTCACCAGCATCACCCTGCCGGATGGCTCCCCGCGTGACATCTACAAAGCAATGAACGACACCAAGACCAAGGGTTTCGAACTTGAAGTGTCGGGTGAAGTAGCAACCGGTCTGCAACTGGCGGGCGGTTTCACCCACCGCGAATCCAAGGACAAGGACGGCAACAAGCTCCAGGGTGACCAGCCAGACGATCTGTTCAAGCTGTCCACCGCCTACACCCTGCCAGGCAACTGGAACGCGCTGACCGTGGGCGGCAACGTCACCTGGCAGAGCCAGGTGTTCTTCAAAACCACAGTGGGTGACATCAAGGCCAAAGCCACCCAGGACGACTACTACGTGGTGGGCCTGTTCGGCCGCTACAAAATCGACGAACACCTGACCGCCAGCGTCAACGTCACCAACCTGTTCGACACGCACTACTACAGCACTTTCGGCCGCGACTCCTACGGCAGCGTGCTGTACGGCGATCCACGTGCCGCTGTCCTGTCGATGAACTACAAGTTCTGATCCCCTCCCCGCTTCGATCACGCCCCAGGGCGTGATCGAAGCGTGTAACACCCCTCGCCTCGTCCCTCCCCAAAGCCCCTGAATCTGATCGCCCCGGCCGTCCTGCGTCCGCGTATCGCGGCTACCCCCTGCATCGCACCCGATACCCCGAACCACGGCCGAATCGCAGACAGCAAAAAGCCCCGGCACCATCGCTGGCACCGGGGCTTTTTGCATTGCTTCAGGCGTTGATCAACTGGTCGCCAGTACCTCCTGCAATTGCCCTTGCAGGCTGTCGAGGAACCCGGTTTCGCTGACAATCGCCGTGTGGCTGCAATCGATCACGTATTCGTCCTTGATCCGGTTGCCCGACGCCGCCAACGTCTCACGCACCGCCGGCGCATGAGCCGGCAACACCCAACTGACCACTTCCGCCGATACGGTGGGCAGTCGCGGATGTGCGGCCGCCAAACGACTCAGGCGGCGATCCACGGTGAAGGCCAGCGCCAGGTCGTGGGCACTGACCCCGGCCTGGAGCGAACCGCCCTGGCGTACACCGCGCCCGATCAACGCCGTCAGCTCAGCCAGATCAGGCTCCGTCGCCTGTTCAGCAAACACAACGGCGGGTTGGCCCGGCAGAACGCTGTCGAGGAAACCCTGCAACGCGACCTGCCATGGCTCAAGGTTATCCACGCCCACCAACGCACTGTCGAGCACGCCGACAAACTCGACCGGCTGCCCTTGCTTCTCCAACTCATGCGCCACCAGCATCGCCAACGGTCCACCCAGGGACCAACCGAGCAACTGATACGGCCCCTGCGGTTGTTGCTGACGGATGTACTGCGCGTAATCAATGGCGATGGACTCGAAGTCATCGTCCTGCCATTGCGCACTGAGCAACATCCGGCTTTGCAAACCGAACACACTGCGTTGGCCATCCAGTCGACGGGCCAGCGGTTGATAGTCGAACACCGTCCCGAAACCGCCATGGATACAGAACAGCCCAGGCTGCGTATTGACCGGCGTGTTCAACAACAGCAGCGGGTTGAGGTTGGCCTCTTCGTCCGCCGTCTGTACCAGTTCGCCGATGCTCGGGCGGCTCATCAGGTCGCGCAGGCTCAGTGTCACGCCAGACAATGCCTTGGCCTTGGCGACCACCTGCAAGGCCAGAATCGAGTTGCCGCCCAGTTCGAAGAAGTTATCCGTCAGGCCGACACGCTCCACTCCCAGGACCTGCTGCCAGACCGCTGCCAATTGACGCTGCACCCGACTGCCCGGCGCCACGTACTCGCGGCCCTGCCAGTCCGGCGCAGGCAAGGCACTGCGGTCGAGTTTGCCGCCCGGTGTCAGCGGCATGCTGTCGAGCAGGATCAACGGGTTGGGCAGCATGTAGTCCGGCAAGGTTTCGGCCAGAAGCTCCAGCAATTCAACGCGCAACGCATCGCACTGCGAACCGTCCACCGCCACCACATACCCCACCAATTGCTTGCCACCGGCCCCCTCCAGAGCAACCACCACCGCTTCACGCACCTGTTCGTGCTGTTGCAGGCGCGACTCGATTTCCCCCAGTTCAATGCGGAAACCGCGCACCTTGACCTGATGGTCGACTCGGCCGATGTACTCGATTTCACCGTCGGCGGAATAACGCACCAGGTCCCCGGTGCGGTACAGACGCCCGCCCGGTTGCTGGCTGAACGGATCGGCCACGAAGCGCTCGGCACTGAGGGCCGGGCGTCCGTGATAGCCGCGGGCGAGCAAGTCGCCACCGATGTACAACTCGCCGGTGACCCCGCTCGGCAGCGGATTGAGCCAGGCATCGAGCACATACATCGAGCGCCCTGCCAATGGCAGACCGATCGGCATCACGGCCGGCACGGCACGCTGGCCGTCAAGGTAATCGGCGCACTCCAGGAAGGTCGCGGTGACCGTGGTTTCCGTCGGGCCGTAGGTGTTGAGCAAGCGCACCGACTCCAGCCCTGCCGCTTTCCAGGCACTCAAGCCTTGCGGCGGCATCGCTTCACCCGTGGCGCTGACCTGACGCAACGAACCGTAGTCACGCGGCCCGGCGCTGGCAAAGTCCTGCGCCAACAGGAACCAATAGGAGGTCGGCAAGTCGGCCACAGTGATGCCGCTGCGCAGCACGTTCTGATAGAAGGTTTCGCTGTCCCACAACAGGTTGCCGCGTATCACCACCGCTGCACCGTGGCACAACGCCGGGTAGAGCTGCTCGACAAAACCGTCGAAGTTCAGGGTCGAGAACAGCAGCACTCGGTCCTGAGGCGTCAGGCGGAAGTAATCGATGGCCACGTCGCAATGACGGTTGAACGCCTGATGACTGATCGCCACACCTTTGGGCATGCCCGTGGAACCGGAGGTGTAGATCACATACGCGAGGTTGTCGGGGCTCAACCCACCCGCCGCGACATCCGCACCGGCCACCGCCACACGTTCGGCCAGTTCCTTGCCTTGCGGGCAGGCCTGGTCGAGGCACAACACCTTCAACTGCTCGGGGATCGGCAACGCCGCCAACAGGTGCTGCTGGCTCAGCAGCAAGGTCAGGTTGCTGTCACTGATCATGTGCGCCAAACGGTCCTGCGGGTATTCCGGGTCCAGCGGTACATACGCACCGCCAGCCTTGAGAATCGCCAACAGCCCGACCACCATTTCCAGCGAACGGTCCACCGCGATGCCGACCCGCATGTCCGGGGTCACGCCGTGTTCGCGCAGGATGTACGCCTGATGGTTGGCCAGGCCGTTCAGCTCGCGGTACGTCAGGCTGCGGCCTTCAAACACCAGCGCCAGCGCCTCGGGCGTTACCGCCGCCATGGCTTCGAAACGCTGATGCATGAACGGCACACGTGCAGACTGACCACTCGACGGCAGTGCCAGGGCACGGGTGCCCCAGCCGTCGACCACGCTCTGTTGTTCGTCAAGGCTCAACATCGGCAACGCGCCCAGGGTCCGTGCAGGGTCCCGGCTCATCGCCATCAACAGTTGCACCAAGTGGCCGTGCAAACGTTCGATGCGCTCGGCGGTGAAGTGCGCGGTCGAGTAGCTGTAGCCGAACGACAGGCTTTCGCCCTGCTCCACCGACAGCGTCAGCGGGTAGTTGGTTTGCTCGTGGGAGTCGATGTCGGAGAACTTCAGGCCGGTCAGGCCACTCTGCTCCAGCGCTTCGGCCACCGGGTAGTTTTCGAACACCAGAATGTTGTCGAACAACGAATCCGACTTCGCCCCGCTCCAGCGCTGGATGTCATACAGCGGCGTGTGTTCGAACTCGCGCAACGCCAGGTTCTGCTGTTGCACCTGAGCCAGCCACTCCAGCACGCTGGCCTCCGGTTGCGGTGTGGCAATAACCGGCAGCGTGTTGATGAACAGCCCCAGTTGCTCCTCAATCCCCGGCAAGTCCAGCGAACGTCCGGCCACGGTCGCACCAAACGCCACGCTCGGCTGCCCGGTGTAACGCTGCAACAGCAGCAGCCACGCGGCCTGCACCAGCGAGTTGAGGGTCACTTTGCTGGCGCGAGCGAATTCGCTCAGGCCCTGCATCGCCGGCCCCTCGATGTCGTGGTGCCATTCGAGGAAACGCTCCGGTCCGTCGACGGTCAACGCTGGCAGCGAGGCCGCCAGCCGGGTCGGGGTGTCCAACTGCGCCAACAGCGGTTTCCAGAACGCTTCACTGAGCGCCGCATCCTGGCGTTGCAGCCAACCAATGTAGTCGCGGTACTGCCCGGCGGTTCGCGCCAAGGCCTGCCCGGCATAGCTTTGCAGGATTTCGCCGAACAGCTGCGAGCTGCTCCAGCCATCCATCAGGATGTGATGGCTGGTGTAGATGAAGTGATGACGCCCCTCGCTCGTGCGCACCAGTTGCAAGCGCAGCAACGGCGCTTGATCCAGCACAAAACCTGCCAGGCGTTGCTCATCGGCGAGCGCATCGAGACGCGCCGGCAACTGCGCCTGGTCGCGCCAGTCTTCAACCTGCAACGGCACCGCAACCTGACGTGCAATCACCTGCAAGGCTTGCGGCAGGTCGGCGCGGCTGTGGAACGAAGCACGCAGAATCGCGTGACGGTCGAACGCGGTTTGCCAGGCTTGCTGGAAGCGCGGTACGTCGAGCCCGTCAATGTCCATGCGCAACTGGTTGATATAGGCACCGGCGCCATCGTCCTGATCGGCTTCGATCAGACTGTGGAACAGCATGCCCTGCTGCATCGGCGACAGCGGATAAATGTCCTCGATCACCGACGGCGCCAACGGCAAACCATCCAGTTGGGCCTGATCCAGACCCGCCAGCGGGAAGTCCGACGGCGTCACCCCGGCGTTTTCCAGCGCCAGGCAATGCTCGATCAGCGCACGCAATTCAGCACTGTAGGCATCGGCCAGATACTGCACCGTGTCTTCTCGGTACATCTCGCGGCTGAAGCTCCAACTCAGCACCAGTTCGGCGCCATACACTTGGCCGTTTATGTTCAGCCAGTTGCCCAGCGGTGCACGGTCATCATGGCTCGAACCACTGCTTTCGCTGGCGGGCACGAACAGCGCATGCTCATCGAAACTCTGATCGAACTGCCCCAGGTAGTTGAAGGTGATGCGCGTGGTGTTTTCCAGGGCCGGTTGTTGCCCCAGATAACGCAGCACGCCATAACCGATGCCGTTGTTCGGCACGCGGCGCAGGTGTTCCTTGATGCCTTTGATGCTGCTCGCCAGGTCGTCGGCCGGGGTCAGCCGCAGCGGGAACATGCTGGTGAACCAACCTACGGTACGCGTCAGGTCGACCTCCTCGAACAGCCCTTCGCGACCGTGGCCTTCGAGTTGCACCTGCACCGACGGTTGTCCGCTCCAGCGGCAGATCACCCGCGCCAGTGCCGTCAGCAGCAACTCGTTGATCCGCGTGCGATACGCAGCAGGCGCTTGCTGCAACAACTGGCGCGTCAGGTCGCTGTCCAGACGGCTGCTGACCGAGGCGAAATGCCGGGTCTGCAAACTGCCTTGAGGATTGTCCTGCGGCAACGTCCCGTGATCACCGGCCTGAGCCTGCCACCACGGCAGTTCGGCCAGCAACTGCGGGCTGCCTGCATAGTCGTGCAAATGCCGGGACCAGCTCTGGAACGCACTGGTTTTGGCGGGCAGCGTCATCGCCTGCCCGGCCACTTGTTGGCGGTACAACGACTGCACGTCTTCCAGCAGGATGCGCCACGACACCCCGTCAATCACCAGGTGATGCACCACCAGCAACAGGCGCTCACCGCCGTCGGCCAGGCGAATATGCACCGCACGCAACAACGGCCCCTGCTCCAGATCAAGGCTGGTTTGTGCCTGTTCGCAGCAAGCCAGCAAAGCGTCGCTGTCGGCGACGTCGACGTCGACGCAGGTCAGCAACGGCTGCTCACCGATGGCCGCATGCTCGGCCTGCCACGCACCCGAGGTGTTCGAGTGCCAGCGCAGACGCAATGCGTCGTGCTGCTGATGCACGTGCTGCAAGGCGCTTTCCAGCATCGACGACTGCAAGGGCTCGCGCACATCCAGCAGCACCGACTGGTTCCAGTGGTGACGTTGTGGAATGTCCTGTTCGAAGAACCAGTGCTGGATCGGCGTCAGCGCCAGTTCGCCCAGCACCGGGCCCTGGTCGATCATCGACACACTGCTCAGGCGCGCCACGGCTGCCAGTTCACGCACGGTCTGGTGCTGGAACACGTCCTTGGGCGTGAACCGAATGCCCTGGTGCCGCGCCCGGCTGACCACCTGAATCGAGATGATCGAGTCGCCACCCAGTTCAAAGAAGTTGTCCTTGACCCCGAGCGGGCTGACGTTAAGCACGTCCTGCCAGATGGCCAGCAGCGCTGCTTCCATCTCGTTGGTCGGTGCCTGGACCTGTTGCTGACGCTGGGCAATCTGCGGAGCCGGCAATGCATGCCGGTCAAGCTTGCCTGCCGGGTTGAGCGGCATCTGCGTCAACACGATCAGGTGCGCCGGCACCATGTAGTCCGGCAGGTGGGCTTGCAGCCAGGCCTTGATCTGCGCCTCGGCCTGCCCGTCGGCGTCCGGGGTCAGCACCAGGTACGCCACCAGTTGCTTGCCGCGTGGCGCATCGTGTGCGACCACCACCGTTTCGCTGACCTGAGGATGGGTCAACAGGCGGGTTTCGATCTCGCCCAGCTCGATACGGAAACCGCGAATCTTCACTTGGTGATCGATGCGTCCGATGTACGCCACCACGCCGTCTGCGCGGTACTGCACCAGGTCACCGGTGCGATACAGCATCTGACCGCTGTCGCGGGCAAACGGGTCCGGCACGAAACGTTCGGCACTCAGCCCCGGACGCTCATGGTAACCACGGGCCAGGCCGCCGCCACCGATGTACAACTCACCACTGACGCCAACCGGCACCGGGTTCAGCCATTGGTCCAACACGTACGCCGTGCGCTCGCCCACCGGACGACCGATCGGCATGTACTGCGCATCGAAGCCTTCACCCAGATGGGCGCGCCAGATCAGCGGCGTGACCACGGTTTCGGTCGGACCGTAGCCGTTGATGATGCGCGGCGGCTGCAAAGTCTGCTGGATATGGTCGAAGCAGGCACGGGACGTGGCTTCACCGCCCACCGTGTAAGAACGGATCGGCAGGCGACGCCCGGCCTCACCGGCGTAGTCCGCCAGTTGTTGCAGGTAGCTCGGGGTGAAACACGCGATGGTGATGCCATGGCGCTCGATTTCATCGACCGTGCGGTCCACGCCCCAGAGGTCGTTGTCACGCGGCATCAGCGCCGAACCGAACAACAGCGGCGTCAGGTAACGCTCATGGGCACCGTCGAAGTTGATCGAGGCAAATTGCAGCTCGCGGTCCTGCGGGGTCATGCCATACAGGTCGCCAATCGAACGGCAGTGCATGACCAGCGGACCGTGGGTAACCGCCACGCCCTTGGGCTGACCGGTCGAGCCCGAGGTGTAGATCAGGTATGCAAGGTTCTGCGCCACGTTAAGGTTCGGCAGGTTGACCGCATCGGCCTCATTCGTCGGTGCATCGGCATCGTCCAGCAGCAAGGTGTTCAGGCCCGCCGGAACCGGCAGGGTCGAGACCACGCGTGCCTGGCTCAGCAACAGGCGGATGCCGCTGTCGGCCATCATGTAGGTCAACCGTTCCTGCGGATACGCCGGGTCTAGCGGCACGTACGCCGCGCCGGACTTGAGCACCGCCAGCAAGGCGATGACCATTTCCACCGAGCGCTCCACCGCCAGCCCGACACGCTGCTCGGGACCGGCACCCTGCTCGCGCAAACGACGTGCGAGACGGTTGGCGCGGGCGTTGAGTTCGGCGTAGCTCAATTGCCGCTCGCCAAAGATCAGCGCCAGGCTGTCCGGCGCGCGGGCCACTTGCGCCTCGAATACTTCATGCACGCACTCATCGAGGCGGTAGCGGGTTTCGATGTGGTTCCAGTCTTCCAGCAGCAAGCGGTTTTCACCGTTGCTGAGCATCGGCAGGTCGCCCAGCTTGCACTCAGGCGTGGTGCACAAGCCATCGAGCAAGCTGACCAAATGCTGCGTCAGTGCGCCAATGGCGTCTCGGGCGAACAGGGCGCTGTCGTAGCTGATGCGCAGCAGCAGGCTCTCGCCCAGTTCGGCGGCCAGCGACAGCGGGAAACTGGTCTGCTCGCAGTGCGCGATGGAAGAAAACTTCAGCGGGCTCGGGTTGCCATTCTCCAGGGCTTCGGCCACCGGGTAGTTTTCAAACACCAGCAAGGTGTCGAACAGCGACTCGCCGCTATGCCCGGCCCAGCGTTGCACATCCGCCAACGGCGTGTGCTCGACGTCGCGCAACTTGAGGTTGAGTGCCTGAACCTCGGCCACCCACTGCGCCGCGCACTGTTCCGGGTGCGGGGTCGCGATCACCGGCAAGGTGTTGATGAACAGGCCCACTTGTTGCTCGATGCCTTGCAACTCGCTCGGACGCCCGGACACGGTGGCGCCGAACGCCACCGTGCGCTGCCCGGTGTAGCGCTGCAACAGCAGCAGCCAAGCAGCTTGCAGCAAGGTGTTCGGGGTCACACGGGCCTGGCGGGCGTACTGGTTCAGACGCTCGGTGGCGTCACGCTCCAGCGTCAGGTGATGGGTCTGATGGCCCAGCTCCTGCAACGCTTGCGCCGCCGTCGGCGCGGACAGCGCACCGGCCAGTCGGGTCGGTTCGGTAAAGGTCTGCAGTTGCTCCAGCCAGAACGCCTCGCAGGCCACACGGTCACGACCGCCAAGCCATTTCATGTAGTCGCGATAACGCCCGCTGCTCGCGGCGGGCGTTATCCCGCTATAGCGCTGCAGCACTTCCCCGAACAACTGCGAGGTGCTCCAGCCGTCCAGCAGAATGTGGTGATTGGTGAAGATCAGGTGATGGCTGTCCGCCGCTGTCCGCACCAGGGTCAGGCGCAACAGCGGTGCGGCTGTCAGGTCGAATCCACGCTGGCGGTCCTCTTCGGCCAGACGCTCCAGCGCCTCGGGCAGGTTCGCTTTGTCGCGCCAGTCCAGCACGGTCAGCGGCAGTTGTACGTCTGCCAGAATCACCTGCAACGGCCGCGAGCCATTGCTCTCGCTGAAGAACGCCGCACGCAGGATCTCATGACGGTCCAGCGCCTGTTGCCAGGCCGTGCGGAAGGCCTCGACCTCGATACCCTGCACGTCCACGCGCATCTGCGGAATGTAAGCACCGGCATCCGGGGCAAACAGGCTGTGAAACAGCATGCCTTCCTGCATCGGCGACAGCGGGAAAATATCCTCGATCTGCCGCGCCGCCATCGGCAACGCATCCAGTTGCGCCTGATCGACGCTCACCAGCGGCACGTCGCTCGGGGTCAGGCCGCAGGCACCGCTGAGGCAATGCTCGATCAGCAGTTGCAGTTCCAGCGCATAGGCGTCGGCCAGGCGCTGCACGTTTTCACGGGCGAACACTTCGCCGCTGAAGGTCCAGCTCAGGCGCAATTGCCCGGCGTACACCTGACCGTTGATGCTCAGGCCACGGTCCAGAGACGCCGAAGCGCCCTGCTCCGCGCCGCCGCTTTCACGCGCCGGACGCCATGGCGCCTGCTCGTCGAAACTGGCGTCGAACTGGCCCATGTAGTTGAAGGTGACCTGCGGCTCGGGCAAGTCGCCCAGCCCCGCATCACCGAGGTAACGCAAAATGCCAAAGCCGATGCCTTTGTCCGGCACTGCGCGCAGTTGCTCCTTGACGGCCTTGATGCTCGCCGCCAAATCGCTGGCCGGGGTCAGTTTCACCGGGAAGATCGAGGTGAACCAGCCCAGCGTCCGGGTCAGGTCGATGTCGTCGAACAGGTCTTCACGACCGTGGCCTTCGAGTTTTACCAGGGTCGACGACTGCCCGGTCCAGTTGCCCAGCACACGGGCCAGCGCGGTCAGCAGCAAGTCGTTGACCTGGGTGCGGTAAGCCGCCGGAGCGTCCTGCAACAACTGTCGGGTCAAGGTGCTGTCGAGGAGGGTTTCGACGCTCACCGCATGCTCGCTGGCCAGGCTGCCTTGCGGGTTGTCCGCCGGCAGTTCCACCTGCACGTCGCGGTACTGCCCTTGCCAGTAAGCAGCCTGGTTCCGTAGTTCGGTGCTTTGCGCGTGACGCTGCAACCGTGCCGCCCAGTCCTTGTAGGCACTGGTTTTCGCCGGCAGACGCAGGGTTTCACCCTGCCGTGCCTGGGTGTAGGCGGCTTGCAGGTCTTCCAGCAACAGGCGCCAGGACACACCGTCCACCGCCAGGTGATGCACCACCAGCAACAACCGCTGCCCGGCCGCGCCCATGTCCACCAGCAAGGCACGCAGCAACGGGCCGTCCTGCAAATCAAGACTGGCCTGCGCTGCATCGCACAGGGCCAGCAGTTCTTCGGCCTGCGTGGCCTGACGCTGCCACAGCAGATCGTCGCTGCTCCACTGTTCGGCCTGGGCCTGCTGCCACACGCCGTCCACGTGGAGGAAGCGCAGGCGCAAGGCATCGTGATGCTCAAGCAACGCCGTCAGGGCCTGTTGCAGGCAGGCACTGTCCAGCGGCTCGCGCAGTTCCAGCAGCACCGATTGGTTCCAGTGGTTACGCGACTCGATGTGCTGCGCGAAGAACCAGTGCTGGATCGGCGTCAGCAGCACCTCGCCGCGCACCGGGCCCTGGTCGATCACCAGACCGGCGCTTCGCTCTGCCACACCGGCCAGGCTCTGCACCGTCTGGTGCTGGAACAGGTCGCGTGGCGTGATGCGGATGCCCGCCTGACGTGCGCGGCTGACCACCTGAATCGAGATGATCGAGTCGCCGCCCAGCTCAAAGAAGTTGTCGCTGATGCCAATGCGCTCGATCTTCAGCACGTCCTGCCAGATCGCGACCAGCGCGGCCTGCATGTCATCCGTCGGGGCGCTGTAGTCCTGCTGTGCAAGCGCCGCATCCGGGGTCGGCAACGCGCCGCGATCCAGCTTGCCGTTGCTGGTCAGTGGCCAGCTGTCGAGCGTAAGCAGATGCACCGGCACCATGTAGTCCGGCAGCCCGGCGCGCAGGTGTTCGAGCAGGGACTGGCGCAACTCGGCGTCGTCCTGCTTGAGGGTGAAGTACGCCACCAGTTGCTGGCTGCCATTGACCTGCGGCGCCAGCACCAGCGCCTGTTCAATGGCCGGATGGCTTTGCAGGCGGTCCTGGATTTCTCCCAGTTCGATACGGAAACCACGGATCTTCACCTGATGGTCGATCCGCCCGGCGTACTCGATGCTGCCATCGGCGCAGTAGCGCGCCAGGTCGCCGGTACGGTACAAACGCACGCCCGGCTCGGTGCTGAACAGATCCGGCACAAAACGCGGCGCGGTCAGGTCCGGGCGTTGATGGTAGGCACGCGCCAGCCCCGCGCCGCCGACGTACAACTCACCGACGCAACCCTTGGCCACCGGGTTGAGGCGAGGGTCGAGGACATACCAGCGCAGGTCCGGAATCGGCTCGCCCAGCGGCGAGTTGTTGGCTCCGTCCAGGTCCAGGCGCGACAACGGACGATAGGTCACGTGCACCGTGGTTTCGGTGATGCCGTACATGTTGACCAGCACCGGTTGCCGATCATCGAACGTCGCGTACCACGGACGCAGGCTCGCCATGTCCAGCGCTTCGCCGCCGAACACCACATAACGCAAGGCCATGCCCTGGGCGTTGGCGCAGGCGAACGGCATCAGTTGACGGAATGCCGATGGCGTCTGGTTGAGCACCGTGACCTGCTCGTCACGCAGCAACTGCGCGAAGTCTTCCGGCGAACGGCTGGTACCGTGCGGCACCACGACCAGTTTGCCGCCGTAGAACAGCGCGCCGAAAATTTCCCAGACCGAGAAGTCGAACGCATAGGAATGGAACAGGCTCCAGACGTCGTCCGGGCCAAAACCGAACCAGTGTTCGGTGGCGCTGAACAACCGCGTCAGGTTGGCATGGGGCAACAACGTCCCCTTGGGCTTGCCGGTGGAGCCGGAGGTGTAAATGACATACGCCAGGTTGTCCGGCGTGGTCAGGTTCGACAGGTTCTCGGCGCTGGCCTCGGCCAGCCAGTCACTGGCGTCGTCCAGGCTGATCACCTCGACACCGTCCGGCAGCGGCAAACGCGGGGCCAGGGTCGAGTCGGTCAGCAGCAGTCGCGTGCCGCTGTCAGACAGCATGTAGGCCAAGCGGTCCTGCGGATATTCCGGGTCCAGCGGCACATAGGCGCCACCGGCCTTGAGGATCGCCAACAGGCTGACGATCATCTCCAGCGAACGCTCCAGGGCAATGCCCACCAGCACATCCGGGCCAACACCGCGCTCGCGCAGACGATGGGCAACACGGTTGGCCTGGCTGTTCAGTTCGGCGTAGGTCAGGGTCGCGCCGTCACACGTCACCGCGATGCCGTTCGGGTGCGCGGCGACCTGGGCTTCGATCAGTTGGTGGGCGCACAACCCGGCCGAGGAGCTTGCGACCGGCGCACCGGCAGAGCGGTTCCAGTCCAGCAAGGTCGCCTGATGCTCCTGCGCGTCCAGCATGGACAAGTCCGCCAGGGCAACGCGGCCATCCTGGGTGATGGCGTGCAGCAGGTTCAGCCAGTGCCGGCCCAGACGCTCGATGGTCGAGGCGTCGAACAGCTCGGTGGCGTACACAAACGAGGCGTGAATGCCGTCGTCGCTTTCCACGGTGTCGAGCATCAGGTCGAATTTGGTGGTCTTTTCATCCCAGATCAGCGGCTCAACGCGCAAACCCGGCAAGTCCCAGCGCTGCTCGCCGCCCGCCGTGCGCTGGTGGTTGAACATCACCTGGAACAACGGGGTATGGCTCAGGCTGCGCTCGACATTCAGGCCATCCACCAGTTGTTCGAACGGCAAGTCCTGATGAGCCTGGGCGCCCAGCGCGGCAGCCTTGACCTCGGCCAGCAGTTCGAGGAACGGCTGAT
The DNA here is from genome assembly GCF_039908635.1 of Pseudomonas purpurea. Classification (NCBI taxonomy): domain Bacteria; kingdom Pseudomonadati; phylum Pseudomonadota; class Gammaproteobacteria; order Pseudomonadales; family Pseudomonadaceae; genus Pseudomonas; species Pseudomonas purpurea. Next base: position 3,821,206 of record NZ_CP150918.1, read on the forward strand.
CGGCGTGGGGCTGGCAACGCAGGACCTGGGTGTTGACGAAGAACCCCAGGAGGTTTTCCACGTCCTGGCGGGTCCGGTTGGCGATTGGCACGCCGACACGAATGTCGCGCTCGCCGGAGTAACGCTGCAACAGCGCCTGCAACGAAGCCATCAACACCATGAACAGCGTGCAGCCTTCACGGCGTGCCAGCGCTTGCAAGGCGCCGGACAGCGCGGTCGGTACGCTCAACTCGACACTGGCGCCCTGCTGGCTCGGGATCGCCGGGCGACGACGGTCAGTGGGCAGGCTCAGGGGCGGATGTTCCTGGCCCAACTGTCCACGCCAATAGTCCAGTTGACGCTCGGCTTCACCGGCCTCCAGCCACAGGCGCTGCCAGCGGGCGAAGTCGGCGTATTGAATGCCCAACTCAGGCAGCGCCGGCGTCAGACCGGCGCTCAACTGCCCGTAGAGCTGAGTGAATTCCTGCAACAGAATCGGCAACGAGGCGCCGTCAGTCACGATGTGGTGGAAGGTCAGCGCCAGCACGTGCTGCTGCGCGCCCTGGCGGATCAAACGGCAACGCATCAGCGGGCCGTTGAGCAAGTCGAACGGCTGCTCGGCATTGAGCCCCACGTGGTGCCGCAGTTCAGCTTCGTCATTTGCCGTCACCTGAATCAGCGACGTGGCCATGTGAGCATGGATCTTCTGCAACACCACTTGCTCGTCCAGGACGAACGTGGTGCGCAGCACTTCGTGACGCTGCACCAGCGCGGCCAGGGTCTGCTCCAGCGCCGCGACGTTCAGTTCGCCGTTGAGGCGGAAAGCACCGGTCAGGTTGTACGCGGTCGCCTCAGGCTGCATCTGCCAGAGAAACCACAGGCGTTGCTGCGCGTAGGACGCGGGCAGCATCGCGACGCCCGGGTCACGCGGTGGAATCGGCAACAGCTCGAGGGTCAGCCCCTGAGCGTGCATTTTTTGCTGCAAGGTACGCCGGGCTTCAGGGCTCAAGCCACAGAAACGCTGAGCCAGGGTCATCATTCTGTCCGGTGCAGCACTCATCGCGTTTGTTCCTCGTCGACTTCATCAAACAACGCTTCCAGTGCGTCTACATCGTTTTCCTTGTGTTCGCTCTGCTCGCGGAACAGCTCGATTTCCGTCGCCAGGCGCTCCAGGGTTTCGCCCTCGAAGAACAGCCGCAACGGAATCGCCAGGTTCAACTCTTCCTGGATGCGGGTGCGAATGCGCGTGGCCAGCAGCGAGTGCCCGCCCAGCTCGAAGAAGCTGTCGTGCACGCCGACACGCTCCACATGCAGGGCTTCGGCCCAGATCGCGGCCAGGACTTTTTCCAGGTCGCTGCGCGGTGCCACGAACTCGCTGCGACGCACGTCCAGGTCCAGCAAGGCATGACGATTGAGTTTGCCGTTGGGCATCAGCGGGAAACGTTCCAGCACTTGCAGGCGAGTCGGCTGCATATGCTCGGGCAGCACTTCGGCCAGATGACTGCGCAGTTCCGCCAGACGGATTTCCGCGGTGTCCGCCGGGGCAATGACAAAGCCCAGTAACTGCGGGCCGGTCGGGGTTTCGCGGGTGATGACCGCGGCGTCTTCGATACCCGGCGCCTGGCGCATGGCCGCTTCAATCTCGCCGAGTTCGATGCGGAACCCGCGAATTTTCACTTGATGGTCGAGACGACCGAGGTACTCCAGCACGCCGTCGGCGCGATAGCGACCCAGGTCACCGGTGCGGTACAGACGTTGGCCCGGCGTACGGGCGAACGGGTCCGGTACAAAGCGCTCGGCAGTCAGTACCGGGCGTTTCAGGTAGCCGCGCGCAATACCCGCGCCGCCCACATACAACTCACCTTCGGCGCCAATGGCCACCGGGCTCAAGTCCGGGCCCAGCACGTGAATGCGCATCCCCGGAATCGGTTGGCCGACCGGAATCGTCTCGCCGTCCTGCCCTTCAGGCAGTTCCCAGGCCGAACACCAGACCGTGCCCTCCGTCGGGCCGTACTCGTTGACCAGCGCCACGTGCGGCAGTTGCTCGCGATGGCGCGCTGCCAGGACATTGCTGCAGGCTTCACCGGCAACGATCACACACGCCAGGGCGTGCTGGTCGAGGTGTTCAAGAATTTGCGCGTGGTAAGACGGCAAGGTCAGGTAGTGAGAAACCTCCTCGCGCTTAATCAGTGCCGCCAGCAGGACCGGGTCCTTGTAGTTGTCTTCGTCCGGCAGGCACAAAGTTGCGCCCTGCCCCAGCGCCCAGAAAACACCGGCCACCGAACTGTCGAAGGAGAACGACGAGAGCATCAGGAACGAACGCAGCGGCTGACGATAGAACACGCTGCGCGCCAGGGTCGACGCCACGGCATTCGCGTGGCTGATCATCACGCCCTTGGGCGTACCGGTGGAGCCGGAGGTGTAGATGACGTAAGCCAGGTGGGCATCTTCACCCACCGAATCTGGCGCTGCCTGCGAGGCGGACCAGACCGGCGCCCCGGCCATCAAGGAGATTACGCGGTCGCTGTCCAGGTGTTCCGGCAGCGGCTGGCACGCCAGCACATGACGGGCGTCGGCGTCTTCGAGCATGAACGCCAGACGGTCGAGCGGGTAATTCGGGTCCAGCGGCAAGTAGGCCGCACCGGCCTTGAGCGTGCCGAGCAAAGCAATGACGATTTGCGCCGAGCGCTGGCCATAGACCGCCACGATCTGATCCGGCTGAACGCCCTGCACACGCAAGGTGTTGGCCACCTGATTGGAACGATCATCCAGTTCGGCATAAGTCAGGCGCTGGCCATTGACGCTCAGGGCGATGCGGCCCGGATGGCGCGCTGCCTGCTCGGCGAACAGCTCCTGCAAGTAGCGGTAAGGCAACGCCTGACCCGAAGCCTGCGGGTTGAAATCTTCAATCAGGCGGGACAGTTCCGCCGGGCTGACCTGCGTGGCATCACCCAGCGCCTGCGTCGGCGCCGCCAGCACCTGACGGCTGAACTCGACGAACTGCTCCAGCCAGACCGCGAGCATCGCGGCCGGCACGGCACCCTCAAGGCTGGACAGCACAAACTGCTCAGCCTGGACGCGCAAACGCAGCACCTCAGGGTTACCGTCATCGACCTCGATACCCGGCTCGATGCGGTTCTGGAACACGAAACCATAACGCTGCGGTGCGGAGCCTTCGGCACTCAGTTCGAATTCGTTCAGGCAATCCAGCCACGACAGCGACTGCTCGATGCCAGTGGTGAAGGAGGCCAGCGCCTGCACCAGGCTGTCACCCGGGCGGTTGTCGAACGCCAGCGGCAAACGCCGCGCGAAGCGACCGAGGGTGGCGGCGGTCTGCTCGTTACGACCGTCGGCCTGCCAGCCCATCAGCAGTTTTTCCTGATGGGCAATACGGGCGACGAAGGCCGTCCATAGCAGCAAGGCCACACGTTCGGCCTCAACCTGATGGGTCGTGGCGAAGCGCTGCACATCCTCCAACAGCTGTGGCGCTACACAAGTGGCCTGGCTGCGCTGGAGGGAAATGCCCTGGGCTTTTTCGAACGGCAGATGATGCGCAACGCCGAACTGCTGCTGGACATTGCGCCAGAACGCGGCGCCCTGATGACCAATGTCTTCTTCGCGCAGCTCTTCCTGCCAGGCGGCGTAATCCAGGTATTGCAGGTCTTCTTCGTTGTCCGCCAGTGCCTCGCCGCGCAACAGCGCCTTGAGCTCGGTGGCCAACACGCGCAACGACGCCTCATCCAGGCTGCTGGCCGGTGCGACCAGGGTCAGCAGCGGTTGACTGTCCTGGGGCTCGACCTGAGCGATCAGCAGTACCTGGGCCGGATCATTGGCCATGATCTCGCGGCTGCGGTGCAACGCTTCAGCCACGGACGGCAGCGTGCCTAGCAGGTTGACCGGCAGCTCGTCGTACAGGCTCTGCACGGGCCACTTCATGCCCGGCAAGCGACGGTAAGCCGTGCGCAGGCTTTCATGGCGCTGGCCGAGTTCGTCCAGCGCCGCCACCAGGGCCTGGGTATCCGGCTGGCGTTCAAGCTCCAGGGTCAGACAGGCAAACAGCGATTGCCCGCCCAGTTCCTGGGCGCGCAGGTAGAAGGCTTGTTGGGCCGATGTCTGAAAAACGTCTGCTTGAGCGTCGATAACAGGGGTGTTCATGTGGGGTGTCCTTATTCCTGATCCAGGTCGGCGCTTTTCTGGGCGATGGCCATGGCCGTGAGAATTTTTCGGTAGCCAGTGAATTCGTTGCGCGCATGCACGCTGAGGATGTTGTCCAGCAGAACCACGTCGCCCTTCTCCCAGGCAAACTCCACCATCACGTCGCGATAGATGCTTTGCAGGTGACGGATCACGTCATCCGGTATGGCCGTGCCGTCGCCGAAGAAGGTGTTTTGCGGCAGGTCCTGCGGGCCGAACTCGCGCAACAGGTTTTCGCGAATGCTGTCGGGCAAGGTCAGGGCATTGAAGAAGGTGCCGTGGTTGAACCAGATGCGCTCGCCGGTCAGCGGGTGGCGGACAATCGCCGGGCCGTTCTGGCGCGTGCGCAGACGGTTGCCGGACTTCCACTCGGCCTGGATGCCGATCTTCGCGCAGTAGGCCTCGACCTCGGCGCGGTCTTCGCTCTGGAACACCGTCTGCCAGGGCAGGCCCATGCCGTCGCCGTAATTGCGCACGTACATGATGCGTTTGCGCTGGAATTCTTCACGCACTGCCGGGTCGATGCGGGCGAGGATCTGACGGGTATCGCCGAACGGCGTTTCGCCACCGGTGGTCGAGGGCGTGTCGCAGAAGAAGTACAGGTGCAGCGGAAACACTGGCGAGTACGAGTGTTCGTTGTGCGGGAAGATTTTTTCCGGCGCCGGGTAGTCGGTGGAGCTGTAAATCTTGAACTGGCCGGTGATCTGGGTCCGTGGCGACGCCCGGAACAGGTACTCCAGCGCCCCGCCGGAAATCGCATCGACACAGCGATTGAACTCACCGATGTCCGCGACCTGGAAGCCGCGGAACAGGACCACCGCGTGCTCCAGCAACTTGGCTTCGATCAGCTCGCGATTCTCCGTCGCCCACTCCACCAGGCTCACGCCAGACACCGCCGGACGGCACACCAGCGGCATGCTGGCGCCTTCGAACATCGGCGCAAAACTCACCAGGCGGGTCGGATCGGTGGACAGACTCTTGCGTGCGCCGCGACCGATTTTGGGAATGGACTTGGTAGTTGAAACGCTCATAACCCCTCCAGAAAAAGATAACAGCAGCGTCCGGGCCGGACGCCGCTGATGGATTCAGTCCGCAGCCGTTTCCTGTACCGGTGTACTGCGGGTCGCACTGCGGCGTTTGATCGGGAAACGTCCGCCCAGCAAGGCCTTGCGTTGATCGCTCAGGCGCAGATCGGCACGGCGCTGCACATCGCCAGCAAGGCTCAGCAGCTCGTCCAGCGGCGTCTCGTGACGGCCGATCACCGCTTCAAGCACCGCCTGAATCTGTTCGAACAGGCATTCCAGGGTGCTCGGCAGAAACCGGCCGACCGGCGTCTCGAAACTCAGGTGGATATGCTCCGCGTCGTTGTAGAACGCGGCCACCATGCCGATTTCGGCCGCCTGGCGCCCCGAAGGGAAATCTTCAACCTGGAGACTGTCCATGGAGGGCAAACGCCCGACCCCTTCCTGATAAATCAATTTGATGTCGAACAGCGGCGAACGCCCGGCCCGACGCGGCAAACGCAAGGCTTCCACCAGGCGCTCGAACGGCAGGTCCTGGTGGTCCGAAGCCTCCAGCACCGCACGGCGACAGGCTTGCAGCAGGTGCGCCGCATCCGGGCAAGCGTCCACTTCAACTTGCAGCACTAATTGGTTAACGAAGAAGCCGACCATTTGTTCAAGCTCGGCTTGATTTCGGTTGGCGATATCGGTGCCGATGCGCACGCGACTGACCTCGGTGCGCTGACGCAACACCAGGGTAAAACCGGCCAACAGCACCATGAACAGCGACAGATCGTGACGCTGGGCAAAGTCACGCAGGTTCTGGCTCAGTTCGCCAGTGAAGGTGAAATGCTCGCTGGCGCCTTCCTGCGCCGTGCGCTGATCGCCATCGGCCGGCAGCTCCAACACAACCTGTTGCTCACCGAGACGGTCTTGCCAGTAGTCGAGCTGGCGCTGCAACTCACCGCCCTGCTCCAGCCACTGGCGCTGCCATTTGGCGAAGTCGGCGTACTGCACGCTGTGCGCGGGCAGTTCAGGAGTTTCGCCACGGTTCAGGCTCGGGTACAGCGTCACGAATTCGTTGATCAGAACGCGGAACGACCAGTCATCCGCCACGATGTGATGCACCGTCAACAGCAGCACATGCTCTTGATCGGCCACGCGCACCACATGCACTCGCAGCAACGGCCCGTGACGCAGGTCGAATGGACGGGCGACCTCGTCGCGAGCCCGTTGTTCGGCCTGCGCCTGCGCGTCCGGCAAGTGACGCAAGTCGGTTTCGACAAAGCTCAACGGCAGCTCAGGGTGAACCCGCTGCCAGGTCTGGCCGTCCTCTTCGTAGAACGTGGTACGCAGCACCGCATGACGGTCCACCAGCGCGGCGAAGGTCTGGCGCAACGCTGCACTGTTCAACTCACCGCGCAGACGCAAAGCACCCGGCATGTTGTACATGGAGCTGTCCGGTTCCAGGCTCCAGAGGAACCACAATCGCTGTTGGGCAAACGACAAAGGCTGGCGCTCACCTGAGCGATCCGGCAGCAACGGCGGACGCTCACACACGCTCGACGACTGCTGCAGGCCTTGCACCTGTGCGGCAAAATCCTCCAGGCGCGGGTGTTCGAACAGGCTGCGCAGGCTCACCGACAGCCCCAGGTGCTGACGAATCTGCGAGACGATCCGGGTCGCCAGCAACGAGTGTCCGCCCAATTCGAAGAAGTGGTCTTCGCGGTCGACACGGGCGACGTGCAGCACCTCCTGCCAGATCGCCGCCAAGCGAGTTTCCAACTCGCCTTGCGGCGGAGTGCCGCCCGCCGACGCCCACAGGACCGGGGCTGGCAAGGCCGCACGGTCGAGCTTGCCGTTGCGGTTCAGCGGCAGGCTGCTCATCAACACCAGTTGCGCGGGCAGCATGTACTCCGGCAAGCGCTCGCCCAGCGCCCGGCGCACGGTGTGGGTGACTTCACGCGGATCGAGGGCCAGGGTGTCGTCGTGCGCAGGCACCACGTACCCGATCAACTGCTTGCCAGCGGCGCCTTCATGCACCAGCACCGCCGCTTCACTGATCAGCGGCAAGGCTTGCAGGTGAGCTTCGAGTTCGCCGAGTTCCACGCGGAAACCACGAATTTTCACTTGATGGTCGATACGACCGAGGTACTCCAGCGCGCCGTCTTCACGGTAGCGCGCCAGGTCACCGCTGCGGTACAGGCGCGCACCCGGCGTGGTCGAGAACGGGTCGGCAATGAACCGCTCGGCGGTCAGTGCCGGGCGCTGGTGATACTGCCGGGCAATCCCGGCATCACCGCCGATGCACAGCTCGCCGACACAACCGACCGGCAGCAGATGGCCCTCGGTGTCCAGCACGTACAACGCCCGGCCCGGCAATGCCCGGCCGATGGGTACGCCATGGCTGTTGTGGGTATCGTCGAGGCTGCACAGGTGTGTACTGGACACCACCGTGGCTTCGGTCGGACCGTAAGTGTTGAGCAATCGCACCGCACCGAGACCGGCGGCGTGCCACAGTTTCAAGCCTTCCAGCGACATCGCTTCGCCGCCGACATGGACCTGACGCAAGCAGCCTTTATCACGCTGCGGATTGGCCGCCCAGTCCTGCGCCAACAAATACCAGTAGGCGGCAGGCAGGTCAGCCAGGGTCACGCCGTGCTCGATGATCTGCTCATACAGGGTGTCGGTGTCCCACACCTCATCGCCGCGCACCACCAATGTCGCGCCCACGCACAGCGGCGGATAGCACTGCTCGACAAACCCGTCGAAGCTGAAGGTGGCGAATTGCAGAACCCGGTCGTCGGCACCGATTTGCGAGTAGTCGGCAGCCATCACACAGAACTCACGCAACGCGGCGTGAGCGATAGACACGCCTTTCGGCTGCCCGGTAGAACCGGAGGTGTAGATCAGGTACGCCAGGTCGTCGGCGCTGGCAAGGTTGCGCGGATCAAGCGTGGAATAAGCCGCCAGCGCCTCGCCGGACAGGTCCAGCGCCAGGCACGGCAGCCCTTCGGGCAGGGTCACGTCAGCCAGCAGCCCCGGTTGCACCAGCAGCAGGTCTATGCCGCTGTCTTCAATCATGTAGCCCAGACGCTCCACCGGATAATCCGGGTCCAGCGGCACGTACGCGGCGCCGGCCTTGAGGATCGCCAACAGGCTGACGATCATCTGCGAATTGCGGCGTACCGACAGGCCCACCGTTTGCCCCGGCGCGACATTGCGCTCGCGCAGGCAGTGTGCGAGCTGGTTGGCCCGGGCGTTGAGCTGGGCATAGGTCAGGCGCTCGTCACCAACCATCACGGCCAGTGCGTCCGGTGTGCGGGCGGCTTGTTGTTCGAAACGCTGATGGGCCAGCAACGGGCTGTCGAGCACAGGGGCGGCGGGACGGGACAGTTGCAACACGTCCTGGCGGGCCTGCGCATCCAGTAGGCCGATGGCGCCCATCATCTGTTGCGGTTGAGCGACAAACTGTTCCAGCACATGCAGCAGGTTGGCGCACAGGCGACGGATTTGCAGCGCGCTGAACAACGCCTGATCAAAGCTGAATTCCAGACTCAGGGTGGCGCCGACCTCAATGCCCAGCGTCAGCGGATAGCTGGTCTGTTCGTGATTATGCAAAGCACCGAACGTCAGGCCCGCCGGCGCACCTTGCTTGAGCGCTTCGGCCACGGGGAAGTTTTCGAACACCAGCAAGCTGTCGAACAATGCCGAACCCTGCTGCCCCGCCCACCCCTGGATCTCGTAGAGCGGCACATGCTCATGCTCGCGCAGGCTCAAGTTCAGCGCCTGCAAGTCGCTCAGCCACTGCGCAACGCTGTGCCGTGGCTGGCCGGTGGCGATAATCGGCAAGGTGTTGATGAACAGCCCCAACTGCTGTTCGATGCCCGGCAACGGTGCCGAACGCCCGGCAACCGTCGCGCCGAACGCCACGCATTCCTGACCGCTGTAGCGTTGCAACAGCACCGCCCAGGCGCCCTGCAACACAGTGTTGAGCGTAACCTTCTGCTGGCGCGCAAAGTCGAGCAGACGCTGGGTCTCGGCGCCGTCCAGCGTCAGATAATGCTCGCCCATCCCGCTGCCACCCACCGGCGTCGGCAGGGCTTCGGCCAACAGGGTCGGTGCCTCCAGTGCGGTCAGCGCCGACTTCCAGAACTGCTCACCCGCCGCCGCTGGTTGCTGCTGCAACCAGCCCAGATAGTCGCGAAAGTGCCCCTGAGGCTTGGCCAGCGGCTGCCCGGCATAGTGCTGAATCACCTCGGCCAGCAATTGGGCATTGCTCCAGCCATCCATGAGGATGTGGTGGCTGGTGTAGATCAGATGCCAACCGTCAGCGCCGCTACGTACCAGCACCAGACGGAACAGTGGCGCCGCGCTGAGTTCGAAGCCGCGGGCGCGCTCCGCGTCGGCCAAGGCATCGAGGTCTGCGTGCGGGCTGTCAATGACCTGCATCTGCACGTCGATATGCCGATGGATGACCTGATGGGCCGTATCGAGCCCCTGCCAGTGAAAACTGCTGCGCAGAATGTCATGGCGATTCACGGCCGACTGCCAGGCACTGCCGAATGCCAGCAGGTCCAGGCCCTGAATATCCAGGCGTAGCTGGTTGATGTAAGCCCCCGCCTGCGGCTCATAAAGCGTATGGAACAACATCCCCTGCTGCATCGGCGACAACGGGTAGACGTCGGCCATGGCGGCGGCCGACAGCGGCAACGCGTCCAGTTGCGCCTGAGTGAGTCGGGCCAGCGGGAAGTCCGACGGCGTCACGCCGTGATGCCCGGCGTCGCAGCAGTGCTCGATCACCGCCAGCAACTCGGCACGCATGTCATCGACCAAATGCTGGATTGTTTCGTCGTGGTACATCTGGCTGCTGTACGACCAGTCCAGACGCAACGCGCCCTCGAATACCTGACCGTCGATGCTCAGCCAGTTGCTCAGGTTCGCCGCCAGGCTTTGCCCGGCCCCACTGCTTTCGCCGGACGGCACCAGCAACGCGTCATCGGCAAAGCTCTGGTCGAACTGCCCCAGGTAGTTGAAGGTGATCCGCGCCTCGGCCAGCGCCGCCATGCGCTCGCGCACCGATGGCTCGGCCAGGTAGCGCAACACGCCGTAGCCCAAGCCTTTGTTCGGCACGGCGCGGACCTGTTCCTTGATCTGTTTGATCGACCCGGCCAGCTCCGCAGCCGGGGTCAGGCGCAAGGCAAACAGGCTGGTGAACCATCCCAGGGTGCGGCTCAGGTCGAGGCCCTCGAACAGGTCCTCGCGACCGTGACCTTCCAGTTGCACCAGCACCGACGGCGATTGGGTCCAGCGGCACAACACCGTGGCCAGCGCCGTCAGCAGCAGGTCATTGACCTGGGTCCGGTAACTGAGGGTCGCGTGCTTGAGCAGACGCTCGGTCTGCGTCGCATCAAGGCTCAACGACAGGCGTCGGGCGTAGTGGTTATTCAGGCTGCCGTGAGGATTGTCCTGGGGCAGCGTGGGCAGTGTTTCGCCCAGTTGCGCTTGCCAGTAGGCCTGTTCCGCCAACACCGCTGGCTCACCGGCATAGGCGTGTAAACGTTCGGCCCAGCCCTTGAAGGCGCTGGTCTTGGCCGGCAGTTGCGGGGCCTGGCCGGCGAGCAGTTGCACGTAAGCGCGTTGCAGGTCTTCCAGCAGAATGCGCCACGACACGCCGTCGACCACCAAATGGTGGATGGCCAGCAGCAAGCGCTGCTGTTGCGGGGCTTCGATCAACACCGCTCGCAGCAACGGACCTTGTTGCAAGTCGAGGCTGGCCTGAGCCTGATCGCAGAGCGCGGTCACTTGCTCTAGCGAGTCGACCGTGCGCTGCCAGAGCATCACCTGCCCGGCCTGCGCGTCCAACGGACGATGCTGCGCCCGCTCACTGCCCGGCGCAAAACCCAGGCGCAGCGCATCGTGGTGCGCGTACACCGCTTGCAGCGCCTGGCTCAACAGGTCGGCGCGCAACGGCTCGCGGGCACGCAGCAACACCGATTGGTTCCAGTGCTGCGCCTGCTCGGTCACTTCCTCGAAGAACCACGCCTGCACCGGCATCAGCGGCATGTCGCCGCTGACCAGCCCTTGCTCTTGAACCACCAGGGGTGTTTGCCCGGCCACGGCGGCCAGGCTCTCGACGGTCTGGTACTGGAAAATATCCTTGGGGCTGAGGTTGATCCCGGCCTGCCGGGCACGGCTGACGATTTGCAGCGAGATAATCGAATCGCCGCCCAGCTCGAAGAAGTTGTCCTGACGGCCGACCTGTTCAACACCGAGCACCGATTGCCAGATCTGCGCCAGTTGCGCTTCGACACCGGCCAGCGGTGCACAGAACTCGGCATCACGCGTCACACCCTGGGGCTGCGGCAGCGCCTTGCGGTCGAGCTTGCCGTTGGGGGTCAGCGGCAAATGCGCCAGCAGCATGATCTGCGCCGGTACCATGTAATCCGGCAAGCTGAGTTTGAGGTGCGCCCGCAGTTGCTGGCGCAACGTAGCCTCGGATTCGGCACCGACCGACTCGGTACCGGTGACCACGTAGGCCAGCAGTTGCTGACCCTGACCGAGGTCCTGAGCCAGCACTGCGGCTTCCAGCACCACCGAGTGCTCAAGCAGTTTGGCCTCGATCTCGCCCAACTCGATGCGGAAACCACGGACCTTGACCTGATGGTCGATCCGGCCCACGTATTCGATCACGCCATCGGCGCGGTAACGCGCCAGGTCGCCGGTGCGGTAGGCACGCCCGCCCGCCGTGTCGAAGGGGTCTGGCAGGTAACGTTCGGCCGTCAGCCCGGCGCGGTTCAGGTAACCCCGGGTCAGCCCGACACCGGCCAGGTACAACTCACCCACTACCCCCACCGGCACCACGTGCCCCTGCTCATCGAGCACGTAGCTGCGGGTGCCGTTGAGCGGCCGGCCAATGCTCGCCCGGCCAGCGGCTTCGCGGAGGGTATACGTCGAATACGTGGTGTCTTCGGACGGCCCGTACAAATCGTAAACGTGGTCCAGATGCGGCAACGCATAGAGCCCGTCGACCACGCTCTGCTTGAGCGCCTCGCCGGCCAGGTTGATGATCCGCACGCTGGTCGGGATCGCCTCGGCGGCGAGCAACGCCGTGGCCGCCGAGGGCACGCTGTTGATCAGCCGCACGCGCTCGCGGGCCGGCAACTGCGCCAGCGCCAGCACGTTGTCGACGATGATCAGGAAACCGCCGCACGACAGCGTGACAAAGAACTCCCACACCGACAGGTCGAAACACACCGACGTCGCCGCCAGCACGCCGCTCAGATCGTCGCGGCTATACACCTGTCGCGCCCAGTCGATCAGGGCTGTGGTGTTGCGGTGTTCGATGCTCACGCCTTTGGGCCGTCCGGTGGAACCGGAGGTGTAAATCACGTACGCCAGGTCGCGAGGGTCGTTCAACAGCTCGGGATTCTCCGGCGAGCAGACCTGCCAAAGCGGCGCTTGCTCGTCGATGAACAAACGCTCGACGCCAGCCTGTTCCGGCAACAAGGCTTGCAGGCTGGCGTGGCTCAACAGCCAGCGCGCGCCGCAGTCTTCCAGCATGTAGGCCAGGCGTTCGGCCGGGTAATCCGGGTCCAGCGGCACGTAGCCGCCACCGGCCTTGAGGATCGCCAGCAATCCGGTCAGCAGGTCCAGGGTGCGCGGCATCGCAATAGCCACCAGCACACCTGGCACCACGCCGCGCTCGCGCAGGTAATGCGCCAGTTGATTGGCCCGCGCATTGACCTGGGCGTAGTTGTATTCGTGATGACCCTCGATCAGCGCCAGCGCCTGCGGCGTACGCTGAACCTGCGCTTCAAACAGTTGCTGCAACGTGCCGGGCTCGGCCAGCGCGGTGGCCTGGTTCCAGTCGTGAACGATGCACTGGTATTCCTCATCCGCGAGCATCGACAGCTCGCCAATGGCGGCATCAGGCTGACGAATCAGGCTGCGCAGCAGGTTTTTCCAGTGTTCAGCCATGCGTGCAATCGTCGCCGCGTCGAACAGATCGCTGGCGTACGTCAGGGCTGCATGCAACTGACCGCCACGCTCGTAGGTGTCGAGCGTGAGGTCGAATTGGGTGGTGCGCCCTTGCCAGTCCACCGCGCTCAACTGCAAACCGGACGCAGTGGTCACCGCCGTGATGTCCGCCACGTGCGGCTGATGGTTGTACATCACCTGGAACAGCGGTGTGTGGCTCAAGCTGCGTTCCAGTTTGAGCGCTTCCACCAGTTGCTCGAACGGCAGGTCCTGGTGGGCCTGCGCGCCCAACGCGGCTTCCTTGACGTCGCGCAGCAAGGCGTCGACGCGGGTCTGCCCGTTCAGTTGCACGCGCAGTACTTGAGTGTTGACGAAGAAGCCGATCAGCCCTTCGATCTCGCTGCGGTTGCGGTTGGCGATCGGCACGCCGATGCGGATGTCCGATTGCCCGGTGTAGCGCTGCAACAGAATGTTGAAGGCGCCCAGCAACAGCATGAACAAGGTGATGTTGTGCTGCTTGGCGGTGGCGCGCAGTTGTTCGGCCAATGCGCTGTCGAGTTCAAATTCATGACGCGTGCCGCGATAGCTCGGCATCGCCGGGCGCGGGTGATCGGTGGGCAATTCCAGCACCGGGTGTTCGCTGCCCAGGCACGTCATCCAGTAATCGAGTTGCCGGTCCTGCTCGCCGGCCTCCAGCCAGCGGCGCTGCCACAACGCGTAGTCGCTGTACTGAATCGCCAGTGGCGGCAAATCCGGTGCATCGCCCCGGTCATGGGCGTCGTAACAACGAATGAACTCATCGATCAGCACATTCATCGACCAGCCATCGGAAACGATGTGGTGCAAGGTCAGCAGCAACACATGTTCTTCGGCGTCCAGGCGCAGCAGCTTGACCCGCAGCAGCGGCCCGCAGGCCAGGTCGAACGCCTGCAACGACTGCTGCTCGACTTCGCCCATCACCGCACGCTCGCGCTCGGCCACCGGCAGCGTGCTGAAGTCCGCCCGTTGCACCGTCAACGCGGCGGCAATCGGCACCTGCACAATGCGCTCGTCGTCTTGACGCTGGAAAGCCGTGCGCAGGGTTTCATGGCGCGCCACCAGGCTGGCAAACGCCTGTTGCAACGCGGCTTCGTTCAGCGGGCCTTTGAGACGCACCGCGCCCGGCAGGTTGTAGGCGCCGCTTTGCGGGTCCAACTGCCACAAAAACCACATGCGGCGCTGGGCGTATGACAGCTGATGACGATCCTCGGCCTCGACGCCCACCGGAATGGGGAACTGTGCAAAATCCACCCCTTCCCTGTTCAGGGCCGCGAGGAACATCCGGCGCTTTTCCAGGGGCAACCCGATAAACCGGCGAGCGAGTTTCAAGGCGTCATCAGCATTCATTTCTTAACATCCGGGTCGATAGGCAGGAAGCACAAAGGCACGTCGTTCCTATAAAACGAATGCACTCGGGAAAAATTAGCGACACCGGACAACAATCAGAAAGGCCCGCCGGGCATGGCCGGGCGCGCACAAAAAGACGCCACGTCACCGCTGGTGACGTGGCCTTGTGCAGCCATCAAAGGAAGGTCAGAACGACGAGGCGAGCGCCGCGTTGTCGAGCGAAAGCGCACGTGCGTGGCGCCGGTGATGGACGTCCAGATGATCCTTGATCATGCGGATCACCTTGGCTTCATGCTCATGGATGAAGAAGTGCCCACCGGCCAGCATGTCCACCGAAAAGCTGCCGTGGGTTTCCTGGCTCCAGCCGATCAACTGGGCGGTGGTCGCCTTGTCGTTCGTCCCGCCGAGCACATGCACCGGGCAGTTGAGCAAGGGACGGACCTGCGGACGGAAACCGCCGCACAGCAGGAAGTCGGCCCGCAGGATCGGCAAGGTCAGGCTCATCAACTCTTTGTTGCCCAGTACTTCTTCGCTGGTGCCGTTCAAACTGCGCAACTGCTCGATCAACTGCGCGTCGGTTTTGGGCTCGGCGAAGGCACGGTCATAGTCGGCGCGCATGCTCGGCGCGGCCGTCCCCGAGGCGAACAACGCCACCGGCTCCGGGCAACCGAGCGCCCGCAAGGCGTGGGCCAGTTCGCAGGCCAGCAACGCCCCCAGGCTATGGCCGAACAACGCATACGGCGTGTGCAACGACTGTTTGTGTTCGCGGGCCAACTGCTGGGCCAACTCGCGCATGTCGGTGTGCAAGGCCTCACCAAAACGCGCCCCGCGCCCCGGCAATTCCACCGGTTGCAATTGCAGCCAGTCCGGCAGCTTGCGCCGCCAGCGGCTGTAAACCATCGCGCTTGCCCCGGAGTACGGCAGGCACAGCAGTGTCAGCTTGGTCACCGCGCTTACCCTCAATTCGTTATCCATTAACCAGAGAACGCATGAGGGCCCGGGGAAATTAGCGCAAACCGTCCAAACGCCGATAACTTTGCACCGCCGCCCCCAGCACCACCGCGCCCGCCGCAATGGCGATCCAGAACCCGCTGCGTGCGCCAAAAGCATCCACCACCCAACCGGAACCGGCCGCGCCAATCGCCACCCCGACACTCAGGCCGGTGACCAGCCAGGTCAGGCCTTCGGTGAGTTTGGCCGGTGGCACGATGCGTTCCACCAGCGCCATGGCGACAATCAGTGTCGGCGCAAAAAACAGCCCCGCCACAAACACCGCCAGCGACAGCCCGAGGATGTTCCCCGCCAACAACAGCGGCAAGGTCGTGACCGCTGTCGCCACGCCGCCATACAAGAACAACCGGGGCAGCGGCACCTGGAGCTTCAACGCACCAAACGCTAGCCCGGCCAGGCACGAGCCGATGGCGTACACCGACAACACGATGCTCGCGGCCGCCGGTTGCCCTTGTTGCTGGGCGAACGCGACGCTGACCACATCGACCACGCCGACAATCACCCCCATGGCGAGCATCAGCAGCATCAACAGGCGGATCTCTCCGGAGCGAATGATCGAACCGTAGGCTTCTTCCTCGTGGGGATGAACTGGCGGCTCGGTGCCCTTCTGCCAGACAAACGCCGTGACGCCGACCGCCAGCATCAGCAACGCCGCCAACGGTCCGGCCTCGGGAAACGCCACCACGCACAAGCCAACGGACAGCGGCGGCCCGACGATAAAACACACTTCGTCGAGCACCGACTCCAGCGCATACGCGGTTTGCAACTGCGGCTGGCCGCGATACAACTCGGTCCAGCGTGCCCGCACCATCGCCGACATGCTCGGCATGCACCCGGCCAGCGCGGCAAACACAAACAGCGTCCAGTTGGGCGCCTGCAAACGGGTGCAGAGCAACAGCATCAACAGCGCCCCGCCCCCCACCAGCGCCGAGACCGGCAGCACCCGGCCCTGGCCAAAACGGTCGACCATGCGCGACACCTGCGGCGCGCAAAACGCCGTGGCCAAGGCAAAGGTCGCGGCCACAGCCCCGGCGAGACCATACCCGCCGTGCAATTGCGAAAGCATGGTGATCAGCCCGATGCCCGTCATGGAGATCGGCATGCGCGCAATCATTCCAGCCAGCACAAACGCCCGGCTGCCCGGGGCGTTGAACAGTTCACGATAAGGGTTTGCCATGTCGTCCCGACCTCTGAAAGTCCCTGCAACTTGCCACATTCGGGCGTTGCGGTAAAAATACATACGATGCGTATGTGAGAAAGCATGAGAACATACGCACCGTATGTCAAACCCGAAAACCGCTGACCGAGGGAGAGCCATGAGCCAGCGTCCACGCGCCGAAATGATCGAAGAAACCCGCGCCAAACTGATCACCAGTGCTCGCCAGGCCTTTGGTACCCAAGGCTACGGCAACACCTCGATGGACGATTTCACCGCGCAGGTCGGCCTGACCCGTGGCGCGTTGTACCACCACTTTGGTGACAAAAAAGGCCTGCTCGCCGCCGTCGTCGCACAGATCGACGCCGAAATGGACACCCGGCTCGACGCGATTTCCGCCAGCGCCAGCGACCCCTGGAGCGGTTTTTGCCAACGCTGCACCGCCTACCTGGAAATGGCTCAGGAAGCGGAAATCCAGCGCATTATGCTGCTCGATGCCCCGGCCGTCCTTGGCGACCTGACCCTGACCTTGCAACACGACTGCATCCACACCCTGAGCCGTTTGCTCGAACACCTGATGCAACAAAACCTCGTCACCCACGCCCCACCGCAAGCGCTGGCACGCCTGATCAACGGCAGCCTGGTGGACGCGGCCCTGTGGATTGCCCGCGACGAAGCCCCCGGCGAACGGCTGCGCGAGGCGCTGCAAGGGCTGGAGTTGTTGTTACGGGGGTTGCGCGTGGTGGCAGATGCCAATGCTATAGATGCCATCAACGAACGTTGATGGCCTCAGGCTTTGCCAATGCCCGAGGCCACGGCAAACCTGTGGGTCAGGCGTCCGAATCCGGCGGGTCGAGGGTGTCCAGCGCCCGGTCTACCAACAACTGCCCCAACACGATCATCTGTTGAATCGCCAGGGCCATGTGCCGCCGCGAACCTTCGATTTCAAAGGCCAGGTCGCTGGCCATGACGTTAAGCGAGGCCAGTGTTTCGCTGGCGTGAGCGAGCAAGGTTTCAATGTCGACGTCGGGCACCACCGCAAACATGTTGCCGGGCCGCGTGTCGAGTTTCGCTTTGTGGAAGGCCGGCGGCAGATGGTAGTCGAGGGCACGCTCGGCGGCTTCGTGGAGTTTGCGGGTGTCGGCGGATTCGTAGGGGGAGACGCTGGGGGTTTCGGGAGGATTGGGGGTGATCTTGTGCATGACGTGACTCTCCTGACATTTATGGAGCTCACCCACATCGTGACCAAACGATGGGTGGTGGGCGGTACGCAGGTTGGTCAACCGGGAAGTCAGGCACCCGGCGCACTCGAAAGTGCCCCGCGCACAGCCCACCGCGAAGCATAACGGCAAGTGCAAAAAAAAGCGCCGACATGCTGAGGCTGGCGCTCATGCGCCTGACATTGAACGGGTGACCAAACCCGGCCGCTGATTGTGCAGCGACCTTCAAAGGTTAGTCGCGCCCCCTTCCCAACCACAACCTGAAAACCCGGTCGGAAATATCCTCATCCCGCAAGGTATCCGTAGGAACCCATCCGACAGCGATAAACATTCACTGAAAACCGCTATCACCTTGATATCATCCTGCACCGTTCAACACCGCCCCGGCCCTGTGCCCACACCAAGCGAGCCACGCCATGACCACTAAACCCAACATCGGCCCCCACGCCAACACCGCACACAACCGCATGACGTTCGACGCGGCCTTCACCCACATTTACGCCAACCCGACCACGCCTTACGCCACCACGGGTGACGGCACGCCGTTCACCGCTCGCGCTGCGTTGACGACCCGAGGCGTGCACAAAGGCGAGCGTGTGATTATTTTCCGCTCCAACGGCCAGGAACGCGCCCGCGCCTACGCATGCTGCTGGGGCCATGGCACCAACTGCAACCGCACGCACATCGCCTGTTACTCCGAAGCGGTGTGACCCCAGCACGACGCGTGCTGCGTCACGCGTCGGTTAATGCCACACGGCGCCAACATTTTCGCCGTTGTCAGCTATCCTGCCTCCTCCCAGGATTCAACCGTCAACGGGTACAGCGGAGCTGTTCAATAAAAACCCGATTTCAAGGAGCCAGAATGACCCACCGTGTGCAGTGCAGCATCGATGCCCCTCCCCGCTCAGGCCTGAGCCGGGACCAAGTCTGGGAAGCCGCCGACAAAGGCCTGATCAAATGCTGGGAAATCGGCCGCGAACGCGCCGCCCGCTTCCCCGAACTGGCGCAACGCTGCCTGGCCGGTGAACTGCCGGTGCTCGGCTGGAAGGGCGGCGTCAGTCGCAGCCTGAAGAAACGCGACAAATACGGCTCCCTCAAATACCTCGCGCAATGGCAAGGCCTGCGCGGCGAAGACCTGGACATCGACCTGACTCAGGAACAGGCGCTGACCTGCTCCCGGACGCAGATGCAGGTGACCTTCACGCCCGACAAGTCCAAGTACTTCAACCAGCCTGCCGAAATGTCTGCCTGAGGCCCCCCCATGGCGCCGGGCAGTCTGTCTGGCGCCACCTACAAGTTGCGGACCTCTGATTGATCGGCCCTTGGCCGGGCAAAAATCGTTACACTGACGGCCCGCCAAGGACGCCATCAGGACACGGAATGTTGCCCCGCTCTTCTCCCCTTCGACGCACGCTGGTGCGCTGGCTGTACGCCGCCGCCCTCGTGCATTTGCTCGTCAGCCTGGTGCTGACCTGGGCCGGCCACTCGGGTGTGCTCGACGGCTATCTGAACACCATCGAACACGCTTTTTGGGTCGATGCCGTACCCGCCGCCGCCCGCTCGCAGCAAGTCTGGTGGCTCGCGCTGTTCGGCGCCACGCTGCAAAGTTATTCGCTGTACATGCTGGCGCTGGTGCATATCGGCAATCGGCTCAAAACTTCCATGGCCTGGGGGTGGCTGATGGCCGGGATCATCGTTTGGGCGCCGCAGGACATGCTGCTTTCCATCCAGGCCCAAGTCTGGTCCCACCTGTGGTTCGACAGCGTTGCGCTGCTGACCCTATTGCCGCCGCTGTTATGGCTGTACCGCCATGACCGTCGTAATTCATTGAATGAGTCTGACCATGCCTGATTTTTCCCTTCTGGACTGGGCGGTCGCCCTGTTGATCGCGCAAGCGATGCTCGGTGCGCTGGACACGATTTACCACCACGAACTGACCGTCGCCCTGCCCTATCGCCACGGCGCGCGGCTGGAGTTGTCGATCCACGCGATGCGCTCGTGCTTCTACGGCATCCTCTTCATGGGCATGGCCCATCTGGCCTTTCACGGCACCTGGGCGATCGTCATCGCGGCGTTGTTTGCCCTCGAAATCTGCCTGACGCTGTGGGATTTCGTGGTCGAGGACCGCACCCGTAAATTGCCGGCCATCGAGCGGATCATGCACACGGTGCTGGCGGTCAACGGCGGTGCATTTTTCGCCCTGTACGGCGTGCAACTGGCGCAGTGGTCGGACCTCCCCACAGGATTGGTGGCCATCGATTTCGGCTGGCGCGGCTGGCTGCTCACGCTGTTTGCGGTGGGCGTGACCGCCTCGGGAATTCGCGACGGTCTCGCGGCCCTGCGCATGCAGCGCGAAGGCAAACCGGCTAACCCGTTCGGCGGCGGCGCTTACAAACGCGTGCTGGTGACGGGCGGCACCGGGTTCATCGGTGAAACCCTGGTCAACCAATTACTCGACGCCGGCCACACGGTCAGCGTACTGGCGCGCGATCCACTGAAAGCCGCGTACCTGTTCGACGGCCGCGCCCGTTGCCTGCGCTCGCTGAGCAAACTGGGCCACCGCGAAACCTTCGACGTGATCATCAACCTGGCCGGCGCGCCCGTCGCAGGGCCACGCTGGAGCGCCAAGCGCCAGGCACAGTTGCTCGCCAGCCGCGTCAATACCACCGAGGCGTTGATCGCCTGGCTGAAGAACTCCAGGCACACGCCCGAGTTGTGGATTCAAGCCTCGGCGATTGGTTTCTACGGCGTGCGCGATGCCTCGCAAACCCTGGATGAAAACGCCTCGATGGGCGATGGTTTCATGTCCGAACTGTGTTCACGCTGGGAAGCCGCCGCGCAACCGGCCGTGGCCCTTGGCGTGCGTCAGGTGGTGATGCGCCTGGGCGTGGTGTTCGGCCCCGGCGGCGCGTTGTTGCCGCTGCTGATTCCGTTCCGCCTGGGGTTCGGCGGGCGCATGGGCGATGGTCAGCAGATCATGAGTTGGGTCCACCGCGACGACGTGATTCAGGTCATCGCCCGCGCCTTCAACGACAGCAGCCTGAGCGGCACGTACAACGTGGTCGCCCCGGACGCGATCAGTCAGGCAATGTTCGCCGACAGCGTCGGCAAGGCACTCAAGCGTCCGGTGTGGTTGCACATTCCGGCCGCACCCGTGCGGGCCTTGGCGGGCGAGATGGCGCAGCTGTTTTTTGACGGTCAGCGCGTCGTGCCGAAACGCTTGAGCGAGGCCGGCTACACCTTCCGCTACCCGACGCTCGACGCCGCCCTGCGCGACCTGGCCTGAGGACGACCGATGAGCAAGCCCTTGTTGTACCTGTTGGCCGGCAACGGCAGCGCCGCCGATTGGTGGGACGACGCCGTGCCGCATTTCCAACGCTACCAGGTGGTGCCGCTGGAGTTGCCAGGCTTTGGCGATAACCCGCAAGCGCCGTGCGCGGACCTGGGCGCCTACGCCCAGGCATTACTGGCCGCGACGGTGGTGGGCAGCGCGATCATGGCGGTCGGGGTCAACGCGCTGTTGGTGCTGCATGCCTTGCAACGCAAACCGGGGCACTTTTCCCGCAGCGTCCTGCTCGCACCAGTGGGAGCATTTTTGTGGCAACGGCGGTTGCCGGCACTGATGTCGCCGCTGCCGATCCGTAAAACCATTCATTGGTTGCTGGCGAACACACCGACGTTGTTTGCCCACAAGTTTTCCGCCCGGACCTGGACGCCCGCGCAGTACCAGCGCATGGGTGCCGGTTACAAGCGTTGCCGGGCTTTCGTGCCGTACTGGGAACAACTGCGAGCCGACACCGCGCTGCTGCTGCTGGAATGGGTCAGCGATTCGGTCGAGTTGGTCTGGGGCGATCAGGACAAGGTGCTGGGCATCGAACAAGCGGCGGCATGGTCAGCCATCCTCGCCCGTGCGGACCTGACCATCAGCCTGAAACCCGGTTGGGGCCATTACCCGTGGATCGATGCGCCGGCCGAGTTCGCCGCGTGGCTGGAATCCGGCGAGCGCGGTTTCGTCGCCCACACCAAGGGCGGTCGGTTGCGGTTGGCGACGCTGGCCGGGCAAGCGGTGCCGCCCGCCCTGTCGCTGAACGCCTGCGACGATGCGCGGTTGCCGGCGTTTCTGGCGAGCCAGCCCGGCGCGAGCTGGGCGGTGCGTTCGTCCAGCTACGGCGAGGATCAGGCCGACGCGGCGAATGCCGGGTTGAGCACCACGTTCCTGCGTGAACCGACCGATAACGTGCCCACACGCATCGCGCAACTGAGCGCGGACGGTGTCGAGGAAGTGGTGGTGCAACGCTTCATCACCCCGTTGCTGTCCGGGATCGCGTTCGTGCGGCATCTGTCGGTGGAGCTGGAATGGGTCGAAGGTCATCTCGAATCTCTGGCCGATGGTCACGTCACGCCTGAGCGGGCGATTCTGTCGCGACTCGGCAAAGCTTGGCGCAGCGGTGAATTCAAGACCACGCATGGCCTGACAACGGACCGTTTGTGGCGGTTCCTGCAAGGCGTGCTGCGGGTCTTTCATTACGTGCCCGGCGATGTCGAATGGGCCTGGGACGGCCGCCAGTTGTGGTTGCTGCAATACCGGCCGATCAGCGATTACGGTTGGCGTCGGCACCTGACCGCCGCCAACATCGCCGAGATCCTGCCGCCGCAACCCAGCCGCCTGGTGGAGTACGCCCAACGGCGCGCAGCGGCGAGCATTCCGGCAATCATGGCGCGCTGGGATTCACGGGGCTTGCAGGACAACGAACCGTTCACCGCCGTGTTCGGCGGCGCGTCCTATATCAACAATGACCTGTTCCTGGCACGGCTGGCGGACTGGGGTGTGTCGGCCGCCAGTTATGCCGGCGAAGTCGGTGGCGCCACGCCGCACCTGCCGTGGCAGCCGCTGCGCCTGTTGCGCTCGCTGCCGTTGTTCCTGCGCATGCAGCGCAAGGCCCGCCAGCATCTGCGGACCCTGGAAACCGGGCTGCGGCGCTTCGATCAGGAACTGGCCGAACTGACGGCGGTTGGCGCCAGTGGCCAGCAACTCGCCGACTGGTTCACGCGTTTCTACGTGTTCGTGGTGCAAGGCAACCTGTGCATCGCCACGGCGCTGGCCAGCAGCGGCGGCGACCTGCTGGGCCGTCCGCCCACCGCGTACGACAACCTCGAGCACTGCCCGCATCGTCTGCCGTGGGAAACCGATCCGGGCACCCCACGCCCGGCACCGACGGCGTTGCCGTTACAGGCGTTTGCACAGTGGTCCGGCGCGATCAGCCTCGCCCATTCGCTGGGGTTGCCGGGCATGCGCGGTCATTACCTGCAAGTGCGCGAGTGGTATCGCGACAACCTGATGCGGGTGTTTTTCCGCCTGCACCACGCGGTGCCGCAGGCCGACCGCGCCTACTGGTTCGCGCCTCACACGGAGGTGCGCAGCCGCGACGGGAGTTTCTGGCAGGACGGGCGCGAGGGCACCGAACACGCCACCGGGTTCATGATTTATCCTGGGCAAGTGCAAGGCATTCTGGGCGACGACATTCTGCTCGAAGACACCCTCGACCCCGGCCGTCACGCCCACTATCAAGCCGCACGGGCGGTGATCGCGCGCATGGGTGGGCGCTTGTCCCACGGCTCGACCTTGTTGCGCGAGTTGCGCAAACCTTCGGCAGTGTTGCCCCACGTGGACCCGACCTGGCTGGGCTGCGAAGTGCTGTACCGCGATGGTGAGTTGACGCGGGTGCAGTAAAGCCCTCAGCGCTCGGCCGAAAAACGCTCCCGGTACGCTTGGGGCGTTACGCCCATGACCCTGAAGAAACTGCGACGCAAGGTTTCCTCACTGCCGAAACCGCACTGTACGGCGATCCGCTTGATCGCCACGCCGGTATCACTGAGCAAGCGCCGGGCCGTCTCGACACGAATCAATTCGATGGCGCGCGCCGGGGTCTGGCCAGTGTCGGCGCGGTAATGACGCACGAAACTGCGTTCGCTCATGCCGGCCTGCAGCGCCAGCGTGGGAATGCCCAGGTCCATCGACAGGTTTTCGGCGATCCAGGCATGCAAGTCGTCGAAGCGCTGGCCGTCGTTCTGCAAGGCCAACGTCACGCTGAACTGCGACTGCCCGCCCGGCCGCTTGAGAAACACCACCAGTTGCCGGGCGACTTCCAGGGCCATGGCGCGCCCCAGGTCCTCTTCCACCAGCGCCAAGGCCAGGTCAATGCCGGCGGTGACCCCGGCCGAGGTCCAGACCGGCCCATCGTTGATGAAAATCGGGTTGGGCTCGACCTTCAGCAACGGGTGTTGACGCGCCAGTTGCTCGCAGCGTGTCCAGTGCGTTACCACTCGACGACCGTCGAGCCAGCCACTGGCCGCAAGCAAAAATGCCCCGGTGCACACCGACGCCACCCGCCGCGACACTGCCGCCTGTTCGCGCACCCAGGTCACCAGCGGTTGGTCCTCGGCCGCCGTATAAACGCCCCAGCCACCCGCGACAATCAGCGTGTCGGATGCCTGTGTCGGCAGCGGCTCGGCCACCAACGCCAACCCGGCCGAAGACATCACCGCCCCGCCCGGCGCGGCGATCACGCTGGCGGCATACGGCAGCGGCAGGCCTTGGCTGGCTGCCAGGTCGTTGGCCGAGGCGAACACTTGCAACGGCCCGGTAACGTCGAGCACTTGCACGTTGGCGAAGGCCAGCACATGAATGGTTTTCGGCGATGTGTGCATGATTGGCGTGATTCGTGGGGTGATTGGCGTATACGCCAAATCCTACGGGCCTACAGTCAAACCGTCCACCCATGCCGGGTGCGCCCAACCAGCCCCAAGGGATTACGCCATGACGGTACACATCGGTTTTCTGTTGTTTCCACAGGTTCAGCAGCTGGACCTGACCGGCCCTTACGACGTGCTGGCCTCGCTGCCGGACGTGAAAGTGCATCTGATCTGGAAAGACCTCGCCCCAGTGACTGCCAGCACCGGCCTGGTGTTGTTGCCGACCACCACGTTCGCCGACTGCCCGGCCCTGGACGTGATCTGCATCCCCGGTGGCGGCGGCGTCGGGCCATTGATCGAAGACCCGCAAACACTGGAATTCATCCAGCACAAAGCCGCCAGCGCACGGTATGTCACCTCGGTATGCACGGGAGCGTTGGTGCTGGGCGCAGCAGGGTTATTGCGGGGCAAACGTGCGACAACGCACTGGGCCCTACCACGACTTGTTGAAACCGTTGGGAGCGATCCCGGTTCAGGATCGGGTGGTGCGCGACGGCAATCTGTTGACCGGCGGCGGGATTACGGCAGGTATCGACTTTGCGCTGACCCTGGCCGCCGAACTGTTCGGCGATGATGTGGCGCAACTGGTTCAGCTACAACTTGAGTATGCACCGGCCCCGCCATTCGACTCCGGCACCCCGCAGACTGCGCCACGGGCAGTACTGGAAGAGGCCAACCGGCGTTCCGTGCAATCGGTGAAGCTGCGTGCCGAGATCGTCGAGCGTGCTGCGGCGCGACTTGATCGGGCATAAGCCATGGGTGTGTTCAAACGTAGATGTGGTCCGGGGGTAACTACTCCGGCCAGCCAACCAGGCCCCGGCCACATCGACGTTGCGACGTTAGGCCGTGACCGCGCTGCCTAGCGCCTCACGAGCGTAATCGATCGCTTGCTGGACGGTCTGCAAGCCATCGGCCTGATCGTCCGGGATGGTGATGTCGAACTCGTTTTCGAGTGCCAGCACCAGTTCAACCCTGGCCAGCGAATCGGCTTCCAGGTCCTCGGCAAACGAATGGACGTTCAGCACTTTGGCTTCCTCGACGCCCAATTCCCTTGCTACCACTCTTTTGACGCGTTGTTCGATAGTGTCCATAGCCATTCCTTGGTGTGTTGCACTAATTAAGAGGTCGGTTGCTTACATCACAGTCAGTTGCATGAGGCCACCGGAGAATCGGCCGCTTTCCGGCACGAAGCACAGAATGCGCTGACCCTGTTTCAGACGACCCGACTCGATCAGCTCATGCACCATGATGTAGATCGATGCCGCGCCGGTGTTGCCGCGCTGCGACAGGTTGGTGAACCAGCGTTCCTGAGGAATATCAAACTCGTTGTCTGCCAGGCACTGCGCAATCGGCTTGCGGAAGTACTCGGAGGACATGTGCGGCAGGAACCAGTCAATGTGCTCTGGCGACAGGTTGCGCTTGACCATGACTTCACGCAGCGGCTTGCCGAGGGAGTAATTGACCACGTTTTCGTTGAGCAGGCGCACGTCCTGCTTGATCGCGAAAATCGAACGCTCGCCCCACTGTGCCGGGCTCAGCAGTTTCCAGCTGGTCAGTTCCTCGTTTTCACCCTTCTCTGCACCGGCATACATGCAGGTTGGCAGGACGTCGGCGTAGGAGAAAATGTCCACCCAGTCGATCCGCAGCGAAGTGCCCGTGTTGCGTGGCTTGTTCTCGATCAGGAACGCACCGGCACCGTCGGACAGCATCCAGCGCAGGAAGTCTTTCTCGAACGCGATTTCCGGGCGTGCCGCCAACTGCGCGACCAGGGCTTCGTTTTCGCTGTCGAAGTTGCGTGCATGCAGCACTGGCGACAGCACTTCGGAGGCCGTGGCCACCGCGTTGTTGCTGGCACCCGACAGAACCGACAGGTACGCGTATTTCAGTGCGGTCAAACCGGCCAGGCAGATACCGGCCGTGGACACTACTTCGCACGGTTTGTTACCCAGAACACCGTGCACCATCACGCCGTGGTTAGGCATGAGTTGGTCAGGCAAGGTGGTGCCGGTCGACAGGCATTCGATGTTATCGAGGGCAAAACCATCACCCACCAGGCCTTTTACTGCCAGTGCCGTGATATCGGCGTTGGTGAACTTTGGAATCCCGGTTTCCCGGTCGAGTACGTAATAACGCTGTTTAATGCCGTTATTGCGCAAGACCACCTGACGCGATCTTGAAGGACGCCCACCCACATAACCGAGAATGCTTTCCATCGTATCGTTGTCCACTGCCTCACCCGGCATGAAAGTGGACGTCTTCGTAATATAGGCAAACGAATCACTCATAGCATTTCACTCTTCGGCTTTAAGGTTTAGTTGCGACCCGGACGGTTGTTCGTAGTAATGCTGCAATGCATCGATACGCGCCCGGATGAAGGGATGAAGCAAACGACGTAACACTAACGAAATCGGCAGAACGGTTGTAATTACCAACATCAGGTACACGAGAAACAACATCATCAAGCTCGCTCTTACTGCGCTTCCATACTTGCTGCAACGGACAATAAGACCGGACCAGAATCTGAATCCGCGGTGGGCTGCTTTCTCGCTGAGAATCAACCCCGGGTTGACCACGGCAGCGCCCAGGCCGCTGAGCATCGGCGCATCGATTTTTTCCCGATCATTGGCCAGTGCTTCGCGAAGCGCCCGACCGAATCGCGAGGCGCCCTTGATATCGGCGTCGCTGATCCCGGCACGCGGCAGCCCGAAAAACGACTCGCGACGCCCGGTCAACATCCAGCGCGGCGTGGTGATCAGGGTGGCGAAGGTGTTGGCACGGTCAGTAAACACCACGTTATCGCGCAACTGGGCGCCGGCCCTCGGTCAGCAATCGCTTGACTGCCTCCTGGGCCATCAACCACATGTTGCGGCAGGCAATCACTGTCACTACCGGGCGCCCGGACACCAGGCGCTTGCCCTCTTCACTCTTGAGGAACGCGGTGATCAACGGTGACGGCGACAAGTACCAGACCTGATAAGCCAGGATGACCAGGTCATAGGGCGTTTGCGTATCCACTTGCAACGGCTCGATTGCCGGCGGTGAAAGTTGCACGGTTTCAGGAAATACGTTGAAGAACGTAGTGACCGGCCACGGGAACGGATAGGCCGACGCAGGCTTCAAGACAACTTCATGAATGGACACTTCACTCGCCTCACGCAAAGGCGAAATCAAACTTTCGATGACTGAACTCAACTGCCCACTTTGAGAGTAGCGCACGACCAGGACTCGCTTCATAAGCGTGTTGACCCTTTTATTAAACTGCGAATAACAAGGCAGTCAGTTCATGACAACTTAATGACAGCCCAACTAATAACCAACGAAAATAAAGCAGCAAAAAATGCCCACCGGGCATAACTTTTTCGTAATATTTGAAGCTAAAAAACAAAAGAATCCGCGCACACAGCAAAGCACCAGGCTAAATTGCGACATTTTTTAATTGAACTAAGCAGAATGAAAAACGCCCGCTCCTTATTTCAAATCATCACGTCCCTTTGCGGGCATGAAAAATAAGGAATGGTCTTCCATCCGGGGTTATCCCCGTCTTGTGTTCCAGACTCTACTCGGATTCTTCCTACGGTAAACCTACCAATATTGGTAGGTCCTCTAAACTGGTCCTCACGGATGATCCGTGCTTGCATTGAGAATTTTTCTCAACGGTAGAGCTGTTGCACCGTCAACGATTTCAGCGCCCGTCTACCGCGTTTTTGGGCAGGATCAAGCCGGACGTGCCATCAAGGCCAAACGCAAGGCAAGCACCAGCAACACGACGGCCAAAACCCGCGCCTGCGCACGTGAAAACCTCGAAGAGGCCGAGAAACAGCGACTCAGGGCGCCACCGAAAACACCGAGTAGCGTATGGAACACAACGCT
Organism: Pseudomonas purpurea; assembly: GCF_039908635.1. NCBI lineage: Bacteria > Pseudomonadati > Pseudomonadota > Gammaproteobacteria > Pseudomonadales > Pseudomonadaceae > Pseudomonas > Pseudomonas purpurea. The sequence continues at coordinate 3,849,756 of NZ_CP150918.1, forward strand.
CACCAGCGTCAAAACAACGCCCAGATTGATCAACTGAAAGGCGACCGCCCCCTCTTCCGGACGGACAAATTGCGGCAGGAACACCATGAAAAACAGCACAGCCTTAGGGTTCAAAACGCTATTGAGCAGCGCCCTCACCAGCACGGTTTTTAATGGAACCAGGGGTGCCTGCGACACTATGTCGCTGACCGGGCGCTGCAAAGCCTTGAACGCCAGCCAAAGCAAATAAAGCACACCGGCATAACGAATCAGGTCAAAAGCCGGGGGCCAACCGGCAATGATCGCCGTGACGCCCGTCGCAGTCAGGACGGTCAGCAACAAGTCGGCGACCCCGATGCCTATCCCCGACGCAACGCCGCCGCGCCAGCCGTATCGCACGCCATGACTGATGACAAACGCCATGTTCGGCCCCGGCGACATGAGCAAGAGCAACACCGCACCGATGAACATCGAAAGGCTTGTAAGGTCGACCATGGCCACGGCGCTCCGTCATTTAAGGCCGTAGATTAGGGCGCCGATCTGATACAGACAAAAAATTGATCTGGATACAAAGCACGCGGTGCATGGCCCTGTGCTCGCAAACACCTGGGCGCTGAGCTCACCGAAGGCGACTCACAGCGGTGCATATCCGACCCGGTGCCCGCGTGTGTGAGGGGGGAAGAAGTCTGACCCTGGGTTTTCCATCGCCCATAAAAAAACCCGCCGAAGCGGGTTTTTCCAAGACCATAACGACATCCTGTCGGCGGCCATCCTGGCCTATGGTCGATCATCCATGATCCTGAGCGCGTCCTGCGCTTCAGTTGATGAAGCTAGATTAGACGCATCGTCCAGGGGTAAACAGACGACAAAGCATCCACCGTGTGTAAGCCTTTGACGATCTGACAGCGCTGTCGAGAAATCGGGTGTTGTGCAGACGAAAAAAAACCCGCCTAAGCGGGTTTTTTTCAAGACCATTACGACTCCATGTCGGCAGCGTTCCTTGCTTATGGTCGATCATCCGTGATCCTGAGCACATCCTGTGCTTCAGTTGATGGGTGTAGATTACGCATTGGAACCCGTGTGCAAAAGACGACAACGCTACCAACACGTGTAAGCCTTTCGCCATAACCGCACTACCGTAAACCCCTAGAGACGTCAGGCATCCAGCGCCTTCAGCCCCTGCAACGCCTGATCCCACTGCTGGCTGATGACCTCCAGCGAATGGCGTGCGTCATTCAGTTGCGTCGGTTCGAACACCCATAACCGCTCGCGCCCCAGTTTCGTATCGCGTACCAGGCCCGCGTCCGCCAGAACCCGCAGGTGTTTGGTCACGGCCTGACGCGTGATATCGGTGCCTTGGGTCAGTTGCGCGATGGACATCGCGCCTCCGCCGCACAGCACCGCCACCAGCCGCAACCGGGTTTCGTCTCCCAGTGCGGCGAAGGTCAAAGCAGACTGATCCAGCGCCGAATGGCGCGGTGCGGGTTTCAACGTCGTGATGTCAGGGAGCGGCAAGGTAAGTCTCGATGTTGGTCATTTGATCGTCCCAACCGCGGCTGTTCATGCGAAAGGCCTTGAGACGGCGCTCGGCGGGAATGCCATCGAACCCTGACTCCACAACCCGCAACAACGTGCCGCCGTCCATGTCCTCGAGTTCGAACAGCACCAACGTAGTGGGTTCTGTTGAATAGTCGGCCTCGGGGTCCACGGCATACGGGTGCCAGCGAAAGGCGAACACGCGCTCGGGCTCGACCCGCATGACCTGAACATCCCAGAACAAATGTTCATATCCGGGGTAGGTAATTTTCCCTTCGGTACGCTCACCGGCGACAAACCGCTTACCCTCCAATGCGACACCGAACCACTGACCGAAGGACTCGGCGTTGGCCAGTGCGCGCCAGACCTGAGAGCGTGGAGCCTTGAGCAGAATCTTTCTTTCGATGCGATCGGACAGGTTCATGGGTCACCTCCTGCATTGACCCTAGGTCGGTAATGGGAAATCCGCAACCTGAGTGTTGCATTAATACATTTTGATAGACTCTGTCGGCCTGCGATGACGGTGGAAAATGCTACTGTCGCCGACGATAAAACCAGACCAAGGACGATTCATGCCACTCACTCTTTGCGATCGTTATCGCGGCGCTTTGTTGGGGCTGGCCTGCGGCGATGCCGTTGGCACCAGTGTCGAGTTCCAGCCACGAGGGTCATTTCGGCCCCTCACCGACATGGTGGGCGGCGGTCCCTTCAACCTCAAACCGGGCCAGTGGACCGATGACACCTCAATGGCATTGTGCCTGGCAGAAAGCCTGCTGAGAAAAAACGGCTTCGATGCCATCGACCAGATGGGGCGATATCTTAATTGGTGGCAGTGGGGTTACCTGAGTTCGACCGGCGATTGCTTCGACATTGGCATGACCGTACGTGATGCCTTGAGCCGTTATCAGCTCACCGGTGATCCATTCGCAGGTTCGGCAGATCCTTACTCGGCAGGCAACGGCTCACTGATGCGGCTGGCGCCAGCGGTGCTGTTTTACTCCCCCGAGTGCCATCAAGTGCGCGAGTTTGCTGCCGCCAGTTCACGCACCACCCACGCCGCCCCGGAAGCCATCGAGTGTTGTCAGTTGTTCGCCGAACTGATCGGTAAAGCCCTGCAAGGCGCATCGAAATCCGAGCTGTTCAACCTGGACACTGCGCGCTTTACCGAACCCAACGTCGTGGCCATCGCCCGTGGCAGCTACCGGGCAAAAGCCCGGGCCGAGATCACTGGCAGCGGTTATTGTGTTGCGTCACTGGAAGCGGCCCTTTGGTGCTTCGAACACACCGACACCCTGGAAGACGCCATTCTGCACGCCGCTAACCTGGGGGATGATGCCGACACCACGGCGGCAATTGTCGGCCAATTGGCCGGGGCGTTTTACGGTGCTCAAGGCATTCCCGAGAGCTGGCGAGCCAAGCTGCACATGGCCGATGAGATTGAGGCAATGGCCGACGCTCTGTTACTGGCATCGACTGCGCGCCGCAGCGTCTAAACTGCCGGCCTCCTGGCCCACCGATTTTTCAAGAAGAGAGTTCCCATGTACAAACGTGTTCTAGTGGCGCTTTCGCCCTTGCTGTTCCTCTCCATGGCTCAAGCCGAAGACTGCGGCAGCGCCAGGGACCAGCTCACCATGAATGAGTGCTACGGCAAGATGTACAAAAGCGCCGATGCCGAACTCAACGCCCTGTACAAACAAATCAATGGGCGCCTGAAAGACGACCCCGACACCAAGAAGCTGCTGGTGAGCGCCCAACGTGCCTGGGTTGCCTACCGCGATGCAGAGTGCGGCTTTTCGGCCTCCACCGTGACGGGTGGCAGCGTCTACCCGACCATCTACGCCAACTGCCTGAGCATTATGACCAACGAACGGGTCAAGACATTCAAGGGCTACCTCAAATGTGAGGAAGGTGACATGAGCTGCCCGGTACCCCGATGAGCACCGGTTCTGGAGCCTGCCCGCTGCCGGGACAGCCTGGTGACCAGAGGATTCTGACAGTCCTCATCGATCCAATCCTCAGCACTCCACAGCATGGATCGTCAATTTCTTATACGTGGGGATCGCCCGGCAATTTGGTGGGGCTGGCGTATTGCGGTTTCAGGTGGCCGTCCTGATCCAGTAGCCAGGCGTCCATGATCTGTCGCACCACCGGCCCGGCGACGCGGCCACCCGCCTCGCCGTTTTCGATCATGACCGAGATGACGATTTTCGGGTGCTCGGCCGGGGCGAACCCTACAAACAAGGCGTTATCGCGGTTACGCTCTCGGGTTTTCAAGCGGTCATAACGCTCACCCTGCTTGATCGCGACCACCTGCGCGGTGCCGCTCTTGCCGGCGATCCGGTATTGCGCTCCGGCCGCAGCCGCGCGAGCAATGCCTCGTGGATCGTGCATGACCATCTGCATCCCATGATTGACCTGCTCCCAATCTCTCGGGTTTTTCAGCAGGATATTGGGCATCGGATGTGGGTCCACTGGCGCAACATCGCCAACTGTCCTGGCCAGGTGCGGTCGATTCCACACGCCTTTATTGGCGATCAACGCGGTGGCTTGGGCCAGTTGCAGTGGGGTGACTTGCATGTAGCCCTGACCGATGCCGAGAATCACCGTCTCGCCGGGGAACCAAGGCTGACGACGGGTCGCGCGCTTCCAGGCCTGGGATGGCATCAGTCCAGCCGACTCTTCGAACATGTCCAGCGAGACTTTTTCGCCCAGTCCGAACATCGCCATGTAATCGTGCAGGCGATCAATACCCAGCTTGTGCGCAAGGTCATAAAAATAGGTGTCGTTGGAACGCATGATCGCAGCGTCCATCTCGACCCAACCGTCGCCACTGTGATTCCAGTTGCGATACTTGTGATCGAAATCCGGCAACTGGTAATAACCCGGATCAAAGACCCGGGTCGAAGCCGTGACCACGCCCGTGTCGAGTCCGGCAATGGCCACTTCAGGCTTGATTGTCGAGCCCGGCGCATACAACCCGCGCAGCACCCGATTGAATAGCGGTCGGTCGATGGAGTCGTGAAGCGCCGCGTACTCCTTGAAGCTGATGCCGGTAACGAACAGATTCGGGTCAAAGCTCGGCTTGCTGACCATCGCCAGTACTTCACCGGTCGATGGATCCAGCGCAACCACGGAACCGCGTCGATCACCCAACGCATCTTCAGCCGCTGCCTGAAGTTTGACGTCGAGACTCAATACAATGTTCTTTCCGGGAACCGGATCGGTGTGCTTGAGCACTCGCAACACGCGTCCCTGGGCGTTGGTTTCGACTTCTTCATAACCTACATGGCCATGCAGTTCGGACTCGTAGAAGCGCTCGATGCCAGTCTTGCCAATCGATTGAGTGCCGCGGTACTCCACTGAATCCAGCGTCTTGGATTCTTTTTCATTGATCCGCCCTACATAGCCAATCGAGTGGGCAAAGTGCGCGGCCAATGGGTAATGCCGAACAAATTGCGGCTCGACTTCGATGCCTGGCAGGCGGAACTCGTTCACAGCCACGATGGCGATCTGTTCTTCAGTCAGCTCATAAAACAATGTGACCGGCACAAACGGGTGGCGCGCCTGCTTCATGGCCTTGTCAAACAGCGTACGGTCCTCGGTCGGCAAATGCAGAAGACTGACCAGAGAATCCAGCTCGCCCTTCACGTCATTGGCGCGCTCACGGGTGATGGTGAGGTTGAAACTCGGTCGATTGTCCGCCAGGACCACACCGTTACGGTCATAAATCAGGCCACGAGTCGGCGTGATGGGCAGGACATGCACACGGTTGTTTTCAGAGATGGTCGAGTGGTAGTCGTACTCGAGCACTTGCAGGACATACATACGCACGACCAATGCGCAGGTAATGGCGACAACGAATAGCGCGCAGGCCAGCAGCCGCTTATTGACCAGCCGGGACTCTTTCTCGTGGTCTTTGATCGGGATCGCTTCAGGCATTTCTACTGCAACTCTTTGACTAAGTTGGACGCCGCTCCTTGCGCTGACATCAGTCCCTTAAAAAACGAGCTGCACCATACCAAAAACTGCACGGACACTGACGGGCAATTTCCCTCGCTCGCTGTCCTTGACGGCCAAAACGACCACTGGCGTGGGCAGTCACCAGGGGTATTTCCACTGATGGCTTTATCGCAGGCAAAACAAAACCCCTACCTGCATACGCAGATAGGGGTTTCGGAATTTAATCTTGACGATGACCTACTCTCACATGGGGAAACCCCACACTACCATCGGCGATGCATCGTTTCACTACTGAGTTCGGGATGGGATCAGGTGGTTCCAATGCTCTATGGTCGTCAAGAAATTCGGTAGCCAGCTCGTGTGCCTTTCGGTTCACGCTCCAGCGAATGGGGATGTGATAGATCTCGGTGCTTTGTGAATCGCAAACTTTCGGTTCGTTTCGTCTTCACACACCGCAATCTGGCGCTCTCTCGAGTCACTAAATTGCTTGGGTGTTATATGGTCAAGCCTCACGGGCAATTAGTATTGGTTAGCTCAACGCCTCACAGCGCTTACACACCCAACCTATCAACGTCGTAGTCTTCGACGGCCCTTCAGGGAACTCAAGGTTCCAGTGAGATCTCATCTTGAGGCTAGTTTCCCGCTTAGATGCTTTCAGCGGTTATCTATTCCGAACATAGCTACCCGGCAATGCCACTGGCGTGACAACCGGAACACCAGAGGTTCGTCCACTCCGGTCCTCTCGTACTAGGAGCAGCCCCTCTCAAATCTCAAACGTCCACGGCAGATAGGGACCGAACTGTCTCACGACGTTCTAAACCCAGCTCGCGTACCACTTTAAATGGCGAACAGCCATACCCTTGGGACCGGCTTCAGCCCCAGGATGTGATGAGCCGACATCGAGGTGCCAAACACCGCCGTCGATATGAACTCTTGGGCGGTATCAGCCTGTTATCCCCGGAGTACCTTTTATCCGTTGAGCGATGGCCCTTCCATACAGAACCACCGGATCACTAAGACCTACTTTCGTACCTGCTCGACGTGTCTGTCTCGCAGTCAAGCGCGCTTTTGCCTTTATACTCTACGACCGATTTCCGACCGGTCTGAGCGCACCTTCGTACTCCTCCGTTACTCTTTAGGAGGAGACCGCCCCAGTCAAACTACCCACCATACACTGTCCTCGATCCGGATAACGGACCTGAGTTAGAACCTCAAAGTTGCCAGGGTGGTATTTCAAGGTTGGCTCCACGCAGACTGGCGTCCACGCTTCAAAGCCTCCCACCTATCCTACACAAGCAAATTCAAAGTCCAGTGCAAAGCTATAGTAAAGGTTCACGGGGTCTTTCCGTCTAGCCGCGGATACACTGCATCTTCACAGCGATTTCAATTTCACTGAGTCTCGGGTGGAGACAGCGCCGCCATCGTTACGCCATTCGTGCAGGTCGGAACTTACCCGACAAGGAATTTCGCTACCTTAGGACCGTTATAGTTACGGCCGCCGTTTACCGGGGCTTCGATCAAGAGCTTCGCGTTAGCTAACCCCATCAATTAACCTTCCGGCACCGGGCAGGCGTCACACCCTATACGTCCACTTTCGTGTTTGCAGAGTGCTGTGTTTTTAATAAACAGTCGCAGCGGCCTGGTATCTTCGACCGGCATGAGCTTACGGAGCAAGTCCTTCACCCTCACCGGCGCACCTTCTCCCGAAGTTACGGTGCCATTTTGCCTAGTTCCTTCACCCGAGTTCTCTCAAGCGCCTTGGTATTCTCTACCCAACCACCTGTGTCGGTTTGGGGTACGGTTCCTGGTTACCTGAAGCTTAGAAGCTTTTCTTGGAAGCATGGCATCAACCACTTCGTCACCCAAAGGGTAACTCGTCATCAGCTCTCGGCCTTAGAATCCCGGATTTACCTAAGATTCCAGCCTACCACCTTAAACTTGGACAACCAACGCCAAGCTGGCCTAGCCTTCTCCGTCCCTCCATCGCAATAACCAGAAGTACAGGAATATTAACCTGTTTTCCATCGACTACGCTTTTCAGCCTCGCCTTAGGGACCGACTAACCCTGCGTCGATTAACGTTGCGCAGGAAACCTTGGTCTTTCGGCGTGGGTGTTTTTCACACCCATTGTCGTTACTCATGTCAGCATTCGCACTTCTGATACCTCCAGCAAGCTTCTCAACTCACCTTCACAGGCTTACAGAACGCTCCTCTACCGCATCACCTAAGTGATACCCGTAGCTTCGGTGTATGGTTTGAGCCCCGTTACA